>BCWJ01000005.1 GCA_001592145.1 Xylanimicrobium pachnodae JCM 13526 = NBRC 107786 | reverse complement strand
TAAGGTCGTACCGCACCGCGAACGCGGTGACCGCGAACGTGAGCGCGTCAGTGGCGGCGGCGTAGCCCAGCCACGTGCCGGGCCGCCCCATGCCGTAGAACAGGGAGTGGTCAACGACGGCGCCCACCACCAGGAAGCTCGCGAGCGCCCACACCTGGGCGGGCGCGATGCTCGGCCCCCAGCCATGGCCGAACACGAGGGGGATGATCAGCGGGGACCCGACGGCCAGCACCGCGACGAACGGGATGGCAACGGCGTAGGTGACCTCCACGACGTCCAGATATGCGCGGCGCAGGCGTTGCACGCCCTCGCGGATGCGCGCGAAGGCCACCGTGGTCACAGGCGTCACCGAGGACACCGTGAGGTCCTGGGAGATCTGGATGAGACGCTGCGCGATGTTGAGGTACCCCAGGCCGGAGGTGCCGAGCACGAGCACGATCACCGCGTTCTCACCCCAGGAACGCAGGATCGCGATGACCTCGATCCCCACCACCTGGGTGCCGAACCGGGCCATCTGCAGGAACTCGCTGCGGGAGAACCCGCCGGTGGGCGCCCACTTCGCGGCGATCCACACCAGCACGCAGCCCAGCGTCTGGGCCACCAGGAGCTGCGCCACGAGCGCCCACGCCCCCCATCCGGCCAGTGCGCCGGCCACGGCCACCACCTGGCCCACCACGGAGGCGACCCCGGACTGGAGCGCGAGGGTGCGAAAGGCCATGCGGCGCTTGAGGATCGCGGTGGGCGCGGAGCCGAGCGCCACGGCGAGCACCGCGATCGCCAGCACCTGGAGCACGGCGGCGAGCCCGTCCACGTTCAGGGCGTCGGCCACCAAGGGGGCGGTGAGCACCAGGGCTCCGCTGAGCACCACCCCCGCCGACGTCGAGAACCAGAACGCGGTGCTGAGCAGGCGCGGGTTCACGCTCTCGGCCTGCACCACGTAGGTGGTGAACCCCAGGTCGGAGAGAAGGTAGAGCAGCGGCATGATCGTGGTGGCGGCGGCCACCAGGCCGAAGTCGTGCGGGTCGAGCATGCGGGCGAGCAGGGCCACGCTGGCGAAGCCGGTGAGCCGGATGGCCCACTTCTGGGCGGCGCTCCACCCGATCCCGGCCGCGGTCTGCTCGCGGATCGACCCGTCCGGCCCCTCGGGGGCGCCGCCCGCAGGCTGCGCGCGTGACGTGTCAGTCATGGGTGACCGCGATCTCACGGGCCACATCCAGAAACTCGCGCTCGAGCGCGACGTCGCCACCGTCCCGCGCCTGACGCGCGTAGGCAAGGGCCTCCTCGACGAGCGTGCCCGAGGCCCGGTCGTGCACCTCGCGGGCCCGGGGCCAGTGCTGCGCCGCGTCGGGGCCGGCCAGAAACGCGAACGCGCCCATCTTCTGGCGGATGTTCACCACGTTGGACGCAAACTGCGTCAGGTGCATGTTGGCACCGTGCACCCGGTAGAACGCCTGCACCCGCCCGCGCACCTGGCCGACATCCCACCGGCTGGCGACGCGCAGCCAGTACTCGAGGTCGCCCGAGTGCGGCAGGGCCGGGTTGTATCCGCCGAGCTTGTGCAGGGCCTCGGTGCGTACGACGACCTCGGGCGAGACGATCGGGTTGTGGCCCTGCTCGGAGACGCGCTCAGCCCACTCGTGCCCGTCGTACACCCGCCACAGACTCGGCCCGCGGCGCACCGCGTCCAGCGGGGGCTCGTCCTCGAACTGCCGCACCTCACCGAACACCATGCCCACCGACGGGTTGCGGTCCATGAGGGCGGCCGCGCGGTCCAGGGCGCGCGGCGCCACCAGGTCGTCGGCCGACACGAGCGCGAAGAAGTCCGTGTCCACGGCGGCCAGGCCGTCGTTGTACGTCTGGATGTGCCCCCGGTTGACCTCATGGGCGATCACGCGGATGCGGTCGTCGCCGCGCGCAAGCTCGCGGGCGACGTCGAGCGAATCGTCCGGGGAGCAGTCGTCCACGATGATGACCCGCACGTCCACGCACCGCTGGTCGAGCGCGGCGGCCACCGCACCGGGCAGGTAGTGGCCGTACCGGTAGCAGGGGATGACCACGGACACGCTGCGGCGCGCGCGGGCCGCGCGGGGGAACGTCTGATGGGCCATGGGTGCTACCTGTCCGGGTTTCGAGGGCTTGGGGGGCGGAGCGCTCAGCGGGCCCCGCGCCCCACGGCTGCCGTGAGGGCGTCGGCCACCGCCACCTGCTGCTCCTCGCGCAGGTGCGGGAACATCGGCAGGGACAGGATGCGCCCCGCAGCGGCCTCCGTCACCGGGAACTGCCCGGCCGTGTAGCCGAGGTGTGCGTAGGCGGCCGTGAGGTGCAGGGGGGTCGGGTAGTGCAGGGCGGCGCCGATCCCGGCCTGGTGCAGCTCGGCGAGCACCAGGTCGCGCTCCTCGACCTGCACCACGTACAGGTGCCACACGTCCTCGTTGCCTGCGCGGCTGGTGGGCACGCGCACGCCCGGCACATCGGCCAAGAGCTCGGCGTAGCGGTCGGCGGCGATCCGGCGGGCCTTGTTCCACCCGTCGAGCCGGCGCAGCTTGGCGCGCAGCACGGGGGCCTGGACGGCGTCGAGCCGGGAGTTGAACCCCACACGGTCGTGCACGTACTTGGTGGTGGACCCGTGGGCCGCGACGTTGCGCACGAACGCCGCGACCTCGGGGTCGTTCGTGAGCACCGCGCCGGCGTCGCCGGCGGCGCCCAGGTTCTTGCCCGGGTAGAAGCTCGTGGCGGCCACCCGTCCCAGCGCACCGGCCATGCCCGCCGACGACGACGCCCCTTGCGACTGGGCGGCGTCCTCGACGATGGCGAGGCCGTGCCGGTTGGCGATGGGCCGCAGGTCCTCCACGGGCGCGGTCTGGCCGTACAGGTGCACGGGCACGACGGCGCGGGTGCGTTCGGTGACGGCGGCCTCGACGGCGGCGGGGTCGATGAGCAGGTGCTCGGCGTCGACGTCCACGAGAACGGGCACCGCGCCGATGCGGGAGGCGGCCTCCGCTGTCGCGATGAACGTGTTCGCGGGTATCACCACCTCGTCGCCGGCACGGACGCCGACAGCGCGCAGCGCGAGTTCCACGGCGTCGGTGCCGTTCCCCACCCCGACGACGTGCCGGGTGCCGATGTACGCGGCGTACTCGGACTCGAACGCGGCGACCTCGCTGCCGCCCACGAATCCCGCGGACAGGAGCTGCTCCTGCCACGTGGGCAAGACCTCGTCGGCGATCTCGGCCGACTGCGCGGCCAGGTCGAGGAAGGGAACGCTCATGGACGGACACCTGCTTTCAGTTGCCGGGCGGGTACGCCCACCCACGTCTTCGTACTGGGCACGTCGGTCAGGACCGCGGCCCCCATGCCGACCGTCGCGTGAGCGCCGATGACGACGCCGGGGCGGACGGAGGCGTTCATCCCGAGGTAGGCGGCACGCCCGACGCGCACTGCCCCGCCGAGGGACACGCCCGCAGCGAGCGTTGCGAAGTCCCCGACCAGGCAGTCGTGCGTGACCGTCACCCCGGGCATCGCCACCACGTGCTCGCCAAGAACGGCATCGGCGGTGAGGGTGACCCCCGCCAGCAGGATCGAGCCCTGCCCCACCGGGCAGTCACCGGGGTTGCGCACCGACGGGTCGACGACGGTCGCCCATTGCCGGGCGCCCGCCGACTCGGCCCGGGCGACGACGTCCGAGCGCACGCCACTGGGGCCGACGCACGCGAGGAGCTCGGCGTCGGGGTACAGGCCGACGTCGGCGATCCCACCGAGCACGGGGACGCCACCGACCGTGCGGGGCAGCTCCGCGTGCCGATCGTCCAGGATGCCCAGAACGTCGCGGCCCTGCTCGCGCAGCACGGGCAGCACCTCACGGGCGAGCCCGCTCGCCCCGAGGATCAGCACGCCGGTCATCTCAAGCCCCGTCGACGTGGGGGACCGGCCCACGAATGACGGCGACGACCCGCGCCAGCTCGTCCTCGGTGAGCTGGTGGAACAGCGGAAGGATCAGCGTCGCATCGGTCAGCCGCTCGGTCACCCGGAGCGTGGCGGAGCCGGTGTCGCGACCCGCATAGGCAGGCTGGCGGTGCGCCGCCATGATGCCGCGCCGCGCCGACACGCCAGCCTGCGCGAGCGCGAGCAGCAGCCCTTCGCGGTCCAGCGGGTAGGGCGGCGTCACCTCCAGCCACAGCGACTGGAAGTTGGCGGTTCCGTACGGCGGGTCGTCCACCAGGCGCACGCCGGGCACGTCCGCGAGCGCCGACCGGTACCTCGCGGCCAGCTCCCGGCGTCGCGCAACTGCCTCGGGCAGCTTGCCGAGCTGTACCAGGCCGACGGCGGCCTGGAGGTCGGTCATGCGGAAGTTGTGGCCGATCTCCTCGTACTGCTCGGGCGGGGAGACCAGGTCCGCGTGCCGGTCTGCGGCCGAGACGCTCATGGCGTGCTCGCGCAGACGGCGTGCGCGTGCCGCCCATTCGGGGTTGCTCGTGGTGAGCATGCCGCCTTCACCGGTGGTGAGGATCTTGCGGGGGTGGAACGACCAGGCGGCGAGCTCGGCTCCCGCCCCGACGGGCCGGCCCCGGTAGGTGGACCCGGCCCCGCAGGCGGCATCCTCGATGACGACGACGCCGCGCGGGTCGCACAGCGCCCGGATGGGGTCGAGGTCGACGGGCACGCCGCCCTGGTCGACGACGATGACGGCACGGGTGGCGGGGGTCAGCGCCGCCTCGACGCTCTGCGCGGTCACGTTGCCGGTGACCGCGTCGACGTCGGCGAACACGGGACGGGCGCCCACGTAGGTGGGGGCGTTCGCGGTCGCGATGAACGAGAACGACGGCACGACGACGTCGTCGCCTGCCCCGATACCGGCGACGACGAGCGCCAGGTGCAGCGCGGTGGTGCAGGAGGACACGGCGACGGCGTCCGCGGCCTGCACGGCGTCCGCGAACGCGCGCTCGAACGCGGCCACCCTCGGGCCCTGTGCTACCCAACCGGACTCGATGACTGCCGTGACCGCGGCAACCTCGTCGGCACCGAGCCAGGGCTTCATCACGTTGATGCGGGTGGGAGCCTCGGCCACCGGAGCGGCAGCAGTCGCGGAGTGGAGGTTCATGCGGCGGCCTTCCGCCCGGCGGCGATCTCCGCGCGCAGGGGGCGCCACCAGTCCACGAGCAGCCGCAGCCCTTCGTCGAGCCCGATCGTCGACTCGAAGCCCAGGTCGCGGCGCGCGGCGGACGTGTCGGCCAGGCGGCGCACCACGCCGTTGACAGCCCGTTCCGGACCGTGCTCGACGCCCAGGTCCGAGTCCATGGCCCGCAGGAGCGCCTCAGCAAGCTCCAGCAGGCTGGTCTCGGTGCCCGACGCGATGTTGTAGTGCCCGTCCACGACGTCGGACGCCGCGGCGAGCACGTTGGCGTGGGCGATGTCGGGCACGCACACGAAGTCCATCGTCTGGCGGCCGTCACCGAAGATCAGCGGGGGCTTGCCGTCGGCGATGCGTTCCATCCACCGCACCAGCACCTCGGTGTACAGGCCGTGCACGTCCATGCGCGGGCCGTACACGTTGAAGTAGCGCAGGGCCACGTAGTCCAGGCCGTACATGGCCCGGAACGACCGGAGCATCCCCTCGTTGAACGACTTCGACGCCCCGTAGAAGGTGTCGTTGTTGTGGTGGTGGTGGCGTTCTGTCGTCGGGAACTGCTCCGCCATGCCGTACACGGATGCCGACGACGCCGTGACGAGCTTGCCGACCTTGTGCTCGGCGGCGGCCTCGAACACGTTGAACGTGGCGTCGACCATCACCTCGAGGGCGAGACGGGGCTCCTCCGCGCACTGGGTGATGCGGATCGCGGCCTGGTGGAACACCAGGTCCTTGCCCTTCGTCAGGTCGTGCACCAGGTCCCGGTCACGGATGTCACCCTCGATCAGACTGACCCGACCGGTGGCCAGGGCGTCGTCGAGGTTCGCGCGCCGCCCGCGCACCAGGTTGTCGACCACGTCGACGTGGGCGACACCTGCGTTGACAAGCTGGTCCACCAGCGTCGACCCGATCGTCCCCGCCCCGCCCGTGACCAGGACTTCCGCACCGTCCAACACGCTCATACAGGCTCTCCCACCAGTTCGTCCCTCGTCTCGGTCCCGATCACCACGGGCTCCATCGCTACCGGGCACGCGTCGCCCCCGGCGGCCAGGCTGGCCGACGCCGCAGCCAGGATGTTGAGCACCCGCAGCCCAGCTGCGCCGTCGGTCAGGGGGGCACGACCTTGCGTGATCGAGTCCGCGAGCTCGGCGACCATGGCTCCCAGCGCTTCACGCTCCTTGAGGGCGGGCGACCAGGTGTCGCCCAGCCGGTAGGAGATGGTGGCGTGCTTGCGGTCCAGCCGGTCGAGGGCCTGGGTCTCCAGGTCGACGCCGCGGTCGTACACGCTGAGGCGCTGCTGCGGGTTGAGGTCGTCCCACACGAGCGTGCGACGCGAGCCACCCACCGTGAAGCTACGGATCTTGGTGGGGCTGAGCCAGTTGACGTTGACGTGCGCGACCGCACCACCGGGCAGGGGCAGCACCAGGTGCCCCACGCACGCCTTGCCCGCCCCGAGAGGGTCGGCACCGTGCGCGGCCACGGACTCGGGCTGCAGGCCGCCCGGCAGGATGTAGTCGAGGATGGACAGGTCGTGCGGGGCCAGGTCCCAGAACACGTCCACGTCCTGCTGCACCAGCCCGAGGTTGATGCGCACCGAGTCGACGAACAGGATCTCGCCCAGCTCGCCCGCCTCGATCAGCTCACGGATCTTGACCACCGCCGGGGTGTAGCAGAACGTGTGGTCCGTCATGAGCACCAGTCCGCGGGCCGCCGCTTCGGCGATCATCTCGCGTGCCGCGTCGACGTCGTCGGCGATGGGCTTCTCCACCACCACGTGCTTGCCGGCGCGCAGCGCCGCCATCACGAGCGCGTGGTGGGTGCGGGCCGGGGTGGCGATGGCGACGGCGTCGACGTCGTCGCGGGCGAGAAGCTCGTCCACCGAGGTCATGGCCTGGGCGCCGCCGGCCGCACGGGCGACCTTCGCGGCGCGCTCGGCGTCCAGATCACACACGGCGACCAGGTCCCACCGTGGCGAGCTCGCGAAGTTGCGAGCGAGGTTCGGACCCCAGTACCCAGCACCGATGACAGCGGCGCGCAGGATCCTGTCGGGCGGTGGGGTGTCGAGCGGCGAATCCATCCGAGGAGTCCTCACATCCGATGGCGGACGGGCACGTGCATGTGCCCTCGCTTGGAACCTAACGGCGTGCGAGGGCTTGAAACGAGAGATTCGCCCGAGTTCACCCGGGTGGAGGGCGGGTGATCTGTGCGGTCAGGCCCCCCGGCGTGCGGCCGCTGCGACGCCGGCCCGGGCGTCACGCAGGCGGCTGAGGGCGGTCCGGCCGCCCACCGTGAGAATCACCGTCTTGACCACCTGACGAGCCCCGTCGCGCAACGCGCGCAGCGGCGAACGCACCACCCGGTCCACCAGCAGGTCGCCCCAGGAGGGCCGCGGCAGGTCGTCCACGACGACGGCGAACAGGCCGGAGTACGGGCGCGGGCTCACGAGCCGGCCGCGCACCCGGTTGCTCACGTTCGACCCGTGCACCACCTGGAGCCAACCCGGTGCCCCGCCCACCCGGACGGCCGGCATCTGGAGCTCCAGGCGGTTGTGCCAGTCGGCCCAGCAGGTCACCGGGCCGCTCCCCATCGGGTCTTGCCACGGTTCGACGACGGCACAGAACGCGTTGGAAGGGTCGCGCCGCGCGAACAGGTGCGTGCCCTGCAGGATCAGGCCGTTCTCCAGGTACAGGGCGGTGCGCCCCGCCCGCTGCTCCCCCGCCGCGCGCAGGCGGGCCACGAAGTCGACGGCGACGGCGTCGTCGTTGTCGAGGTTCACGGTCAGGACGCGGTCGGTGGGCGCAGATCCGGTCCGGGCGCCGAGTGCCCGTGCGACGTCGGCCGCGAGATCGGCCGGCTCGACCGCCTCGCGGCGCAGCGGCGTGAACGCCCCCGGCGCGGTGCGGTCCACCCAGTCCAGGAACCACTGCGGGCTGGCCGGGTCGATGTACACGATCCACGCGAAGTCGCGGTCGCGCTGGGCCACGACGCTGGGCAGGCAGTACCGTTCGAACAGCTCGACGCGGCCGCGCAGCCAGCCCTCCTTCGCCCGGATGAGAGACTCCGCTCCCGGGGAGGGGAGGTTGAAGCGGGTGACGATCGCGACGCCGACCCCCGGGTCGAGCACCCCGCTCACCGGACCGCCTCACGCGCCGCGGGCGTGCTCGGCGCGGACGTGTTCGGGGGCGGTGGGCACCCGAGGATCGGACGGTTGTCGTAGTCGCGGGCAATGACGCGGCCCGGGTTCCCCGCCACCAGGGCGCCCGCCGGGACGTCCCGGGACACGACGCTGCCTGCCGACAGGGTGGCGCCGTCGCCCACCGTGATCGCACCGGTGAGGGTGACGCCGGGACCGATCCACACGTTGTCACCGATGTGCGGCGTCCCGTGGTTCCCGGCGGCGACCCGCTCACCGATCGTGAGGTTGTGGTGCAGCACGCAGTTCCTTCCGATCGTGCAGGGTCCGACGACGACACCGTGACGGTGCATGAGCAGCAGCCCCGGACCGATGGTCGCGCGGCCGCTGAGCTCCGCGTGGTGGATGTGGGTGATGCGGCGGTTCCAGAGCCGATGGAGCACCAGGGCGGGCACGGCGAGCAGGTGGTGGTCCTCGCGGAGCAACGCCACATACTGCCCGAACCGGAAGCACGCCACCGTGTGCAGCTCGGAGTCCGTCGCGAGCAGCCACCATCGCGCCGCTCGCGACGGCTGGGACGTGCGGGTGCGGGTCGCCACGTGCCGCGCCAGGTCCGCGCGGAAGTCGAGGCGGGGCCGCGATGGGGCACGGGCGATCCGGGCAGCCGTCACCGCGCCGTCTTCCGCTCGACGAACGCCGCCAGGCGCTCGATGCCGTCCAGGTTTCCCGGGACCGTCTCGTCGTCGGCCACCCGGATGCCGAACTCCGCCTCCAGGAACTCGATGAGCTCCAGGACGCCGGTGGAGTCGATCACCCCGGTCTCGATCAGTGAGTCGCCGTGGGCGGGCATGCGGTCCGCGTCACCGAGGAGCAACTGGTCGAGCACGAACGTCTCGATCCGTTCTTGAACATGGTCCATCGCGTTCCCCTCCACAGCCGGGCTCAACGCCGGACACCTTCATTGAACCGCCCCACCCGCACCGCCAAGACGGCCCAAAGGGGGCGAACTCTGCACAACGCCGGGTGAATCCGCGTCCACAGATACTCAGGTGCTGGCCTTCCTCACCAGTGCGTGGGCACGCTCGGCATAGAGCACGGGCGCCCTGGCGGCCGTTGCCCGAGTCGTCGACGTCCCCGCTGGGGTCGGCCAGGCAGTCCATCCGGGAGGTGCAGATGTGCGGAGTCTGCGGCATCTGGTCGCCATCGGCGGTGCCCGACGTCGACGCCGTCGCGCGGATGATGGCCGCGCTGCACCACCGCGGCCCGGACGGTTGCGGCTGGTTCCGTGACGACACCGTGGCCCTGGGCCACACGCGCCTGGCGGTGATCGACGCGGCCGGCGGGGCGCAACCGATGTGCGACGACGACGAGCAGGTCTGGGTCACGTTCAACGGCGAGATCTTCAACTACCTGGAGCTGGCGGCACAGCTGCGCGACCGCGGGCATCGCTTCCGCACCCGCTCGGACACCGAGGTTGCGCTGCAGGCCTGGCTGGAGTGGGGCCCGGGCTGCTTCGAACGGTTCAACGGGCAGTGGGCGATGGCGATCCGGGACCGGCGGACCGACCGTCTGGTGCTGAGTCGCGACCCGATGGGCATCGCGCCGCTCTACTACGCACGTGCCGGAGACCGCCTGCTGTTCGCCTCCGAGGTCAAGGCGCTGTTCACGGACCCGCGCGTGCGACGCGCTCTCGACCCGCAGGGGCTCGCTCAGACGCTGACGCTCTGGGCACCGTTCGCACCCCGGACCGTGTTCGCCGGCGTCGAGCAGGTGGCACCCGGCTCCTACCTGGAGGTGGGCGCCGCGGGCCTGCACGAACACCGCTACTGGGAGCCGAGCTTCCCCGAGCGGGGTGCGGAGCCGCGGCGGGACCTCGACGCGAACACGGTCGACCTGCGCGACCAGGTCGTCCAGGCCACCCGGTTGCGGTTCGAGTGCAGCGACATCCCCGTGGGCGCCTACCTGTCGGGGGGTCTCGACTCCGCGGTGACGGCGGCGGCGATCACGAAGTACACGGATGCCGACCTGCACACGTTCTCGCTGCGGTTCGCCGACGCCGATCTCGACGAGGGCGGCTACCAGGACCTCATGAGCCGCACGCTGGGCACCCGGCACAGCGAGGTGGTGGTCACCGAGCGGCAGATCGCCGAGGTGTTCCCCGACGTCGTGCATCACGCTGAGACCGTGCTGCTGCGCACGGCCGCGGCACCCATGCTCCTGCTCTCACGCCACGTGCGCGACCAGGGCTACCGGGTCGTCGTCACGGGCGAGGGCAGCGATGAGGTGCTGGCGGGCTACGACATCTTCCGGGAGGCGCGACTACGTGAGCGGTGGCTCACCGACCCCGGCTCGGTCGATCGCGCCGCAGCCGTCGAGCAGCTCTACCCGTGGATGAAGCGCTCCCCCGCCTTCGCCCCAGCGTTCGCTGCCCAGTTCTTCGGCCGGAACCTGGACGCCCGTGACCCGGCGATGTCGCACCGGCCCCGATGGGACTCGACGGCCGTGCTCACCTCGATGCTGACCCCCGACCTCCGGTTCGACGGCGCGGCGGACGGTGCGGTGCTGGACCGCATGCCGTCCGAGGCGTCGCGCTGGGACGGCCTCGCGCGCGCTCAATGGCTGGAGCTCGCCACCCTGCTGCCCGGCTACCTCCTGTCGTCCCAGGGCGATCGCATGCTCGCGGCGAGCTCCGTCGAGGGCCGGTTCCCGTTCCTGGACCCCGGCGTCGTCGCCCTGGCGAGCGAGTTCCCCGCCGAGCAGAAGATCCTCGACATGAACGAGAAGTACCTGCTCAAGCGGGCCTTCGCCGACCTGGTGCCGCCCGAGATCCTGGCCCGGCCCAAGCAGCCCTACCGGGCGCCCGACGCCGCCGCGTTCTTCGGGAGCGGAACGCCGGAGTGGCTCGACGAGGCGTTGTCCCCCGAGGCGATCACAGCCGCCGGGGTGTTCCAGCCCGTCATCGTGGAGCGGCTCGTGGACAAGTGCCGCCGCACGCACGGACGCGGGCTCAGCAACACGGACAACATGCGGCTCGTCGCGATCGTGTCCGCCCAGCTCCTCCACCAGATGTTCCTCGGCAGCGAGCACCGCTGCCCTGCCGCACCGCCGTCACCGATGGTGGTGCACGACCACGCGAGAACAAGGAGGGGCCACCCATGAGCTTCGGTCCGCAGACCCTCACCCTCGATCCCGAGGCCGCCGTCGCACGCATCACCGCGGCGATCCGCGACGTGGTCCGGGGCTCCCGGCGCAAGGGCGCCGTCGTCGCCGTGTCCGGGGGCATCGACTCGTCCGTCGTCGCCGCGCTCGCGGTGCGCGCGCTGGGGCCCGACCGCGTGCTCGGCCTGCACCTGCCCGAGTCGGAGTCCGCGGACGAGTCGCTCACCTTCTCGACGCTGCTCACCGACTCGCTCGGCATCGACTCGGTGGTCGAGAACATCGGGCCGGTCCTGGACGCCGCCGGGTGCTACCGCCGCCGCGACGCCGCGATCCGCGAGGTGATCCCGGAGTTCGGTCCGGGCTGGCGGTCCAAGATCGTGCTGCCCAGCGTGGTCGACTCGGACTCGTACCGGCTCTACTCGATCGTCGTGCAGGCCCCGGACGGCTCGCGGGTCACCCGGCGGCTGACCACCGCGGCGTACCTGGGCATCGTCGCCGCCACCAACTTCAAGCAGCGCACCCGCAAGATGTTCGAGTACTACCACGCCGACCGGCTCAACTACGTGGTCACGGGCACGCCCAACCGGCTGGAGTACGACCAGGGGTTCTTCGTGAAGCTCGGCGACGGCGCCGCCGACGTCAAGCCCATCGCACACCTGTACAAGTCGCAGGTGTACGCGCTGGCCGCGCACCTGGGCGTGCCGGAACAGATCCAGGAGCGTCCCTCCACGACGGACACGTACTCGCTGGCCCAGTCCCAGGAGGAGTTCTACTTCTCGCTGCCGCACGCGCGCATGGACCTGTGCCTGTACGGACTCAACAACGCCGTCGCGGTCGACGACGTCGCCGCCGCCGCGGGGCTCACCGCCGAGCAGGTGCGGCGCGTCTACCGCGACATCGAGCAGAAGCGGCGCACCACCGCCTACCTGCACGAACCTCCCGTGCTGGTCGAACCGGTCCCCGAGGTGGGCTGATCGACGACGTCGCCGACCGCGTTGCCGCGATCGCCCTCGCGGGCCGTCGCCAGGGCGATCGCGACGGCGCGAGTGCCCGAGTGGGTGATGGCGATCTGCACCTCGCCCACGCACGCGGTGGCGGCGGCCGCCGCCACCGGGCCGCTCAGCGTGACCTCCCAGGCACCGTCGGGGCGCTCGACGACGGTGATCCAGCGCCACGGCACGGGTCCCGTCCACCCGGTGAGGGCGAGCGCCTTCCAGATGGCCTCCTTGGCCGCGTAGCACTCGGCGTACGCCCGGGCCGGGTCGGTGGACCACTGGCAGCGCGCGATCTCGTCCGCGCTGAACCAGCGCCCCGTGAACACCGGTCCGCGCGCCACCAGCCGTGCGAAGCGTGAGACGTCGGCGACGTCGATCCCTGTCCCGTGCACGCGTGTCCCCATAGGTCAGCCCGCAGGGGTGATGGTCGCGGCGACGACCCGCAGGAGCTCGCGGGCGGCGGCCTGGGCGCCCGCCTCGTTGAGGTGGCCTCCGTCCCACGTCAGCTCCGGGTCGAGCGCGGCCGGGTCGGAGCCCGGGGCTGCTTCGACGGCCGCGATATCGAATAGGCGGCCCGTCTCCCCGAACCGTTCACGGACCAGCGCGTTGTACTGGGCGCGCGCGGTGTTGTCGGCCACGTCGGTGGCCCCACGCCCGAGCAGCGACTTGACCATCGCCGTGACTCCGCCACTGCGGTCGGCAGTCAGCGGCACGGTCGTGTAGAGCACGACGGTGCCCGGATGCGCCGCCTGGATCTGGTCCATCGCCGCCACGTAGCCGTCGAAGAGGGCCTGCACGTCCGTCGACGCCGTGACGTCCACGTAGCAGAACTTCACGAGGAGGACGTCGACGCCGTCCCCCAACGGGCCCTTCGTGAGGGCCACGAAGTCGTCCAGCTTGCCCATCGGGTCGCCGTTGGCACCCACGTAGGTGTGGGCGATGAACCCGTCGCCGCCGGTCACCGGCTCGCGGGTCTCGACGATCTGCGGGGGCGTCACCCCGGCCTGCTCATAGACGGCCGCGATGCCGCCCAGGATGTTGTCCCCCACGGACTGGTGCCCGAACAGCACTCGCGCGTGCCCCGCGGCGGTCAGCTCGTCCGCGGTCGGCGCGGTGGTGGCCAGGGGCGCGGTGGCGCCCGGACCCGTGGCCCCGGGCTCGGCGACGTCGGGCATGATGCGGTTCCTCTCGAGCAGGATCGCCGCCACGGCCACGACGGCAGCCACGGCGAGGGCAGCAAGGGTGACGACCACGACGGCACCGCGGCGACGCGGGCGTCCGGGTGCGGGCGGCACGGGGGTGCGGATGTCGGACATGTGGGCCTCCTTACCCTGCCCGGGCAGCGGCCGGGGTACGCGCGGGCGACGCGTAGCGCGCCCGCAGCTCGCGCTTGAGCACCTTGCCGTTCGCGTTGAGCGGCAGCTCTGCGACCAGGTGCACGGTCTCGGGGACCTGGTGCCTCGCGAGCAGTCGACGGCAGTGCGCGACGACGTCGTCGGCGGTGAGTGTCACCCCGGCCCGGGCCACGGCCACGAGCTCGACGCGCTCGCCCGCGGCGTCGTCGGGCACGCCGATCGCAGCGGCCTGCACGAGTCCCGGATGCTCCATCGCGGCGGCCTCGACGTCCTGGCTCGCGATGCGGAACCCCCAGGACTTGATGAAGTCCTCGCTGCGGTCGACGACGTACAGGTAGCCGTCGTCGTCCACCGTGGCGAGATCCCCGGTGTGCAGCTCGCCGCCGGGCATCGTGCGCGCGGTGGCGGCGTCGTCGCGCAGGTACCCCGGGGAGATGTTGGGGCCGCGCGCGTAGATCTCCCCCACCTCCCGAGGGGCGACGTCGCAGCCGTCGGCGCCGACGACGCGCAGGTGCACCCCGGGGATCCCCCTGCCGATCGACCCCGGCCGGGACGCGAGCTCCTCGGGCGGCAGGTAGGAGAGCCGCGCGGTGGCCTCCGTCTGCCCGTACATCACGAACACCCGAGCCTGGGGCTGCGCCGCGACGAGCTCCCCCAGCAGCGCGGGCGGCAGCCGCCCACCGGCCTGCTGGACGGTGCGCAGCGCGGGCAGCGCGCGCCGCGGGAACGAGCTGGCGCGCAGCAGCAGGTGGAACATCGACGGCACCCCCGCGAAGCCCGTGCACCGCTGCGCGGCCAGTCGCTGCACCACCGACTCGGGGAACGCGAAGCTCGGCTGGTGCACCAGCGTGGCTCCCACGCGCAGGTGCGTGTGCAGCAGGGACGCGCCGAACACGTAGGTGAACGGCAGAGCGGTGAGCGTCCGCTCGTCGGGGCGCAGCGGCAGGTAGCCCAGGATCGACTCGGTGTTGGCCTGGAGGTTGCGGTGCGTCAGCCGGACCACTCGGGGGCGTCCCGCGGTGCCCGAGGTGAACAGCCAGGCGGCGTCGTCATCTGGACCTACCACAGGCAGTCCGAGCGCGTCGAGCGGGCGGTGCGGCACCGCCGGCAGGTCGCCCTCGGCGAGCATCGGCACCCCGACCGGCACCACGGAGGCACCACGCCGGATCGCCGCCTCACCCACGAACGCCGCACGCGCGCCCACCCAGCTCAGCCTCGCGCCCACCTCCGGGGCCGGCACTGTGGTCGCTACCGGAACAGCCACCAGCCCGGCGGCCATCGTCGCCAGATATGCCGCGACCCAGAACGGTCCGTTCGGCGCGAGGATGGCTACCGGAGACCCTGGTGGCAACGACAGCTCCGCCAGCGCCCCCGCCATGACCGCGACCTGCGCTCGCAGCTCGGCGTAGCTGTGCCCGGTCGAACCGTCGGTGACGGCGATCGCACCATCGGGTGCACGCGCCAGAAGGTACTCGGTCGTCGTCATCAGCTCGTCCCCAGCCCGCCGGTCCCCCACCTGGTTCGCGGCTCCCCACCGTCGGGGCACCTGAGACCACGCTACGGCTCGGCCTACATCCCCGGCGCGGTTCCACGCATCGTCACCCGGGTGATCCCGCTCGCGAACACCCGCGGCACCCCCGCCGCCCACCTAGCCTGTAACGGTCGTTACCGCCCATTCCGCGTCCCCCACCCGCCACACCACACATCGGTTCCGAGGTCTCCACCGTGCACAAGCCCGTCGCTGCCGCGCTGGCAGCCGTGATCGTGGTGGGTCTGACCGTCGTGCTCCTCACCCGCCTCGGCGCGGGGGCCGGGGACGGTGCCCACGCGGGCATCACCCCAGAGAGTCCCACTGCCTCCGCCGGTACCGGTGGCGATGCGACTGTGGCGGCACCGCGCCCGACCGCACCCGAAGCCACGGCGCCCGACGCAACCAGCACCACCGGCACACCCAGCGAAGGCGGTACGGGCGGAGTCGAGAGCGAGGTGATCCCGCAGGCCGGCTCGGTCCCCACCAGCCTTGCCGATCTGCTGCCCACCGATGCGCCCTCCGCAGGTACCTACGCCACCGCACCGGCCGACGCCGAGGCCACCGGCGCGCTGGCCCCGGGTTTCCCCGCCCAGGTGATCTACGTGCCCGACGACGCCACCGTGCGGTCCAGTTCGATCACCACCAACACCGGAAGATCCCAGGCCGCTCTCGACGCGGTGGCCCCGGGCCCGTGCGACACCCTGCTCATCGCCACCCGCGACTGGTACGCACGCGGCGGGTTCACCGAGCACACCACCTCCGAGACACCCGAGGGAGCCATGCTCGAGTTCACGCGCGGGAGCACCAGCGTCGCGATCGCCACCCAGCCGCAGGCAGCGGGCTGCTCGCTCGTCCTGCATGGCGTCCTGACACCGGGAACCGCGCGATGACGGCGCCGAGCCCGCAGCGCACCACACCGACGAGGCAGGACGTGACGAGGCAGGGCACCGCCGGCTCGACCCATGCCCAGGCCAGCACGTCTCGACGCCGGGTCACTCCGGCGAGAGTCTCCTCGACCGTCGTCAGCCTGGGCATCGTCAGCCTCCTGACGGACGTCTCCTCGGAGGCGGTCGCGGCGATCCTGCCGCTCTACATGACCACGGCGCTGGGCCTGACCACGATCGCCTACGGCCTGGTGGACGGCGTCCTCCAGGGGGCCAGCTCGGTGGTGCGGATCGCCGCCGGGTGGGCCGCGGACCGTGGCGGGCACCCCAAGCGCATCGCGCTGGTCGGGTACGCGGTGTCCGCCCTGACCCGGCTCGGGATGTTCTTCGCCGGTGGCGCGGCCGCCCTGGTGGCACTGGTCGCGGCCGACCGGTTCGGGAAGGGTATCCGCACCGCGCCGCGGGACGCGATGATCGCCGCGTCGTCGACCCCGCGCACGCTGGGCCGCTCGTTCGGGGTGCACCGCGCGCTCGACACCGTGGGGGCGTCGATCGGGCCGCTGCTCGCATTCACCATCCTGTGGGTGATCCCGGACGGGTACACCACGGTGTTCGTCACGTCGTTCGGTGCCGCCGTCGTGGGCGTGGCCGTGCTGGCGTTCCTGGTGCCGGACGTGCGCTCGCGGCGCGCGGACTGGTTGGCCAAGCACCAGCACCGCGCCGACCGGGGCCTGCCCAAGTGCAAGGGCTGCACGTGCGACTCGCCGGCCGTCACCGCGCAGGGCGGGCCGTCCTTCAGCTGGGCGTTCCTGCGCGAGCCGGCCATGCGGCGCACCGTCGTCGTCGCAGGAGTGCTGGCCCTGCTCACGGTGGGCGACGGGTTCGTGTACCTGGCGTTGCAGGATCGCGACGGGTTCGCCGCGCACTGGTTCCCACTGCTGTACGTGGGCACCAACCTCGCGTACATGTCGCTCGCGGTGCCGTTCGGCCGCCTGGCCGACAGGGTCGGGCGGCTGCGCGTGTTCGTCGCCGGGCACGTGGCCCTGCTGCTTGCCTACGTGTGTGCCGCCGGACCGGGCGCCCCCGGGGTGACCGTGGGGGCGCTCGTGCTGCTCGGTGCCTTCTACGCCGCCACCGACGGTGTGCTCCCGGCGCTGGCCGGTGCCATGGTGCCCGGCAGCGTGCGCGCCTCGGCGATCGGCACGGTGCAGACGGCGGTGGCCGCGGGCAGGCTTGCCTCCTCGGTAGCGTTCGGCGTGCTCTGGTATGCGCTGGGCCGGGGCCCGGCCCTGTGGACCGTCACCGCCCTGCTCGCCGTGTGCCTGCCCGTCGCGGTGGTCACGCTGCGCGGGCACGGCGACGCTCCCGATCCTGCGAGGTCGCTCGACACCGCGCCCGCCCACGCCCGGCCGGACGGCCGTTCGTGACGCCGCTGACGCCTCGGGCCCGCGTCGCCGTCGTCGTCGCCGTCTCTACGCTCGCCGTCGCCGCCGCAGTCGGTGTCGGCGCCGTCCAGCTCTCCCGTTCGCACGCGCAACGCACCACCCCGTCCGACGTCGCGACCGCCCACAGCGGCGCGTTCGACGCGAAGCCGCGCATCGTGTTCCGCAGCACCGCCCCAGGCGACCTGTACGGGCGTGTCGCCGTCGTCGCGCTCGACGACCCCGCCGGACCGCGCGACGTCACGCCCGTGGCCTGTGACCGCGTCGACGCCGTACCCGGCCGGGCGTCATGCCTGCGGATCGTCAGCGGCATCGCGACGACCTTCTCCGCGAGCATCCTCGACGCCTCCTGGGACGTCGTGGCGACGTGGCCACTGCCGGGCATCCCGAGCCGCACGCGGCTGTCCGACGACGGTGAACGCGTCTCCACCACGGCCTTCGTCACCGGGCACGCCTACGCTCCCACGGGCTTCTCGACCGCAACCGTGATCCACTCCCTCACCGGGCTCGGAGACGCCGGTGAGCCGTCCAGCCTCGGCAACATCGAGGAGTACACGCTCCTGGTCGACGGCGAGGAGGTGGCCCCCGCGGATCGGAACCTGTGGGGCGTGACCTTCGCGGACGGCACCACGTTCTACGCGACCGCGCAGTCCGTGACTCTCGGGCACACGTGGCTGGTGCGCGGCGACACCGCGACCCGCACACTCACGACCGTCGCCGAGCAGGTGGAGTGCCCCTCGCTGTCCCCGGACGGCACCCGGATCGCCTTCAAGCGGGACACGGTCGACGGGCAGGGCATCCACTGGACGCCCGCGGTGCTCGATCTCGCCACCGGGGACGTCACCCTGCTCACGGGCGAGCAGCACAGCATCGACGACCAGATCGAGTGGCTCGACGACCACACGATCCTGTACGGCATGCCCCGCGCCGACCAGGCCGGGGTGACCGACGTCTGGTCGCTCACCACGGACGCGACCGCCGCACCACGGGTACTCGTCCCCGAGGCATGGTCACCGGCGGTGATCCGCCAGGAGTGACGAAGCCCGCACAACGCGTCTCGGTCCGTTCACCCGGGCTCGCTCACTCGGCTGCGGCCGCACCGCCCACCGTGAACAGCACGTCCACCCAGTAGCTCGCGGTCGCCGTTCCGCTGGGGAACCCGGAGGACCAGTACACGTACGCCCCGCCGGGGGCCAGCGTGACGAGCGACCCGGACGTGCGCGGGCTCGCGAGCGCGCCGCCCGTGACGGCGTACCCACCCGAGGGTGCCCGGTAGGACGCGACAAGCTGCTGCCCCGCGGCGACCTGGACGGGGGTGGCGAACATCAGCGTCTGCCAGCCGGACGCCGACTCGTCGGTGAACGTGCCGCTGGCCAGCAGGGTCCCGTCCGCCGCCCACAGGTAGCCGGTGTGGGTGCCGGTGTTGGCCGGTCCCTTGTAGAAGCGGATGCCAGCCACCTGCCCGGCCACGGAGACGGTGAGCCGGGTGCCCACCTGGACGTCCTGGGCGTCGTCCCAGCTCGCCTGCGCGGGCTTGTCCGCCGCCGACCAGAGGGACTGGTAGCCGGTCCCGGCCGCGGTCTCGGTGGTGAACGACCAGGCGGGCAGGGTGGTGTCCCCGAGCGTGACCACCGCGGTGATCGTGGTCGCGTACGGCAGCGCCGACGACGGCGTGAACGTGACGGTATGCGTGGCCGCGTCATAGGCGGAGGCTCCGGCGACCGGGCTCACGCCCGCGGTGAGCGTGATCGTGGGCTGGGTGTCCGGGGGAACGCTGGCCAACCTTGCGGTGACGGTGCCGGCCACGGGCACGGCCAGGTCCCCGGACGCGGGGGTGGCCTGCGCGACGCGGGGCGGGCCGTCGGTGAACACGGCGTCCACCCAGTAGTTCGCGGAGGCGTAGGAGTAGCGCGGGAACCCGCCGCCGTACACGTACCGCCCCGCGTCGGCGGGCGCGGTCATCGGTCCGGCCGTACGAGCCTGCGTGAAGTACTGGGCATCGGCCGCGTAATGGCCCTGCGGTGCCAGGTACGACACCACGTAGGTACTCCCGGCGTCGACCGGCACAGGGTCGGCGAAGGTCGCGGTCTGCCAGCCGGTGTCCGTCTCGTCCGTGAACGTCACGGTGGCCAGCCGGTCGCCGCCGGCGTTCCACAGCGAACCCGTGTGCGTGCCCGTGTTGCCCGCCCCCTTGTAGAACCGCACCGCCGTGACATAGCCGTCGCGTGCCGGGGTGAACGCCGTCCCGAGCTCGACGCTCGCGCCGTCGGACGCCGCCTGCGTCTGCGGTGCGGCACTGCCGAAGAGCGTGCACGGGCACGCGCCGTCGTCCGCCGCGGCGACGGTGAACGACCAGGTGGCGGCCAGCGCCTGCCCGCTCGTCGTCGTCCCGGTGAACGACGCCGTGTAGACGGCCCCGGCGGCCAGCGGCGCGGCGGGGGTGAAGGTGACGGTGGTGGCATCCGCGCTCAGCGAGCCCGCGCCGGGCACGGTGACGCCCAGCGCGTCGGTCACCGAGACGGCCGCGCCGGGCGCGAGCGGCGCGCTCGTGGAAGCCGACACGGTGGTGGCCGGGTCGGTGCCCACGGCGCCGTCGGCCGGCGTCAGCGCCGTGACGGTGGGCGTCGTCGCTGCGGGCGAGTAGACCACGTCGACCAGGTAGCTGGTCGAGGTCTGGTTGCCGGGGAAGCCGTCGGCGTAACTGTATGACCCGGCGTTCGCGGGGGTCGTGAGCGGCCCCGCGGTGAGCGCACCGCCGAGCGCACCGGGGCTGGCCGGATAGCTGCCGGTCGCGGTGCGGTAGCCCACCGTGTAGGTGACCCCGGCGGTGATCGCCACCGGCTGCTCCAGCCGAACCTCCTGCCAGCCGGTCGAGACGTCCACGCTCACGGCCTGGGTGGCGAGCACCTGGCCCGCGCCGTCCCACACCGTCACGGTGAACGGCCCCGTGCTCGCCTCGGTCTTGTAGAAGCGGACGGCGTCGACGGTCCCGGCCTGCGCCGCCGTGAACCGCATGCCGAGCGTGACGGCCTGCGCGTCGGCCGCCGCGGGCAGCGTGGGGGTCAGGGCGTCGCTGAACACGCTGCACGGGCACGACGACGACGCCGGGCGCACGGTGCGGAACGTCCACGTGCCGCCGCCGCTGACGGGCTGCCCCTCGGCGGAGGTCCCCGTGACGGTGGCCGTGTACCGCACGAAGCCCTGGAGCGCCGCGGACGGCGTGAAGGTCACGTGCCGGGAGGCGGCGTCGTAAGCGGTGGTGCCCGCAACGGTCCCGCCCGCGGAGTCCATGAGCGTGACCGTCACGGATGCCGGGTCGACGTTCTTCGAGAACGTCGCTCCCACGCTCGCGTCGAGCGGCACGCTCGCGGCGTCCGCACCCGGTGTCTGGCCGGCCACGACGAGCGGCGCGTTGCTGACCGTGTCGAACACGGCGTCGACGAAGTAGGAGGAGTTGCCGTACGACGACTGCGGGAAGGTGCCCGCGGTACCGAACAGCCCGGCGGGCGCCGGCCCGAACCCGCCCTCGACGCTCAGCGGTGCGGCGTCGATCCCCTGCAGGGCGAACGCCGAGGGCTGCGTGGCGTACCCGCCCTGCGGCGCGGTGTACGAGACGACGTAGGGCTGCCCCGCGGTGACCGCCACGGGTGCCGCGAACTCGGCCGTCTGCCACCCGGTCGCGGACTCCCCCGTGAACTGCACCTGCGCGAGCCGCTGGCCGGTGCTGCTCCACAGCGAGCCGGTGTGGGTGCCCGTGTTGGCGGCGCCCTTGTAGAACCGCACCCCGCTCACGTACCCGTCGGCCTGCGGGACGAACCGCAGCCCGAGCTCGAGTGCCGCCGCGTCGTCGCTCGACGCCGACGCCGGGGTGGTGTCGCCGTACACGGTGCACGGGCACGAGACCGCGACCTCCGCCGAGGCGGGTTCGCCCGTGTTGCCGCTGTCGTCGGTGGCGCGCGCCATGACCTGGACCGCACCAGCACCGTGCTGGATGCCCGTGTACGTCCACGACGCGGCGCCGTCGGCCGGGTGCCAGGTGGTGCCGCCGTCGAGCGACACCTCGACCCCGGCGACCACCCCGCCCACGTCGGTCGCGGTGCCGGTCACGGTCACCCGCGTGCCGTTGGCCACGGCCTGCCGCGCCGCGGGCGAGGCGATCCGCGCCACCGGTGCCGTCGTGTCGGTGGAGGCGGGCGTGGCGACCAGACCTGCGGCGGGGGTGGCCGGCTGGGCGCCCATGTCGGCCAGCAGGTTCATGGTGGCCTGCCGCATGCGGGCGTCGGCGGGCGCCCCGTCGCCGTCGTGCGTCTGGTCGAGCCCCCACGCCCACTGGATGGTCCCGGCCCCGAAGACGAGCGCCCCGCTGGCCGCCCGGTACAGCGTCAGGTGGTGCTCGGTGGTGCCCTCGGCCACCGTGTTGCCGAAGTCCAGCAGGTACTGCGGGGTGGAGCCGATGGTCGTGGACAGATGGACCAGGCCGGCCGGACGGAAGCCGTTGTCCAGGTCCTCGTCCGACTCATAGCCGACCGTGTGCGGGGCGAGCTCCTGGGACGTGCCGACGGGCAGGTCCGTCAGGTCCGTCTCACGCCAGAACCGCAGCTTGCCCTCTTGCGCGCTGACCGTCACGGGCAGGTCGTCGTCGTTAGCCATGTAGAGCGTCCCGGTCAGCCCGTTCTCGGGCAGGCCGGCCCCGTTCTCCTGGCTCGCGAACCGGGGGTCGCGCCACGTGCCCGTCCACTCGTCGGACGGGTCCACCTTGACGTTCGACCAGGTCTCCTTGTACGAGACGAGAGTGCGGTAGTCGGTGGACTCACCCGCGATCGACGACTCCCAGCGGGTGTGCCAGTACACCTCGTTCCCGCTGAAGAACGCCAGGTTCACGCCGGCGTCGCGCGCCGCCGCCACGTTGGCCCGCTGCGCCGCCGACCAGTACTCGTCGTGCCCCACCGACAGGAACGTCTTGTGGTTGAGCAGCAGCGCACCCGACCGGTCGGTGTCCACGCCGGAGATGTACGTGACGTCGTAGCCGTTCTGCTCCAGGTACCGCACCATCGCGTACTCGCTGGAGAAGTAGAAGTCACGGCCGTAGGCGACGCCACGCGTGGCGAACGGACGGTTGTAGCTGATCTTGTAGGCCCGCCCGTTGGCCGCGCCCTGGTAGAAGTCGGAGCCCCCGTAGGTGTTGTACGCCTGCCACGTCGGGTCCGAGGTCTGGAACACCAGGTCGGAGTGGCTACCGTCGTCGCGCACGATGAACGTGATATGACTGCGGCCGCCCGTGTCCGTGCGTTCGAGTTGCGCGAGGTAGACCCCCGAGACCGCGTCCGTGGGCACGTCCCAGTGCGCGGAGATGGCCCAGTTGCCACAGTCGGTGAGCTCAGTGGTCAAGTCCTGCATGCACTCGGGCTGGTGCTGGGGCAGCGTGACGTCCACCGGCACCGAGTCGACGTGGCGCGCGCCCATACCCTGGTAATAGCCCGTGCGGTAGATGTCGATGGTGTACGCGGCGGCATCCGTGTCCACCTTGAAGTCGATCCGCTGCCCCGCATCCACGCTGATCTCGGTGGCGAAGCCCTGGATGGTCGCGTCGCCCGCTCCGAACCCGATATCCCACGCCGACGGGTCTGCCCCCGGCTTGCTGTTCTCGCAGACGATGGCGTTGCCGCCGGTGGTGCACGGGTCAGCGGAGGCGCCGAGCGCCGGAAGCGCCGCCGGGACGACGCCGGCCACCAGAGCAACCACCGCAGCACCCGCGAGCATGCGCCACCGCGCGCGGGCGGCGGAGGGGGATGGCGTGCGCGCAGCACGACGCAAGGTGGGCACAGGGCGAACCTAGGCCCGCGAGCCCCTCACCACCCCTCACCGGAGGGGTTGAAGCCGGGCACCACCCGGGTGAAATGGATCCCCGCTGCTCAGATGGCCGACCAGTGCACGCCGTGGACGTCCGGGGACGAGACGCCGATCAGCACGATCACCGCGATGATGAGCAGCAGCCCCAGCACGATGCCGATGCCGCCGAGCACCAGGCCGGCGATCGCCATGCCGCGACCTTCCTGCCCGCTCTGCCGGATCTTGCTGAGGCTCATCAGGCCGAGCACGAGCGCGACGATTGAACCGATGAACGGCACCACGCTCAGGCCCGCGATGCCGCTGACGAGTGCGCCGATCGCGAGCCCGTCGGTCCCGGAGCTGGCCGGCGGGTACCCGTAGCCGGGCTGCCCGTATCCGGGCTGGGCGTACGGGGACTGCGGTGGGTAGGCCGCGTACGGGGCCTGCCCGTAGGGAGGCTGGTCGCCGTAGGGCGACGGGGCGTAGGGCGCGTGCCCGTAGGGGTCCTGGCCGGGATGCTGGCCGGGATGCTGGCCGGGGTACGCGCCGGACGGGTACGGGCCGGTGGGGGCTGCACCGGCCGGGTGCGCCGACGCGGGCGGCGTCGGCGGCTCGTTCGCGGCTTGGGGGGTCTCCGGCGGTTCGGGGGCGGAGTGGCCGAACGGGTCGCTGCTCATCCTCGGATGCTAGCGCTCCGCCCTGGTATGGAACCTGCCCTGGGCGGCGAGCAGACCATCGGTCAGCACCAGCTCGACGGCGTCGGCGGCGTCGTCGAGCAGGATGGGCAGATCCTTGCGCTCGGCGCCGGCGAAGTCACGGAGCACGTAGTCGGCGGTGTCCATGCGCCCGGGCGGGCGGCCGACCCCGACGCGCACGCGCACGTAGTCCTTGGTGCCGAGGGCCTTGGTAATGTCGCGCAGCCCGTTGTGCCCGCCCTCGCCGCCGCCGATCTTGAGCTTGATCGTGTCGAACGGGATGTCCACCTCGTCGTGGACCACGACGACGTGGGCGGCGTCGATGCCGTAGTACGTGGCGAGCGCGGCCACGGGCCCGCCGGAGGTGTTCATGTAGGTGGACGGTTTGGCGACGACGACGCGCGGGCCGGGTCTCCCGCCGGGCAGCATCCCGAGCCGCCCTTCTCCGACGACGGCCTGGGCGCGGGGGTGCCGCGAGAACTTCGCACCGGCGCGGGCGGCCAGCAGGTCGAGCACCATCTGCCCGACGTTGTGCCGGTTGCCGGCGTACTGGGCGCCCGGGTTGCCGAGGCCGACGATCAGCCAGGGGGTGTCGCTCACGTGCTCCTCCGAGACCGGTGCGGTGGGTTGCGGGCGGACGCGAAGGGCGCCCGGCACCGAACGGTACCGGGCGCCCTCGACGGTTCAGCGGGTCAGGCGACTCACTCCGCGGCGGGGGCCTCGGCCTCAGCAGCCTCGGCCTCGCCCTCGGCAGCGGCCTCGCCCTTCGGCTCGGCGATGGTGATCACGCTGTGGTGCTCCTCGGTGACCAGCGTGACGCCGGCCGGGAGGACGACGTCGGCGGCCGTGATGACGGTGCCGGCCTCGAGGCCCTCGATGGAGACGTCGATGCTCTGCGGCAGCGCGGTGGCCTCGGCCGCGAGCGTGAGGTGCTGCATGTCGACCAGGTGGATCGTGCCGGGGGCCGACTCGCCGACGACGACGACGGGGACCTCGACGGAGATCTTCTCGCCCTTCTTCACCAGCAGCAGGTCGATGTGCTCGATGACCTGGCGGACCGGGTCGCGCTGGACGTCCTTGGCGACGGCGAGCTGCTGCGTGCCCTCGATGTCGAGCGTGAACAGGACGTTCGCGTGGCGCAGGGCCAGCGTGGTGTCGTGGGCGGGCAGCGAGACGTGGACCGGGTCGGTGCCGTGCCCGTAGAGGACCGCGGGGATCTTGGCCTCGCGGCGCAGGCGGCGGGCGGCGCCCTTACCGAACTCGGAACGGGTCTCGGCGACGAGCTGGATCTCAGCCATGGGTGTACTCCTGACGAATCGCTGGCGGTGCCGCTGGGGCGACCAGCGGAAGTTTTTCCTCAACACGTGAGACGGCTGCGTCGGCGTGGGACACGCGGCGGACACGCGGGCAGGCTCCGCGGGTGCGAGGCGCGAAGACGGGTGCGCGGCGGCCGCGGTCATCAACCACTGCCGAACCGCCCAGTCGATCACGGACTCCGGGGGTTGCGGTCTCCCGCGGCCCACCAGGCGTCCCTCGCCGAGGCAACCTGACAACTGTACCTGCCGCGCGACGCTCCCGGAAACCGGGGCGCACCCAGCCCGCCGGGCGGGCCGGCCCGTCAGCCAGCCGCACGGGTGCCGAGATCGCGCGCGTCGACGTCGGGCGCCTCGAGTCCCTGCACGTCGATCCCCTGCGCGAGCGTGGCCTCGGGAACCGTACGCCGCACGCGGTACACCACCTGGGCGTGGAACACGAACCGCACCAGGAAGGCGACGAAGATCAGGACGGCCTGCACGAGCTCGGGGTAGGGCACCGCCCGCTCGACGATCCACCACAGCAGCAGCGTGCGCACCACGGCTTCCGAGCCGTTGAACGCGAACGACTGCGCGAACCGCCGTGCCGACGAGGTGGTGCCGCGCAGGTCACGGAACACGAACCGCTCCTGGAGCAGGAAGTTCGTGATGATCGTCAGCCCGTTCGAGGCGATGACGGCGGGCAGGTAGTGCATGCCGGCCGCCTGCAGCCCGGCCAGGATCGCCAGGTTGAGCAGGGCACCCAGCGCCCCGATGACGGCGAACGGGGACAGCCGCCCGAACCGCAGGTTCCACAGCTGCTGGACGTAGCGCACCCCGTTGGCGAACGACGCCTTGGACTCGCCCGCGAACCGCTCCGCGAAGACGAACGCCTCCTCGACCACCACCAGCTTGGTGCGCGCCAGGATCTCCAGCAGGATCTTGAACCCGCGCGGCTGGAGCGTCGTCGGGTCCACCCGGTCGGCGCGCAGGGCGAAGAACCCCGTCATCGGGTCGGTGACGTTACGCAGCCGCACGGGGAACATGGACCGCGCCAGCAGCCCGGACGCCTTCGAGACGAGCTTGCGTCGCCACCCGTCGAGCCCGCCCGCGTCCCCGGCTCCCGTGTAGCGGGATGCGACGACGACGTCGGCGCCGTCGGTGACTCCCCGCTCCACCAGGGCGGGCACGAGCTCGGGCGGGTGCTGGAGGTCACCGTCCATGACCACCACCCACTCGGCCCCGGCAGCACGGGCCGACTCGATCCCGGCCACGACGGCCCCCGACAGCCCTCCGGTGGCCTCGGCACGGTGCAGCAGCCGCACGGGCAGGGTGGCGCGGGCGGCGACCGACCGGATGATGTCGGGTGTGTCGTCCAGCGAGTCGTCGACGAACAGCACGTCGCTCCCGGCGGGCAGGGCGGCCGCGAGCCGACGCACCAGTTCCGCGACGTTGGGACCCTCGTTGAAGGTCGGCACCACCACGGTCACGGTCACAGCGATCCCACACCCCTCGTCACGGGAACCATCCGGCCCATCGAGGCTACCCGGGCCACCTGGACGGTGGATGGGCGCGGCGTCACCGCATCGAGATCAGCTGTTGCCGTCGAACAGGCTCGTGACCGAACCGTCGTCGAAGACTTCGCGGATCGCGCGCGCCAGGAGCGGCGCGATGGACAGCACGGTGAGCTCGTCGAACCGCTTGGACTGCTCGATCGGCAGGGTGTCGGTGATGACCACCTCGCGGGCACCGCACTCGTGCAGGCGCTGCGCGGCGGGGGGCGAGAGCACGCCGTGGGTGGCCGCCACGATCACCGACTTCGCGCCCGCGTCGAGGATCACCTTGACGGCCTCGGCGATGGTGCCGCCCGTGTCGATGAGGTCGTCGACGAGCACGCAGTCCATGCCCTCGACCTCGCCCACCACACGGTTGGCGTGCGACTTGTTCGGCTGGGTGACGTCGCGCGTCTTGTGCACGAACGCCAGCGGGCACCCGCCCAGCTTGGCGGCCCACTGCTCGGCCACCCGGATTCGGCCGGCGTCGGGTGAGACGACCGCCACGTTCTCCAGGTCCACGCGGGTGCGCACATAGTCGGTGAGCACCGGCATGGCCCACAGGTGGTCGACGGGGCCGTCGAAGAAACCCTGGATCTGCGGGGTGTGCAGGTCCACGCTCATGATGCGGTCGGCGCCGGCCGTGTGAAGCAGGTCGGCCACCAGGCGCGCGGAGATGGGCTCGCGGCCGCGGCTCTTCTTGTCCTGGCGCGCGTACGCGTAGAACGGCACCACGGCGGTCACGGTGCGCGCGGACGCGCGGCGCGCGGCGTCGACCATGAGGAGCTGCTCCATGAGCCACTGGTTCACCGGGGCGGTGTGCGACTGGAGCAGGAAGATGTCCGTGCCGCGGATCGACTCGCCGAACCGCACGTAGGTCTCGGAGTTCGCGAAGTCGTACGCCGAGACCGGCAGCAGCTTGATGCCCAGCTCGGCAGCGACCGCGGTGGCCAGCTCCAGGTGCGCACGCCCGGACGCCAGGACCAGGTCCCGCCCCCCGTTGCCGTGGATCGAGGTGTTCATCGCTCGCTGGTCCCTTCGCTTGCGGTCTCGGTGTCCGTCGTGGAGGAATCCTGCCCGGGCGGGGCCGAGGCAGGGGCGTTCGAGGCAGCCGCTGATGCCTGCGCCGCGGGTGTGCCGGGCCGGCGCCGGGCGACCCACCCGGACGAGTTGTGCTGGTGCGCGCGCCCGACGCCGAGCGCCCCCGCGGGGACGTCGTCGGTGATGACAGACCCGGCGGCCGTGTAGGCGCCGTCGCCGATCGTGACGGGCGCCACCAGCACGGTGTCCGACCCGGTGCGCACGTGCGAGCCGATCACGGTGCGGTGCTTGGCGACGCCGTCGTAGTTGGCCACGATCGTGGCGGCGCCCAGGTTGGTGCCCTCCCCGATGGTCACGTCGCCCACGTAGGACAGGTGCGGGACCTTGGACCCGGCGCCGATCTGCGCGTTCTTCGCCTCGACGTACGCCCCGATCTTGCCGCCCGCGCCCAGCACGGTGCCGGGGCGCAGGTAGGAGAACGGCCCCACGGTGGCGCCCGCCTCGATCACGGCGAGCGAACCGTGCGTGCGGATCACGGTGGCCCCCTCGCCCACCTCGACGTCCGTCAGCGTGGTGTCCGGGCCGATCGTCGCGCCCGTCGCCACCGTCGTGGCGCCGTGGAGCTGCGTGCCCGGCAGGATCGTGACGTCCTGGTCGAGGTCGACGTCGACGTCGATCCACGTGGAGCCCGGGTCGACGATCGTGACGCCGGCGAGCATCCAGCGTTCCAGCGTGCGGCGGTTGAGCTCGGCGCCCAGCGTCGCCAGGGCGACCCGGTCGTTGATGCCCTCGACCATCATCGGGTCGTCCGTGATGACGGCGCGCACCGCACGGCCCTCGGCCCGCGCGAACGCGACGACGTCGGTCAGGTACATCTCCCCCGACGCGTTGTCGGTGGTCACGGAACGTAGGCCGCGGCGCAGGACGTCCGCGTCGAACACGAAGATGGACGTGTTGATCTCGCGGATCGCCCGCTGCTCCTCGGTGGCGTCCTTGTGCTCGACGATCGCCGTCACGACGCCCGTGCCCTCCTCGCGCACGATCCGGCCGTAGCCCGCCGCGTCGGCGACCACGGTGGTGAGGATGGTCACGGCGTTGCCGTCCGCCTGGTGCGCAGCCACGAGCCGGCTCAGCGTCGCCCCGTCCAGCAGCGGCACGTCGGAGGCCGTGACGACGACGGCGCCCGTGATCTCGCCCGCGGCGTCGAGCGCCTCAAGTCCCACCTGCGCGGCTCGACCCGTGCCGTACACCTCGTCCTGCTCGGCCAGCAGGGCGCCCGGGTCGACCCGCTCGACCTCGGCCACCACCTGGTCGCGTCCGTGCCGCACGACGACGGCGAGCTGCGCGGGCGCGGTCTGGCGGGCGGCCACCAGCGCGTGCCCCAGCAGCGAGCGCCCGCCCACCGTGTGCAGCATCTTGGGCCGCGACGACTTCATGCGGGTGCCCTGGCCGGCGGCCAGGACGACGACGGCGGCGGGGCCGGGGTGGGAGGTCGTCGGTTCGGTCACAGGTGTGCCCTCCTGGCGTGCGTGAGAACTGCGGTGTGTCGTGCTGGCCACGATGGCTCCGCCCCCAGGACTCGAACCTGGACTAAGGGCACCAAAAACCCCTGTGCTGCCGATTACACCAAGGCGGAACGACGGCGTGCGACGGCGTCCCACCGCCCCGCGTCCGCGGACCAGTCTGCCAGGTTGCGCGGGGTGGCCACACGTCGCGGGCACAATGGGGCCATGCCAGACGCCCCTCGAGACACCCGGCGCAGCGATCGCACGCCGCGCCCGCCGCGCGCCCGGATGACGGCGAGCCAGCGGCGTGAACAGCTCCTGGCGGTGAGCCGGTCGCTGTTCGCGGAGAAGGGGTTCGAGGGCACCAGCGTCGAGGAGATCGCGGCCCGCGCCGAGGTGTCCAAGCCCGTGGTGTACGAGCACTTCGGCGGCAAGGAGGGCATCTACGCCGTCGTCGTCGACCGTGAGGTGCAGGCGCTGACGGGGGCGCTGATCGGCTCGCTCGCCGAGAGCGGGCACCCCAAGGTGCTCGTGGAGCGGGCGTCGCTGGCCCTGCTCGACTACATCGAGCGCAACGAGGACGGGTTCCGCATCCTGGTGCGCGACTCCCCCGTGGCGCAGGCCACGGGCACGTTCTCCTCGCTCATCGGGGACGTGGCCACGCAGGTGCAGCACCTGCTGGAGGCGCAGTTCCGGGCCAACGGGCTGGCCCCGCGCACGGCGCCGCTGTACGCGCAGATGCTCGTGGGCATGATCGCGCTGACCGGGCAGTACTGGCTCGACGCGCGCTCGCCCAAGAAGACGGAGGTGGCCGCGCATCTGGTCAACCTCGCGTGGAACGGGTTGCAGGGCATGGAGAAGCGGCCCGAGCTGACGGAGCCGCGCCCCAAGACCTCCTGAGCGGTCCTGTCCGCACGGTGAACGTGCAGACATCTCCCTCGCGTCGTGTCACGGGGTCGGGCAAGATCGACCCGTGGCCGCACTGGAGCTCGACACCCTGACCAAGTCGTACGGAGCCCTGCGGGCGCTCGACGGGGTGTCCTTCACCGTCGGGGCCGGGGAGATCTTCGGGTTCGTCGGTTCCAACGGGGCGGGCAAGACGACGACGATGCGCATCGTGCTGGGCGTGCTCGCGGCCGACGGCGGGACCGTGCGCTGGGACGGCCGGCCCATCACGCTCGACGACCGCCGCCAGGTGGGGTACATGCCCGAGGAGCGTGGGCTCTACCCCAAGATGCACGTGGGTGATCAGCTCGAGTACCTGGCCCGCCTGCACGGCCTGACACCACAGGCGGCCCGTGCGTCCGCGCGGCGGTGGGCGGAGACCCTCGGCGTCGAGCAACGTCTGGGCGACGAGGTGCAGAAGCTCTCGCTGGGCAACCAGCAGCGCGTCCAGCTCGCCGCGGCACTGGTGCACGACCCCGAGCTGCTGGTGCTCGACGAACCGTTCTCCGGGCTGGACCCCGTGGCCGTCGACGTCATGAGCGGTGTGCTGAACGACCGCGCCACGGCCGGGGTGCCCGTCATCTTCTCCTCCCACCAGCTCGACCTGGTCGAGCGGCTGTGCCACCGCGTGGGCATCATCAAGACGGGACGCATGGTGGCCACGGGCACCATCGGTGAACTGCGCGCCACCGACCGGCCGCGGTGGGAGGTGGTGGGGCCCACCGACCCGTCGTGGCTCGCCGCCGTCCCGGGGGCGCGCGTCCTGTCCCAGGCCGGGGACCGCACCGTCGTCGAGGCCGCGGGTGACGGGCAGGACGTGCTGCGCGCGGCCCTCGCCACCGGACCCGTGCACGAGTTCACCCCGTCGCGCCCGTCGCTGACCGACCTGTACCGCCACGTCGTCTCCGATGTCGTCTCCGAGGAGGTCGCCCGATGAGCACCGTCACGTCCGTGTCTCCCCTGCGGGCCGTGTGGATCATCGCGCAGCGCGAGCTCCTGGTCCGGCTGCGCCAGCGGTCGTTCATCATCACGACCGTGCTGCTCGTCGTCGGCGTCGTCGCGGGCGTGCTCGTCGCGAACGCCACCACGGGCCGCACCACCACGTACACGCTGGGCGCCACGGACGCGGCCACCGCCGCCGTCGTCGAGCAGTCCGCCGCGGCGTCCGGCATCGAGGCCCACGTCACCACGGTCGCCCCCGGCGACGTCGATCGCCTGCTGCGCGACGACGACTACGACGCCGTCGTCGAACCGGCGCCGCACGGGCTCACCGTGCACGTGCTGACCACGCTGGACCCGACTCTCCAGCCGCTGCTCCACGGCATCGCGCAGCAGCAGGTGCTCACCACCCAGGTGGACGCGCTGGGCGGCGACCCGGCCCAGGTGTCCGCCGCGCTGGCCCAGGCGGGTGCCACCGTCGAGGCACTAGATCCGCCCACCGAGCGGGACGCCACCCAGATCATCGCCGGGGTGGTCGTGGGGATCGTCATCTACGTGGCCCTCATGATCGCGTCCCAGCTCGTGGCGCAGGGCGTGGTCGAGGAGAAGACGTCCCGCGTCGTCGAGCTGCTGCTCTCCACGGTGCGCCCCGGCCAGCTCATGGCCGGCAAGGTGGTGGGCATCGGGCTCGTCGGGTTGGCGCAGGTGGTGGTCACCGTGGGCGCGGCGGCCATCGCGGCGTCCCGGACCGGGCTGCTCGACACCTCCGGGATCCGCGTCGGGCCCACGCTGGGCTGGGCGCTCGCCTGGTTCCTGGTCGGGTACACCACCTACGCCATCGTGCTGGCCGGGCTCGCCTCCCTGGTCTCGCGCCAGGAGGAGGTGGGGTCCGTCATCACGCCCGCGCTGATGTTCATGATCCTGCCCTACGTGTTCGGCGTGTCCGTGCTGCCCGCCGACCCCACGAACCAGCTCGCCACCACCCTGTCGCTCATCCCCGGGTTCTCGCCGTTCCTCATGCCGATCCGCGAGGGCATGGGGACGACGGCGGCCTGGGAGCCGTGGCTGGCCCTCGGGCTCTCGCTCGCCGTGCTCCCGGTGCTCGTCTGGCTGGCCGGGACGGTGTACGGCAACGCCGTGCTGCGTACCGGTGCGCGCATCAAGCTCAAGGACGCGCTGCGTCGGGCGTGACGCGCCCGCCGCCTCACCCACCACCTCACCCGCCGCCCCCTGTGCGGCGCCGCATCAAGAGTCTTGACGTCGAGATATCGCGTAGTCTCGCGTCATGGAGTCAGCCACCCCCGGCACCCGGCCGATGCATGACGAGGTGGACCGCATCGTCGCGGACTGGCGCCGCGAGCGCCCGGACCTCGCCGTCGAACCGCTCGAGGTGTTCTCCCGGATCACCCGCCTGGCCCGGCAGCTCGACCGCGCCCGGCGCACCGCGTTCACCACCCACGAGCTCGACTCGTGGGAGTTCGACGTGCTCTCCGCCCTGCGCCGGTCCGGCGAACCCTACGAGCTGTCCCCCGGCGCGCTGGTCACCGCCACCCTGGTCACCAGCGGCACCATGACCAACCGCATCGACCGGCTCGAGGGCCGCGGCCTGGTCGAACGGCACCGCTCCCCCGACGACCGGCGCGGCGTCGTCGTGCGCCTCACGGACGCCGGGCTGCGGCGCGTGGACGCCGCCCTGACCGACCTGCTCGCGCACGAGGCCGCCATGCTGGACAACCTGGACCCGGCCCGCCGCCCCGAGCTCGCCGGCCTGCTGCGCGCCCTCGGCGCCCAGTTCGACGATCCCGCCCGGTCCTGAGCACCGTGTCGGCAGCGTGAGGTTCCTCGGTCCTGGGTCCCGCGACTCGCTGCGCTCCCACAGGATGACGGGAGCGGGCGGGACCGGGCACGCCGGCGGGTTCCTGCTGGTCGCGCTGCTGCTCGTCGCCCTCAACCTGCGCGCCCCGCTCACGTCGCTGCCGCCCGTCGTCGGGCAGGTCTCGGACGCGCTGGACCTGACCCCGGCACAGGCCGGGCTGCTCACCAGCGTCCCCGTGCTGTGCTTCGCGCTGTTCACCCCGCTCGCGTCCGTGCTGGTGGCCCGCATGGGCCCGGAGCGCGCCGTGCTCGTGGCCGTCGCCGGGCTGTTCGCGGGCCAGCTCATCCGCTCGGCGGTGCCCTCGCTCCCCGTCGCGCTGATCGGCACGGCGGTGCTCGGCGCGGGGATCACGGTGGGCAACGTGGCCGTCCCCGTCGTCATCGCCCGCGACTTCCTGCGCCGGTCAGCGGCCGTGACCGGTGCGTACTCCGCCATGATGAACGTCGGCTCGGCGCTCGCCACCACGCTCACCGTGCCGCTCGCGCTCGTGTGGGGCTGGCAGTGGGCGCTCGCCGGGTGGGCCGCGCTCGCCGTGGTCGCGTTCGTCCTGTGGTCGGCCGCGATCCGCCCGGTCGGCGCAGCCGACGAGACGCCCGCCCTCGGCGCAGCCGACGAGACGCCCACCGTCGGCGCAGCCGACGCGCACCGCCCCGCCGTCGCCCCCGCCGTCGGCGCCCGGCACGAGGGGAGGCCCCAGCTGGGCCGCCCCGTCGCCGTCCTGGTGGCGCTGCTGTGCGTCGCGTTCGCGGGGCAGTCGTCGGCGTACTACGCCGTCACCGCGTGGCTGCCCCAGATCCTGCACTCGCAGCTCGGGGTCGACGTCGCCGCGGCGGGCGGGCTGGCCGCCCCGTTCCAGCTCACGGCCGTGCTGGGCTCCCTGGGCGCCCCGTTCGCGCTGGGACGCCGGGTGCCGATGCGCGCGGTGGCCCTCGTGTTCGTGGCGCTGTGGATCGCGCTGCCCGCGGGGATGCTGATCGCCCCCGGCGCGGCGGTGGTGTGGGTGGCGCTGGCGGGCGTGGCGCAGGGCGGGAACTTCACGGTCATCTTCACGCTGATCGCGCAGCGGTCCCCGTCGGTGGCGGCGGCGCGGCGGGCGTCCGCGATCATCCAGACCGTGGGATACCTGTTCGCGGCGCTGGCCCCCACGGTGCTCGGCGCGGTCCGCACGGCGAGCGGCGGGTGGACGGTGCCGCTGCTCGGCGTCGTCGGCGTGCTGGCCGTCATGGGGGTGACGATGGCGGTGGCCACCCGCCCTCCGCGCACCCCCGGACCGCGGCGGGCGTGAGCCGCTACCCCAGTCCCACCACGGCGTCCGCGTCGACGCGGATCAGGCGGCCGGCGACCGGGTAGGGCACCCGCGGGGAGGTCGCCTGCCAGACGACGTCCCCGGTGGCCAGGTCGAGCGTCGTCAGCGCGGTCGGACCGTCGAAGGCGTAGGTCGCGTCGTCGAGGTGATCGGGCATCGCGACGAGCACGCGGCGGCCGTCGGTGAGCGCGTCGTGGATCACGGACGGGTCGGGCCGCGGGCCGGTGGTCACGGACAGCCCGGCGTCGATGCCCGGGGTCACGGGCGGCTCCGTGCCGGTCAGGGCGCGCTGCCAGCGGGTGCGGCCCGTCTCCCGGTCGAGTCCCGTCACGGTGCGCCCGTCCGAGAGGACGACGACGTCGGCGGTGTGGGCCAGCAGCCGGGCGTGCGGCAGCGGGGCGCGCCACCGGGGCTCGACGGTGTCGGCGTCGTACGCGACCACCTCGCCGTCGTCCGTGCCCTCCCAGAAGGGCGCGGTGATCAGCGGCGCGGCGCCCGTCCCGTCGCTCGCGAGGGGCGGGATGACCAGGCCCGGCACGGTGCCGACAGCGGTGCCGTCCACCCGGGTGATCCGTGACTCCGCCTCGGTCTTCCCCGTCACCGGGTCGCTCCGCATCCGCACCGCGGCCCACAGACCGTCCGCCAGCGGGACGTCCGCGCGGAGCCACTCGGCGCGACCCGGCGTGCCGGCGCCCGCGTCGTCCTCCCCGTCCTCCTCCCCGACGACGTCACCCGTCGCCAGGTCCAGCGCGGCATCGAGACCGCACGCCCGCAGATGCAGCCGGGTGGCGTCCAGCCCGTCCGACCACTGCCCCTCCGGATCGGCGGCACGACCGTCGTCCTCCCAGCCCACGCACATCGAGTTCTCGTCCACGACGGCGCCCGCCGGCAGGTCGGGGACGTCGAGCACCGTCTCCCAGCGCACGGCGCCCGTCACCGCGTCCTCGACGCGCACCCGCACGTCGCGGAGGACGAGGGGATCGAGCAGCGGCGCGGTGCGCGGCCCGTCCCCGTAGGGCGTGAGCGGCCCCAGGCGGGCGGGCGCACCCGGGTCGCCCAGCCGGTCGATGCGGATGACCTCCCCGCCCGAGAGCACCAGGACGCGGTGCGCCGCACGGCTCGCCCACTGCGCCGCGTCATCGGTTGCCGCGTCATCGGTGGCCGCACCATCGTTCGCCGCGTCCACCGCGTCGGTCAGCTCGCGCGCGGCGAGCAGCGCCCCGTCGCCGTCGACGACGGACACCCGGCGCTGCGTGTCCGCCACGCACACCATCGTGTCGCCGGCGTTCATCCGGGGCGCCAGGCCGCCCAGCCACGGGTTCACCCCGACCGAGCACTCTCCGCCGTCGGGCACCACCATGGACCAGCGCACCGTGCCCGTGGCGGGGTCCAGCCCGTGCAGGGTGTGGTTGCTCCCCCACTGCCCGTCGGTCACCACGAGCGTGCCGGAGACCAGCGCGACCGGCTGCGCTCCCGCCAGCTTCGTGCGCCATGTCTCGGTGGGCGCGTGGCTCAGGTCGAGCACCGCGCCCGGCGTGGTGGCCGCGACGCGCTCCCACGCCCGCTGCCGCGCCTGCGTGAGCGCGACCGGGGTTCCCACGGCTCCCGCGACGACGACGCCCAGCGCCGTGCCCACCGCGATCAGGCGACGGCGCGGCCAGGATCGCAGGCGGCGGACCACGGCCGCACCGGCCCGCACCAGCACCGGCGGCTCGACCACGCCCGGCTCGGCGGCTCCCGGCCCAGCGACGCCCGGCCCGGCGACGCCCTGCTCGCCGGCCGTCGACCCAGCGGCCACCGGGAGGGAGTCCTCGTCGGGCTCCAGATCGAAGGTGAAGGTGCCGGCGTCGGATCGTCTGCGAACCACGGCCGGACAGTACCGCGCGCGGGTCCGGGCGCACCGCCTCGCGGCTCTGCGCACTCCTATCCCACGGCGGTCAGCGCGGCGGCACCGACCCGGTACAGGTGGCCCGCGACGGCCGACAGCGCACGGTCGGGACCGGTGCTCCACACCACCGCCCCCGTGGCCAGGTCGAACGTGGTCATCACCGTCAGGTTGCCGGTGACCCCGTACCCCTCGGGGTCCACCTGGCTCGCGATCGTGACCCGCTGCCCGTCGGTCAGGGCGCCGGTGATCCGGTAGGCGTTGCTCGGCTGCCCGGAGCGGCGCGCCCGGTCCGGCAGGTCCAGCGGCGCCGACCAGCGCGTCCCGCCCGTCTTCCGGTCCAGCCCGGTCACGGTGGCGCCGTCCGTGACAACGACGACGTCGCGCGTGCGGGCGACCGGTCGGACACGGGGCAGCGACCGGCTCCACAGCGGCTCGGCCGTCGCGGCCTCGTACGCGGCGACCTCGCTCGGCGCGCCACGCGGGGTGCCGCCGCTCCCGGTGCCACGCGGCGTGCCACTCGACGTGCCACTCGGCGTGCCACTCGGCGTGCCGGTCGACCAGGCGGACGTGAGCAGGAGCGCCGAGCGCGGCCCGTCGGTCGCGAGCACCGGGACGGCCACGCCGGGGATCGCGCCGACCTCGGCGCCGTCGGGCCCGGAGACGTGCGAGGTCGGGACGGGTGCACCGTCCGCGTCCGACCAGGTGACCTCCGCCCAGCCGCCGTCGGGGAGCAGGACCGTCTGCCCGCGCCCCACCAGGTAGCCGGGCGTGGTGACGTCCTCCTGCCGGACGACGGCCCCCGTGGCCAGGTCCAGCACCACGTCGAGCCCGCACTGGGTGAGCCGCAGCCGGGTCGCGTCCAGCGCGGCCGACCACTGCGACTCCGGGTCGCCGATGGTGCCGTCCGCGGCCCAGGAGCCCAGGCAGGCCGAGGTCCCCGCGAGCGCCGCACCGGCGGGGAGCGTCGCACCGTCCAGCGCCACCTGCCAGCGCACGTCGCCCGTGGCGGCGTCCTCGGACCGCACGCGCACGTCGCGCGTGGCCAGCGCGGCGGTCAACCGCATCGTGCGGCGCCGGTCGTCGCCGCCCTGTCCGGCGTCCGGCTCCAGCTCCGCGCGCGCCACCACCGGCACCGGGTCGCCCAGGTAGTCGATGCGGACGAGCGCCCCGTCCGGCGCCACCAGCACGCGCCCTTCCGGGACGGTGCGGTCCGCGCCGCCATCGTCGTCGGCGTCTGCGGCGTCTGCGGCGTCGTCGGGGGCGTCTGCGGCGGCATCTGCGGCGTCGTCGTGCTCGACGACGTCGGCGAGTGCCCGGTCCGCGAGCGTCGTCCCGTCCCCAGCGACGACGACGACGGAGCGCCGGTCGGGCGCGACGCACACGGTGGCGGTGCCGTCCGCGACCCGTCCCTCCGGCATCGGCGACTGCCCCGGCCCGCTCACCTGGCAGTCGGCGGTACCCGGGACCGTCGTGCGCCAGGCGACCCGCCCGGTCATCGGGTCGACACCGGTCAGCGCCGCGGTGCCGGCACCGGCCGCGGGCTCCTCGCGCACCACCAGGACGTCGCCGACGACGCCGAGCACGGCCGGGCGCACCAGGCTCACCCGCCACTGCTCGACCGGTGCGTGGCTGAGGTCGAGCACCGCGCCCGGCGCCGTGGCCGCGATCCGGGCCCACTCGCGCACCCGCGCCTGCGACACCGCCGCGCGGACGCCCGCCGTCCCGGCACCCGCCAGCACCAGCGCGACGACCGCTGCGACGTCCCGGCGCCGCGGCCAGGACCGGACGCGCGCGGTGACGGCCGCGAGGGCGGGCACGAGGAGGCGCACGAACGGCAGCCGCGCCAGGCGTGCCGCCACGCCGTCGTCCCGGCCGGACACGTCGTGCGGCACGTCGTCGGGCGCAGCACCGCCGTCCTCGGCGCCGACCGCGGGCACGGCGTCGGGCTCGGTGCCGGGCTCGGCGTCAGGCTCGAGGTCGAACGCGAAGGAATCCTTGTCGGCGCGTCTGCGGGCCACGTTGCGGACAGTACCGGCCGACCCGCGCCGCCGTGTCCGTTACTGACGCATCACACCCCCTGCGGTGGCGACCGCCGCGACGGGGCGACGTCGCACCCCACACACGGACCACGGGCCGTGCGTACGCTGAAGACACGACCGGGCGTGCTCGACGGCGAGGACGCCGGGACGGGCAGGGGGCCGCCATGGCGACGCACGCACGACGCCGCATCCTCCTGACAGGCGCGACCGGCAACTGGGGCCGCGCCACCCTGCGCGCGCTGGCCGCCCACGACACCGTGGACGTCGTCGCGTTCGCCCAGCGCACCGCGACCGACCGGCGGGTGCTGCGCGAGTTCCGCGACATGGCGAACCTGCGCGTCGCGTGGGGGGACCTCACCTCCTACGACGACGTGCGCCGCGCCATCGCCGACGTGGACTGCGTGCTGCCCGTGGGCGCCGTGGTCTCCCCGCTCGCCGACGCCCACCCGGCACTCGCCTGGCGCGTCAACGTGGGGTCGATGCGCACCATCGTCCGGGCGGTACGCGCCACCGACCCACGCATCGAGGTGATCGGCGTCGGCTCCGTGGCCGAGACCGGCGACCGGCCGGAGCCGCACCACTGGGGGCGGGTGGGCGACCCCGTGCGCGTGTCCCGGTTCGACGAGTACGGCCAGACCAAGGTGGTGGCCGAGCGCCTGCTCGTGGAGTCGGGGCTGCCCCGGTGGGCGTGGCTGCGCCAGACGGGCATCCTGCATCCCGGCGTGCTGCGGGTGCGTGACCCGATCACCACGCACGTCCCGCTGGGCGGTGTCGTCGAATGGGTGTCGGACGAGGACTCGGCGCGCCTGCTCGCCGCCATCGCGCAGGGACCGCCCGACGCGCTGTGGCACGGCATCTACAACGTGGGCGGCGGGCCCGGGTGGCGCCTGACCAACTGGCAGTTCCTGGTCGCGGTCGCGGCCGCGCTGGGCGCCCGGGACGTGCGCGACACGGTCGAGGCGGCGCTCGGGCGGGCCGTCGCCGCCGCCCCACCGCTGGTGCGCGCCGCGGGCCTGGCACCGCCGTACCTCCTGAAGAACGTGGTGCACCGGCGGGTGGCCGCCCAACCCCGCGGCACGCTGCACGCCCTGCGCCGCCGGGACGACGAGCGGGTGGCGGCGTTCTTCGGCTCGCGCGCACGCTGGCGCGGCATCGGGGACTGGGACACATTCACCCCGCCGGAGCCGTCTCGCACGCCCGTGCTGCTCGACCACGGGTACGACGAGACCAAGCCACCCGCGCGGTGGGACGACGCCGACTACACGCAGGCGGCCACCTTCCGCGGCGGGCAACGGCTCGGCCCGGCCGCCCGCCGCGGCGACCTCGGCACCCCGCTGCTGTGGCGGTGCGCATTCGGGCACCTGTTCCGCGCGAGCCCGCGCCTGGTTCTGGTGGGCGGCCACTGGTGCCCCCGCTGCGTGCGCGACCCGGCCGGCTACGCCCGCCAGGCGGAACGCAACCCGTTCCTGGCACAGCTGCAATGATGGCGCTCACCGGCCCGTCCGGCCCCGGCGGCGCCGGTAGCCTGCCCCGCATGCCTCCTGCCGCCCGCCGTGAGACCAGTGCCGTCGAGGTTCCCAGTTCCGTCGAGGCGCCCAGCCCCGTCGAGGCGCCCAACCCCATCGAGGCGCCCAGCAGGACCGCCGAGCGCGTCGTCCTGGGGATCTACCTGCTGGTGCTCGTCTGGGTGGTGCTGCTCAAGATCCACACCGGCGACTTCGGCGACCTCGCCGGCCGCCGGTCGCTCAACCTGGTGCCGTTCGGCGGCACCGGCGCGGGCGGGCTCGGCACCAGCGAGCTCGCGGTCAACGTCCTCGCGTTCGTCCCGCTCGGCGTGCTCATCCACCTCGCGGCCGGCGACACCGCGACCACGGGGCGGCGCGGCCTGGCCCGGCTGTTCCTCGTCGTCGTCGGGGTATCACTGGTCTTCGAGGTGGTCCAGTACGCGTTCGGCATCGGCGCCAGCGACATCACCGACGTCGTGACGAACGGCGCGGGCGGCCTGATCGGCATCGGGCTCGCGGCGGCCGGGCTGCGCGTGCTCGGCGCCCGCGCCCGGCGCCGGATGCTCGTCGCCCTCGTCGTCGTGCTCGTCGCCCTGGCCGCCGCCTTCGTCACCTGGTTGCAGGTGACGGGCATCCGGTTCCGGCTGTAGCGCGGGCGCGCGACGCCGCGCCCGGATGCGTCAGTCCAGCAGGTCCGAGAGCTCCAGCCAGCGCTCCTCCAGGGTGCCCTGCTCGTCCTCGACCTCGCGCAGGCGGTCCGTGAGCCGCGCCAGGCCCGTGTAGTCGCCCTGGTCGTGCTCGGCCATGCGGGCGTGCAGGCCCTCGACCTCGCCGGTCAGCTTCGCGAGGCGTCGCTCGATCGACGCGACCTCCTTCTGTGCCGCGCGCCGCTCCGCGCCCGTCAGGCCAGCACCCATCAGCCCTGCACCCGTCAGCCCTGCGGCGTCGTCGTCGGCCGACGACGACGACGGGGCGCGCGACGACGACTCCGCATCGCGGAGGCGCAGGTACTCGTCCACGCCGCCCGGCAGGTGGCGCAGGCGGCCGCCCAGGATCGCGTACTGCTGGTCGGTGACGCGCTCCAGGAAGTACCGGTCGTGGGACACGACGATCAGGGTGCCGGGCCACGAGTCGAGCAGGTCCTCGAGCGCGGCCAGCATGTCCGTGTCGAGGTCGTTGGTGGGCTCGTCGAGGATGAGCACGTTGGGCTGGTCGAGCAGGATCAGCAGGAGCTGGAGGCGGCGCTGCTGCCCGCCCGAGAGGTCCTTGACCGGCGTGGAGAGCTGCGCTGACTCGAAGCCCAGGCGTTCCAGCAGGGCCGACGGCGTGAGCTCCTGCGCCCTGGAACCCGTGCCCAGGGTGTACGTGGTGCGCAGGCCGGCGAGCACCACGCGCACCGGGTCGGCGTCGAACGCGGCGAGCTCGTCGAGCTGCTGCGTCAGCTTGGCGACCTTGACCGTCTTGCCGCGCTTCACCCGCCCGGCGCTGGGCGCGATGGAGCCCTCGATGAGCCCCAGCAGCGTGGACTTGCCCGCCCCGTTAACGCCCAGGATGCCCGTGCGCTCGCCCGGCGCGATGCGCCACTCGACGTCGTGCAGGACGGTCCTGTCCCCGTACGCGACCGACGCGTCCAGGATGTCCACCACGTCCTTGCCGAGCCGGGACACGGCGAGCGACTGGAGCTGGACCGTGTCGCGCACCGCGGGCACGTCCGCGATCAGCGCGTTCGCGGCGTCGATGCGGAACTTCGGCTTGGACGTGCGGGCCGGGGCGCCGCGGCGCAGCCAGGCGAGCTCCTTGCGGGCCAGGTTCTGGCGGCGCGCCTCGGTGGCCGCCGCCTGCCGGTCCCGCTCCACCCGCTGCAGGATGTACGCCGCGTAACCACCCTCGAACGGCTCCACGATGCGGTCGTGCACCTCCCACGTCGTGGTGCACACCTCGTCCAGGATCCAGCGGTCGTGGGTGACCATGAGCAGGCCGCCGCCGTTCGCGGGCCAACGCGACTTGAGGTGCGCGGCCAGCCACGCGATCGCCTCGACGTCCAGGTGGTTGGTCGGCTCGTCGAGCGCCAGCACGTCGTGGTCCCCCGCCAGCAGGCGGGCCAGGGCGACGCGGCGGCGCTGCCCCACCGACAGGGAGCCGAGCCGAGCCTCCCACAGCAGGTCCGCGATCAGGCCCGCGATGACGTCGCGCACCCGCGCGTCGCCGGCCCACTCGTGCTCGGGCGCGTCGCCCACCACGGCGTGGCCCACCGTCTCGTCGTCGTCGAGCGTGTCCGCCTGGCCCAGCACTCCCACGCGCACGCCGCCGCGCACCGTGACGCGGCCCGAGTCCGGGCGGCGCAGCCCCGCCAGCATCCCCAGCAGCGACGACTTGCCGTCACCGTTGCGGCCCACGATGCCGATCCGGTCGCCCTCGTCGATGCCGAGGGACACCGAGTCGAACACCTTGCGCGTCGGGAACTCGAGACTGAGCGCTTCCGCGCCGAGGAGATGGGCCACCGCACCAGGGTACGGACCGCGAGCGGGCCCTCAGCGCACGAGCCCCGCCGCGCGTCAGCGCACCGAACCCCCGCCGCGCGTCACCGCACCGAGCCCTCGCCGCGCGTCACCGCACGAGCACCGCGATGACGGCCAGTGCCACGGAGGCCCCGACCTCCCCGAAGCCCAGCGCCTTGGGGGTCAGGCGCCGCCCGGCCAGGATCGCGGCGCGCGCCGTCATCGCGGCGAGGAACGCCACCACCCACCACCAGGAGGGGTGGTGCGCCACCGCCATCGGCACGGCCAGGGCCGTGACCACGGCGTGGTAGCCGATCGAGGCCCGCGAGTAGGCGGCCACACCGCGCTCGCGGATCATCGACTTGACGTACAGCACGGTGCCGAACAGGTAGGTGAGCAGCAGCACGGCGAGCGCCACGATGGGTGCGCGCGCCGTCGTCAGGGACTCCCAGACCGTGCCGCCGGAGCGGGAGGCCGTGTACGCGGAGAGCGTCATGACGCAGGCGGCCGCCACCATGGCGCCGCCGGAGAGCACCGACCGTTCGGTGCGCTGGGCGGACGACCAGATGCCGACGGCGAGGAACGGCACGAAGGCGGGCACCCACACGAGCAGCCGCCAGTCGAGGGCGAGCACCGCGAGGCCGAACCCGGCCGCGACCGCCAGGTAGGCCCGCAGGGCGGGCAGGTAGCGCGGACGCCGCCGGGACTTGAGCCACAGCCCGCCCACGTAGAACGCCAGGTAGCCGACCAGCCACACCCCGAACAGGGGGATGATCACGGGCCGGAACGCGCCGTCGCCGATGCCGCGCCACACCCCCACGAGGTAGGGCAGGGCCAGCATCGCCCACGCCCCGTGCTGGTTGGGCACCCATCCGTTCGACCGCAGCGACACCCTTGCCAGCCTAACGACCGCCGCGCGGGCGCCGCCGGCGTGGCGGGCAGTGCCCGTCGGGGCGCGCATCGACGCATTGTCAAGACCAGGACAGTCAAGTACTTGACAACTACTGCCGTCCTGCCTCACGCTAGATGTCAGGTACTTGACAGACCGGTACCTGACAGACACAGGAAGGGACACCCCGATGAACGACACCACCAACCCCGAGGCGACCACGGGCGACGCCGACCCCCGCCAGGACGCCGCCCGGCAGCTCGCGATGGTCGGCGTGCTGCAGATGCACCAGCTTCGCCGGGCGATGCGAGCCGGACGCGGCGCCCCCTGGCAGGACCCGCGCCAAGGCCAGGGCCGCGTGCTCGCCCTGCTCAAGCTGCAGCCCCAGACCACCCAGAAGGAGCTGACCTACCTGCTGGGGATGTCCCGGCAGTCGCTGGCCGAGCTCCTGGCGAAGCTCGAGCGGCAGGGCCTCATCGAGCGGGAACCGGCGCCGGACGACAAGCGGGTCGTCGTCGTGCGGCTCACCGAGGCCGGAGCGGCAGCCGAGCAGGCCGACGAGTCCGCGTCCACCGCGGCCGACGACCTGCTCGACGCCCTGGAGGATGCCGAGGTCACTCAGCTCGCGGCCTACCTCACCCGGATGCTCGACCACGTCGAGAAGAACTGGCCCGCCGACGACCCACGCCGCGCGCGGGGATTCGGACGCGGCGGGCTCCCCGGGTTCTTCGGACCCGGACCGGGCGGGCCCGGCCCACGCGGCCGCGGCCCCTGGGGTCCGCGCGGCCCGTGGGCTCCGGGTGACGGCGGTCCGCACGAGCACGGTCCGCACGAGCACGGGCGTCACGGGCACGGCCCGCACGGCCCGCGCGGCCCGCGCGCCGGCGCCCCGTCCGACCAGCGCGACCCGCACGCCCCGCACCACGGCCCGGCTGACGACGCAGAGCGGGAGGACTGAGCAGCAGCACGCAGCCCTTCCCACGGTTCGTGGGTTCGGTGCCGGTTCGTGGGCTCGAGCGCACGAACCGGCACCGAGTCCACGAAGCGACGGGTGGTACCGATGGGCTGTACGAGCGGGGTGCCCGTTCGCGCGAGAATCGCGGGTGTTCACCACCGCTCGAGGAAGGTACGCCCGTGGCCCAGTTCGACCTGCCGCTCGACCAGCTCCGCTCCTACTCCCCCGCCGTGCAGCGCCCGGACGACCTGGTGCCGTTCTGGACCTCGACCGTGGCCCAGGCCCGCGCCACCGGCGACGGCCCCGTGCTCACCCGCGTGGACACGGGGCTGACCGAGGTGGTGGTGGACGACGTGACGTTCCCCGGGTTCGGCGGGCACCCCATCAAGGCCTGGCTGGTGCGCCCCGCACGCGACACCGGAGAGCCGCTGCCCGCCGTCGTCGAGCTGCTCGGCTACGGCGGCGGGCGCGGCCTGCCGCACGAGCACCTGCGCTGGGCCGCCGCCGGCTTCGCGCACCTGGTCATGGACACGCGCGGCCAGGGCGGGCACTGGGGCACGGGCGGAGAGACGCCCGACCCGGTGGGCCGCAGCGCCGGCGTCATGGGCGTCATGACCGCCGGCATCGACGACCCGCACGACCACTACTACCGCCGCTTCTACACCGACGGCGTGCGCGCCGTCGACGCGATCCGGCAGGTTCCCGGTATCGACCCGGCCCGCGTCGCCGTGACGGGTACCAGCCAGGGCGGCGGCGGGTGCATCGCCGTCGCCGCGCTGCTCGCGATGGCCGCCACCAGCACCGGCCGGGCCGACGACGTCGCCGCCGCGATGCCGGACGTGCCGTTCCTGAGCAACTTCCGCCGGGCCGTCGAGATCGTGGACTCCCGCCCCTACGGCGAGATCACCCAGTACCTGTCGGTGCGGCGCGACCCGGCGGTCGAGGCCGCGGCGTGGCACACGCTGTCGTACCTGGACGGCGCCAACCTGGCCCGGCACGCGACCGCGCCCGCGCTGTTCTCGGTGGCGCTCATGGACATCACCTGCCCGCCGTCCACCGTGTTCGCGGCGTACAACGCGTGGGGGGCGGCGTCGGGCACGGACATCCCGAAGCGGATCGACGTGTACCCGTACAACGACCACGAGGGCGGGCAGGGCTACCGGTTCCCCGCGCAGCTCGCGTGGCTGCGGGAGCAGACGCGCTGACGACTGCGCTGACCGGGGCCGCTCAGGACGCGACGACCCGTGCCCCGTGGGCCGGGCCCGTCGCCGTCCAGACGGTGTCCGCGGCGCCCTCGGCGGTCCAGGTGGCCGCGATGGCCAGGGCGTGCGGACGCGACCGCGCGAGAGCCGCGACCGTGGGCCCCGAGCCGGAGACGATCGCACCGAGCGCGCCCGCCTCGCGGGCGATCTCCACCGTGCGCGCCAGCTCCGGGCGTACCGAGAGCGCCGCCTCCTGCAGGTCGTTGTGCAGCGCGGCACCGAGCGCCGCCGGGTCCCCGGCGCGCAGGGCCTGCATGAGGGCCGTGTCCTCCTCGATGCCCACGACGGGAGACGCCGTACGCGCGAGGGAGTCGAACGCCGCGTACACCTGCGGGGTCGGCAGCCCCCGGTCGGACGCCGCGAAGGCCCAGTGGAACTCCCCGCGCGTCATCGCCGGGGTCAGCAGATGGCCGCGCCCGGTGCCGACCGCGGTGTGCCCGAGCACGCAGAAGGGCACGTCCGACCCGAGCGCGGCGGCGATCTCGGCCAGGTCGGCGCGCGGGACGCCGGTCTCCCACAGGGTGTCGCAGGCCACGAGCGTGGCCGCGGCGTCCGCCGATCCGCCCGCCATGCCGCCGGCGACGGGGACCCCCTTGCGCACGTGCAGCGCCACGTCCGGCTCGACGCCGGTGTGCGTGGCGAGGAGCTCGGCCGCACGCCAGGCGAGGTTGGTGGCGTCGGTGGGCACGGCCGCCGACTGCGGCCCGTCGACCGTCAGCGTGATCCCCGTGCCGGGCGGCACCTGCGTGGCCGTGACCTCCTCGAACAGCGCGACGGCCTGGAACACGCTGACCAGCGGGTGGTAGCCGTCGTCCCCGAGGGGACCGACGCGCAACGCCAGGTTGACCTTCCCGGGCGCCCGGGCACGCACCGACGGAGGCGGAGCCGCCGCGAGGCGGGCTCCGTAGCCGCGCAGCGGCCCGGCGAACGTCACGCGCGCACCGGGCCCGTGGAGGCCGGCCCCGGGTCCGCGGACGCACCGGCCGTCGCACCCCGTCGCTGCCGCGCGGCGCGGTCCGGTGGTGCGGCCCACACGGCGGCGGGGACGTGCTCGGCGATGCGCGCGAACGCCCCGACGTCGAGCGTCTCGCCCCGGGCGGACGGGTCCACCCCGGCGGCGTCGAGCACCGCCTGCGCGACCTGACCCGACCCGAGCAGCCCGGACAGCGCGGCCCGCAGCGTCTTGCGCCGTTGCGCGAACGCGGCGTCGACGACGGCGAACACCTGCTCGCGGGTGGCGGTGGTCGCGGGCGGCTCGCGGCGTTCGAGCGCCACGAGCGCGGAGTCCACGTTGGGCACCGGCCAGAAGACGTTGCGGGACACGGTCAGCGACCGCCACGCCCGCGCGTACCAGGCGGCCTTGACGGACGGCACGCCATACACCTTGGACCCGGGGGCGGCGGCCACGCGGTCGGCGACCTCGGCCTGGACCATGACCAGCACGGACTCGAGCGTGGGGAACCGTTCCAGAAGGGTGAGCAGCACGGGCACTGCCACGTTGTACGGCAGGTTGGCCACGAGCGCGGTGGGTGCCGCCCCGGGCAGCTCGGTCACGTCGAGCGCGTCGCTGAGCACCACCTCGAGGTCGGCGCCCGGCGCGTGGCGGCGCACCGTGGCCGGGAGCTCGGCGGCGAGCACGGGGTCGATCTCGATGGCGACGACGGACGCGCCCGCCTCCAGCAGGCCGAGCGTCAGCGACCCGAGCCCGGGCCCCACCTCGACCACCCGCTGACCGGGCCGCACCGCGGCGGCGCGCACGATCTTGCGGACCGTCCCGGCGTCGTGCACGAAGTTCTGGCCCAGGGTCTTGGTGGGCCGCACGCCCAAGCGCCCTGCCAGGTCGCGGATCTCCGCGGGACCGAGCAGGGCGCCAGGGGTGTTCGTCATGGGGTGAGCCTACCGACGGGGGCTCAGTACCAGCCCACCGACTGGGAGTGGGACCACGCACCGCACGGCGTGCCGTAGCGGCCGGCGATGTAGTTCAGGCCCCAGGTGATCTGCGTGGCGGGGTTGGTGCGCCAGTCGGCGGCCACCGTTCCCATCTTCGATCCCGGCAGCGCCTGCGGGATGCCGTACGCGCCCGAGGACGCGTTCTGGGCGCTCGGGTTCCAGCCGGACTCCTTCTGGAACAGCGAGTCGAGGCACTGCCACTGGTCGCCGGTCCAGCCGCGGGCGGCGGCGAGCTCCTGGCCGATGGCGCGCGGCGAGCCGGACATGACCGGGCCGCTGGCCGCGCCCGAGACCGTCGCGACCGTCGCGGCGGGGGCCGGGCGCTCCTTGGTGCCCTGGGCCACGATCTTGGGCGTCGGGTCCGTGGTGACCTCGTCGCTGGTCACCTCGCGGGACGTCTCGACGCCGTCGACGGTCACGACGTGCTCGACGACGGTGCGCACACCGTCCGCGCCCTCCTGGACCACCGCCGACTCGCCCTGGTACCGCGAGGCGTCATCCTGCGTCTGCGTCTCGAACGCGATCGGGTGCTCCGTGGTGACGTCCTGCTCCACGACGCGCTGCACGACGACGGCGACGTCGGCGCCGGGCGCCTGCGAGGCGTCGAGGCCGGCGGCGTCACGGCTGACGACGTGCACGGTGTCGGCGGCGTCGAGGGTCACGTCGGCCTCGGCCAGCACGGCGGTCAGGTTCGCCGCCGCCTGGTTCGTCGCGGAGTGGCCGCTCGCCGGGTCCACCACGGTGGTCTTGCCGTCCGCGACGACGGCGACGGGGCCGTCCGCGTCCAGCCGGATGGGCAGCGCGGCCCGTTCACCGGAGCGGGAGGCCACCAGGGCGACGTCGGTGCCGCGCTCGCTGAGGTGCGAGAGCGCCTCCCGGGCGTCGAGGGCGGTGATCCAGGTGGTGCTCTGCGTGCCGTCGGCCTGCACCGTGAGCTCGCGGGCGTAGCGCACCACGATCTCGGCGCCGTCCGTGAGGGTCGCATCGCCCGCGGGGCTGACCAGGTCACGCTCGGAGAGCCGCACGTCACGGTCCTCGAGCACGCCCTGCACGGATCCGGCGAAGGTCGAGATGGTGGTGACCTGGCCGTCGACGTCGAGCGTGATGGTCTTGTGGGCCGCGCTGACGGCGTAGGCGCCGCCGCTGACGGCGAGCGACGCGGCAACCAGGGTGCCGATCAGCACGGTGCGACGACGGCGGCGGCCGCGCGGAGCGGAGGTGGCTGAGTGGTCAGGGGCATCGGTCGGTGCCACCGGCAGTGCTGTGTGGGTCACAAGGGTCCAGACGTCGTGGTCTCCGGGCACGAGCCGTCGAGCACGGTCCGCTAGGGGACTTCCCGCGTGCTGCGCCGCTGCGGGCACAGGTGGACACCGGTGAGGTGTGCGGGACTCGACCGGTCGATCCGGCGGTCGCGGCCCGGGGTCGGGGGCCTGGTCCTCACACACCGCTCGGGGCGGTGGCTGACGGACCGGAGGCCCGTCGAGGACACCTGACCGTAACCGATCCGTTATCAGTCACCAAACGACGACACCTCATTGTGCGAAAGACCACACAACTCAGGGGGCGCTGACGGCGTGTCGCGGTGGCGTCCGGTCAGAGCAGCCCGAGCTTGCGGGCGCATGCGGGCCACTGGCCCCAGCCCGATCGCGCCTGGAGCGCCTGAGCGCGCTGCGTCTGCTCCTCCGCGGACGCCTGCGACGGCAGGCCGCTGCCACCCATCGCCTGCCACGTGCCCACCGAGAACTGGTAGAGGCCGTAGTACAGACCGTTCGCGGACACGGCATCCACCCGCCCGCCGGACTCGCACTGGGCGAGCTGCGCCCAGACGTCTCCCGACGGCGCCGCGGGGGCCGGGGCCGGGGCCGCTGTCGTGCCCGCCGAGGTACCCGCCGTCGTGCCCCCCGAGGTGCTGCTCGTGGACGCCGCGGGGGCCGGGGCCGGGGCCGGCCGCTCGCGCGTCCCGACCGCCACGACCTCGTCGACCGGAGCCGTGGTGTCCTCCTCGGAGACGAGCACGCGCTCGGTCTCGACGCCGTCCACGGTGGTGACGCGCTCGACGCGCGTGTGCACCCCTTCCACGCCCGCCTGGACGACCTTCGGGTCCAGGTCCTTGTACCGCTGCGGGTCCTCCTGCTGGACGGTCGCGAACGGCAGGGCCGACTCCGTGGTCACGTCCTTCGTCTCCACGCGCTGCACCACGACCGCCACGCTCGCCTTCGCGCCGCGCACGGGCTCGACGCCCACCAGATCGTCCTCGTCCACCGTGACGTCTGCCGCCGCGAGCACGGCCTCGACCCCGTCACCGACGTCCGCCACGATGCGGCTCTCGCCGTCGGCCCGTACCTCGACGGCGCCGCCACCGGCCGCGAGCCGGATCGGCAGCGAGACGCGGTCACCCGAGCGGGAGGCCACGAGTCGCACGTCGCCGCCACGATCGGCCAGGCGGGTCAGCGCGTCGCCCGCGTCGAGCGCCGCGACCCACACCTTGGCGCGATCGCCGTCCGCCTCCAGCGTGAGCTGCCGCGCAAACCGGACCACGACGTCGCCGCCGTCCACCACCCGGGCGTCGGGGCTGGGCGAGACGACGTCGCGCTCCCCGAGCCGCACGCCCTGCGCGTCCAGCAGACCCTCGACGGACCCGGCGAACGTGGACACCTGGGTGACCTTGCCGTCGACGTCGAGGCTCACCGTCTTGTGCGCCGCGGCCAGCGCGGCCGTCCCGCCGCCCGCGACGAGCGCGGCGGCCGCGACGGCGGCCAGGACCACGCGGCGCCGACGCCGGGGCCGCGCCGGGCGCCCACCGCTGGTCGGCGAAGCAGGGCTGGCCTGCTGAACAGTGCTGGTCTGCTGAACGGGGGTGGTGCTCTCGAAACCGGTCACGCTCGTCCTTGCTCTCGTGACGCGCGACCCGGGTCTCCGGGCGCAGCGTTCTCGTGCAGGTGCTCCGCGACCGTAACCGCATCGTGACCTTTCGCCAACTCGTGCGATCGCTCTGCGGGGGTTTGCCCCGGAATCTGAGCTACAGCAGACCCAGCCGTCGAGCACAGGACGGCCACTGTCCCCATCCCGAGCGCGCCTGGAGCATCTCGGCGCGCATCCGCTGCTCGGCCGGCGACGCCTGTGAGGGCAGGCCCGTGCCACCCACGGACTGCCAGGTCGCCACCGAGAACTGGTACAGGCCGTGGAACCGGCCCCCCGGCGAGACGGCGTCCGGCCGCCCCCCGGACTCGCACTGCGCCAGCCGCGCCCACACGTCGCCGCCCACCGCCGAGGCGGGCGCGGGCGGCGCCGGGCGGGCGCGCGTGCCGATCGCGACGATCTCCTCGACAGGCGCCACCTCGTCCTGCGAGACGCGCACGCGCTCCGTCTCCACGCCGTCGACCCGGGTCACGAGGTCCACGATCGTGCGCAGCCCCTCAGCCCCCGCCTGCACCACCCGCGGGCGCAGGTCCTCGAACCGCTGCGGGTCGTCCCGCTCGGTGCGCCCGAACGGCAGCGGCATCGTCGTCGTCTCCTCCTGCGTCACCACACGCTGGATGACGACGGCGACCGCGGCACGCTCCGGGTGCTCGGCCGCGTCCAGAGCGGCGCCGTCCTGCGCGACCTCGTCCTGCGCGACCTCGTCCTGCGCTACCTCGTCCTGCGGGTCGTCGGCGGTCACCGCCTCCGGCTCGGGCAGGTCGGGCAGCGACTCGGAGGCGACCACGGAGACCAGGTCGTCCTCGCCGACCTCGATCCCGGCCCCCGCGAGCAGGGCGGGCAGGCCCGTGTCCTCGTAGGCCAACGCGTGCCGCTCACCGTCCACCACGACGTCGATCCGGCCGCCGTCGGCCAGCAGCGGCAACGGCAGCTCGCGGCGGTCACCCGACCGCGACGCGACCAGGCGCACGTCCCGCCCGCGGACCATCAGCTCACGCAGCGCCTCGTCGGCGTCCAGCACGGCCACCCAGCGGGTCTCAACCTCGCCGTCCGTCTCGACGGTCACCTCGCTCGCGTACCGCACCACGATCTCGTCGCCGTCACGCAGCGGGGCGTCCAGGGCGAGCGACACGGTGTCGTGCTCGCCGAGCGCGATGTCGTGGGCGTTCAGCACACCCTGCGCCGACCCCGCGAACGTGGAGACGGTCGTGACCTCACCGTGCACGTCCAGGGTGACGGTCTTGTGCGCCGAGGCGACCGCGCCGGCACCCGCACCCGCCGCGAGCGCCGTCACCGCCACGATGGCCGCCACCCGCGTGCGACGGCGTCCGCCGCGTCCGGCGCGCGTCGTCGCTGCGGGCGGAACCGCCGGCAGCGCCGTGGTGGGCGGCGGTGTGGTGCGCGGCGGTGTGGCGCGCGGCGTCGTGGCGCGCGGCGTCGTGGCGCCCGACAGGGTGGGGCACACCGCGGGGAGCTGGTCGGTGACAGGCGTCGAGTCGGGCGTCGGTTCGTCGGCGTGGGGCACGCAGGTCCTTGACTGTCGCGCCGGCCAGGGCAGCCCTCAGGCGGGCCAGGACGGCTGGGTACAGGGCGGCGACGACCGTAACGAGACGCGCCTCAGGGGCCAAGCCGGTGGCGCGTTCCGGGTGGATCGCTGCCGCGGTCAGTACCAGCCCTGCGCGATCGAGTGCTCCCAGGCGACGCACGGTGTCCCGTACCGGGCGGCGATGTAGCCCAGGCCCCAGGTGATCTGCGTGGTGGGGTTGGTGCGCCAGTCGTTGGCGACCGTGGCCATCTTGCTGCCCGGCAGGGCCTGCGGGATGCCGTACGCCCCTGACGACCGGTTCTCGGCGGTCACCCGCCACCCCGACTCCTTGGTCCACAGGCTGTCGAGGCACCCGAACTGGTCGTCGGCCCAGCCCCGTTCGGCGGCCAGCGCGCGTGCCGTGGCCTTCGACGAGCCGGGGTCCACCGTGATCGTGGCGGGGTCCTTGGTGCCCACCACGACCACCTCGTCGACCGGCTGGCGCGTCACGGTCTGCGAGACGATCTGGCGCTCCACCTCTGCCCCGGCCGCGAGCTTGGTCGCGTAGACGGTGGTCGCCTCCCCGGGCCGGCCCGCGGTGCGCACCCGCCGGTACCCCTGCGGCAGCGCGGGCTCCTCGATGGTGCGCGTCTCGAACGGCACCACCTCCGTGACCGAGTCCGCGCCGACGGAGCCGCGCGCCACGAACACCACCATGCCGTCCGCGGCCGCAGCACCCAGCGGCACCGACGTCGTGTCGCCGTCCTGGAGCGTGATCCCGGCGTCGCTCAGCACGTCGCGCACCGAGGCGCGCGTGGTGCGGATGGGCATGGCGGCGCCGTCCACCACCACGGTGACGGTCTTCAGGGTGGAGACGCGCACCAGGTCGCCGTCCAGCACCTGCGAGCGTGACGCCGTCGCCACGGCCCCGTCGCCACGCGCGCCCAGCGCCGAGATCAGGTCCCCGACGGTCAGCGCTGTGGTCGTGAACGTCGTCGTCGCGCCGTCGACCTCCAGCGTGACCTGGTGCGCGGACCGCACCACGATCGTCGCCCCGTCCCGAGCGTTCGACGTCGACACCGGCGTCACCATGTCACCGCGCGCGACGGCGATGTGCTGGAAGTCGAGCACGTCGCCCACGGTGCGCCCGTACGCGGAGACCCGGCGGATCTGGCCGTCCACGTCGATCGTCACCGTCTTGTGCGAGCTCGCGAGGCCCGCGGTGCCGCCGACCAGGCTGAGGGCGACCGTCACCTGGAGCAGGCGGCGGGTGGCTCCGGCGGGGTGGCTCGCCCGCGGTACGACGGTGCGGGCGCGGCCCCCGGGATCGCTGGCGCTGCGCGTACCCGCACTCCGCGTCGCCCGATCACGCGTCGCCCGGGTGGCGCGATGTGCATGCGCGACGGCGCGCCGTGATCTGCCCACGGGCATCAGACCGTAGCGCCCCGGGCGGGCAGTTACCAGCGCCCGTACACGTCCTGAGACGTCGCGCTCACCCGGGCGCAGACCTGCTCCAGCGGGCGTTCCACGATCTGGGCCATGGCCCGCACGGTGTGGGCGACGGCGTAGGGCGCGTTCGGCTGCCCCCGGAACGGGTGCGGCGTGAGGTAGGGCGCGTCCGTCTCGACCAGCACGAGCTCGAGCGGAACCTCGCGCAGCGCCTCGCGCAGGTGCTCGTTGGCCTTGTACGTCACCGGGCCGGCGAAGCTGAGGTACCAGCCGTGCTCGGCGGCCACCCGGGCCAGCTCGACGTCGCCCGAGAAGCAGTGGAACACGGTGCGTTCCGGGGCGCCGTCGGCCAGCAGCACGGCCACGACGTCGTCGTGCGCGTCGCGGTCATGGATCTGGACGGGCAGGCCCAGCTCCTTGGCGAGCGCCAGGTGGGCACGGAACGCAGCGCGTTGTACAACGGCGCCACGCTCACCGGTACGGAAGTAGTCGAGGCCCGTCTCGCCGATGGCCCGCACGCGCGGGTTGGCCGCGGCGATCTCACCGATCTGCGCGATCGCGTCGTCGAGCGGCACCAGGTGGTGCTCGGCGCGCTCGTAGGACTGCCCGTCGGGGCCGACGTCGTGGGCGTCCGCGTGCAGCACCGCCTCGTTCGGGTGGATGGCGACGGCGCCCACGATCGCGGGGTGCTCCCCCGAGCGCAGCAGCGCGTCGGTCCACCGGGCGCTCGGCAGGTCGCAGCCCACCTGCACGATGCGGTCCACGCCCGCGGCGGCCGCCCGCGCGACGTGCTCCGCCACCGTGGGGGCGGCCACGCCGTCCGCGAGCACCCCGGCGATCGACTCCAGGTGCGTGTGGTTGTCCGCGACGGGGACGGGCAGCGTCACCGGGTCGGCGGGAAAGCCCCGCTCGCGAGTCCTCGCCATCTCCTACCGTCCGCTCACGCCGCCTGGCCGTCGCCCGGAGCGCCCGGCCGTCCACCCACCGTGGTCAGTCCTCTTCGAGGCGCGGGAACAGGGCCGCGCCCTTGGTGATCGTCGTCCCCGCGGGGAGCACCCCGAACGACGCCGCGGACGCCACGGGCTGGTCGGCCAGCGCGCCCAGCGCGGGCTCCGCACCGAGCAGCTCCCACAGGCCCTGCGCCGCCTGCGGGGTCACGGGGTGCAGCAGCACCGCGAGCGCCCGCAGCGCCTCGACCGCCGTGACCAGCGAGGTGGCCAGGCGGCCGCCCGCGACACCCGCGCCGGACGCGTCGGTCTCGCCCGGCTCCTTGGCCACCTTCCACGGCTGCGTCTCGGTGAGGTACCCGTTGGCGGCGTCCACCAGGGTCCACACCGCCGCGACGGCGTCGTGGATGGCCAGCTTGTCCATGGCGGCCTCGGCGTCGGCCACGGCCTTGGCGGCCACGGCCTCGAGGTCGGACTCCAGCTCGGTGCGTTCGCCCGCCGCGGGCAGCGACCCGCCGAAGTACTTACCCACCATGGCGGCCACGCGCGAGGCCAGGTTGCCGAACCCGTTGGCCAGCTCGCCGTTGTACCGCGCGACCATGTCCTCCCAGGAGAACGAGCCGTCGCCGCCAAAAGCGATGGTCCGCATGAAGTAGTAGCGGAACGCGTCGGAGCCGAACGTGTCGATGATGTCGGACGGCGCGATACCGGTCAGGCGGGACTTGCTCATCTTCTCGCCGCCCACCAGCAGCCAGCCGTGCGCGAACACCTGCTGCGGCAGCGGCAGCCCGGCCGCCATGAGCATGGCCGGCCAGATGACGGCGTGGAACCGCAGGATGTCCTTGCCCACCAGGTGCACGTTCGCAGGCCACAGCTCCTCGAACCGGACGCGCGCGGCGGCGTCGTCGGCCCCGTAGCCCACCGCGGTCATGTAGTTGAGCAGCGCGTCGAACCACACGTAGAGCACGTGGCTGGCGTCCCACGGGATGGGCACGCCCCAGTCGAACGTGGACCGGGAGATCGACAGGTCCTGCAGGCCCTGCTTGACGAACCCGATCACCTCGTTGCGCGCCGACGCCGGCTGCACGAACTCCGGGTGCTCCTCGTACAGGGCGAGCAGCCGGTCGGCGTACGCGCTCATGCGGAAGAAGTAGTTCTGCTCGGCGAGCATCTCCACCGGCTTGAGGTGGATGGGGCACACCTTCTGCCCCTCGAACTCGCCCGTGCCGTCCACCAGGTCACCCGGGAGCTTGTACTCCTCGCAGCCCACGCAGTACGGGCCCTCGTAGTTGCCCTGGTAGATCTCGCCCTTGTCGTGCAGGTCCGTCAGGAACGCCTGCACCGCGGACTCGTGGCGGGCCTCCGTGGTGCGGATGAAGTCGTCGTTGCGCACGTCGAGCGTCTGCAGCACGGGCTTCCACGCGGACTCCACCAGCCGGTCCGCCCACTCCTGCGGGCTGACGCCGTTGGCCTGCGCGGTCCGCAGCACCTTCTCGCCGTGCTCGTCGGTGCCCGTCAGGAACCAGACGTCCTCCTGGCGCTGCCGGTGCCACCGGGTGATGACGTCCGCCGCCACCGTGGTGTACGCGTGCCCGATGTGCGGGGCGTCGTTGACGTAGTAGATCGGCGTCGTCAGGTAGAACGGCTTCGCGGGCATGCGCACATCGTAGTTGCGCCGCGCACCTCATTCCGGCGTGATCACCACGTGGAGCAACCGGTCGTCGCCATCGCGCGGCCCGCCGCGCCCGTCCGTATTGTTCGTCAGCACCCACAGGGTCCCGTCGTCGTCGGCGACGACGGCGCGCAGCCGCCCCTGGTCGGTCACGAGCGCCTGCGCGGGTCCCACCTGCACGCCGCCCTCCGACGCCGCCCCCGACTCGGCCGGGAGCAGCGGCACCCGCCACAGCCGCGCGCCGCGCAGCGATGCGAGGTAGACGGCGTCGGCCGTGACCGCCAGGCCCGACGGCGACGCCTCGCTCGTGGGCCACACCATGAGCGGGCGCGTGAACCCGTCCTGCACGAGCGGGCCGGTCAGCGGCTGCCCCGTCGCGGCGCCCTCGCCGTCCTGGTCACCGGCCCCTTCCACCACGGGCCAGCCGTAGTTGTGGCCCGGCAGGATCACGTTGAGCTCGTCCCAGGTGTCCTGCCCGAACTCGCTGGCCAGCATGTTCCCCGCGGCATCCCACCCGATGCCCTGCACGTTGCGGTGCCCCAGGCTCCACACCGGCGAAGCCTCCCCCTGACCACCGAGCGCCGGGTTGCCGGGCGCGGGGTCGCCGTCGGGCGTGATCCGCAGGATCTTGCCGCCCAGCGACTCCGGGTCCTGACCGAGCGGCGAGTACCCGGCGTCCCCCGTGGTCACGTACAGCATCCCGTCCGGCCCGAACGCGAGCCGCCCGCCGTTATGGTTCCCGGCGCTGGCGATGCCGTCCAGCACCGTGGTCAGCTCACCCAGCACGGCCCGGTTCGCATCGAACGAGCCGCGCACGACGGCGTTGTCGTCGTGCCCGGTCCGGTACAGGTACACGGTCAGGTCCGACGCCGACCGGCCCTGACCGGGGGCCACGGCGACCCCGAGCAGCCCGCCCTCCCCCTGCGGAACCGTCTGTGCCCGGAGCTGGTCGGCCCCGGCCCCGGTCACCGGCGTCACCGTCCCGTCCCGGCCGACGACGACGACGCGCGCCTCGTCGCGCAACGTGACCAGGAACCGCCCGTCGGGCAGCGGCGCCAGGCCCCACGGCGCGGGTAGGTCCCGGGCGACGGTGGTGACGGTGGCGGTCACCGGCCCGGTCGCGTCACCGGGTGTCGCTGCCGTCGAGTCGGGCGTCCCCTCCGCCTCGGACATGGCGGGTCCCGCGGTGGTCGATGCCGGGCCCGGCTCGTCCGCCACCGGGCTGCACCCGGCGACCAGCAGCACGCACACCACCGCCGCGCCGACCACACCACCCCGTGCCATCGCCCCATTCTCGCGGCCCGCATCCCTGGCCGCGCGGGCAACCAGCCCCGTACGCTGAACGTCAGTCGTCTCTTCGCCGGGAGGGTCCCCGATGCCATCGCTGCTGTCACGCCTCACCCGCCGCCTGTCCCGCGCCCAGCGCAAGGCCGACGCCGCCGCCGACCTCCAGGCGCGGATCGAGCGCGGCCGCCCGACCGGCCGGTCCTCCGACCGCGCCCCCTACATCGCCCCGGTCGCATCCGGTTCCCCCGGGATCGGCCCCCAGGGCATGCAACCCACGCGACAGCCCGAGAACCGGATGCAGTGACCGTGCCGGACCCCACCCGCCGCGCCCTGATCGTCGTCGACGTCCAGCCCACGTTCTGCGAGGGCGGTGAGCTCGCCGTGGGCGGCGGCAACCAGGTGGCCGACGACGTCGCCGCCTACCTGCGCTCCCATCGCGACCGCTACGCCGTCGTCGTCACCACGCAGGACTGGCACGTGGACCCGGGCACGCACTTCAGCGACCACCCCGACTTCGTCGACTCGTGGCCGCCGCACGGCGTCGCCGACACCCCGAACGCGGCACTGCACCCGGCGCTCGCCGGGCTGCCCTTCGACGCGTCGTTCAAGAAGGGTCAGTTCGACGCCGGGTACTCCGGGTTCGACGGCGTCGAGCCCACGGGGCGCACCCTCGAACAGCTCCTGCGCGACGAGGGGGTCGACGCCGTCGACGTCGTCGGGCTGGTGCTCTCGCACTGCGTGAAGCACACGGCGCTGGACGCGGCCCGCCTGGGCTGGCCCACCCGGGTGCTCACGGACCTGACCATCCCGGTCAGCGCGGAGCAGGGCGCCCAGGCCGAGGCCGACCTGACGGCCGCCGGCGTGACCCTGACCCCGTCGCGCTGACCGTCCCCACCCCTTCCCGCGCCTCGCTCCGCGCGCCGCCCCACGGCCGCGCCCGGGAACGCGAGCGGCGGCATCCACCGAAAGGACCCCATGGCCCTAGTCCAGAACCCGATCCTGCCCGGCACCTACCCGGACCCGTCGATCTGCCGGGTGGGTGACGACTACTACCTGGTCACCTCGACGTTCGAGTACTTCCCCGGCCTGCCCGTGTTCCACAGCAGGGACCTGGCGACGTGGACGCAGATCGGCCACGTCATCGACCGGGACGGCATGCTCGACTTCGACGGCATCGCCTCGTCGGGCGGCCTCTACGCCCCCACGATCCGCCATCACGACGGCCTGTTCTGGGTGGTGTGCACCCTCGTCGACAGGCGGGACGGCGCGCAGGACGGCGGCCCCAGCGGGAACTTCATCGTCACCGCAGCAGATCCCGCCGGGCCCTGGTCGGATCCCGTCTGGATCGACGAAGGCGGCATCGACCCGTCGCTCTTCTTCGACGACGACGGCCGCGCCTGGATGCACGGGACCCGCCTGGCCGCCGATCCGGAGTGGTTCCACCAGACGGAGGTGTGGCTGCGCGAGCTCGACGTCACGAGCATGCGCCTGACCGGCCCCGAGCACGTGCTCTGGACCGGGGCCCTGCGCGGGGCCGTGTGGGCGGAGGGACCCCACCTCTACAAGATCGACGGCACCTACTACCTGCTCGCGGCCGAGGCGGGGACCGAGTTCCACCACGCCATCTCCGTCGCGCGCGCGGAGACCGTCACGGGGCCGTACGAGGGCTGCAAGGGCAACCCCGTACTCACCCACCGTCACCTGGGCCGCGGTGAGCCGGTGGTCGGCGTCGGGCACGCCGACCTGGTGCAGGGACCGGACGGGTCCTGGTGGGCCGTGCTGCTCGCCATGCGCACCTACGGCGGCTACCACTACAACCTGGGCCGCGAGACCCACCTGGTCCCCGTGGTCTGGGAGGACGGCTGGCCGGTGTTCGCTCCGGGTCAGGGCCGCGTCCCAACGGCCGTTGAGGTGCCGTTCGCCGACGCCGCCGCCGTCCGCAGCGCACCCCAGGCCGTGACCGGCGGGCCAGTGCTGCCGGGCGACGTCAGGTGGACCACGCTGCGCCGCCCGGCCGCACTGTTCGCCACCTCGCACGGCGACGGGTGGGAGCTGCGCGTGCGCCCCGAGACCCTGACCGACCCCCGCACGCCGTCGTTCCTGGGCCTGCGCCAGCAGCACCAGGACGTCGACGTCTCGGTGCGCCTGACGACCGACGGCCTCGGCGTCGGTGAAGAGGCGGGCCTCGCGATCCGCCAGTCCGAGAAGGACCACGTCACGTTCACGGCGACGCCGTCGGACGGCACGGTGACCGTCCGCGCCACCCACACCCGGGGCGGGGTCGCGCACGTCCTGGGCGAGGTCACGACGACGGCGCGGGGACCGCTCGGGCTCGCGATCGAGGCCCGCGGCCAGGACTACACGCTCGTCCTGGACGACGGCACCCGGCGCCGGATCGTCGCGGTGGCCGACGGTCGCACGCTCGACACCGTCGCGGCCGGCGGGTTCCTGGGTCTCTGGATGGGCCTCTACGCCACGAGCAACGGCACGCCGTCGGCAGCGACGGTGAGCTTCGAGCGCGTCGAGTACGTGCCCCAGTAACGTGCCACGGTCACCGCGGTGACGTGCCGCGGTCACGCCGGTCAGCGGGCCGCGAGGGCCGCGTTGTAGAGGTCGCGGCGGCTGGTGCCCGACGACGCTGCGACGTCGGCGGCCGCGTCCTTGAGGCGCTCGCCGTCGGCGACACGGGCGAGGACCTGCGCCACGAGGTCCTCCAGGGGCGGGGTGACGGCGGCCGGGGCTCCGCCGACGACCACGCAGATCTCGCCGCGCAGGCCCGGGCCGCCGTCCGCCTCCCGGGCCGCCACCTGCTCCACGAGCGAGGACAGCGGGCCGCGCAGCACCTCCTCGTACGTCTTGGTCAGCTCGCGGGCCACGGCGGCGGGGCGGGACGGGCCGAACGCCTCGGCCATCGCGGCGAGGGTGGCGGCGATGCGGTGCGGCGCCTCGAAGAACACCATGGTGCGCGGCTCGCCCGCGAGCGCCGCCAGCGCCCGCGCCCGTTCGCCGGGCTTGCGCGGCGCGAACCCCTCGAACGTGAACCGGTCGGTGGGCAGCCCGGACAGGGCGAGCGCGGTGAGCACGGCGGACGGGCCGGGCGCGGCGGTCACGCGCACGCCGCGCTCGACGGCCCGTGCCACGGCCCGGAACCCGGGGTCGGACACCGCGGGCATGCCCGCGTCCGTGACGACGACGACGGTGCCGCCGCCCTCGACGACGTCGAGCAGCTCGTCGGCGCGTGCCGCCTCGTTGTGCTCGTAGAACGACACGACGCGCCCGCCCACGCGGACCCCGAGCCGGTCGGCGAGGGCGTGCAGGCGCCGGGTGTCCTCGGCGGCGACGACCTCGGCCGTCTCGAGCAGGCGCCGCAGCCGGGGCGAGGCGTCCTCCGCGTTGCCGATCGGGGTGGCGGCCAGCACGAGCGCGCCCGCCTCGCGGCCCCGCGCGGGGCGGTCCGGGGGTGCGGCGGTTCCGGCGTCGGGCGTCTGGGGTGCGGTCGCGGCCATAGCCACACGATCCCATGCACAGACGATGCACTTACGATGCAGCGGTGACGGACGCCCAGGATGCTCCCACCGGCAAGCCCGACGACGCCGCTGCAGGTCCCGACACCGCACGACCCGACCTGTTCGGCACACCGCCACCGGCCGCCCCCCTGCCCGCCCCCCTGCCCGCGCCTGAGCCGACCCGTGACCGCCTGCTCCGCCTCCTGCTGGGCCGCCGCCTGCTGACCCTGGGCACCGCCCGGTGGGACCGGACGGTCGACTGGGTGGGCACGGTGCTGGTCCTGGCGCTCGCGGCGTTCACGCGGTTGCAGAACCTGGGGCGTCCGGCGTCGCTGGTGTTCGACGAGACGTACTACGTCAAGGACGCGTTCACGCTGGGACGTCTGGGCTTCGAGGCGAAGTGGCCGGACGACCCGAACGCGGCGTTCGAGGCCGGCAACGTGGGGACGTACCTGCACGAGGCGGCGTACGTGGTGCACCCGCAGGTGGGCAAGTGGCTCATCTCGTGGGGCATCGACCTGGGCGGCGGGGCGGGTTCGAGCGCGGCGTGGCGCCTCGCGAACGCGGTGGTCGGGATCCTGGCGGTGCTGCTGGTGATCCGGATCGCGCGGCGCCTGTTCACGTCGACGCCGATGGGCCTGGTGGCGGGCCTGCTGATGGCGGTGGACGGCACGGCGATCGTGCACTCGCGCGTCGCGTTGCTGGACCAGTTCGTCATGTTCTTCGCGCTGGCGGCGTTCGGGTTCCTGCTGCTGGACCGCGAGCAGGCGAGGCGGCGGCTGGCCGACCGGGTGGCGGCCGTCGTGGACGCGGGCGGCGTGGACGCGGGCGGCGTGGACGCGGGCGGCGTGGTCTCCCGGTTCGGGCCGGGGCTCGGGTTCCGCTGGTGGCGGCTCGCCGCGGGGGTGTCGCTGGGGTTGGCGACCGGTGTGAAGTGGTCGGGGCTGTACTTCGTGGCCGGGTTCGGCCTGCTGTCGGTGCTGTGGGACGTCACGGCGCGGCGCCGCGCGGGGATCCGGGGCTGGCTGGGCGGTGCGGTGGTGCGCGACGGGCTGCCCGCGTTCGTGGCGATGGTGCCCACGGCCCTGATCGTGTATGTGGCGAGCTGGTGGTCGTGGTTCGCGACGCCGGGCGCGTACCTGCGCCAGTGGGCCGCCCAGAACCCGGGGCAGGGCGTGACGTGGCTGCCCGACTCGCTGCGCTCGTTCGTCCACTACCACCAGCAGATGTGGAACTTCCACACGACCCTGACCACGGAGCACCGGTACGCGTCCAACCCGATCGGCTGGATCATCCAGTGGCGGCCCACGTCCTTCTACTGGACCGACCACCAGGACGGGAACGTGCAGGCGATCACGTCGATCGGCAACCCGCTGCTGTGGTGGCTGGCCGCGCTCGCCATCGTGGTGCTGGTCTGGTTCGGGGTGCGGTACCGCGACTGGCGGGCGCTGGCCGCGATCTCGGGCACGATCTTCGGCTGGCTGCCGTGGGTGCTCACCTACCTGGACACCCACCGCACGGTGTTCACCTTCTACTCGATCGCGTTCACGCCGTGGGTGATCCTGACCCTGGTGTACGTGGGCGTCGTCCTGCTGGAGCGTACGGAGCACGACCGCGACCCCCGGGCGAGGAGCGCGGTCGTGCTCGGGATCACCGTGGTGGTCACGGCGATCGTGGTGGTCTCGGCGGTGTTCTACCCGCTGTGGACCGCCCAGGTGGTGCCGTACGACTACTGGCACAGCGTCATCCGGCTGCGCAGCTGGGTCTGAGCCGACCTGCGGGCCGGGCCCTCACGCCCAGCCCGTCACGCCCAGCCCGTCACGCCCAGTTGGCGTCCTTGCTGGCGTACCAGGCCCACCCCTGCGCGTCCCACGTGCGCGGGTGGACGGCGATCCGGGTGCGGAACGACTCCCAGTCACGCCCCGCCGGCTCCGTCCACGCCACCTCGGCGACGGCCGGGACGCGCGGCAGCAGCATCGAGAACGCGGCGTCCTGCGTCGCGATCGTCTCCGTCCACAGCGCGCCGCCCGCGCCCACGACGGCGTCTGCGGGCAGCCCCGGGATCGCGGCGGTCGGCTCCCAGTCGTAGGAGGTGCGCAGGTCGACGTCGTGGCCGATCCAGTCCTGGCCGACGGGGTGCCCGGGCTCGGGCTTCATGTCGAAGTAGGCGGTCGACGCCGGGGTGACGATGAGTTTGGCCCCCGACTCGGCGGCGCGCACGTACGGTGCCGGGTCGAGCCGCGGGTCCCAGTACTGCAGGATCGACCCCTCGCCGGGATCCGCCGACGCCGCCTCCTGCCACGCCACCGGGACCTTGCCGTGCTCGCGTGCCACGTCCAGGGCGATCCGGACGAGCTGCGAGTACTCGGGCTCCTCGAGCGTGAGGCACTCGTCGCCGCCCACGTGCAGGTAGGGGCCGGTCGTGGCGGCGGCGACGTCGCCCAGCACGGCGCGGATCCACGGCTCGGTGGCCGGGTTGTCCAGCCACAGCCGCGACCTGCCCACCTCCATGGAGCCCTCCTGGGGCGTGGGCACGCCGTCGGGGGTCAGCTCGCCGCACGCGTGGGTGGCCGCGAACGTGTGCCCGGGCATGTCGATCTCCGGGACGATCGTGACGAACCGGGCGGCCGCGTACTCCTGCAGCTCGCGGTACTCGTCGAGCGTGAGGTAGCCGCGCTCCCCCGCCGGCACCAGCCCGTCCTGGTGGACGACGTTCGACTGGGTGCGGCCCGAGATCTGCGCCAGCGCCGGCCGCGACGGCACCTCGATGCGCCACCCCTGGTCGTCCGTCAGGTGCAGGTGCACCACGTTCAGCTTGTACGCCCCGGCCAGGTCGACGACGCGGCGCAGCACCGCGGGACCGAACCAGTGCCGGGCGATGTCGAACATGAGCGAGCGCCACCCGAACCGGGGCGCGTCGTGCACGACGACCCGCGGCACAGTGAGGTTCGGCCGCACGAGCTGGCGCAGCGAGCGCAGCCCGTGCAGCAGGCCCGCGGGCCGCGCGGCGGTGACGGCCACGGCGTCGTCCCCGACGGTCAGCACGTAGGACTCGTCCTCGCCGCCCGGGACCGACGGCGTGGCCACGACGGGCTCCGCCGTCGTCAGCCGGAGGTCGACGACGACGCCGCCGTGGTCGGACCCCCCAGCGGGCGACGACGTGACGGTGACGCCGAGCGGCGCGAGCAGCTGGGCCGCGAGCGGCGTCCAGCGCTCGGGGTCGGCGCCGGTCAGGGTGACGCGGGACAGGTCGAGCTCGCCCTCGCCGGGCTCCACGGACGTGGGCCACGGCACGAGCGGAAAGGCGGAGGTCATGGGATTCCTTCCAGGACGGTGGAGTCGGCGACCGCCACCTGTGGCAACGAGGTCACCGACCCGGCGTCTTCGACGGCGGTGTCGAGCGAGTGAACGGCGACGAGGATCTGCGGGAGCGCATGCTGGGTGACCAACTCTGCCAGGTGATCCACCACGGCTTGCAACTCCGCGGCGGTCACGGCACCGCCCCGGTCGCGCCCTGCACCGGAGCGGCGCTGGTCGGGGTGCACCAGCACGCCCACCCCGCCCTGGGCCAGCAACGGGTCGAGCGCGCTCACCTGGTCGAGCAGCGTGACGGCACCCCCGCCGAGGTCGAGCACCACGTAGCGGCCGGCATCGCGCGCCGCCCGGACCATCGCGGTGAGCGACTCGACCGTCTGCGCGCGCACGTAGGTGCCCGCCGGGCCCCGCGTCCACAGCCGCTGGTTGGCGCGCACCACAACGGCGGGCACGCGGGCCGGATCGCCGGTCGTGTCGCCGCCCGTCGTGTCGCCGCCGGTGCCCGCCGAGTCGGCCAGGACCTCCTGCGGCGGATCGTCCGCACGGACCTCGACGGCCGTGTACCGGGCCTGGTCCAGGCGCTGTGTCCCGGTGGGCAGCAGCACGTCCGTCTCCGCGGACGCCACACGCCAGGCGAACGTGCTCGCGTCCGCGAAGCCCGGTCCGACGCCGATCACCGTCAGCGCCCGCGCATCCGCCACGGCGTGCACGGTGGCCGCGCTCGCGCCCGGGTCCCCGCCGGGCACCCGCTGGGTCACCGCACCCGCGGCCCGCAGCGTCGCGAGCGCCGCCTCCTGGCCGGGCGCGGGGTCCACCAGGGCGAGCACCTCCGTGAGCCGGGCCGGGCGCACGTCCGGGAGCACGCCGGGCAGCGCCTCCTCCACGTCCTCACGCAGCTCCTCGCGCAGCCGCGCCTGCGCCGTGGGCCCCGCGTGCGCCCCGGAGTCGAGCGTGGCCTGGGGATCGATCTGGAACACGGTCAGCCCGGCGGCCTCCGCCGTCCGCTGCGCGTCCGACGGTGTCGGCTCCGTGCCGTCGACCGCCAGCCGGTCCTCCTCGACGACGACCGCGAGGCGCGCACCCAGCCGGTCCGCCTCGCTGCGCACCGCGCGGTCGTCCGGGCCGTCCACCAGGAGCACGGGAGCGTCCAGGGCCGACGCCGCCGTGCCGAGCGCGGGGGCCGCCGCCGCGTCGTCCACCCCCGCGAGCACCAGGATGGGCGACCCGTCGAACACCAGGCGGCTCGCCGCCACGGCGAGCTCGGCCGGGTCGCTCACGGGCAGCGTCACCGTGTGGGCGGCGGGCTCGCGCACCTGACCCGCGACCACCGGCGTCGCGGCGCCCTGGCCGGGCACGGCGTCGGACGTGCACGCCACGGACGCCAGCACCGTCACCGCCGCCACGCTCAGGGCGCTCACGGCGCGACGAAGGGGCCTGACCGATCGGTGGTGCACCGGACCATCCTGGCCCATCCGCACCGGTGGTTTCCACGTCGCGTCGGACCTACCGGGGGCGGGGCCAGGGTCGGCCGGAGCGGTCCTCGATCGCGCGGTTGAGCTGGCCGAGCAGGTTGCCCAGGGCGACGCGGTCGTCGTCGGCCCAGTCGGACATGATGTCCGCGAGCGCCCGCCAGCTCGCCCGCCGTTCCTCGTCGAGGGCGGCGCGGCCCGCGGGGCTGGCGCGGAACCGGCGAGCCTTGCCGCCGTCGGGGTCGGCGATGCGGTCGGCGTACCCCTGGCGCAGGAGGGCGGCGGTCTGCCGGTTGAGGGTCGAGGTGTCGAGGCCCGTGATGTCCACGAGCTCGCCGATCGTCGTCGGGCCGCGGGACTCCAGGAGCGTGAGCAGGGCGTAGGCGCTCTGGTCGAGCACGCCGCCGCGGCGGCGGGTGCGACCGGGCAGGCCCGCCAGGTGGCGGCCGAGCACCAGCGCCTCGTACTCGACGACGTGGACGGGATCGGTGGGCATGCGTCCAGTCTGACACAGTGGTTATGCATGATGCATATGACGTGTATCGTGCATACTCGTGTCCACCTCCACGCAACAGTCCCCGCCCCTTCCCGGAACCCACGGCACCGAACGCTCCCGCACCGGTACGCACGGCGCCACTGACCGCGCCCCCGGCCGCGCCGCCCCGCGCCCGGGAGCCGTCGTCGCGGTGCTCGCCATCGCCGGCATCGTCGTCTCGCTCGCACAGACCCTCGTGGTGCCGATCATCGGCTCGCTCCCCACGATCTTTGCCACCGACGCCTCGAACGCGTCCTGGATCATCACCGTCACGCTGCTGGTCGGCGCCGTCTCGACGCCCGTGGCAGGGCGGCTCGCCGACCTGTACGGCAAGAAGCTGGTCCTGCTCGTCGCCATCGTCCCGTTCCTTCTCGGCTCGGCGGTGTGCGCCCTCGCGTCCGACGTCGGGACGATGATCGTGGGCCGCGGGCTGCAGGGGCTCGCGACCGGCATGGTGCCGCTCGGCATCTCGCTGCTGCACGACGTGCTCCCGAAGGAGAAGGTGGGCAGCGCGATCGCCCTCATGAGCTCGTCGATGGGCATCGGCGGTGCGCTGGGCCTGCCGCTCGCCGCGGCCGTGACGCAGTTCGCGAGCTGGCGGGTGCTGTTCTGGGCCACCGCCGTCGCGGCCGCCGCCGTAGCCGTCGCCCTGTGGCGGGTCATCCCCGCCACCGACCACGCCGGCACCCCGGCCCAGGCCCGGCGCGGCTTCGACTACGTCGGCACCGTGGGCCTGGCCGCCGGACTCGTGGCGCTGCTGCTCGCCGTCTCCAAGGGATCCGAGTGGGGCTGGGGCTCGGCGGCGACGGTCGGCTGCTTCGTCGTCGCCGTCGTCGTCCTGCTGGCGTGGGGCTGGTACGAGCTGCGGCGCACCGCCCCGCTCGTGGACCTGCGCACCACCGCGAAGCCCGTGGTGCTGCTGACGAACCTCGCGTCGATCCTGGTGGGCTTCGCCATGTACGCGATGAACCTCATCGTGCCGCAGGTCATGCAGCTCCCCGTCGAGCTCGGGTACGGGCTGGGGCAGACGATGCTCCAGATGGGGCTGTGGGTCGCGCCCATGGGGATCGGCATGATGGCCGTGTCGTCGCTCGGCGCCCGGATCAGCCGCACGCGCGGCCCCAAGACCACCCTGACCCTGGCCGGCGTCGTCATCGCCGCCGGGTACGGCATGACCGCGATCGTGCTGGCCACCATCGGCTCACGCACCCCCGGACCCGCCGCCGACGGCGTCATCACCGCCACCCTGGTGCTGCTGCTGGTCGGCACCGCGATCGCCGGCTGCGGCATCGGGCTCGCGTTCGGCGCGATGCCGGCCCTCATCATGGGCTCCGTCCCGGCCACCGAGAAGGCCGCAGCGAACGGGTTCAACTCGCTCATGCGGTCGGTGGGCACCACGGCGTCGGCCGCCGTGATCGGCGCGGTGCTCGGGGCCATGACCCACGAGGTGTCCGGCTACGCCCTGCCCACGCTGGGCGGGTTCGTCGTCGCCCTGGTGATCGGCTGCGCCGGCGCCCTGATCGCCGCGGCCATCGCCGCCACGATCCCCGGCGGGATCCGGGCGGCGGCATCCCACCACTGACGCCGGCCACCCGGCGCCCGGCCCGCCTGGCGGGCGGGTGCTGGGCGGGCGGGCGCTGGCAGCCCCGCGCTGACAGCCCCGCGCTGGCAGCCCCGCGCTGGCAGCCCCGCGCTGGCGGGCGGCTGCCACGGCGCGGATAGTCGAATGATGGCCTTCGACACTCCGCACGGCACCCACGGCGCCCATCAACCGTCCGCCAACCTCGCCTCACGCCTGTTCAACGGCCGGAACGTCAAGCGGATCCGCGCCACCGGTGGGCGCGGCATCATGGGGATGAACACCCTGGTCCTGACCACCACCGGCGCGAAGACCGGCCGCCAGCGCACCACCCCGGTGGCCTGGTTCCCCGGCGAGGACGACGCCACCTGGATCATCGCGGCGTCCGCGGGCGGCGCCACCGGCAACCCCGCCTGGTACCACAACCTCGCGGCGCACCCCGACCAGGTACGGATCGAGCTCGACGGCACGAGCGTCGACGTCGTGGCCGACCAGCTGCACGGTGCGGAGCGTGACCGCGCCTGGGCCGCCATCGTCGCCGCCGTGCCCAAGTTCAAGGGCTACGAGACCGCGACCGATCGTGAGATCCCGGTGATCCGGCTGCGCCGCCGCACACTCGCATGAGTGGACCGGGTGCCGCCGCCGCGCGAACGCCTGGGGTCGGTACCGGTCACGGCGCGGCGGGCTCGTAGCGCAGCGGACGGGTCGACGCCGCCACCACGGCCCGCAGCGCCTGCAGGTCACCGCGCACCGCGCCGTGCGCGCGCGCCTGGACCAGGATGTTGCCGATCGCGGTCGCCTCGACGGGTCCCGCGACGACGGGCAGTCCCGAGCGGGCGGCCGTGGCCCGGCACAGCAGCGCGTTCTGCGCGCCGCCGCCCACCAGGTGGATCACCCGCACGTCCCGGTGCGCCAGGCGCGACGCGGCGGCGACGGCGTCGGCGAACGCCTGGGCCAGGCTCTCGACGATGCAGCGCACCAGCCGGGCGCGTGTGGTGCACGGGGGCAGATCGTGCTCGCGCAGCCAGGCGTTGATCCGCGCGGGCATGTCCCCGGGCGCGAGGAACCGGGGGTCGTCGACGTCGAACACGGGCACGTCGCCCACGCCCTCGGCCTGCGCGAGGAGGCCCTCGATCCCGGCCGTGCCACCCCAGGTACGCATCGACTCGGTGAGCAGCCACAGGCCCATGACGTTGCGCAGGAACCGCGTGCGCCCGTTGACGCCGCCCTCGTTGGTGAACCCGGCACGACGGGCGTCCTCGGTCAGCACCGGCGCCTCCGTCTCCACGCCCACCAGCCCCCACGTGCCGCACGAGACGTACGCGAAGGCGTCGTCGGCGGCGGGCACGGCCACGACCGCCGACGCCGTGTCGTGCGAGCCCACCGCCGTCATCTCGACAGCAGCGCCCGTCCCCCCGGCGCCCACACCTATCCGGGCGGCGGCCTCGCCCGTCAGGCGACCGAGCGGCGTCCCCGGCTCGACCAGCGGCGGCAGCACGCGCTCCGGGATCCCGAGCCGCGCCGCGAGCTCCGCGTCCCACACGCCGTCGCGGATGCTCAGCAGACCGGTGGTGGAGGCGTTGGTGCGCTCGGCGACGGCCTGCCCGGTGAACCAGTACGTGACCAGGTCGGGGATGAGCAGCAGGCGGTCGGCGTGGGCCAGCGCGGGCGCGTCGGTGGCGAGCTGGAACACCGTGGTGAACGGCAGCTGGGCCAGCCCGTTGCGCGCGTAGAGCTCGGCGGGATCCACCCGGGCGTGCACGGCGGTCACCCCGGCCGCGGTGCGCGCGTCGCGGTAGTGGAACGGGTCTCCCAGCAGCCGCCCGTCGCGCAGCAGCCCGTAGTCGACCGCCCACGCGTCGACGCCCACGCTCACGACCGGGGCGGCGCGCACCGCGGCCGCCAGCCCCGCGAGCGTCTGCCGGTACAGCGCCCGCACGTCCCAGCGCAGCACGCCGCCCGTGGTCAGTGGCTCGTTGGGGAACCGGGCCACCTCACGCAGCGCGAGCGTGCCGCCCGCGGGCACCCCGACGACGACGCGCCCGCTCGTGGCGCCCAGGTCGACCGCGGCGAACGCCATCGCACCCGACGTCATCGCAGGAACGCCGCCGCGACGCCGGAGTCCACGGGCACGTGCAGCCCGGTGGTGCGCGAGAAGTCGCCGGTGCACAGCGTGGCGACGACGGCCGCGACGTGCTCGGGCAGCACCTCGCGGCGCAGCAGGGTGCGCTGCGCGTAGAACGCGCCCAGGTCCTGCTCCGCGACGCCGTACACGGCCGCGCGTTCGGCGCCCCAGCCGCCCGCGAAGATCCCGGAGCCACGCACCACGCCGTCGGGGTTGATGCCGTTGACCTTGATGCCGTGCTCACCCAGCTCGGCGGCGAGCAGCCGCACCTGGTGGGCCTGATCGGCCTTGCTGGCGGAGTAGGCGATGTTCGCCGGTCCGGCGAACACCGAGTTCTTGGACGAGATGTAGACGATGTCGCCACCCAGCCGCTGGTCCACGAGGGCGCGCGCGAACGTCTTGGCGACGAGGAACGAGCCCTTGGCCATGACGTCGTGCTGGCGGTCCCAGTCGGCCTCGGTGGTCTCGAACAGCGGCCGGCTCAGGGACAGCCCCGCGTTGTTCACCACGATGTCGACGCCGCCGAAGGCGAGCACGGTCGCGGCCAGGGCGGCCTGCACGGCGGCCTCGTCGGTGACGTCGGCCGCGATGCCGATGGCGACGTCGGGCCCGCCGATCCCCGCGGCGGCGTCGCGCGCGGCGGACTCGTCGAGGTCGGCCACGACGACGCAGGCGCCGTCGGCGGCGAGCCGTGCCGCGACGGCCTTGCCGATGCCGGACGCGGCGCCCGTGACGAACGCGACGCGACCCGCGAGCGGGCGCGGCGCGGGGCGGCGGCGCAGCTTGGCCTCCTCGAGCGTCCAGTACTCGATGCGGAACTTCTCGGCCTCGTCGATGGGCGCGTACGTGGACACGGCCTCGGCACCGCGCATGACGTTGATCGCGTTGACGTAGAACTCCCCCGCCACGCGCGCGGTCTGCTTGTCCGCGCCGTAGGAGAACATGCCGACACCGGGCACCAGCACCACGGCCGGATCGGCGCCGCGCATCGCGGGCGGCTCCTCGCCACGGGCCCGGGCGGCGGCCGCCCCCCGCTCGTAGTAGGCGGCGTACCCGGCCCGGTACTCCTCGTGCAACGCGGGGAGCCGCTCGACGATCTCGTCCACCGTGGCGGTCGCAGGCAGGTCGACGACGAGCGGGCGCACCTTGGTGCGCAGGAAGTGGTCGGGGCAGCTCGTGCCGAGCGCCGCGAGGGCGGGGTGCTTCGCGTGCGCGAGGAAGTCGAGCACGACGTCGTCGTCGGTGAAGTGGCCCACCGCGAAATGGCCCACCGCGCGATGGTCGCGGGAGGCGACGGCCCGCAGGTGAGGTGCGAGCGCGGCGGCCTTGGCGCGGCGCTGCACGGCAGGCAGCGGCTCGTACCCGGCCAGCGGGGGGCCGAACGGGTCGGGCCGCCCGTGCGCGTCCAGGTACGCCTGCGCGGTGTCGATGATCCAGCGCGACGCGGCCTCGGCCTCCTGCGACGTCTCGCCCCAGGCGGTGATCCCGTGCCCGCCCAGCACGCAGCCCAGCGCCTGCGGGTGGGCCGCCCGGACCGCCGCGATGTCCAGGCCGAGCTGGAACCCGGGCCGGCGCCAGGGCACCCACACGACCGCGTCGCCGAAGATCCGTGCGGTCAGCGCCTCGCCGTCGGCCGCCGTCGCGATCGCGATCCCGGCGTCGGGGTGCAGGTGGTCCACGTGCGCGGCACCCACCAGGGCGTGCATGGCCGTGTCGATCGACGGGGCCGCGCCGCCCCGGCCGAACAGGCAGTGGTCGAACGCCGCCACCATCCGGTCCTCGTGCGCGGCGCCCGGGTACACGGACGGCAGCGAGCGCAGCCGGTCCAGGCGCAGCACGGCCAGGCCCTCCTCGGTCAGAGTGCCCAGGTCACCGCCCGACCCCTTGACCCAGAGCAGCTCCACGGGCTCGCCCGTGACCGGGTCTGTCGCGGTGCCCTTGGCCGACGTGTTGCCCCCGGCGTAGTTCGTGGTGCGCGGGTCGGCGCCCAGCCGGTGGGAGCGCGCGAGCAGGTCGGCGACGGGGTCGGGCGTCACGGGGTCGGGCGTCACGGGGTCGGGCGTCATGGCGGTGTCCTTCGTGAGGGGTTCGGGGGCGCGGCGGGTGGCGGTCTCAGGCACCCCAGGAGGCCTGCGTCCCGCCCACCCGATCGGCGGCGATGCGTGCCTGGTACCCCGACGCCGCATAGGCGGCCACGGGGTCGGCCGGCAGCCCGCGGCTGACGCGGTAGTCGGCCAGCGCGGGGCGCACGTCGGTCCAGAAGGCGTCCATGACCACGGCGTTCGCGGCGAGCACGTCGCCCGCGGCCTGCGCGGCGGCCAGCGCGTCACGGTCCAGCAGCAGCACCTTGGCCACCGTCTCCTGGACGTTGAGCACGGACCGGAGCTGGCCGGGGATCTTGTCCTCCACGTTGTGGCACTGGTCGAGCATGAGCGCCACGGGCGACCCGGCGTCGAGCCCGCCGCCGCGCACCACCTCGGCCAGGATGCGGAAGAGCTGGAACGGGTCGGCGGCGCCCACGATGAGGTCGTCGTCGGCGTAGAACCTGCTGTTGAGGTCGAACGAACCGAGCTTCCCCAGCCGCAGGAGCTGGGTCACGATGAACTCGATGTTGGTGCCCGGCGCGTGGTGGCCCGTGTCGAGGCACACGTACGCGCGCTCGCCGAGAGCGCTCACGTGGGCGTACGCGGTTCCCCAGTCCGGGACGTCCGTGTGGTAGAACGCCGGCTCGAAGAGCTTGTACTCCAGCACCAGCCGCTGCCCCTCACCCAGGTGGGCGTAGATCTCTGCGAGCGAGTCGTGCAGCCGGTCCTGCCGGGCGCGCAGGTCGCCCTGGCCGGGGTAGTTGGTGCCGTCCGCGAGCCAGATCTTCAGGTCCCGCGACCCGGTGTGCGCCATGATCTCCAGGCACTCCAGGTGGTGGTCGATCGCGGTACGGCGCACGGCCGGGTCGTGGTGGGTCAGCGAGCCGAGCCTGTAGACGTCGTCCTGGAACGTGTTCGAGTTGATCGTGCCGAGCGCGACGCCGTGCTCGCGCGCGAACGCCCCCAGGGCCGCGTAGTCGTCGACCCGGTCCCACGGGATGTGCAGGGCGACGGTCGGGGCCAGCCCGGTCAGCGCGTGCACCTGGGCGGCATCGGCGATCTTCTCGCGGACGGTGCGCGGCGTGCCCGCGGACGCGAACACCTTGAACCGGGTGCCCGAGTTTCCGTAGGCCCAGGACGGAACCTCGATCGCGAGCCGGTCCAGAGCCGGCACGATCTCCTCAAACGTGGTCATCGGGTGGATCCCATTCCTGTGCACCCGTCGCCTGTGACGAGTGAATCGTTTCAAGAATCCGGAACGTACACCTCGTGCCGATCGTCGATCAAGCGCCCCCATCGCACCGCCCCCGGTCAGTACAGTGCGGGCATGACCCGATCCCCCGCGCGACGGCGCGCCTCGATCGCGGACGTCGCCCAGCACGCCGGAGTCTCCGTCGGGACCGTCTCCAACGTGCTCAACCGCCCCGGCATCGTGGCCGCGGCGACGCAGGAGCGCGTGCAGGCGGCGATCGCCGCGCTGAGCTTCGTGCCCAACGGTTCCGCCCGCCAGCTCCGCAGCGGCTCGGTCACCACGGTCGGGGCGATCGTGCTGGACCTGACCAACCCGTTCTTCACCGACGTCGCGCGCGGGCTGGAGGACCGGCTCGCGCAGGACGACTGGACGCTCATGGTCGCGAGCTCCGAGGGTCGGCGCGACCGCGAGTCGCGGTTCCTGCGGCTCTTCGAGGAGCACGGGGTGCGGGGCGTCGCCGTGGTCCCCTCGGCCGACGACGCCGCCCCGCTGGTCGCGCTGCACGAACGCGGCGTCGGGGTGGTGGTGCTGGACCGCCGCTCGCCCGTGCCCGGCCTGTCCTCCGTCGCGGTCGACGACGTCGCCGGCGCGACGCTCGCGACGCGGCACCTCCTGGCTCACGGGCACGAGCGCATCGCGTTCATCAACGGCCCGCACACCATCCGGCAGTGCGCGGACCGGTACGACGGCGTGGTGGCGGCGATCACGGCGGCAGGGCTCGACCCCGCGCAGGTGCTCGTCGAGATCACCACCCGCCTCGACGCCGCCGGGGGCGAGCAGGCCGTGCACACCGCGCTCGCCGCGCAGCCGCGACCCACCGCGGTGTTCTGCGTCAACGACCTCGTGGCGCTCGGCGCCCTGCGGACCCTGCGCACGGAGGGCCTCGCCGTGCCGGAGCAGGTCGCCGTGGTGGGGTACGACGACGTGAGCTTCGCCTCCGAGCTGTTCACCCCCCTGACCTCGGTGCGTCAGCCCACGCACGACCTCGGGAGCACGGCAGCGGACATGCTCATCACGGGCGGCGCGCCGCGGCAGGTGGTGTTCCAGCCGGAGCTCGTGGTGCGCGCGTCGAGCGGCGGCGAGGCCTGACCCGTGGCGCACCGGCGGTCGGCCCGTGCCGGTGGCCGCGCGATTGAATCGTTACAAGAAATTCCTTGACATCGTTTTCCGGCCCGGCCTAGCCTCGCGCCTGCAAACGGTTGCGGGGCGAGGTCGCCCCAGCCGGCCGATGAGACGGTGCCTGGCACCGAGGATGGGATTGGGGACGCAATGTCGCGTGCACGTCGCTCGTCTGCGGGAAGGGCCACCCTCGCGCTGGCCGGTTCCGCCATGCTTCTGCTAGCCGGCTGCTCGTCGTCGACGGACGCCGCAACACCCACCGGGGACGCCTCCGGTGCCACGGACGCCGCCCAGGAGCCCGTGACCCTGGAGATGTCCTGGTGGGGCAACGACGACCGGGCCGCGCTGTTCGACCAGGTCATCACGGACTTCGAGGCGAAGTACCCGTACATCACGGTCACCCAGACGCCGGTGCCCGACCCGGACACGCTGTTCAACCGGCTCGCCACCGACTTCGCCGGGGGCGGCGACACCGCACCCGACGTCTTCGCGCTGGGCGGGTCCAAGCCCCAGGAGTACGGCGACGCCGGGGCGCTGCTCGACCTGTCGACCGTGGCCGACACGGTCAAGCTCGACAAGTACCCCGAGTTCTCGCTGACCAACGCGACCGTGGACGGCACCGTGTACGGCCTGCCCACGGGCGGCAACGCCACCGCCGCGTTCATCAACACGGACCTGTTCGCCAAGGCCGGCGTCGACCTCCCCGCCGACGACTGGACGTGGGACGACTTCGTCGAGGCCGCCAACAAGATCGGTTCGGCCGGCCTGACCACCGACTCCGGCGCCCCGATCATGGGCGTCGACCTGCGCGTCCAGGACATCCTGGGCACCTACGCCGGCCAGAAGTCCGAGTACGGCGTGTACGACTGGGACGGCCAGCTCTCCGTGGACCCCTCCGTCATCGCCGACTGGCTCCAGATCGAGACCTCGCTGCGCGACGGCGGCGGCCTGCCCGACCCGTCCGTCGTCGTCCAGAACTGGAACGTCAGCACCGACCAGCAGCCCTACGCGCTCGGCCAGGCCGCCATCACGTTCGGCTACTCGAACCTCATCGGCACCTACGCCGCGGGCGGCACCACGAAGATCATGCTGCCGCCGCACGACGCCGGCGACAGCACCGGGGTCGCGCTGCTGCCCTCCGCGTTCTGGTCGATCAACGCCCACAGCGAGCACCCGCAGGAGGCCGCCCTCCTGGTGGACTGGTTCCTCAACCAGCCCGACGCCGCGGCGCTGATCCTCGACTCGCGCGGCGTGCCGTTCAACCCGGACACCCTGGCCGTCGTCACCCCGCTGCTCGAGGGCGACTCGAAGGCCGCCGCCGAGTACGTGCAGACCACGCTCGACTCCGGCACCGTCGCGCCGCCGCAGCCCAACGGGGGCGCCAACATGAACAAGTACTCGCAGGACGCCGAGTCCGACGTGCTGTTCGACAAGGCCTCGCCCGACGACGCAGCCAAGACCTGGGCGCAGAAGCTCAGCGCGGACCTGACCGCCGCCGGCTGACCCGGAGCCGCCTGTCACGACGGGGCTCGGCCGCCCATGGTCGAGCCCCGTCGGCGGCCCAACCCCCACCCGCTACTACCGACAAGGACGTCTCCGGTGAGCAGTCTCGGTGAGCTGCGCGTGCTGGCGCAGGACCGCAAGAACGCACGGGCGGGAGGAGCGAAGGGCACCCGGCGGGAGAACCTGGCGGGCTACCTGTTCCTGTCCCCCTGGATCGTGGGGATGCTCGTCTTCACGATCGGGCCGATGCTCGCGTCCCTGTACCTGTCGTTCACCAAGTACAACCTGCTCAAGCCGCCGCAGTGGCTGGGCCTGGGGAACTACACGGCACTCCTCCAGGACCCGGTGCTGCGCCACTCGCTGCGGGTCACGTTCACCTACGTGTTCGTCGGCGTGCCGCTCCAGCTCGCCGTCGCGCTCGGGCTCGCGCTCCTGCTCGACCGCGGCCTGCGCGGGATGGCGTTCTACCGCTCCGTGTTCTACCTGCCCAGCCTGCTGGGCGGATCCGTGGCCGTGGCGATCCTGTGGCGCCAGGTGTTCGGCAAGAACGGCATCGTCAACGGGGCGCTCGCCCTGGTGGGCGTGCACGACGCGCCCGGCTGGATCGGCCACCCCGACTACGCGCTCGGGACGCTGATCATCCTGCACGTGTGGACCTTCGGCTCGCCGCTCATCATCTTCCTGGCCGGCCTGCGCCAGATCCCCGAGATGTACTACGAGGCGGCGGAGATGGACGGCGCCGGCAAGCTGCGGCGGTTCCGTGCCATCACCATCCCGCTGCTGACGCCCATCATCTTCTTCAACCTGGTGCTCCAGATCATCTTCGCGTTCCAGAGCTTCACGCAGGCGTACATCGTCTCGGGCGGCACGGGCGGCCCCTCCGACTCGACGATGTTCTACACGCTCTACCTGTACCGGAAAGCGTTCGTGGACCTCCAGATGGGGTACGCCTCGGCCATGGCGTGGGTGCTGCTGCTGATCATCGGCGCCTTCACCGCGCTGATGTTCTGGTTCTCCAAGTTCTGGGTCTTCTATGACGACTGACCGCGCGGCACTGCCCCGCCCCCACGCCACGTTCCCGTCCACGAGAGGCTCCCGGCGATGACCGCGACCATGATGCTCGAACCCCGCGTCACCACCTCCGCGAGCGACCCACGCCTGCGCCGCATGCGCCGACGCCGGGCCGTCACCGCGACGCTGCGGCACCTCGGGCTCATCGCACTGGCGGCGCTGATGATCTACCCGCTCGTGTGGCTGCTGGTCTCCTCGTTCAAGCCGAACGAGGACATCTTCAAGGACCTGTCGATCCTGACCACCCACCTGACCACCGAGAACTACACGCACGCGTGGAACGCGCAGCAGTACCCGTTCGGGCACTACCTGATGAACTCCATGATCATCTCGGGCGCGTCGATCGTCGGGAACCTGATCTCCTGCTCGCTCGCGGCCTACTCGTTCGCACGGCTGCGGTTCCGCGGCCGCAACCTCATGTTCGCCGCCATGCTCATGTCGATCATGCTGCCGTTCCACGTGGTGCTCGTACCGCAGTTCCTCATCTTCAAGCACCTGGACTGGCTCAACACGTTCCTGCCGCTCATCGTGCCCAAGTTCCTGGCGACCGACGCGTTCTTCGTGTTCCTCATGGTGCAGTTCATCCGCGCGCTGCCCAAGGAGATCTTCGAGGCGGCGCGTATCGACGGCGCCGGGCACCCGCGCATGTACGCGTTCATCACGCTGCCGCTCATGGTGCCCGCCCTGGCCACGACGGCGATCTTCACGTTCATCTGGACCTGGAGCGACTTCTTCGGCCCCCTGATCTACCTGCGCAAACCCTCGGGGTTCACCGCGGCCATCGCGCTCAAGGGGTTCCTCGACTCGCAGGAGTCGTCCAACTACGGGTCGATGTTCGCCATGTCGATCGTGTCGCTCGTGCCGCTGTTCGTGGTGTTCATGGTGGGCCAGCGCTACCTCGTCAAGGGGTTCGCCACCACGGGCATCAAGTAGGCGATCACGGAGGCAGGAGCCGTGGCCGGATCAGCGCACGACGTCGCCCGTAGCGTGCAGGGCACCGTCGCCGTCCTCACGGACGGCGACGAAGATCGCGCGCTCGTGCGGTGTCGCGTTGGGGCTGTGCACCGCCAGGTAGCGGGCGCCGCCGGGACCGTCGAACAGCATGCCGTGCCCGCCGTCGGCCGTGAACAGCGGCTGCTCCGCCTGCGTCCACGGGCCCAGCACCCCGCCCGACGACGCCGCCTCCCCGATGCGGTACGCGCCGTCCGGGCCGAACGAGCTCCACAGGCAGCGCAGGGCCCCGGCCGCGTTGCGGAACACGAACGGGCCGTCCGTGACGTACGAGCCGGGCGCACGCCCCGCGAGCGGCGCGGCCCACGGTGCCTGCGACGCGGAGAACAGCGTGGTCGGCTCGGAGGCGGCCGCCCGCAGGTCGGGCGCCAGGCGCATCGCCTCGACCGTGCCGTCACCCACCTGCTGCCACTCGTGGCAGAACACCAGCCACGGCATGCCGTCCGGGTCCACGTGCAGCGTGCCGTCCAGGCACTCCCACCCTGCCGGGGTCACCGGGCCGGGCGACCACGGCTCGTACGGTCCCAGCAGCCCGCCCGCGGAGCGCAGCACGGCCGTGCCGCGGCGGCCCGCCACGGGCCGGAACGTGGCGAACAGGTAGTGCCGGCCCTGCCAGACGTGCACCTCCGGCGCCCAGAAGTTCGTCCGCGACCAGAACCCCGCCGGTGGGCGGAACACCTCGAACGGGCCGTCGAAGGTGTCCATCACGCCCGGGGCCGTGCCCCGGTAGGCATCGAACCCGATGCCGTCGGCCCGCCAGATGTCCGGGTCGGTCGAGCCGAACAAGTAGTAGTGGTCGTCCTCGACGACGACGAACGGGTCGCGAAGCTGGATCTCGTCCAGGCGGGGCATGCCTCTCCCTTCCTCGGGGCGCCCCGACGCTACCGCCTCCCCCGCCGTCGCCTCCCCCGCCGTCCGGCGTGCCACCCCCGCCATCCCGTCCGCCCCCCTCGCCCCCAGCGCTGAACGGAGCATCGATGTCCCACGACCAGAACCCCACCGCGCCCCGGCCCGCATCCGCCACCTCCGCGCAGGGCGACCCCGCCGTCGTGCCGCGGTTCGCGCCCGTGCCCGCCGGGCGGCCCCGACGCCGCTACGCCGTCGTCGGAACGGGGCACCGCGCCGGGATGTACGTCGACGCGATCACGGGCCCGCACGCCGACGTCGCCGAGCTGGTCGCCTGGTGCGACACCAACCCCACCCGCATGGCGTACTACGACGCGGAGGTGGGGCGCACGCTCGGGCTCGGCGGACCGGCCGGGCTGCCCATGTACGGCCCGGACGCCGTGGAGGCCATGGTGGCCGAGCAGCACGTCGACGTCGTCGTCGTCACGACCCCGGACGTCACGCACGCCGGGCTGGTGGCGCGGGCGCAGGCAGCGGGGGCCGACGTCGTCGTGGAGAAGCCGCTGACCACCACGGCCGCGGGCGCGCGCACCATCGTCGACTCGGTGCGGGCCACGGGCCGCGACGTCGTCATGACGTTCAACTACCGCTACGCACCGCGGAACTCGACGCTGCGCGAGGTGATCGCGTCGGGCGAGATCGGCGACGTGACCAGCGTGCACTTCGAGTGGGTGCTCGACACGGTGCACGGGGCGGACTACTTCCGGCGCTGGCACCGGCAGCGGGAGAACTCGGGCTCGCTGCTGGTGCACAAGTCCTCCCACCACTTCGACCTGGTGAACTGGTGGCTGGGCGACGTGCCCACGCGTGTGTACGCGAGCGCCGGGCTGCGGTTCTACGGGGCCGCGAACGCCGCCGCGCGCGGGCTGGGAGAACGGCCCGTGCGGGGCACGGGTGTGGCGGGAGACCCGTGGTCGTTCGACCTGACCGCCGATCCACGCCTGGCCGCGCTCTACCTGGACGCCGAGCACCACGACGGGTACCTGCGCGACCGGGACGTGTTCGCGGAGCCGGACGGGCACGCCATCACCATCGACGACAACATGTCGCTCGTCGTGGACTATGCGCGCGGTGCCACGATGTCCTACTCCCTCAACGCGCACTCCCCCTGGGAGGGGTACACGGTCGCGATCAACGGCACCCGGGGGCGCGCCGAGCTGAGCGTCGTGGAGCGCGGCGTCGTGGTGATCGACGAGCGCGGGCACGTGGTGCTCGACCCGTCGGCCACACCCGAGACGCAGGCCGCCAAGCTCGCGGCCGAGGGGATCCGGCCCGAGGGCGAGCACCTGATCGTGCAGAAGCACTGGGAGGCAGCGACCGAACGGCCCATCCCGGTGGGCGTGGGTGGGCACGGCGGCGGCGACGCGATCCTGCTCATGGACGTGTTCCGGCGCGACCTGCGGATCGGCGACGACCCCCTGGGGCGGGCGGCCGGGTACCGCGACGGTCTCGCCGCCGTGGCCGTGGGCATCGCCGCCAACGAGTCGCTGCGCACGGGAGCGGCCGTGCGGGTGGCCGACCTGGGTCTGGGCATCGAGCTGGGCGCTGGGCCGGCGTGACGTCCCCCTACGCCGTCCCGGCGCACGGGCGTGTCGACCGGGCGGCGCTGCTGGCCCGGCACTCGCCGCACGTCACCGGCATCGACCCGCGTTCCCCGCTCCAGGTGGGCAACGGAGAGCTCGCGTTCACCGCTGACGTCACCGGGCTGCAGACCCTGCCCGATGCGTACCCGGTGACGGATGAGCAGGGGCGGCCCGTGGGCACCCTGCTGGGCACGATGGCGCAGTGGGGCTGGCACAGCATCCCGTTCGACGCGCAGCCCGGCGTCCCGCCCGGCACCCCCGACCCCACGATCGAGGCGGCGCTGCGCACGTACGACTCGCCACGCGGCGCGGTCCCGTACGTGGACCTGTCCGCCGTGCAGTGGGGCACCACGACGGGCGCGTCCGCGACGGCCGCGAGCGCCGCCGAGGAGTGGCTGCGCGGCAACCCGCACCGCATCGACCTGGGCCGGGTGGGGTTGTGGCTGGCGGGAGGGGTCACAGCGGGCGGGGTCACAGCGGGAGGGGTCACAGCGGGAGGTGACCTCACGGGGGGTGACGTCGCCGACGTCGACCAGCGGCTCGACCTGGGCCGCGGCGTTCTCACCTCGCGCTTCACGGTGCGCGGCACGCGCTTCGAGGTCACGACGGCGGTGCACCCCGAGCGGGACGAGCTCGCCGTGCGGGTGCGGCGCACCGGTGGGCCCACGGTGCCGTTCGGGATCGAGCTCGCCTTCCCGTACGGATCGGCGTCGTGGGGTGGCGCGCAGGACTGGGACCGCCCCGGCGCGCACACCACCACCGTCACTGCCACCGACGGCGGGTACGTCGTCGGGCGTGTGCTCGACGCGACCCGGTACACCGCTGCGATCCGCACCGACGGGGTCCACTCCGGCGGGTTGCACTCCGGTGGGGGTCCCGGGGCCACGCCTGCGCCGCACCGGGTACGGATCGTCGCGCGAGGCGAAGCGCTGAGCGCCGTCATCGCGTTCGCGCACGGCAGCGGCGTCGGCAGCGGCAGCGACGTCGGCAGCAGCGTCGGCGGCAGCGACGTCGGCGGCAGCGACGTCGGCAGCAGCGGCGTCGTCCCCGCCGACGGCGTCGACGACGTGGTGCGCGCGGCCGCACGCTGGTGGACCCGGTTCTGGGCCGACGGCGCGGCGGTGAGCTTCGAGGCGGTGAGCGCCGACGGGACCGCCGACCCGCGCGCGGCCGAGCTGGAGCGGCGCGTCGTGCTGTCGCAGTACCTCACGGCGATCAACGGGGCGGGCTCCACCCCGCCCGCCGAGACGGGGCTGATGCTCAACTCGTGGCGTGGCCGGTTCCATCTGGAGATGACGTGGTGGCACACGGCCGCGTTCCCGCTGTGGGGCCGCCCCCACCTGCTGGAACGCACGCTCGCCTGGTACGGGACGATCCTGGGGCCCGCCCGGGCGACGGCCGCCCGTCAGGGGTTCGCGGGGGCGCGCTGGCCCAAGCAGACGGACCCGTCGGGCACGGAGACGCCGTCGAGCATCGGCCCGTTCCTGGTGTGGCAGCAGCCGCACCCCGTGTACCTCGCGGAGCTCTCGTACCGGGCCCGCCCGACGGCGCGGACGCTGCACCGCTGGGCGCCGATCGTCCGGGAGACGGCCGACTTCATGGCGTCCTTCGCGTGGCGGGACGACGACGGGTTCCACCTGCCGGCACCCCTGGTCCCGGCGCAGGAGGCGTACGCGCCCGCGCGCGCCACCACCGCAGATCCGACGTTCGAGCTCGCGTACTGGGCGTGGGCGCTGGGGGCGGCGGTGACCTGGTTCGAACGGCTCGGGGAGCACGTCCCGCAGCGCTGGCGGGACGTTGCCGTCGGGATGCGGCGCCCGCAACCCCACGACGGCGTGTACCCGGCCGTGGCGGGCGAGCCGTGGACGGTGCGCACGGACCACCCGTCCATGCTCGCCGCGCTCGGCGTCGTCCCCGCCACGGGCCTCGTCGACGCCGAGGTCATGGGCGCCACGCTCGACGACGTCGTCCGCGACTGGGACTGGGAGTCCACGTGGGGCTGGGACTACGCGATGGGCGCCATGACCGCCGCGCGCCTGGGCCGGGCCGAGGCGGCCGTCGACTGGCTCCTGGCGCAGCACGGGAAGAACGAGTTCCTCCCCAACGGGCACAACTACCAGACGTCCGCGCTACCCGTGTACCTGCCCGGCAACGGGGGGCTGCTGATCGCCGTGGCACTCATGGCGGGCGGTTGGGACGGGGCCCCCGATGTGCCCGCACCCGGCTTCCCCACGTCCTGGCGGGTCGTCGCCGAGGGGTTCACGCGCCTGCCGTGACCTGGCTGTCGGCGACGGCGGCTGTCGGCGACGGCTGTCAGCGGTGGCGGCGGCGCGGACGGCGGCGGTGCGGACGGTGGCGGTGCTGGCCACGACTGCCTGGGACGATGCCCGCATGACGACACGGGAGACGGTGCAGGTCACAGCAGAGTTCACAGCGGAGTTCACAGCGCAGGTCACAGCGGAGTTCACAGCGGAGTTCACAGCGCAGGTGACGGTCCGGCGCGGCGACGTGCGCCTCGCGGTGACGGACCGGGGCGGCGCCGGGCCCGCCGTCGTCCTGCTGCACGGCCTGGCAGGCAGCGCGCGCGAGCTGCTCCCCACGGCCGACGCGCTCACCGACGCGTTCCACGTGCTGCTCATCGACCAGCGCGGCCACGGCGGCAGCACCCGCCGCCCGGCCGACGTGTCCCGCCAGGCGTACGTCGACGACGTCGTCGCCGTCATCGAACAGCTCCTGCCCGGGCAGCGGGTGTCCCTGGCCGGCCAGTCCATGGGCGCCCACACCGCCCTGCTGGTCGCGGCGGCCCGGCCCGACCTGGTGGACCGCCTGGTGCTGCTGGAAGGTCACGTCGCGGGCAGCGACCGTGCCGAGGATGCCCGCGAGCTCGGCGCCTTCTTCGCCTCCTGGCCGACGCCGTTCTCCGACGTCGCGGGCGCGCGGGCGTTCCTCGGCGAGTCACCGCTGGCCCGCGCCTGGGTGGACGCGCTCGAACCCGTCGAGGACGGTCTGCGGCCTCGGTTCGACGCGGACGTCATGGAGCGGGCCATCGCCGCGGTCCATGAGCCCCGCTGGGCCGAGTGGGAGGCGCTGCAGGTCCCCACCCTCGCCGTGTTCGCCGAGCACGGGATGTTCACCGCCGCGCAGCGCGACGAGCTGATCCGGCGTCGGCCCCACACCCGGCGTGCCGACATCCCGGGCGCCGGCCACGACGCCCACCTCGACGCATTCGAGCCGTGGGTGCGCATCCTGCGCGGCTTCCTGGAGGGGGACGTGGGGCGGGACCGGGGACGGGATCTGGGGCGGGATCTGGGGCGGGACGCTGCGGTCCTCCGCTGGCGCACACCCGCGCACCCTCCCCCTGGCCACGCTGCCGTCGGGTTGGCACCATGACGGGCATGACCCCCGACGCTGCAGGTCCTACCGTCATCAACCGGTACGAGTCTCCGGCCGCCTGGCGCGACGTCGACGCGTACTTCTCGGCCCTGCTGGTTCCGGAGGACGACGCGCTCGTCGCGGCACGCGAGTCGGGCGCCGCGACAACGATGCCGAACGCGGAGGTCGCCCCGAACCAGGGCGCGCTGCTCGGGCTCCTGACCCACCTCTCGGGCGCCCGGCGGGTGCTGGAGTTCGGGACCCTGGCCGGGTACTCGACCATCTGGTTCGCGCGGGCCGTCGGCCCCCAGGGTCGCGTGGTCACGCTCGAGCTCGAGGAGCACAACGCGCAGATCGCGCGCACCAACCTGCGGCGGGCAGGGGTGCGCGAGTGGGTCGACGTGCAGGTCGGCCCCGCCGCCGAGTCGGCGCAACGCCTGATCGACGACGGCGCGGAGCCGTTCGACCTGGTGTTCATCGACGCCGACAAGCCGTCCAACCCGGCCTACCTCGCCGCCGCCCTGCGGCTCACGACGTCGGGCGCCGTCATCGTCATCGACAACGTGGTACGCGACGGGGCGGTGACGGACCGGGACAGCGACGAACCCCGCGTCCAGGGTGTGCGTGCCGTCGCTCAGGACATCGCCACGAACCCCGAGCTCGATGCCACCGCCCTGCAGACCGTCGGCATCAAGGGCTGGGACGGCGTCATCATCGCCCGACGCCGCTGAGGCGACCCTGGCGCGCCGACCCTGCCGCGCCAACCCTGCCGCGCCAACCCTGCCGCGCCGACCCTGCCGCGCCGACCCTGCCGCGCCGACCCTGCGGGGCGACGCCGCCGGCGGACCGACAAGTCGCCCGGTGCCCGCGGGCGCTCCTGAGCCAGGTCAAGCCACGCGACGCGCAGTGGTCCGGCCCGACCACTCCTGGCTCAGGACCACAGGCCGGTGAGTTCCGTCGCCACGTCCCACGCGGCGCGGCCTGTCGTATCCACGACGACGCCGGGGACAGTCGCATCGAGCACCGCATCACGGACCGCACCGGCGGCAACCTCGCGCAACCGCGCCGCGGACAGGCCACGCCGCCCGAGCCGAGCGACTGCAGGAACACCGGGAACCCGATGGTGGACTTCCCGACACCGGTCGGGCCGGCCAGAAGCAGGATGCGACCGGTCGACGCGCCAGGAGGCAGGTCCGGCGCTGCCGCGACCGTGGCCGGCGACCGCACGCCTGACACCGTGCCACTGCCCTGCCAAGCGGCGGCGCCGGCGACATCGGCGACAATCTGGTCCACGACCCCTCCGACGTCGACGCCCGTCGTCGTCACCACCCGGTCCGCGAAGGTCGAAGCGGCGAGCGTCGTGGCATCCCGCAGCGCTCCGTCGACCAGGTCGTCGGAACCGCGGCCCGTGAGTCGGGTGCGAAGCGTCGCGGCGTCGGCGTCGAGCCGGACGACGGTCAGGTCGGCGTTCGGAAGCAGGTCGCCATGCGGGCCGCTCTCCGGATCGGTCACGCCGCTGACCACGACGCCGCTCGCCCCCTCGGCCGCGAACCCGTCGATCATCCTCGCGAGGACGCGAGCCTGGAGTCGGGTGCGAGACGGGTCGCTCTCGGGCTCGGGGTAGCAGATCCCGAGCTGGTCGACGTCGACGTACGCGAGGTCCGCACCGCCCGCGGCGATCCGCTGTCGCACCTCCCAGCCGACCGTCGACTTACCCACCCCCGGGGGGCCGCAGATCCAGAGCACGGGGAGCGCCACGGCCGCGACCATAGCCGCCGGCAGCCTCGCCCGGCACCGGCAATGTCGGCTCAGAGATCCGGCGGGACCGGCGGCCGCCACGCATGACCACGTGGCGAGCATTCCGGCCATCGGCAGCCGGTCGCGCGGCGGCATGGCGCGCATGCGGGGCGACGGGCACCTGTGGACATCCACAGTTATGCACAAAAGAGCTTCTGACCTGGCGTTTCACTTGCAATCTGCCTGCGCTCCGGTAGCCTGGACTTACGGTTCGAACATTTGTTCGAATTTGTGACGAGTCGGCGCGCCGCGGTCCGACTGGCGACGGTGGCCCACGGAACCGGGCGCCTACGGCTGCGGCAGCATCCGCACAAGAGGCGGGACAAGGGGGTGAGCATGACGGAGTCGGTCGGCAGTGATGCGTCCGGCATCGGGCGTTCCCGCCTGAGTGACCCCGACGCCGTCCGTCCTGCGCCGGATGCCTACCTTGCCCAGGACGCCGGCCCGGCTCAAGGCGCCGGCCCCACCCAAGGCGCCGGCCTCTCCCGAGACGCCGGACCCACTCAGGACACCGGCCTCGCCGCAGACACCGGTCTCACCGCAGACACCGGCCTCACCACAGGCACCGGTCTCGCCGTGGACGCGGGTGGCGCGCTGGACGCCGCACTGGCCCAGATCCGGGCAGGGGTCGGCGCGCTGGCCGAGTTGGCAGGCGGCGGCACCCTGCGGGACCTGCCAGCGTCGGTCCTGGCCGTTCTGGAAGGGGATCTGCGGGTGGCTGAGCATCGTCTGGCCACGGCCCGGCTGGTCATCTTGCCCGTGCTGGAGGCCGACGGGGTGTGGGCGCTGGACGGGTCGCGGTCGTTCCCGGCCTGGTTGGCCCGGCGCGATGACGTCCCCGCGTACCTGGCCAAGCGTGAGGCCCGGCAGGGGCGCATCCTGCGCGACACCCTCCCCGCCACCTGTACCGCAGCTCTGGCCGGCACAGTCGGGGCCGACCATGTCGCCGCCCTGGCCGACGCCGCGAGCACCGAGCACCGGCGCACCGCCCTGGCCACCCCCGTGACCGGGCTGCCCGAGCGGTACGACCCCAACGGCGACCTGCTGCCCGCCCCCACCGGGGAGGAGTTCCTCCTGGCCCAGGCCGGCCTGCACCCACTGCCCGGGTTCCGCCGACTCGTGCAGCGCTTCGCACACGTCGCCGACCCCGACGCCGACGACCGGGGCCACCGCGACGCCCAAGATCGTGAACACTTCGAGCTCGGCCTGACCCTGGGCGGCTGGCACGTCACCGGATTCCTCACCGAGGAACACGGCGCCGCCTTGAACACCGCCCTCAACTCCCTCATGGGCACCCCGACCCCCGGCGACGACCGCACCACCACCCAACGCCGCGCCCAAGCCCTGACCGACCTGGCCCGCATCACCCTCGACCACGGCCACACCGGTACGGGCGCCACCATCCGCCCCCACCTCAACGTCACCGTCTCCTGGGACGAACTCCACCGCCTCCTCGCCGGCACCGACGCTGACGCCAGCACCAGCACCACGCCGGAGGCTAGGCCCGGCGCCGAACCCGAGTCCGGAGCCGCGGCCGGAGCCGGGGCCGGGGTTCGGGCGGAAGTCAGGACCGGTGGCACCACGGACCGCGGCGACTCCACCCGCACCGGACCTGGCACCGTGACGCTGCCCACCCTGACTCGCACCCCGGCCATCCTTGAAGGATCCACCGACCCCCTGCCCGACACCGTGCTGCGCACCTTGGCCTGCGACTCCGAGATCACCCGCATCGTGTTCGGACCCGACTCCCAGATCCTCAACGTCGGCCGCGCCATGCGCACCGTCCCACGCCAACTCCGCCGCGCCGTGATCGCCCGCGACCAACACTGCACCTTCCCCGGCTGCCACGAACCGCCCTCACGCTGCGAGGTCCACCACGCCCAACACCACTGGGCCGCCCACCACGGCGAAACCTCTACCACCAACAGCGCCCTGCTGTGCTGGCACCACCACACCCACGTCGACACCCACCACATCACCATGCGCTGGCACCAAGACGGCGGCTGGCACTTCACCGACCGCCACGGCCAACCCATCGAGCACCACCCCCACCGCAACGAAATGCCACCGCCACCGTGCTGACGGACTCACCCACCGTGCCGATGGACTCACCCACCGTGCCGACGGACTCGCCACCGTGCTGACGGACTCGCCACGGCTGACGGACTCGCCACAGTGCCGACGGCGGCCGCTCCCCACCGCCCGCGACCCTCCACCGCGCCCGACCGGACCTGCACAGATACCGCGGAGGTCATCGACGAACCACTAGCCCCTGCTGCCCCTGCTACCCCTGCTACCCCTGCTACCCCTGCTAGCGTCACGCCGTGAGCTGCGCCGAGACCAGTCCTGCGGGGCGTCCGTTGCTGTTCCTCGACGTGGACGGCACGGTGCTGCCCACGGGTGGCGTGTCGCTCCCGGAGACCCTGGAGGACTGGTACGCCACCTGGCAGCACGCGGGCAACCCGCATCTCGCCCGGATCGATCGCGCTCACGGCCTGCGGCTTCGCGCCCTCGGCTGCGACGTCGTCTGGGCGACCGCCTGGATGCAGGACGCCAACGCAGTGATCTCACCGATCCTGGGCCTGCCCACGCTCCCGGTGGCTCAGATGGGCGACCTCCCCGACCTCGACCGCCCCACCTGGGCCGACGACGACGCGAACGCCGCCCTCAGCTGGAAGACCCGGCACCTGTGCCGCATCGCGGCGAGTCGCCCGTTCATCTGGATCGACGACGAGCTGACCGACGTCGACCGTGCCTGGGTGGCGCAGAACCACCCCGGAGCCGCACTCCTGCACCGCGTCGACTCACGAGTTGGTCTACAGGGCAGCGACCTGGACGTCGTCGAGGAATGGCTGGGCGCGCTGAGCGGTGCGAGCCCGTCATGACGCACTACCTGTCGTTCGTCGCCTTCGCGGTGGTGGTCGCGGTCGCGCCCGGACCAGACACCCTGCTCACGCTGCGGAGCACCATCGGCGGTGGGCGCCGCCGGGGCCTGTGGACGATGGCCGGCATCACCGTTGCCGGATCGGTGCAGGGAATGCTCGCGGCGACGGGGCTCGGCACCATCATCGCCCGCGCCGAACCGGTCTTCGAAGCGATCCGGTGGGCCGGGGTCGTCTACCTCGCCTACCTCGGCGCGCAGGCTGCCCGGGCCGCCCTGCAGCCCCGGCCCGGCGGCTGGACCGAGATCGGTGACAGGGCGGGCACCGTACCGTCGCGCGCGCTGGGGCAAGGCTTCCTGTGCAACATCACCAACCCGAAGGTCCTCGTCTTCAACCTGGCGGTGCTCCCACAGTTCCTCGGCACCGAAGCGCCCTGGCCCACGCTCGTCGGCTACGCGCTGACGCTGTCCGTCGTCGGCGGGTTCGTCCTGCTCGCCGTCGTCCTCGCCGCCGACGCCGCTCGGCGCACCATCACGTCCAGGCGTGCGCGGCGCGGCATCGACGCCGCGTCCGGCGCCACCTTCCTCGGCTTCGCGACCCTCCTGGCCGCGGAGGCGTAACCATCCCGGCCCGTGGCAATCCTCCCGGTCGGTGGCTGCCCCGGTTACGTGAGTGCGAACGTGGCTACCTCACGCGCTACCTCGGGTGCGCCCCGACCCTCGGGACCGAAGTGGTCCAGGCGTGGGAACGTGCGCGTACGCGAGGACGGCAGCACCTCGGTCAGTCGCTCGAACGCCACACCCACCCAAGAGAGCCCGCTCTTGCCGCCCGCCAGGAGCAGGACGTCCGCTGACACCTCCCGATAGTTGCGGTAGCTGTCATCGAGCCGGCCCACCTCGTCGTGCTCGCGCGCGTTGGCCGCGAGCAGCCGGAACAGCTTGCGCCGTCGCTCACCCCGGAACACCACGCGCAGGATCGCGGCCATCAGCCAGCGCGGGTTGCGCCGCGCCGCTCTCGGCCCCGTGGCGATCGCGAACACGGCGAAGGCGTCGAAGGGGCGCCCCTGGGCGAGGAGGCGACGGTACTCGGGGAGCCAGTCCGTGCGGATGAGTCCGTGCACGCTCACCCCGGGCTCGTAGACGGCAAGTCGGGCGATGCCCGGGTCCCGCCGCGCCGCCTCGAGCGCGATCAGGCCGCCGAAGCTGTGGCCGAACACGTAGTGGGCACCCGTGGCCGCGCGAACCGCGGCGAGGTCGGCGCACTCGGCCTCGATCCCGTACCCGTCCCCTTGCGGGCCGCTGCCGACCCTGCCGCGCCGCTGGATGCTGTGCACGGTGAACTGCGACGAGAGCGCCTGCGCCAGCGCGTCCAGGTCTTCCCCGTCACTGAGTGCGCCAGGCACGATCAGCAGCCCCGGGCCGGATCCGACGGTGTGATAGGCGATGGCGGTGCCGTCGGCGGAGAGCACGGTCCGTACGGCGGACGCGGACACGGGCGCAGACACAGGCGCGGGCGCGGGCGCAGACGCAGGCGCAGGCGCAGACACAGACACAGACACAGACACAGACACAGACACAGACACAGACACAGGCTCGGGCAAAGGCGCGGTCATGACGGACTCCTCAGGTTCGCGGCGGCGGCCGAGCGGGAGGCGGCGCCCTCGAGCGCGGCGTTGAGACGGCGTGTGTAGGCCAGATAGGTGTCGAACGGCACACCGGTGGACTCGACCAGCGCCGTGAGCTGTTCGATCAGGAACGCCCCGGCTCGCTCGAGCAACGCTCGGCCCGCGTCGGTGAGCTCGACCCGCCGACGGTTGCCACCGGCGGGGTCGGGCGCCACCGCGAGCAGGCCGGTCTCGGCCAGCGCTGTGATCATGCGGCTGGCAGACGGCTCGGTCACGGCCAGGCCCTCGGCCAGCGCCCGCTGCGTCGACGCGCCGAGCTGGCCGGCCATGAGCAGCACCATGAAGCGCCGGTAGGAGATGCCGTGCTCGGCCCGCAGCATCCGGTCACCCGTCCGCTCCAGGCGACTCATCAACGTGTGCAGCTCGAGGCCAAGGTTCCGGGGGTGATCCACGACAGCGACCTTAGTGTTCTAACTTAGAAACGCAACTTGGCACGCCACGAGTGAGGCCCAGCACCGGACGGCCTGCCGTGACAGGCCGGGACGGCGTGGTCCGGCAGCCGTCTAGGGTTGCGGGTGGGTGCCCGGCGCCGACCCGATCCCGCCCCCCTCGATCACCGGCGGCCGGTACCCCGACGTCCGTTCCTGACCGATGGAGCCGTTGCCCTATGTCTGTTCCCACGTTCCGCATCGCCCGCCGCGCCCTGGTGACCACCGGCATCGCGCTGGCCGCCGCCACGCTGGCCGTCGTCGTGCCCGTGATGCTGGCAGGCCCCGCCTCCGCGCATGTGCGCGTGGACCCGGGCGGTGACGGCACGGCCACTCCCGGCTCGTACGCGCTGCTGACGTTCCGGGTGCCGAACGAGTCCGCCACGGCGTCGACCGTGAAGGTGACCGTGGACCTCCCGACCGACACCCCGTTCACCAGTGTGTCCATCGAGCCCGTCCCGGGCTGGACCGCCCACGTCGCCACGGCACCGCTGCCCGAGCCTGTCGAAGTGCACGGCACCTCCGTCACCGAGGCGCCCGCCTCGATCACCTGGACCGCCGACGACGAGGCGAGCGCGATCCACGACGGGGAACTGCGCCGCTTCGTCGTCTCGGCCGGCCCCGTGCCCGACGTCGACCACGTTCTCCTGCCGGCCACGCAGACGTACTCCGACGGAACCGTCGTGGCCTGGGACGAGCCGACCGGGGCCGACGGCGCAGAGCCTGAGCATCCGGCCCCCGTGCTGGCCATCGCCGCGCCCGCCGACGACGCCGCGCCCGCCGACGACGCCGCGGGCGGGAACGAGCCGACGGTCGCGACACCGAACGCGACGCAGGATGCGACACCAGGCGCGACCTCGGGCTCGGCATCGGGCTCGGCATCGGGCTCGGCATCAGGTTCAGCTGAGGCGTCGACCTCCGGGTGGGGCGCCGGCCTCGGCGCCGCGGGCCTCGGCCTGGGTCTGGTCGGCGCGGTCACCGGCGTGGCCGCCCTGGCGCGCGCGGGCCGCCGCGACACCGCCTCCGGGCAGCGCGACACCGCCCCCGGGCAGCGCGACACCGCCCCCGGGCAGGGAACCCCGGCTCAGGACGCACCGACTCCCCCGGTGCCGGGAGGCGACGCGTGACCACCCTCGCGGCACGCGGCGCAGCGACGTCGGCACACCGCACGACGGCACACCGCACGACGGCACCACGGCAGCGCAGACCGGTGGTGGCCCGCGCCGTGCTGGTCGCCGCCGCGCTCACCGTCGGGGGCGTCGCGTGGGCCACGCCCGCCTCGGCGCACAACTACGTCGTCGGGTCGGACCCGGCCGCCGAGCAGACCGTGACCGGACCGGTCGACCAGGTCACCATCACGTTCAACGACGTGCTCCTCGACCTGGGCGGGAACGGCGCCGGGACCGGCCTGGACGTCATCGGGCCCGACTCCGCCCACTACGCCACCGACTGCCCGACGATCGACGACCGGACCGTGTCGGCGCCGGTCTCCCTCGGCGCCGAAGGCACGTACACCGTCGACTGGCGGGTGGTCTCCGCCGACGGGCACCCCGTCAGCGGCACCTACACGTTCGACTACACGCCCCCGGCCGGCACCGGTGCGTCCGCGGGGTCGCCACAGCCGGCCTGCGCCCAAGCACCCGCCGCGTCCCAGGACACGGCCGCACCAGCCGCCACCGGGTCCGACACCACCACCGGGTCCGACGCCGCCACCAGATCCGACACAGGGCTCTCGGTGTGGGCTCTGGTGGCGATCGCAGCCGGGACCGCGGCGGTCGCGGGCGGCGGCGTGCTCGCGGCACTGCGCCTGGCCCGCCGCCGCTGACCGGCCCGGCTGACCACCACCGCTGACCGGCACCGCTGACCGACCCCCCTCACCAGGCACCGCTGGCCGGCACCCCTGACCGGCACTGCTGACTGCCGCACCCCTGACTCTCACCCCTGACCGGGCGCGAAGCGGAGGCGAGGGCCGCCGAGGCGCCGCAGGGGGCGACCAGCGGGATCCGTCACGGGCGCAGGTGCCGGGCCAGGCGCCAGTGGTTGCCCTCGTCGACCCGGGCCAGCTCGAGCTGGTCCAGGACCGCGCTGGCCAGGGGCAGTCCACGGCCCGACTCGGCGTCGACCCCGGGCATGGGCTTGCCGAAGTCGGCCGAGAACTCGTGGCCCGTGTCCCGCAGATCCGCCTCGATCTGCTCGCCGGTGACACGCACCGCCAGGCGCCACCGCACCTCGCCCGGCGGCAGGCCGTGCTCGACGACGTTGCCGGCAATCTCCATGACGGCCGTCTCGAAGAGCATCAGGTCGGTCGGGTCGACCTCCGGGTGGTCCGCGCTCACGCGGCCCAGCAGGTCATGGACCCGGCCCAGCTCTTCGGGCACGGCGAACCCTTCGAGCACGTACCGTTCGTCACCACTCACGGCCGGCCTCCTCCGCGGAGTCGTAGGGCGCAAGGATCCGGTCCAGGTTGGTGAGGCGCAGCACGGCACGCACCTGCTCCCCGGCGGCGGCGATGCGCAGGTCGCCGCCGTGCTCCCGGGCCGCTTTCAGACAACCGATCAGCGCACCGAGCCCCGACGAGTCGACGGACTCGACCGCGCCCAGGTCCACCACGATGCGGGTGCGGCCGTCCGCGATCAGGTCCCCGATCCGGGCCCGCAGCGGCGGCGCCGACACGAGGTTCAGCCGCCCGTGCGGCGCGAGCACCACGTGCCCGTCCCGGTCCAGTTCCTGGAACTCCATCAGCGCGCTTCCTCCCGCTCGGTGGTCAACAGTCGAGTCTCTATCAGTCCGTGCGCGTGCGCCGTTCGGCGCCCGACGGTGTGCGGCGCACCGCGTCCGACGGCGTGCGCCGTTCAGCGCCCGACGGCGTGCGCCGCACCGCGTCCGACGGCGTGCGCCGCACGACGACGGCGGCGACGTCGTCGGAGGTCCCGGCCCCGCTGGCGTGCGCGATGATCGCGTCGACGGCACCGGCGCAGGTCAGGCCGGGGGCCAGCAGCTCCTGGACGGCGTCGTACGCCTGGCCGATGGACCCGAACACGTCGAAGACCCCGTCGCTGACGACGACGAGCAGCTCGTCGGCCTCCAGCACGTCGTGCGCGGCAGCCCAGTCGTGCGCGGCAGCCCAGGTGCTCGCGACGGGCATGCCGAGCGGGAGCTGGTCCTGGGTCAGGGAGCGCGGACCGCGCGGGGAGGCGACGACGGCGAGACCGTGACCGGCGTCGACGTACTCGATGCGCCCGGTGGGCTCGATGCTGGCGGACCACAGCGTGACGAACCGGCCCAGGCGGGCCAGGTCCGCGGCGGTGGTCTCGGCCGTGCGGCGCACCGCCTCCAGCACGCCCACGTAGCGGGCGTGCGTGCGCAGCACGGCCCGCATCTCGGAGGCGACCAGCGAGGCCGCCATCCCCTTGCCCATGACGTCGCCGAGCACCACGTCGAGCCGGGTCCCGTGGGGGCCCTGCACCGTGGACCAGTCGAAGAAGTCGCCGCCCGCGTCGCGCGCCTGCAGCACGCGCCCCGCCACCTCCAGGCCCGGTAGGTCGGGCGGCTCACGCGGCAGGAGGAGCTGCTGGACCTCTCCGGCCATCGCCAGCTCCCCGCTCGCGGACAGCTCCCGGTCGAGCACCGCGCCCAGATCGGCCAGGATCTGGCGCTGCACGGAGTCCAGGGTGCGCGGCGCGTGGTCGAACACGGCGAGCACGCCCACCGTCTCGCCGCTGGACGAGTGCACCGGCACCCCGGCGTAGAACCGCACGGGCGTGACACCGGCAGGCGTCACGAGGGGGAACATGCCGGGGCCGAACATCTCGGACGCGCCCAGGTCAGGGATCACGACGACGCCGCCGGTACCCAGCGCATACCGCCACACAGGCTCGGTCGACGCGGCGGACTCGCGGCCCACCCCCGAAGCAACGAGCGTCACGGGCTGCCGCTCGCCACGCACCGTCAGGGCGGCCCCGGGCACCGCGAACACGGCCCGCGCCAGGCGCACCAACCGGCCGTAGAGGTCGCTGGTCGTCTCCTCGCCGATGTCGCTCACCTGCCCCGTTCGCGCGTTCACGGGCCGACCCCGGACGCCGCCGGCAGCACGCCCACGGAGCGGATCGACGCGGCCCCTGACCCGGTCAGCAGGTATCGGGGCTGCTCACGGGGCCAGCCTATGCCTCCGGGTCGGCGCGGGTGAGGCAGGTGACGACGCGACGCCCCGCCCACGGCCGGCCACCCGTGGCACTGCGCCCCGCGACGTCCGCCCGCCGCGACGCGAGGGCCGACCGCGTGGCGCCGATCGCTCGCTGTCCCGGCTCATTTCGAGCACGACCACAACGAGGAGGACACGGAGGGGCGTGTTTTCACGCAAACGGTCGGAACGCCACCGCGCGATCGACGACATTGGGAACCACGGCCGAACGAACGGCCGTCACATTCGATCCAGATTGGAACCACCCATGAAGACGAAGATTCGCGCCGGAGGCATCGTCGCTCTGGCAGCGACCGTTGCCCTGGTCGCCTCCGCCTGCGGTGGCGGGAACGAGCCCGGCGACGGCGCCACCAACGGTGCGACCGGCGACGGCGTCGAGATCACCTGGTGGCACAACGGCACCGGTGAGCCCCTGCTCTCCTTCTGGGCCGATGTCGCGGCCGAGTTCGAGGACGCCAACCCGGGCGTCACCGTCAACGTGCAGGCCTTCCAGAACGAAGAGCTGCGCGACACCATCCTCCCCAACGCCATCGCGGGTGGCACGGCTCCGGACGTGTTCCAGTCGTGGGGCGGCGGCGAGCTCCAGGACTACGTCGCCAACGGCGTCGTCAAGGACCTGACCGACTTCATCCCCGAGCCCGTCGCGGGCGCAGCCGAGGCGTTCCGCGTCGGCGACGGCGTGTACGGCATGCCCTACACCACGCTGCCCTCGGGCTTCTGGGTCAACATGAACCTCTGGGAGCAGGCCGGCCTGACCGAGGCCGACTTCCCCGAGACCCTCGACGACCTGTTCACCTCCTGGGAGAAGCTCAGCGACGCCGGCATCGTGCCGGTTGCCGTCGGCGGCGTCGACGGCTGGCCGGCCGCTCACTGGTGGTACTGGACCGCGCTGCGCTCCGTGCCGACCGAGGCGTTCCAGGCCGCGATCACCGACGGTGACTTCACCGACCAGGGCTGGATCGACGCGAGCGACCTGCTCCAGACCATCCTGGACAAGAACGCGTTCAACCCGGGCTGGCAGGCCACCTCGGCCCAGCAGGGCGCGGCCTCCGCATCCGGCATGGTCGTGATGGGCCAGGCTGCCATGCAGCTCATGGGCACCTGGGACTACGGCGTCATGGGCGGCATCTACAACGAGGCCGAGGGCCTGGACGCCGACGCGCAGGAGCACGCCGAGTTCCTCCGCTGGTTCCCGTTCCCGCAGGTTGACGGCGCCGCCGGCGACCCGGCCGCGATCATGGGCGGCGTCGACGGCTTCTCCGTCCACGCCGACGCCCCCGAGGAGGCCGCCAAGCTCCTCGCGCACATCGTCTCCACCGACGTCCAGCAGCGTTACGCCGCCATGGGCAACATCCCCGTCGACGCCGGTGCCACCGACTCGATGCCGGCCGGCCCGCTCTCGGACGCCGCGACGGCCGTCGCCAACGCGTCCTCCGTCCAGCTCTGGCTCGACACCGCTCTCGGCTCCGCCGTCGGCGGCGGCATGAACTCGGCGATCGTCGCGTTCATGTCCGGCCAGGGTGGCCCGCAGGACGTCGTCGACGCACTGACCTCGCTCGCCGCAGGCTGACACCCATGTCGACCAACGTCGAGGTCGGCGAGCCCCGGGCGGATACCGCCCGGGGCTCGTCCCCTGCCCTGCGCCCCTCGAAGCGCAAGGTCCGCTGGTTCGAGGTCGCCGGATTCACGGTGCCCGCGCTGGTGGTCTACGTCGCCTTCGTGTTCGTCCCGATCGGCTTCGGCGTCGTCATGTCCTTGCACGACGGCTCCCGGATCGCACCGCTGAACAATTTTGTCGGCCTGGACAACTTCATCAACATCTTCACCGGCGGCCGGATGTTCGGGCAGCCGTTCTTCTGGGACGCCGTCCGCAACAACTTCCTCATCGCGATCCTGTCGCTGCTGCTCCAGGGCCCCATCGCCATCGGCATCGCGCTGCTGCTGAACCGGAAGATGAAGTTCCGCGGCATCGTGCGCATGCTGATCTTCGTCCCCTGGATCGTCTCCGAGGTCATCACCGGCGTGATGTTCCAGATGCTGCTCATGCCGAACGGCGCCATCGCCGTGTGGCTGGAGCGCATCGGCCTGGGCTCGATCGCGGGTACCCAGTGGCTCGCGGACATCGGTACGGGCGGCCTGACGTCGGTCACGTTCTGGACCGTGATGGCCGTGCTGACCTGGAAGTACATCGGCATGGCGATCATCCTGTTCCTCGCGGGCCTGTCCGGGATCCCGGACGAGCTCACCGAGGCCGCGCAGATCGACGGCGCCTCCTGGTGGCAGATCCAGCGCAAGATCACGCTCCCGCTGCTCGGCCCGACCGTGCGCATCTGGGCGTTCCTGTCGATCATCGGCTCGTTCCAGCTGTTCGACATGATCTGGATCCTCACGCGCGCCAACCCGACCATCGTGGGCATGGACACCATGGCCACCTACATGGTCCAGGTGGGCATGAGCCGTGACCGCGTCGGCTACGGCTCCGCCATCGCCGTCGTGCTCTTCGTCATCACACTCATCGTGGCGCTGACCTATCAGCGGTTCATCCTGAACCGCGACATCGGAAAGGAGTCGTGATGGCTACCGCAACGATGGGCACGCGTGTACCGACCCAGGAGATCCGCCAGAAGAAGGTCTGGTCGTGGAGCCAGCCGTGGGTGTACCTGGTGGCGCTCGTCGCCGTCGGCGTCGCCGTGGGCCCGGTGCTGTGGGTGGTGCTGGGCGGTGCCCGGACGAACCCGCAGTTCCTGACCGACCCGGCCGGCCTGCCCAACCCGTGGAACTGGGGCAACTACGCCGACATCCTGGGCGGACAGTTCGCGCAGCGGTTCTGGGGCCAGCTGTGGACGTCGTCGCTCATCGCGATCGCCACCACGGCAGGCGTCGTCATCCTGGGCACCTCCGTGGCGTACGCCATCGCGCGGTTCCCGATGCGCGGCACCGGCGCCCTGTTCTCCGTGTTCGCGGCGGGGCTCATGTTCCCCGCGACCGTGGGCATCCTGCCCACCTGGATCATCATCAACGAGATCGGCCTGGTGGGTAACCCGCTGGGTGTGATCATCCCGCAGGTGGCGTTCGCGCTGCCCACGACCGTGGTGATCCTGACGCCGTTCGTCAAGGCGATCCCGAACGAGATCGAGGAGGCCGCGTCGATCGACGGCGCGACCCGCACGAGCTTCTTCTTCCGGATCCTGCTGCCGCTCGCGCGGCCCGGCATGGTGACGGTGGGCGTGCTCGCGTTCGTCGGCTCCTGGAACTCCTACATGCTGCCGCTGTTCGTGCTCGGCGCGGGCGGCGCCCCGGCGCACCAGCACACGCTGCCGCTGGGTGTGCAGATGTTCACCACGCAGTTCTCGGCGTCGATGACCTCGATCATGGCGTTCTCCTCGCTCGCCCTGATCCCGGCGCTGGTGTTCTTCTTCACCATGCAGAAGTACATCGTCAACGGCCTCGCCGGCGCCGTGAAGGGCTGACGCCCGCCTCGACCCCGCACCGCAAACAACCCCCGCACCACCACCGGAACTGCCCTGGATCCGGTGGAGGTGCGGGGGTTGGTCTGTGTGCGCCCTCTCAGGCTAGACGCGGAAGATTCTCGATGGCCTCCCACCTGGCTCCCGGGTGTACACCTCGCTGGCGGGTCATCCCTGGCGGCGCCGCATCCGGCCCCCGCGAGCGAGCAGCCCCGCCCCGAGGCCCAGGAGCACCACCATGGCCGCCCCGGCGTCGGCGACGTCCGTGCCCGTGCGGGGCAGCCACCCCGCCGACGGCGGTGCGGGCACGTTGGCGGGAGGCACGTTGACAGGGGGCACCGTGGCGGGAGGCACGTTGGCGGGAGGCACCTTGGCCGGGGGCACGACCGGCACTCGCACCGGGTGCCGCGTACCCACCGGAGGCGGGGTGATGGCCGGCAGCCCGGGCGGGGTGGCCGACGAGACCGCCACGTTGAACAGGGTCGTCTCCGGCGCGTCGGCGTGCACGACCACGGCGTAGGTCACGGCCACCTGCTCGCCCACGGCCAGCGCGCCTTCCCACGTCAGGGTCGAGTCCTGCACTGTCGGGACGGCGGCGCGCCGCGCGACTCCGTCCGCCCCGGTGATGGTCGCCGCCTGCGGGCCCGCCAGGCTCGCATGGGCCAGCACCCCGGTGAGGTCGTCCGTCACGGTCACCGGGTCGAGCGGGGTCGCACCGATGTTGACTCCTGTGACCGTGTACTCGATGCGCTGCCCCCGCGCCACCTCGGTGCCGTCGACCGGCCGGGCGACCTTCGTGAACGCGTAGCCGGGCACCGGGTGCCACGTCTCCCAGGGCCGCGTCGTGATCACGTCACCGCTGGGCGGCTTCGCCTCCGACGTCGCCCGGTTGTGCAGGATGGCGCCTTCCGCGCCCTGCGCAACCGTGACCGTGTACGTCACCTGGACCGACTGGCCGGGCGTGAGCTCTCCCGTCCATGTCAGGACGCCGTCGTCGACGGTCGGTCGATCGACGGCGGGGACGCCGCCGATCGTCGCGGACAGGGAGCCCTCCACCATTGCGGCGTGGTTGAGCACCCCGGTGAGGTCGTCGGTGATGGTCACCGGGTCCAGCACGGTCTCGCCGACGTTCCTGCCCACCAGGGTGTAGGTGATCTGGCCACCCACCGGCACCGCGGTACCCGGGGCCGGGACGGCCGCCTTGGTGAACTCGTAGGCGGGTGCCGGCTTGTCCGAGTCCACGTCCAGGGCGAGGTCGGCGGTGAAGTTGGTGAGGTCGTCGGTGGTCGCCGTCGGGACCCGCAGGCCTGCGACGTTGTCCCCCATCGGCTCCTCGCCGCGGATGCTGCCGTCGCCCATCGGCTGCCAGCCCAGGGTGATCGGGCCGGTCCGCACACCACCGGCACCGTCGGGCACGGCGTCGTGGTTCTGGTCCTCGTTCAGGTCGTCGTTGCAGTCGGCGGAGGCGCCGGGCGCGGCCACCAACCCTTCGAGCGGACCACCCGGCGCGAACTGGTCGGCGGCGATCCGCACCCGGTAGGAGCCCGCCGGCAGGTCGTTCACCATCCAGCGGCCGCCCACCATCGTCTGCGTCGTCGTGACCAGCTCGTCGGCAGGCCCGTCGCCCGGATCGTCGTCCAGCACCGCCGGGTCGCCCTGCGCGACCCGGTAGACGGAGACGTTCACCCCGGCTGGCGCCGTGTTGTCGACGTCCGGGCTGTAGCGCCCGTCACCATCCATGTCGATCCACACCAGATCGCCGAGCGAGAAGCCCACCGTGCGGACGGTGGTCTGGTTGGACACGACCATCAGGTACTTGGTGCCGGTCTGGTCCATGTACGACCGGGAGAACGCCGTGAACCTGTTGGCGTAGACGTCACCCGACCGGTTCCCGGTCTGGACGGTCTGGTAGGTGATGTCCAGTCCGTCGGCTCCGGGGTTCTCGCCCGACGCCGGAGCCAGGTCGGCGTCGGCGACGAACTTGAAGGCCGTGGCCTCCGGCGTGAACGTGGTGGACCAGAGGGACTCGACGTCGTCGTTGAGGGACTGGGGCACGTCGGCGGGGTTCGCCGTCGTGTAGTAGAACGTCCCGGGCGCCGCGACGGTACCGCCGGACTGGAACGCCTGCGGCGCGGCGGCCAACCGGTTCGTCCCGGCGAAGCCGGACTCCGGCTCGCGCTGCGCCATGGGGTGCCAAGCGCCGTCCCCCGGGCTGGAGAGCACCTCGATCACCGTGGGTGCGGCGACGGTGATGTTCGTCGCGACGTTCCGCAGCCGGAGCGTGTACTCCTGCGAGTCCCCGATGACGTTGACGCTGCGCGCCACGGACTTCTGGGTCCGCAGCTCACCCACCTGCGTGAGCACCACGGTGTGATACGTCCGGTGATCCTCGGCCGCCAGGACGCCCTCGGCGGCGATGCGCGCCGTGACGACCGCGCTGGTGTTGTTGCGTGCGAGCGGGTCGGTACCCGTCACGATGACACGCGGCGTGATCTCCGTGTTCACCGGCAACGGGCCGAGCTCCCAGGTGAGCGTCGTCGAGCCGTCGCCGTCCTCGGCCACCGACGACGCCGGCGTCCCACCGGCGAGGGCCGCCGTCGACGCCGCGTCATAGGTCACGCTCGGCGGCAGCACCGCGGTGATCACGACGTTCTGGACCGTCTCGCTGGACTCGCCGTGGCCCGACAGGGACGCGTCGATCTGCCAGACGACCGTTCGGCCGGCCAGCGCCCGCCCCGTCTGACCGACGCCCGCTGCACCGGCAGCGGGTGCCCCTGCCACCTCCGCGGGGATCGTGTGCTCCGTGATCTTCATGAACGCATCGGTCACCGACCAGCGATCACCGGTGGAGGACTGGTTGACGCCCGTTCTCCGGGTGCCACCCGTGGTGCCCGCACCCGGGATGAAGTCGCTCGTGATCCACTGGCTGTCAGCCGCTTTCCGGGCACTGAAGTTGGCGAAGACGGCTCCCGCCGGGACCGGCTCCCCCGCTTTGGTGCCGCCGTAGTAGGTGGCGCGTTGCTTCAGTGCGATCCACCAGTTCCACGCGATGCCGGAGCCCAGGACGACGCCGTCGTGGGCACTCAACCGCACCATGTTCACGTCGTCGATGCCGTTGCCCACCGTGGTCGGATCGGTCGACCATGCGAGCCCCGGCTCGTCACAGCGGGCCTTGCTCTGATTCGTCCAGTCTCCTTCGAAGCGGTCCTCGTGGCGCACGCCCGTGTTCGTCACGTCCCCGCTGAGGTCCGTGTGCGCGTACTCGATGGTGAACTTCTTCGTCAGCTCTTGGTTGAAGGCGACCGTGCCCTTGTCCTGCAGGACGTACGAGTAGAGGTCTGCGGGCAGCCCCTGGTTCGTTGTCCAGAGGTCGTTCAACGGCACCAGCTTGGCCATCGTGTTGTCGAAGACGTCACACGCCTGGACACCCGCGATCGACGCCCCGGCATTGCCGGTGAGGCGCACTCGGCTGGCATGGACAGCCCCGGTCAGCGACTGGGCACCCCCGCGCGGGTTGTATCCCGGCAGTCCATCGGTCAGGGCGACCCACGGTCCCGCCGCGACGTTGACGACGTCCTTTCGGTGGTCCCATCCGCCATAGCTCTTCTTCTTGAGCGTGATGGGCACGGGACCGAGCACGTTGTTGCTGCGCCCCTCGCCGATCTTCGCGCACTCGGACTCCATGGTGGACGAAGGACCGAGCTGGCAGTAGCCCGGCTCACCCTCGCCGCCGTAGTTCTCCTTCCCGGATGCGCCGGTCGGGTCGAACCCGGACACGCGGTTGTAGAACCGCAGCTGACCGACCCCGTCCCCGGCCTCGCCCTGCGCCCGGTCGAGCTCGGACGCGGGGACCGCGACCTTCACGGCGTACGCCGCCAGGTAGAACGGGCCGGAGGTGAGATCGGCACCCTGCTCGCCAGATTTCCCGATCGTCTTGGTGGGGTAGGCGCGCGACGTCGTGTCGATCCCCGTGAACGTCAGCGTGTACCCGGAGGTCAGTGTCTTGTCGTCACGCTCGTAGCCGCACTTGCCCGAGCCCGCGACGACGGCCTCCGGCGCGCGCCCCTCCCCGGGCGCACCGAACACGAGGCCGGGAACGTGCTCCCCCGCAGGTGCGCACGAGACGATCTCGTACTCCAGACCCTCGAAGAAGTCGCCCTCCTTGTTCGGGGGAGACGCCGCATCGGTGTAGGTGGCCCACACGTCGTCGTGAACCGTGATGGGTTGCGTGAAGCCCTCGACCCCACGGCGTACGTCGGTGGAGATCGTCACCACCGTCATGAACGTCACGATCTCGACGTCCTTGCGCCCGGCGAACTGCCCCTTGTCCTGGGTGATGTACCTCCCCTGCCACTTCTTCAGGTCGTACCGGGGCGCCGCGGAGATCGTGTACTCCCCGAGGTCCAGGTCCTCGGACGGACGGACCGTCGCCCGGCCCTGGCTGTCGACGGCGTAGAGCCGGGCGGAGACGGCGAAGGTGCTGTCTGCCACGGAGTTCGCCGACACCCACACCTGCGTGGTGGTGTTCTGCGCCGAACCCGAGGTCATCGGACCCAGGTCGCAGGTCAACGTCACGGTGTCGGTCCCCGCCGGGGGGTCCGCCTGAGGCAGCACGGCTTCGCTCTTGCCCGGCCCGCTGGCGACGAGGCTGACCGGCTCGCAACCGTCGGGGTAGTCGTTGACGTTGACCTTCGCCCCCTCGCCCATGGTGATCGTCTGCTCCAGGTAGAGGGTGCCCCCGCTGTCACCGATCGGGACGTCGCTCGTCGTGGTCCACGACAGCTCGGCGGACACCAGGTCGCCCGTGCGGACCCTCTGGTTGGCCGGTCCCGAGTCGTGCCCGTCGAGGTCGTCGTCGTCGAACGGCTCGGAACCGTCCTGGAGGCGGGTCTCGCTCCCGGACTGGCCGAACTGCAGCACACCCGCCGGGGTCACCACGGCGTCGAGGACGACGGGCTGGTCGCCGGGCACGAACTCTCCCGAGGTCGCCTGCTGCGGCGAGCCGACAACCGGGGTGAAGCCCCCGCTCGCGGTGGTCAGGTAGGGGCCGGTCGCAGCGCTGGCGACGTCGATCCGGACGAAGAAGGGGCCCGGCGACTCCTCGTAGGCACCCACGGGGAAGCTCCAGGTTCCGTCTGCCTCCGTCGCGATCGTCCAGCCCTCGTGATCGGCCTCGGACCCGAACAGGGTGACCGTCACGCCGCCCAGCGGAAGGTCGGCCTCGCCGGCGCGGCCCTGCACGGCGATGCCGTCACCGCGCGCATCGATCGTGACCGTCCCGGTCACCAACAGGTCCGCGGCGCCCGCCGGCAGCGTCCCCGCGAGCACCGAGGTCAGGACCACGGCCACCGCACCGGCGACCGCCGCGATCCGGTGCCCCAGGAGCCCTGACCGCCCCCCGCGTCGTGACCGCCGTGACCGATTCCCCGCGCCGGGTCCCGTACGAGTTGGCAACATGTCGATGCTCCTGACGACCAGGGCGGCGCCCCACGCCGGGCCCGCCGGTGGACCGCCGGGCCGCAGCGCCGCTCACCGTCGAGGGCGCCGGCTCTGGGCAATCCCGCCGGTCCCTTGCAGGCTAGGAAGGGCCGAGCGCCACCGTCGCCGCAACTGGCGCATTAGGCGCTGGCCACTGGCATCTCACCTCAGCGGGCGGCGTCCGCCCGCAGGTCCAGGCCCGGGCGCAGCCACGTGGTGAACGCTTGGCGCAGCCCGGTGCGGGACTCCACGCCGAGCTTCCGGTAGGTGTTGAAGATGTGGTTCTCCACGGTGCGGACGCTGAGCACCAGCTCACCGGCGATCTCCCCGGAGGCCCACCCGTCCACCGCGAGGCCGGCCACCTCGATCTCGCGCGCGGAGAGCTCCACGGCCTGCGCGAGCCGTCCGAACAGGTCCTCCGCCCCGGTGGCGGCGGCGGTGACCTGCGCCCACAGCCGGTTCGCGTGCTCCGTGGCCTGGACGTTCTCGCCCTGCTCGCGCAGCACCAGGGAGCGCATGATCCCGGCGCGCGCCACGTAGAGCCACGCACCGAACCCCTCCAGGGCGCCCTGGGCCCGCAGGAGATGGTCGGCGTCGCGGCGCACCATCGCGTCCGCCAGGTCCACCAGGGCGGCCAGGAGGGGGCTGTCGACGTCGTCGAGCAGCGTGGTGATGGCCGCGAACGCCCCCGCGTCCGGGCCGAGCTCGGCAGCCTCCACCATGGCGAACACGGCGGCAGCGCAGAACCCGCGCGACGCCGCCGACCGGGCCCTCGACCACAGGTCCTGCGCCGTCACCCCCGCGGCGGAGTCCGCCACCAGGTCAATGAACGGGAACGGCCCGTAGCCGTCGTTCGCCGCGGGCAGCACCAGCGACGACGACGAGCACGTCGCCTCGCAGCCGACGCCCGCACCGGGCAGGCCGAGCCAGCGCACGCGGGCGGCGTCGAGCCCGGCGATCCCCGCGTGGTACGGCGAGTGCAACGTCGACGTGGACGTGATGGTCAGGATGTACGACACGAGCTCGTCGAGTCGGGTCAGGTCCCCGCGGATCGCCATCCCCAGCGCGGCCGCGTACCCGTGCGCCTGGATCACCCCGGGGGCGTACTCCCGCTGCGCCGACTCCAGGGACGCCAGCGCGCCGGCGACGCCCGTGTCCACCTCGCCGTGGATCACCTGCGCCATGGCGCGGCTCACCTCCGCGTGCGCGACGTAGCGGGGCACCACGGGCCGGGCGCGCTCCAGCTCGGCGAGGGCCGCACCGGTGCGGCCCTGCGCGATCGCGCCCTCCAGCCGCACGGCCGTCGCCGAGTCGCGCACCAGAGGTGGCGCGTCGGCGGCGGGTCGCTCGGGAGCCTCCGGGGCCCGGTCCGTCATCAGCTCCAGGTGGCGGCGCACCGACCGCAGGTACAGCTCGAAGTCCGGGTACCGCACGGCCGCCTCGTCCAGGACGTGCCAGGCCTCCTGCGGGTCCTGGCCCGCGAGCGCCAGGTGCACGGCGTACCAGCCGGCCAGCTCCGCGCCTGCGGCGACGTCGTCGGTGGGCTCGGTCCCGGCGTAGACGGCGGCCGGGTCGACGTCGGTGCGGTGGGCGCTGAGCAGCGCCGTCAGGAGGGCGACGCCGTTCGCGGCGGTGGGGTGGGCCCGCCACGCGCCGGCGAGCCGGTCGATGGTGGCGGCCCAGTGCGCCGCCAGGTTCCGGCTCAGGATCGCGTTGTCCGCCGGCAGCTTCCGGCGCCGGTCGCTGATGAGCCCGGGGGGCACGGGCAGCCCTTGGGTCGTCAACAGCTCGCGCACCGCGTACCGCTTGGACGTGGCGCTCTCCCGGGCCAGGTACTCCTCGAGGAGGGGCGGGTACAGGCCCACGGTCCCGGCGTCGGCGGGTCCGACGACGACGTCGATCAGCCCGAGCGCGCCCAGCCGTTCGGCGCGGTCCAGCGGGACCAGCCGGTGCAGGTCGGCCACGCGCACCGGCCCGGCGAGGGCCAGCGTGGTCAGGGCGTCGACGTCGTCGGGCGTGGCGTCCACGAGCAGGGCGTCGACGCAGGACCCCAGCTCGCTGGTCCACAGGCGTTCGGAGGCGATCCACTGCGAGCCCAGCAGGGTCAGGCGCCGGGTCTGCTTGCCCACCCGCACCAGGTCACGCGCCACGCCGGGCAGGCCGCCCGACTTGGTGGCGATGCGTGCCATCGTCGCCTCGTCCACCGGGCCGTCGAGCTCGGCCTCGACGACGGCGGCCAGCTCGGCGTACCGCAGGGGGCGCAGCGTGTGCCGCACCACGGGCGGCAGGGACGCGAACAGCCGGCGCAGGGGCGGTGACGTGCGCGGTCCCACGCGTCGCGCGAACAGCACCGGGAGGGGGTTGCGGATCCGCAGGGCGGCCAGGACCCCGGCGGAGACGTCGTCGACGTCGTCGGCGTCGTCGAGCACGAGCACCGCGGACGCGGGGGACCCGGGGGTGGCCCCCCCCTGCGATCCGGGCCCCTGCGATCCGGGCCCCTGCGATCCGGGCCAGTGCGATCCGGGCCCGTGCGATCCGGCCCCGTGCGATCCGGACCCCTGCGAGGTGGCGTCGTGCCCCGTGACCTCGTGGACCAGGAGGTTGACGGCCTCCCAGATCGACGGCTGCCGGCTCAGCTCGGGCAGCGAGGCGGCGAGCGTCCCGAAGGGCCGGTCCCGCCAGCCGCCGATGCCGTGCAGCCGCAGCACGCGCATGCCGCGCGCCTCCAGGAGGGTGGCCGTACGGTCCAGGAACTCGGTGCGGCCCGATGCCGGGCGGCCCACCACCTCCACGCTGACCCCGCGGCGCAGCGCGGCGGCCACCCCGTCGACCCCGTCCATCACGCCTCCTGCCGGCGCAGCCAGGTGGCGAACGCGGCGCGCAGGCCCTCCCGCGAGTCCACGCCCACCTTGCGGTAGATGTTGAGCAGGTGGTGCTCGACGGTGCGCGCGCTCAGCACCAGGACGTGCGCGATCTCGTTCGTGGCCCGGCCCCGTCCCACGAGCTCCGCGATCTGCTTCTCCCGAGGGGAGAGGTCCACGGCCTCGACGACGCGGGCGAACAGCCCGGCCGTGCCCGGGGCGGGCGGGGTGACTCGCTCCCAGCACTCCCGTGCGCGGCGCGCCGCCGCGGCGTGCTCACCCGCCTCGCGCAGCACCAGGGCGGACTGGATCCCCGCGCGCGCCGCGTACAGCCACGCCCCCTGGTCCGCGAAGGCGTCGCTGAGCTTCGCCAGCCCGACCGGGTCCCGGCGTGTCATCGCGTCGGCCAGGTCGCTCAGCGCGCGCACGAACGGGCTGACCGCGGTGGTCAGCACGGGTTCGATCCGGGCGTACCGGGCCGGGTCCGGATCGGCCTCCGCAGCCTCGACCGCGCCGAACGCCGCCGCCGTCACGTAGCCGCGCCGGGCCGCCTGCTCGGCGGCGTACCACCGCGCCCCGGCGCTGAACGGGAGCGGGCCGAACCGCTCGGCGGCGTCGTCGCCGGGCTCGGGGTCACCACCGCCGGGGTGTCCAGTGCCGGGGTGTCCAGCACCGGGGTGTCCAGTGCCGGGGTGTCCAACACCGGAGCGGTCGACGCCGGGGCGCCCCGTGCCCGGACGGCCACCGCCGGGCCGACCGACGCCCAGCCAGCCCGATCGCGCCGCGGCCAGGCCCATCACGCCGGTGCGGTACTGCGTCTGGAGCGGCGAGACGGACGTCATCGTCATGACGTGGGAGAAGACGTCGTCCAGCTCCGCGAACCGGCCGCTGATCGCCGCCGCCAGAGCCAGGGCGTACCCGTACGCCTGGAGGGCCACGGGGTCCCAGTCGCGTTGCGCGACCACGAACCCGTGCCGGGCCAGGGCCAGGCCCTGGGCGGTGTCCCCGTTCAGCACGAGCGCCAGCGCGCGGAACACCTCGTCGTGGTGGCGGAACATCTCCCCCCGCACGGGCCGGTGCGCGAGCTGGGCCAGCGCCGCCGCCGTGTCCCCGCGGGCGACGTCGATGGCGACGTCGACGGCCTGCACCTCGGAAGCCACCTGCACCTCGGAAGCCACCTGCACCTCCGGGGCCGGGGCCACCTCCGGCGCCGTCGGCACGCGCTCGAGCAGCAGCTCCAGGTAGCGCGAGATCGCCGTCAGCGACGCGCGGCCCTGCGGGTAGCGGTCCCCGGCGTCCGCCAGCACCCGGTCCGCACCCGGACGGTCCGTCTGGCCGAGCGCCAGGTACACGGCGTACCAGGCCGCCAGCTCCGCGAGGTCGGCGCCGTCGCCGTCGGCCGGTCCGGCGCCTCGCTCCGCGCCTGCGCCCGCGCTCGCGGCCACCGTGGACTCGTAGACGGCGCCCAGGTCCGCGACGGACTCGTCGGCCACGAGGGCCGCGGTCAGCAGGCCGATCGCCGTCGACGGCGCCGGGTCCTCCTGCCACCGCGTCAGCCGCTCACGGGCGGTGACCGACCAGTACGCGGCCATGCTCCGGCTCAGGATCGCGCTGTCGACGGGTGCGACCGGGCACCTCTCCTCGGCCAGGTCCGCGGGCACCGCCACCCCCTTGTCGGCGAACATCTGCCGGATCGCCACCCGCTTCGTCGCCGAGCACTCCGCGCGCAGGTACTCGCACATCACCGGCGGGTACAGGCCCACCGCCCCGCCCTGCGGGCCGTCCACGAAGTCGATCAGCCCCAGATCCCCCAGCCGCTCGATGCGCTCCGGGGGCACCAGCGCCTGCGCCTCGCGCACGCTGAGCTGGCCACCCACCGCGAGCACCGTGAGCGCGTCGATGTCCTCCTGCGAGGCGTCGACCAGGAGGGCCTCCAGGGTCTGCCCCAGGGCGCTCGGCCATGACGGCTCGCCCCGCCACGGGTCCGGCGTGCGGGCCGCACCCGTGCCCTGCGCACCGCTCAGCGCGATCGCGCGCGCCAGTCCGGGCAGCCGACCCGACAACGTCGCGATCCGGGCCATCGCCTGGGCATCGACGGGCCCGCCGAGGTCGGACTCGAGCACGGCGCGCAGGCTGGAGAACGGCATCGGGCGCATCTCGTGGCGCATGCTCGGCTGGAGCGACGCGAGGAGCTGGCGCAGCGGGACGGAATGCGACCCCAGGCGCCGCACCATCACGAACGGGGCCGACGTCCGCGTGCGCAGCGCGGCCAGCACGCCCGCGCTGACGTCGTCCAGGTCATCGGCGTCGTCGACCAGCAGGATGCCGGCCGAACCCAGCCTGCGCTCCAGGAAGACGACGCACTCGCCGATCGTGGGGTGGCGCCCCACGTCGGGCAGCGACGCCATCACCGAGGTCAGCGCACGGCCGCTCATCGCACCGATCCCGTGCACCCGGGCCGTGGCCGCGCCCTGCGCCTGAAGCTGCGCGGAGATGGCGTCGAGGAACCGCGTCCTCCCGGAACCGGGCCGACCCACAATCTCCAGGCTTACGCCGTGGAGAATGCGTTCGACCGCGGCAGTGACACCCTCTTCCACCTACTTCGCTCCCCCCACGCCATCATGGCGGCTCGTCGTGGAGATTGTGAGCGCGCGAGGCACTCGACGCTGGACGAAAGTCGTCATCTGAGTACTGGATGGCGCCCCGTGAACGAACGGGGCCGAAGATCCGGTAACCGACGGCGATACCTCACACCGCGCCACCGGATCGCTAAGTACCGCCAGGACGCAACCCCGTAGGCACCGACGCGCCGGGACTACATCATCGCAGGTCAGATCGTGTTTTTCGACGACGACCCCCCACAGGGGGCCGCCCGCGGTGGCCGGAACCGACCCCATCGCGCGCCCGAACACCGCCTCCGTCTCGCGACACAGGCTTGTGCGTGGTGCGACACCACGACGGGTCGTGGTCCAAACGGCGACACCATTTGAAGATGAAACGGACTCCGGAGAACCAGCACTCCGCACCGATGATCGCTGCGCAACGCGCCCCGGAACTGGCCCGCTCTTCGTGCACCTCCCATTACGCGACAACATTGCCCGGGGGGCGCCGATCCATTCGACAGTTCATTGGCGCCGACGCCGTGGCACCATTCGGAATCCGCCCCCGCCCCGGCGACCCCGGTTCAGAGCTGAACTGCCGGATCGCCACCGTGCGGTACGGACCGATCGATTGCGGAATCATCAAGCACACGCCCCACACATTCGCCACCCCGGGAAACAACTTCGGGCACAACCACCCGGTCGCGCGACTCATCATCCTCCTCGACGGACCCCAACGGATCACCTGGGGAGACGACGAGCGGACCCTGTCCCCCGGAGCGGGCGCGTTCCTGCCCGGCGACGTCCCCTTCCGGCGCGACACGTGGAGCGTCACCACCCACGCGTACCTCGACATCGCCCGCGACGACCCCGGGCTGGCCCCGATCCTGCGCCACCTCCCGCCCGGGTGCTGGCCGTCCGAGACACCCACGCTGGTGGCGCTCGGCGCGTTCATCCGCTCCCTCGTGCGGCGCGAGGAGAAGTGCGCCACCTGGGCCAGCCGGGCGGCGATGCGGCATGCCCTCGAGGCGATGGTCAGCACCGCGCTGGCCTCCTTCCCGCCGGCCGACGCCCAGGAGGGCCCCGCCCTCACCCCGCGCGAGCTCGCCCTCCAGTACATCCGCACGCACTACTCCAACCCGGCTCTGACCCCGTGCGCCGTGGCCCGCCAGCTGGGCCTCTCGGTGCGTACCCTCCAGCGGTCGTTCGAAGGCGAACAGTCGCTCGTCCAGTGGATCGCCCACTTCCGGCTCGAACGGGCACTCGTCCTGCTGCGGGACCCGCAGCTCACCAACCTCACGCTCCCCGAGATCGCGACCCGCGCCGGGTTCGGCTCCACCGCCGTCCTGCGCCGCGCCGTCGCCGCGGCCACCGGCGTCCTGCCCTCGGAGTACCGCGAGCGCTACCTCGACGCGGTGCCGGACGAGCACTGACCGGGACGAGCACCGGCCGCCTCGCGGCCCATGCTCCCGGCACGGTGGTCCCCGGTGCCGTCCAGGTCACCGAGCTCCCCGCGGCAGGGCAGGCACCGCAGGTGCACCCGGCCGTGACCCAGGTGGTACTCGTGCCACCGGTCGTCACGGCCCAGGCGACGCCCGCAGTCGTCACACCGGCGACGACGCCGCGCGGCGGCGACCAGGAGCCAGCCGGCCACCAGGAGACCCACCGCCACGGCGGCCCAGCCCAGCACGGCGGCACCCGTGCGGGGCAGCACCCGCGGCAGCACGGGGTCCGGTACAGACTCCGGTGGGGCCGGGGTCGCAGCGGTGTCGCCGTGCAGCTGCGCGAGCACCTCGAACGTGAGCATCGCCGAGTCGGCGTCCTGCCTGCGGTGGTCGGTGACATCGGCGGCGAAGCGGAAACCGACCGTCACCGGGACCGTCTGACCCTGGGCCACCTGAACCTGCGCCACCGGCACGGGCGCCCCCGACCCCGACCGCGCGTGCGCGAGCAGGCCGGAGAAGCTCTCGCTCCCCGCCACACCCGCGGCGTCCCAGATCAGCACCACGTCGTTGCCCAGCTCCGGGTTCCGGGCGAGCTCCGGCAGGTGCTGGTCCACCTGGATCATGACCGTCAGCACGGCCGCGGCGGGCCCGTCGTTGACCAGCGTCAACGTGCGATGCACCAGGTCCCCGGGCGAGACCACCCGGTCGGCGACGAAGGTCGCCCCCGCGGTGCTGTAGCTGGTGCCACGCCAGTCCAGGTGCACGATCGGGCCGTCCCACTCGGCCGCGATCACGCCGCCCCCGCTCCCGCTGCGACCAACCTGTGGTGCCTCGGCGTCCACGAGGCCCGAGACGCCAGCAAGCGCCGGGACACCAGTGAGGCCCGGGACACCAGTGAGGCCCGGGACACCGGCGACGTCCGCGGCACCCAGGGTCGCCGGTCCCTCGGCGGGAACGGCTCCGGCGTCGGGCGCCGGCGCAGCAGCCTCCCGGGCCGGGGGAACCCCCGTCAGCGGCGCGGCCGCCACCCCGTAGAGGGCGCCGGCACCGGCGAGCAGCAGGGTCAGCGCGAGCACCCATGCCAGGGCGCGCCCCCGCGGCGAGAGCCCGCCGTCGGCTCGGACGACGAACGGCCCGGCGTCGGCCGGGCCTGCGATCACAGTCGGATAGGCCATGAGAGGTGCTCCGGGGTCGGGGCCGGCACATCGCCGGCAGGGTTCACGAGGGAGACGATCGGGTCGGGTGCCGGCTCGGGTGCCGGCGGCGTCAGTCCGAGCTCGCTCTCGCGCACGGCAACCTCGCGCTCCCGCACGGCGAGCTCCCGCAGCCGGAGCTGCAGCTCCACCGCGCTCAGCGGTTCGGGGAGGCGCGGTTCCGGGAGGCGCGGTTCCGGGAGGCGCGGTTCTGAGGTGCGCGGTTCTGAGGCGCACGATTCTGAGGCACGCGGATCCGGGACTGGCCATCCAGGCCCGCCCGGCGCAGCCGCCCCGCTCGGGCCGGCGGGGTACGGCCCGGGCGCACCGCCGTCGAACGCGGTGATCCGCGTGCGCGCCGGGCGCACCGCCGTCCACAGCAGGTACACGACCACCGCGGCGGCGATCGCCATCAGCACGGCGTGCGGGTTCTGCTGGACCCACTGCCGGGCCCAGCCCAGCTTCGGGATGCCGTACAGGAACAACCCGCGCACCTGCGCGGGCGATACGGGTGCGTCCGCCGACGAGTTGTTGTCCCCCTGGGTCACCAGGCGGCAGCTCGTACCGTCGTCGAACGTGCCGATGGTCTTGGCCACCACGCGGTGCGTGATGAGATCAGGGCTCCCCGGGTCGGGGAAGTAGGTGACGACGTCGCCGATGCCCGCGGCACCGCACACGTCACGTTCGTCCACACCCTTGACGACGACGACGTCGCCCGGCATGAACACCGGCTCCATCGAACCGGTCAGGACGGTCAGGCTGGCCCCGCCCAACGCCTTCGGCACGACGAACAGGGCGGCCACCACGGCGAGCGCCAGGACGGTCGCCGCGATCGACAGGGCCGCGCCCACGATCCGCCACGGAGAGTCGTACCAGGCGGCCGACCGCGCACCGCGCACCATCGTCCGCGCCACCTTCCGCGCCGTGCGGCGATCCATGGCGTCCTCCCCTGGGCGGTATCGGGATGGGTGGGTGCCGGGGCGGCGGAGGTGGCGTCCTCCCCGCCGCCCCGGCGGTCGGTCAGCGCCGCGTGCGGCCCGACCGGATCAGTGCTGCCGGATCAGGAGTGGTTCTGCTTCCCCACTCCCGAGTCCCCGTTCGTGGCCTCGGTGCCGGCACGCAGCTGGTCGAGCGACAGCTTGATCGAGCCGAGCGCCTCGGCCGCCTTCACATCGGTGCGGCCGTCGACGTCGTCGAACGCCGCCTCGATCACCACGGTGATGCGGGCGACGCCGTTCGCACCGACGGTGTTGATGTCGATGACCGGGGGCGTGTCCTCCGCATCCGTCTCGCCGGCGGCCTGGCCGTCCTGCGGGGCGGAGAAGTACGCGAGGTGACCGGCGAAGTCGGTGCTGGGCATGGGCTGGTGGTCGTAGCCCTCGATGATCTTTCCGGCGCTGTCGAACAGCGTGTAGGTGTAGGTCAGCGAGTCGTCGGCGAAGGCGGGGCTATCGGTGACAGCCGACCGCGTGAAACTGCCCGGGTCGACCGACAGCTCGGCCACCAGGTTGTCACCGACCAAGGTCACCTCGGTCTCGGCCACAGCAGCCACCGTGTCCCCCGGGACCATGCGCCAGTCGGCGATCTTCGTGATCGCGTGACCCATGAGCTCCTCGTTCTGCATCCAGTCGACACCGTCGGGGATGTTCTCGTCGTGCTTGCTCGTGTCGAGCAGCACCACACCGCTGGCCTCGATCGGGGCGATGTCCTGGCGGTCCGGCGAGATGTCGTAGAACGCCGTGTCCTTGACCAGGGTCAGGTCCAGGTCGCCCGCGGTGATCGTGCCGCCGCTGAACGATGCCGAGTCGCTCCACAGGGCGAACGTTCCGCCGCCGGCCGCGACCACCGCGGCAGCGGCCCCCGCGGCGACCCAGATCAGGCCGCGGCGGCGCTTCTTCTCCTCGGTCACAACGATGACCGGGGTGGTGTTGAGGTTGCTCATCTTCCGGTTTCCCTTCGGGATGGGTGGGTTGCTCACACCCCGATCGGTGTGTGAGGCGTCGGTGGATCGCCCGCGCACCCGGCGGGTGCGAGGTTGATCCGTGGATGGGGTTCAGCTGCCGGTGCGCGCGAAGTGATCGCTCGGTTGGGCGACGTCCGGGTTCGCGTTGATGACGGCCGGGTCGAGCGTGATCGTCACGCTCGGCTCGCCGCTCGGGTCGGGGAACAGCACGGCGTCCCAGTCGTCCTGGTCCCGCGAGATCGTCAGGTCGTCGGCCGTGCCCCAGACCTGCGCCAGGTTGTAGTACTCCCCCAGGGCGGGCAGCGACGGCGGGAAGGCGACGGTGGCATCCCACGTGTCCGTGGCCCCCACCTGCTTCCCGTTCAGCCCCCGGCCCAGAGCCTGCACGTCGTTGACGTAGTCGCCGTCGGGCGCGACGTCGAACGACATCGCCACGCACCACAGCTGGGACGTGCTGCCCGTGGTGCGGCCGCCCGGAGCCTGGAGCACCTGCGCGGTCGCCCCCAGGTGGTAGTCGCCGACGTCGTCGCGGCCGAACACGTACACGTCGCGCGGTGCGACACCCTCCGGGGTCGCCGGGACCGCCGAACAGTCGCCGTTGACGGCAGCCGGGTACACCGTGGTGGTCGTGTAGTGCAGCAGCGTGCCCGCGGCGGCCACGCCCGAGGTGAGGTCCACGGTGCCGCCGTCCGCGGTCACCTGCGCGGACACCACGACGTCGTACGCCATGCCGGCGATCCCGTCCGCCCACCCCGACGCCTCGAACGTCCACACGATCGGGTCCGGGTCGACACCCGTCTGCTCGAGCACGCGGCCGATCACCGAGCCCGGCAACGTCACCCGCACCGGGCTGCCGTCCGGTGAGTACACCAGCCCGGGAGCCTCCCGGGTGCTCGCCGCGAACGCCACGGTCCCCGTGCGGACCGCCGGGCCCACCGCCGACCCGCTGTCGAACCACAGGGCCTTCGCGCCCGTCGCCAACCCCAGCGCCAGCGAGCAGGCGCACGCCGTCACCAAGGCGGCCCGGCCGGCCCACGACCGCGGCCACCGGAACCCGTGCGCTCTCACGGTGCGCCCCCGGCCACGAACCCGGCACCCGAGCGCACCTGATCGACGCGCACCACCAGGTTGCCGGCCGTCCAGGAGAGCGCTCCGTCGTCGGGCGAGGCCACCCAGCGGTAGTCGTCCAGCACCTCGACGGTGACCACCACGGTCCAGTCCGCCGTCACCCCGGCGTCGCTACCCACCAGGCCGGGAACCACCACCGCCACACCCGGCGTCAGCTCCCCCGTGACCGGCACGCCCGCGGCGTCCTCCACGTGAAAGCTGACCGCGACGAGCCCCGCCGCGACATCCCGGGCGACGTCGTGGGCGTTCTCGAAGTCCACGAACATGCCACCGGCAAGGTTGTCCCCCTGCAGCATCGTCCGCACCGGAACCCGGAACTCGACCACGTCACCCGGCATCGACAAGAACTGGGACGGGGACCCGGCGTCGGTCACCGGCAACGTCCCCGAAGCGCCCGACTCGATGCCCGCAGTCACCTGCTCCCAGGACACCGTGCCCATGGTCACGCGCAGGTCACCGGCGGTCACAGTGCCGCCAGACCAGGTGGACGTCGCCGACCACAGGGCGTACGAACCGCCACCGATCAGGAGTAGCGCTGCAAGACCGATCCCGGCGGGCACCCACGCCGCGACGGCACCCACGCGCCTGCGGTACGCCACGTGCCGGGCGGGGCCGGTCATCGTTCCCACAGCCCCTCACTCCCAGTCCAGAATGTCGCAGGGAATCCCCTTCGAGTGACGAAGGTTCACGCCCTCGACCCCACAGAGTGAAATGGCGAAGAAATGGCCGCGCACTCCGTCGCAGGAGACACCCGACGCGCCCGCACGCACGCCGCCACCAGGCACTGAGCTGTACGCTCGCCAGCCCATAGCGCCAGCCCGCTCGCCGACCCCCGCGTGACGTGTACTCACGAAACAATCCCTTCACCCCGACGCTCGCTCAAAAGCGGATGACCCTCCGCTCCGCGAGCGGTAATTGATCTTGAGATGAGCGGGGAATGCGCCCTGCACCGCTGTCGCGAACCAGAACGCGCGCGGGCCACGCCGCCGCAGCCGTCGCCGAGCGCATCTGCCGTGGTCAGAGCCGTGAAACAGCCCCCCGCAATGGCGGCGAACGAGCGGCACTCTGGCGCAAGACAACGCCTCCGACGGCCGGGTGACCGTCCAGCGGCCACGCGACGCGGCACGGCGCGCCAACCACCGCCGACCGCGCCCGCGACGCCTGCCACCGCGACCCCGTGCCGCACACCGCGCCCCGCCACCTCGTGCGCGTGACCTGCAGGAGCCCGTGCACCACAGCCGGCCCACCCGTCCGCGGCAGCGCACCCGGCGATTTGGAGGACGGCGCAGGGGTGGTGCTAACCTAGGGGCCGTCCTAGGGGCTATGGCGCAGTTGGTAGCGCGTCTCGTTCGCAATGAGAAGGTCGGGGGTTCGAATCCCCCTAGCTCCACATCTCGAAGGCCGTTGGTCAGGGTTCACGCCCTGGTCAGCGGCCTTCGGCGTTCCCCGGAGTCCCCGAACGAGAGGACCCGGATCACCGTGACTCCACGCGAGATTCCACGCGAGCGCCCACCGCACGTGGCCGCCGACGACGCCGAGCGCCCCAGGACGCCGGTGGTGCCGGCGCACCTGGTCGTCATGGCCGCGAGAAATGAACCCCCGCTCACGCACACTCCGATGTGGACGCTGGACGAGCTGTGCGAGAAGTTCCACGTGAGCCACGAGACGGTGCACACCTGGCGCAAGCGTGGGACGGCGCCCAAGGCGTACGTGATCGGTCGGCACCTCATGTTCGAAGAGTCGGACGTCCGGACATGGCTCGACGCGCGAACGACTGCTTCCGAGGAAGAGCGCCGTCCGGGCACCGGATCGGGTTGGTGAGCAGGATGGCCCACGACCGCCTCAACCCCGGTGAGCACGGCGAGATCTTCATAAAGAAGACGGCGAGTGGTTCGTTCCAGGCTCGGGTCCGAGTCCGCCTGCTCGACGGTTCGGAGACGCAGATCTCGCGGAGTCGGAAGACGAAGGCTGCGGCACGGCTCGCCGTCCAGGCCGAGATCGACGAACGCCTCAAGCGCCCCCGAGGGTCGGTCGATCTGAAGCCGGACAGCAAGGTCGGCCTCGCCGCGCGCCAGTGGATCGACGAGCTGCGGGTGCAGGCGACCTGGCCCCGGCCGCGGAGACGGCCGCAGACGATCGACGAGTACGAACGCCTGCTCGGGACGCTGCTGATCCCCAAGATGGGGAACCTGCGCCTCAACGAGTTGACGACTGCACGGTGTCAGGCCTGGATCGACGGGATCATCGATGCCGGCCGGGGCCGCTCGAACGACATGGTCGTCACGGCGGCGCAGGTGCGGATGGTGTTCAAGGCGGTGCTCGACCGGGCGATCGTGCACGACGCCCTGCGGTCCAACCCGATGGACAAGACGACGACGCCGCCCCGCAAGCAGCCGAACCCCACCGCGCTGACGGTCACCAACGTCTACCGCCTCCGGGCAGCAGTTCGAGCTTGGGAGTCCGACCGGGTCGGCCGGCCAGGTCCCCCACCCAACGGGCACCTGCCCGCCGCGGTCGACGTCATGCTCGGGACCGGCCTGAGGATCGGCGAGGTGCTCGCTCTCAACTGGGGCGAGGTGAACTTGACGACCGATGGTCTTCCGACGGTGCGCGTCGACGCGACGATGGTGGACATCAAGGGTCGGGGAACCGTGCGGCAAGCCATGCCCAAGACGGACGCCGGGAAACGAACGATCACCATCCCGCCGTTCACTGCGGAGGCCCTGAGGGCAATCCGGCCTGAGGCGGTGTCCCCCACCGATCCGGTGTTCCCGTCGCGGCGTCAGGCCGGCAGGTCCGTGCCACGTCCGCAGACGCCTCACAACGTCCGGCGAACCCTTCGGGCGGCGCTCGATCTCGCCGGGATGCGCGGGGAGGTCCATCCGCACCTGCTGCGTTCGACGGTGGCGACCTTCGTCGCCCGAGAACGGGGCACCGCCGACGCCGCGGTGCTCCTGGGCCACAAGATCCAGGGTGGAGTCACGCAGCGGCACTATGTCGAGCGGCTCCTGGTTGCGCCCGACGTGTCGTCCATCCTGCAGACCATGGTCGACATCGGCGAGGAAGAGGCGGCGGAACGAGCTGCCCGAGAAACGCAACAGTCGGCCCGCCCGACGATCGCGGTGGCCGGCTGAGACGTGGGGAATCGCGTGCGCCGTCACCAGAGGCCCAGGTCGGGCTCCTGAGGGCCATTCGGACGCAACCTCGTCGTGTGCGCAGCCGGTGCTCGTCCCACGGTCCCGCGCCCGACACGACGATGCTCACCCTCGGCCGGGCGGATGGTCAGCCCGGTGCGCCGCGCGAACGCGACGACGCCGTCGAGCGCCTCGGCGAGGAGGCCGGAGACCTGGGTTCGGTCACCGACGACCGTGAGGTTGGTCGGCGCTGTGCCGGTGGCGTCGTACTGGGTGGAGCCGAGCACCTGATCGACGTTCGTGTCGAAATAGGTGTTGACGAAGACCATGCCGCCATCGAGCCCGACGGCGGTTGCCTCCTCCCACTCGGCGCCGCGCCGTGGTGTGTCCGACTCGCGCCGGCGGAAGACGAGGAGGTCTGCGATCTCGTCCGTGCCGGTCGTGCGCCGATAGGTGCCCGCAGGGAAGCGGACGGCGCCGACGAGGTCTGCCAGGGCGGCGATCTGGCGGCGCCCGAACGGCATCGGGTTGTCCATCAGGTCGTGCGTCGCGAGGACGGCGGCGATCGAACCGGGGCGTGTGACCGCGACGGCGAGGGTCGCGTCCACGAGCTGGTCGGCACGCCGTTTGACGATGTTCGGGGCGTAGGTGAGTCGGACGTCGAAGCCGGCCAGGGCGGCGAAGACGACGTCGAAGTCCTCGCGCTGGTCCCAGCAGTTGAGGTCCGACAGTTCCCCGTGCGCCCGACCCTGACCGTCGACGTTCCCGATGACGGAGCCGTGCCGTGGGCCCGAGCCACGCCGGAGTCCGAGCAGGGTCGCGCAGTTGTCGCCGATGGCCAGGGCACGTCCGCCCTGGTGACCCAGGGCCTGCAGGGTGCGCCAGGTCTGGGTTGCCACCATCTCGTGAGCGTCCCAGGCCGGGTCGTCGAGGTGGTCACGGGCGGCCAGCTCGTCGGCGGCGATCTTCATCTCGCGAGGGATCTCGTAGTTCACGACGCACCTCCTGGATCGCTGCGGTGCCGGGATGCGGCGTCGTCCTCGACGAACCTGGCGAAGTCGGCCTCCCGGTCGGTGATCGCCTGGTCGCTGGCGATGGCCTCCGGCGGCTCACCGGGCCAGACCGTGGTGCGGGTCGGACGGTCACGGTCGAGCCGGGTGCCGCACGCGGCGACCCAGTCACGTAGCCGGTGGCGGGCATCGGCGAAGTCACGCATCCACGCGATCGGTGCCGACGGCGAAGCATCAACGCCATAGCAGGCGAGCCAGTGGGTGTGCAGCGCCGAGAGCTCCCAGACGAGCTCGTCGTGGCGGTGCCACAGCGGCGGGATCAGCGTGGGAGGTAGGCCGAACGCCTTGCGCAGCCAGGTGACCCACGCGTTCAGGTCGGTCCACGCCTGCCGGGCCTCGTCGGGGCCGAGACGGTTCCAGTTGACCGGGACGATCTCGTCGCCGTCGTCGCGGTCGAGCGTGGGGACGAAGTCGTCGGCGAAGTCGGGCAGCGCGCTGAGCCCGGTCACGTCGAACAGCGACGACATCCGGTTGAACGGCCACTCCTCCGGACCGTCGGCAGCGGTCATCGTGGTTCACCACCCGTCAGGTTCCGAGCGGCGAGCCGACGCCGTCGAGCGGACCTACGTGCCGGACTGGGGTCGGCTGTACGGGCAGGTCCGGCACCGCCCGCAGCCGTCGTCCCGACGCCGGTGCCGCCACCTGCCCGAGAGCGCGGTGGGTGTCGAAGTGCCGGGCCCGGTTGGACGGCTGACGGGACATCGACCTGCTGAGGGCCTCCTCGGCGGCGTCGTGGCCGATGCGTGTCGCGACGAACTCGTATCGCACGTCCTCGACTCCGACCTGGTCTATCGGGTACGCACGGGTCCGGCCGGCGGCGACGAACCGCTCACCCTTGTGGAACTCGCCCATCAGGCTCGCCGCGAGCGGGCCGTAGATCGCGAGCGTGTGGAACGACGCCTCGGCCTTGCTGCGCGTTCCGTCGGGATCAAGCGTCCAGTGCTCGACCCCGACGCGGGCCGCGAGGCGGTACGAGCCCGCAGCCGTCGTGGTGAGCCTGGGCTCGGTGACTATGAACCCCCCGAGCGACTCGCGGGTCGGGGTCTGTTCGGACATGACGAACTCCTGACGCTGGTGCGCCGAAGTCAGCGCACTCGCTCATCAGGTGCGATCGGCAATCCACGTCGCTTCAAGAGGCTCGTCGAGGCCAGTCGGTACCCGCCCTACGTCAACGCGGTACACCCGGTGCAGAGCGTGGCACCGGCCACTCGAGACGGACCGGACAACTCGACCTACTTCATTGCCGACGGTAATCCCCGGGCCTCATTCATCCGCCGCACTGGCCATCCGCAGGTCTCTGTCGCGATCGTGCCGGTGGCGCGACAACAAGCGGCGCTCCAAACGAACAAGGCGCCATAGCTGCTCCAGAACTCGGTGATCGGGGAGGCCTTGCTGGCCCACCGATGCTTCGACGTTTAGTCTTGATCGTCTAGCGCTCGGAACGGAGTCCGGTCCGCTGGGTCCAATAGTTGCCACAACGCACCAGGAACCCATCCGCGGTAGCTTGGGTTCGCGAAAGCAAGCAAGATTGACAACTGCCCGATCAGCACCTCTGCTGGGCACTCAAGAACCAGGTCTTCGAAGGAGTTCCACCAACAGTAGTTGGGCTCGACTGGCTTGTCCTTTGCATCGCCGACGATGCGGAGCCAAGCCTTTGGAGTCCAACTGCCCGTGTGGGCGAAGTGATATGAGAGTTGTATTGAGTTCTTATCGGACCCGCCTCCAACGAGATGTTTGTCGGCCAGCGCGCAACGAAACCACCGAAGCGTGTCCTCGGCCTTCGCGAACAGCCTTTTGCGATCCCAGTCGTCCGTGTACTGCTTTGAGTCGATTAGAATGAGGTGATCTTGACGGAGGCGGCGCTCACTTAGCCTGTACCGGTCCGACGCGTCGGAGTACTCGCGAATGAACAAGGCAGCATCAATATCGCCGCCGAACCCCTCAAAGGTACATTCCTCGTCTGCCCCAGGGTGGGGGTACCTCAATCCGGGTCTCCCGAGGTCCAGCCCGAGGAAGAGGAGCGATCCGCCACATCTAGCATTGACCTGGGTGGCAAGTATGTCAGCAATCAGCATCTCACCACCCAGCCCCCTAGTGGTTTTCGCCCAGGACTGCGGTGTTCCGAAGGCACGCGATCCCGCGTCGACATGGGTTTCGAGTTGTCTGATGAGATTGATGTGGTCAGCGCGAGTCATGCCAATGTCTCCTTGTCAGCGGAAGTGATATCAATGTCGACGGAGTGAAGGATCTGCTTCTGTTTGGATTCGCAAGTCGACTCAGTAAAGGGCGATCACGTCGAGGATAACGGCTGGTCCCGAGATGTATGCCTTGACGTCCTCGGGAAGATGCTCAGTTTCGACCATGCTCACGAGGTCCGCGATGGACCTCTCAACAATGTGCGCCGCGAGGCGACCCATCATGGGTTCCCATCAGTGCAACAGCTACTGCTCAGCCGAGAGGAAGCCGTCAGTGCCACCGTCTATGAGGCGCGAACGACGCCGAGCACGCGGAACGCGCCCTCGATGTGGTCCTTGGATGCAAGGTCGACGAAGTGGTTCGACTGAAGGCTTTCACCGACCCTCTGCCGCAGCCCTTTGCCAGCGATCTCCCAGCAGTATGAGCACGGGGACGAGTTTGCCGTTGAGGTAGCGCTGCGAAGTATCTCGAAGATGGAAGGGGGCGGCAGCGTCAAAGTTGAGGCGTGCCATCCAATCGTTGACCTCGCCTGAGGTGCCGACCGGTGCTTCGCCCATCGCCTTGCGCACGATGTGGAAGAGCTTCCCTGCGAGCGACGCCGTCGTTATGCGCGTTGTGCCCTCGCGCTCCACGGTCTCAGGGTTCGCGCGCTTGGCGAGATCCGCGACGATGAGGGCATCGACCTCCTTGTTGACTGCGGCCTTCTCTCGAGGTCCGAGCGGGTAGGTCGACTGGATCTCGATGTCTCCGCCGGCCTCTGCGTCGAGTCTGTCGGCGGGAAGGCCGATCTTGGCGCCACCCGAGCGACAAGAATGGCTTTGCTCGACTATCTGGGCAGCGCGGGGCACTTGGATGTCGTAATACTCCGCCTGTGCGAAGAGAGGCTCTGAGTCGAGGAAGGCATGGGAACGCAGCGGCACGATCCCATCATGCTCTCGACCTGCGAGGGGGCGGACTCGCAGGTGTGCATCCAGCGCCACCGACGCCGCGACATGAGGCGGTGGCCCTCGACGGTGGTGGTATGTGCGACGCCGAACGTGTCGGCGTCCGGCGAGGGTGTCCGCCTGCTGATGCGCCCCTCGCACCAGTTGCGGCCAGGCCGACACGGGCCGTGGCGATGGCGATGTCGACGACGCTCGAAATGTGGGCCGTTCCGACGGGGTGGTTTCTAGCGGTGGTCGCAACGAAGACCGATGTGGAGGTTCTCGTTGTCATCTCGTCGTGTTCGCAAGGGGCCGGGTCGCCGGCCTATGTCACAGGCTCGTCGCCGGTTCGTGGAGCTGCTTGGGCAGGGCTGGTCGGTGCGAGGTGCGTGCCGCGAGCTCGGGATCTCTAGGTCGTCGGGCAACCGGTGGAAGAACGGCGCCAACGAGCGGCTCAAGGATGGGACCGTGCGGTTTGTGCCGCCGTTGGATTCGCTCGCAACCCGTCAGATCTCGCCTCGGTTCCTCTCCGAGGAGGAGCGCATTCAGATCGCCGACCTGGCCTCCACGGGCATCGGTCCGACCGCGATCGCGCGGGCGCTCGGCCGTTCGCCCTCGACGATTAGCCGCGAGCTGAGTCGGAACCGGCACTCGACGGGCCAGTACCGACCGTTCCACGCCCACGGACTGGCCGCCACGCGGCGGCGCCGGGCCAGGCCGCTGAAGATCGCGACGACGCCGCAGCTGCATGCGTTCGTCAAGGCGCGACTCAAGGAGCGATGGAGCCCACAGCAGATCAGCAGGGCGCTGCGCCGTGAGCATGCAAACGACCCGACGATGTGGCTCTCGACCGAGAGCATCTACCAGGCGCTCTACCGGCCCGGAAACGGGCTGATCACGAAGCGTGAGTCGCCGTTGCGCACCGGGCGTGACCATCGCCGCGGGCACACCCGGATCGTGCGGGCGGGCAGACGGTTCGCTCAGCCGATGCGCTCGATCCACGACCGCGGCTTCGAGCCAACCGACCGGACAGTGGCCGGGCATTGGGAGGGAGACCTCATCGTGGGCCCGCACCACCGCTCGGCGATCGCGACCTTGGTCGAGCGGCAGACCCGGTACGTCAGACTCGTGCACCTGCCCGCGCAAGACTCGCTCGCGGTGAAGGCCGCACTGGTCCGAGCCCTGCTGCGGATGCCGCCGCACCTGCGCCTGAGCCTGACGTGGGATCAAGGCACCGAACTCGCGAGGCACCTGGAGATCACCGCGGAGACGGGCACGAAGGTCTTCTTCGCCGACGCGGCCAGCCCGTGGCAGCGGGGCAGTAACGAGAACACCAACGGACTCCTGCGCCAGTACTTCCCGAAGTCGACGAACCTCGCCGTACACACTCCCAGGGACCTCGCCCGGGTGGAGACAGAGCTCAACCGACGGCCCCGGATGACCCTCGGCGATCAGGCTCCCGCCGACCTCTTCGGGCTGCTGGTAGCCTCCGCCGAAAGCCCAACGTTGCGATGACTACTGGAAACCAAGGCGCGTCCTGGCCTAGTTTTCGACCGTCGTCGACAACGCGCTCGCTCTCGCGGAGACCGCGACGCCGATCCACACCACCGGCTGGGAAGCGCCGAGGCGGCTCCTGCACTGGCTCCAAACGGATCGGCCGGCAACGGGCGCACTCCCCGGCGGTCGCGGTCCGAACACCGCCGAGCTCGCCGCCGTCCAGGACACTCGCCTGACGGAGGCGTGGCGACTCGCCGCGCTTGCTGCGATGACGGGACGCGAGCGCGAGCTCCCCATCGTCGCCGACAGGATCCGGTTCGACGACGCTCGGGTGCTCGTCCGTGACGCCGCCGACCTCACGTGGGCGCTCCTAGCTCTCGACGCCCGCTATTTCCCTCTCCCTGGCTGGCAGCGGTTGAGCAAGAAGTCCAAGTGGCAGGACGCGTACTCCACGAAGGACCCGCATCTCGTCGACTCGGCGCTGTCCGCGGCCCAGCTCTGCTCGGCGTGGGCGTCAGGAGTCTCCAACGCCGACGCAGCCGCGGTGGATCGGATGGGATATCGGGCGCCATCCGCACTCACGCCATCGCCGTATCCCCTCGGCCTCGACGGCGCGATCGCGGCTCAGCACAACCTGTTCCTCCGGCTGGGCGCCGAGTTCCCTTCCGCGGACTCGCTCACCGCCATCGTGCGGGCGCAGCGGGTGGTGTCGGCGCTGGCGGCACGGGCTGCGGCCGACGTGGACGCCGACGACCTCGTTGCCCGGTTCGGTCGACGAGCCGAGACCTACCAGCGACTCATGGGCATGCTGGTGGATCGCGTCGCCGGACCACTGGGCCGTGGCCAGTCCGCGGTCGCCGAGGCCGAGGCCGCTCAGGTGGCGATGGAGGACGCCGTCGGGACGGGTGAGAGAGCGAGCCTCGACCAGCTCGGCTGGCTACGAAGGCTGTTCACGATGACGGACACCTTCGTTGCTGCGCGGACACGACAGGGCATCGAGCAGCAGCGGTACCTGGTGTGGAACGAGCTCACGCTGTCGGAGGTCGACCTGGGTGGCAAGCGGCGCGCCGTACGGAAGTACGAGCCGATCGACGGGCGGAACCATCCGAACCTCTACGCGGCGGTGAAGGCGCTGGCGCCCGTGACCGAGGGTCCACGACTCGGCGAGGGAGGACCGCGGCGGGATGACTTCACGCGAACCGTCGAGACGGCCGGCGAGATGGACCGGGCGCGAAGGTACGGCAGCGGACCGGTCCGAGACACGGGAATGGAGCGTCGCGATCGGGCAGGGCTGGCACGCTGACGCGCACGCACCTGAGGTCCGTGCTGTTTCGCCTGGTCCCAGCGTGTCTGATGCCTGTGCCAGTCTATGGACGGGCAGCCCCGCGACCTCATGGTCGGACGGGCGAGGTGGATCCTCGGCCCGCCGCGGACGACCGACTGGAGCACAGGTGGGATCAATCGTCGTTGACCAGATCGGCCCTGACGGCGAGCTCGTCACGGACTTCGACACGACGCTCAGCGAGCACGAGAAGAACGACCTCCTCGTCGCTGCACTGCCTGGAGCGTCCGCAGAGACGTACGCCGGCGCGCGCGTAGTGAGATTCCGTGACCAGGTCATCCTCAAGGCACAGGTGACGCACCTCGGAAACCCGTGGCCTGGCTACAAGAAGCGCATCCAGATCCCGAGGTCGTGGCTGAGCGTCGAACGCGAGGCCACCCGCGAGGGCCTGGTGGCGCGCTTCGTCGGCATCTACAGGTACCGCGACGTCACGATCTTCGTCGACTTCGATCCCCGGACATACATCCAGCGCGCAGCCAACAACTCGGCGGCGCACGTCTCGACCAACGACCTGCACCAGGCGCAGACGCTGGGGGTCTTCGAGCGAGTCGACCGCAACGGGAACCGGCTCACCAGCATCCGGACCGAGTTGTTCGCGGACTACCTTCTGGGCGTTGCGGACACGACACACCCGAGCGTCGACGTCTTCCGACGCTTCAACGCCGACTTCTTCACGGGCGCCTGGCTCCCCGCACTCGATGCGGTCCGGGAGATGTACGCGGCCGCCTGGCCCGACAGGTTCCAGAACGAGTGGGCCGGGTTCTACCTCGAGTACCGGTTCGACCGGTTCGTGCGAGCGGAGCACCTTGCGGACGTCGTCGCGTTCCAGAAGACGAAGCAGCACGGGGCGTACGACTACGACCTGGTCTTCCACCGGGGGCCGACTGTCGACTTCTACGGCGACCTGAAAGCCTCCAACATCACGAAGGGCGAGGCGATCGGCAACGACCGTGATGACCTGGTCCGGTGCCTCGCGGAGTTTGGCCGCTTCTGGTACGTGATCTACGAGCACGACACTGTCCACGCGAAGGACAACGGCAACCATGCCACGATCGAGTGGAACCGGTGGCGGCGCGACCATGGGCATGCGCAGCGCAAGGAGTACAGCGACCTCTCGTACGCGGCACGGTTCAAGGAGTCCGTTCGGTTCTCCCGCATGCAGGTCCTCGAGGTGAACGAGGCCAACGCCAACCTTGTGCTCGGCGACCACCGCCAGGGTCGGCAGCCGAGCGGGGCCGCCCGCGAGCTCAAGGTCAAGATCCTGAAGAAGCACATCGACAACTTCCTGATCTACTCCGAGGCGCTCGCATAGGGAGCGGTCATCAGAGGTCAGGGCTGGCACTTCTGACGTGGAGTCCCGTGATGAACGGACGTGAGGCCACCAAGCCGAAGTCGACCAGAGAACGCGTCTGGCTGTCAGCCAGCGCGTAGAGCTTCTCGAGGACGGGGCGGAGCTCCGCGACATCAGGCGCGTATGCGTACTCGGCGATGTAGGCGGTGATCGCCGCACGTCGAGCGTCGTCGAGCTGGGGATGGGTCGTCCAAGGCTTCCCCGCCTTGATGTCGTTGCACGATTCGCAGGCGGGACGATGTTTCCCCAGGCATGTAGTCCAACGGCATCGCGGTTGATCGGGACGAGGTGCTCCTCGACGAGTCGCTGGACCGGCTCTCCGCAGTACGCGCAGCACGACCCGAACCGTGCGATCAGTTCGCGGGGCATCGAGCCGAAGCGCGGCAGACCACGGTCGCGTCATACTGGCGGCCCGCTTCTTGGAGGTACAGCCGCACTATCCGGTTCGGGACGTCTGAGAAGGAGCGGAGACCCATGGCCAAGTCCTACCAGACCGACCGACGCTGGCCGGGTACAACGGCGCGTAGTCATGGCGAGCCACGCTCTGCTCGGTCGGGGTGCACGAGAGCCCCTCGTCCGGACCCGGACCCGACTGACCCGCTGAACCGCTTCTTGCGGACGAACGAGTCGGGCGTGTCGGTTGCACAAGCTACGTTGTCGGGAGTTCTTCCGCCGTCGTGCGCGCCGTACTTGCTTGCTGGGTGGAGAGCTGTCAAGCTTCAGAGGTGGGAGACCAGTTGAGCAAGGCCAACGCCAAGTACACCTTCATCGACCTGTTTGCAGGCATCGGTGGGTTCCACGCGGCCCTCGCCGCCACAGGCGGCGAATGCAAGTACGCCGTCGAGATCGACAAGGATGCGGCGGCCGTCTACGAGCGCAACTGGGACATGCCGGCACTCGGCGACATCACCAAGGACGCGAACGACGACGGTGTGACACTCCGGGGTTACGACGGCCAGATCGACGTCCTGACCGGTGGATTCCCCTGCCAGCCGTTCTCGAAGTCTGGTGCCCAGCACGGCATGGCTGAGACCCGCGGCACCCTGTTCTGGAACATCGCGAGGATCATCGAGGAGCGCCGGCCTCCGGTCCTACTCCTGGAGAACGTACGCAATCTCGTCGGACCACGACATCGCCACGAGTGGCTGACAATCATCGAGACCCTGCGGTTTCTCGGCTACGAGGTCTCCGGCGCTCCCGCGATCTTCTCGCCGCACCTGCTTCCAGCTTGGCTGGGTGGCACGCCCCAGGTCCGTGAACGCGTCTTCATCACGGCAACGCTGATCCCCGAGCATCTGCGCGAGGAACGCATCCCCCGCACCGAGACCGGCGAGATCGACCCGGAGGCGATCGGCCCCGAACCTGTTGCCTCGATGGCAGACCGGTTCCCACGCTCCGAGGGCGGGACCGAGCTCTTTGAGCCGGGTGACCGCCAGACTGGGTGGGATCTCTTCACAAGCGGGATCATCCGTCCGGACGACCCCGCGCCGACGAACGTCGACCTTCGCCTCACCGAGGCCGAGACGCTCTGGATCGACGCATGGGACGACCTTGAGTCGACGATCCGCCGCGTGACCGGGAGGCCTTTAGAAGGTTTCCCCTACTGGGCGGACTCCTGGACGCACTTCCCGGAACTCTCCCGGCTCGTTGTCACCCGGAAGTTCCTGGCGCCGGAGCGCGAGGTCGTCAAGGACCGCAAACGGTACGTCGCACGAACCGATATCCCCGACGACCTCGTTCCTCCATCGGTGACGCGTCCTCCGATCGACGACTCACTACCCGCGTGGAAGCAGTCACACCTTCGCCGCAACTACGACTTCTTCGAACGGCACTACGCGGAGATCGTGGCATGGGCCTACCGCTGGGGGGTATACACAGACCTGTTCCCGGCGTCACGTCGCAAGCTGGAGTGGCAGGCGCAAGATGCACCGAGGCTGTGGGGTACCGTGATGCACTTCCGTCCGTCGGGCATCCGTGCCAAGCGGCCGACATACCTTCCTGCACTCGTCGCGATCACCCAGACGTCGATTATCGGCCCGCTCGAGCGGCGACTCTCACCGCGCGAGACTGCGCGTCTGCAAGGTCTTCCAGAGTGGTTTGACTTTGGGAAGCAAAAAGCCTCAGCGACATACAAGCAGATGGGCAACGGTGTGAACGTCGGCGTCGTCCAGCACATCCTGCGCAGACACGTCGTTCGCGACCGGGATCTGCTTCGCCTCACGCCTGATGGCAGGCGGATCATCGAGGCAATCCTCCCAGAGGGGCCCGACGCACCGGGCGACGTGGTCGGCGTGGCGGGATAATCGGAGGGGCTAGGACATGACTCAAGCAGATCGACGGGCTCGGCTCAGACTGGCAGTCCATGGTGGGCAGGTCCGCTGGAGTCATGCCGCACGTGAATTGAGGTGGGCCCGCATCAGCGTTGGGCGAGGGACCCCGTTCGACCAGTGTGGGCCCGAGCATGGCACGCACCCACGGGCGAACAGCGAGTGGTGGAGCGTCAAGCTTGCGGCAAACCGCGCGCGAGACAGCGACACGGAGCGTCTGCTCACGGAGCTGGGCTGGACCGTCGTACGAGTCTGGGAGCACGAGACTCCGGCCGGAGCGACCGAGCGTGTGCTGGCATTCGTCAGGCAGCGGTCTGTAGGCGCGTCTCAAGCGACGTAGACGTGATCCATATGCCAGTTGATGAAGACTGGCAACGGAGCAACTGACCTCACAGGCAGCCGCAGCGTCGAGCCGATCGCGTCCTCGCCGAAGAATCGGCGGACGGCCGCGTTTCTGCTCATCGACGCCTCAAGCCGCGGCGACCGGTGTACGACCAGATCGGGGTCGATGGTCAAGAGTCCGACATCGAACGCAGCATCATGGGTAGGGCACGCCGCGATGCCATTGCGGACATCGAGCCGCTCCTTGTTTTGCGAGTCGCGCCAAGGCTTGATGTGGCTGGCGCGAAGGAGCGATGGCCCCCTGTCCGGCGGCAACTGGAAGCCGCAGAAGACGCATGCGCGTCCGCAGTTAGCCAAGACGTCCCCCGCGAATCGGTGCTGTCCTACCCGAACGTGTGAGAGCAACAGCCGAACGGTGTCCTGCTCCGAGATGTCGTCCTGCCGCGCGCGCCACCTTGCGAGCTCGGTCTCGACGACGGAGTCGACAGCGTCGCGATCGAGCTCTTCTTGGCCCAGCATGACGAGTTCACCAGCGTTCTCGAGCGCAAGGAAGTCTGGCAGTTCGGTGGAATCGACCCCCTCGGCGCGTGCTGCGTCGAGGATCGTCCGGTATGTCGCAGTCATTCGAACGGAATCAGAGCGCAGTTTCGCCCCGGCGATCAGGTCCCAGCGCCCGCCATGGGAACGCGTGCCATCTAGGTTGGCCATCTTGGCGAGGACGCTCGACGGTGGCCGCTTGAACAGACGCGCGAGCGCCTGAACCGGCTCCGGAGCACGAGCCGCCGAGGTGCTCCCAAACCGGCTGTGGTCCACGAGGTACATGGCGGACAGGCAGAGGAGGGCTTCGACTGGCAGGAAGGTGACCTGACGCTTGCCTTCGGGTGCATACGAACGTGCGGCGATGCTCCGCCACTGCGAACGGGCAGCGGCCGACGACAGGTCAAGATAGTCGGCCTCGCGGAACTCGTTCGCCATGAAGTGCCCGTCGCGTCGTGGACTCGTTCGTTCCTCCCATGGTGGCAGAATGGAGGCTCCCAGCGCGAGAACACGTGCCGTGCCCGAAGGCCAGGTCGAGCATCGTCGTGGTGTTCAGCCGCGCTGTTCGTCGGAGCGCCCGAAGGTGGCCCGATCGTCAGTCGATGAAGCCGTCCGCCAAGGCCCGCGCCACGAGCACCCCGCGGTTGCGCAGCGTTCTAGCGTCTGTCCAGGTCGCCGTCCACGCGTTAGCGCTCACCGCTTCGGCGACCGCGCGCTGGACGTCGTTGTGGTGTTCGGGACGTCGGCTCCAGAGCGGATGGCCGACGATGGCCGCCCGGGAGCCGTGGACGAGCACGTGCACACCGTGGATCTGTTCGACCCGGTAGTGCTTCTCGAACATCGCACGGAAGCCGGCCTCAAACGCGGCGATCGCCGCGGGTACCAGGTCGAACCACCTGCCGACCGTGAGGTCCCGGTTCAGAGCGAGCTCGGCGACGTCGAGAGCGAGACGCCAGTCGAGCACGGGGTGCAGGTGGCGGTTGTCCCACGAGCGGATGCAGTCGGGGCAGGACGAGTCGCACTCGACGTGCGAACGGGCCGACCAGCGTTCTCCCGCACCGAACGCGATCTGCTTGACGACGTCATCCATCCGCGGGCCGGCGAGTTCGAGCGCGTACCCTGCACCGTTCTCGAGGGTGTCCGCGATGTACACGGCGGCCGTCCTCGTGCCGTTGTCGTGCCGGCGAGGCTGCAGCCCGACGGTGAGCTCGTCAGGGTCGATGTCCAGCTCGGCCTGGGCGCCGCGGCGCAGCGCCTCCGCGAAGGAGATGATCGCCGCGGGTCCGGACGGGCAGTCGGCGCCGTCTGTCGGGATAACCTGGCTCGGCACGCGGTCCGTGCGCACGAGCAGCAGGGCAGCGTCCGTGGTCCGGATGTCACCGATCGCACCTTGGCCGATCTTCGGCATCGTGATGCTGTCAGTCTCGATCGTGGGGACGATGACCGAGTGGTCGCTATGACGGTAGAGCTCGAACTGCGCGCGACGGTTGTCGTTGACCGTGACAAGGTTGGCGTCCTCCAGGCGCCAGATGTCCATCGCACCGGAGCGCGCCGGCCGCTTGCCGCCGAGGTCCGTCCACTCGAGCACCGGCCGGGACGCCGTCGGCACCTGGGTGTCGCTCAGGTCGCCGTCCTTCGCCTTCGGGTGCGTCCGGAAGCCCTCCGGCTGGTAGACGGTCATCGGCACGACGTTCTCCGAGCACACCCGGCACTTGGGCTGTTCCCCCCTGTCTGATCTGCTGCCCGGACCGGTCGCGCCGATCGTCGACGACCCGCAGACAGGGCAGCGCTCGAGCACGAACGACGAGTGCAGCGGATCAGTAGTCCGGACGTTGCCGCGCGCGTCCCGGTACACCGAGGCAAAGCCGTTCACCGTGTAGACCCACCCGTCGCTGACGACCTCTGCACCGGGTGCGAACAGGGACACCGCCTGGTCGAGCGGACGGTCGCTGATCTCTTCGTCCGTGAGCCTGTTGTCGGCACCCGTCCGGTAGAGAGTCCGCACGCGAGTCGGGAAGCCGAACATCGGAAGAATGCCAGCGTTCGCCAGCCGCTCGCTCAGGGCAGTCTGGGTGAAGACCGGCGAGTCGACCACGTCGTCGACGTCGAGTACGAGGCCGTCGCGCGCCCACTCGACGATCTCGTCGACCACCTGCTTCGGAACGCCCGTGTGGGCCGCGAGCCGGCGGACGACGTGCTCGACGTCGGGAGCATTCAGCAGCCACGTCTCGACGACGTAGCGCATGGGAGGGACGCCCTGGTCTGACCCCTGGGTCCAGCCGTCCGCTCGGCCGAATGCGCCGTGGACGCTCTCACGGAGCAGCTTCGGCGGCGTTGGGACCGATCGAAATGCACGGCGCATGAGCTCAGCCGCCGCGACCCGCTTGAGGATCTTGGGGCGGTTCGTGTCGAGGAATGGCTGCGGGGGCGGGTCGCCCGTGATGCGTGCGGGGTTGGCGAAGTAGTAGTCGTCGTGCGACCGGTCGCGGCACAGCGTGGCGGCGAACGAGAATGCCTGCCCCTTGCGTCCCGCGCGGCCGACACGCTGCTGGTAGTTGAACCGCTTGGGCGGCATGTTTCCCATCACCGTCGAGCGCAGCGACCCGATGTCGACGCCGACCTCCATCGTCGTGGTGACGGAGAGGACGTCTAACGGTGAGGTCAGCGGGTTCTCGATCGGCGCTGGCTTCAGCGCGCCTCGGAACACGCGCTGCCTGCGGCGCTGCTCTTCCGGCGGTCGTGTCTGGCCGGTGAGCTCTGCGACGGCGAGCCTTTGCGGCCGCTGCGTCGAGAGCCACGCATAGTAGTCCTCTTCACGAACGTCACCCAGAGCCCGTTGCGCCAGCTCGCCGTCGCATCCGTTCCGGATGCAGGTCCGCGCCGACTCGTGGAGGTGGCGCTGCCCGCACCGCTCACAGACCCACACGGCCTCGCCGCCTGGAATCACGAGAAGTGGCACGTCAGCAGCGGCGAGATCGACGACGCTGCCGACGAGCATCGGGTCGAGTACCCGCTGGAAGTCGGCCTCGAGCTCCTCCGCCGCGACCCCGAGCCTGATCGCTGCTCGCCCGAGGTAGTTCGTGACATCACGTGGGAGAAGCGACGCGCGCGACGCGGCGTCCGCGTCCTGAGGAGCCCAGCGACCGCTCGACAGTAAGATGCGTATGGCCGAGCGAAGGGCTGTCGACCGGAGGCCGTCGAGGTCGTCTGCAAGGGCTCTTGGGACGACAGCCGCGACGAGGTTGTCCTCGGCGTCGCGGGAGTTCCGTGACGCCCCGGCGAGGACCTCGGCGACCGACGTCGCCATGTACGCATGGAACCGCTTCTGATACTCGAGGCGGTCCGTCGCATCAGTGATCGGGATCCAGAGGTTCGGGCTCGGCGGCTCGAACGCGTGGAACCACGGGGTCCGGCTGTCCCCGAGCGTGAGCCGCGAGGCCCTCGGGCCGCCCGGCGGCACTCCCAGCGCGACGAGCTGACGGGCGAGGTGCCGCACGAGGTTCGTCCATGCGCGCGAGCGGTCTGCCGCCACTCGAGCCTCGAACTCCTCGACTGCAGCCTTCTGCTCTGGGGTGCCGTATCCGCCGTTGATCGCGGCATAGGCAGCCAGGAGCAGCGGGTTGGCCGCAGCGAGCTCACCGAACCGGGAGGCGAGGTCGGCCGGAAGACGACCGGCGACACCCTCGCGGAGGATGAGCCCGGCGTCCTCGACAGGGGCAGACAGCGCCTGGTCCACCTCCTGTCTCACGAGGTCGTTGTAGTGGTTCATCGAGAGCCCGACGGACATGCGAGCGGCGTCGTCTCGCGAGTCGGTGAAGACGATGGTCCGGCTGGTGCCCTGCTCGTCTCCTAGTTCGCGGAAGATCTCGGCGACGAGCAGCTGCGTCGCCTGGGTGGCGCCTTGGGTGTGGGCGCGCAACGCCGAAGCGACGCGCCCGCGCTTGAACTCAGTCTGACGGCGCGTGTGGAGGCACCTGGGGCAGTGCGAGGGAAGGGCCGGAGGTCGGAACTCGTCGTCCGAGTTCTTAGCCATTAGCAGCGTACCCGTTGCTGACCGGCTGGCGTCGGGCTGCAGGAAGCCGCTCATCGGGTCGAAGGACGCGCGCGAGAACTGGAAGGTGACGTCCTTGCGCGGGCCGCCGTGCGACCACTGCGTACCGACGCCGTCCGACGACGGCGAGTACCAGCGGTACTCGTCGTTCCGCCGCTCGAACAGGAACTTTGGCCGATCCAGCTCGCTGTCGGCGGGGTCGATGCCGAGGAAGTGCCCGCCGCTACCGCTCGCGACGACATGGCCACCCAGGCTTGCGTCGCCGCACTTGCCGCAGTAGATCAGCTCAAGTACACGTGCGCCGCACCGGCATTGGTGCACCGGACGCGCGAAAAGTCGGCCGATGCCGGGTTGCTCCCTCGCCTCGTCCTGCGCGATCTCCGTGCACCGAGGGTTCGAACAGGCCCACATGCCGCGCATCGTCCGCATGAAGTAATGGGCGCGGAACGGGATGCCGGAACCGTCCGGAGCATCGGCGATCGCCCGGAGTGCCCGCTCGACGTCGCTGAGTGTCGACGACGGCCCAAACGCTCGACGGCCGATGGTCTCCAGGTCAGTCGCCCTGATCACGCCGTGCTCGTCTCGGCATGCTTCGGCCAGGATGTTGCTCAGCGCCTCGGCGTCCATGGTGCCGATGGAGGTCGCCGCCACAGGCAGGTCCGCAAGCACGGGCCGGGTCTCGCCGGTGATCCGCCTGAAAGTGGAGCGCGGGATGCCGAAGAAGCGCTCAAGGTACTCGGAGCGGTCGCCGTCGAGCGAGGCGCTCGTGCCGATGACCCGCACCTGGGGCGACTCCGGTTCGAGTCCCAGGCGCATCAAAAGGTTGCGGAGGATGAGCGCCACCTCGGAACCCTGCGTCCCGCGATACAGGTGGAGCTCGTCCACGACAAGCGTGAAGACGTTTTGCGGGTCGGATGCGAGCCACGCGCGGGTCTGGTCGAAGATCGGCTCTTCGAGGCGACGCATCAGCATCACGTTGAGCATCGAGTAGTTGGTGACCAGGATGTCTGGCGGGTTCGAGATCATGTCCCAGCGCGTGATGAGCTCGACGCGGCGGGGGTCGGAGAGATAGTCGCGAACCTCGGGGTTCGACGCGAGTGCCTCGTACTCCTTCACCAGGAGGCGCAGATCGCGGCCGACGTCCGTGACCTTCTCGTCCTTGCGAGTCGTAGACGGGAGTCGTGTGCCGCCGGGGGCCGCAGAGGTGTAGCGGCCGAACCACAGCGCGGGACCGCCGAGATCGGCGATCCGCCGTGCAGTCCGACGAAGGCGGGACATCTGGTCCTCGACGAGTGCGTTCGTCGGGTACAGAACCATGGTCCGCACCGCCGACGGACGTGTCTCGCGGGCCCGGACGGGCGACCAGTAGTCCCCCTCCCACCAGTGGTGCGCGCTGATGGCCGGCCCCCACTTCCGCGCCTCCATGAGCAGACGGGCGAGGACCGGCAGGAGGAATGACTCCGTCTTGCCGGAACCGGTGCCCGAGGTGACCACCGGGTTCATCGGCCCCTCCGATGCCAGTGCGGTGGCAAGCGCCTCCGCCTGGTGACGCCGAAGCCTCACGTCGTCTCCAGGGCTCGTCCCGAACAGTCCGTGGACGAGCCACTCTGCCTCTGCCACGGTCATCCCGACGCCTACGCAAGCCTCGACGGCGTCGGCGACACCGTCGTAGGGGAGCACGGGCTCTAGCAACGGGTCGGGCATCAGCCGTGCGTCGTCGAGCAGGAGCCGGCGCCGCTCACGGCGCAGACCGTCGTCGCGCAGATAGAACGCGGTGTCGATGTAGCGCAGGACGGTCTCGTTGATCGCACGGCCCACGGAGAGCGGGTTCGGCGCTGTCGTCGTCATGGTGCTCAGTTCTCGAGGAGGTAGGCGATCCGGGCCGCGACGTCTTCGCTCACGTCGCGGTACACGTGCTGTCCACGGACCTTCTGCGCGGGAATACCGGAGTCGAGGACGACCGCACGCTCGTACATGCCGGGCAGGAGGGCTCCGAGGGGCACCACGAGCGTGCGTGCGCGGCTCGCATAGGCGAGCAGCGACCGGCCGGTCAGCGTCGCTGCGGCAAAGTGCTTAGCCAACGACACCGACGCCCGGGCGAGCGTGCCGCACGCGAGGTCCGTGTCGGTACGCACGAAGTACTTGGCTGCATAGCGCCCGATGCGGAACGCACCTGGCGAGTCGGCGCCGACCGCATCGACCCACGCGGCACGAGCGGGGTCGAACCACTGAAGGTCTGTCATCGTCGGGGCGGGCGTGCGTGGGAGGGCGGCGACCACCTCGCTGAGCCTCGGCAGGAACGACGCGATCGTGTGGCCGGTGCGCCCAGGAAGGAGGACCCCTTCGACATCGAGCCACTCCGCGAGCTCGTCGCTCGTCGCGTCGGTCGAGAAGCGGCTCAGGCCGCTCTCGTACGGGCGCGCCACCAGGGTGCGTCCGTGCTCTGCGCACGACTTCATCGCTTCGGTGATCAGCGACTCGGTCCAGAATCCGGTGAGCACCCGCGCCGCGCCGGTGTCGACGATCGCGGTCGGCGCGATCTCCCACGCCTCGGGCTGCAGCGTGTCCGCGGCCCGCCGCACCTCGATGTGCCCGAGCGCCTCGAGCGTCGTCACGAAGTCGGCGACGAAGAGGCTGCTCGCGTCGATCTGACGTGCCACGCGCTCAAGGGCCGAGAACGGGCCGCCGCCGAGGAAACGCAGCGCGTCCAGGGCAACGTCCCAGTCGTCGGTCGCGGATGCCGAACCAGTGACGACGGGTGGCAGCATCGAGACGTCGATCGCGCTGCGGTCAGCCGAGACTGCCTGTTTCTTCCGCTCGAAGGCCAACCGGTTCCGGTAGAAGTTTGCGGAGAACCGCTTCTTCGTCCCGCAGTAGGAGCACGTCCCGGTGACGGTTTCGCGCGCGTTGTCGCTCATCGCAACCGGCAGCTCGAGCCTGTGCCTGCCGGTGTACAGGCACGAGTTCGGGTCTGGCTTGTGCAGTGCCACCGACGGTGGGCGAACCGCGTCGCTGGCGGGGATCCACCACGGTCGGTCAGCCGGCGTCACGGCGGCGGCCTGTGGCAGATCGTCGGACGCGATGACGACGCCCTGGACGATGCACGCCCCTTCATCAAAAGACGCGGCGGCCCCAAGAGCGGCCAACGGTCGATCGAGCGAGTGCACGATCGTCTCGTGCCGCGACCACTGGTCCGCGTCATGGTCGTCCGCCGAGTGCAGCGTGAACTCCCGCCTGGCGACCGTCCTGTCGCCGGCGCGCATCTCGAGCGCGTAGTGACCGTCCTGGAGCTCCTGCGTGCCGAGGTCGACGAGCACCGAACCGCTGCCGTCGTCCGACCATGAATCGAGAAGCCGGTCGTCGTCCTGGGTCGCCTCGACGTCCAGGTCAAGGAGGCAGACCTTGAACGGGCCGCCGTCGTGCATCGCACGGACCTCAGGGGCACGGCTGGCGTGCCAGCGGCTGCGCGACGCTCCAGGGAGTGCGAACCCACCCGAGAGCTTGAGCTGGCTGCTTGTCAGCGGGACAAGCGCATGGAAGTCCTGGTTCAGTTTCTCGGTCGCGGTCGACGGACGCCCGAAGACCTCGACGTTCTCGAAGAGCGTCCAGCCTGCGGGGATCCCTGCCCGGGCTGAGTCCGCGGTCCAGCCGGGCCGCGCGATCTCGCGCAGCAGAGTCCGCACGGTGGCGACAGTGCGATCGGCGGCGAGGACGACGACGTCGTCGCCCATCAGGACCTGACGCGTCTCGAGCCAGATGTTCGAGAGCTCGTCCTTGCGGAAGACGAGCATCGCCCGCGGTGGGTGCACAACCTGCCCGCTGCGCTCGTCCTCCACCTGGAGAACGCCCTCGAGGAAGTCGGCTGGGTCGATCTCCTCCGGGGCGTCCAGCGACATCGCACCCTGGAGGTCGAGCGAGGGGACGAGGAGCACGGGGCGACTGCCGTCGGGCGTCGCGAGGCTGGCAGTGCGAGCCGCTCCCGACTCGCTCAGGAAGAAGTACGGGAAGACCAGCGCCCTGCGCTGGGGGAACCCGCGGAACTGGAGGCCGAGCAGCGCGCGGCCGCGCGGAGTCGTGCCAGCCTCCTCGGACTCGTCCAGGCCGTTCCAGGACTGGAGCTCGACCGACGCCACCCCAGCGATGCGCTCTCGCAGCGTCGACTGCGCCCAAAGCCTGCCGAGGTGCGAGTGCCGTCGCTGCTCGTCGGAGAGCCACACACCGAGCAGCGGTTCGAGCTCGGTCGGGGGGACCTCTGAGCGCGGTGCGAAGTCGAACTCGGCGAAGAACCGCTCCAGCTTGCGCCGGTCAGCCTCACGGACGAGGGCCTGCGAGAGCGGCAGCCCGATGTATCGCTTGCCGAGCGCAAAGGCGGTCGGAGTGCCGCGACGGCCACCGAGCGTCGTGAGCCAGAGGTTCAGCCCCGCCCAGAGCGGCTCCGCGACGCGCATGTATCCGCGGCTCAGCCGGTCCTTGTCACCGCCGAGCAGGTCGTGGAGCCGCCCGTAGTAGTTGCTCGAGGCCATGCCGCCCCCGGCAGACATGCGCTCCGCGGCGAGCGAGAAGACGGCGAGGGTCGCGACCGAAGGGTATATGTCGGTGGTCTTGCGCTCGCGCCAGGTCTTCACCCGCTCGAGATGGAGACGGAACCCGTCGCGGTAGGAGTCGCGGTCCACCGTGCGCCCGACGACGTCGACGAGCCCGTCTACGACGTCCTTGGCGTCGACGTTGAGCCGCTCGCCGATCTCGGCGATCTCATGCTCCTCCACGTCGAGGTATGCCGGGGACGGTTCGTCTCGCACGGGAAAGAGGACGTCCGCGACGACGTCATTCCAGCGGACGTACTCCTGCAGATCGGCCCTGCTCGCGCGCACGTGCGTCAACCTCCTTTGGATGCATGGTCATTATGTGAGGGACCACCGACAACCTTGTAGTTCGCGGCACCTTTTCACCCGTGGCCACGCACGACCTGTCGGTGACCGGAGCTACTCTGGCGCGGGTCCGCGGGACGAGTGCGAGGAGCAACTTGATGTCAACCCTTAAGGCGGTCGACGCCGACCGCCAGACCCTGGAGATCGCGCTGGCCCAGGGGCTCGCTGCCCTGTCGCAGCCGTCAGCGACGCCGGAGGGTGTGGCCGTCGCGCGCGCGTTCGAGTCGTCGGACGTCGACCTTGGCAGCGAGGCCTGGGTCGACTACCTCGAACTCGTCCAGGACTGGTTGCGTCTCGACCAGCGGATCGAGAGCTACCTCAGCACCAAGGAGGTCCTGCGAGACCTCTTCTCCGGCCTGGGCAAGGGAGGGCTTGCGGGCAACGTCGAGACCAACAGCATCGGCCTGACCGTGCAGGGTCTCGAGCACCTTCTTGAGCGGGTGGAGCGTGCTGTCGCGCTTCGCGAGCGGTATCTCGGAGACATCGAGGAGTCCACCCCGAAGGCCGCCTCAGAACGTTGGTATGACGCATGGGACGAGGCGACGGTCGCCTCCAGTCGTGAGCCGATACGGGCGAAGGCTGACACCTGGACCATCCGGGACTTCGTGATGAAGGCGGAGCGCGAGAAGCTGGATCTCAACCCGACATACCAGCGGGGTGACGTGTGGCCGACCAAGGACGCGCAGTTGCTGATCGAGTCCATCCTGCGCGGCATCCCTCTGCCGTCGATCATCGTGCTCCGACCCGACTCGATCGCGTCGTCCCCCTACGAGGTCGTCGACGGCAAGCAGCGCCTGACGTCGATCCTCCGCTTCGTGGGCAAGCACCCGAGCGCGTTGCGCGCGGTGCGCGATGCGGATCTCGCACGCCCGGGCCACGATCTTCAGCACCTCTTCCAGAAGGACTACCCAGCCTTCCGTCGTGCCTGGAAGGATGCGACCGGTGACACCCTGACCCTGGCAACCGAACGCCTGCTCTACTTCCCCTTCCCGCTCGCGAAGGACTTCGGGGAGGGCACGGAGCTCAGTCGGATGGCCGGACGCTTCTTCCACGAGATCGAGGACGAGATCGTCCTCGTCGGCGGCGGTGAGGCGAGCGTCTTCGACGTGTTCGAGGGCGCCACCGACTACAAGGTGCCCATCATCGAGTACCTCGAGGCAACCCCGCGGCAGGTGCACGAGGTCTTCAACCTCTACAACAAGCAGGGGAAGCACCTCAACGCGGAGGAGATCCGCAACGCGGTCTATCACGAGCTCGACGTCATGAGGGCCTTCGCGACCGTCGCCGGGGATGGGCCGGGCTTCGAGGTCACCGCGCCGTTCCTCACACCTGTCGAGGTCGAGGTTCGCGCCGTCGGTAGCTACATCGGGTCGTGCGGTGTCAGCACCGAACGGTTCAAGCGCACGAAGGTCGTCTCCTGGCTCTCGTCGCTCGTCCTGACCGACCCCGTGGACAGCAACGGGACAGTCCGCAAGTTATCGACTGCACGCCACATCGACTCGTTCCTCGACAGGGCGACGGCACGCGGCGATGCGATGAAGTCGCAGTCGCGGATCCGCGATCTCGTCGCGCTGCTGTCGACGGCAACGCGCGCTCACAGCGCCGTCGAGTGGCCGGAGGCACTGCGCGGCAAGGCAGCGGGCTGGGAGGAACTTCCGCTGGTTGCCACGCTGCTCGGCATGACCCTGGCGTCCGCGGTGCTGGGCGAGGGCACCGCTGACCGGGTCCGCGAACGTGTGTCGGCACTCCACGTCGCAGGGAACGAGGCATGGCTGCGACCCGCGAAGACGCAGACAGCGCTCCAGTGGGCCTACGTCGCCGACACCGCTCTCGGCATCATCGAGACCCTTGGCGTCGCACCGACCGCAGTTGATGACCGGCTCCATGCCGCGTTCGTGCACTCTCCCGTGCGCGCCTTCCAGATCCTCCGGTCTGACGAGCGCCTGATGGCGGACCTGCGCAGGAACCGCAAGGGGCGATAGTCCTCAGGCTTTCACCGTTGAGGGCGTCCGGATAGTGGTCGACCATGGAGCACGTCTTCAGGTGCGTAAGCGTAGAGGGTTCTACCCGCGCGTGAACTGTGATGTCCGGCCCGCGGGCCCGGTGGGCAACGCCGGCGGGGTGCCGCTGAGACGATTCGCGCGGCCGGGCTGGACGCCGCGTCGAGCAAGTCGCTGGCAGGGTGATGTAAGCCGCTCGCCAGGCACGAACCAGCGAAGGTGGTCACCGAGCTGGCCATGACGCTCGCCACTCGGCGGCGACTGCCTGGCCGACGTCGCCCAGGTGCGGCCTGAGCCCGCGCTCTACGGCCCGGTCGCGTCGGATCCGAAGATCTCGCGCACCATCGCGGCCCTGGCGGCACAGGCCGATGCGGTGCTAACGGCGATCGATACTGCTCGCGCCCACACTCGTGCGCCGGCGTAGGCGCTGGCCGGTGAGCACGCCCCGGACCACGACGCTGAGGCGAGGTCGCCGCTGGTCATCGACGGTACGCCAGGCTGGTGATGGCGCACTCGCAGAATCTGAACGCGCGCCCGACGTTCAGACGCGGGTTCGGCTTCCACCCGCTTGCCGCGTTCGTCGCCCACGGCCGGGACGGCACCGGGGAACCGCTGGCGATGCTGCCGCGCCCGGGCAACGCCGGCAGCACACGGGTGGCGACCACCTCGCCGTCATCAAGCAGGCGCCGGCTCCGCCGCCCGATCACGCCGCGGCCGCAGCCGGGCATCGCGCAGGCGCTGATCCGCGCCGACGGGGCCAGGTCCGCCCACAGGCTCATCGAGTTTCCCGCCCCGCAGCGGCTCGGCTACTCCTTCGGGTTCGTCCTGTTGGACCATTCCCTGACCTGCTCAAAGACGTCGACGAGGCGAACGCGTGGAGGCCCGCCCGCGACGCGCACGACTGGGTCCGCGACGGCGCCTGGATCGCCGAACTCCCCGGCGTGCGGCTGCGGTTCGCCGACGTGGACCGGATGCGCAAACTATTCACGCCGGCTGGCGTCGCAGCACGCGGGCACCGGCTCGGCGGGCGATCGTGGCGGGAATCGTGAACGTGCGCAGGCGCAGCCGTTTGGGTTCCCCCACCGTCGCGTCCTGGTTCGCGACGCGGCCGCCCGGGCTCCAGCGGCGCCTCGCGTCTGTCGACGCGAGGGCGCTCGATGATGAACTGTGTCGGGCGATAGTCACCGAGTCCGCCTCCCAGGTCTTGCAGGTTGCGCATGGAGGCCCTGTCTGGCCGCTGGCCGGACCGACCGAGCCGGCCAGCGGGTCCTTGTCGCGTGATCTGGCCCCACGTGTCGCCTGACCACACGCAGGCCCCGGCACGATGTACTCACTACTACTGCAACGCCCGGTGTTGCAGAAGGTGCCCCCCTGACGTACGCATTACGTACGCGATGGTCGTCCGCGTACGCCGTCGCACGCGCGTTCCCGGCTAGCGGCCGACGATGAGAGCCCACGGGCGCCAGCGTGTGGAACGATGGATTCAAGCGTTCAGGATTGGCTGATTTCCAGCGTTCCCGCTGGTTGCCGTCATGCCGACCCGGCGCGAGAGACGTCCCCTCAGGCATGAGCCTGGGATGTGAACCCTCAGGAGAAGGTCGGGGGTTCGAATCCCCCTAGCTCCACCACTGGAAGGGTCGCTGACGCAGGTCAGCGGCCCTTTCGCGTAGCCGGAGGGCGCCGAGCGCGGCGCAGGACCGGCGGGTACTCTCTCCGCCCGTGAGTACGGACGTCGGCAACGCCCCGATCGAGATCGACCTGAACGTGGGAACGGAGCACGTCGACGCAGCGATCACCGTCATGCACAGCGCGTTCGCGGAGTACAGCGCTCGGGGTGAGGCGTCAGGCGCCATGTTCGAGACACCCCGCTCGCTGCGCAACGAGATGCGGGACGGGACCCGGCTGGCCATCGCCCGCACCGACGGTGAGGCGGTCGCGATGGTCAAGTATCAGACCGCCAGCGACGGAACTCTGTACTTCGGCCGGCTTGCGATCTTGCCCACGGCGCGCGGCCGTGGACTGGCGTCCACGCTCGTCCAGGCGCTGCGGGGTGCAGCCCGGGAGATGGGGCTGCGCGGGCTGTCGTGCCGCGTCCGTGCCGCCGAGACGCGCAATATCGCGATCTACGAGCACCTCGGCCTGACCGTCGTCGGTCACGAGGACCGCCGGAGCCTGACCGGCGCCGTCCTTCCCGTGGTGCTCATGCGCGACGCGTAGGCGGTGCAGCAGCTCGACCTCAGCAGGGACGCGGGCACCCCGTCAAGGTGAGCGCGCCCGCGCGGAGCGGGAGGTTCGAGCCGCGCCGGAGGGGAGCCGGCTCCTCGCCATCGTCTGGCATCGCGGCGTCGGACTCAGGCGGGTTCATCGGACCCGTCACCCGGTCGACGGGGTGCAGCGAGCGTCCACCACTCCTCGTCGAGCTCGTACCCCAGGGCCCGGTTCGCTGCCTCGCCTGCGACGTCGACGTAGGTCATGGCCAGGAGCTCAGTCCCGGCGAACGCACCCCAGGCGCGCCGTTCGGGGCGCGGCGTCGCGGTTCGCGCCGTCAGCGGCGTGTGCGCCGTGGCGATGTCGCCGGGATAGTCGTCAAGGGTCGCGGCGTCGAGGGCAAGCGCGGCGACGACGTCGTCGGGCGTGAGCTCGCGGACGTCGATCCCGCCGACGACGGTCGCGGCGGCGGTGCGTGACACGTCGATGCTGCTCGACCTCAGCCCGGCCCCCCAGGACCGGGCGATGACCTTCCACCCGCCGTCGAGCAGGGCCGCCGCGGCGGGATCGTCGCTGCGCAGGACGCGTCGGGGAACGGGCACGCGTTCATGCGAGGGCGCGCTTGGCCCCGGCGTCGAGGCCCTCGGTCGCGCCGGGCGCAGGTGAGCCTCCGGGCGAGCTCTCACGGGGCCGGACTCGGGAACCGGACGGGCGCCGCATGCCGAATGATGGTCACGGAGAAGAGACTCTCAGACCTCGCGCGACACCCGACCGACCCCGAAGGCAGGCCCATGCCCCGCACCGCCACCACCACCGCACGCACCGCCCTCGGCCGCGCCTTGACCGCCCTGACGCTCAGCAACCTGCTGGGCGGGGTGGGCGTCGCGTCGGGCTTCGCCGTCGGCGGGCTGGTGATCGAGCGGGCCGGGGGCACCGCGGCTGCCGGGGTGGGGCAGGCGGCGGGCGTGCTGGGTGCGGGTCTGGTCGCGGTGCCGTTGGCGCGGTTGGCGGCGACGCGCGGGCGGCGCTGGTCGCTCGGGATCGGGTACGCGGTGGCGGTGGTGGGCGCCGGGGTGATCCTGTGGGGTGCGGCGCGCAACAGCCTGCCGATCCTGCTCGCGGGGCTGGCGCTGTTCGGCGTGGCGCAGGCCACCAACCTCCAGTCGCGGTACGCCGCGACGGACCACGTCGCCCCCGCCCGCCGCGGGCGTGCGATGTCGTTGGTCATCTGGGCGACGACGGTGGGCACCGTGCTGGGCCCCAACCTGACCGACCCCGGCGACCGCCTGGGCAAGCACCTGGGCCTGCCCACGCTCGCGGGTCCGTACCTGTTCTCACTGGTCGGTTTCGCGCTGGCGGGGCTCGTCGTCGTCGTCGCGTATCCGCGGTTCCGCGCCGACGACGACGCCGCACGCGGTCGCGGTGCCCGCCCGGTGGGGGCGCTGGCGGCGCTGCGCTGGGCAGGACGTGAGCCCGCCGCGCGCACCGGCGTGGTCGCGGTGGCGGGCGGGCACGCGATCATGGTCGCGGTCATGGTGATGACGCCGCTGCACATGCAGCACCACGGCATGACCTTGAAGCTGGTGGGCCTGGTGATCAGCCTGCACACGCTGGGCATGTACGCGCTCAGCCCGGTGTTCGGCTGGCTGACGGACCGGGTGGGCGCAGCGCGCACGGCATGGGTGGGGGTGGGCCTGTTCGTGGGCGCGCTGGGCCTCGGCTTCGCGGTGGCGGGCGGTGACACGGGACCGCTCACGGCGGCGGCGCTGTTCCTGCTGGGTCTGGGCTGGTCGGCCACCACGCTGGCCGGGTCCGCCATGATCGCCGCGACCCCCGACCCGGCGGTCCGCGTGTCCCTGCAGGGCGCCGCGGACGCGACGATGAACTACGCCGGGGCGGCCGCCGCTGCCGTGGCCGGCCCGGTGCTCGCGGTCGGCGGGTTCGAGGCCATCAACGCGCTCGGCGCCGTCGTCCTGGTGGTGGTCGTCGCGGCCCTGGGCCGCCACCGCGCGCCGACGCCGGTGACCGAGGGGGCCTAGGCGAACGCCAGCACGGCCCCTGCCACCCCCGTGACCACTACCGCGAAAACGCCGTCGGCCCAGGTCAGGGGCACCACGTGCCACACGCTGCGCGGCCCCGACCCCAGCCCCCGCGACTCGAGCGCCAGCGCCGTGCGCTCCGCCCCGCGGATCGCGCCCACCAGCAGGGTGACGACGGCGCGGCCGGCCTCGGGCAGGGCGGGCCCCGAGCCGCGCACCGCCTGCGCCGCCCGGATGGTGGCCCACCGCCGGGGCATGGCGGTGAGCATCCGGTGCGCGGCCAGCAGCGCGTAGGCGTAACGCGGCGAGAGGCGGGCGTGACGGGTCAGGCTCACCATGAGCTCGCGCGGCGGCGTGGAGGCCAGGAACGCGACCGTGACCACGCCGATCAGCAGGGCGCGCAACGCGAGCGCCGCCCCCACGGCCAGTCCCGCCCGGGTGACGTCCATGCCCAGCACCGTGACCAGCGCCGGGCCCGGCCGGGTGACCGCGTTGACGGCCACGAGCCCGACGCCGAACGCCACGAACGGGGCGTGCGCCAGGACAAGGCGCCGCGCCCCGAGGCGGGTGGTCGCGAGCGCGCCGACGACGCCGAGGCCCCACAGCCAGGCGAGCACCGACAGGTCGAACAGGAACAGCGTGGTCAGGGACACCGCGCACAGCAGGGCCACCTTCACGGTGGGGTTACGGCGTTCGAGGAGCGTGCCGGTCGGCTGCGTGCCGGTCGGCTGCGTGTCGGTCATGGCAGCACCCCCGCGGTCTGGGACAGCCCGAGCACGGCGTCGTCGAGCCCCTGCAGCTCCGTGCGCAACGTGGCGGCGCCGGGGGCGGACCTGGCCAGGTGACGCACCAGGCGCGGCACCCGCAGCCGCGCGGCGGTGAGCAGGGCGTCGTCGCGCACCAGGGTGTGCGGGTCGACGTCGGCGAGCAGCCGCCCGTCGCCGACGACGACGACGCGCGTGGCGTACGCGGCCACGGTGCGCAGGTCGTGGCTGGTGAACAGGACCCCGCGGCCCGCCTGCGCCTGCGCGGCCAGCGCCCGCGCGGCGGCGATCGTGCCGTGCCGGTCCAGGCCGAACGTGGGTTCGTCGGCGAGCAGGTGGGGCCGGTCGTGCACCAGGACGGCGGCCAGGGACAGGCGCCGCTTCTGCCCGCCGGACAGGCGGAACGGGTTGCGTTCGGCCAGGTCGGTCAGGCCCAACCGGTCCAGGGCGTCGTCGACGGCGGCGTCGCGCGCGGGGCCGGGCGGCAACCCGGCGCCGATCTCCGCGCGCACCGTGAGGCGGGTGAGCTGGTGCTCCGGGTTCTGGAACACGAGGCCCGGCCGCGGGCCCAGCACCGTCCCGGCGAGCGGTGGCCGCACCCCGGCCAGGGTGGCGAGCAGGCTCGTCTTGCCGCCACCGTTCTCGCCGACGACGGCCACCACCTCGCCGGGGTGCAGCGTGAGGTCCACGCCGCGCAGCACGGCCCGCCCGGGGCGCCGCCGCGTGGGCCGGGGTGCGCCGAGCGGGGCGACGTCCAGGCCGCACGCCTGCAGCACCTCGCCCTCCCCCACACCCGCGAGAGCGCCCGCGCCCACTGGCCCGACCGCAGCCCGTCGCGACCGCTCCTCGGCGCGCTCGCGCACCCGCCCGGCATGCTCGGCGATCCCGGCCCGCACCTGCGGCGAGTCGAGGTCCGCGCTGCCGAACAGCACGTCCAGCTCGGCGTCGACGGGCAGCCAGCACCCGTCGGCGAGCAGGTCCCGGCCGGCCTCCGCGAGCACCTGGGCAGACGGTCCATCGGCCCGCACCCGCCCGTCACGGTCGAGCACCACCCACCGGGCGGGCAGCCCCGCGGTCCCGGCGTCGCCCGCGTACTCGTCGAGCCGGTGCTCCACCAGCACGCTCGCCGCGCCGCCCCGGGCAACCCGCGCGACGGCCTCCCGCACGCTGGCCACTCCCGCCGCGTCGAGCATGGCGGTCGGCTCGTCGAGCAATAGCAGGGCCGGCCCCGCCGCGACGGCGGCCGCGAGCGCCACGCGTTGCAGCTCGCCGCCGGAGAGCTCGTCGGTGCGGCGCCCGCCCAGGTGCCGTGCGCCCGCCAGGTCGAGCGCGCGGGGCACGGCGTCGTCGATCGTCGTCGTCGGCGCCCCCAGGTTCTCGAGCGCGAAGGCGACCTCGTCGTCGACGTCGGGCAGGCACACCCCGGTCTCGGGGTCCTGCGCGACGACGCCGACGACGTCGGCGAGCGCGGCGACGGGCGTGCGGTGCACGTCGCGCCCGGCGACGCGCACCGCCCCGGTGACCTGCGCGTCGATGGTGTGCGGGATGGCTCCGTGCAGCAGGTGCAGCGCCGTGGACTTGCCGGAACCCGAGGGGCCCAGCACCAGCACCTGCTCCCCCGGTGCGATCACCAGGTCGAGCGGGCCGACGCCGTCACCCGACGCGAACACGGCCTCCAGGTCGCGGGTGACCACCAGTGCGGGGTCGCCGGTCGAGGGGTCGCCGGTCGCGGGGCCACCAGCCGTGCCGTCACCGGACACGGCGCTCGTACCTCCCGGGGATGACGCCCTGCGCGCGGCCGATGGCGAAGCCGTCCACCGCCCCGGTGCGGGCGAGCGCATCCACCAGCACCTTGGCGAGCAGGCCGCCCAGCACCACGCCGGACGCCACCTGGACCAGCAGCCGGACGGTGAGCAGGTCGGTGCCCCACCAGGCGTCCCGGAACGCAGTGAACACGAACACGAGCGCGGCCCCCGCCGCGCCCGACGCCGCGTAGCGTGCCCACCCGAAGTGCCGGTAGCGGCCCAACGCGAACGGCAGCTCGCTGCCGATGCCCTGCAGCGCGGCCGCGACCAGGAGCAGCGGCCCCACCGGGCTGCCCAGGAAGAACACCTCGACCACGGCCGCGATCACCTCGGCGATCACCCCCACCAGCGGGCGGCGGATGACGGCCACCGCGACCGGCGCGGCCAGCAGCCACGCGCCCAGCAGCACGTGCTGGGCCAGGTCGCCGGCGGGGCCCATGAGCACGGCCAGCCCGTTCCAGGCCTGCACGAACACCCAGTACAGGAACCCGAAGACGACGCCGAGCGTCACCATGAGCACCACGTCCTTCAGCGCGAGCCGCGGCGCGCGCCGCCCCAGCTCAGTGCTCACGAGCGGTGCCGTTGCCGGTGCCTGCGCGAGTGACAGGGCTGGGGCTGTTGATCGACAGGGTCACGTGGCTGGTGACGTGCTGCACGGACGCGCCGACGCCTGCCCACCCGCGCACCACGGTCTCCAGGATCGTGCCTAGGTCACCCTCCAGGCGTGTGACGAAGTGCGCCGACTCCCGGAACGTCCCGTTACCCTGAGCGGTCTCGATGGCGGCATAGATGTCCCGCATGTGATCGGGTCGCACCCCGGCGCGCACGTCGTCGGCCAGCGGGTACAGCGCCCACTCGGCGGCGCCGACGTAGCCGATCGTGCGGCCTGACGGCGGTTCGACGGCGCGGGGACCCGCTCCGCCCGGAAGGTCGCACCGGGCCTCCCCCGGGCAGCCACGGGACAGGTGCACGGTGATCGACGCGTGCTCACCCGACTCGGCCACCGCGGCGGTCACGTCGGTGAGCCAGCGCAGCAGGTCGTTCTCCCCGCCGCCCGCGTACGTGCTGACGTCGCCCGTCTCCAGCACGAGCCCGCTCGCGTCGGCACGCCGCAGCGCACCCAGGATGATCGAGACGTAGCGGTCGCTCATGACGGCGACCGTGACGCGCGCCCCCACGCCGAAGCGCATCGGATCGGCCGCGACCTCCGTGGCCGGCTGAGTCCCTTGTGTCCTGGCAGCGGTAGTGCTGGCAGCGGTGGTGCTGGCAGTGGTGCTCACGGCTCCTCCTTGCACTCACGGCACGGAGGTGGACAGGCGACTGCCTGCCCTTACCTGAGGTTCGCTCCCTGCGCTGGCATGATCCAGATCAGGTTCGACGGTCGGAGTTCGAGTACTCCCTCTCAGCCCAGCTCACTGGACTCCCGTGCTCTGCCGCAACGCTAGCACCGCGCGCCCGGGGGCTGTCCAGCCCTCACCCCGCGTCGAAGCGGTCCTCGCCGGTCTGGTCGGGGTCGTCCACCGGGAACGCGCCGGGAACGCCCCGCGCCGCCTTCTCCATGCGCTCGACGAAGCTCTCCTGCTCCGTGGCGACGCCCGCCCCGGTGGTGATCTCGACCTCGGTGATCTCGACCTCGGTGACCTCCACCTCGACCTCCGGCTGCTCGGCACCGTTGCCGCTCATGGCCGCTCCCCCTGCCCTTCGACCCGCCGTGCGTGCTCCGTTAAGGCCACGGTAACCACGGCCGGTCAGGGCCACCACCGGTCAGCCGGCAGCGCGCCGACGGGCGAGGATCTGCTCCAGCGGGAGGCCCAGCGTCTCGGTGACGGGGCGCGGCTCCGGGGCGCGCAGCGCCTCGTCGGTCGCCGGCTCCGGGGCCACGGGCACCTCCACGGCGGGCGTGCCGAGCGACCACGACGTGTTCGCCTCGCCCACGGTCTCGCCCGGGTCGTCGAGACGCTGCCACGTCGAGCTGGTCCACCCGGTCGACACCACCGGGGTCGCCCCGGTCAGGGGGCGCGGCTCGCGCCGCGGGGCCGCGGGCTTGGTCACGTAGGTGGGCAGCGGCACGGGCCGCGCCTCCCACGGCGTACCCAGCGGCGTTCCCGCAGCTGCGCCTGCAGACCTCCCCGCCGACGTACCGGCAAACGCTCCCAGCGGCGTCCCGGTCGACGACGCGGCCGACGCTCGTGCAGCGGACGACGATGCGGCCGACGACGATGCAGCCGACGACGACGCGGCCGACGACGCCGCGGTCCGCGTCGCCTCCGTGACGGCTTCGCGGGCCACACCGCCGGCCGGAGCACCGTCCGCCCGCACACCGTCGGCCGGAGCACGCTCCACCGCGCCGTCCTGCCCGTGCGCCTGCGCGCCGTCCTGCTCGTGCGCCTGCGCGTCCGGTGCGGCCGCACCATCGACGGCAACCGCCTCAGGGGCGGCCCCGCCCGACCTCCTGGCGATGTCGCCGGTGGCGCGCGACCCGTCGGCACCCGCCACCTCGTGCGGAGCCACGCGACGCAGCGCCTGCGTCATCGCGGACGATCCCCGCACGGCATGGCCGGTGACCCGTGCCCGGTTGCGCGGGGCGGGCGGGCCACCCGCCGCGAGGGCGCGCGCCTGCAAGGCCCGACGCTGGGCGGCACGCCGTTCGGCCGCCCAGCGCGCGTCGGCGCGGCGGGCAGCGTTGGCGGCGATCCGGCCGAGCACGAGCACCAGGGCCAGCAGCACGGCAGGAGCCAGCACCACCCACCCGGGCAGCAGCCCGGCGGCAGCGGCGGACCCGGTGGCCGCCACGGCGGCGACCAGCAGCAGCGTGACGCGCAGGCGGCGGCTCGCACGCCGGGCGCGTGCCGCGAGCAGCTCACGGTGTGCGGCACCGTGGTTCGGGAGCGCTGCGGCCACGTGCTCCGCCGAGCGAGCCCCCGCGCCCCCGGCCCGGGTGGCGTGCCCGGTCGGGCGGTCCGCCATCGGGTGCTCCGCCATCGCGCGCTCCGCCGTCGGCCCTCTGCCTGGGGACGCGGCGGACATCATGACGCCACCCACGGGCAGATCGGTGACGGACGCACCGCCGACGGACGCGCGCCGACCCTCCGGCGCAGGGTGACTCTCGAGCGCAGGGGGACCGTCCCCGCCGCCGAGCATCAGCCCCGAGGCGTCCACGGACTCCCCTGCCGTCGCGACCGCCGGGACCCGGCCCCGGGCGGCGACGGCGAGGATGCGCAGGCCGGCCGAGAACCGGTCGTCCGTGCGGGACTCGGCCAGCTCCTGGCGCTGGCGCACCCGCAACGGCACCCAGTATCCGAGCACCAGGACGAACAGCGCGAGCGCTGCCAGGCCTGCCGCGGGGGTCGTCACGCCACGACGTTAGGGGAGCAAACCGTCAGCGGCCCGCAAACCCGTCGGCGTGTCCCTCAAGACCGGCATCTCAGGCACCGGAGCGCAGCCGCTGCCAACGGCCCATCAGCCCGTCGGGCACCTCGTCGGCCGTGAGCGCGAACGTGCGGTGATCGCGCCAGGCGCCCTGGATATGCAGGTACCGCGCACGTGTGCCCTCGTCGCGGAACCCCAGCTTCGCCACGACACGCAGGCTGCGCTCGTTCTCCGGGCGGATGTTGATCTCGATGCGGTGCAGGCCCAGCACCTGGAAGCAGTAGTCGGTGGCCAGCGCCACCGCCGTGGGGATCACCCCGCGGCCGGCCACATGACGCGACACCCAGTACCCGATCGAGGCCGAGCACAGTGACCCGTAGGTGATGGACGACACGGTGAGCTGTCCCGCGAGCTCGCCGGCGTGCTCCACCGCGAACGGGAGGGTGGTCCCGGCGCGCGCCTGCCGGGTCAGCACGCGCACGTACTCAGCGAACGTGGTGGTACCCCGCCCCGCGCCGGGCGTCGTCGCCTCCCACGGCTCGAGCCAGGCCGCGTTGTCCGCGCGCAGCCGCATCCACTCCCGCGCGTCGCTGCGGCGCAGCGGCCGCAGCGTCACGGTGCCGCCCGGTTCGGCGTCGCGCAGAACGACCGGCCACATCCTCGGCATCCCTGTTCACTCTCCCGCTGTCCCGTTCGTCGCAAAGGATCTGGAGGGGACACTGACACAATGACGCCATGACTGGCGACTCCAGACATCCGATCGGACACCAGCCGTACCCGGTGGGCCTCCTGGCCGACCCGGCCGAGGCCAAGGACGAGCTGCGCCGCGCCATCCGCGCCCGCCGTAGCGCCCGGCCGCCGCGGGGGCAGGCCGACGCCGCGACCGCGTTCGCCGACGTCCTCGACACCGTGGCGCAGGTTCGGGCCGCCGGCTGCGTCGCCACCTACGCCGCCCGCGCCGGCGAGCCGGGCACCCACGTGCTGATCGACCGCCTGGCCGGGCGCGGCACCCGCGTGCTGCTCCCCGTGCTCGGCAAGGGCCTCGCCCGCGACTGGGCCGCCTACGAGCCCGGGGAGACCCTGCGCGAACGGGCCCCGGGCCGCCCGCCCGAGCCCGGCGGCCCCACCCTCGGCGCCGACGCCGTCGCCCAGGCCGACGTGGTCGTCGTCCCGGCGCTCGCCGTCGACACGGCGGGCAACCGGCTGGGTCAGGGCGGCGGCTGGTACGACCGCATGCTCGCGCTGGTGCCCGACGGCGTCCCCGTCATCGCCGTGGTGTTCCCCGAGGAGGTGTACGACGCCGCGGACCGCCCCCTGCCCACCGAGGAGCACGACCGGCCCGTCCACGCGGTGGCGACGACGCAGGACCTGCGCTGGGTGCGCAGCCTCGAAGGCTGAGCCACGGCGACGTCGGACCGCCCGCGGCCACGGCGTCGCTGAGCCGCCCGCGGCCACGGCGTCGCTGAGCCGCCCGCGGCTACGGCGTCAGGGTCAGCTCGTCCTGGGCCGCGGCGTCCACGGCGTCCCGCGTGAAGGCGAACGGGAAGGTGTCCCCGTCGGCCCAGGCGCGGAGCTGGTCGGTGTAGTGCCGCGACCCGGGGTGGCCGGACGTGCCGGTGAGGTTCACCCACGTGGAACCGTCGAGGTCGCCCATGTCCACCACCATGCGCATCGACGGCCCCGACGTGACACCGAAGCTGCCGCTGCCGGCGTCCCACGAGGTCGCGTTGACCACGGACGAGCTGCCGGGCACGCCGAGCGGTGACGGGTTGACGAGCTTGCGCACCAGCTCGGGGACGGAGTCACCGCCCAGGATCGGGTGCTCGAGACGCAGCGTGTGCAGCGTGCCCCACCGCCAGTCGGAGGGGTTCTTGGACATCCGCACGGTCATGTCACGGCGCGCGGTCACCATGGCCTGGAGCAGCACCTCGTCGCGCGACTCGGTGACGTTGAGGGTGGAACGGTCATCCCAGAAGGGGTCGTCGGGCCGCTCCAGCATGGACTTGAAGACCACCAGCCACTTGGCTCCGCCGTCGGGCCGCATGCTGGGCGGCATGTCGTCCCAGAACGTGTCCTCCAGCAGGTTGCGCCACACCGCGGAGAAGTAGGCGGCGGCCGCCGAGTCGGAGGACATGCGCCCGTCCCAGTCGCGCAGCAGCTGTTGGCCGTCGGCGTCCCACGGGTCCTCGATGCGTACGTCCAGCAGCGCGGGCACGAGCGCCTCGGCGAACGGGCTCCAGTCGTCGTTCTGGATGCGGTTGAAGTCCGCCGCGGTGAACGGTGTGCCGGAGTCGATCTGCTTCTGCAGCAGCGTGCGGATGCGCTCCGAGCGGAAGCCGTAGTCCCAGTCGGTGGTCAGGAACGGGCCGACGCCGTCGGGCAGCACGGCCTGGTTCGCGGCGACGATGAACCCGGCCTCCGGGTCCAGGGCGCGCGGCATCTGCTCCGAGGGCACCCAGCCCTGCCAGTCGTAGCGCTGGTCGCGGCCGTCGCGCGGCCACGTCCCGTCGGACGGCACGGGCGCGTCGGGTACGGTCGCGCGCACGGGGACGCGGCCCGGCGCCTGGTAGCCGATGTGGCCGTCCGCGGTGGCGAACACGATGTTCTGGGCCGGCACGTCGAACAGGGCTGCGGCCTCGCGGATGTCGTCGGCGTTCTTCGCCTGGTCGATGAGGAACACGGCGTCGGCGGTGCGGCCGGGGGTCAGCGCGGTCCACGACAGGGCGACTGCGTAGGTGCCTACCAGGGTGCCCTGAGCGGTCGGCGACCCGGTGATCGTCCCGACGTCGAGCACGTCCGAGATGATCGGCCCGTGGCTCGTGGTGCGCACGTCGATGTCGATGGCGGCCGAGCCGGCCACCCGGATGGTCTCGGTGCGGGTCTCGAAGGGCACCCAGTCGTCGCCGCGCTGCACCGTGTTCTCGCGCAGGCGCTCGATGAAGAAGTCGGTGACGTCGGCGCCCATGTTCGTCAGGCCCCACGACAGGTCGCCGTTGTGCCCGATGATCACGCCCGGGAAGCCGGCGAACGAGAACCCGGCGACGTCGAACGGGCAGGCGGCCGACACGGCGTTGCAGTGCAGGCCCACCTGCGACCAGATGCCCGGAGCGGTCAGCGAGAGGTGCGGGTCGTTGGCCAGCATGGGCTTGCCCGACGCCGTGTACTTGCCCGCGACCACCCACGAGTTGGAGCCCGTCCCCTCACCGTGGCCCACCAGCGTGGGCACGGCGGAGATGGCGTCGCGCGCCGACTTCAGGGCCGCCTCGAGCGCGGGCGAGTCGTCGGGGGTCGGGGTGACCGCGGCGGCCGGGGTGGCCGTGCCGCCCGCCTGGTCGTCCGGCAGGTCTCCCGGGGCCAGGATCGGCGTGTTCCCGGACGCCGCGAACGGCGGGAAGATCTCGTCGACCAGCGAGACGTCCTTGAGCACCGAGTACGACAGCGCCCGGTCCAGCTCGTCGTCGTAGTTGCCGCGCAGGTCCCAGGCCATGGCCTTGAGCCAGGCGAGCGAGTCCACCGGGTCCCACGGCTCGGGCTCGCCCAGGTCCACCGTCATCCCGAGCACCGTGTACTCGACGGCGAGCTCCTCCGGGCTGCGGGTCGCCAGGTACGCGTTGACGCCGTCGGCATAGGCCGTGAGGTAGCTGCGCGTCTCGGGCGAGATCAGGTCCCACTCCTGCTGGGCCACGCGCCGCCACCCGAAGGTGCGCACCACCTTGTCGGCGTCGATCGCCGCGGGGACGTCACCCACCAGCTCGGCCAGGCGGCCGGACGTGACGTGGCGGCGATAGTCCATCTCGAAGAACCGGTCCTGAGCGGCGGTGAAGCCCTGCGCGCGGAACAGGTCCTCGGCCGTGTCGGCGTAGATCTGCGGCACGCCCAGGTCGTCGCGCACCACGCGCACGTCCGCGCTCAGCCCGTCGAGCACCAGCGTGCCGCTGGTCTGCGGCAGCGGCCGGCGCACCGTCACGGTCACGAAGGCCACCGCCGCCACCAGCACCAGGACCACGACGACGGCGACGCCGACGACGACGCGGCGCAGGCGCGAGCGCTGCCGCTTCGGGGCGCGGGGCTGTTCGGCGGGGGCATCCGTCACAGGCGCTGACACGACAGCGAGACTACCGTGGGCGCCCCCCACGGCCCGGCCGCTGCGGCGGGCTGTCGCAGCCGCACCGCTGGGGAACAGGCGACGCGCGCGTATCATTGGCACTTGGTATGCAGGAGTGCCAGTCTGCCGCAAGGCTCACCGCGCACCCGCCGCCCGACCTTTGCTGAGGAGAACTCGTGCCCACCTATGCCTACCGGTGCGCCGCCTGCGGTCACGCCTTCGACATCCACCAGTCGTTCACCGACGAGGCGCTCACCGTCTGCCCCGAGTGCCAGGGACCGCTGCGCAAGCAGTACGGCAGCGTCGGCGTGACGTTCAAGGGGTCGGGCTTCTACCGCACCGACTCGCGCGGCAGCTCGTCGGCCTCCACGTCGTCGTCGAAGTCGTCGTCGTCCAAGTCGTCGTCCCAGTCATCGTCGTCGAAGTCGTCGTCGTCTTCCTCGACGTCGTCGACCAAGCCCGCCTCCGCCTGAGCTCCCGCGCCCGCCGCGCTACCCCCTGAGGGCTGCCAGGACGGGTTGTGCACAGGACCGCCCGGGTCGCGGTGAGCCCGCACCTCGCCGCTCCTAGCGTCGCGGCCATGAGCTCCGCCGCACTCACCGCCCGCACCCCGGGACGACGCCGCCGCGCCCGCGCCGCACGCCGCTGGGCGTGGCGGCTGCGCTGGCTGGTGGTGGCCGCGTGCTGCGGGCTCGCCGCGTCCGCCACCGTGCAGGCGCTGCGGCCCGCGCCCGCGCCCCTGCGTTCCGTCGTGGTGCCCACCCACCTGCTCACCGCCGGGACGCAGGTCGAGCCCGACGACGTCGCCGTCGTCGCCGTGCCCGCGGACCTTGCCCCACCCGGCGCCCTGACCGAACCCGCGGACGCCGTCGGACGGGTGCCCGCCGTCGCGCTGGAGGCCGGACTGCCGCTGTCCGCCGCGCTCGTGGCCGGTGGCGAGGTGGCTGCGCTCGCACCCGACGGCACCGTCGTCGTCCCCGTGCGCCTCGACGACGCCACCGCCGTGCTGCTGCGCCCCGGCGACCACGTGGACCTGGTGTCCACCACGTACCCCGACGACGCGCTCCAGGCCACCCCCGAGGGTGTCGCAGCGGCCTACCTCGCGCGCCGTGCCCTCGTGCTGCCGGCCGGGTCGCGCGAGAGCGCGACCTCCGGGTCGGGCGGGCTGCTCGGCGGGGGCACCGGGACGGGCACGGGGTCAGGCACGGGGTCGGGCACCGCGCCCGTCACCCTGGTGGCCGTCACCCCGCAGGAGGCGCCACCGCTGTCGGCAGCCTCCGGGACCGGCACGATCGCCGCGGTGCTCGTCCCCTGACGGCACTCGCGGCCGTGGCTTCACCGGTTCCGGCGTGTTTCCCCCACCGGCCGATGGCACACGAGGGCCACGCTTTCCCCGACAGATGCGGGGGTCGGCGCTACGGTGGCCCCATGCTCAAGGGTTTCAAGGAGTTCCTGCTGCGCGGCAGCGTCCTCGACCTCGCGGTCGGCATCATCATCGGCGGCGCGTTCACCGCCGTCGTCACGGGGTTGCTGGACGGCATCCTCAATCCGCTCATCGCCGCGATCTTCGGCCAGCCCGACATCAGCGACGTCTGGTCGTTCACGCTCAACCAGTCGACGTTCAGCATCGGCCTGTTCCTCCAGGCCGTCCTCAACTTCGTGATCGTGGCCGCCACGCTGTACTTCGTCGTCGTCGTCCCCGTGAACCACCTCACCGCGCGCATCAGGCGCGGCGAGGCCGAGGCGCCCGAGCCGGAGGTCCCCACCGCCGACGTCGTGCTGCTCCAGGAGATCCGCGACCTGCTCGCCCAGCAGAGCACCGACACCAAGTAGCCCCCGGTCTCGACAGGCTCGACCACCCGAGGGTCGAGCCTGTCGAAACCCACCGCCCTGGCACCCGGCGAGCATCCGTTCAGCGGCGGCCCCAGTGCGGGGGCAGGTCGCGCAGCAGGCGCTCGTCGTTCTCCCCGTGGCCGCCGCGCTCGTCCTCGGTCACGCCCGGGATCTGCTCGCGCTCCACGCCAGGGCGCACCACGCGGCGGTGACCCCGGCGCGCGGGACGGCGCTCCGCCGGGTTCGGGGGTTCGGGAACGTCAGCCACGCCTCGATTCTCCCCCACCCGCCGCCCTGCCATCCGCGCCCGCCACCCGCCGCCGAGCGAAGACGGCGGGGCTCAGTCGTCGCCGGAAGCGCCGCCGGACGTATCGCCCGACTCGGAAGCCTCGGCCCGCTCGGAGTCCTCGTCCGGGTCAGCAACCCTGTCCGGTGCCGATGCCGTGCTCGGGTCGGACGCCAGGCTCGGGTCGGACGCCAGGTTCGGGTCGGCCAGGGTCGCGGGCTCGACGAGCGGGGCGGCCTCGTCGTCGTCCTCCTCCAGGATCACGGGGACCACGATCTCGCGCGGCTGGACGAGCCCCCCGGCACTGCCGAGGCGGTCGTCGCGCACGGCCTGGACGAGGCGTCGGACGCGGTCCGCCTCGCCGTCGGGGTCGAGGAACGCGGCGGCGCTCCACACCTGCGTGACCACCCAGCCGAGCCGTTCCAGGCGTTCGGCCACCTGGCGGTCCCGGACCCGCACCGAGGGCTCGGCCACGTAGGCGGCGTCGTCGGTGAGCACGGCGACGAGCAGCTCGTCGGGCAGGTCGGGGTGGCCCACCACCAGCGGGATGTGGTCGCCGTCGGGCAGTCCGTAGTCGGTCTCCACCAGGTAGCCGAGCCGCCACAGCCGTTCGCCCAGGTCGACGACGAGCCGGTCGGGGGCACGGGCCACATCCACGCCGTTGCCGATCTCCACCTGGTCGGCGACGTCGGAGCGGGTGCGGGCGAAGCGCAGCACCTCGGCGAGCAGGCGGGGCCCGTCGCCGCGCAACCGGTCGGGGTCCAGGTCGGTGTCGAGGAAGCAGGTCACCACCTGGAAGCGGCGCCGCGTCGCGCCCAGCGCTCCGAGCAGCATCGCTTCGCCGCCCGGCTCGCTGAGCACGCCGAACCGGTGGAGCACACGGCCGTGCGGGGTGCGCCCGAAGCCCAGCGACAGCACGATCGCGTCGCGGGACAGCCCGGCGACGCCGGTCACGTCGGCGACCACGACGGGTTCGGGGCGCGAGCCGGAGAAGTACGGGGCCAGCGCGGGGTTGGCGCGCACCTCGGCCAGCAGCGCCTCGCGGATCCGGTCGGCGTGCACGGCGGTGACCGTGACGATGCCCAGGGTCTCCTCGGGGCGGGTCAGCGCGTGCTCGATCGCGAACTCGACCACCTTGTCCACCTCGGCCTGCGTGGACTCGACGGCACCCGACTCGGGATCGGGCATGCCCGCCCCGTCCACCAGGTCCAGGTGCACCAGGGACTCGGCCCGCGGCAGCGGAGCGGGGCCCACCAGCCCCTGGTAGCCGTGCCGGGCCAGCAGCCGCGTGAGCTCCGGGTCGCGCCGCGACTCGCGCGGCTTGAGCGTCACCGTGGGCAGCAGCCCGGCCAGAGCGTGCACCGCCGTGCCCGACGCCGACCGGCGGTCACCCACGACGACGACCTGGCGCGCGCGGGCGATCGCCGGGATGACGGACTCGATCGGCACGTGCTGGACGGCGTCGAGCACCACCAGGTCCACGGTGCGCGAGGCAGGCAGCAGGTGCGGCACCAGGGTGGGCGTGGACACGAGCGCGGGGCGCAGGCGGCGCAGCACGTCGCCGTGACGTTCGGCCAGGTCGCGCACCGACTTCACCTTGCCCTCGACCAGCTCGGTGAACAGCGCCTCCGCGCCCTCCCGGTCGTCACGCATGGCCGCCCCCAGGTGGGTGCGCACCGCAGCCCGCACCGGGCCGCTGAGCGCGGCGACGTGCCGGCGGTCGAGCTCGCGGAACCTCCGCGCCAGCGCGTCCAGCCCGGCGCCGTCCTGCCCCGCGAGCGCCGGGTCGGCCGCGAGGAGCTGCTCGAACACCGACCCCCACCAGGCCAGCTCGGCCTCGGCGCCCACGAGCTCGGCGTCCACCCGGCGGGCGGCCAGGTCGTCGGCCAGGTCCCCGAGCCCCACGGCGCGCACCCGGCGCAGCGCCGCCGTGCGGTCGGGCAGGGTGTCGAGCGCGTCGGCGTCGGCGGACAGGCGGGTGAGCCGTTCCGTCAGGGCGTCGAGGTCCAGCGTGGCCAGGCCTCCGCCCAGCGGCGTGGGAGCGAGCGCGGCCTCGAGCGCCTCCAGGTCGATGCTGACGGCCTCGTAGGTGTCCTCGATGGTGGCCAGGCCCTCGGGCAGGGTGGGCCAGCCGCCACGCGCCGCGTGCTGGGCCCACACCTCGCGTTGCGCCTGCACCTCGCACAGCGCACCGTGCAGGTCGGGCACCCGGATGCCCGGGCGCACCATGTCCTTGGCCCGCTTGCGCAGCCGGCGCCGCGCGAACACGCCCATCTCGACGCCGTGCTCGGCGCGCCACTTACGGGTGGCGGTGGCCTGCACCAGGTCGGCGGCCGTGCGCTCGAACACCATCGGGTGGAACACGTCCAGGGTGCCGCGCATGCCGCCCAGCATGCGGAGCTGCTCACCGAACGCGGCGACCGTCGTCGGCGGGGTCAGGCCCGTGACGTCGATGACGTAGTCGATCTGCCGCCGCAGCTGCGGCAGCGTCGTGTCCTTGAGCCGGTTGACCCGCACCAGCGCGTTCGCGGCGTCCTCGTCGGTGAGCAGGTTCGCGTCGTACCAGGGGGTCGACGTCGCCCGCAGCGTGAACGCGCCCAGCTCCGCGGCCCGCTCCAGGTCGGCGACGGCGGCCCGTCGGGCGTCCGCGTCCAGGGCGACGACGACGGCGGGGCTGAGCCGCACCGTGGTGGACGGCGCGGGGCGCTCCGCGGTGAGCCGGGCCAACGCCTGCAACGCGTCGTAGGCCGAGACGTTCCACGGGGCGCGGCTCAGGTGCAGGGCCGCGATGTAGTCGGCCAGCTGGGCGCGCGCGCCGATCAGGGCGTCCCGCAGCCGGGCCATGCCGTCGTCGTCCAGCGGCTCCGGCTCGGACGCCATCGCCGTCAGCAGGCGCCGCGAGACGTCGTCACGCCACGTCTGCACGGGTGGCACGTCGAGCAGCAGCCCGTCCAGGTCCAGGGCGGCGAGGCGGGCCGCCAGGGCGTCCGCCGCACGGCGGTGGCCGGTCACGTACAGGACGGAACGCCCCGAGGCGGTCGCCTCCGCGACCACGGCGGCGACCGTGCCCGCGACGTCCGCACCCACCGGGGCGTCCACGTACAGGTGCCCGCCCGTGGCCAGCGCGTCCACCACGGCCCGCTGGTGCGGGTCCAGGTCGCCCACCCCGCGTTCGGTGGCCGGGGCCGGGTCGCCCCCGGCGCGCGGCGGGAGCTGGAGCGAGCCGACGGCGTCCGCGGCGGCGTCCACACCCGCGAGCGCCGCCACCACCTCGTGGCGCACCAGGGCGGGGCCGATCTCGTCGAGGTCGTCCACGAGCGCCTGCCCCGGGTGCACGAACGTGCCCACCAGCATGCGGCGGTCCAGGGAGAAGCCGTCGAGCACGGCGTTGCCCAGGGCGTTGATGCGGTCGAGCAGCCCGGTGGGTTCGAACCCGTGCGCGGCGAACGACGACTCGGCAAGCGCCACGGGATCCAGCAGCGCACCGCGGGCGCGCAGGGTGCGGGCGAGCACCGGGTTGATCTCGGCCGACGCCTCGAGGGTGAGCTCGTAGTCGCTCTCGCCGTCGCCTCGCGGGGTGATCGTCACGGGGCGCAGCAGCACCGGGGCGTGCACGACGCGCATCGCCGGGGCGTCCTCGTCGTCGGCCTGCTCGGCGACCGCGAGCGACGGGCGGTGCCGCAGGGCCGGGGAGTGCGGGCTGGTCATGGTGACCACGGGCAGCGACTGGGTGAGCAGCAGCCCGCTGTCGGGGCCGTCCTCGGCGGGGCGGCTATCGGCGGGGCGGCCGTCGGCGGGGCGGCTATCGGCGGGGCGGCCGTCGGCGAGCGAGTCCTGGTCGGTCGCGGCGGCGGCGTCGGGCGCCGGCGCGCCGGGCAGCGACGCGGGGCTGACCTCGGGACGCTGCGCGGGGCTCTCCCCGGTGCGCTCCGCTGGGCTCTCTGCGGCGCGCTCCCCTGTGCTCTCTCCGGGGCGCTCCCCTGTGCTCTCTGCGGCGCGCTCCCCTGTGCTCTCTGCGGCGCGCTCCCCTGTGCTCTCTCCGCTGCGCTCCTCGAGGCGCGCCTCGGGCCGCGGGCCGCTGCGCGCGGCGACGCGTGCGAGCGCGGCGATCTCCTGCGACGGGCGACCGGTGGGCGGCGGGGTGCCGACGGGTTCGGTCCACGTGGCCACCCCGATGGCCAGGTACGTGGGCGCGAGGCCGAACCGCTGCGCGTGGTCGGCGGAACGCGCACACACCGCGCGGGCACGACGGCGGGCGGCGGGCAGCCGGGCGGCCTCGCGGATGAGGTTCGACAGGCGGGTGGGGCGGCCGGCGAAGAGCTGGGCGACCCCGGAGGGGTGCGCCGCCGACAGGTCCACGAGGGCCTCCCCCAGCAGGCCGACGTCCGCGAGCGACGAGCCGCCCACCTGCTCGACGAGGGTCTCGCGCCAGCGGGCGACGGCGTCGGCGACCAGCTGCTCGGGCGACGGCGGCGTGACCAGTCGCGGGCGAGGCCGGGCCCCGTCCGGCTCGCGCGCGGCGTCGTTCCCTGGCGCGGCGGACTGGGGCGCGGCGGCCGCGGTGGCCACGTCGCGAGCGGCGGAGGTGCGTCGGACGGCGTTCACCCTGAGCACGCTACGCACCCGCGCGCCGCGGCCCACGGCGGCACGCCGCGCACCACGGGGTTGGGGCGGCGAGCGGTGGTGGCGCAGCGCCATTTCCCCTCGGATCTGAGGCACCGCGGGCGTAGGGTCACGGGCTCGTGAGCGCACTTGGCGAGGTGATGGTCCCCCACCGGCTGGGCCGTCCGTACCGGTGGCTGCTCGGGTCGTCGTGGACGAGCAACCTGGGGGACGGCATCGCGCTCGCGGCGGGGCCGTTGCTGGTGGCGTCGCAGACGTCGTCGCCCACGCTGGTGGCCCTGGCGGCGCTGCTGCAACGCCTGCCCTGGCTGCTGTTCGGGCTGTGGGCGGGGGCGTTCGCCGACCGCACGGACCGGCGCCGCGTCGTCGTCGTGGGCAACGTGGTGCGGGCCGTGATCGTCGCGGTGCTGTGCGCGGCGATCGTCACCGGGACCGTCTCCATCGCCATCGTGCTCGTGACGATGTTCCTGTACGGCACGGCCGAGGTGTTCGTGGACACCACCGCCAGCACGCTCCTGCCGGCGCTGGTGCCGCGCGAGCACCTGTCCGTGGGCACGCACCGCCTCCAGGCGGGCTACCTCACCGGGAACCAGCTCGTGGGGCCGCCCGTGGGGGCGTTCCTGTTCGCGCTCGGCGCCGTGTTCCCCTTCGTCATGCAGGTGGTGTGCGCCCTGCTCGCCGTGGTGCTCGTGGCCCGCATCGCGCGGTACCCCGCGCCCGACGGCGCCCCCGGCCTGTTCCTGCCGCCGTCGGACGGCGAACGCACGCACGTGCGCCGCGACATCGCGGAGGGGCTGCGCTGGCTGTGGGGGAACGCGGCGGTGCGCATGCTCGCCGTCGTCATCCTGGTGTTCAACGTGACGTGGGCGGCGGCGTGGGCCGTGCTGGTGCTGTGGTCCCGCGACCACCTCGGCATGACCGAGGTGGGCTACGGCCTGCTCACCACGGGTGCGGCCGTGGGCGGGCTGATCGGCACCGGCCTGTTCTCCCGCATCGAGCGGCGCTTCTCGCTGGCCGCCATCATGCGGGTGTGCCTGCTGCTGGAGGTGCTCACCCACCTGGCGTTCGCGCTGACGAGCACCGGCTGGGTGGCGATCCTCATCATGGTCGAGTTCGGCGCGTACGCGTTCGTGTGGGGCACCGTCTCGCAGACCGTGCGGTTGCGGGCGGTGCCGCAGGAGTTCCAGGGGCGCGTCGGGTCGGTGTACCTGATCTGCGTGTTCGCGGGCATGGTGATCGGTCAAGGGCTGGGCGGCGTCATCGCCGACCACTGGGGGCTGACGGCCCCGTTCTGGTTCGCGTTCGCCGGGTCGGGGGTCACGCTGGCCCTCATCTGGAAGTCGCTGGGCCACATCGCGCACGCCGACGCCGCGGGCGGCTGACCTCGCCGCGCGTCCGAGTCCGGCACCGGAGCCCGGCGCCTGAGCCCGGCACCGCGCGGTTCGTGGGTTCGTGGTCGATTCGTGGGTTTGTCGACGATTCGTGGGCCCGAGCGCACGAACCGTCGACAAACTCACGAACCGAGTCATCCCTGGGGATGACGACGACGCCGCGGAGTCCGCCGCGAGCCCGACGCGGCGGAGCGGGCGGCGCGGCACAGTGGGTGCCATGAGTCCTCTGCTGAGCGCCCGCGGCCTGACCATGCGCTACCCGGGTTCCACCGTGCCGGCCCTGAGCGACGTGTCGCTGGACGTGCTGCCAGGCGAGTCCGTGGCGGTCATGGGCGCCTCCGGTTCGGGCAAGACGACGCTGCTGCACCTGCTCGCCGGCATCCTCACGCCCACGGCGGGCTCCGTGACGCTCCAGACGGCGCAGGGGCCCGTGGCCGTGCACGCGCTCGACGACTCCGGCCGGTCGCGGCTCCGGCGCGAAGAGCTCGGGTTCGTGTTCCAGCAGGGCCTGCTCCTCGACGAGCTGACCGCCCTGGAGAACGTGGCCGTGGCACTCATGCTCAACGGCGTGCCGCGCGCGCTCGCGCAGGCCCAGGCGTCGCAGTGGCTCGCCGCGCTGGGGCTGACGGGCCTGGAGGACCGGCGGCTCGGCGCGCTCTCCGGCGGGCAGGCGCAGCGGGTGGCGATCGCGCGCGCCCAGGTCACCGGGGCCCGCCTGCTGTTCGCCGACGAGCCCACGGGCGCCCTCGACTCGCGCACCGGGGCCGAGGTGCTGGACCTGCTGCTCGCCGCCGTCGCGCAGGGCCGCACCCTCGTGGTGGTCACGCACGACGCCCAGGTGGCGTCCCGCTGCGACCGGGTGGTCACGCTGAGCGACGGGGTGATCGTGGCCGACACCCGGCGCACCCCGGCCACCGAGACCACGTCCGCGAAGGCCCGGGCATGACGGGCTCGTTGCGCACCACGATCGCGCTCGCGCGGCTGTTCGCGCGCCGCCCGGACGGCGACCGCATGGCGGCGGCCCTGCCGCTGGTGTCGTTCGCGCTCGTCACGGGGTTGCTGCTGATCGTCGTCGGCGGTTCGCAGGCCTTCTTCACCATGGACGGGACCAACGCGGGGTTCTACGTCGCGCTCGCCGTCATCGCGCTGTCCCTCCTGGTGGTCCCGCTGGTCACGCTGAGCGCGGCGGCCGCGAAGCTCTCAGCACGACGCCGGGACGACCGCCTCTCGTCCCTGCGCCTGCTGGGCGCGACGACGTCGACCGTCACGCTGCTCACCGTGGCCGAGGCGGCAGCCGTCGCCCTGGCCGGGGCCGTGGCGGGCACCGCCCTGTACGCCGCGGCGGCGCCGCTGGTGGGGCTGCTCCAGTTCGCGGGCGAACCGCTCGGGTCGCGCGTGTGGCTGCCGTGGTGGGTGGTGCCGCTGGTGTGGCTGGGCGTGGCGCTGGTGGCCGCCGGGTCCGCGACGGTGGGGCTGCGCGGCGTCGTGGTCACGCCGCTCGGGGTGCGCACCCGGCAGAAGCCGGGCGCCGCGCGGGGGCGGCGGGCCGTCGCGGCCGCCGTCCTGGTCGCGGTCGCGTGGCTCGCCGTGTCCAGCCTCCAGGCGGTGGGCTCGGTGCTCGGGTTCGCCGGGGTGGTGCTCGCGATGGGGTCCACGTTCGGGTTGGGGCTGCTCGCCCTGGACGCCGTCGGCCCCTGGTACGTGCGTGTGCGCGCACGGCGCCTGCACGCGCGGGCCGACGGCGTGGCCGCGCTCCTGGCGAGCCGGATGATCCTGGAGGACCCGAAGGCCGCGTGGCGGCAGGTGGCCGGGATCAGCGTGGTCACGTTCGTGGGCGTCATCGCGGGCGCCGGGCTGTCGCTCGTGAACGTGGTGGGCGACCGGTCCACCCAGCAGGACACCTGGCTGATGCACGACATGCGCACGGGAGTGCTCGTGACCCTGGGGATCTCGTTCGTCATGGTGGCGTGCACCGTCGCGATCAACCAGGCCGCGGCGACCCTGGACCGGGCCCGGGTGTACGTGTCCCTGGACCGGCTGGGCGTGCCTCCCACGCTGCTGGCCGCGGCCGCGCGCCGGTCGGTGATGACGGCGCTGTGGACGGTGCTCCTCGGCTCGGCCGCCGTGTCCCTGGTCCTGGTGTTCCCGATCGTCGGGATGGCCGTGCTGCTGCAGCCGCTGGCCGTCGGCGTCGTCGTCGCCGTGTTCGCGGTGGGGGTGGCGCTGGTGCGCGGCGGCGCGTCCGTGGCGCACCGGCTGGTGCCGGGCATCCTCGCTCGTCCCGAGCGCGTGTTGTAGCGCGGGCCGGGCGCGGCGCCGCTGGATACGCTCGGAGCACCATGTTCGACCTCGGACGGCTCACGCGCCGCCCCCGGCCGGTTCCGCCACCGGAGACGGAGCCGCCATCCGAGCCGGGGCGCTGCGTCGTCGTGCTCTCGGGCGGGGCGTCGCGCGGAGCCGCCCAGGTGGGGATGCTGCGCGTGCTGCTGGAGCACGGCGTGGTGCCCGACCAGTTCGTGGCGGGTTCGGTGGGCGCCCTGAACGCGACGTTCCTCGCGCAGCACGTCTCGCTCCCCCAGGTGGACGCGCTGGAGGCGATCTACCGCGACCTGGGCAGCTTCGACCTGGTGGGCCTGCCGCCCGTGATGGTCCTCAACGTGCTGCGCCACCGCCCCTCGCTCGCCTCGGGCGACCGGTTGCGCGAGTTCATCACGGAGCACATCCCCGTGCCCCGCCTGGAGGACCTGCCCACCCCCGTGCGCGTCGCCACGTTCGACGTCGACGCCGGCCGGTCCACGTGGCACGACGCCGGGAGCCTGGTCGACGTCGTCGCCGCCTCGTGCGCGCTGCCCGCCATCTACCCGCCGGTCGAGATCGACGGGCACCTGCACGTCGACTACGGGGTGCACGTGGCGCTGCCCACCGACGCGGCCGTGGACCTGGCCCGCCCCGGGGACACCGTGTGGTCCCTGGAGGTCAACCGCGCCCCGGCCCTGACGGAGCTGCGCTCGCCGTGGGCGACCCTGGTGACCGTCGCGGAGTCCTCGATCGCGCACAACGCCATCCACGAGTTCCCGCCCGGCGTGGCCGTGCACCGCATCCAGCTCGACCCGGAGTTCGAGACGGGCCTGCCGTTCAGCTTCCGGCACACCACCGAGCTGATCGGGCTGGGCGCGCAGGAGGCCCGCGACGTGCTGCGGCGGATGGGAGCCGGTACCGCACCTCAGGACGGCAGGTGGACGGGCGCGCCCGGCCCCCACGGGACGCCCAGGTAGAACCAGGCGACGAACAGCACGATCCAGCTCCCCAGGACCACCACGGTGTACGGCAGCATCAGGGAGATGACGGTGCCCAGCCCGGCGTTCTTCGCGTACTTGCGGGCCACGGTCACGATGAACGGCAGGTACACCATCAGCGGCGTGACGACGTTGCTCGGCGAGTCGCCCACGCGATAGGCGGCCAGCAGGGTCTGCGGGGCGACGCCCAGCGTCGCGAACAGGGGCACGAACACCGGGGCGAAGATCGCCCACTTGGGGATCAGCCCCGGCAGGATGAGGTCCAGCAGCACGATCACCAGGATGAAGATCAGCAGCAGGACGATGGCCGGCACGTGCACGTGCTCCAGCGCCCGGGCCGCCTCGATGGCCGTCACGGTGGGCAGGTTCGACCAGTTGAACAGCGCGATGAACTGGGCGATCGCCAGCAGCATCACCAGCAGCCCGGCCAGGGTGCCCCACGTCGTGGCGACCGCCCGGACGATCTGCGCGCCGCCGGCCAGCGTCCGCGCCCCGCGCCCGTAGGCGATGCCGCACAGCAGGAACGCCAGGGCGATCACGAAGATCAGGCTGGTCATGAACGGCGTGGTGCCGATGATGTCGCCCGTGTCCGGGTCCCGCAGCGGCGCTCGCGGCGGCAGGGTCAGGGCGGCCAGCACGACGACGACGCCGAGCAGCGTCCACCCGGCGAACCGCAGCCCGCGCTGCTCCGCGGCGGCGTCCACGGCGTCGGCGGGCGGCGCCTCCCCGGCCTGCGACGGGTCCCACGGGCCCAGCCGACGCTCCACGAACCGCGTGGTGAACAGCGCGATGACCAGCGCCATCACGATCGACGACACGACGGAGAAGTACAGGTTCTGCGTCACGTTGATGCCCGGTTTGCCCAGGCCGGAGAGCACGTCGTTGGTGATCTCCGTGAGCATGGAGTCGGTGGGGGTGATCAGCAGGTTCACGCCGAACACGGCGCCCACGCCCGCGAACGCCGGGGCCATCCCCGCGAGCGGGTGGCGCCCCACCGACGCGAACGCCGCGGCGGCGAGCGGCACCAGGATCAGGTAGCCGGCGTCGGTGGCCACCGAGGACACCACGCCCACCAGCACCAGGATGAACGTCAGCGCCCGGGGCGGGGCCACCCGGACGATGCGGCGGATCAGCGCACCCATCATCCCGGCGTGCTCCGCGACCCCCACCCCGCCCATCGAGATCAGCACCACGGCGACGACGCCGAACCCCGCGAAGTTGTCCACGAAGGAGGAGAAGAAGAACCGCAGGCCGGCCACGGACAGCAGGTTGCGGATCGGGTACTCGGTGGTCTCCACCACGTAGTGCGGGAGGGTCGCGGGCTCGCCCGTCACGGAGTCGTACAGCGAGTAGTTGCCGCCCAGGTGCTCGTTCAGCTCGCCGAGCAAGGCCTGCGACCGGTCCGGCACCACCGTCTGCTCCGTGACCGACACCCCCGCCCACGCCAGGATCGCGGACAGCACCGCGACGAACGCGATGAGGTACACGAACAGGACCGTGGGGTCGGGCACCTTGTTGCCCACGCGCTCGATCCCGTCGAGGAGCCGGGCCATCCCCGTGGGACGAGCACCCGTGGGCCCGGCACCCGTGGAGTCGGCGGAGTCTGGGCTCACGGTTCCCTCCGGTCGAGGTCGTCAGGGCCGGTCACGGGAGGGTCCCCGCAGACGCGCCGCCGTCGTCGTCGTCGGGCGCATGATCGCGGGTGCGGCGGCTCAGCCGCCACACGGCGAGCGAGAGCGCGCCGAGCACGAGGGTGCCCGCGATGGTCACGAACCGCCACACCAGGGTGGCCGCGACCAGGTCGGGCTCCGCGGCGGCACCGGCCACCGTGGTCAGCGAACCGACCAGGACGGCGTCGAGCACACCGAAGCCGAACAGCGGCAGCAGCGTGAGCGGGTAGGCCAGCAGGAACGCGGACAGGAACGCGAGCAGCGGCAGGCGGTCCGCGCCCACCCCGAACGCGCGCACCGACGCGAACGCGATGGCGCCGTCGGCCAGCACCATCGCGACCAGCACCAGCAGGGACGGCACCAGCCCGCGACGCAGCGACACCCCGGCACTCGCGCGGAGCCGGACCACGTAGTCGGCCCAGGCGTCCGGGTCCACCGACCGCCGCGCGAGCGCCACCGCGCGGGCAGCCGTGCGCCCGACCAGGGCCGCGAACCGGTCGGAGCGGGCGACGAACAGCAACGCGACCAGGCACACCACCGCGGCGAGCGTGCAGCACCCCGCCAGGATCCACTCCCGCACCTCCAGCTCGCGGCCCCCGAGCGCGAGCAGGCCCAGCACCGGCATGGCGAAGCGGATCACGTAGAACGCCGTCGAGTTCAGGCTGACGCCCGTCATCCCGAACACCGGGTCCAGGCTCCAGGAGCGGAACATCTGCACGCGGACCACCACGTCGGCAGGGGGCGGCGCGATGGTGCCGAACAGGTTCGCCACCGTGTCGTTCTGCACGGACCGCACCAGCCCGAGGCCCTCGACGAAGTACGTCAGCGGCGTGGCGTTGAGCGCCTGGCGCACCACCAGCAGGAGCACGAGCGGCGCGAAGACCCAGACCTCGACGCCGGTGAGGGCCCGGCCCACGGCCGCCCAGTCCACGGCGCCCACGAGCTGCTGCACGGCCTGGTAGGCGAACCAGGCGAGCACGAGCCCGATCGCCCACTTCACCGTCCGCCGGCGCAACACGGAAGCCACGTCACGATGATGGGCCAGATCGGCCTGCTCGGCAGGGCCGACGCCGCAGGGCCCGATTGTCGGGCTCGGTGCCCGCGACGCGACTCGAACGCGTGACCTACCGCTTAGGAGGCGGTTGCTCTATCCACTGAGCTACGCAGGCGTGCCGCATCTCGGCAGCGCGTCCAGCGTACCGGCTCACACCCAGTCGGCGGGCGACGCCAGCACGTCGCGCAGCACCTCACGCGCACCGCCCGCCATCGCTGCGTACGGCCCGGCCACGGCGCCGCGCACCCGCACGGGCGCGAACGGTGCCGACAGGACGCGGTCGGCGAGCGTCGCCTCGACGTCGTCACGCATCCACGGCAGCAGCGTGGTGTACGCGCCGCCGAGCACCACGGTGCCGACGTCGACGAGGTTGACGAAGTCCGCGAGCGCCGTGCCGAGCGCGCTCGCGGCCCGCTCGAGCGCCGCCTGGGCGGCGGGCGACCGGGCCTCGACGGCCCGCACGAGCGCTTCGACGGGGGCGTCGGCGGGCAGGCCGGCCGCCCGGTTGACGGCTTCCTTGCCGGCGTACTGCTCCAGGCAGCCGGTGGCGCCGCAGCCGCAGCGCGGCCCGGCCGGGTCGATCTGGACGTGCCCGATCTCCCCGTTCCAGCCGCGCTCCCCGAGGAACAGGTGGCCGTCGACGACGATGGCGGCGCCGATACCGACGTCGGCGGAGACGTAGAGGAACGACGACGCGACGTCCCCGGTCAGCTCGGCGAGCGCGGCGAGCTTGGCTTCGTTGGCGACGTCGACGCGCAGGCCGCTCAGGCCGAGCAGCGGTACGGGGTTGAGCGTGGACCAGCCCAGGTTGGGCGCCACCTGGAGCAGCCCGCTGTGGGCGTCGACGAGGCCGGGCAGGGCGAGGCGGGCGCCGGCCACCCGCATGCCCTCGGACTCGGCGGAGGCGATGAGCTCGCGGGCCAGGTCACCCACGCGTGGCAGCACCTCGGCGGGGTTGCTGTCGTGAAACGATCCCGGCTCCACGCGCTCGTCAACCACGTCGTTCATGAGATCAATCACACTCGCACCGAGGTAGTCGACGTTCACCTCGAGGCCGATCCCTACGACAGATCGCGCCGCGGGCACCAGGGGCACTCCGGGGCGTCCCGCGCGCTGAGCGCTGACCGGCGCCAGCTCGGCGAGCAACCTGCCCGCCACCAACCGGTCCACGAGGGTGGACACGGTGGCCCTGGCCAGGCCGGTCGACGAGGCGACGTCGGCGCGTGACACTGGTTCTGGCGCCTCATATACCGCGCGAGCGACAAGTTCAAGGTTGCGCTCGCGCAGCGTGTGCTGGCGGGCTGCGGCGAGGGACGGCATCGTCGTCGAATCGGCTACCACGGGTTGACTCTAGCCGAGCCGTAGGTAATCGTTTAGCCATACAACTAATGCCGGGCGGGGTCACCCGCGCGGCAGGATCGACCCTGACGCCTCGACTGCACTCGATGAGGAGAACCACCATGAGCGAGATCAAGTACGCGTTCGGCCTGTGGACCACCGGCTGGCAGGGCGTGGACCCGTTCGGTGACGCCACGCGTCCCGCGCTGGACCCGGCCCACAACATCCGCAAGCTCGCCGAGCTGGGCGCGCACGCCTTCACGTTCCACGACAACGACGTGTTCCCGATCGACGCCACGGACGCCGAGCGCGCCGCCGCGATCGAGTCCGTCAAGAAGGCCTCCGCCGAGACCGGCCTGGTCTGCGAGATGGTCACCACCAACACGTTCTCGCACCCCGTGTTCAAGGCCGGCGCGTTCACCTCGAACGACCGCGACATCCGCCGCTACGGCCTGCGCAAGGTCCTCAAGCAGGTGGACCTGGGTGCCGAGCTGGGCGCCACCACGTTCGTCATGTGGGGCGGCCGCGAGGGCGTCGAGTACGCGAACTCGAAGGACCTGGGCACCGCCCACGCCCGCTACGCCGAGGGCATCGACACCGTCGCCGCCTACATCAAGTCGAAGGGCTACGACATGCGCGTCGCCCTCGAGCCGAAGCCGAACGAGCCCCGCGGCGACATCTTCCTGCCGACGATCGGTCACGCCATCGCGCTGATCAACACGCTCGACAACGGCGACATCGTGGGCGTGAACCCGGAGACGGGTCACGAGCAGATGGCCGGCCTGAACTACACGCACGGCCTCGCCCTGGCCCTGAAGGTCGGCAAGCTGTTCCACATCGACCTCAACGGCCAGAACGGCCCGAAGTACGACCAGGACCTGGTGTTCGGCCACGGCAACCTGCTCGACGCGTTCTTCACCGTGGACCTGCTGGAGAACGGCTCCCCGAACGGCGACATCGCCCCCTACGTGGGCTACCGCCACTTCGACTACAAGCCGTCGCGCACCGAGTACATCGACGGCATCTGGGAGTCGGCGGCCGCCAACATGGCCACCTACACCAAGCTCGCCGCCGCGTCGAAGGCGTACCGCGCCGACGCCGACGTGCAGGCCGCATTCGAGAAGGCCGGCGTGCTGGACAACTCGACCACCCTGGCCGAGGGCGAGTCCTTCGAGTCGTTCCTCGCCGAGGCCGACCCGGACATCGAGACCCTGGGCCAGCGCCACGAGGGCCTGGTGCACCTGCACCAGCTCGCGCTGAACCACATCCTGGGCTGAGTTTCCTCCCCGGGACGCGAGCCCTCGTCGTCGGCCGACCCCTGCCGACGACGAGGGCTCGTCGCCGTAGTACCCGCCCCGCCCTCCGGTGGTTGAGCCTGTCGAAACCACATGGCGGCCGCACCGGGGTGGTTTCGACAAGCTCAACCACCGAGAACTCCTGGAGCACTGATGCCCCTCGTTGCCGGGGTGGACTCGTCCACCCAGTCCTGCAAGATCGTCGTGCGCGACGCCGAGACGGGCGCCCTGGTGCGTTCCGGGTCGGCGAAGCACCCGGACGGCACCGCCGTCGACCCCCGGCACTGGTGGACGGCGTTCACCGAGGCCGCCGAGAAGGCCGGTGGTCTGGCCGACGTCGCCGCCCTGTCCGTGGGCGGGCAGCAGCACGGCATGGTGGCCCTGGACGCGCAGGGCAACGTTGTGCGTGACGCCCTGCTGTGGAACGACACCAGGTCGGCGCAGGCCGCGGAGGACCTGATCCTCGAGCTCGCCGCAGTTCACGGGCACAGCGGTGACCGCGCTGCGGGTGCCCAGGCGTGGGCCGACGCCGTCGGCTCGGTGCTGGTGGCGTCCCTGACGATCACGAAGCTGCGCTGGCTGCGCGACGCGGAGCCGGAGAACGCCGCGCGCGTGGCCGCCGTGGCGCTCCCCCACGACTGGCTGTCGTGGCGCATCGCCGGGTACGGCCCGGAGGGCGACCCGAGCGCACCGCTGGGCCCGCAGCTCGACCAGATCTTCACGGACGCGTCGGACGCGTCGGGCACCGGCTACTACGACGCCCAGGCGGGTGAGTACCGGCGTGACCTGCTCGCGCTCGCGTTCGGCCGGGACGACATCGTGCTGCCCCGCGTCATCGGCCCGACGGCGTCGGGTGCCACCGCGCACGCGAGCGTCGCGGGTGACGGCACCGCGCTCATCGGCCCGGGCGCCGGCGACAACGCGGGTGCCGCCATCGGCCTGGGCATGGAGCCGGGCGACATCGCCATCTCGATCGGCACCTCGGGCGTCGTCTCGGCCGTCGCGCCGCAGCGCACGCAGGACGGCACGGGCGCGATCAACGGCTTCGCCGACTGCACGGGCAACGCCCTCATGCTGGCCGTGACGCTCAACGCCGCCCAGGTGCTCGACGCCGCCCGCGCGGTGCTGGGCGCCGACTTCGGGCAGCTCGCGGACCTCGCGCTGAGCGCCCCCGCCGGGTCCGACGGCCTGGTGCTGGTGCCCTATCTGCAGGGCGAGCGCACCCCGAACCGCCCGAACGCCACGGGCACGCTGCACGGCATCCGCCTGAAGAACATGACGCAGGCGCACGTGGCGCGCGCGTACATCGAGGGCATGCTGTGCGGCCTGGCCGACGGCATGGACGCCCTGCGCGCCCAGGGCGTGCCGGTCGAGCGCGTCATGCTCATCGGCGGGGCGGCGCAGTCCCCGGCCGTCCAGGAGATCGCCCCGCAGATCTTCGGCCTGCCCATCTCCATCCCGGAGCCGGGCGAGTACGTGGCCGACGGCGCCGCCCGCCAGGCCGCCTGGGTGCTGGCCTCGCACGCCGCCGGCGCCCCCGCCGGTTCGCCCGTGCCCCAGCCGGCGTGGTCGACGACGATGACGAAGACCCTCCCGGCCGACCCGGTCCCGCTGGTGCGCGAGCAGTACGCGGCGGTGCGCGACCTGGTCTGACCGGACGGCGCCGCGCGGTGCGGACATGCGACGGCTCGGGGCGAGTCACCGAACGGTGGCCCGCCCCGAGCCGCTGTGGTTACCGGGCCGGGGCGCACTCCTCGCCATTAGGCAAGACGTCGCCTATCAGTCATCCGATGCAACGACTCCCAGGCATCTGATGCAGCCAGGCGAACCGGGCGCGGCGCGCCACGGGCGGTGCGGGCGCGGCCAACATCTCGCGGCATATCTCATTCGCTGAGACACCCCTCCTTCGGCGAGGCAAGGTGAGGCTAACCTCACCCGCAGTAGGCAAGGCTTACCTAAGTCACCTGCCCCTGCAGCCCCGTCGACACGCCGCGCCACCGCGCGGATGAAGGAGCGTCACACCCATGCCCAGAACCCGATCGGCCGCCGTCGCCTCGGCGCTCGCCGTCCTCGCCCTGACCGTGGCCGGGTGCGCGTCCGGCTCCACCGCCGGCGAGAGCGCGCCCAAGGACCAGGCGGCCGCGACGTCGGTGTCCTACACCTGGGACCGCAACACCGCCACGGGCGAGGACGCCGACCCGGTCTACGAGGAGACCACCGTCGAGGTGCCCACCCACCCCGAGACGATCGTCGTGTTCGACATGGCAGCCCTGGACACCATCGGCGCGCTGGGCGGCACGGTGGCGGGCGCGCCCCTGGACTCGGTGCCCGACTACCTCAAGGGCTACCTGGCCGACGACGCCTTCAACGCGGGCACCCTGTTCGAGGCCGACCTGGTGGCCATCGAGGCCCAGCAGCCCGACCTCATCGTCATCGGCGGTCGCTCCGCGGGGCTGTGGAAGGACCTCAACGAGATCGCACCCACGGTGGACCTGAGCCTGCGCGGCTCCTACCTGGACACGCTGGAGGCGAACACCACCTTCCTGGGCAAGGTGCTGGGCGCGGAGGACAAGGCCGCGGAAACGCTGACCGACCTGGAGGCCGGGATCGACGAGGCCAAGGCGGCCGTGCAGGAGGCGGGCGGCACCGGGCTGGCCATCATGGTCTCCGGCGGGCAGCTCAGCGCCCTGTCCCCCAACACGGGCAACGACCCGCGCGGCGCCCGCGGCGGCCTGATCTACGACGTGTTCGGCGTCGAACCCGTGCTCGACGACATCAAGGCGGCCACCCACGGCGAGCCCATCTCGTTCGAGTTCCTGCTCGAGCACGACCCGCAGTGGCTCTGGGTCGTGGACCGGGACGCGGCGATCGGCACGGAGGGCGCCCAGCCGGCCGCAGCGGTGCTCGACAACGAGATCGTGGACCGCACCACGGCCGCGCAGCAGGACCACGTCCGCTACCTGAACCCGACGGCCTGGTACATCGTGTTCGGCGGGCTCGACACCACGCAGATCATGATCGACGACGTGCTGCAGGTCGCGGCCCAGTGAGCCCCGCACGGACGGCCCCGCGGCGGCCGCAGTGACCACCGTCGCCGCCACCGCGGCCACCCCCGCACCCGCCCGCACGGCGCAGCCCGCGCGCACCGGGGCGGGGGTGGCCGTCGGCGTCGCCCTGGTGGTCCTCGCGGCCACCAGCCTGTTCATCGGCGTCTCCGACGTCTCGCCGTGGACCGTGCTGACGGGCGGCGCCGACGAGCGCGCCCTGTTCGTGCTCGCCGTCAGCCGGGTGCCGCGCACCCTCGCCCTGCTCCTGTCGGGCGCCTCCCTGGCGATCTCCGGGCTCATCATGCAGATGCTGGTGCGCAACCGGTTCGTCGAGCCGGGCACCACCGGGGTCAGCGAGTTCGCCACCCTGGGCATGCTCGTCACCCTCATCTGGTGGCCCGGCATGGCCCTGGTGGGCAAGATGGGCGTCGCCGCCGTGTTCGGCCTGGCGGGCACCTGGGTGTTCCTGCGCATCATCCGCGCCGTGCCCACCCGCCAGCTCGTGCTCGTGCCGCTGGTCGGCATCATGCTGGGCGGCATCGTCGCCGCGGTCACCACGTTCATCGCCTACCGCCGCGACCTGCTGCAGTCCCTGGGCCAGTGGACGCAGGGCAGCTTCGCCGGCGTCATGGCCGGGCGCTACGAGTTCCTGTGGGTGGCCGGTGCCATGGGTGTGGTCGGGTGGGTCGCCGCCGACCGCTTCTCCGTCATCGGGCTCGGCGAGGAGTTCGCCACCAACCTGGGGCTGAACTACCGCCGCGTCGTCGCCGCCGGCATGGTGGTCATCGCCGTGTCCACCGCTGCGGTGCTCGTCACGGCCGGGGTCATCCCGTTCCTGGGCCTGGTGGTCCCCAACGTGGTCAGCCTCATCATCGGCGACAACGTGCGCCGCTCCATCGGGTGGGTCGCCGCGCTCGGCGCCGGCTTCGTCGTCGCCTGCGACATCCTGGCCCGCACCCTGCGCTACCCGTACGAGATCCCCCTGTCCGTCATCGTCGGCGTCGTCGGCGCGGGCTTGTTCCTCTGGCTGCTGCTGCGACGGGGGAGCCGTGCTCACTGAACCCACCTCCCCGCCCGACGTCGCCGTCGTCACCACACCGCCGACGACGTCGCCGCTGACACCACGGGCGGCCCGCTGGTGGTCCCGCTGGTGGGATCGGCGGGGCCTGCGCATCGCGCTGCTCGGCGTCGTCGTCGTCGTGCTGGCGGGGCTGTACCTGCTGACCGACGTGCCCGGCTCGCTCGCCTACGCGCTGAAGATCCGGGGGCTGACGCTCGCGGCGATGCTCGTGGTGGCCACCGCCGTGGGCGTCTCGACCGTTGTGTTCCACACCATCACGCAGAACCGGATCCTGACCCCGTCGATCATGGGGTTCGACGCGTTCTACCTGCTGATCTCCACCGTCATCGTGTTCACCGCGGGAGCCACGTCGTTCCTGCGGTTCGACCCGCTGGTGCTGTGGGGCATCCAGGTGGCCGTCATGGTGGCGTTCTCCGTGGTGCTGTTCACGTGGCTGTTCGGCGGCAAGCGGCGCTCCATCCACCTCATGCTGCTGGTCGGCATCGTGCTGGGCACCCTGTTCCGCAGCTTCACCGAGTGGATGCAGCGCATGCTGGACCCCGTCGCGTTCCAGGTGCTCAGCGACGCCGGGTTCGCGTCCCTGACCCGCCCCGACCGCACCCTGCTGGCCCTCACGGCCGTGCTCGTGGCCCTCGCCTGCGCCGCCCTGATCCCCCTGCTGCCCACCCTCGACGTGCTCACCCTGGGCGAGCCCGCCGCCATCGGCCTGGGCGTCAGCCACCGCCGCACCGTGATGCTCCTGTTCACGATGGTGTCCGTCATGGTGGCCGCCTCCACCGCGCTGGTGGGCCCGATCCTGTTCTTCGGGCTGATCGTCGCCAACCTCGCCTACTCGTACGCGGGGACGTTCCGGCACAGGTTCACGGTGCCCACCGCCGCCCTGCTCGCCGTCATCTGCCTGCTCGGCGGGCAGCTGGTGCTCGAGCGCGTGTTCGCGTTCACCGCGACGCTCTCCACCGTCATCGAGTTCGCCGGCGGGATGTTCTTCCTCACCCTGGTGCTCAGAAAGGGCGCACGATGATCACCCTGCACGGCGCAACCAAGCGCTACGGCCGCACCACGGTGCTCGACGACGTCTCCGTCTCGTTCGGCGGCGAGGGCATCACCGCGCTCATCGGCCCCAACGGGGCGGGCAAGTCCACGCTGCTCGGGCTCGTCGGCCGGCTCCTGCACCCCGACGCCGGACGCGTCGACGTCGACGGCCGCGACGTGCGCTCCACGCCGTCGGCGCAGCTCGCCAAGACCCTGGCCGTGCTGCGGCAGGACAACCACATCGTGGCCCGCCTGACCGTGCAGGACATCGTGGAGCTCGGCCGGTTCCCCCACTCCCGCGGGCGGCTGACCGTCGCCGACCGCGAGCACATCGACCGCGCCATCGACTACCTGTCCCTGGACGAGTACCGGCACCGGTTCCTCGACGAGCTCTCCGGCGGGCAACGCCAGCGCGCCTTCATCGCCATGGTGCTCGCCCAGGACACCAAGTACGTGCTGCTCGACGAACCCCTGAACAACCTGGACCTGCGGCACATGACCGAGATCATGAAGCTCGTGCGACGCATGGCCGACGAGCTGGGTCGCCGCGTCATCGTGGTGCTCCACGACATCAACTTCGCCGCCACCTACGCCGACCGCATCGTCGCCCTGCGCGACGGCCGCATCGTCGCCGACGCCGCCCGCGACCAGATCATGCGACCCGACGTGCTGCGCGCCGTGTACGACACCACGGTGGACGTGCGCGAGATCGACGGGCGGCCCGTGGCGCTGTACTACGGCTGAGCGCCCGCCACGACTCCGGGCTACGTGGGCTCGGCGATGCGGAGCACGCGCGAGGTGCCCACATCCATCGTCTCGCCCACCGCCAACGGTTTCGCGTGACACACCGCGACGCGCGTCCCGCGTCCGAACGGCACAGGCCGACCGGCGCCCGCGTCTGTGACGACGCGAGCACCGGTCGGCCTGGTCAGGGAGTGGTCAGGGTGCGATCAGAAATCGGTGAGTCAGTTGAGACCCCCGTTCCGACGGCGCCGCAGCACCGGGACCAGGGCGGCGAGGCCACCCACCAGCAGCACGCCAGCGGTCCACAGGAGACCGGTACGGTTCCGCAGCACGTCACCACCGGTGACCGCCTTGGCCGTCGTTCCCGGCTTCGCGGCCGGGTCGGCCGGGTCAGCCGGGTCAGCCGGGTCCACCGGGTCGGTCACGTGCACCGTCGAGCACTCCTCGTCGACGAACTCCAGCGCCTGGCTGTCGAGCGCCATGGGCGTCACGTCCAGGGTCGCGGGGTCCATCAGCTCGGGTGCGGCACACGTGGCCGGCGGGAGGTTCCCGTCGACGCTGGTGCCGGTCACCACGTTGCGCAGGGTGACCCCGTGAGCGTCGTCCGCGACCCGCACCGTGTACTGGAGCGTGGCGGTCTCGGGGAGCCCGTCAAGCGTCCAGACCAGGGCGGTGCCCTCCTCGTTCAGCACGGCGTTCACGTCGTCGCCGAGGATCGCCTCGAACGTCGCCTTGCCGTCGGCGACCACGTCGGAGAGGTCGTCGGTGATGACCAGGCCGGTCAGCGCATCGACGTTCTCGCCCAGAGGCGTGGCCGTGAGGGTGTAGGTGATGACCTGACCGGGCTCGGCCTTGCCGTCCGGGTCGTCGCTGGTCTTGGCGAGCGTCCACGTCGGGTCGACGGTGTGCGTGGTGGTGCACTGGTCGTCGACGTCCTCCACGTCGGCGGCGCAGGAGGTCGGCGGGTTGTCGCCCTCACCGTTGCCGTCGTCGTCCGGGCCACCGGAGCCGGTGACCACGTTGACCAGGTCGACGCCGTAGGCGTCCGCCGCCACCTTCACGGTGTACGTGGCGGTAGCCACCTCCTCCAGGGGGTCGATGGTCCACACCAGCGTCTCGCCGTCCTCCACCAGGTCTCCCTGGCTGGCTTCAAGCGAACCCTTGATGAGCTCACCGTGGCCCAGCACCCCGGACAGGTCGTCCGTGATGACCACGTTCGGCACCGTGCCGTGCACCTCACCGGTCACGGTGGCGGTCAGCGTGTAGGTGATGAGCTGGCCAGGGACCGCCTTGCCGTCCGGGTCGTCGCTCGACTTCGTGAGCGTCCACGTCGGGTCCGTCGAGTGCGTGGTGGAGCACTGCTCCTCCTCGCCGTCCACGCACGCCAGCGGCGGGGTGTCGTCACCCGTGCCGTCGTCGTCCGTGTCCTCGCCACCCGAACCGGTGACCACGTTGACCAGGTCCACACCGAACGCATCCGCGTTCACCGTCACCGAGTAGGTCAGCGTCGCATCGGCGGACAGGTCGCCGATCGTCCAGACGAGCGTGCCGTCCTCCGCGGGCTCCGCCGAACCGGCCGACACGACGATCGACCCCTTGTTGAACTGGGCATTGGCCAGCACGTCCGCCAGATCATCGACGACGACGACGCCCGGGATGTTGGTGCCCTCGTCGCCCAGGAACGTGACGTCCACCTGGTACTCGACCGTCTCACCCGGCGCGACCTTCGCCGCCGTCGGGCTCGACTTCTCGATGGTCCAGGCCGGCGCCGTCGAGTGGACGGTGAAGCAGCCGGGCTCGTTCGCCGCGTCAGTGCCTGCCACGCAGGCCTCCGGCGGAGTGTCGCCCTGACCGTCCTCGCCGACGTTGCCCATGCCCGTGACCACGTTGCGCAGGGTCACGCCGTGGGCGTCGTCGGTGACCTTCACCGTGTAGGAGAGCGTCTGCTCCCCGGACAGTTCGTCCAGCGTCCACGTGAGGGTGGTGCCGTCGAACACGGCGCCCGCAGGCTCACCCACGAAGCCGACCCACTCCGCCTTGCGCGCGTCGTCGGCGCCCAGGACGTCCGAGAGGTCGTCCGTGATCACCACGTTCGTCACCGGTGCAGCACCAGCATCCGACGTGTCGGCGGCAGTGATCGTGTAGGTGATCTCCGTACCCGGGGCGACCGCCGCATCCTGGTCGCTCGACTTGCTCAGCGTCCAGGTGGTGGGCACGTACCGGTTGACGAAATCAGCGTTGCTGACGACCGACGTCGCCACCAGTTCGCCCTCACCCGGATCGGCCACCGTCACCGTGAGCCGCGCGACACGCTGGTCGTACGTCATGTTCGGGTCCGCCTGGTCAGGGGTGACCTCGCGCACCTCGTACACGTACGTGCCGACCTCCTCGAAGGTGACCTCACCGAAGCTGAAGCCACCGGCGTTCGCCTCCGTCACCACCACCGTCGTCGGCTCCGGCAGCGGGGCGCCCTCGGTCACGGCCGACAACTGGAAGGTGAACGCGTCACCCTCCGCCCAGTCACGCCCGTCGATCGTCTTCGAGAGCTCGAACGGAGCCCCGAACAGCGTCACGGTCGTCGACGTGGCGGCGTAGTGGTTGGTGAACGTGATGAGGGGCGTGTCACCGGCCAGCGTGGAGTACTGCACCTCTCCGTCGACCGTGGTGATGACGTCCAGCACACCGTCCTCGGCGTCGTACACCGGAGTGATCGTCACCGTGTGCACGGCGGGGTCGTAGGTGACCCCACCCAGCCCGGTGTTGTTCTCCACCACCGTGTAGGTGAACGTGCGGTCCAGGTCGGCCTGGGTGAAGGTCACCGGGCCCAGGACCGTGGCCAGCGAGACGTCACCGTGGTTCTCACCGTTGGTGACGGTCACGCCCTCCGCGGGGACGTTCAGCCGCGCGGCCGACTCCGGGTCGTTAGCGGTGACCGTGAACGAGAACTCGTTCCAGCGCAGGTCACGCTCCGGCAGCACCTTCACCAGGTCGACGCCGCTGTACGTGCTCGCAGACACCCACCGGTTGGTGAACGTCGTGGCAGCGTCGCCGCCACGCACCGTCACGGCGACGTCCAGGTCACCGTCCACATCGGGGTCGGTCACGACCACGTCGTATACCGCCGGGTGCAGGTCGTCCACCACGTCCGGCAGGCCCGAGGCACGCTCCACGACTCGGAACTGGTACTCGCCCTGCTTCGTGAAGGTGACGGCGTCGAACAGGAACGCTGCGGTACCGCCGGTCTGGTCGGCAGCCACGACCTCGAGGGACTTCGCGTAGGGCATGATCACGATCCCGGCATCGATGGCCGCGTCGGTCGCGGCGTTGTTCGCCATGAGGTCGAAGGTGAACGCGTCACCGTCGGCCCAGGGGCGTCCGCTGAGCGTCTTGGTGCCCCCCAGCTCCGCGGTTCCGGGGGCAGCCTCGTAGACGTTGAGGAACAACGTCTCCGTGTTCTCCGAGAAGGTGCAACCCTGCGGCACCTGCCCGTTCACGATCGCCGAGGCCTCCGTCTTGCAGCGCGAGGAGACCACCTGGACCTGCGGCGCGTCTTCGGCGTCGGACGACGCCCCGAGCACCTCGAGCCGGTAGATGTACGCCGACGTGTCGTAGATGACGCCCTGGTGAGCCGCGTTCGGGAGCTCCTTGACGGCGTAGTAGTACGTGTACCCCACGTGCTCCTGACCGAACGTCAGGTCCGGTGAGACCACGCTCGAGCCCGACGTCGACACCGTGACCTGCGTCAGGTCACCCGGGAACCGCGGCGCCGCCGGCGCGTCGGCCGAGCTGCTGGCGAGGTACCAGTAGAAGAAGTCGTGCTCGAGGGTCGGGGCACGGTGCGGGTCGCCCGGCTGGGTCCGGTCCTCGACCATCTTGGTGGCCTGCAGGTTGCCCGTCTCCGAGTCAAGCGAGTAGAGGTTCGTGAACACCGCGGTGGCCGCGGGTTCAGACACGGTGACACCGGCGTCGTTACGCACCTTGGTCAGCGTGTCGGTGGCCGTGAGCGTCCCCGTGCCGTTGTCCGTCACGGTGACGGTCCAGGTGTACTCGGCACCGGAGTACGAGACCCCGGGCTCGTTGCCGTCCACTTCGGTGATCGTGTACACGTACGTGCCCGGCGCGGTGAAGGCGATCTCACCGAATGCTGCCGCGCTCGGGTCCGTCCCGAGCGGCCGGACGACGTCGTCACCACCGAACTGCGGACGCAGCAGCGCCTGGAAGACGTCGCCCGCCTGCCAGTTCTCGCCGTCGAGCACCTTCTGGATCGTCGGCGTCGCCACGGCCGGGGTTGCCGCAGGGGCGTAGGTGTTGACGAAGGCGGCACGGTCGGGCGTCTCCTGAGGCACCGTGACGGTGCCCGTGACCGGACCGGACGGTGACGTGAGCGTGTACCCCGACGGCAGCGGCGTCACCTCGGACACCGTGTAGTCGGCGTCGTGAGGCAGGCCCGAGACCTCGGCGATCTCCCCGTGCTTCAGCTGGATCGTGCCGCCGGAACCGACGGTGCCGCTCCTGCCCTCCAGCGGGGTGGTGAGGTCGGACTGCGCGTAGACCGAGTAGGGGAAGGTGGCACCCTCGGTGACACTCCCGCCGAACGTGACGGTGAAGTCGAACGTCTGGTCAAGGTTCGGGTTCAGACCGGTCGCGTAGGCCACCTCCTTGGAGATGGTGAGGGTGCCGGGGACCGGCGCCGACAGCAACCCGTTGTTGCCCAGCGAGACGACCACCGACTGGCCGATGTAGGCCGTCGACCTTGCAAGTTCCGCGGTGCCCGTGTCGTTCGCAGCCGCAGCCCTGGTGGTGTTGCAGCTCGGGACACCGTCGACCCAGGAGAGGGCGTCGCACTTGACGTGGTCCAGGTTCGTGGCACGGCCCGAGAAGTCACGCATCCCCTTGGGGGCTGTCATCGCGTTGTCGACCACGATCAGCTTGCGGCCTTGCACCTCCACATCCTTGCCCGGCGCCTCAAGGAGCGTCTTGGTGGTCTGGAGAAGCACCGGGTCCGGCCGCACGGAGGTGGCATTGCCACCCTCACGCACGTAGGAGTTGAACACGTAGTAGACCGTCGTGTCGTCATCCAAGGCATTCCACTCCGCCTGGGTGAACGTCTGCTGCAGGTCGGCATCCTTGTACAGCGTCGTGTTCTCGCCGAAGCGGTAGAACAGGTTCTGCTCGGCCGGCGTGAAGATCGCCGTCGTCTTCGCCGTGTTGCCGCTCGCGGCCGCCGTGAAGTCGTTCGAGAAGAACTGGACGCGGCCGCCCACCGTGTTGCTGCGCACGTACTGTGCGAGCGCGTCGCCCGCGCCGGCGTACACCTCGTTGAGCGCGTAGGGGTCACCCAGACTGTCCACCACGCCGTCCTTGGGTTCCACGACGTAGTAGACGTGCACCGGGTGGGAGACAGTCACCTCCATGGAGGTGGGCTCACCGTTGACGTTCTCCTCGATGTAGCTGTTACGCAGCGGCAGCAGTGACGCCGGGATCTTCACCGTCACCGTGTCACCGATCGCGGGATCGGTGAAGCGCTCGACCGTGACCTTGATGTCCCCGACGTTGCTGGTGCCGTAGATCTCGTTGGCCGCGTACGAGCCCGTGAAGGTGTACGAGTCAATCGAACCGGTAGAGGTCGCGGTGTTCGTCGAGCCGGTGGGCGTGAACGTCGCCAGCTCGCAGGTGTCCGGGTCCTCACCCTGCACCGAGCAGAACGTGAGCTGGTCGATCCGCTCGACCTCCATGAACTGGCCGAGGGGGTCCGTGAACGTCACGTGGCCGGAGGTACCCGCGGAACCCTGCTCGGTCTCCGTCGGCGGGTTCCCCACCGGCGCGACGATCTGCTTTGCGATCTCGGTGAACACATCGACGAGGTCGTCCTTGGTCACCGGTGCGTAGAAGGCGTCGTTGTACCGCAGGTCGGTGACCTGGTTACTGTCGCCCTGAGGCACCTGGCCGACCAGGTAGTTCACACCTGCGGACGAGTTCTGTCCGCTATTTGCGTTGACCGTCACAGTCGGCGTTCCGCCCGAAAGATACGTTGCGAAGGCCGAGTTGAACGAGCGGAACATCGAACCGGTCGTGTTGCCGAAGTTGGCCTTCGGGTCGAGCGTCGCCATGGCGAGGTCAAGGTCGTTTCCGGACAGACCCGTGATGCCGAGCCCGACGGTGTAGACGCGCGGGTCGATCTGGATCGGGTTGTCGGTGCTGCCGTAGACGGCCGTGATCTTGTTCTTGAGGTACGAGGCGGTCATCGCCGCCTTGAACCCGTTGCCGTAGTACGAGCCCGAGCCGGGTCCCTGGTACCCAGTTCCTGGCGCCCACCAGTCCGTCGCCGTAGCCGAGTACGTCGGCTGGCCATCGGAGAGCAGGACCACGTTGGGCAGGCGCTGGTTGTCACCCGTCACTTCCGCAGCCGTCTGCGTGGCGAGGATGTTCATCCCCGTGTAGAGGCCGAGTTGGGTGTTGGTGCCACCCGTGATCGTCTCCCTGACCTCGGAACCACTGTCGTCGACGTACCGCAGACGCAGGGTCGTCTGGTCGCTGTGCTCCAAGCGCACGTACTCCGGAGTCTCCCCGGTGGAGTTCGAGAGCACGCGCGGCGTTCCCAGGGACTGCATCACCCCGGAGCCGGAGCTGAACCGCGTCAGCGCGATCCGGTTCTCGGGGTTGTCCGTGAGGATCACGTCGATCGCCGTGTTTACGGCCTGCGCCATCGCGTAGGCGCGGGAGTTCTGATAGGTCGAAGCGGTGTTGCAGTTCCCGCTCGAGGTCGTGCAGAACGCCATCGATCCCGACACGTCGAGCACCAGGACCACGTCGATCGGCGTCGGGATCTCGCTGGTGACATGGCGGGTCGCGCCGAGGGCCGACAGCGCGACGGCGAGTTGCCCGGGCTCGACCACGACCGGCCGTGCACCTTCGTTCTCGTCACCCGGCTTCGCCGTGACGGTCTGGTCGAACACCGACTTGTCCGTCCAGACACGGCCGGCGTGACTGGTCGAGTTGAACCATGCCGCCGCGTCCTGTCCACCTGCACCGGGGTACTCGTGGTGCGTCTCCGGGTCGACGACGGTCTTCCAGGCCATTGCTTCCGGCTCCGCGGTGGCTGAGACGCCCACCGCGACCGTGCCGAGCAACGCGAGAACTGCTGCAGTCGTTGCCGAGATCACTCGCTTGAGTCTCATCACAGCCACCTCCTTCATTCGGATGGCGGCCCACTAGTCGACGGACCGCGCGTCCGACAAGGCTTCCGGCTGGCTTGTACTCCACGTGAGCGCCGGTGGCGCTGCGTGAACAGCAAGAGGGTTGTCGCGGGATGGAGGCGCCACGTCGTGAGATGGCCGCAGGCGGCGTGTCTGCGCCCTCGCGGTGCGGCACCACGTAGGCTGTTGGGCTGCGTTTGCGCTGCCAGCGGCCCTGTGAGGCGGCGATCGATCGCCGGTGCCGTGGAACCAGGAGCCGTCTGCGTGCTACCTGGCACGCTCCCTGCGTGCTCGCCCGATGAGACGTGCGTCGTTACCGATCTGTGATCAGGCGTCGTCGCCGATTTGCGTTCGTCCTCAAACGCATTTTGGTGCCTGTGCTAACAATTGCCGCCGGCCACCAAAGAATTCCTGCGGAACCGCCTTTACAACAGCCCTGAGAGCCATTCAGAGGTTTGTCGCATTATGCTCCACTCATTGGCGCTCGGCGAATATCACAAGATTGTCTGCCGCGGCACCCGTCTCGCCCGCGCGCTGCAGGCACGTGATCACCACGAGCTCACCGTCGCGCTGCGCCGCGTCACCCCACACGTCCGACGACGTGGCCACGGCACCCTTGCCCTCCACCGCCGTGCGGGTCACCACGTACTCGACGCCGTCGACGCGCAGCACGTCACCGGCGGCCACCAGCACGGGAGACGACGTCGGCTCCATCTCGAAGAACACGTTGCCGGGGGCGTCACCGCCGCGCACGGCGTGCATCGCCACCACGACCAGGCCCGAGCCGTCCAACGTCGGCTCGCCGAAGCCCCGCACGATGAACGCGTCCGTGAGGGTGGGCGGGTTGATCACACCCCGCACCACGTTCATCGCCACCAACGGCACGTCCAGGTCATGGGCCGGCGCCTGGAACCGCCCGGCGCCGTCGTCGCCCTGGGGCAGCTCCACCGGGTCGGCCGCGGCGACGTCGGGCACCTCGTCCAGCACCACGCGGTTACCTGCCAGGTCCACGAGAGCGTCCGACGGCGCGGGACGCAACGCCATCCCGGCGAGCACGGCCGCGCCGGCCAGGCAGACCACGGCGACGAGCAGCGACACGATGCGGCCGACGGCGGAGCGCCCCGAGCGGCGCTGCCGAGCACGGCGTGGCGAAGTCATCGCGGAACACTCCCCTCGTCGTCGGCCGGTCACGCACCCACAGAACCCTGCGAATGCGGCACAAGCCTCCCCCATGAGGCGCTCAACCTCGTGCCTGCGTGCGCGAAATGGCGCTCCCGGTGCGTGAAACCACGCACCAGAAGACCAAACAGCGCCACCGGCCCGTCACAGCCCGCCGCGCGACGGTGCGCCACTCCACACGGCTACGCGCCGGAGGCCCACCCGGGCCACCAAGCCCAACTGTCCATGAACTGTCCATCCGCGGCACGGTCATGGACAGTTCGCGGACACTCCTGCAGCGCGCGTCAACGCCGTCGCCGTCGGCCGTACACATTGCAGAGCACAAACTGTTCGGATTGCAGACCGTCCGCGTCGGCGTCGCGGGCAGGGTCAGAGGTCAGCGGCCCGACGCCGCCCGGCGCACGTAGGTGCGGAACCGGTAGCGCGGCGCGTCAGGTGCGGCGGGGGTCAGCCAGCCGCCGTGCCCGTGCTCGGCCTCGTGCCACCCGCCCGTGGCCCCGCCCCCGTGCGCCCCACGCTGCACCAACGGGGCCAGCGTGTCGCCCGCCACCTCCAGGTCGATCTCGGTGACCTCGAGGCGGTCCGCGATCGGCAGGGCCTCCTCGTAGATCTGCCCCCCGCCGATCACCCACACGAGCTCCCCGCCCGGCGCGGCCTGTGCGACCGCCACCGCCTGGTGCAGGGAGTGGACGACGGCGACGGCGTCGTCGTCGGACCCGGAGGAAGGCGACCATGACCGATCGCGGGTGACCACCACGTTGGTGCGCCCGGGCAGGGGCTTGCGGGGCAGGGAGTCCCAGGTGCGCCGCCCCATGACCACGGGATGCCCGGACGTGAGCGCGCGGAAGCGCGCGAAGTCCTCCGCGACGCGCCACGGGATGTCCCCGCCGGCGCCGATGACGGGGCGGCCGGCGGCGTCGCGGGCCTGGGCCCAGATGAGCGCGATCACTGCGTCCCCCACGAGCTCAGACCGCGACGGGCGCTTTGATCGCGGGGTGGTGCTGGTAGTCGTGCACGACGACGTCGCCGTACTCGTAGTCGAGGATCGAGTCCCGCGCGGCGAGGGCGAGGCGCGGGTACGGGTACGGGTCGCGCGCGAGCTGCTCGCGCACCTGCTCGACGTGGTTGTCGTAGATGTGGCAGTCCCCGCCCGTCCAGATGAACTCGCCGACATCGAGGCCCGTCTGCGCGGCCACCATGTGCGTGAGCAGCGCGTAGGAGGCGATGTTGAACGGCACGCCCAGGAACAGGTCGGCCGAGCGCTGGTAGAGCTGGCAGCTCAGCTTGCCGTCCGCCACGTAGAACTGGAACAGCAGGTGGCACGGCGGCAGCGCCATGTTCGGCACCTCGGCCACGTTCCACGCGCTGACGATGAGGCGGCGGCTGTCCGGGTTGGCGCGAATCTGCTCGATGACCTGCTGGATCTGGTCGACGTGGCCGCCGTCGGGCGTGGGCCACGACCGCCACTGCACCCCGTACACCGGGCCGAGCTCGCCGGTCTCCGAGGCCCACTCGTCCCAGATGCTCACCCCGTGCTCCTGCAGCCACCGCACGTTCGACTCACCGCGCAGGAACCACAGCAGCTCGTACACGATCGACTTCAGGTGCACCCGCTTGGTGGTGATCAGCGGGAACCCCTGCGCCAGGTCGTAGCGGAGCTGCCGCCCGAACACCGACGTGGTGCCCGTCCCCGTGCGGTCCTCCTTGCGGGTGCCGTGCGCCAGCACGTCCCGCAGCAGGTCCTCGTACGGGGTGGGGATGGGGGCCGACGACGGCTGCGCGCTCATGGGCGCGAGTCTAGTTTTCGGCGGCGCTCCCCCGCCGCCGGGGGCCGACGACGCTCACCGAGGGGTGTCGCGATGTGCTCGGAGACGCCCGTCGCAATGTCCGGTTTGGCGCACCTACGCACCCTCCCAGCGAACACTCAGCGCCAGCCTCGTCCGCTGAGAGAACCGTCGCCTGAGGCTACCGCCGCGGGTCGAGGCTGACAGCGCGCGAGCACTCGACCTCCATCATCGCCGCGCGCCTGCGAAGGAGTCGTCCATGGCAACAACAACCACCACCACGCGGTCCAAGCGCCGCAAAGTCGCCGCGATCCTCCTCGTCGGGCTCGGGATCACCTCCCTGGGTGTGGCGTCGGCGTCCCACCTGAACGTGACGGCCGCCGGCGACCCGGTCGCCTCCGGCGTTGCAACGGTGGTGAGCCCGAAGTCGCTGGACATCGAGGGTGCCCGCGTATCAGTGCTCTACCAGGACGTGATCAACAAGAGCGAGGCCACGACCTTGGCCCATGAAGCGGTGCTAGCCCCGACGTTGAACCTCGAACTCATCGGCGCAGCAAACGTCCCAGACAACACCTCGATCCGGGTCTACTTCTACAAGGACTCCGGAAACGACCCGGTGGCGACGGCGAACGTCAAGTATGTGCCGGGCCATGACACGTACCAACTCGACGATGTCTTCGACAAGAGTGCGTTCCCCGCGTATGACCGCGTCGCCGTCGTCGTGCAGGACAACGTCTACAAGGCTGGATCCAAGTAAGACGTCATGACTGCACCCGTCGGCACCCGCGCCCCTCGCATCGTCCACCACGAACGCGGCCCCGCCCACAGCCGCACCTGGCAAGCAGTGCGGTGGGGCGCGGGCACCGTCCTCATCGTCGCCGTCATCCTTTTGCTCTGGCCGGCGCAGTGGGGTGGACTCGTCAGCCTCACCATCGTGTCCGGCACCTCCATGGAGCCCACGTACGACTCCGGCGATCTCGTGATTGGCCTCCGGCATCAGGCCGAGGTGGGCGATGTCGTGGTCTACCGGCCCCAGGACGTCGAGGGGTATGTCGTCCACCGCATCGTCAGAGGCACGCCCGATGGCGGCTGGACCACGCGCGGCGACGGCAACACCTGGGACGACATCTGGACGGCGACCCCGGACAACGTCCTGGGCGTCGTCACCTGGCGCGTCCCCCACGTGGCGAACGTCATCCCCACGGGTCCGCTGCTCCCAGTGGCCATCATCTGCCTGATCGGGGCGCTGCTCCTGTGGCCGCCGCGCGAGACCACCACAGTGGTCACCGACGACGACTCCCCCGACACCCCGGAGGAACCGGCACCGTGAAGTCAGCGTCCCGCACCCGGCGGATCCTGGCCGCCATCGCGATCGCCCTCACCGGGTGGGGCCTCGCCACCCTCGGTGAGGCGTCCGCGTCGCACCTGACCGTGCACGTCAGCGGGAACCCGGTGTGGTCTCGCGCCTGGGAGACATCGCCACCTGCTCCACCATCCCCGTCGTCCCCATCCCCGTCGTCCCCATCCCCGTCGTCCCCATCAGCGTCCGCCTTGCCGACGTCATCCCCATCACCGTCGTCCCTGTCGACGTCGTCCCCATCGACATCAGCCGCGCCGACGTCGTCGCCGTCGCCCGCCCCAACCACGGAACTCCCCGTCACCGAGTAGCCCTTGGTGGGAGGATTCTCCCCATGACTGACGAGACGCCCATGACTCCCGTGCCCACCGACCCGCTGTGGGTGGAGCGCAACGGCACCCGCACCTACACGGGGTTCTCGGGCCGTGGCGCCCGGGTGGACATCGGCCCGGTGGAGGCCGGTGCGGTGTTCACGCCCGGCGAGCTGCTGAAGATCGCCCTGGCGGCGTGCGCGGGCATGAGCAGCGACTCCAAGTTCTCGCGCGTGCTGGGCGACGACTACAAGGTCACGATCCGCGTGGACGGCCCCAAGCACGCCTCGGAGGACCGGTACCCGGCGTTCGCGGAGACGTTCGAGATCGACCTGTCCTCGTTGGACGACGCCGCCCGGGACAAGACCCTGATGCTGGCGCAGCGATCCATCGACCGCGCCTGCACGGTGGGCAACACCCTCAAGGCGGGCGCGCAGGTGGCCCCCATCTCCTACGCCCAGCCGGCCCCCGAGGTGTGATGGTGGACCCCGCACCCGACGTGTCCTCCGTCGTCGTCCCGGAGGGCAGCGGCGATCCGGCCCGCTGGGTGGACTACCGCCCGACGTCGCTGCTGGACGCGTTCGTGGACAAGGCGGTGCAGGTGCCGTCGGCGACGATCCGGCGGCACGTCGATGCCGTGCGGCGTCGCAACCCGGAGGCGTCCCCGGCGCGCGTCATCCAGATCCTGGAGCAGGAGTACCTGCGCGTGGTGACGGCGGCGGGCGGCGCGGTGGGTGCGGCGGCGGCGGTTCCGGCGGTGGGCACCGCGACGGGCGTCGCGCTCACCACGGCCGACGTCGCCACGTTCTTCGCGGCGTCGGCGGCGTTCTCCCTGGCGGTCGCTGAGGTGCACGGGGTCCGGTCCGACGACGTCCGCCGTCGTCGGGCGCTGCTGCTGGCCACGGTGCTGGGCGTCAAGGGCGCGCAGAGCGTGGAGGCGGCGGTGGGCGGGTCGTCGCTGGCGTGGGGCAAGGTGCTGCTGACCACGATGCCGCAGGGCACGGTGCGCAAGGTCAACAAGTCCCTGACGTCCACGTTCCTGAAGAAGCAGCTCGCCAAGCACGGCACGCTCGCGCTGGGCCGCCTGGTGCCGTTCGGGGTGGGCGCCGCCGTGGGCCTGGCGGGCGGGCGCGCCCTGGGCCACGGGGTGGTGGCGCAGTCACGCCACGCGTTCGGGGCGCCCCCGCAGGGGTGGCGTGAACCCCTGGTGGTCGACCCTCCTACTCAGGAGTAGGCCACTCAGGAGTAGGCGGACAGATCGTCATCCAGCGTCCAGATTCTCACGTCGGCAATGCCCGTTCTCCGCCGGTACAAGTCGCGCTCAGCGATGATGGCAACGTCCCCAGTGCCGACGCGTCGCTGGAGCAAGTACTCGAGCGCCTCGCCGGTTGACGCACCAGCCAGCAGCGACGTCCAGAAGGATCCGTCCCAGTCAGCCCGGTTGAACACCCACGGGGCGGTGCCACTCGCCACCTGGCGCAACAGCGCGGTGAAGCGCCGGGCCACGGCAAGGCGGTCAGCGTTTGGCGTGGAGATTTGGGCAATGTGGTTTCCACACTCGATCACGGCTGTGACCGGCAGGACGAACTGCGTGCCCTCACGGCTCTGCTGCTTCATTTTTGCGACAACTTTGTCGCGCTCTTGGTCCTTTCCAGGAACCCGAAGGATATTCGCCAGGACACTCGTGTCAATGAAGACCACTCGGGTCATGCTGACGACTCGAGTGAGCGCAGAAACCCGTCAAAGTCCGGTTCCGCGACCTCAGGACCCGCGAGCCGGCCCTGCGTAACCACGTCACCGAGCTTTCCTAGCGTCATCGCCCGCGCATACCCCGGCAGGTCGATGATCCGGCTCAGCATCGATTTCCCGGTCTGGCGATCGCGGTAGCACACAACGACGGATCTGCTCAGTTCCCCAGTCACGACATTGAGCAGCGCAGGGCTGTGCGTCGTCACGAGCACCTGTGTACCCAGCTCGGCAGTTGTCTCCGTGATCAGGCGGAGCACACGTTCAGCCTGGGCGGGGTGAAGCCCGTTCTCGATCTCCTCGATCACCAGCGTCACCGACGGCGACGACTCGCGGGGGCCCGTCGTGGTATCAACGTCGAGGCCGGTTGTCGAGGTGAGCAAGGCCGTCCCGATTGCGGTGAAACGAAGGAGCCCATCGCTCATCTCGCGTGCCGGCGTCACCTCGACTCGCTCGCCGACCCGCTCCCGGATGACCATCTGGACGTCCCCCAGAGCGGTGTCCACGACGTCCACATCGATGATCGGCAGGTCAGACACGCCACCGAGAAGGTTGACCAGGCGACTCAGGGTCTCCGGGTCCGCTTCCCGGATACGTGCGACGGCTGCGGAGATGTTCGCGCTCGTCCGCTGCAGGCTGTCGTCCTGGCGCCGCACGTAGCTCCGCATCAGGTGCGGAACCGGGTCGAGATGGAAAACACCGGCCAGCGCGCTACGAACCGCCTCGCACGCTTCGAGGATGCTGCGCTGCGCCCCGTTGGTGGGATTAGTTCGCAGTGGAACCTGGGTGAGGAGGACGCGGTTGTCACGGTAGTCCTCGGTCGAGTTCGCTCCTCTCTTCCCGGAGTGGAGCTGCGCGCGCACGGCAGTGGCAATGTCCGAGGCAGACACGGTCTTGAAAAGGTACCCGGGTGTCACCTTCCCGGACTTGACGGCCCGCGCTGGACCGAAGAGAGACTCACCGACCACCCGCACATCCGGTGCGACCTGGATTGAGACCTCGTACTCGTACTCGTACCCGCTGCGATCGTCAATCACTTTGCAACCCAGAATGAACCGGTCCATTCCATGTGGAGCACAACCAGCCGCTCCACCACGCACACCGGGGAGGCCCGGCTGACCGTCGAGCGCTTCACGAACGTCTAGTCCGGCGGCAAGGCGAGCGAGCACCTCAAGGCCGTCCAGCGCGTTGGACTTCCCGGATCCGTTGCGGCCGATCAGCGCAGCGGTACTGCTGAGCGGAAGCACCTGCCCGTCGAATGACTTGAAGCCGGTGAGCCGGAGCTCAGCAATCGTCGACCGTCCCATGCTCATCACCTCCACCTGCCTACTAGAACTGGGAGCAGACGGCCTGCACTGCTCACCTCACCGCACTCTACTGTTCGGGTGTCGGCCAGATGGGGTGTCACGCCACCCCCTGGGCGAACTCGTCGACGCACGCCGCCGTGCCGGGCACCACGTCCACCGGTCCCGACCGGTGGTTGAGGCTCTCGAAGCCAGGCCCCGCCCCGGCAAGTCGGCAGAGCGACTCCCGCGAATCGGCAACGAGCACCTCGCGAATCGGCAACCACGCATCCCGATCGCGACGCTGTGGGAGCACCCGGACACCGACGGCTAACCGGCGATGGCGCCCGCGGCGTGCTCGGCGGCGGCCAGCAGCACGCACGTGGCGACGGCGTCGATCGCCGCCTCGACCTCCGCGAGCGGGGGCATGGACGGCGCAAGCCGGATGTTGGCGTCGTGCGGGTCCTTGCCGTACGGGAAGGTGGCCCCCGCGGGGGTCAGCACCACGCCGGCCCCCTTGGCGAGCTCGACGACGCGCGCGGCCGTGCCGGGGACGACGTCGAGGGACACGAAGTAGCCGCCCTGCGGGTCGGTCCAGTGGGCCACGCCCTTGTCACCCAGTCGCTGCGTCAGGATGCGGTTCACGGCCGCGAACTTGGGGGCCAGGATGTCGCGGTGCCGGCGCATGTGCTCCCGCACGCCCTCCGCGTCGCCGAAGAACAGCGCGTGCCGCAGCTGGTTGACCTTGTCCGGCCCGATGGACTGGACGGCCAGGTGCGACCTGTACCAGGCGATGTTGGCCGGCGACGACGCCAGGAACGCCACCCCGGCACCCGCCCACGTGATCTTGGACGTGGAGGCGAACATCAGCACCCGGTCCGGGTTGCCGGCCTGTTCGGCCAGATCGATGGCGTTGGCCGTCTTGGTCTCGTTGCCCGTCAGGTGGTGCAGGGCGTACGCGTTGTCCCACAGGATGCGGAAGTCGGGGGCCGCCGTCGGCATCGACACGAGGCGTCGCGCCACGGCCTCGGACACCACGGCGCCGTCCGGGTTGGCGTAGGTGGGCACCACCCACAGGCCCTTGACGGTCGGGTCGTCCGCCACCAGGGCGGCGACGGCCTCGGCGTCGGGCCCGTCCGGCGTCATCGGCACGGTGACCATCTCGAAGCCGAACGCCTGCGCCACCGCGAAGTGCCGGTCGTACCCCGGCACGGGGCAGATGATCTTGACCAACTCCTCGCGGCCCCACGGGCGCGGCGACCCGGGGACGCCCCACAGCGTGGCGTACGCGATCACGTCGTGCATCAGGGTGAGCGACGCGTTGCCCAGCGCGAGGAGCTGCGCCATCGGCACGTCGAGCAGCTCGGCGAAGATGCGGCGCAGCTGCGGCAGACCGTCCAGGCCGCCGTAGTTGCGCACGTCGACGCCGTCCGCGTCCGTGAACACGCCCTCGCCGGGCAGCGCGAGCATCGCGTTGGACAGGTCGAGCTGCTGCGCCGACGGCTTGCCGCGCGTCAGATCCAGCGTCAGGCCCGCCTGCTGGAGGGCGGCGTACTGCTCGCGCAGTTCCGGCAGCAGGGCGGCAAGGGCGTCGGCGTGCGGCGCCGACGACGGCGCAGAGGTGCTCACGGCGCCAAGGCTAGCGCCCCGTGCCGCCCCGTGGTGAGAGAGCGGCACGGTGAGGCTCAGGGGGTGGGCGGGGCGTCGGCCGCGGTCTCGCACTTGCGGTTGACCACCAGCACCGGGCAGTCGGAATGGTGGAGCACGGCCTGCGACGTGCTGCCGAGCAGCAGCCCACGGAACCCGCCGCGCCCGCGCGATCCCACCACGAGCAGGTCGGCGGCCGTGGAGAACTCGGTGAGCAGCTCGGCGCCCGTGCCGTCCAGCACGATCCGCTTGATCGTCAGCCCGTCGTGCTCGGCCTCGAACCGGTCCACGATGACGTCCAGGCCCGCCTTGACGTCGGCGAGCACCTTCTCGTGGTCCACCTGGGCGGGCAGCCAGGCCAGGATGCCTGCCCCGCCGCCAACTGGCACACCGGCCACGGCGACCAGCTCCGCCCCCCACACCTGCGCCTGCTCGATCGCCACCGTGAGGGCGACCTCGGCCGACGGCGACCCGTCGACGCCCACGATGATCCGCTTGACGTCCCGCGGGTTCCGGGGCGTGCGCTGCGGGCCGCCCTCCGGGGTGACGGCGCTGCTGCGGGGCCGGTGCGGCACGACGACGACGGGGCACTTGGCGTGCGCGGGCAGCGCCGAGGAGACGGTGCCGAGCAGCCTCTCGGCGAACCCGCCGCGCCCGTGCGTGCCGACGACGGCCAGCCCGAAGTCCTTGGACATCTCGACGAGCACACCCGCCGCGTCGCCCGTGGCCACCGACGCGGCCACCTCCAGGCCCAGCGGCTCGACGCGTGCCCGCGCCTCGGCCAGCACCGCCTTGGCGCCCTCCTGGATCGCGGTGTCGTCCAACGCGGCGTAGCCGCCGTCGAGAGAGGCCGCGGTGAACGACGGCAGCGAGTAGGAGCACACCATGTGCAGCGCCCACCCGACGCGTTTCGCGTACGCGGCAGCCCAGTCCAAGGCATTGAGGCTGGGTGCCGAACCATCCACCCCAACCAGGACGACTTCCGGTCGGATCATCGTTCGCCTCCGTCTTTGCAGGTGCGCCGTCGTCGGCGCCCGGTGGGCCATCGCAAACTAAAGCCTATCGTTTGCCCTGGCAAAGAAGGATAGGCCGCGCCACCCGATACGGTCACCAGGCGGCGCGGTGGCGCATCTCACGTGGGCGCGAGAACTCCGCCCGGGCACGGCGACGCCCCACCGTGCGGGGCACGGCGGGGCGTCGTCAACGCTGCGTCGAGAGGTCTCTCAGAGCCGGATGAAGGTGGGCGACGACTGCCAGATCGAGCGGACCTGGATCGTCTTGCCCGGGCGCGGCGCGTCGATCTGCTGGCCGTTGCCCACGTAGATCGCCACGTGGCCGGGCGTCCAGATCAGGTCACCGGGCTGCGCGTCCGCGCGGGAGACGACCGTGCCGACGTTGCGCTGGGCACCCGAGGTGCGCGGCAGGCTGATGCCCACCTGGGCGAACACGTACTGGGTGAACCCGGAGCAGTCGAAGCCGGCCGGCGAGGAGCCGCCGGAGACGTACGGGACGCCCACGTACCGCAGGGCCACCTCGACCACGGCCGAACCGTTGGCGAACGCGGCGACGTCCACCGCGGGGGCGGCGGCTGCGGCAGGGGTGGCGGCGACACGCTCGGCGGTCCGCGACGCCGCGGCGGCACGAGGCTGAACGACGGGGCGCGGCTTGGGGGCCGGGGTGACCGCGACGGCACCGGCGCCGTCCGCGGACGGGGCCTCCGTGTCGATGTGCGCGTCAGCGGCGACGGTCACAGCGGGTGCGGCGGCCAGGGCGGCGCGCGCCTGGTCGGTGAGCGCACCGAGGTCGATGGAGTTGAGCTTGGCGGAAGCATCGTTCTGGGGGGCGGCCTGAGCGGCGGACCCACCGAACGTCGAGATGATCAGGCCACCCGCGGTGGCGACGACTGCGGCCCGCTTACCGGCGCCCGAACTGACGGCCTGGGCGATCTCGGTGAGGGGGGTGACGGGACGGCGAGCGGCGCGATGCCTCGCTGCGGTACCAGCACTCACAGATGAACCTCTCCTGGTCGCCTACGAGGTGAGCTGTCGGGTTCGGACTGGAGTGGCCCGGCCGCTTGCGCGACTTCACCCCGAGGACGCCGCACGCGGCGCCCGGTGGTGGTTCCCCCGTCCCTGCCTTCGTGTCACGAGTGAGGTGCGGCCGGTGGCAGGGCTCGGCGTCCGATCGCACAGGCTCAGGGAAAACCCTGAGTCCGGGGATGACCGTAGCGGACGACGGCGCTTGTGTCACGTTCCGGTCACGGCAATGCTCGGCTTCGCGTCACCATCCCGGAGCGGGTGTCGCATGACCAGCCCTGATGTCGCCCACGGATGCCACGATCCGCCGCGACGCCGCGATCAGCCCTGGGTGACGAACACGTGGCGGGCGACGTCGTCGGGCAGGTCGATGCTGCCGCGGGACTCGTCGGCCACGATCGTGAACCCGCCACCCTGGGCCGTGGCGGTGACCGCCGCCCCCGGCACCAGGCCCGCGTCCTCCATCCGGCGCAGCAGCTCGACATCCGTCTGCAGCGGCTCCGCGAGACGCCGCAGCACCAGGGCCACCGGGCCGGACGCGGCGGGCGCGGCCACCGCGGCGAGCGCCTCGAACACCGTGGGCAGCGGCGTGACCCCGGCCAGGTACGGCACCTCCGGCTCGGGCTGGCCCAGCTCCGACAGGCCGGGGATGGGGTTGCCGTACGGGTCCTGGCTGGGGTGGTCGAGCAGCGTGATCAGGCGCCGCTCCACGGCCTCGCTCATCACGTGCTCCCAGCGGCACGCCTCGGTGTGCACCTGCTCCCAGTCGAGCTTGATGACGTCGGTGAGCAGCCGCTCGGCCAGGCGGTGCTTGCGCATGACCCGGCGGGCCTTGTCCATGCCCCGCTCGGTGAGCTCCAGGTGACGGTCCCCCGTGACGAGGATGAGGCCGTCGCGCTCCATGCGCGCGACCGTCTGCGACACGGTGGGGCCGGAGTGACCCAGGCGCTCGGCGATGCGCGCCCGCAGCGGGACGATCCCCTCCTCGACCAGCTCGTAGACCGACTTGAGGTACATCTCCGTGGTGTCGATGAGGTCAGTCACGAGAATCCCTTCGAGGCTGATGGCCCCCATAGTCTATGGGCATGCCACTGACGATCCCTGCCCAGCTTCTGCCCGCCGACGGCCGGTTCGGCGCCGGGCCGTCCAAGGTACGCCCCGAGCAGGTCGCGGCGCTCGCCGCCGCCGGCGCCACCGTACTGGGTACGTCCCACCGCCAGCCTCCGGTGAAGAACCTCGTGGCGCGGATCCGCACGGGCCTGGCGTCCCTGTTCTCCCTGCCCGACGGGTACGAGGTGGTGCTGGGCAACGGCGGGTCCACGGCGTTCTGGGAGGTGGCCACCGCGTGCCTCGTGGAGCGCCGCGCGCAGCACGCGAGCTTCGGGGAGTTCGGCGCCAAGTTCGCCGCCGCCACCGCGCGCGCCCCGTTCCTGGCCGCACCCGACGTGCGCCGCGCGGAGCCCGGGTCCGTGGCCCTGCTCGCCGCGTCGTCGGACGACGGCGCGGAAGGTGACGGCGTGGACGTCTACGCCACGCCCCACAACGAGACGTCGACGGGCGCGATGATCACGCCCACCCGCGTGCCGGGCGGCGGCCTCATGCTCATCGACGCCACGTCCGGCGCGGGCGCCCTGCCCGTGGACGTGGCCCAGACCGACGTGTACTACTTCGCGCCGCAGAAGGTGTTCGCCGCCGACGGCGGGCTGTGGCTCGCCATCGCCTCGCCCGCCGCGATCGAGCGCGCGGCCCGCATCGAGGCGGCGGCACCGCAGTCGGGGCGCTGGGTGCCCGAGTTCCTCTCGTTCACGACGGCGCTGACGAACTCCCGGCTGGACCAGACGCTCAACACCCCGGCCGTGGCCACCCTGGTGATGCTGGCCGACCAGGTGGAGTGGCTGCTGGGCCAGGGCGGGCTGGAATGGTCGGTGGCGCGCACCCGCGAGTCGGCGGCGCACCTGTACGGCTGGGCGGAGGAGCGCGACTTCGCCACCCCGTTCGTGGCGGACCCGGCGCACCGCTCCACCGTCGTCGGCACCGTCGACCTGGACGCGTCGATCGACGCGAAGCGCGTGGTCGCGGAGCTGCGGGCGAACGGCGTCTACGACGTGTTCCCGTACCGCAAGCTGGGCCGCAACCAGCTCCGGGTGGGCATGTTCCCCGCCGTGGACCCGGCCGACGTCGAGGCCCTGACCGCGTCGGTCGACTACGTGGTGGCCAACCTGTCCTGAGCCGGGGCGGCGGCCGCCGCCGCGACCGGGTGCGGGAGCGGGTGGCGCACCGGGTGGTGGATCTCGAGGCGCGGGAGCAGGTCGGCGCGCGTGATCCGGTAGGTGGGGCGCCACCGGCGGTGGGCCCACACCCAGGCGGCGGCCGCGACGGCCAGCGTGGCCGCGGCGCCCACGAGCACGGCCGTGCGGGGGCCGAACGTCTCGCCGATCCAGCCCACCAGGGGTGAGCCCACCGGCGTACCACCGAGGAACACCATCATGTACAGGGCCATGATGCGGCCGCGCATGGCGGGTTCCACGGAGGTCTGCAGGGCGGCGTTCGCCGAGGTGATCATGGTCAGCGAGGCCAGGCCGATGGGGACCGCGGAGAGCAGGTAGAGCTCGAACGTGGGCATGAGCGCGGAGGTGGCCAGGGCGATCGCGAACGCGATGGCGGCGCCCAGCACCACGCGCACGCGCGGCGGCTCGGTGCGCCGGGCGGCCAGCAGCGCGCCGGCGAGCGACCCGACGGCGAGGGCGGAGCCGAGCAGCCCGAACTCGCCGGCGCCCATGCCGAACTCGACGCGGGCCATCATGGCGCTGATGAGCTGGAAGTGGAGGCCGAACATGGTGGCCACGCCCACCACGATCATGATGACCTGCAGGTCGCCGCGCCCGCGCACGTAGGTGACGGCGGCCCGCAGCTGCCCCCGGGTGCGCGGTGCGGCGGGCAGCACCCGCAGGGCGCGCGGGTTCATGGCCGCGATCGCCACGATGGACAACCCGAACGTGACGGCGTTGATGACGAACACCCAGCCGGGGCCCACGGCGGCGATGAGCAGCCCCGCGACGCCCGGGCCCACCAGGCGGGCCGTGTTGAACGAGGCGGAGTTGAGGCCCACGGCGTTCGTCAGGTCGTCGTCGGGCACCAGCTCGGAGACGAACGTGGCCCGCGCGGGGTTGTCGATGGCGGAGATGCACCCGCCGACGGCGGCGAGCACGTACATGTGCCACAGCTCGACGGCACCGCTGAGCACGAGCACGGCGAGCACGACGGCGCCCAGGCCGTGCAGCGCCTGCGTGGTCATGAGGAGCTTGCGCCGGTCGAGGCGGTCGGCGAGCAGGCCCGCGTACGGGGACAGCAGCAGCACGGGGAGGAACTGCAGGGCCACGGAGAGCCCGACGGCGGTGCCCGAGTTGTCCGTCAGGTGGGTCAGGACGATCCAGTCCTGGCCCACGCGCTGCGCCCAGACGCCGACGTTGGCGACCAGGGCTGCGGCGAACCACAGGCGGTAGTTGGGGTGGCGGAGCGAGGCGAAGGTCTGGGAGGCCATGGGTCTTTCGCGTGGGGGTGTGCCTCCACGCTAGGTCATTACCTGCGGTAACGACCTGGCCCGACGGGTTCCGTCGGGCGATGCGTCGCCGGGTGCACCCTCCGACGTCGTCAGGACGCCGGGGTGGGCGGGTACACGATGTCGAGGCGGGGCCACGGGCGCAGGTGCGGGCGCACCTTGACGTGCCAGTTGCGCAGGGCCCAGACGGCGGCGGCGCCCACCACCAGGAAGGTGGCGACGGACCCGACCAGGATGGCCCAGCGGGGCCCGGCCACCTCGCCGATCCAGCCGACCAGGGGCGCCCCGACGGGCGTCGCGCCCTGGAACACCATCATGTAGAGGGCCATGACGCGCCCGCGCATCACGGGGTCCACCGACGTCTGGATGGTGGCGTTGGCCGCCGTCATCATGGTCAGGGACGCGAGGCCCACGGGGATGGTGGTCACGGCGAAGGCCAGGTAGGTGGGCATGAGCGCGTTGAGCGTCGTGGCGGCGGCGAACGCGAACCCGGCGCCGAGCACCAGGCGCACCCGCGGCTGGTCGCGCCGCGCGGCGAGCAGCGCCCCGGCGAGCGACCCGATGGCGAGCACGGAGCCGAGCACGCCGTACTCCCCCGCGCCCTTACCGAACTGGACGCGGGCCATCAGGGCGCTGGTGAGCTGGAAGTTCAGGCCGAACGTGGACACGACGGCCATGACCACCATGATCACGACGATGTCGGTGCGGCCGCGCACGAACCGGACGGCTTCGCGGATCTGGCCCTTGCTGCGCGGGGCGACGGGCAGGGTGCGCAGGGTGGCCGTGTTCATGACGGCGAGCGCCGCGATGGTGGCGGCGAACGAGATCCCGTTGATGATGAACACCCAGCCGGCGCCCACGGCGGCGATGAGCAGTCCGGCGGAGCCGGGGCCGATGAGGCGGGCGGCGTTGAAGGACGCCGAGTTGAGGCCGATGGCGTTGGGCAGGTTGGAGTGCGGGACGAGCTGGGCCACGAAGGTCTGCCGCACGGGTGAGTCGACGGCGGAGACGACGCCCAGCAGGAACGCGAGCACGTACAGGTGCCACAGCCGCACGGTGCCGGTCAGGGTGAGCGCGCCGAGCACGAACGCGAGCAGGCCCATGCCGGCCTGGGTGGACATGAGCAGCTTGCGCCGGTCGAGCCGGTCGGCGAGCAGGCCCGCGTAGGGGGACACGAGCAGGAAGGGGAGGAACTGCAGGGCGGTGGTGATGCCGACGGCGGTGCCGGAGTTGTCGGTGAGCTGGGTGAGCACCACCCAGTCCTGGCCGACGCGCTGCATCCAGGTGCCGACGTTCGCCACGAGGGCGGCACCGAACCACACCCGGTAGTTGGGGTAGCGCAGGGAGCTGAAGGTGGACGCCATCAGCCGGCCGCCAGGTCGCGCAGGATCTGCTGGGCGCGGGCGAGCACGGCGCGGTCGTCGGCGGGCAGGGTGCGCAGCTGGCGGGCGAGCCACAGGTCACGGCGTCGGCGCGTCTCGGCCACCTCCTTGCGCCCGGCGTCGGTGATGCGCACGACGACGAGGCGGCGGTCGCTGGGGTGCTCGACCTTGTCGACCATGCCGAGCTCGGCGAGGGCGTTGACGGTGCGGGTCATGGACGGCGGCTTGACGCGTTCGTGCTGGGCGAGGGCGCCGGGGGTCAGGTCACCGTGGTGGGTGAGCGTGGTCAGGACGCCGAACTGGCCGGTGGTGAGGTCGGCCCCGCTGCGTTCGGCGCGCAGCCGGCGCTGGAACCGGCCCACGGAGACGCGCAGCTCGCTGGCGAGGGCTTCGGGAGAGATGGTGGGCACGGTTCATTACTCTAACTCATTACCCTGGGTAATGACCAGTCCTCACGGACGGCGGCGAGTCGCCCGGCGTACGCGTACGGGTAGGCGCCGACGCCGCCCGAGGGCGCCCGGTTGACGACGATCCCGAGCACCCGCGCGGACACCGTGTCCAGCGCCTGGAGCGCACCGAGCACGTGGTGGCGGTGCACCTGCCCGGCGCCGACCACCATCACCGCCCCGCCCACCAGGCGGGCCAGGATCGCACCGTCGGTGACGGGCAGCAGGGGCGAGGTGTCGATGAGCACCACGTCGTACCTCGCGTGCAGCTCGTCGAGCAGGGCGTCCATGGCGCGCGAGCCGAGCAGCTCGGACGGGTTGGGCGGCACCTGCCCCGCCGCGATGACGTCCAGGTTGCCGCTGCCCCACGGCTGGGCCACGTCCTCGATACCGGCCCGCCCGACGAGCACCGTGGTCAACCCCACCGCCTTCTCCAGACCCAGGTACGTGGCGATCGCCGGGCGGCGCAGGTCGGCGTCCACCAGGGCGACGCGCTGCCCCGCCTCGGCCAGCGTGATCGCCAGGTTGATCGTCAGCGTCGTCTTGCCCTCCCCGGGCAGGGCCGACGTCATCACGATGACGCGTGCGCTGCGGTCGAGCTCCAGGAACTGCAGGTTGGTGCGCAGACGGCGGAACGCCTCGGAGCGCACCGACGCCTGCGCGGCCACCGGGGACTCGTCAGCACCCTGATCGAACGGGATCACGCCCAGCACGGACGCCTGCGTGAGCGCCTCGACGTCGGCGACGTCGCGCAGCCGCGTGTCGAGCATCTCGCGCAGCACCGCGAGGCCGATGCCGGACGCGAGTCCCACCAGCAGCCCGAGCGCCACGTTCATGGTGGTGTTGGGCGACGACGGCGAGGTGGGCGCCACCGCCGCGCGCACGGTGCTGATCTCCACCGGGCTGGGCGGCGCCGCCGACTCGCCGTCACCCTGCGGCGTCTCCAGCTCCTGGACGACGACGGCGAGCGACTCCGCGACAGCGTTGGAGACGTCGGCCGCGCGCTGCGGGGACTCGTCCTGGACGGTCACGTTGATGAGCACGGTGTCCTCCGGGCTCTCCGCCTGCACCCGGCCTGCGAGCCGCTCCGGCGTCTCAGCCAGGCCCAGGTCCTCGATCACCGGGTCCAGCACGCGCGGCGTCTTGACCAGCTCGACGTACGAGAGCACCTGACGCACCGTGAAGTTCGACCCCTGCAGCAGGTCCGCGGTGCTCTCGGAGCCACGCACGGAGACGAACACCTGGGAGGTCGCCCGGAACACCGGCGTCGCGAGCACCGACACCGCCATCCCGGCCGTCCCGGCCACCACGGTCAGCACGGTGATCAGCAACCACCGCTTACGCAGCAGTGCTATGTAGTCGGTCAGCTCCACCGGTTCACCCCTCTCCTGAGCTGCAGCACCCCGGACGGTCCGGGGTTCATCGGGCCACCACCCGGTCCTCACGCGTCACCAGGTCGGTGATCGACCCCCGCAGGTCGGACCGCCGGAGCGTCAGCTCCCGCCGCGGCACCGGGAGCCCGGCGACGCACAGGACGGCCGAGACCCAGAAGCCGATGGACGACGCCGCGGCCAGCCCCATCGCTCCGTGCCGCGGGCCCAGCACGAACGCCAGCGCGATCCCGACGACGCCGCCCAGCGCGCTCGCGGCGGTCATCACCCACCCCCGCCCGAGCGCCGTCAGGATCGACGACGCCACGTAGGCCAGGACCACGCCCGTCGTCCCCGTGAGCGCGAGCAGGGTCGGGCCCACGGCGGGCACGAAGTCCGCGCCGAAGACGACGCGGATCGCCACGGGCGACGCCGCGGCGAGCACCAGGGAGACGAGCGAGGTCAGCACGACCGTCCCGCGCACGGACCGGGCGATCTCGTGCTTGCGGGGGCTCCCCTCGGGCACCGCGCTCACCCTGCGGAACGCCACGGCCCCCAGGGAGCTGCCCAGGGCGAGGGGAAGCAGGGTCAGCGACGCCGCCACCGAGTAGTAGCCGGCCTGCACGGCACCCACGAGCGGCAGGGCGATCGCCTGGTCGAGGCGCCGGGAGGCGGCGTCGGCGATCTGCGCCCCCGAGAACCGCACCCCCTCCCGCACCACGCGCGCCACGGGCTCGTGCCCCCCGGTCAGGGAGACCCTGACCCGCAGGCTGGTGAACGCGAGCGCGACGACGTTCCCCGCGATGATGGCCCCGACGACGACGGCGACCGACAGCACGCCGAGCACCGCGCCCCCCGCGGCCACCGCCGCGATCACCACGGCGGGAACGAGCGCCGTCATCGCGTACTCCAGGTTGCGGCCCGTGGCGAACAGGACGTTCGCGTCGCACGTCCACAGCACGGTGACCGGGATGAGCGCCGACCCCACGAGGAACGCGCCCCGCCCGGCGTCGTCGAGGGTCCCGAGCACGGTCGCGGTGCAGAGCAGGCCGATGCCGAGGGACGGGACGGTCAGGGCCACCGCCAGCAGCCGCACCGACCGGACCGCCCGCCCCGCCCCCGCGGCGTCGACGGAGCGGCGCCGCACCACCAGCGGCAGCCCCAGGCCCAGCACGATCGGCGCGATGCCGAGGATCGCGATGACCGCCGCCGTCTCCCCGCGCCCCTGCGGGCCCAGCGCACGTGCGAGGACGAACCCCGTCACGACGTTGACCATCGCCACCGCGATGCGCATGACCGCGATGATCAGCGGGCGGTCCAGCCACCGGTAGAGCCTGGCGAGCATCAGGTGACCTCCACCGGCTCGTCCCGCGGGCGGGTGGTCGCGGGCACGAGGATGTCCTCGACCGCGGGGCGGGCGGAGTAGGCGACGGGGAACCGGTCGCGCAGGTGCCCGAACCCGGCCATGCAGATGACCGTCTCGTCGTCGCCGAGTGGCAGCACCGCCCGCAGGCGCCGATCGTCGGCGGGCGTCTTCGACCAGTTCAGGAGCACGCTGCCGAGGCCCTGGGAGTGCAGCCCGTACACGAACGACATGGCGAACAGCCCACCGTCCACCCACCCCTGGTTGCGCTGGGTCGCGTTCCAGTACGCGGCCAGGGAGGAGGTGATCACGGCGAGCGCCGGGATCTGGTCGCCGAACCCGCGGGTCCCGCCCTGCACGGCCAGCACGGCGTCGATGTCGTGGCGTTCGGTCAGGACGTGGACGCGGTTGAACCGCCGGTTGCACACGGCCGGGCTGGTGGCGGCGATCTCGACGGCCGCGCGGATCTGGTCGGCGGTGACGGGCGCGCCGGCGAACTGCCGGACAGAGGCCCGCGTGGCGAAGAACCCGAGGTCGACGCCGTCGACCGCGTCGAGGACGTCGGCCTTGGTCACGTGTCTCAGGCCCGCCTGGCCGGTGCCGCCGGCGATGACGGCCCGCATGCCGTCGAGCAGGGGGATCTCGTCGAGCGCCGCCCCGAGGCCGACCGCCCGCGCGAGGTACGCCTCGAAGACCCCCGCGCAGGTCCGCACGAGGTCGTCGGTGCCGAACCGCTCCCGGTAGGCGTCGAGCAGGGCGAGGAGCTCCGCGATGCGGTCGGTCCCGAACACGGCCCGGTCCGAGCGCAGGCTCATCCCCTTCTCCAGGCCGTGGTAGCGCTCGGTGATCGCCGCCCGCAGGGTCGTGCGGCTCGCCGCCGGGTCGATCGTCCCGGACTCGCGCACGTAGCGCCGGTAGTCGTCACGGAACGCCCCGCCGACGGTGACGGCGGCGCGCACCCGTTTCACGGTGCGCCGCGCCGTCCGGTACGCGGTCGCGAGGGGTGCGGGGGTCAGTGTCATCTCGCGGCCTCACCGTCTCGGTCGCTCACCAGCTCGATCAGGCGGCCGCCGAGCAGCGCCGCCGCCTGCGCCAGCCGGTCGCGGGCACGCTCGCGCACGGCCAGGGCCTCGCCGGCCAGCCCCGCCTCGTCGTCGAGGAGCGCCAGCGTCCGGGCCACGACGTGCTCGGGCGCGTGCAGGTCGGCCACGGCGTGCCAGCCGAGGTCCTGCAGCAGCGGCCGGAACTTGCGCGAGTAGGCCCACGGGATCGCGGGGACCCCCACGGAGAGCGCGTTGAGGCACGCGTGCATGCGGGCGCCGACGACGAGCCGTGCGGAGCCGAGCCGCTCGCGCGCCTCGGCCAGGTCGGCCGGGACGACGACGTCGACGCCGTCGTCGGGGAACTGCTCGGTGTACTCGCGGACGGCGTCGGCGTCGTCGTTCCCGGCGGGGCTGCGCACCACGTGGGCGAGCAGGGTGACGTGCCGGCCCCGCTCCTGCAGGGACCGGACCAGCTCCCTGGTCGCACGCCGGTAGGCGTGGTGGTCGACGTGCCGGTTCTCGAACCACAGCAGCCCGGAGACGTTGACGACGACGTCGTACGCCGCGTGCCTGGCCGCCGGTTCGCCGACGAGGAACACGACGTCGCTGGCCGTGCCGTTGACCGGCACCCGGAGCACCTCGTGGGCGTACCGCGTGCTGGCCGTGTCCCTGCTGATCACGGTGTGCGCGCGGCGCAGCGTCCACCGGGCGATGCGGCGCCCGAGCACCGTGCGGAACGGTCCGATCGTCTGCGGCATGAAGACCACCGGGATGCCGAGCCCGTAGGCGCGTGCGTGGATGTACACCATGGTGCCCAGGCGGCGCAGACCGTAGATGTCCGAGAAGCTGTCCCCCGCGCCGCTCTCCAGCACTGCCGTGTACCGGCGCAGCTTCGCCGCGATCGGCCCGTTGCGGCGCCCGACGTCGCGGGCGATCGACCGCAGGCCGAACCCGATCTCGGAGTCGCCGGGCCCGAAGCCCTGCAGGTCCACCCGCACGCCGTCACCGAACGCCGCGCGCGCGAGCCGCGCGTGACCTTCGGCCAGGGCCCGGATGCCCAGGTTGGACGCGTGCGAGTCGGCCGACACGACCAGGGCGGCGTTGTCCGGTGCCGCGTCGTCGTTCCTCGCGGGGTCGGTGGGGTGCCCAGGGCTCATGCCGTCCTCCAGTACAGGCGCTGCCCCGCGGCCCGGACCACGGCGCTCGTCACGCGCGGCGAGATCCGGGCCGCGATGCAGGTCAGGCTCGGGATCGGGTGGCCGGGCAGGAGGCTCACGGCCCGGGTGACGGGGACCTTCGCCGCCAGCACCTCGACGCGTCCCAGGTGGTCGGGGACGTGCTCGGCGAACCGGCACAGCTCCCGGATGGTGCGCGCGTACGCGTCCACCTCGAACGCGTCGACCGCCCGGGCCACCGTGGCGCTGCGGCCCTGCGCCCACCGGCGCAGCCCCGCGAGCGCCCAGAGCTGGTTGTCCGGCTCGACGACGCCCCCGTTGCTGATCGACCGCGGGTGGCGCACGTAGTGGTAGAGCACCGCGTGCGTCACGGCGACGCGTTCGACCCGGTGCACGATCCCGATCAGCCCGGCGTGGTCGGACTTGGAGCGCAGCGCCGGGAACGGGTCGCTCCCGAGCAGCTCGCGCCGCACGAGCTTGTTCCACAGGGCCCCGATGTCCCGCAGCAGCCACGCCTTGGCGTCGTCGGACGTCCACAGCCCCTCGGGGCCGCGCGCACCCAGGATCCGCGTGCGGAGCCGCCCGTGGATCCGCCCGTCGGGCGCACTCGGCGCCGACTGCCGCGCCCGGCAGATCCCGACGTCGGCGTCGTACCGCGTCACGAGATCCACCATCGTGGCGAGGAACTCGGGGGCCCAGTCGTCGTCGACGTCGAGGAACCAGACGTACTCCCCCGTCGCGTGCGCGAGCCCCTCGTTGCGCGCGTTCGCCACGCCGGTGCCGCGGCGGGCCGGCACGAGCCGGACGGGATACCAGGCGCGGTGCTCGCGCACGCGGGCGGCGGTGTCGTCCGCCGACCCGTCGTCGACGACGATCACCTCGAAGGAGCGGAACGTCTGGGCGGCCAGCGCGCGCAGCGCGGGCCCGATCCACCGGCTCGCGTCGCGCACGGCGAGCACCACTGAGACGGCCGGGGAGACGGCTGGGGAGACGGCCGGGCGGGTGTCGGTCATCGCGGGCCTCCGGAGGCGAGCGCCGCACGGGCGGGGTTCGGGCGGGCGGGGTTCACGCGGGCGGGGTTCGGGCGGGCGGGGTTCGGGCGGGCGGGGTTCACGCCGTCGGAGTTCACGCGGGCGGGCGCCCGGCCGCGTCCGGGCGTGCGGGCCCGCGCCAGGCTGGTCACCGCCATCCCCGACACGAAGAACAGGGCGGCCTGCCACTGGGTGATCAGGCTCGCCGTGGCGAGCACGGGAAGCTGGGCGACCACGGCGACGCTCGCGGGCGTCCACCGGCCGCGCACGGCCTTCCCGATCACGAGGAGCACGGCGGCGAGCAGCAGGATCGCCACGACGACGCCGTAGTTGACGGACAGGCGCAGGAGCGTGTTGTCGATGACGTCGCTGCCCGCGGTCACCAGCTGGCCGTCCTCGACCCCGATCCGCTCGGAGCCGAAGGCCCGCAGGTGCGGCACCGTCGCCGCGAGCTGGTCCAGCCTCGTGTCCGTGGACCGGTCGAGCGTCGAACGGTCGTCGGCGCCGTAGATGAACTGCAGGACGATCGCGACGCCGACTCCCGCGAGCACCAGGACGAGCAGCGTGCCCTGCTTGCGCTCCCGCCGCGACGTGACCACCACGGCCAGGACCACGGCGAGAGCCGCGGCCAGCAGCGGCCCACGGCTCAGGGAGGTCGCGACCCCGGCGACGAGCACCACGACGGACACCGCAGCGAAGCGGCGGAACCGCAGCGCGAACGGGATGGCGAGCGCCACGGCCGCCCCGTAGGCGATGGGGTGCCCGAACGCGCCGAGCGAGCGCAGCACCCCGCCCCGGTCCGAGTTGCCGTCCACGTACCCCGGCGCGGAGGTCATCCACTCCGCGAACGCGTACCACCCGGTCGTGAACTCGACGATCCCCCACAGGGCGACGCCCACCATGGTCACGGCGAACGCGGTGCCCGCGGCCTGCGGCGCGAGCCGGCCCAGGGCGTAGGAGACGAGCAGCACCCCGACGACGTTCGCGACCAGGGACGTCGGGTACCCGCCGAAGGCGACGAAGATCGCGACCACGGCCCCGGCGAGGACCAACGCCGAGTCCGCCACGGACCACGTCACCCGCACGCGGTGGCGCGACGCCAGCACGCCGATCAGGACCGCCACCCCGGCGAGGGCGACCGGCCTGACCCCGGCTGGACCCATCGGCGTCCAGTGCGGCACCAGGACGAGCACCGCGACCCACGCCGCCACACCGGCCGTCGGCCGCCGGATCGTGACGAGGAGCAGGACGAGTGCCGCCGCCCCGGCCACCGCCGTCGTCACGGGACCGGCGCCGTTCGCGACGGCCGGACCCGCGGGTCCTGGAAGCCGGATCTCGCCCAGTCCCGGATCGCGCGGAACGCCCCCCGGATCCCCCGCCGCTGCCGGGCGAAGACGGTGGCCGCGGCGGCGTCCAGGGCGTACAGGACCGCACCGGCACGCCCCGCCCGCCACAGCGCGACCCGCAACGAGGCGTCCGTCCGCCAGTACGTGCCGCTCGCCTCGAGGCCGGTCCCGCTGACCCCGCCGACGTGCACGATGCGCACGGGGACCAGCCGCACGTCGATCCCGGCGGCGCGGGCGCGGGTCGTCAGGTCACGATCCTCGCCGTACAGGAAGAACGCCGGGTCGAAGAGCTGCCCCAGCACGGTCAGGGCGGTGCGGTCGATCGCGAGGAAGGCGCCCGGGGCCTTCATGTACCGGGGCAGCGGCCCCCCGGGGCGGGGCACGGCCAGGTACCGAGCCGCCCGGTGCTCCGAGAGCTTGCGCCCCGGGGAGTACGTCCACTGGGAGTACGGCCGCGTGTCGACCCGGCCCGCGGCGTCGACGAGGATCGGCACCGACACGCTCAGCGGTGCCAGCTGCGACAGGAACGCAGCGACCGCGTCCTCGTGAGGGTCGCAGTCCGGGTTGACGGCAACCACGACGTCCCCGGAGGTCTGCCGGATCCCGGCCGCGACACCCGCGGCGAACCCGATGTTGCCCTGCCCCTGGATCGTGTGGCAGCCCGCGGGGAGGTCGGTGGGCACCACGTCGTCGTTCGCGACGACCCACACCGACGCGGTCAGTCGTGCGGTCGCGGCACCGCGGACCAACGAGGCGGCCAGGCGCCTGACCTGCACGGGGTCGTTCCGGTAGGTCACCGTCACGAAGTCGACGTGCATGCTCACCGCGCCCCGATCTGCCCGGTCGCCGCGACCCCGAGCAGGCGCGGGTAGCGGCGGTAGAACTTCACCGTGGAGGCGATCTCCCGGCGCAGGGCACCGAGGTCGAACCTGGCCGACGAGTGCGCCCAGCCGTGGGTCCAGCGGGCGTCGCCCACGAGGATCGACCGTCCGTGCGCGCGGGTGTTGCGCAGACCCAGGTCGGTGTCCTCGAAGTAGACGAAGAAGCGCTCGTCGAACGGGCCCAGGTGGTGGAGCCAGTCGCGCCGACCCGCCAGCGCCGCGCCGGTGAGCCACTCGACCTCCCGCGTCTCACCGCTGTTCGCGAACTTCCGGTAGGTCCCGCTGACGCGCTCGGGCGAGACCCGGTGCAAGACCTTGGTCATCAGCCTCGGCTCGCCGCGGCCGTTGGCCTGGAGGGTCCCGTCGTGGTTGACGAGCTGCGGCGCGACGAGGGATCGCGGGTTCGCGTCGAGCACGGTCTCCAGGGTCGACAGGTCGGACAGCACCGGGGTCACGTCCGGGTTCACGAAGCAGACGTAGTGGCCGCCGCTCACCCGGAGCCCGACGTTGTTGGCGCTGCCGAACCCGCGGTTCCTCCGCAGGGGGACGACGCGGGCACCCAGCCGTTGCGCGACCTCGCGCGAGCCGTCCCGCGAGGCGTTGTCGACGACGATCCATTCGACGTCCCGCCGGGGCTGGACGTTCGCCCAGTAGCGCTCGAGGGACTGCGCGGAGTTGTAGCTGACGGTCACCAGCGTCCACGCGGGTGTCCTGGTCGCCTGCTCAGTACGCTCCATCGTGAGCCACCACCGCTCGTAGTGTGCGGAGCAGGATGCGCAGGTCCTCGACCATGCTCCAGTTCTCGACGTAGTAGACGTCCAGACGGACGCTGTGCTCGGGCGTCAGAGCGCTGCGGCCCGAGACCTGCCACAGCCCGGTCATCCCCGGCTTGACCAGGGTCCTGCGGGCCATCTCGACGTCCGCCGTGTGGTCGTACGGCGTCAGCGGCCGCGGCCCCACCAGGGACATGGACCCGGCCAGGACGTTGAAGAGCTGCGGCAGCTCGTCGATCGAGTAGCGGCGGATGAACGCCCCGACGCGCGTGACCCGCGGATCGTGCTCGACCTTGTAGTAGACGCCGTCGTCGCCGTCGAGGACGTCGTGCAGCCGCGCTTCGGCACCCAGCACCATCGAGCGGAACTTGAGCACCTGGAAGTGCTTGCCGCCGGCGCCCACGCGGGTCTGCCGGAACAGCGCCGGCCCCTCGCTGGTCAGCCTGATCGCCAGCGCGGTCACCGCCAGCGGCAGCGCGAACGCGACGATCAGGGCGGCGGACGCGACGACGTCGAACGCCCGCTTGAGCCGCCAGTGCGGGGCGGTGAACCCGGGTTGCTTGACGTGCACCAGCGGGGTGCCCGGGATGGGCCACACCCGCACGCGGTTCGGGGCCACGTCCGTCAGTCCCGCCGACACCACGAGGCGGGTCCCGTGGGGTTCGAGCCGCCACGCGAGCCGCTGCAGCTCCTTGGGCGGGACGTGGTCGGACCCGGCGACCAGCACGAAGTCGACGTGGTGGCGGGCCGCCCGGTCCACGGCGTCCAGGACCTCACCGACCACGGGCACCTCCTGGGGCGCGCCGCCCCGCGTGACCTGCCCCACCGAGATGGCACCGCCGCCGTCGGTGCACGCGGCGACGACGTCGACCCCGGACTGTGGCGTCCGCTGCACGTCGGCGATCAGGTGTTCGACGCCGCGGCGCGAACCCATCACCAGCGCGCGGGTGAGATGCTGCCCGGCGCGCCGTTCCGCGACGAGGGTGCGCCGCATCACGAGCCGCCCGGCGCCCAGGAGCAGGATCCCGAGCGGCAGGGCGATCACCAGCTGGACGCGGCCCAGGTCCCAGCGGCCCAGGTAGGCGATCGCGAGGGCCGTCCCGAACACGGCCAGGGTCACGGTGGTGACCCGGGCGAACTCGTGCGGCCCGGCGCCCATGATCACCAGGGACAGCGAGCCGGCGAGCCACAGCGCCGCCAGCCAGCCCGCCATGAGGGCCAGGGAGGTGGCCGCGCGGTCGGCGCCCGCCTGGTCCGGCTCGTACCGCACGGCGACGGCGACCGCGGCGAACAGCGCGGTGTAGACGGCGAGGGCGTCGGCCAGGGCGACGCGCACCCGTACCCGGCGCACCCATCGGGGGGTGCTCAGGGACGGGGTGGTCAGGGACGGCGCGGTAGTCATCGGATCAGCGGTGGGTCCGGCGCCGGGCCGCGATGATCGCGGTGGTTCCCGCGCCCAGGAGCAGCAGGGCGCCGACGGCGAAGAACGCGGCCTCGGTGCCGGTGACCGGCAGCACGGACGTCACCGCGCCCTGGGCCGATCCCCCGCTCGGGGTTCCGGCCGACGGGTCGGCCGCGGGCACCGGGTCGGCGGCGTCGTCCGCGGCATCGGCGTCGGAGTCGGGCTCGGGCTCGGTGGCCTCGGGCACGGTGATGACGTGCGTCGAGACGATCTCGCCGTCGACGGCGGCGATCAGGGTGAACGTGCCGTGGTGCGCCAGGGTGACGCTGAACGTCGCCCCACCGCCCTGCGCGATCTTCGTGTGGCTGGCCTGGCCGGCGATCTGGATCGCCTCGTCGGGCGCCTCGTCGTGCTGGACGGTGAGGGTGACCTCCGAGCCGTCGGCGGCCGCGATCGTCATGGTGAACGGGTCGCCCAGGGTCGCGACGGTGCCGGGCAGGCTGCTGGTGACCACGGGCTGCTCGGGTGCCGGATAGGTTCCGGCCGTCGCCGCGGCGGGGGTCAGGACCAGCGCGCCCATCAGGGCGAAGATGCCGGTGGCGCGTCGCAGGTGCATCGGTGTACCACCAATCCGTTCACAGCGAAGGGAGGGGCGACTTCGTACGGAGACACACTAGGGTCAAACGCGACATTCGGCTTATTCAACCATTATCACTAATACCTCGTAAAACGTTTAGAACGCCTTTGTTCGTCACGTTGCTTTTTCGCTCAGGAACGGGCCCCGGGCGTCGCGCGAACATGAACGGCTCCCCTTTGATCCGGCCCCGAAACAATCTCGAACCGCAGGTCCGCGGTCGCGCCGGGCGCGATGTCGAGCGGGTGCGCCACCACGGGCAGCTCGTCGTGCACCTGAGCCAGGACGTCCACCGGTAGACCTGTGACGGACGTCACACTACGAACTGTCCCGTTCGCCGGGGCGTAGATCGACAGCACCGCGCTGATGGTGCCCTGCCCCGGGGTGCTCCCCGTGACGTACGCGGGCAGCCCCGCCGCCTCACCGTCCGCCAGCAGGTTGGTCAGGCGCACCCGCAGCACCATCGCCTGCGACCCGTTGTCGCGCAGCGAGACGCCCTCGACGTCGTACGCCGCATCCAGGTAGAACCCCAGCTTGCCCGCCGTCGTCAGGTTGAGGAACGCACCCACCACGGGCGACAGCTCCCCGTCCGTGGTGGGCCGCGTGCCGCGCAGCTCGCCCGAGAGCACCGTGCCCGCCAGCAGCGCCTGCTCGGCGGCGTCGGCGGACCACACCATGAGGCGGCCCTGCGCCGCCGCGTCCGCGAGCGCGCCCACCACCCGGGGGGCGTCCACGGCCCCCGCGGCACCGTCCCCCTGCGCCGCGCCACCGCCTGTCAGCGCCGTGAACACCGCCTCGGCGGCGCTCGCGAACACCGCGTCCTGCACCGCCGCCTCCGGGTAGCGGGCGTAGATCGTGGACATCAGGAACTCGGCGGTGTTCTCCCCCGTCAGCGTGATCGGCGCGCCGGCCGGGTCCGCGAACGTCACCGGTCCGGTGCCGCTCACCAGGGCCTGCAACGCGACGGGGTCGATCGACACCACGCCGCGCGGCTCCCCGCCCAGGAGCTGCCGCCACATCTGCGCGGCCAGCTCGGCGCTGCGCGGGAAGTCCGGCGTGAACGTCACGTCCTGCAACCACCGGCCCAGGCCATCGCCGAACAGGGCGCGTTCCGCGTCCGTGAGCGGCAGCACGGGCTCCGGGAACTGGCCCACCTGCGTGGTGGACACGGTGTCCAGGTGCTCCACGACGCCGTCGTCGGCGCGCAGCAGCAGCACCGCCCCCGGGATGCCGCCCGTCGCCCGCGGCTCGGCGTTGTTCTGGGCCAGCACCAGCCACTCGCGCGGTCCCTGCTCCCCCAGCATCGGCGGCAGGAGCTGGACGGCGCGCGCGGCCGTCGCCGTGGTCACCCGCACCCGGCCCAGCCGCCCCTGGAGCTGATCGGCCGCGTCCGCGAGCGCCCCGACCAGCCCGTCGCGGTCCACGGCCCCGATCTGCTCGATCGCACCCCCGAGGGCCCGGTCCGCAGCGACGACGTCGTCGCGCACCGCGGCGAGCCCGGACAGGTCCACCCGGCCGTCGCGGGGGGCCAGCGCCTGCGGTGTCACGGCCTGGGCGGCGGCGGACAGGCGCGGCAGCACCCGGGTGGCGAGCTGGTCCGCGGTGGCGGCGATGGTGGCGAGCGCCGCCGCGTCGTCGCCCCACACGGGAACGTGGGTGGCGAGCTCCCAGCGCAGGCCGCTGGTGCGCCGGGCGGCCTCGTGCGTGCGCTCCTGGAGATCCGTGAGGTCCTGCTGGGCCGACGCCGGATCGGTGCGCAGCTGCTGCTCGAGTCGCGGGAGGGCGTCCGCGACGTCGAGGAGGGCGGCGCGGGCGGCGAGCGCGTCCGCGGCGAGCACACCGCCCAGGCCGCCCAGTCCGCCCACGATGACGACGGCCGCACCGACCGCGAGGAGCCAGGCGCGGCGGTGGCGCCTGCGGGGGGCGGGGTGCTCAGCCATCGGTGGCCGCCGTCAGTCGCGCCCGTAGATGTCGCGTGTGTACACCTTCGCGGCCACGTCGTCGAGCACGTCCGCGCGCCGGTTGGCGACGATGACGTCCGCGCGCGCCTTGAACTCGGCCAGGTCCGCGATCACCTCGGAGTGGAAGAAGGTGCCCTCGTTCAGGGTCGGCTCGTAGACGACGACGTCGACGCCCTTCGCCTTGAGCCGCTTCATGACCCCTTGGATGGACGAGGCCCGGAAATTGTCCGACCCCGACTTCATGACCAGCCGGAACATGCCCACCGTCCGCGGGCGGCGCCGCAGGATGTCCGCCGCGATGAAGTCCTTGCGGGTGGTGTTCGCGTCCACGATCGCGGAGATCAGGTTCTGCGGCACCTCCCGATAGTTCGCGAGGAGCTGCTTGGTGTCCTTGGGCAGGCAGTACCCGCCGTACCCGAACGACGGGTTGTTGTAGTGCGACCCGATCCGCGGGTCCAACCCCACACCCTCGATGATCGGCGCGGTGTCCAGCCCGTGCGTGGCCGCGTACGTGTCCAGCTCGTTGAAGTACGCCACCCGCAACGCCAGATACGTGTTGGCGAACAGCTTGATCGCCTCCGCCTCCGTCGGGTCCGTCAGCAACACCGGCACGTCGTCGTCGGCGGCACCTTCCAGCATGAGGTCCGCGAACAGGCGGCCGTGCTCCCCCTGGTCGCCGACGACGATGCGCGACGGGTGCAGGTTGTCGAACAACGCCCGCCCCTCACGCAAGAACTCCGGGGAGAACACGATCGCCGCCCCCGGGTACCGCGCCCGCAGCCGGGCCGTGAACCCCACCGGCACCGTGGACTTGACCACCACCGCCGCCGCCGGGTTCACCGCCAGCACCCGGGCCACCACGCCCTCGACGCTGGACGTGTCGAAGTACTGGGTCACGGCGTCGTAGTTGGTGGGCGTCGCGACCACCACCAGCTCGGCCGACGCGTACGCCAGATCGCCATCGGTGGTGGCCGTCAGCGTGAGCGGCACCTCGCGCAGGTAGTGCTCCAGCTCGGCGTCCACGATCGGGGACACCCGGTCGTTGATCAGGGCCACCTTGCGCGCGTCGACGTCCACCGCCTGGACGCGGTGGTGCTGGGCCAGGACCACGGCGTTGGACAGGCCCACGTACCCGTTGCCGACGATGGCAATCTTCACATTTCGACGCTCGGCGACGCGCGGGCGATCGTCGCGGCGACTGGCGTGAAACGAGCGGCCTCAGCGGCGCAGGTACGCCCCGCGCACGAACGCCGCCTGCCCCGCGTGCTGCGCGCAGTCGTCCACGATGCTCACCAGCCGCACGCCCAGGGTGACCGGCGGGTCCCAGCGGGTGTCCACCACCCGGTCCAGGTCGGCGTCGTGCAGCGACTCGACGTACGCGACGGAGGCGGCGTGCGCGGCGTCGAAGTACGCGCCGAGCAGCTCGCGGCTCGTGCGCACCTGGGCGACCTGCTCCGCGCTGAACCCGTAGCCCGACGCCGCCGCGTCGAACGGCAGGCCGAACCGGTCGGCCCACCCCTGCGCCGTCCACACGTCCTCGGCTCCGGCGACGTCTGCCACCTGCCCCGACATGGCCCGGCTGAGGTGCCACACCAGCCAGGCCACCGTGTTCGCGCCCGGGTCCAGGCGGTAGGTGAGGAGGTCGTCGTCGGCGTCGTCGATGACGGCGTGGACGGCGTCGGGCAGGCGCCCGAACGAGTCGAGGAGGATCTGCACGGCATTCATCCCGCCAGTCTGCGCCTCCCCGGCCACCCCGACGATGTACGCACGTACCGGTCTGTCACGCCATCGGGGCTGTTGCCGTGACAAACCGCGACGCGGAACGGCGGCCCGCCGCCTCAGGGCACCCAGAGCTCGGTCGGTGGGTGGGTGGCGGGGCTCCAGCCGCGCGCGAACAGGAGGGCCGCCACCTCGCGCACCAGGGTGCCGTTCATCGCCTCCGTGCCGGTGTAGCGGCGCAGCAGGGTGCCGGCGGTCAGGATGCGGTTCTGCCGGGTCAGGTCGCGCAGCACGTCGCGGCGTCCTTGATGCCACTCGATGCCGTCGATCTCGACCAGGAGCCACGTGCCGTCGGGCAGGAGCCACGCCAGGTCGACGCGCGCGTCACGCCGCCCCGCTGAGCGGATGTCGAGCTGCACCACGTCCGGTGGGATGCCCGCGGCGACGGCGTCCAACCGCGCCTTGGTCTCGGCCGGCGACTCGGATCGCGGGTCGCACGCGTCCCACCAGGTGCGGGTGCGCGCGGCACCCGGCCGGTGGGCGGCGCTCGCCCGGGCGCGGGCGAACTGCCGCTCCCCCAACAGCCGCCGGTGGCGCACCGAGTCCATGAGGGCCACCGCCCGCCACCGTTCCACCTCGTGCACCACCTGAACCAGCGCGACCTGCGGCGGGACGTAGTGGATGCCGTTCCGGCTCATGAGGGCGGTCACGGGAGTCCGGCGGATGCGCACGCCCGTCGTCGTCGCCGAGCTGGAGCCGCCGCGGGGGAACGCGACCTCGGGCACGAAGTCGCACGGGGCTCCCTGGGCACCAGCGAGCACGAGCGCCGCCAGGCCCGTCGCCACCGCGGTCGGGCCGTGGGCCAGCGGTCCCTCGATCGCTCGCTGGAGGCGGGCCCGGTCCAGGGCCGCGTCGTGGGAACGGGCCAGGGGCAGCACCCCGGCCACCTCGTAGACCCGACGACGACGCCGGACCAGCACCCCCGCCTCCACCAGCCGGCCCACCCGCTGCCGGATGACGCCCGCCGCGACGCACTGCGCGGCGCTGACCAGTCCCTCCTGGTCGCGGGCGACGTCGATCAGGGCGGGCGGCAACGGCAGGTGGGGACGGCTCACGCCCCGACTTCACACCACCATGCGCCACCGCGTACCGCACCATCCACAGGCCCACGCCCGGCCCGACGGCGTTCCACGTCGCGGTTTGTCACGCCATCGACGGGTTTGCCGTGACAAACCGCGACGCGCGTCAGTCCGGGGACGCGTCAGCCCAGGAAGATCTGAGCGCACAGCAGGGCGCCCGGCTCGAACCCGTCGTCGGGCACGCAGCCGACGCCGATCGCGGTGGCCTCCGGGCTGAGCAGGTTGTTGGCGTGCCCCGGGGAGGCCAGCCAGGCGTCGACGACGTCGGCGGGGGCGGCCGCGGTGCGCGACAGGTTCTCGGCGGTCAGGCCGGCGGGTGGGTGGCAGGCGTCGTGCACGGGGGCCAGGTCGGCGTGGGTGAGCTCGTCCTGCCCCACCAGGGCGGCGGCCCGGTCCAGCCCGGCGTCGCGCGCGCACGCCGACTCGGCCAGCGGCGGCAGCCCGTGGTCGGCGCGCGCGGCGTTGGTGGCGGCGACGATCTGCGCGGCGTACTCGTCCGCGCTCAGCGTCGAGCCGGCCCCCCCGCATGCGCCGATCGCGGCCACCCCGATCAGGGTGGCCGCGATCCAGCGGTACCGGGTGGCGGTCACGCCCGCTTCCGACCGCCCTGGGACGGGGCGGGCTGGTCGGCGTCGCGCACCGGGGGGAAGCGCGGCGCGTCGCCCACCGCGACCCCGGCCAGCTCGCGCTTGCGCCCGTCGCCCGCGTGGGCGGGGCCGTGCGGGGCGGGGGCGTGCGAGGCGGAGGTGTCGCCGCGCGCCGACCGCTGGGGGCGCGCCGCGGACGCTTCGACGTCGGACGAGTAGTGGTACGCGTACGTGTACGTGCCGTTGCCCTTGGTGGGGATCCGGTTGACGACGACGCCGAGCACGCGCGCGGCCACCGTGTCCAGGGCCTGCAGGGCGCCGGCCACCTGCTGGCGGTGCACCGTGCCGGCCCCGACCACGACGACGGCGCCGCCCACCAGGCGGGCCAGGATCGCGGCGTCGGTGACGGGCAGCAGGGGCGAGGTGTCGATGAGCACCACGTCGTACTTGGCGTGCAGCTCGTCGAGCAGGGCGTCCATGTTGCGTGAGCCGAGCAGCTCGGACGGGTTGGGCGGCACCTGGCCGGACGTGATGACGTCCAGGTTGCCGTTGCCCCACGGCTGGGCCACGTCCTCGACGCGGGCCCGCCCGATGAGCACCGTGGTCAGGCCCACGGAGCCTTCGAGGCCCATGTACTTGGCGATGGAGGGGCGGCGCAGGTCGGCGTCCACCAGGGCGACGCGCTGCCCGGCGTCAGCCAGGGTGATGGCCAGGTTGATCGTCGTCGTCGTCTTGCCCTCGCCGGGCAGGGCCGACGTCGTCACGATGGCGCGCTGGTTGCGGTCGAACTCCAGGAACTGCAGGTTGGTGCGCAGGCGGCGGAACGCCTCCGAGCGCAGCGAGTGCGGCGACTCCTGCACGATCAGCGGGGTGTCCTGCGCGCCCTGCTCGAACGGGATCGCGCCCAGCACGGACGCCTGCGTGAGCGCCTCGACGTCGGCGACGTCGCGCATGCGGGTGTTGAGCACCTCGCGCAGCACCGCGAGCCCGACACCGAGCGCGAGGCCCACGAGCAGGCCCAGGGCCAGGTTCATGGTGGTGTTGGGCGACGACGGCGAGGTGGGGGCCACGGCCGCGCGGACCGTGCTGAGCTGCACGGGCGACTCGGCGACGCCCTGCGGGGTCTCCAGCTCCTGGACCACGGAGGCGAGCGAGCGGGACACGGCGTTCGAGATGTCCGCGGCGAGCTGCGCGGACTCGTCCTCCGCCGTCACGTTGATGAGCACCGTGTCCAGGGGGGACTCGGCGCGCACGCGCTCCGCGAGCTGGACGGGCGTGTCCACCAGGCCCAGCTCCTCGATGACGGGCTGCAGCACGCGCGGCGTCTGCGCGAGCTGCACGTACGAGCGCACCTGGCGCACCGTGAAGTTCGAGCCCTGCAGCATGTCGGACGTGGTGTCCGTGCCGCGCACGGACACGAACACCTGCGAGCGGGCGCTGAACACGGGCGTGGCGACCATCGACGCCGCGAGGCCGGCCAGCACGCCGATGACGGTCAGCACGGTGATGGACAGCCAACGCTTGCGCAGCAGGGTCAGGTAATCGGCGAGCTCCATGGGATGCCCTCTCCTCGGGGGGCCGCCGGGGACCCGACGACGAGCCGACGGGTGCGCCGGCGCTGGGGGTGCTCGGGTGCGAGCAGTAGTGATCCAGGATGCCGGGAAGTTGGCGTGGCGCCCGGCGATCGGCGCACAGGGCCACGATCGGCGGCGCACGATGCCCTCCGCGGCGCGCAATGCCCGACCGCGCGCGCCCACCCACCCCGGGATGGTCCCCTGGTGTCATGACCAACTACGCGCGCCTGTACCGGCTGGGGATCCGCCCCTGGGAGCGGTACTCGTCCACGGCGGCGTCGTCGGTCGCGGGGCTGCTGGACCGCGTGGAGGCCCAGCACGGCGCGCCGGGGCGCGCCCTCGACCTGGGCTGCGGGCGCGGCCTGCACACTCCGCTGCTGGCACGCCGCGGCTGGCACACCGTGGGCGTGGATGCCGTGCCCCAGGCGATCCGGGCCGCGAGGCGCCGCGCGCACCACGGCGTGCGCCACGAGGTGGGCGACGTGACGGCGCTGGACCCGTCGCTGGGCCGGTTCGACCTGTTCCTCGACGTCGGCTGCTTCCAGGGGCTGGACGTAGTGCAGCGCCGCGCCGCGGCCGCCTCGATCACCGCGCGCGCCAACCCCGGCGCCACCCTGCTGCTGCTCGCGTTCCAGCCCGGGCTGTTCCGCCCCCTGATCGACGGGGTGTCCCAGGAGCAGATCCAGCTCGCCTTCCGCGAGTGGGAGCTCGAGGCCGTCGAGGAGGCGCCCACCGCCGGGCTCGGGTTCCCCATGAACACCGCGGAGCCGCTCTGGTACCGGCTGCGGAGGCGCTGACCGCAGCCCAGGGGAACGGTGCGGTGGCAGTGCTCGCCGGCAGGTAGGTTGCGGCGCGCGGAGCTCAGAGTGCGTCGATGAGCCCGCGCATCAGCTCCGACGGTGTGGTGTGCCGCTCCTTGGCCAGCCGATCGAGCTTCGCCCGGCGGTGCGCGTCCCACCGCAGCGTGAACGGCTTGGCGTTCGCGCCGACGCTGACCGGCCGCCCCGGCACAGCGGGGCCAACATGGGCTCCGGTGTATCCGCCCTCGTGCTCGGCGGCCCAGCGCTCGATGTCCTCGTCGGTGAACTCTGTGCCGTTCACGGCCGTGTACTTGCCCATCCCCCTACCTCCCCAACCCGACTTCGTTCAGCACCTTCGTCGTGGCGACCATCGCGTGGAAGACCAGCCACCCGTCAGGCTCGTCCTCGACCGCGACGAACTCCAGCAATGGGGGGATGGCGGTGGTTCCGTCGTGGCGGCGTGTGCTCAGCCCACGGGCGTCGGGGCTCCGGCCGCCGTGGAGACGTAACGCTTCGCTCTGCCCGACGACGCGATGGGCTCGATCAGGCCGCGCGAGCGCAGTTCGGTGACTGCGCGCCGCGTCCGCGGGGTCGCAAGCCCCGTTGCCGCTGCCAGTTCGGCGACCGTGCTTCCGGGTGCGGCCCGCACGGCGGCGAGCACCGCAGCCAGGTTGGTGCCCTCTGCCACGTCAGCCGCCCCGACATCGGCTGACGTGACCGCGATGGGGGCAGGCGCCAACACTGAGGCTGGGCGCCTGCGGAGCTGGACGGTGAATCGGATCCCGGCATCGAAGTAGCGCGGCGGTGGAAGCTCCGCTTCCGCCAGTTCCTGCGCCACCACGGGGAGGCCCGTGGCAAGCGCCTCGATCACTCGTTCACCATCCGGCACCGTACGGGCGTGCTGGCACAGTGAGACGAGATAGGCGTTGCGAGCGCTGGTGACGTGCTCCCGCCCCAAGCGGTCGGCGGTAATGCCGTAGAGGCCACCCGGGTTCGCGATGACGAGCTTGTCCCGGGCTACGCGGATCTCGACCGCTTGCCCCTCCGCCCAGGCGGACAAGTCCCGGTGCACCAGCGCGTTGGCGACCAGTTCACGCAGCGCGACCAGCGGGTAGTCGGGCACCTCCCGCACCGTTCCGTCGCTGCGCGTCTGCGTGGTGCTGCCCGTGTTTGCCCGCAGCCAGTCCATCGTGCCCGCGAGCATGACGGGGATCGGTCCGTCGATGGCACGCGCGTTGCGTGCCCGCTCACCGGGGCGGCCACTATCGGCGGCCACCTGCACCACCAGGCGCGGAAAATGCTGCTGAGGATACGTGCCGAGAGTCAGCAACCCCGCGAGCGAGAGTTCGCCGTTCGACGTCACGACGCCGGCCCGGCGCAGCAGTTCGGGCTGGTCGTCGACGAACCGACCGAGCCCCTGGCGCCCACCGGTGGCGATCGAGTTGCGCCACGCCGCCACGAGGTCGGCGTCCAGATCCTCGATCGACGTGCCAGGAACCGGCTGGCGGTCACTACGAGGAGCCGTCCGTGTCGCGAGAAACCCCTGTTCTTCGAGCGGCGACAGCTCGTAGTCACCATCATGGCTGCGCAGGTAGGCCTTGCCGCTCGCCGTCACCCGGCAGGGCTTCGCCGAGGCGTCGCACTCACCGACCTCGGCGACGACTACGGGCTTGCCGTCGACGCGCGCATCCTCGATGGCCAGATGCACCGGCGGAGTGAACTGGCGAGCCCGCGACCCGAGACCCTGCTTCAGCGCCTGGGGGTCGTTGAGGCCCACGGGCCGAAACCCCGCGGGCTCATCGAGGCCCAGGATCACCACACCACCTCCGGGGAGATTGGCGAGCGCGCTGAGGCTGGACGTCAGGGAGTCGGGTAGGCCACCTGCCGCGGACTTCACCTCAACCGACGCCGTGTCGCCGCCCGCAGTTCGCAGCGTCTCGAGCAGGCGGTCGATGTTCGCCAGCACCATGTCCCTCCTCAGCGTGAATACTCTGGTGGCCCAAGTGTCCATGAACTGTCCATGAACTGTCCATGGCGATGGACAGTTCATGGACAGTTCCGCAGCCTCCGCCAGCACCTCCCGACGCCGCCCCCGCGCTGCCTGCACGCCTGCCGGGTGGGCGGCCCGATCGCTCCCCCTACCGTTGCTTGCGCCCGACCCCGGCCCACGCTGTTCCGGGGCGGGCGGCGGCCCCGTCGTGGCGGCCACCGCACCGCATCGAGGAGAACCCGCAGTGGAGCTTGCCGATTACCTGACTTTGCTGCGCCAGCGGTGGCTGTCCATCACCGCGCTCACGACCCTCGGGCTTGCCGCCGGGCTGGTCGTGTCGTTCACGGCGACCCCGCTGTACTCGGCCCGCGCTGAGCTGTTCGTCTCGGTGCGCGGCACGGATTCCCTGTCCGATCTGGTGCAGGGTTCCACGTTCACGTCCCGGGTGATGCGCTCCTATGTGCGCCTGGCGCACACCCCGCACGTGCTCCAGCCGGTGATCGACGAGCTGGGCCTGGACGCTTCGCCGTCGGCCCTGGCGGGGCAGGTGCGCGCGGAGAACCCGCTGGACACGGTGCTGCTGGACCTGGTGGTCGAGGACGCGTCACCGCAGCAGGCCGCGGACATCGCGAACGCCGTGGCCCGCTCCGTCACCGCGGCCGTCGAGGAGATCGAACGGCCCGACGGCGCGGAGAAGTCGCACGTCAAACTCACCTTGGTGCGGGCCGCGACGGCGCCGACCACGCCGTCGTCCCCCAACACGCGCATGAACGCGGCCCTGGGACTGCTCGTCGGCGCCGCCGTCGGCGTCGGGGTGGCCGTGCTGCGCGCCGTGCTCGACACCAAGATCCGCACCGTCGACGACGTCCGCCGCCTGGTTGACGTGCCCGTCATCGGCGTCGTCGGGCACGAGTCCGGCGATGACGCCCACCCCCTGACCCTGCTCGAGGCGCCCCCGGGAGCGCCGTACGTCGAGGCGTTCCTGAGCCTGCGCACCGCCCTGCGCCTACGGCCCGACGACGACGCGCAGCGCGGGCGGGCCATCGTCGTGACCTCCGCGCTGCCCGGGGAAGGCAAGAGCACCACGGCGATCAACGTCGCACTGAGCATGGCCCGCGCCGGGCGGAGAGTCGCGCTCGTGGACGCGGACCTGCGGGCGCCCAGCCTGGCCGGGATGCTTGGCGTGGACGGCGGGCCCGGGCTGTCCGCGGTGCTCGCCGGGGACGCCGACCTCGACGACGCCGTGCACGCGTGGGGCGACGGCGGGCTGGCCGTGGTGGCTGCCGGGGCTGTTCCGCACAACCCGAGCGAACTGCTCGACTCCGCGCGCATGCGGGACGTGATCGACGCACTCGCCGGGCGGTACGACGCCGTCATCGTCGACACCCCCGCCCTGCTCCCCGTGACCGACGCGGCCATCGTCGCCGGGGTCACCGGCACCGCGCTGGTCGTCGTCGGGGCGGGGGACGTCAACCAGGCGCAGCTTGTCGAGGCGTTCGGGATGCTCGACGGGGCTGGGGCGCGTGTGGCCGGGGTTGTGGTCAACCGGGTGGGGTGAGGGGGATCGGGCTGCTGCGGGTCCCCTACCCGATCTCCTTGTAGTCGACGACCCCGTGCTCGATGACGTGACGTCGAACCCCCATGACTCCTTGACGGATCCTGCGGGGCTCCGCGACGACGTAGCCCCGCGCTGGTCAGCCCTCCGGGAGATCGCCGGTATCCACGCCCAGCCTGCCCACTGCCGCCGGGTCCTCCTGCTGGCACCCATTCACGTACCGGCAGAACAGCGTCATGCACTGGCGCTCCTCGCGGCGGGAGGCGGGCGGGAACCAGTGTCGGCCCGCCCCGGGCGCGGCGCGCACGGCCCCATGGTGACCTCAGGCATGGCGCACCACCACGTACCGGCTGGAGTGCGGTTGGCCATCACCCGGTGGCCGGATGACGCCGCACGGGGCGCGGTCACACGCTTCTGCGACTGCCATGGCATCAGTCGGGCCGTGTTCTACAAGATCCGCCACCGAGCCCACGAGCTCGGACCGGCCGCAGCGCTGGTGCCCCGCTCACGGCGTCCCCGCCACGTCCCCGCGCGCACCGAGGTCGCCGTGATCGCGGTAGCGCTCCGCCTCCGCGCCCGGCTCGAGGAGCAGGGCTTGGAGGCGGGGCCGGGTTCGGTGAGGAGAGCGATGCTCGGCACAGAAACGCCGCCGCCATCGCGCGCGACGCTGGCTCGAGCGTTCGCCGCGGCCGGCGTCTCACGGTGTGAGCCGCGCAAGCGCCCCCGGTCCGCTGACCGCCGCACCTCCACCGGCGGTTGCGGACCCGGTGTCCGGGACGCCTGCCTGCCGTCTCCTGCCGGCGAACGCACACCCATCGCGCTGTACCCGCCCACCGGAGCCACAACCCTGACCGTCCATCGGAACGGGCAGGTCAGGGTGCTGGGGTGCGTCTTCTACATCACCCCCCGGCGTGCGGGCCAGCAGGTGCACGTCTCCTGGACGGCCACCACCGTGCAGATCGTCACCGACGACGCCGAGGTCATTACGTATCCGCGCCCCAGCACGACGGGCGTGTACTTCGGCCCCCGGGGTTCTCGCAGCGGCACCCCGCTGACCACCATGAGGCAGAGCCCCGCAGCCGGCATCACGGGCAGTGCCCACCGCACCGTCGCCGTGGGCGGCTACATCGGCATCCTCGCCAACAAGTTCTGCGTCGGCGCCCACCGCCATGGGGAACAGGTCACCGTCACCTGGGACGCCGCGTCCGTGACGATCGCCGACGCCAAGGGATCGACGATCGCCCGCTACGCCCGACCCACCAAGCGCGGCGGGCGGCACACCCACACCGTGGCCGAAGTGTCTACGAAGTCCTGAGACATCTTCGACCGTTCGCCTGTTGCCCGAGTGCACGCCTCCATGGATCCTGCGCTTCTCGCAGAGAACCCTTCCCCAAGCGGTTTCCGTCGAATGCGAAAAGACCATTCGACGGGGCCCCGAAAGCGAATCAAATGAGCGTCCTCGAATCATTCACAGCGGGCCATCGGGCTTCGGTTTCCGAACCGCTCGCTGCCACGATCTGTCGCACGCCAAGGGAATGGCCCCGGCGTGATCAACCAACATCAAGGAGTCGAAGTGAACGACGCAACCACATACATCAACGGGTTGACCTATGACCCGGCAACCGTGCTGGTGGACAACAGCGCCGTGCCGAACTACGAGCGCCAGAGCGGTGCGTTCGAGCCTGACGGCACGTTCCTCGTGTTCAATCGTAAGCAGTGCACGGTCGAGTCATCGTCGTCGGACCTGACGTTCATCGACGCACTGGCATCGCGAGTGTTCCCCGGCACGATGGTGCTGTGCAACAGCAAGCTGATCGAGAACCAGCCGGCCACCGTCAACGTGAAGACCAAGCCCACGCGCTTGACCATCGACCTGCCGGGAGTCGGCGGGGCCTTCGAGGTTCCGCAACTCACCAAGTCGCACGTGACAGTTGCCGTGGACGCGAAGATCAAGGAGTGGAAGACCGCCAACCCCCAGGGCACGGTGGCAGCCAAGATCAAGAGCAGCCTGTTCGAGGTCAAGAGCCAGCACAAGCTGGAAGCCGACCTGGGGTTCAAGCTCTCCTCGGCCCGGCAGAACCTCAACGTGGACTTCAACGCGGTGCAGAGCGGCGCGAGCCGTGAATGGGTGCTGAAGTTCGAGCAGGTGTACTTCAACGTGTCGCTCGACACCTTCAACACCCCCGGTGACATCATCGCGGATGACGTCACCACCAGTGCGTTGAAGGCGGCCGGGATCGACAACAAGAACCCGCTGGGAATCGTGCACAACGTCAGCTACGGCCGCATCGTCTACGTGCGTTTCAAGACGACGAACACCTCGCTGGACCTGGCGGCCAAGATCAACCTGGTCACCACCGGCGCCACCCAGACGGACACCAAGGCACGAACGGAGCTGAAGCAACTCAAGGAACAGTTCTCCACCGACGTGTTCGTGTACGGCGGCGGCACGGCAGCCTTCTCCAAGGTTCCGAACGTCACCATGGACACGATTCACGAGTTCATCGCGGAGGGCTACAACCTTGACGCCGGGCAGGTGGCCGCACCGATCGGCTACGGCGTCGTCTTCATGCGCAACGGAGGTCAGGACCTGGCCACGGTGAAGTCGACCAGCACGTACGTCGAGACCACCACGCAGCGGCACGACGCCGCGACGCTCCAGATCAACCAGAACGGCTGGTTCGTCAACAAGTTCTACATCACGTGGAACGAGATCTCGTTCGACACGGCAGGCAACCCGGTCGTCACGCCGCGTAGCTGGGACAGGAACGGCAAGGACAGCCTGGTGGGGCACCGGCACACCCTGTTCTTCAAGGGCAACGTCCGGAACCTACACGTCACGTCCAAGGGCAAGACGGGCATCGTGTGGGACCCGTGGCGCACGAACCTGAACGTGGACGTGCCGCTCCGCCCCAACATGGCGGTGACGGTGAGCGGAACGACGCTCAACCAGAGCGCCAAGGTCTCGTAGTCAACACGGGGCGGGCGCGGTGAGTGACGGCTCCTGGTCGGCGGGAACGCCGGCCAGGAGACGTTCGCGAGCCCGGCCGGGGGCGGCTCCACGCGCGGCGCTCGGTCACCGCGGCAGTCGAGGAGGTCGAGGAGGTCGAGCGACCCGACGGGGCGGAGAAGTCGCACGCCGAGCTGACCCTGGTGCGGTCCGCCACGGCGCCGGCCACGCCGTCGTCCCCCAGCACGCGCGTGAACCCGGCACTGGGCTTGCCCGTTCGCCTCGCCGCGGGCGTCGGCGTCGGAGTGGCCGTGTTGCGCGCCGTGCTCGACACCGGCTCGCCAAGGCAGAGCCTCAACGTCGACTCGCGGCGGCGCAGTACGGCGCGAGCCGCAGGTGGTGTACCTCAACGTCGTCCTCGACGCGTTCCAGGCTCGGTGACGCCATCGCGGACGACGTCACGGCGGACGCCCTGGCAGGCCGCTCGCCAGGGACGCCCCCTCGACGACGTCGTCCACGCCTGGGACGACCGCGGTCTTGCCGTGCTGCCCAGCGGACCGACGCCGCACAACCCGTGCGAACTGCTCGACTCCGTGCGCATGCGGGACGTCATCGACGTGCTCACCGGGCGGTACGACGCCGTCATCGTCGACACCCCCGCCCCCCGAACAGCGGGTCGCCCTTGCGGCCGCGCTGCCCGGAGGTGGCTTGCTGGACCCGGCGCCGGACCTCGCCGACGACGGCCGTGCCGAGGTGAGGTCGACCCGGGGCGCGGTGCCGGTCGTTTCGACCGGTCCGTTTCCCGGGGCCGCCTCCCGAACCGGACGTGCGGCTCTCACCGCATCCGGCTCTCCACGAGGTCGTGCCGATGGTCAGGCAGGTGCAGGCTCGACCCACGGTGTCGCGATGTTGCCCCGGTAGCGGTAGCGGGTGACCGTCACCGCGGCCGGGTCGAACAGGACGACGTCTGCGTGTTGTGGCCACCATCCCTGGACGGGGTAGCGGCGCCGCAGTGCCCTCCAGCCGGTCTTGCGGTGCTCGTTGCACAGCCAGCCGTCGGAACGGCCCACATTTCGAGCGTCGTCGACACCCCGGCCTCACCGCGGGGCGCGTCACGCAGGACCCGCCAGCGACGATCACGCCTCCGGGCCACGACTCCACAGTCCGGACAACCCATCGGCCACCTCGGCGTGAAGACCGTCACCGTCGTCACGGTCTCGACACGCTTGACCTCCTCGACGCGGACCTGGGGCAGCCCGAGTAGCCCGTCACAGCGCGGACAGGGCGCAGTGGTGGTCGGCGCGTCATCGCACCCCGTAGCGCTGGACAACGTCGAGGTCCTCGAGTCCGATCAGGTTGCGTGGTCGCTCCTGATCATCGGGGACCTCGACCCCTACGCCCAGCCCATCACGCCGCCAGTGCCACCCCCACCGGATCTGCGATGAGCCGGTATAGCCGAGTTCCGGTTGCACCATCCGACGTCATGCCGTCCACCGCTCTTGCCGCTCCCACTGGAAGAAGGCATTGCCTCCAGTGATGGCAAAGGTAGAGCCGACGGCATAACGACCAAGATCGCTTACGAGGAAGCGGGACCACTGCGCGACCTCCGACGGGGTGACAGCCCTTCCAGTCGGGTTGTCACTCTTGGCAATGTCGCTATGGTCGATCCCTAGCATCGGCCCGGAAATCGGGCCAGGAGCGATCGCATTGACAACAATACCGTGATCGATCAGCATGGCGGCCATACCGCGCGTTGCGGCCTCCATGGCGTTCTTAGAGATCTGATAGGCGGTCCAACCTGGCTTAAACTGGCTGCCCGAGGAGATGTTTAGGATGTTCCCCTCGACTCCAGCCGAGATCCAGCGGCACGCGAGCTCCTGAGAAAGAAACACTGCGCCGCGCACATTGGTCGACATCACGGCGTCATACTCAGCTGGTGTCAACTGGCCAAAAGTCGAACGACCTAGTATCCCACCGCAGTTGACGAGGATGTCGGGAAGCCCGCCTCCGATCGAGTCAAGACGATCGGCAAATGTCTCGGGCTTCGCTAGATCGAGGACGAGTGCTTCCGCGCTCCCACCCAAATCCCGTACTGCACAATTGAGTGTCTCACCTGTCCGGCCGGCGAGCACTACGGTGGCCCCAGAGTCAATGAAGGTGCGGGCAATCTCCGAGCCAAGCGATCCGCTACCACCCGTTATCAACGCCCTACGCCCGGCCAACAGGGCGCCCATGTCGGTGAGCCGCGGGATCGGCACTACGCGTTCGCTACGTCGTTCGAGGCGTCGGAGTACCTTCCGTGCGAACCGTGTTACTGCACTCATATTCTGCCTGCCTTTCGGTCAGATCCGTCGATCAACCTTGTCACCCTCGACCCAGCGCCTTCTTCGCGATCTTCTTCATACCCGGCGGCATCACCTCGAACACCGCACGGGCTGCCTTCGCGCCAGTTCCCCGGTTCGCGTCGATGACTGCACGCCGACCTGCGTCTTCGTCGTCCGGGGTGGTGAAGACCTCAAAGAGGACGGGCGCACCCGTGGGGTCGAACGGCGCAACGAACGTATCCAACTGTTTGCGGAACTCAGCAGGCGTCGACGCGGTAAGGTACGCGAACCCCATGGACTCGGCCCAGCCCTTCGCACTGCCGTTGTGATCGCTTGCCGCCACGTACGCGGTGACATCGTCACCAAGTCCACGACGCCCGAGGTGGTCCGACGACGTGAACTCGGCACCCAGGCTGTTGTTGACAAGCAAAATGCGCATGTTTGATCCACAATGCCGGTTACCGAGGGCGTTCATATCGTAGAAGAACGCAAGGTCACCGATCACACCGAAGCAGAGTCGGTCAGGGAAGGCGAGGCTCGTACCGAGCAACGTCGAGACGGGACCATCGATCCCGAAACCGCCGACGTTGCACGAGCTGACGATCGACGGGTCGACGCTGAAGTTGTTCCAGTGGCGCAACGCGTTGAGGATCGCCAGATGCAGTGCCGAGCCTTGTGGTAGCCGACCCGCCAACTCGCTCGCGATCATAGGTGCCGACAGGGGCAAGGCGTCCGGAACCGTGACGCTGTCGACCACTGTGCGCCACCTGTCACGGAAGGCCCTGCGGCCCGCCCGCGCGCCCCGTTCGACTGCACGCGCCACGTATCGTTCGAAGAACACCGCTTCCGGCGCCTCGAACACGTACCGCAGGGAGCCGAACCGGTCGCGCAGCTCTCCGTCCTCGCTGATACGCCAAGTCTGCGCCGATGCTCCCTCAAGGAAACCCATCGTGGGATAGTCGCCGGAGACCTCACCGATGTGGATGATGACTTGCGGACGCAACCCAGGAGCCGACCCAATAGTCGTCAGCGCGGCGGCCTGGACGGCCTCCGGGCCGCGATAGCCGCTCGTGTGATCGATCAGCAGGGGCGCATCGAACGTCTCCGCGAATGCCTCAACGGCGGCGCTAAGACGCTCGTCGAATGGCCGGTGTGCTCCAACCGTGACCACTACGCGGCAGCCTTGCAGTGCATCGACGTCGGGTGCACGGCCCTCGACGAGGTCGGTCACGCTGAACCGATCAAGCACCGGCACATTAGGTAGCACGTCCACATCGAACACGCCCGAGTGCGTGGTGGACAGACTGATGTGGGCAGGCCCTCCACCGCGGCGTTTCGTTTCCAAGAGCGCCCTGTTAACCAGTTGCGCGCAGACGGTTGTGTCGTCACCCGGCCGCAATGTCGGGAGTTGCACCGAGGTCAGTGCGACGTCGGTCGGGACTCGTGTGCGGTCGATCGCCTGCGGCAGGAGGTGGCCCACCATCTCCTTGTCCGCCATCGACGTCAACGCAATGACAGGAAGCTTGCGGTAGTAGGCTTCGGTCATGGCGCTCATGTAGTTCCGCGACGCAGTGGCCCCGGTACAGGAGATCACGACAGGCTCTCCGGACGCCTCGGCAAGACCGATGGCTACATATCCCGCAGAGCGCTCATCCACCACCGAGTACACGGTGAAGAATTCATCCTTTTGTGCACTGCCCACGATCGGAGCATTGGTGGTCCCTGGCGATGCTACGATTGTGCGAATTCCGTGCGCCTTCAGCAAAGCAAGAACGACCAGGGCATTGGGTTCATTGGTGTACATCTACTGCTCCTTGGTGACTAACTCGACGGGTGCGTCGCGGTACCGAACGGGTTGACGGCGCGCGGCACTGCGGACCAACCTGAACGCGTCGGCAAACTCCATGCGGGTTCGAGAACTCATTGATGCGGCGCACGCGCATGTGGCTGATGCGACTAAACCGGCCACAAGCGCACCAGCCAAACCAGGGCTGGGCCCGAACACGGTCATGACGCCCCAACCAGCGGAGTACGCGAGCACCCCAGCGCCCAGCAGGCCGAGTCCGGTACGCAGGTATGCCCAGGAGTCTTGCCGCGCCGATCTCGCCAGCCAGATCAGACCTGCGGGCCAGGTGAAGATGAAAGCCAGTGACGACGCCGCAGCAACAGCGTTGAGGGAGATAAACGATCCCGCGACCAACAGCGCTATGCCCAGGATCTTGGTTGACAACTGGAAGAAGACAAACTGCTTGCCGAGGTTCGCGGCAACAACCTGCCAATAGTTTACGGTGCAGAACACCTGCACCGCACCCCCGATCGCGAGGATCCGGAAGAGAGGAACCGCTCCCTCCCACGCGTCGCCAAGGACGAACGGGATGAGCCATGGTGCGATTGCAGCCGACACCGCAAACACCCACACGATCACGAACCCGAGCAGGCGCTGGACGCGCAGAAGCACCGAGTCAACCGTCCCGCCCTCGGCGAGCGTACGGTTGAGCGTCGGGATGATCACCTGTGTGAGCGGACCCGTAATAGCGCCCGCCGGCATTCGCAGCAGTTGGAAGGCCCTGTCATACAGGCCAACGCTCGTCGCCTCCCACCGGATGCCTAGCGCCATACGGTCGACGTTCTGTCGAACGGTCTCGATGAGTCCTGCGAACCCGAATCCCACGCCGTCACGCACGTCCCGTTTCATCCCGGCCCCGCGGCGGGGCCAGGTGGGCCACCAGCGTGTCGCTACCCAGCGGAAGACCAAGCCAGCACCGGCCATCGTGAGCGTCTGCGCGACAAGGGCGTGCGCGCCCCACCCGGCGACCGCACCGGCCGACGCGACGCCGACCGCAAGCGCAAGCGCCCCCAGGTCGGCAGCAGCTGCCGCGCCATACCGCATAGCCCTGGAGAGCTGGACCTGGAACTGGGTGCTCATGCCGCTGAGCGGGAGTGCGATTGCGAGTAGCGGTACCAGCCCGTAGAGCCGGTCGTCGCCATACAGGCCGACGATGAGAGGTGTCGCCGCCGTGAGGGCGATCCCTGCCGCCGTCCCAAGTGCAGTGTTGACCCACCACAGGTTCGAAGCCTGCTGGTGACTGAGTTCGCGCCGCTGCAGACCGATCGTCGCCATGCCGAAGTCACGGATGGTCTCACCGAACGCGACGAACACCGTGACCATGGCAATGAGGCCAAAGTCCTCGGGCGGTAGGAGGCGAGACAGTATGGCGAGGCCGACGAGTTGCAGCACCGTGCGTCCGGCTTGTCCGGCGAGCACGATCCCGGCACCGCGTGCGCCCCGCTGGGCGGTTGATGTCACGCTGGCGCCATCACGGCGGCACCGTCCCCTGAAGGCTCAACCGCCGAACCGAGCATCGATCGCAGATACCCAAGCGATCGAGCTCGCTCATCTGCAAGCCTCGCGTTGACGCGATCCCAGTCGATCGGTGCCGCGAGATCCTCGCCGGTGAGTACGGTTCCTGGTTCCACCATCCGATCCATGAGGCCGAAGGTCGAGAGCAGGCTTTCGAACCGGGTGGCGCCACGCTCACGGTTACAGATCGCGATGAACGGCACGTTCCCGAGGATTGCGAAGACCGCTCCATGGAACGAGTCGGTGACCAGGAATCTGGCCCCGTGAATCGCCGCCACCCATGCCTCGACACTCGGCCATCGATACAGATCAGGCGACTCGCGCAGCTGCTTTATGGACGACGGCACCTCAGGCATGATCTGAAGGCAAGGCTCACGGAACTCGCCCGCCACGGACTTCTCAGTTGCTACGGAACTGCGCGTGCGATCCAGAACATAACTCACTACCCGGCGACTGGGCGGCGGATCGATTGCTTCCTGAGCAAGTCGCGCGTACTCGCGACGATCGATCAGCATGGTCGGGTCGATGTGTTGAATGGCCTCAACACCCCAGAGGGAGCCTGCTACCGAGACTCCGGATATTTCGCGGACGGACACACCGGCCAGCCTCTGCGCCAATCTCCTGTAATCGGAGATTTCCTCGGTGGAGTAGTTGGGTGCATCGACACCGTACGAGGCGGCATACGAAAACTTCGGCCGGGTGTCCCATGGCGGGAGGAAGTCCAGTAGGAACGACCGCACGTCCGAGTACTCGGGTCGCCACACCTGATCGCTCCCCACAACGAACGCACCAAAGCGCTTCACTGCCCCAGGAACGAGGCGCCCGCGCCGGTCGAACAGGGGAACCAGCGGGATCCGCCGCTCGGCAAAGCTCGTGATCCCGCGGCCAAGCTCATACGCGACAAGGCGCGGCTGAAACCGCCCGGGCGCCACCTGGGCAAAGCCACTGCGCGCGATTGCTGGTGCTGCGGCACGCCGAACACTCCTCACCCATCCACGGAACCGGTTGGGCTGGTCTCGCTCCAGCCTCGATGCGTCGACGTAAGCGTTGAAGCCGAGTTCCGTGATCGCTCGCTGCATCGCCCACGCCTGGAGGATGCCTCCATAGTTGGCGTTTGCGTTCGGTGCAAACGTCCGAATCAGCACATCCATGCCGCACCTCGCAAACTAGCAGTGCGGCTTACATAGGTTCGCACCCTGTCTCCCCTCACGGTCTCGATCCTCGCGCGGACCCGTTTGTCACATTGCAGCCAGCCCTCGGTTCATGAGTCGCGCCATGGGCAGCGCGGTCGTCCAACCGGACCCGAGACACCGAAATCCTCTCAAACAAGCGTGCACTACATGTGCGCGCGCCCAGCAACCGGGGCGCCCTCCGCCTGTACTATTGGCACGCACGGCGCCTGGACCCGGCACCCCCGCCAAACCCGACACATGCGTCGTCGGGGTCCTGACCGCTTCGGACTTGCAAAAGCCAAGTGCACCGGACCAGTAATCAGGGGCAGACGATCACGGATTTCGCGGGCGTCATCGGGTCGCGGGAGCGGTGCCGACCGTATGCTCGCGAATCCGGACCCACCGATCCTTCGGGCGAATGACTAAGTCGTTGCCAGTTAGCGCAGCACACGACTGGCCCGACAACTGTGATCCCCGCACTCGCCGGTGCAGCCTGGCACCCGGCCGACATACTCTCCTTACGGTGCACGCTTGCCATTCATTCAGGACCGTGAATGATCACGCAGACGACGCAACCATCCCCTCGCCATGACAAGGCCAGTTGCTAGTGCGAAGTACTTCGTCCCGGCAACCATTATCAGGAGAGCACGGGCCGCCGTAGCCGGATACCGGATCGAGAGGAACAGAACCTCGCTCAAACTCATCTCGCGACGGACACTACGAACGACACCAAACGCACTGGAGCGATCGCGCCATCTCCTGGCCACGCCAATCTTTCCGAGGTACCGATAGGCGTAGGTGAAGCGCAGCATCATCAACCGACTAACGTGTAGCCCCCTTGCAGACACGCCATCATCAGAAGCGACCGAAAGCACCACGTCGGCTGAGAAGTCTACGTCACCAGTCGCGGGATCGTCCGACATTGAGAGCGAGCCGGGATGTTCCATATACCGATATAATACATCGCCCATCGTCGCGACCCGCCGAGCGCCAGCAATGGCCAGAACTACGCCACACAAGTCCTCGTGGACGGCGATAGCAGGAAAGGGATCTGTTGGCAGAAGGGCACGACGAATGAGTTTTGTGTGCAGATGCCCTTGAATCCTCCCTTCAAGGACGAGACCATAGGCGCGCGCGCCGGAGACTACGAGACCCGGCTTGAACGACTCCACAATGCCCACGTTCACACCACTTTCGCTCACTCGCATCGAGCGACAGGCCACAATGTCCGCGGAAGTTCCGATTGCGCGCTCGAGCATTCGGGACAGAATATCCGGCTCCCACTCGTCATCGCAATCCACGAACCAAACGAACTCACCCGATGCCTCGGCAAGGCCTCGGTTCCTCGCACAACCAGCACCGCGATTTTCACTGAGCAATATCGGTCGCGCGAACGGGTGCTTCTCAGCCCACGTTGACACGAGCATATCTGATCCATCAGTTGAACCATCGTCGACAACTAGAAACTCATAGTTTGCACCCGTTAGCCCCGCGATTCCCTCGAGAGCCTTGACTAACCCGGGACCCGCGTTAAACACTGGCATCACCACGGAAACACTCGGGGTCAGATCCTCCGGCACCTGACGCCCCTTCTCCAACTGCTCGCTAATAGACACTCATTCCCTCCGCCCTTGCAGTCAGCTTCTAGCGTAGCCGAGATGGCTCCCCTTAGAAATACGCATCGAACTAACACGCTCCTTGGAGATCGGCATCTAGCCTGGTGTTCCCCGTCGCTTCATGTGCTCGGACCACGTTAGGCCCCAGCTCAACTATCTAGGACCCGCCGACTCATGAACTCCAGCAAGCATCTCCAGGACGATGTCCGCGGCATTCCTCCACGTCCACGGGTACACCGGACGTAAGGGGGCATCGACCGCACCTGCCTCCTCTACAGCAGCGTGGAGCAAATCCCCGACGGACTCCGAGTCAACGACTCGGATCGAATCCGGAATCCAGTCCGAACTGTTACCGTTCCGGGAAGATACCACCCTGGCACCGCAGAAGGCCGCTTCAATATCCACCAGGGACTGGCACTCTACCCAGGAGCCATTGAGAACGACCTTCGCATTGCCCATCGCTTCAATTACTCGGGAATGTTGCAAGAGTCCGTGGTGCCTAACCCACTCAGAATCCCGCGCAAGTTGGGCGAACTCCCGACCGAACTTGCTGTCCTCCGCAACTATCGGACCAATGAAGTCCACTGCAATATTGAGTGCATGCGCGCAACGGGCGATCTCGAGCGAACGCTTTCGTGGCTCGACACGCCCGGCCACGAGGATGTCTAGGGTCCGTTCACTCCAGGCACGGGAGCAAGCAACGTTTAAGGGCGCACCGTTAGGCGCCAAGCGACCGTTCCTACCTGACCAATGAACGTCACCTATCAGATCCCGTGCCTCGCCGGGGGCCAACAGCACGACTCCGTCGCAACTGTCGAGGCACTGACCAAGCCGCGCCCAAAGGCGCGGCGCGACAACAAGGGACCTCGCAAATGCGGCCAAGACATTGCCCAGATCCTGAACCCTCCGCACGCCTCGAAGATTCCTAGCCAGGGATGCCACTAGCTCTCTGGCTGGTTCTGGTAGGAGGCGGTCTGCAACTGTACGAACGCCTCTACCTGATTCCGCCCTTCTCATGAGTCGAAAGAGCGCGCGTCGATGGTGGATAGGCACGCTAACGGTCCGGTGCCCACGCGCCGCTCTGACGGCGTCGATGAAGTCGAAAGGCCGTGCCGTGTTTAGGACGAGTACCGCCGCTCCGTCGCGGAACTGCAATCCGGGTCGGTATGGAATCCAGCAAACGTCCGCGCGATCTTCCCATGCTTCGACATACCGCGCTACCTGGGCACCGTCTCCCCCTGGCTTTTCCTCCGAATCTGCCCGCAGCACGATGTCCACGAGAATCGGCATATCCGGCATGTCACCCTTTCGACCGAGTTCTTGCTCAGGTTTCACACTCATAACCCCACTGCACAGATCCAGGTCTCCGCCGAGGCAATAGTCCCGCCCCGCGCCCGCATCTGAGATACATTCGTATTCGTGCCTCGTAAAGCCGGGGTTCACCGTTTAGGTCCTACTCCACTGTTGACACTACATTGCGTCGGCCTCATGCCGAAGCTTGGCCGTTTTGCGCCGGCATCAGCCGTGGAGTGTCGCGTCCAGCGTTCGAGTACCAAAGCAACTATGAAGACGTAGAGCGCGACCCGACTCGACATCCGAAGACCGTACTGGAGAAAGAACAGAGTGTACAACGCCGCGACGCCGACGAGTGGGACCGCGAGAATACGTCTTCCTTGCACGTCGTTCAACTTCACAACCCTGTCAACATAACTCAAGAGACCTCCCGCGGCTACGCAGTACAGGATCACATAGACGAGTCCGTGATTCGCAAGTTCTCCGAGACTCGTGAAAGGCGTATAGTAATTCAGGCGCATCTGGCTGGCTATTTCGTGCCACCCTGCCATGTTTCCCGGAAGGGGGTTTATTGAGATTCCAAGGTACGCCCGGGGGATGGGGATAACATGGAATGCAGTCGCACCCGTGAGCCCAAAGCTAACAAGTATGTTCATTGCGCTGGCTTCCCAGCTTCCACCTTGCGCCACAAACTCTGGCAACGCACGCAGGTATGGGATGATCCCATGTGACGGCAGTTGCCGCAGGAAGAGGGGAAGATTCAGTAGGTATAGTGAGGGGATTAATGCCGCGCCCACACCGGCCGCTGTGTACCTTGTCGGACGCCCGATTGAGTATCCACAGACTAGTAAGATTGGGAGAAGGGCCAGAACCCTCGTGCCTTGGCCCAGAAACACGGCAGCATATAGTCCAGCAAGGAGTCCTGCGCCTACCCGCGCAAAACCTCTGCGAGTCGCGAGTAGGTAGCCGGTAAGAACGGCCCCCGCGAGCGATACCGGCGTGGCAAATACCCTCAGAGTCGTCGCTGACGCAATATGCGAAGCGATATAGACGTCGCGGTAGATTAGTGACGAGAGATCTCCGATCGAAAAGACGAGGGCCATAACCGCGACCGGTGTCGAGAGACGGTCTACTGTCTTAAGAATCCTGGTGGTGCCCGAAGACGGCGGAACGAGGCAACTCGAGCCGGGAAAGATCATCCGGGCGGCCAACGCGCCAATCATAGTGGACATGGAGGCAATTAGGAACAATTCATGTGTGGCGAGAGTCTGGTCCAGCGAAAGTACGGGATTCAGGCTCGCCGCTCCTCGGGCATGGCGCACGCTGTCGTAGAAGTGAGCACCGAGGATGCCCATCGTCATTAGCGAGCCAGCGAATATTGCTACGGGCGATAGGTAGACTGGCGCCCAAAGTCCTCGCGTCACTCCAGCAAATGCAGCCAGTATTACGAGTCCACCAATCGACGTCATCCATACGGTAGAGGGGCCAGCCAAGTTTAGGATCCCGTAGGTAACCGACGCCACCAGCGTGATGACAAGAAGCGACGCGAAACATCGCTTGCGTACTGCGTGGCGTGCCAGGCGTGTGTCCTCCGCGATCGCGGGCCGGTCCTGGAAGTATCCACGATTCATTCTTGTCACCGTCTCCAGATACTTGCAGGCAACAGATAGCGCGGAAACTTCCGGTAGAACTTTGCCATCGAGTCCACCTCAAGCTTCCACATGTGGATGTCGAGGGTCGATGTGGCGCGTTTCCATCCATGAACCCAGCGGGAGCTTCCGAGAACGAACGATCTGCCGTTTAGTAACTCGCACCTGATGCCCAGATCTGCATCTTCGTAGTACACGAAGAACCGCTCGTCCCATGGTCCGAGTTCGGACAGCCAATCCCGTCGTCCCGCGACGACGGCCCCGGTCAGCCACTTTGCGCGCACGGTCTCCCCATCATTCGCGATGCGGTGAAAGTCGTGTGATACACGTTCCGGTGAAATCCGATGCAAGATCTTGGTCCAGAGACGAGGTTCTCCGCGGCCATTTGGCTGCACAGTCCCGTCATCGTTCACGAGTTGCGGAGCAACCAGTGACTTTGGGTCAGCGTCGATGGCCGCCTCCAGAATTCTGAGGTCCTCAACCACTGGCTTGACATCCGGGTTGGCGAAGCAGATGTACGGACTTGCGCTATGCTGGAACCCAACGTTGTTCGCGGCGCCGAAGCCTCGATTCATTTCGAGAGAGATCACCTGGGCACCCAGACGTTTTGCCACCTTGCATGAGTCATCGGTCGAATTGTTGTCGACGACTATCCAGGCGACGTCCGGGCCAAGTTTGACGTCCGTCCAGTAACGCTCAAGGGTGTCTGCCGAGTTGTGAGATACGGTGATCAGAGTCCACCGCGGAGTCGTGCGTCCACCGGCTTTCCGAGGCCGGGTTCCATTCGTTCTGTCCTGTCTAGGACGCTCCATCTCGGCCCACCACCGCTCTCAGTGTACGGAGCAGGATGAGGAAGTCCTCGGCCATGCTCCAGTTCTCTACGTAGTACAGGTCCAGTCGTACGCTCTGCTGGAGCGAGAGGTTGTTGCGGCCAGACACCTGCCATAGCCCCGTCATGCCGGGCTTGACGAGAAGACGACGGCCAAGCTCGCACTCATCGACGTTCTGCCCATGAGGAGTCAATGGCCGCGGACCCACGAGGGACATTGATCCGAATAGCACGTTGAAGACTTGCGGCAGTTCGTCGATGGAGTATCGGCGGATGAATGCGCCGATCCCAGTGATACGCGGATCGTTCTTGGGCTTGTAGAAGACGGCTGCGTCTTCACCCAACACCTCGGTGAGGCGCGCTTCAGCGTCTACCACCATGGAGCGGAACTTGAGCACCCGGAATGGTTGACCGCCCAAGCCGATTCGGGTCTGCTTGAAGAGCACTGGTCCGGGACTGGTGAGTTTCACCGCGGTCGCCGTAATCACCAGGGGTAGCGAGAACAAGACGATGAGGAAGGAAGCGCCAATGACGTCGAACGCCCGCTTGAGGCGTTGCTGTGGTTTCGTGTAGCCGGGGGCTTCGACGTGCATGAGCGGCATGCCGGGAACCGGGCGCATGCTGATACGCGGCCTGGCGACGTCAGTGAGCCCGGGCGCGACTACGAGGTCGACTCCGTGGGGCTCAAGTTCCCAGGCAAGGCGTTTGAGCGCTCTTGGGGTCAGTTCGTCCCCGCCAGTGACCACCACGGTGTCGACAGGGTTGGCGGCCACGTAAGTGGCTGCTGCGGCTACGGTTCCCACGACTGGCACGCTCGCGATGTGTGGGTAGGTGGTTTCGACGGGCTGAACCGCCGGGGTGGTGCAGGCGGCGACAACCTCAACTCCGGCTTGCGAGGTCTGGCGAAGCTCCTCGATGAGGTGCTTCACGGACTCGCAGGAACCAACGGCGACGGCACGGCTCAGGTGGAGTCCGGCCCGGCGTTCCGCAGCCAGGCGGCGGCGCATGATGTTTCGGCCTAGGTTGACAAGGATCAGGCCTAGCGGGAGGGCGATGGCCACGTACGCACGGCCGAGGTCCCAGCGGGTCAGGTAAGCGGCGACGGCGGCCGCGCCGAAGACCGCGAGTGTCACGTTGGTGACACGCACGTACTCCTGCGACCCGGCGCCCATGAGGTTGACGTCCAGCGTGTCGGCGAACCAGAGGGCCGCCACCCACACCGTGAACAGCGCCAGCGCCGCGATGGCGTGGTGGTTCCGCACGGTGAAGGGGTCGAGGGCGCCTACTTCGCCGATGCCGAAGCGGATCACGAAGGCGGCGAACACAGCCGCGTAGACAGCAAAAGCGTCCGTCAGCGCTACGCGCATCCGGACGCGACGTTCCCAAGTTCTTGCTGATGCTTGACGCACCGGTGTTCCACGCTCGTGCGGTTCAGCGGTGGTCGTGTCCTCCGCGGAACCGTTCAGCAAACTGACAGTCATGTGTGCACCTCCTCCGGGCCGGTACACAATGAAACCGTCCCGGAGGGTCGTAACCCCCCGGGACGGCTGGAAGTGCTGACTAGGCTGACGCGCGGTGTCGCTTCTTGGCGCTCACCGCTGCTGCGGTGCCGATGCCGGCCAGCAGCACGGCCCCGACGCCGAGGAAAATCGCCTCGCTGCCGGTGACGTCCAGGGCACCGCCGGCCTCCACGCGGGTGCCGTCGTCGTTGGTACCCGTGCCCGAGCCGGTCGCGGTCTCGACCGAGAGCTGCTGGGCGAACACGACCTCGCCGTTGACCTTGCCGGTCAGCGAGAACGCGCCGGGCTGAGTCAGCGTCACGGTGAACGTCACGCCGTCGTTGCCCACGGCGATCTTCGTCTTCGACGCCGTGCCGGCGATCTGAATCGCGGAGCTCGGCACATCGGGGTTGGTGATGGTCAGGGTGACCTCGTCGCCGTCCTGCGCCGGGATCGTCAGCGTGAACGACTCGCCCGCCTCAGCCACGGTACCCGGCAAGCTGGTCTCGATCTCGGGCGGCGGGTAGTTCTCCGCCCAGGCCACGGTGGGGGCCAGGGCGAGCGCGCCGGCCAGGGCAACTGCGGGTGCGATGCGACGCATCTTCATGGGGTGTCCCTCCAGGAACCTCAAAGGAGCGCCTGATACGACGCCTACTGCGGGAACAAGCCAACCGGAGCGCACCGGGGCGCCAGGCTCCCTGGCACGATGCGAGCGGCGTTTTCGCGTCAGGAGGTGGCGACACCTGGCGTCATGCGTACCTGCACGTCGCCGCGCTGTTCGCGGCCGGACACGATGCGGAACCGCAGTTCTTCCGTCTCACCAGGGGCCACGGCCACGGTGCGGGCGGCTACGGGCAGCCCGTCGTGAATCTGGGCGAGCACGGTGAGCTGTTCGCCCTCGGCGTTCGTCACACCGGTGACGGCGCCGTTGGCTGGCGCGTAAACGAGCAGGTTGTTGCGGATGGTCCCCTCGCCGGGCGTGTTGCCGGTCACGTAGTCGGGCAGCCCGGGCACCTCGCTGGCGTCCAGCAGGTTGGTCAGGCGCAGGCGCAGCGTGAACTCCTGGGAGCCGTCCGGGCGCAGCGTCACGTCCTCCACCTCATAGGCGGTGTCCAGGAAGAAGCCGAGCTTGCCGGAGGTGGTCATGTTCAGGAACGCACCCACCTTCGGGGACACGTTCCCGTCCAGGGTGGGCAGGGTGCCGCGCAGTTCGCCCGAGAGCACGGTGCCTGCCAGCAGCTCCTGCTCGGCGTCGTCGGCGGACCACACCATGAGGCGGCCTTGGTCGGCCGCCTCGACCAGCGCGGCAAGGGCGAGGCCACCGTCCGCATCGCCTTCGGTCAGCGCGCCGAACACGGCCTCCGCGGCCAGCGCGAACACCTCGTCCTGGTCGTCCGGAACCACGTACTTGGCGTAGATGGTGTGCAGCAGGAACTCCGCGGTGGACTGGTCGGTGAGCGTGATCTGCTCACCGAACGGGTCCTCGAACGTGATGGGGCCCGTGGCACCCACCAGCGACTGCAGGGCCACCGGGTCGATGGACAGCACACCGCGCGGGTCGCCGCCCAGGCGTTGACGCCACATCTCCGAGGCCAGCTCCGCGGTGCGCGGGAAGTGCGGCGTGAAGTTCACGTTCTGCATCCAGCGGCCCATGCCCGCACCGAACAGGGCGTGCTCCGTGTCCGTGAGCGGCAGCACGGGGGTGGCGAACACGCCGGTGTCCGCCGTCGACGCCTTGCCCGTGAACTCGACCACGCCGTCGTCGGCCACCACCTGGAGCACCGCGCCCGGGATGCCGCCCGTGGCGCGCTGCTGGGCGTTGTTCTGGGCCAGGATCAGCCACTCGCGCGGGCCGTCAGCGCCCAGCATGGGCGGCAGCAGTTCTACAGCGCGAGCCGCCGTCGCCGTCGTCATCCGCACCGTCACGAGTTGCTCGTGGAGCAGGTCCGCGGCGTCGGCGAGCGGGGCCAGCAGGCCGTCACGGGCCACCCCGCCGATCTGCTCGATCGCGGAACCGACCGCCAGATCCGCAGCGACGACGTCGGACCGCACGTCCTGGATCGCGGCCAGGTCGATCCGGCCGTCCTGCGGGGCGAGCCGCTCCGGGGTCACGGCCTGCGCGGCCGCCGACATGCGCGGCAGCACGTCCTGGGCCAGCCGGTCCACCGTCTGCGTGATCGTGGTCAGCGCGGCGACGTCGTCGCCCACCACGGGCACGTGCGCGGCGAGCGTCCACAGCGGGCCGCTGGTCCGCGCGGCCGCCTCCGCCGTGTTCGCCTGCAGGGCGGCCAGGTCTCCCTGCGCCTCGTCCGGGCTGGTGCGCAGCTGCTGCTCGAGCCGCGGGATCGCCGCCGCGGCCTCCTCCAGCGCGGTACGCGCGGCCAGCGCGTCGAACGCGACCCAGCCACCCAGAGCACCCACGCCGAGCACGACGGCGCCCGCCGTGATCCCGGCGCCCTTCCACACGCGGCGGCGGCTCTGGCGCCGACGCTCCGAAGCCTGCCGGGCGGAGCTCTTCGCGCGGGGCGGTGCGTGTGGCGGGGTGACACCCTGCCAGTCGTTCCCCCAGCCTTCGTGCGCCAACTCGGTTCTCCTCGGCTCGTGGTGCGTCAGTATCGTGAGCCGCGAGTGGGCCCGGGTGCGTCACCGTATCCGCGGGTTCTTGCCCCACAGGGGGCTTTGGCGTCTTTCCACGGGTCAACGGGAGCTGTCATGTACACCGTGCTGTGCGTATGCACCGGAAACATCTGCCGCTCACCCGCGGCCGAGCTGCTGCTGGGTGCCGCGCTGGACGAGTCCGTGCGGGTGGTCTCCGCCGGGACGCGCGGACTACCCGGCTGGCCCGTCAGCCCCCCGATGGCCGCGCTGCTCGCCGCCGACGGGATCTCTTCCGCCGGGTTCGCCTCGCGGGCGTTGACCGCCGCCGACGTGCGCGACGCCGACCTGGTGCTCACGCTCACTGCCGCGCACCGCTCGCAGGTGCTTGAGCTTGAGCCACTCGCACTGAGGCGCACCCTTGCGCTGGGCGAGCTGGCCCGGCTCTCGGGTGCGGTGCCGTCCGGCGTTGTCACCGGCGACGATGACGCCGCCCGGCTCGCCGCGCTGGTGCGCACTGCGGTGGCCCAGCGGCATCGGTTTGCGGGCGCTCACCCGGAGGACGACGTCATCGACCCCTACCAACTGGACGACGACGTTTATGCGACGTCCTACGCGCAACTCACGGGACACGTGGACCGGATCCTGGCAGCCCTCGGCCACAGCGCGTAACGGAACTGGCCACTAGCCCGTCCGGGGCGGTCAGTTCACCTAGGGTTCTCAGGCTGTCGAGCCGCGAGGCTCCCGACGAGAGCCCACACCATGCCGAGCCTCAAGAAGAACGTCCTCTACCAGAGCCTCTACCAGGTTCTGCTCCTTCTTGCGCCCCTGGTCACCGCACCATACGTCTCGCGTGTGCTTGGGCCCGAGGGCGTGGGGCTCTACTCGTGGACGCTCTCGATCGCGCAGTACTTCGTGCTCCTCGCCATGTTGGGCATCACCAACCACGGAGCACGAACGATCGCGCGCGTCCGCGGCGACCGCGAGCAGCTCAACCGCGAGTTCAGCGACCTGCTCGCCGTCCACCTCGTCATCTCGGCCCTCGCGCTCGTGGCGTATGTGGCGTTCGTCGTTGGCTTCGTTGAGCAGAACCAGGTGCTGTTCGCGGCCCAGGGACTCTGGATCGTTGCCGCTGCGCTCGACCTCAACTGGTTCTTCTCGGGGATCGAGCAGTTCGGCCTGCTCGTCGTCCGCAACACCATCGTCAAGGTCGCGATGATCGTCGCGATCTTCACCTTCGTCCGCCAGCCCGAGGACCTGTGGCTGTACGTCACGATCTTTGCGCTGGGTACCCTCCTGGGGAACGCCTCGGTCTGGCCGTTCGTCAGGACGCACGTCACGTTCCGAAGGCCGGTCTGGGCGAGCGCTGTCACGCATATCCGCCCCTTGCTGGTCCTGTTCGTGCCGGTCATCGCAGTCAGCATCTACCGCATCATCGGCCGGGTGCTGCTCGGTGCGATGGCACCGGAGGCGCAGGTGGGGTTCTATGCGAGCGCCGAGAGGATCATCGCCATCCCCCTGGGCCTGATTGGAGCCTTCGGCGCCGTCATGCTCCCCCGGATGTCAAGCCTCATCGCCTCGGGCAACGAGGGCGACGTGAAGCGACTGATGGCCACGTCGTTCCGCTACGTGCTGCTCCTCGCCATCGCGCTGACCTTCGGCCTCGCCGGCATCGGACTGGAACTCGCTCCGCTCTTCTTCGGCGCGGACTTCGCAGCCACTGGACCCCTGATCGTGGGCATGGCTGCAACCATCCCGTTCATCGCGTTCTCCAGCGTGATCCTGGCGCAGTGCCTCGTCCCCCGATCCCTCGACAAGAAGTTCACCGCCTCCCTCCTGTGCGGCGTGGTGGTCAGCGTGATCGCGAACTTCCTGCTGATCCCCCGCTGGGAAGCTCTGGGCGCTGTAGTCGCCATCGTGCTCGCCGAGATCACCGTCTGCGTCGTGCAGATGATCTCCGTGCGCGACCTCCTGCCGATCGGGCAGTACGTACGACTCGGCGGCTTCTTCCTCGCCGCCGGCGTCGTCATGTTCCTGAGCGTCCGCGGGGTCGCGGCCCTCATGGACACCGGCGTCACCATGATCGTCGTCCAGATCCTGGTGGGCGCCGTCGTGTACTCCACCGCGTCTGCCGCCTACCTGTGGCGCATCAAGGACGGCGCCTTCCTCAGCGTTCTCGCCCGCCTCAACCTCCGGCGCGAACGCACGACTGTCTGACCCCTCGGCCACGTCGCGTCCCAGCGTGCCGTCAGATCGTCATCGGCCGACGCCTCCACGGACCTACGGCCGCCCGGCACCCGCCCGCCCACGCTCCGGTCCCGCTGACTCCCGCACGATCAGGTCGGGCACCATGCGCACCGACGCGGCGTCCTGCCCGGAGGTGGTCTGGTCGACCAGCAGCTCCACGGCTTGCTTGCCGAGGCGCACGAAGTCTTGGCGCACCGTGGTCAGTGGCGGGATCCACAGCTGACTGAGGGGGTGGTCGTCGAACCCGACGACGGAGACGTCGCCGGGCACGTGTCGGCCACCATCGACCAGACCCTTGATCAGCCCCATAGCGAGTTCGTCGTTGCCTGCGAGGATCGCGGTCACGTCGGGGTTGCCGGCGAGGCGTAGGCCGACGTCGCGGGCGGCGAGCGGGTCCCAGCCGGGGTGGACGACGGATGGTGGTTCGATCCCAGCGTCGGTGAGCGCGGTGCGCCAGCCGTGGACGCGTGCCGATCCGCCGGCTGAGGGGATGGCGACGTGGTGCACAGTGCGGTGGCCCAGGTCGAGCAGGTAGCGGGTGGCGTGGGCGGCGGCGGTGCGGTCGTCCATGTACACGCGTGGCCGTGCCTCGTCGGAGGATGCGCCGGACGCCGCGGCGACGGCCGGTAGCCAGTGCGGCAGCCGGGCAAGGGTCGTACTGCCGGGCGGGTCGAAGTCGAGCACCACGGCACCCAGGAGCGGCTGGCCGAGCGCGTGGTCCACCGCGGCCTCGACGACGTCGTCGTCACCGGTGGCGACCACCGTGACCACGACCATGAGGCCGGCGCGGCGCGCGGCCTCCTCGACGCCCTGGATGGTCGCGGCGTAGCCGTAGCGCATGGTGTTGGTCGCGAAGACGGCGATCATCGACCCGGTCTGGCTGGCCAGCGACCGGGCGGCACCGTTGGGCCGGTAGTCCAACGCCTTGACGGCCGCCATCACCCGCGCGCGACGCTCCTCACTGACCGGGACGGACCCGTTGAGGACGCGGGAGACGGTCGGGACGGACACTCCTGCCGCACGTGCCACGTCCGCGATAACGGGCGGTTTGCGCGGTTCCACTGGCACTCCCTCAGGGTACGGGCTCGGCTGCCGCTCAGGACGGCACCCAGCGCGGGAGGCCGCGGCGCGAGGACGGTTCCTCGCGCCGCGGCCGGGCGGCGAAACGGCCTGGGTGCGGTTACTTGACCGCGCCGGACGTGATGCCCGAGATGATCTTGCGCTGCGCCACGATGAACACGATGAGCAGCGGGAGGCTCATCAGGATCACGTACGAGAAGATCAGGTGCCAGTTGTTGAGGTGAAGCCCGGCACTGGCCACCTGGAACAGGTTCAGGGGCAGCGTGTCCACCCGCCCGCCGATCACGAAGAACGCGTAGAAGACGTCGTTCCACACGTAGAGGCAGATGAGGATCGTCGCCGTGGCCAGCACGGGGACGAGCAACGGCAGGATCACGTTCCAGAACACGCGCAGCGGCTTGGCGCCGTCCACGCGGGCGGCTTCCTCCAGCTCCAGCGGGATGGTGCGGATGAACCCGGTGACGAAGAAGATCACCGTGGACATGTACATGCCCATGTAGACGCCCACCATGCCGACGCCGGTGCCGGCCAACCCGATCTGCCGCAGCAGCAGCACGATCGTGACGACGGCGGGCGGCAGCACGATCCCGGAGATGGCCAGCGCGTACAGCGCGGAGATGAGGCGTGACTTGCGCCGGGCCAGGATCCACGCGGCGAGCGACCCGAGCACCAGCACGCCGAACACGGACGGAAGCACGATCAGCAGCGAGCCCAGCAGCGCGGCGGGCACCCGGCCCTGGTCCCACACGGTGGCCAGGTTCTCCCACAGGTACCACGTGGTGGGCAGCGAGAGGTTGGGGTGCTGGGCCTCCGCCTGGGACTTCCCGGCCGTCACCACCATGATCCACAGCGGCATGCCGATCAGCGCGACCACGGCCGCGATCGCGACCACGGGCTGGAAGTATCGCCAGACGCCGGTGCGGCTGCCAGGCTTGCGGCGCACGACCGCGGCGCGGGTGAGTACTGATGCGCTCACAGGACTTCCTCTCGCTTGCGGAGCGTGCGGATCACGGGGAACGCGAGGGCCAGCACCACCAGGAACAGCACCAGGCTCATCGTCGTGGCCTGGGCGAACAGACCCTGGCCGAACGTGCGGAAGATGAAGATGTTGAGCAGTTCCGTGGACCCGGCCGGCCCGCCCCCGGTGGTGGCCTGCACGATGTCGAAGCCGTTCATGGAGCCGAGCAGCGCCGTCGCCACGTTGAAGGTCACCGCCGGGGCGAGCAGCGGGAACCGGATGTCCTTGAAGATGCGCCACGAACCGGCGCCGTCGAGGCGTGCCGCCTCGAGAACGTCCTCGTTGATGGTCTTGAGGCCGGCCAGGTAGATGAGCATCGACAGGCCCATCCACTTCCAGGAGTGGACCAGGGCGACGACGACGATCGTCCACGTCGTCGACCCGAGCCAGGCGACAGTGATGTCACGCCCCAGGAAGAACCCGAGCAACTGGTTGACACCGCCGTCGGGGCGCAGCATCGCCTGCCAGACATAGCCCACCGCGAGCGCCGACATGATGACGGGGATGAAGAACATGACCCGCGCGAACCTGTTGACCCTTGTGTCCTTCTCGAGCAGCAGCGCGAGGATCATGCCGAAGAGGTTCTGGAAGACGGCAACCAGTACGGCGAAGACAATCGTGATCCGCAACGAGTTGAGCAGCGTGCCGGACTGAAGGAGGTCGGAGAAGTTCCGGAACCCGACGAAGTTGATCTCGGCCCGGAAGCCGGACCAGTCGGTCATCGCGTAGATGAAGTTGAAGATCGTCGGGAGGAAGTAGAAGACGGCGAGGACGGCGAAGGCGGGGATCAGGAAGGTGGCCGGGTGGCTCTTCCGGGCCCGCACGCGTCCCACGGCAGCAGAGCTGGCGGACATGGCGTGGTTGCCTCGATTCGAAGAAGGCGGGGTGCGCCCGGCGCGCTACGGCACGTGCCGGGCGCACCCCGTGAGGGTCAGAAGCCTTCTGCGCCGAGCGCGCGGGCCAGCTGGACGAAGTGGTCCTGCGTGTTCTGTGCGGCCTGCTCGGGCGTCAGCGTCCCCTGGGCCATGTTGGCCAGGAAGAGGAACAGGTCGGGGTTGACGATCGCCTGGGCCTGAATCGATCCGACGCTGTTCGCCACGGCGGCGGCAAGGTCGCGGGTGACCTGCGGAACGGAGTCCGGCGTGTCGACGGTGTCGAGAAGCGAGACCGTCGCCTGGTCCTCGATGAACGTCTGGTAGCCATCGCTCATCCAGAAGCTCAGGAACTGGCGGGCGGCAGCCTCACGGTCGGCGTCACCGGTGCGGAAAGCAACAACTCCGTTGGTCTGGTCGGGCGAGACGGTAGCGACGTTCCCGGACGGAGAGATCGGGAAGAAGCCCACGGCGTCGTCGACCTCGGCAGCGGAGGCCTGGGCCTGCATGGCGCCGACGAGGGCGTTGATCTGGAACGCCATCGCGGCGTCACCGGAGAGCAGCGCGGCCGCCTGGTCCTCGAAGGTGGCGGAGGCGAGGTTGTCGTTGAACAGTCCCTCGTCGATCATGCTCTTGTAGTTCTCGATGGCGGTCAGGAAGGTCTCGTCCGTGAACGCCTCGTCGCCCGCATTGATGCGGTCCCACAGGCCGTCCGCTGCGGCGTCGGCGAGCTGGACCTGCACTGCCCACTGCGTGGCCCAGCCGGTGGGGGACAGGAAGTCAAAGAAGGCAGTCTGTCCCTCGCCGTGGAGCGTGCGCGCGGCCTCGAGCAGCTCGTCCCAGTTGGTGGGGACGTCGATGCCGTGGTCAGCGAACACGGCCCGGTTGTAGAAGACACCCTGGACGGTGGGGCTGGAGATCAGGGCCGCGTACCGCGTGCCGTCCAGAATGCCGGTGACGTCACGCACGGCGGGGTCCATGTGCTCCAGCCACGGTGCACCATCGAGCGGCTGGAGGTTGGTCGACGCGTTGATGGCGGTGAGCATGGAGGGCGTCGGCTGCCAGAACGCGAGGTCCGGCATGTCGCCAGTGGCGACGCGGGTCTGGATGCCCTGCTCGTACGGGTCGGGGACGGTGATGACGTCGACTGTCGCTCCGGTCGCATCCTCGAACGCCTCGATGACCGCCTCGGGGATCGAGGCGGACGCCTGTGCAGCCCACAGGGTCAGCGTGGTCCCGGTCAGGTCGGCCGTCGCCTCGGGCCAGGTGACCTCGGCTGCGTCACCGTTGCTGCCCGTTGTGCCCACCGTCGGGTCACTGCACGCGGTCAGCGTCATCGCCACGGCAGCCACCGCGGCGACCGCTGTCAGCTTCTTCTTCATTGAATGTGCTCCTTCTGGGGTTGCCCAGCGCCAGGAGGCACCGGGATGCATGGGGTTGGGCCGGCTTACGCGGCGTCGTCGTGCCGGATGCGGATGAGGCGTGCGGCCGGTGCCGTGCCGTGCGCACTCAGGTGGAGGCGACCGGCGCCGAGCCGCATGTCGAATGCCGGGGCGAGCGATGTCGGGTAGGCCACCTCAAGCTCCCCGCCACGCAGGGGAACAGTGAACTCGCTCTGGTCACCGCCCAGGAACCACACGGCCAGCAGCGTCTCGGAAGTCGTCGCGCGGGCGGCGAGAACCCATGACGAGCCCGGGGCCGGCAGGCCTGCCGGCCACACGGGCATGCTGGCCTGCGCACCGTCGTCGATCGTCTTGGCGAAGGCGACGCCCTCACGCACCAGCGCCAACTGGTGGTCGCTCATCTGGTCGAGGTGCCCCGACAGATACATGCGTCCCGAGAGCCCCGTAACCATCGTGAAGACGATCTCCTCATCCGTCATCGACGGCTGCGGGTACGCCCAGTTGCCTGCCTGCTCGGGCAGCATCGCGACGAGGGCTCCCGAAGCGATGGCCGGGTAGCGGACGGCTTCCTGCTGGTCGGTGGTGGACTGCATCTCGAGGCGCGACAGGAGGCCGTAGTCGGCCCGCTGCGCTCCGGACGCGCAGTTCTCGATCACCAGGTTCGGGTGACGTTCGAGCACGCCGTCGAGCCATCGCAGGTAGGCGCGCGTGTGCTCCAGAAGCCCATCACCCGGGCTGTCCGCGTGCAGGTCCGTGCCCAGGCCCGGCGTGACGTTGTAGTCGAGCTTGAAGAACCCGACCCCGAACTCCTCGACCAGCCGGTCGACGGTCTCGTCCAGGTGTGCCCGCGCGGCGGGGTGACGCAGGTCGAGCAGGTACCGGTTGTGCTCCACAATGCGGACGCCGTGCCGCTGCAGGAACGCGTCCTGCGGGAGCCGCTGCGCCATCGGGCTGCGCACACCAACGACTTCCGGCTCCAGCCACAGACCGGGGATCATGCCCGCCGCACGGATCGCCTGGATCGGCACCGCGAGCCCGCCGCCGGGGAACCGCTTGGTCGAGGGCAACCATTCACCGATCGCGTCCCACCAGTCGCCGTCGTCCGCATACCAGCCGGCGTCGATGGCGAAGTAGTCCGCGCCCACAGCGCCAGCGGCCTCGATCAGCGGCAAGAGCTTCGCGGTGGTCGGGTCGCCCATGAGGGTGTTCATGTAGTCGTTGAAGACGACGGCGGCGGCCGCGCGCTCCGGACGACGGATCGCCCGGCGGTGAAGCGTGAGCTCCGCCAACGTTTCCTGCCAGTCACCGTCCGACCACGCCACCGAGACAGGCACCGAGGTGAACTCCTCACCGGGTCGCACCGTGCGCAGCCAGGCGTGATCGGCATCGGTCGCACCCAGCAGACCCAGGACCAGGCGGTCCTGGTCCGCGGAGTCGAGCCGGACTCCCAGTTCCATCCGCCACGGCCCGGGATGCTCCACCTGCCAGGCAAGGGTCCCTGCCGGTCCTGTGACCACACCCACCGGGCACCGCTCACCCGACGACCAGGTTCCGTGCGAGACGACGGCGCGGGCGCTGCGCGCGTCCTGGCGCTGGTGGCTGACGAGCCCGAGCGCGGGCAACCCCGCCGCATCGTCCCCGCCGCGCAGGGCCTGCTCGGTCCAGCGCCACTCCCCCAGCCACTCGTTGGTGCCCTCGATGCTGCTCACCTGCTCGATCGCGGGAACGCCGGTCGGGTCGGCCAGCATGAGCGACGACACCGCCTGCAGGTGTACGGGAGCAGCACCGATGTTGCGCACCGTGGTGGTCGCTTGGAGGGAGGAGCCGCCCACGCGGCCGCGCAACGTGCTTACGGCTTCGACACCTGACACGTCGTCACGCTGCACCACGAGCACCGTGGTGAATCCCCCGGCGGTCTCCTCGCGGTGACTCACGTACCGCAGCCCCGCCCCGATCGCGGTCGCGGTGTTGCGCAGGTTCGCCGACGCGTGCCCGTGCCCGACGGCGACCACCTCGACCAGCGGCTGGACGTCGACCGCCTGCGCGTGGCCGCGGTGCCGCAGCTGCGCCATGACCGGGGTGTGAGCCGCATGCGTCAGCAGCAACTGGGTGGACCCATCGCCCCAGGAGACCAGGGGCGAGCTCGCCATCGTTCGTGTGGGCATCCTTGCCATCCTTCGTCGACTACCTCATCGCTGGCCCCATGAAAGCGTGAATCATCTGTACTTCGCAAGTCTCCAACGGCGCCATATGGCACAACATGATCGCCGCTTTCATTCGTCGCGACGAGACCCGCGCATCTGCGCAGGTGGCATGCCCCCGCGGCCGCAGAACACCCCACACCACCGCCAGCAGCCCCCGGGCAGATCACGCCAGCCAGCCGCGCACACAAGCACCCCGTCGTCGTCCCCGCAGACGACCGCACAAGTCCATCATCCTTGATACCATCACAACTGATGGTATCGATCGAGAGGGTTTCGCGATGAGGAGCTTCGTCGGTCGCCACGGCGAACTGACCGAACTGGACCGCCTGCTCGG
>BCWJ01000004.1 GCA_001592145.1 Xylanimicrobium pachnodae JCM 13526 = NBRC 107786 | reverse complement strand
CTTCGAGGCCGCCCGCATCGACGGCGCCGGGCCGGTCAAGACGTTCCTCTACGTGACCATCCCGCAGCTCAAGCCGATGATCCTGCTCACCGCGATCATGTCCACCAACGGCACGCTCCAGCTCTTCGACGAGTCGTACAACCTCACGGGCGGCGGGCCGGCCAACGCCTCGATGTCGATGGCGCACTACCTGTACCAGGTGTCCTTCCACCGCAACCCGAACTTCGGGTACGCCTCGGCCATCTCGTTCGTGATCCTCCTCATGGTCGCGGCGCTCGCGGCCGTCCAGCTGAAGGTCGGTGACAAGCGTGACTGACACCGCAACCCTCCGGGCACCCGCGCCGGTGCGGCCGCGCCCCCGCGTCCGCCGCTCCTCGCTGCGGCAGCTCCCGAGCTACCTGTTCCTCGCGGTGGCCTCCGTGATCTCGGTGTTCCCGCTGTACTTCATGGTCATCTCGGCCACGAACACGTCCCGGGACGTGCTCAGCTCGCGGCTGCTGCCGGGCGGTGCGTTGCTCGACAACCTGAGCGCGCTGCTCGACGCGCAGAATCTGGGTGCGGCGCTGTGGCACTCCGCGGTCAACGCCGTCACCACCACGGTGGGGGCGCTCGTGATCTGCGCCATCGCGGGCTACGGGTTCGAGGTGTTCCACTCGAAGGGCAAGGACGCCGTCATGAAGGTCCTGCTGCTGGCGATGATGATCCCGTTCGCGGCCACGATGATCCCGCTGTTCCGGATGTTCGCGAACCTGGGGCTGGTCAACTCGACGCTCGCGGTGATCCTGCCCGCGATCTCGACGCCGTTCCTCATCCTGCTGTTCCGGCAGGCGTCGCGCTCCTTCCCGCACGAGATCATCGAGGCGGCCCGGATCGACGGCCTGAGCGAGCTCGCGATCTTCGCGCGCATCTACATCCCCACCATGCGGTCCACCTTCGCCGCGGCGTTCGTCATCACCTTCATGGCGGCCTGGAACAACTTCCTGTGGCCCAAGATCATCCTGGTCGACAACGCGTACCAGACGATGCCGATGCTCATCTCCAACCTGACGGCCGGGTACGTCACCGACTACGGCGTGCTCATGCTCGCGGTGCTCATCGCGTCCCTGCCCGCCGTCGTCATCTTCCTCGTCCTGCAGCGCGCGTTCGCGCAGGGCATCACCGGAGCCATCAAATGACCTTCTCCCTCCCGGCGAGCATCGACCGCGTCGCCGACCCCTCGTTCGTCGCCGAGAACCGCCTGCCCGCCCACTCCGACCACCGCTGGTTCGCCTCGGCGGCCGAGGCGGAGGCTGGGACGTCGAGCTTCGAGCAGTCCCTGAACGGCCGGTGGAAGCTGCACTACGCCAAGAACCCGGCCGCAACCCTGCCCGAGTTCTGGGCTGCCGACACCGCCACCTGGGACGACGTGCCCGTGCCCGCGCACCTGCAGCTGCTCGGCTACGACCGCCCGCAGTACACCAACGTGCAGTACCCGTGGGACGGCCACGAGCAGGTGGTGCCCGGCCAGGTGCCTACCGCGGACAACCCCGTCGGCTCGTACATCAAGGACTACGAGCTCGACCGCCCGCTCGGCGACGGCGAACGGCTCGTGGTGACCTTCCACGGGGCCGAGTCCGCGATCGCCGTGTGGCACAACGGCACCTACGTCGGGTACGGCACCGACGGGTACACGCCGTCGTCGTTCGACCTCACCGAGACGGTGGTCGAGGGGACCAACCGGCTCGCCGTGCAGGTCATCAAGTACTCGGGGCAGTCGTGGATCGAGGACCAGGACTTCTATCGGTTCTCCGGCATCTTCCGCGACGTCACGCTGTACCGGCAGCCGGCCGTGCACCTGGCGGACCTGCGCGTGACCACGACGGTGGCCGACGACCTCGCCTCCGCCGTCGTCCGCGTGGATGCTGTGCTGGCCGGCGCTGGCGCTGGTGCCGGTTCCGTGCGCATCACGCTCGACGGCGTCGGGCCGCTGCGGGCGACCGGCGACGGCGCGTACGCCGTCGACGTCGCGGCGCCGCACCTGTGGAGCGCCGAGGACCCGCACCTGTACCGGCTGCTCGTCGAGGTGATCGACGACGACGGCGCCGTGGCTGAAGTGGTGCCGCAGCACGTCGGGATCCGGCGCGTGGGCATCGAGGGCGGTGTGCTGCGCGTCAACGGGCAGCGCGTCGTCTTCCACGGCGTCAACCGCCACGAGTTCGGGCTCCAGGGCCGCGTCATGACCCGCGAGCAGACCGAGGCCGACCTGCGCCTCATGAAGCGCCACAACATCGACGCCGTGCGCACCAGCCACTACCCGAACAACTCGTTCTTCTACGAACTCTGCGACCGGTACGGGCTGTACGTCATCGACGAGATGAACGTCGAGTCGCACGGCCTGTGGGACGAGATCGTCCAGGGCCGCCGCGCCGTCGCCGACGCCGTGCCCGGCGACCGCCCCGAGTGGCGCGACGCCCTGCTCGCCCGCGCCGAGGCGATGCTCGAACGCGACAAGAACCACCCGTGCATCGTCATGTGGTCGTGCGGCAACGAGTCGTTCGGCGGCACCAACTTCCGCGACGTCGCCGACTGGTTCCGCGCGAACGACACCCGGCCCGTCCACTACGAAGGCGTCCACTGGGACCCCCGGTACCCGCAGACCACCGACGTCGTCTCCCGGATGTACGCGCCCGCCGCCGAGATCGAGCAGTACCTGGCCACCCACCGCGGCAAGCCTTACGTCCTGTGCGAGTACGCGCACGCCATGGGCAACTCGTTCGGCGCCGTCGACGCCTACACCGAGCTCGCCTACCGCGAGGAGCTCTACCAGGGCGGGTTCATCTGGGACTTCTCCGACCAGGCAGTCAGCCTCACCGACCGGCACGGCAACGCCTACCTCGGCTACGGCGGCGACGCCGGCGAGGCCCCCCACGACGCGGACTTCTGCGGCAACGGCATCGTCTTCGCCGACCACAGCCCCACCCCGAAGCTCGCTGAGGTGCGCCAGGTCTACCAGCCGATCCACCTGGAGATCGACGGCGGCGTCGTCCACGTGCACAACCGGCACCTGTTCACCGACGCCGCCGCCTACGCGGGCGAGGTCGTCGTGCGCGACCGCGGCGTCGAGGTGGCCCGCGCCCCGTTCCCGTTGGCGCTCGCCGCGGGGGAGAAGGCCACGGTGCCGCTGGGGGTCGCGGTGCCGCCCCGTCCCGGGGAGCACACCGTGGATGTCGAGTTCCGGCTGCGTGACGCCACCGCTTGGGCCGATGCCGGGTACGTGGTCGCCTCCGCGCAGGCCGTGGTGGGCAGGTACGCGCCCGCGCGCGCTGCGGCCCCCGCCCCGCGCCTGGTGCTAGGCCTGCACAACATCGGCGTGCACGGCCCGCACTTCTCCGCGCTGTTCTCCGGCATCCACGGCGGCCTGCAGTCCTACCGGTACGGCGTCACGCACGACGGCGGCCGCGAGCTGCTGGCCGGGGTCCCGATGCCGAACTTCTGGCACGCGCCGACGTCGAACGAGCGCGGGTGGGGCATGCCGTTCGAGGACGGCGGCTGGCTGCTCGCCTCCCGGTACGCCAAGGCGGTGGGCATCCCGGCGTTCGAGCAGCACGACGACTCGGTCGAGGTCACCTATCGGTACGAGCTGCCGACCGCCCCGGCGTCGTCCTGCGACGTCGCCTACCGGGTGTTCGGCGACGGACGGATCGAGGTGACCCAGAAGCTCGAACCGGGCGACGGGCTCACCGACCCGCCCGAGCTGGGGCTGCTCGTGGCCACTGCCGCCGACTACCACCGCCTGCGCTGGTACGGCGAAGGCCCGCACGAGGCGTACGTGGACCGGCGCTCCGCAGCCCGCCTCGGCGTGTGGGAGGCCGACGTGCGCGACCAGCTCACGCCGTATCTGCGACCCCAGGAGGCCGGCAATCACACGGGCGTGCGCTGGGCCGAGGTGACCGACGCCCTGGGTCGCGGCCTGCGGGTGACAGCGTCTGCCGATGCCTCCCCGCGGGGGCTGGTGGGAATGGAGCTCTCGGCCCTGCCGTGGACCCCGTTCGAGGTGGAGAACGCCCGCCACCACACCGAGCTGCCACCCGTGCACCGGACCGTGCTGCGCCCCGCGCTCATGCGCCGCGGCGTCGGCGGCGACGACTCCTGGGGCGCCCGCACCCACCCGCAGTACCTGCTCCCGCGCGGCCCGCTGACCTTCCGCTTCGCCCTCCAAGGCCTGTGAGGTGATCCTCGCTCCTGAAGGGGCGTTGCTACGGTGTGACGACGGCCCAGGTGGGCGGTGGGCGGTGCGTTCTGACCCAGAGACGCGCGACGTGGGTCAGTTCTCCTCCTTGCCGGTGCGGGGCTGGTCGAGTTGCTGTTCGCGCAACTGCTGTGCCACTCGAATCACCTCGACTTGCTTTGTGAGAAGTCCGATTCGCTCCTCCTCCGTGCCCTTGTCGTAGGGGTGGAGCCCGAGCCGATACGCATTCATCTGCTCTTCGATGTCATCAGCGGTCTGCTGGAGATAGAACGCACGTTCTCTGTATTTGAAATATCCAAGAAAGCCTGCGGCGGCGCCGACGGTGAAACTCAATCCTACTGAAGACCATTTCAAGACCCCGCCTCCATCGTTGAGGCTGGAGACGGCAGTCATGGCTAACGATCCCAGTATGATCACCGACTGGAACGCATTGTTGACTACCCGGTAGTGACCACTGCTTCGCCGGATGCCGGCAATGCTCCGTTGCATCTCGCCTTGATAGGAGTACTGCCGGGTCTGCAGCGCCACGCTGGCGCCACTGAGTGTCAAGGAGTTTCTGTCGCGTTCTGCGTCGAGTTCTACCTCAAGGGCGCGAGGGGACTCGGGCTTTCCGAAGACGGCGGTGGGGGACCCGTACCACCATCGGATGATCCCGATGCCTGTGGCCGCCAGGACGCAGTACGCAAGCGCAGAAACGTAAAGGGGAATGAGCGCACGCGAGAATGTGGTGAGAGTGGCGGTTAGTGCTGTCGCGCCGATGACCACTGGAAGAGACGTGTTGAGAGTGTTAAGGATCCTGGTGTGGCGCCGAGAGATCCTCCAGTTCGCTGACTCGTCGGCGAGACTCGACGATGGTGTCGATCAGGTGGGCGTCGGTGTGCATCGGCGTTCTCCCTCGTGTGATCACGGTTTCCATGCGATACGACCACCGGCAGCGAGTCCGCCGGAGGGCGTGGTGAGTTGGTAGGCACCGGCACCCGCCATTGCTGTGGTAAGTGCGCCGCGCCGAAGCTCGGGGCGCGCACGCAGGGTGCTGGGTCCTGCACGGTGTCGCAGGACCCAGCCCGAGACCTGGGTCCCGTGACGCTTTGCGGTGCCGTGGCGGAACGGCGGGTCGAGCCTCGTCTGCTCCTACTTCGCGAAGAACACCGGCTCCGAGAACCAGCCGGTCTCCAGCGTGAACAGACCGGGCGCCCCGGCGGGAACGGCGATGCAGGCGTTCGCCTCGAACGTGCCGCCCGCGTAGAGCTCGCCGACGTCGAGGATCGGGGTGGGGATGACGCCGCAGTCCATGCCGTCGTAGGTGACGTTGTCATCGCCCACGAACTGCACCGTGATGTCCACCCAAGGGGCGCGCGAGCCCTCGCCCTTGAACGTGCCGCTCAGCGGGACGATCCAGTACTCGGTGCCGGCCGCAGGGGCGTCGTTGAAGGGGTTCTCGGCCTGGATCTCGCCCCACGCCTCGCGCGGGGTGCCGAGCGTGAGGTCCCATTCCGCGTTGCTGACGGTGGTGCCGGCGGGGTACGGGTTGGCCCGGGTGCCCTGCTCGGCGGGGGCAGGCTCCGCCACGTCGGCGGCCTCGTCGGTCGTCTCCGTGTCGTCGGCGGGAGTGGTCTCGGCTTCCGGTGCGGCCGCGACGGGCGTGTCGTCGAGGGAGTCGGCGACGTCGTCGAGCACCTTGCCGTAGAAAGCCTGCGAGGCGATGACGCCGATGCCGCCGACGACGGCGAGGACGATCGCGGCGACGGCGAGGCCCTTCCTGGGTGCACCCTTGCGCGTCTTGACCAGGCCGATGATCCCGAGGACGAGCCCGACGGCGGCGAGCACGAAGGCCACGTTGTTGACGATCGGGATCAGGCAGAGCACCACGCCGATCAGGGCGACGACGAACCCGCCGACGGCGAGGCCGTTGCCGCGTCCGCCGCCCGGGGTGGGACTCGGGTAGTGGGCCGGGCTCGGAGCCGCGTGCGCGCCCAGGACGGGCCCCGGAACCGGCCCCGGGACGGGGGTGGGACCGGGAACGGGTCCCGCGCCGGCGGTCGGGTCGGGTGCGGCGGCGTGGCTCTCGGGCGCGAACCGGGACGTGATGGGGTCGGTCATGGTTTCCTCCGGGGAGTCGTCGTTACGTGGGTTCAGATGCGCGGGAGCTTGAGCAGGTCGTCGGTCTCGACGCCGGCCCGCACGGTGGTCACACGCCGCAGGCCGCCGCGCACCACGCGGGCCTCGACGTCGGTCTGCCGGCCCGTGCGCTCGTCGAACGTGCGATAGCGCGAGCCGCGACGGATCGCGGTGCACACCTGCTCGACGGGCAGGGCGCGGAGCGCGCTGGTGGTGAAGTCGGAGACCAGGACCTCGACCACGTGCTCGGTGCGGGTCCCGGGCTCCTCGACCTTGATGGCTCGGATGAACGGCATGCGCTGACTGTGGCGGGACGCGGACGGCTTGGGAAGCGTGCAGCACGATAAGGGCCCTTATCGCAACTAGGCGCCGAAACCGGTCGCGATGAGGCAGGATGGCCCGCGGAAGGAGGTGGCCCGTGGACGTTCTCGACGGCCTGCGCCTGTCCCTGCCCGACGTCGCCGAGCTGGCGCACGTTCAGCGTCCGGTGGTGTCCACGTGGCGGCGTCGCCACGCCGGCGGTGCGCGGCCCTTCCCGGCGCCGGTTGCCGTCCACGAGGGGGCCCCGCGGTTCCGCGCCTCCGACGTCGTCGGCTGGATCGAAGCGACGGGACTCGGCAACAACGCGGCGTTCGGCGCGGATGTGGCGCTGCGGGCGGTGCTCGACGACGCCGAGTCGGTGCTCGGCGAACGCGAGCGACGCGACGGCCTGGCGGCGTTGCTCGCGATCAAGGCGTACACGTCCGCCCCGCTCACCGGGGTACCCCGGGCAGAGGTCCTCGACCTGGCGGACGAGCTCGACCCGGACGACGCCTTCCTCTATCGCGAGGTCGTGGCGCTCGGCGAGGAGGTGGAGCGCACCGGCGCGCTCGCGGACCTGGCGGCGTCCGCCGCGTACACGCCCGGCGCTGCGGTGGAGGCCCTGCTCGCGCAGCGGTTCCGTGTCCGGGACGAACAGCTGGCGGCGTCGGCGCTGCACCCGGCCGGACTCTCGTTGGTCGCCGCCGTCGTCGGCGGCATCGGCAGCATCGACGGAGTGGGCCTGGTGGCTGACCCGCACCCTGGTGCGGGTGACGTGCTGCACGCGGTGCTGGCCGCGTCGAACCACCTGGACACGCCGCTCGCGCGGGTGCCCGCCGGAGCGTCGGGTCGCCTGGCGCGGCGGCGCCTGGCCGCACACGGCTGGGACGTGGAGGCGACGGGAGACACCCCGGACCCGGGCCGCGTCGTCGTCACCGCCATCCCCGCCGCGGGCGAGCCCGAGCTCGACGACGTGGCCGTGCTGGCCCGGGTCGACGACATCGTGCTCGGCCTGCATCCGGGGCAGCGCGCCGTGGTGCTCGGCCCTGCGAGCGCCCTCGTGGAGGCCGCGGCCCCGGCCGTCGAGTCGGCCCGGGCCGCGCTGCTGCGTACCGACCGGCTGCGCGCCGTGGTGCTGCTCCCGCCCGGGTTGGTGGTGGAGCGGGCTCGTCAGCGCCTCGCGTTGTGGGTGCTGGGCGACGCGCACCCGTCGGTGGCCATCGCCGAGCGGTGGACCATGATCGCCGACCTCAGTGAGCACCCGCTCGCCGCGAGGGAGCCGCTGCCGCGGGCGGTTCTCGACGATCTGCTCACCGATGTTGTCTCTGCGCTCGGCAGCTCACGTGATGTCCGCGGGCACGCCTTCCGCTTCGCCCGGTTCGTGCTGGTCCGCGAGCTCCTGGCCCGCGGCGGCAGCCTCGCGACCGCGGGCCGGCACGTGCTTGCGGGAGCGCACGACGACGGCGGGGCCGCGGCAGTGCGGGTCCTCGAGCTCGCGGCCGGGACTGCACCCTCCGCGACCGCACCGCTCGCGGGCCTGCGGGTGGAGCGGGGTGCCGCGCGCACGGTGAGCCGCATCCCGCTCGGCACGCTCGCCGCCCAGGGGCGGGTGCGTCGTATCGCCGGCAACCGGGTGGACCCGAATCGCGTGACCGCGGGCGTCGCCGGCCCTGGCAGCACGCGTGTGCTCGGGGTGTCCGAGATCCTCGGCGACGCCGCCTGGGGTGCGCGGTCGGTGGACACGTTCGCCGTCGCCACCGCCGCGGCCGCCCGGCTCACCGAGCCCGGCGACGTCGTCTTCACCACTGCGCCGCGCCCGGCCGCCGCTGTCGACGTCGACGGCTTCTCCGTGGTCGAGTACCCCGCCCAGGTGCTGCGCGTCACGCCGCCCCCGGTGGTTGAGCCTGTCGAAGGCACCCGCCCCGCCACCCCGGTCCTGGTTCCCGAGGTGCTCGCCGCCGACGTCGGCAGCCAGGCCCCCGGTGCCAAGTGGTGGCGCACCTGGGAGGTGCGGCTCGTGCCCGCCACGCAGGCCGACGCCGTCGGCCGTGCGCTACGCGAGGTGCGTGCTGCCGCCGACGCCGCCCGACGCCGGATCGCCGACCTGGACGCGCTTGCCACCACGCTGGCCGACGGCGTGACCACGGGTGTCGTACGCCTCCGCCACAATGACCCCGACCAGCCCGACCCCGACGCCACCCCCGACCCCATCCGGAAGGACGCCTAGTGCCCCCCAGGAAGCGAGCAGCCGAACCGTCCGTCGCCACGGCGACGACGATGAAGGAGCTCAAGGACACGCTGTGGAAGGCCGCCGACAAGCTGCGCGGCTCCATGGACGCGAGCCAGTACAAGGACGTCATCCTGGGGCTGGTGTTCCTCAAGTACGTCTCCGACGCGTTCGCCGAGCGCCGCGACGCCATCCTCGCCGAGTGCCTCGCGGACGGCCTCAGCGCCGACGACGCCGCGCCCCTCCTGGAGGACGTCGACGAGTACCGCGGCAACGGCGTCTTCTGGGTGCCCGAACGCGCGCGCTGGGACTACCTCGCCCAGCACGCCAAGGGCCGGGCGGCCACCGCGGACGAGCACGAGGCCGCCATCGGCGAGCTGGTGGACGACGCGATGACCCTGATCATGGGCGCCAACCCGGCGCTCGCCGGCACCCTGCCCGCCATCTTCAACCGGGACAACGTGGACCAGCGGCGGCTCGGTGAGCTGGTGGACCTGTTCGGCTCGGCCCGCTTCACCGGCGTGGGGGTGGACGGTGCCGCCGTGTCCAAGGCGCGCGACGTGCTCGGTGAGGTCTACGAGTACTTCCTGGGCAAGTTCGCCGCTGCCGAGGGCAAGCGGGGCGGCGAGTTCTACACGCCCCCCGGCGTCGTCCGCGTGCTGGTCGAGATGCTGGAGCCGTTCTCCGGGCGCGTGTACGACCCGTGCTGCGGTTCGGGCGGCATGTTCGTGCAGGCCGAGAAGTTCCTGGAGCGCCACGGCGCGAACCCGCAGGAGATTCACGTCTACGGCCAGGAGCTCAACGAACGCACCTGGCGCATGGCCAAGATGAACCTCGCCGTGCACGGCCTGACCGGGAACCTGGGGCCGCGGTGGGGGGACACGTTCGCCCGTGACCTGCACCCCGACCTGCAGGCCGACTACGTCATGGCCAACCCGCCCTTCAACATCAAGGACTGGGCGCGCACCACGGACGACGCCCGCTGGACCTACGGCGTGCCCCCCGCCGGGAACGCGAACTACGCGTGGATCCAGCACATCCTGTCCAAGCTCGCCCCCACCGGCACCGCCGGCGTGGTCATGGCCAACGGCTCCATGTCCTCCAACTCCGGCGGTGAGGGCGAGATCCGCGCCCAGTTGGTCGAGGCCGACCTGGTGGCCTGCATGGTGGCCCTGCCCACCCAGCTCTTCCGCTCCACCGGCATCCCCGTGTGCGTGTGGTTCTTCGCCAGGTCCAAGGGCGCCCGCGCCGGCGAGGTCCTGTTCATCGACGCCCGCAACCTGGGCCACATGGTCGACCGCGCCGAACGCGCCCTGTCCGACGTCGACATCGCCACGATCGCGGACACGTACCACGCCTGGCGCGGGCGCGACGGGCTGGAGTACCAGGACATCCCCGGCTTCTGCCGCTCCGCCACCCTCGCCGAGATCAAGGACGCCGGCTACGCCCTGACCCCCGGCCGCTACGTAGGCGCCGCCGAGATCGAGGACGACGGCGAACCCCTCGACCAGAAGGTCGCCCGCCTCACGGAGGAGCTGTACGCCCAGTTCGAGGAGTCGGCCCGGCTGGAGACCGTCGTGCGCGAGCAGTTGGGGCGGGTGTCGTGAAGGGCAACACCGTCGCTGAGCTTCACGGCGCGAATCCGAGGTGGGGTCTGCGGACGCTTGAGTCACTTTGTCAACGTGTTACGAGCGGGGGGACGCCGTCTCGGAAACGTCCCGATTTTTTCTCGCCCGCGACAGTACCGTGGGTAAAGACCGGAGACCTGTCTGATGCAGTGGTGGCTGACTGCGAAGAATATATTTCTCTCAGTGGGGTTTCCAACTCCTCCGCGAAGATTCTCCCAGCGGGTACGGTGTTGATGGCGATGTATGGAGCAACGGTTGGGCGACTTGGCTGGTTGTCTGTGCCGGCCGCATGCAACCAAGCGGCATGCGCGATGGTCGTGGACCCTTGCGAAGCCGACGCGCGCTGGCTGTTTTATGCGCTACTCCTAACGCGAGGAGATATTGCAGGACTAGCGAATGGAGCGGCTCAGCAGAATCTGAACGCGAGGATCATTCGCTCAGCAGTGCTTCCTACGCCACCGCTGTGCGAGCAGCGGGCGATCGCCGAGGTCTTGGGATCCCTTGACGACAAGATCGCGACCAACACCAAACTCGCCACCACGGCCGACGAACTCGCCTGCGCGGAGTTTCTCAAGGCGGCGGCTTCCGCGAAGTCCGGTAGCCGAACCTATGCGGATGTTGCGAGCGTCGGCGGTGGCGGGACCCCTCGGTCAACGGTTCCCGAGTACTGGGATGGCGACGTCCTGTGGCTGACGCCGACCGATGTCACGGGCCTGAACGGGCCCTATGTCTCGCGGACCAGTCGAACGATCACGGAGGCGGGCCTCGCGGCGACGTCGTCAGCCCTCTATCCGGTGGGAAGCATCTTCATGACATCGAGGGCGACCATCGGTGCGTTCGCGGTCGCGGAAGCGCCGATGGCCGTGAACCAAGGGTTTATCGTCGTCCAGCCTCACGACGAGAGGTTGCGGTACTGGCTGTTCCACGAGATGCGCAGCCGAGTTTCCGAGTACCTCGACCACGCGAACGGTGCGACGTTCATGGAGCTCTCGCGGGGCAACTTCAAGAAGCTGCCTGTGACGCTCGCCGATGAGCAGACGATGTTCACATTCGGAGCGCGCGTCGCGCCCCTCCACGCCCGGGCGAGTGCCGCGTTGCACGAGAACTCTGCGCTGGCCACCACGCGCGACGCCCTGCTGCCCGCGCTGATGTCGGGCCGTCTGCGCGTCAGTGACGCCGAGCGCATCGTCGACGATGTGCGCTCGCCTGCGGCCGACGATGTGGCAAGGGTGCGTCTTGACGGAGGGAGGCCCCGTGCCTTTTGAGCTTGGCGAGCGGCTCGTTGTCGGGATCGCATCCAGTGCACTGTTCGACCTGACTGAGTCAGACGGTGTCTTCCGGGCCCAGGGGGAAGAGGCTTACCGGCTGTATCAGGCCGCGCATATCGACGACACGCTTGAGCCCGGCGTCGCGTTCCCGTTCGTCAAGCGGCTGCTTGGTCTCAACGACCTGAGCCCGGAAGATCCGATAGTGGAGGTGATCATTCTCTCGCGGAACGATCCGTCGACCGGGCTCCGCGTGATGCGATCGATCGCCACACACGGCCTGGAGATCACTCGGTCGGTGTTCACGCAGGGGCGGGCTCCGTTCGAGTACATGCGGGCTCTCGACATGTCGCTGTTCCTGTCGGCCAACTCCGGCGACGTTCGCGCTGCGATCAGGAGCGGCCTACCCGCCGGCCAGGTGCTGGAGTCGGCAATGCTTGCACACGAACCGGGGGAAGAACTGCGAATCGCGTTCGACTTCGACGGCGTGCTCGCCGACGATGCATCGGAGCGGATCTACCAGCAGCGCGGGATCGACGATTTCCGGGAACATGAGCGTAAGAATCAGGATGAACCGCTCCGCCCAGGGCCGTTGAGTGCCTTTCTGCGAGACATCAACAGGATCCAGGGTGTCGAGGCAGCGCACCGGCGTACTGACCCGGCGTACGAGCCGCGCGTCCGGGTCGCGATCGTGACGGCGCGGAACGCCCCCGCTCACGAACGCGCGATCCGTACCCTGGAGGGCTGGGGTGTCACGGTCAACGATGCGTTCTTCCTGGGTGGAGTCGACAAGGGCAAGGTGCTCGACGTGATGAAGCCGCATATCTTCTTCGACGATCAGCGCCCACACCTCGACTCGACCGCTGCCGTGGCCCCGAGTGTGCACATCCCGTATGGGGTTGCGAACCAGGAGGATGAGCCGTCAGTTGAGTAGTTCTCTCCATGCGGCGGGAACACCCATGTCGGCGAGGGCCACGACGCCATCTGACGGGAACCGCCCGAGCAGTTCGCGAAGTCGGTCGACCCAGTCGGTCGTTGGGTCGACCGACTTCAACAGCCAGGAGAGAACCGTGATGGCTGGATAGACGCGAGCGAGGTCGCGGGCACTCAGGCTGGACAGGTGCGCCAGCTCGCGGATGTGGCCGACTCGGGATGTTGCGACCTGATCGACGAGGTTGCGGTTCCAGAGCCGCGCGTGATGCGCGGACGTGTTCCGGAGGAGGTTCAGGACGCGGAGCCAGTTCCCGAGGGCCTTGCCGTCGCCTACACCGGTGGCGTCGACGACTCCTAGCCGATCCGCGATCATGCTGCGGTCCGGGGGCTTGCACCCATGGAACAGTATCGACATCGAACCGAAGTCAAGAACCTCGATGGCCACCCAGACCGGAAGATCGCCGTCGTACTTGCGCTTGAAGTGCTCGACGAACTCCTCAGATGATCGGTCGAGGTGCTCATCGAACTTGCGGAGCCAGTCGTCGTGTCGAGACGGCCGACCGGGTCGTGGCTTGGTAAACCTTCCGTCAAGGCACTCCGGCCGTTGGTGGGCGGTGGGGTGTCGCTTCCCCAAGACGTACGCGATTTCGACCCGCAGGGCCACCTCAACTCGCTCGATGGCCTCCATGACAAGCAACTTGAGCTGACGATCGAACTCGTAGAGGCGGAGAATCTGCTCGATGTCGGTGCCGGGAACGACGTTGCTCCGCCGAACCGGCTTCCCGGCGGCGTCGCTCCCCTCCGTGTCGACCTGACGGTACGGGTACCAGTATCCGCTGAGCCGGTAGTACCCGATCCGCTCGAGCGCCCAGAGCGCGCGGTCCGACCGCAGTTGAATGCCGCGGGACACCAGCAGTTGCGCCTGCTCCTCGAAGGTCCTGTAGGGCTTGCTATAGGTGACCACGCCGTCCCCTCATATGAAGACCAGCCCGTGCCCGAAGCGGGCAGAGGGGCTGGCCATGTTGCGTCGAGCCTATCGGGCCGCCGTGATAGTCGCCAACCCCGTGTCTCGGACGGGGGTGAGCGAGTTGCTGCTCGTGCTGCATTGCGGACCTGGAACCTCCACAGTGTTGTCCGTCGTCCAGATGATGATGTAGTGCGTGTGGAGCGCGAGGTGCTGACCACTGGGGTCCGCCCCCCGCTGCCCGAGCTCGACGAGTTCTTGCGGCTCGCGACGGCGTTCGTGGAGCCGCCGACGATGCGACGGGCACCGCCTGACGAGATCACCCTGGCGACGCGGGTCAGAGAAGAGGATGTGGCACATGACCAGCGATGGGGCTGAACTGAACCGCCGCGCGGCTCGGCTGGCGGTCGATGCGGTGGCCGTGATGAACCGCGCCGTGGAGCAGTCGGGCATCACGCAACGCGAGCTCGCGGCCCGCCTCGGCGTGGGGGAGAGCCGAGTGAGCCAGTTCCTCAACGGGGACGGCAACGTGCGGATGGCAACCCTGGCACGTGTTCTCGCGGCGACCGGGTTCCGCGTCCGGTTCGACGTCCAGCTGGAGCACAAGGCGTGAGGCCGGCACCCCGGCAAGATTCAGGCGATGCTGTCGCCTGAAGTGACCTGGTCCCACCTGGTCGCGCTCCTGCCGCTCGCGTCGGCGATGGTCGCGGCCATGAACGATGTCATCCGGGAGGTGCGCGAGGTTGGGCAGAAGCGTGGGTGAGGTGGACTCGGTCACCGTTGCCGCCGCGTGGCGGCTGGCCACGGAGGTCGCGGGGCGCTTCTCGGACGGCGAGGTGGTCCCCGCCCCGGGGCGGTCCGATCTGATCGTGCGGGGTGGCGGCGCGGACCGGGTGACGTTCGTGTTCGGTCCGGAGCCTGAGGTGCGCAGTTCCGTGCAGCCGCCGGTGCCGGCCTCGGAGTGGGCGTGGCCGATGCCGCACCGAGAGCTGCGGCGGCTGGCCACGGCTCTGGTGCGCGGTACACGGATGGGAGGGATCGCCACCGGTGACCCATCCATCGGCTGGATGACGGCCTTCGTGATCAGCAAGGTGCTCGCGAGCCTTGTGGTGCGCAACGAGCCCGCCGACGTCGTCCATCCCGGTGACCTGCCCGGCGCGGACCTCGCCTGGCTCCCACCTGCTCCCGGCACGGATGACGCGGCGTCGTCGTCCGCCTGGATGCTGCGGGAACGCGCCGGGGTGATCGGCGTGTTCCGGGGCGGCTGGTTCTACACGCCGCGCGGCGAGTCGATCCACCTCTTTGCGCGCTACCGGGCGGGAGCATCGATCAGCAACCTCGCCGAGACGGTGCTGTGGCCCGAGCGGCCCGGCTCGCGGCCGGAGCCCGGTTGGTTGCCACCGGACCTGGTCGTGGACATCGCGCGCGCCGGTGAGGACCTGTCACACGCATCGATCAAGTCGCTCCACCTGGCACTGCTCAGACTCCGGCTCCGTGCCGACGTCCGCGACCCGCGCCCTGAGGACGAACCCATCGAGGAACGCCTGGTGGCCGAGATCGACCGCCGCGTGGAGAGCTGAGGGACTCCGTGGTGAGACGCCATGAACTCGACCGCCGCGCGGCCCGGCCAGTTGAGCAGCCCCTTGTTGTCCGCGCCTCATCGGGTGAGAGTGAGTACCCCGTGCTCGTCGACATCTGGCGCAGTGCCGTGCGAGCGACGCACGACTTCCTGGAGGAGTCCGACTTCGAGCGCATCGAGGGAAACCTTGCCGCGATGTATCTGCCCGCGGTGACCCTCCTCGTCGCGGCGAGAGGGGGGACGCCGGTCGGCTTTGCCGGCGTCGCCGAGGGCAGTCTCGAGATGCTCTTCGTGACGGACGAGGCACGGGGCACCGGCGTTGGCACGGCGTTGCTCCGCGAGGCTGTCGCTCAGCACGGCGTCACCAAGGTTGACGTGAACGAGCAGAATGCGGCCGCGTACGGCTTCTATCTCAGCCACGGGTTTGTGCAGGTTGGGCGCGACGAGATGGACGGCGATGGCCGACCGTATCCGATCCTCCACCTGGAGCTTCCTGCGCGCCCCGTCAGGTAGTTGGCGGGGCCCGGCCCGATCGGGTGCGTGCGATGTCGTCGCGAGTTGCCTGGGCTGCGGCGGCGCTCGCAGATGGCGTGCGTCCGACGTGGCTGCGCAGTGACGAGTTGTCTCGGCTGCGGCGGCGTCTCACCGCTGGCGCCGGTCGAGAGGTGTGGTCGGCACGGTTGGCCGGAGTCGGGCGACGTGAGCTGTTCCGGGCGGGTCCGGAGCAGGTGGTGGCGTTCTTGGCTGACGAGCGCGTGTTCCGGACAGGTGTGAGCGCGACGAATGTCATCGGGGACCGGGTCGCACCGGGCAGTGCGACGGCCGCGTGGGTTCGTGGGGTCGAGGACCGTCTTGAACTGCGCCGTGAGTTCGGGCTGTTGTCCTCGGGAAGCGGGAACCTCGGTGTCTCGGTCGCCGAGGGTCCCGTGCCGCAGATCAGTGAGGACGGCATGATCACGCCCCGGCATTGGCGCACGTCCGACGATCCGGAGGCTGCTCGCGGCGCACTCGACTTTCTGCTCGAGGGTTCTCCGCGACACGAAGGCGGTGCCGAGAGTCGGCTTCGGCTGCTCGCTCGCGGCGCGGCGGCGTCAGGCCGTCCGCCGCGCGTGGATCAGCGCCGCGGCCGCCACCCCGAGGAGGAGGGGGACAGTGGCCGCAGCGACGAGCTGGAGCGAACTCGCCGTCACGTGACCGCCGGTCATGGTGGTGATCCCGGCGTCCCCGGTGTCTGCCCCGTGCTCGTCAGCGGGCAGTTCGTCAGCGGGCGGCTCCTCCGGGGCCGCGTCGCCGTCGTCTGACGGCGGGTCGTACGGTGCCGGCTCCACAGGTGCGGGGCTGGACGGAGGAGGCGAAGTCTCGCCGCCTGGACCCGGGGTCTCGTCTGACTCGGGCGCGTCGTCGTCGGCGTCATCGATGTCGGGCGTGTACTCGGCCCCCGGCTCCTCGTCTGCATCGGGCGTGCCGGTCTCGGGCTGCTCATCGACGCCCGGTTGTTCGTCGCCCGCGTCCTCGGGCTCGTCGGCGTCGGGCAGGGAGGTGTCGGGCTCGTCGGCGTCGGGCAGGTGGTCCACATCTGGTGCGTCATCGACGTCGGGCAGGTCGTCCGAGCCCGGGAGGTCATCGGCGTCGGCATCGGCGTCGGGCGGCATGGCCTCGGGCGGTAGCGCCTCGGGCAGGAGCGTGCCCGGGTCGTGCGCGGTGTTGACGACGACGACGCGAATGGTCGTGTCGGCGCCGATGACGAACGTGCTGCCGTTGGGTTGGGCGACGCCGTCGACCTGCAGGATCGGCTCGCCCCACGTCACCCCGGGGAGGTCGGGCAGGTTGGTCTCGGTGAGGCGCACGGTGGTGCCGTAGGGCAGGCGTGGGCCGCTCACGAGTGCGCCCGAGACGGGCAGGTGGAGGGTGCCCGTGGTGAGGGCGCCATCGGCGTCGTGCACGTAGACGACCTCGAACGTGGTGCCCGCGGGGACGGCCGCGGCGGCGTCGCCGACCACGGTCTTGCGGGCGGTGAAGCTGCCGTCGATGCAGTCGAACGGACCCGGCCCCACCCAGGGGAAGTTGTGGATCTCGTGCCCGGCGCCCGCTGTCGTCACGTTGCCGCCCGCTAGCAGGCGTCCGTTCGTGCTGGTGTTGATGGTGATGTCCCCGTGGGGCACCAGCAGCGTGCCGATCCACTCGCTGGTGCCGAGCGTGGTGAACGACGACGCCGCGCTCACGTTCCACAGGATCCGTGACGCCGCGGGGCCGAGCCGGTCGAGCATGTCGACCCGTTCGCCGTTGATAGCAACGAAGTTCTTCTCGATCCCCACGTCACCGCCGCCGATGACGTTGACCACCACGGGGACGTCCCCGGGCAGGTTGACGAACCGGAACTCGCGGGTCCGGGCAAGGTCCGCGGCGTCGATCTCGAACACCTCGAGGGGACGGTCCGTCCCGTCGCTCGTGAAGTAGGTGCTGTGCCACGACGACGTTCGGGCGGTCCCGGTGGCGGCGAGCGCGCCGAGTGCGTCCGACGTCATGGCGATGATGTCGTGGAAGTCGTGCCACGGGTCGAGGGCGGCATCGGCACCGACGCCCACGGTGAGCGGGCCGCCGTTCAGGTCCAGCGTGCCGTCGCCCGTGACGGCCCCACCGGCGTTGACCGCGCCACCCTGAGGCCCGCCGCCGCTGTTGTGGCCGACGTCCACCCGCACCCCGTCGGCGATGTACACGTCGCGGCCCGTCTGCAGCATGGGCTGGTGCCAGCCGGGGGCGATCTGCGACCCGGCCCCCACCGTGCCGACGTTGAACGTCCGTGGGCTCCCCGGGGCTCCGGATTCCAGATCGAACCGGGCGTCGCGGGAGGCGACGATCAGCCCCTCCGCCTCGGCCGCCCGACCCTCCGCGATGAAGTCGCTCCCGGCGAAGACCGTCACGTTCGAGTCGGTGAACTGCGGCGGGAGCTGGCTGATGGACGGCATGTCTCCGGGGTCAGGGCACCCCGGGCGCTGGGACGACGTCGCAGCTGCGGCCGTCGCCGGGGCCGGCGTGCCCGGACCTGCGACCACCATCGCGCCGGTCAGCGCCAGCGCGGCGGCCGTGAGTCCGGCCAGGCGGCGCTGAGCGTCGCGACGCCTCCCTCCCGGGGCCCTCGGGGCTACCCGTGCCTGCGGAGCAGGGCGCGCGTGGCGATGGGGGTGGGATCGGGGGGTGGGCATCGCGGTCTCCATAGGCCGTCGGTGAACACCGGGCGGCGGCGCCACGGTGCGCCGTCGACGTTAGGTGGCTCACACCCGCGCGGAAGCGTCCGGTCGTGCCAGGAGAGGCCGTGTGGCGTGCGACGGCACGACCTGGCGCGTTCCGGGCGGCCACCCGGCGTCGGATCACCGCGACGGGCGTTCGCCGAGCCTCACCCCCGCCTGGTCACTCCTCGGGGTCGGCGGGACCGGGCTCGTCCTGGACACCCGACAGCTGCGCCCGCGCGGAGAGGACGTCGCTGATGAACAGGTCGTACAGGAGGATGCCGATGACGCCGCCGATGAGCGGTCCGACGATGGGTATCCAGAAGTAGTTGCTGAACCAGTCGCCGTTGCCCGGCATGGCGATGTCCCCCCACCCGGCGATCCATGCCCACAGGCGCGGTCCGAGGTCGCGGGCGGGGTTGATGGCGTAGCCGGCGTTGGCGCCGAACGAGATGCCGATGGCGGCCACCGCGAAACCGATGATCAGCGGGCCCAGGTTGGCCCGGGCGGCCATGTTGCGCATGTCGACCACGGCGGCGATCAGCATCAGGAGGAAGCCCGTCCCGACGATCTGGTCGATCAGGGGCCCCCAGACGCTGCTGCCGAAGTACTGGGCGGGGAACGTGGCGAAGATGGAGAAGGTCGCCACGTTGTGTCCGGGCGGGTTGCTGGCATTCTCGAACGCGGTGATCGCATCTTTGTAGACGACGTACACCAGGGCGGCGCCGACGAACGCGCCGACCAGCTGTGAGGCCCAGTAGGGGAGAACCTTGGCCCACGCGAACCTGCGGCGTACGGCGAACGCCAAGGTGACGGCGGGGTTGAGGTGGGCGCCGGAGATCCCGCCGGCGACGTAGACGCCGAACGCCACCGCGAACGCCCAGCCCAGGGCGATGAGAAGCCAGTCGCCCACTCCCACGAAGATCGTGGTGGCACCTTCGGTGCGCCCCGACCCGGGCAAGGCTGCGACCGCCATGGCGACGGAGCCGCACCCGAAGGCGATGAGCACGAACGTGCCGAGGAACTCCGCGAGGCATTCGCCCCACAGCCCACCTCGGCTCTTGAGGCCTCGGCCACGACGGCCGACCAACGGTTCGATCTCGGTAGACATCTGCGCCTCCGCTCCACGGCTGGCAGCGGCCACAGCCGCCAGGGTCCTCTCTGGTCGTCGCGCCAGCACTATCTAGGGTCACTTCGGATTGTCAGTCGCGACAACACTCTCCGCGACCTGGACGGGCGGCGGGACGACTTCGAACATGTGCCGCCGGGCTGAAGGAGGCTCGATCCTTCGGAGCCGGGCCCCTGCGAGACACACCCAAAAAGATTACTATTGTCGATGGTAGTTAACTTCGTGGTGATTGGAGGGACGACGGTGGGGTTCGTGGGCCGCGAGGTCGAGCTCGATGAGCTGGCTGGTCTGCTGGCGATCGTTCGCGCGGGACGACGCGCCGACAAGGGCGTGGCGGTTCTGTTGCGCGGGCGCCGGCGAGTCGGGAAGTCGCGGCTGGTGACGGAGTTCATCGAACGGTCGGGGCTCCCGAGCGTCTACTTCCAGGCCGCGCGCGGCGCCCCGGTCCGGGACGAGCTCGCCGCGTTCGCCTCCGCCATCGCCACCTCCGACCTGCCGGGAGCAGACCTTGCCGACGGGACGGAGCCGTCGTCTCTCAGCGCGACACTTCGTCTCCTGGCGGCCGCGCTGCCGAGCGACATGCCGTCCGTCGTCGTCATCGACGAACTGCCGTGGCTACTCGAGGGGATCGATGGTGGGCCGGGGGAGCTGCAGCGCGTCTGGGACCGTGAGCTCGCCCAGAAACCTGTGCTCCTGCTGCTGCTCGGGTCGGACCTGGCGATGATGGAGGCGCTGGGAAGGCCCGACCAGCCGTTCCACGGTCGTGCGACGGAGATGATCCTGCGCGAGCTGAGCCCCCGGGACGTCGGCCGGATGACGGGGCTCTCCGGGATGGATGCGTTCGACGCGTTCCTCGTCACGGGCGGACAGCCCCTGGTCGCGCAGGAGTGGGAGCCGGGCGAGGACGCCGCGGGCTTCGTGCGCCGCTCGTTCTCGCGCTCCACGAGTGCGCTCGTGGTGAGCGGAGCACGTGTGCTCGACACCGAGTTCCCCGAGGCCACCCAGGCGCGGTCGATCCTGCGCGCTATCGGCGGTCGCGGTGAACGGACGTGGAGCGGCGTCCTCGCAGTGTCGGGTGTCTCGGCGACATCGCTCGAGCGCTCGCTCGCCGTGCTCGCCGAGAAGCGGGTTGTCGTCGCCGACGAGCCCCTCTCGACCCGGCGAGCAGCCAAGGACCGGCGCTGGCGGGTCGCCGATCCGGCGCTCCGCTTCTGGCTCGCCCTGGTCGAACCGGCGCTCGGCGACATAGACCGGGGGCGCCCTGACCTCGCGGCGCGACGCTACGCGGCGTCCTTCGAGGCGTGGCGGGGCAGAGCGGTCGAGCCGGTCGTCCGGTCCGCGCTCGCGCGCCTGCTGCCGGACGGCCGGTGGCCGTCCGCCGAGCGCGTCGGCGGGTGGTGGCCGCGGAACAACGTCCCCGAGATCGACCTCGTGGCCACCGACGCGCGCCCGGGCACGAGCATCGACTTCGTAGGAACCATCAAGTGGCGAGGCCATCGCGCGGTCACGGCGGCAGAGGTGGACGCGCTGGCCGCGGACGCCGTCAGCGTCCCGGGTGCGACGCTCGCCACGCCGCTCGTCGCCGTCTGCCCCGCCGGCGCCGCCGACGCCCGGCTCGCCCAGGCATGGACCGCCGCCGACCTGCTGGAGGCGTGGCGCTGACGGCGGATCCACCATCGACGTGGTGCGAGTCCACCACGGAGATGGTGCGGTTCCACCAGCACGGTGGTGCGGATCCCCGCCACAGTGGGGCTGAAACCCCCGTTATCGTCGCGCCGCGAGCGCCCGGGCGTCGTCATGCGTGATGCTCGGAGACGTCCCGCCGATACGCTCACCACGAGCACACACACGAGCAACGATGCGCCGCGTCGTCGTCCCTGCTGGAGGTCCCGTGCCTGCCCTCGCCACCACCCCGCCCGCGCACGAGGCCGACTGGGAGGCGCTCGCGCTGGAGTACCTGGCGGAGCCGCTGGGCTGGTTGCCGCTGCCGGGTTCGGCGATCGCACCGGGCGCGACGAGCGGCGCGGGGCACCCGTCCTACGCGGCGCTGGGGGAGCAGCCGCAGCGCGAGTCGTGGGCCGACCTGGCGATCCCGTCCCGCCTGCGCGCGGCGGTGCGCCGGCTGAACCCGGAGGTGCCGCGCGAGTTCCAGGAGCAGGCGATCGCGCAGATCCTGCGGCCCACCTCGCAGGACGCGATCACGGAGAACAAGCGCGGCCACGACCTCCTCACGGCGGGGTTCCGCATCACGTTCATCGAGGACGGCCGCGAGCAGACCCCGACGGTCCGTCTCGTCTCCCACCGCGAGGAGGACAACGAGTGGCTGGCCGTCAACCAGGTCACCGTGACCGACGGGGAGGTGGAGCGGCGCTTCGACGTCGTGCTGTACCTCAACGGCCTGCCCGTGGTGATCCTGGAGCTCAAGAACGCGGGTAGCCCGCACGCCGACGTCGCCTCCGCGCACGCCCAGGTCACCACGTACGTGCGCGAGCTGCCGATGGCGTTCCGGTTCTGCGTGCTCACCGTGATCAGTGATGGCGTCGTCGCCAAGTACGGCACGCCGTTCACCTCCCTGAACCACTACGCACCGTGGAACGTCGACGACGACGGCCGCGTCGTCGGCCCGGACGGACGCCCGGAGGGCGACCATCTGCGGCTCGTGGGCGAGGACGGGCTGGTGGGGGCCACCGGCCAGATGACGCCGCTCGAGGTGCTGCTCTCCGGTCTGTTCAACCCGGAACGGTTCCTCCAGCTCCTGCGCGGGTTCGTCGCGTTCGACGCCGACGACGCCGGACTGCACAAGCGGGTCGCGAAGCCGCATCAGTACTTCGCCGTGACCAAGGCGGTGGGGCGCACCGTCCAGGCCGTCGCCGGCGACGGGCGGGCCGGCGTCGTCTGGCACACGCAGGGCTCCGGCAAGTCCATGGAGATGGAGCTGTACGCGGCGGCCATCGCCCGCCACCCGCAACTGCTGAACCCGACCATCGTGGTGGTCACCGACCGCACCGACCTGGACACGCAGCTCTACGAGACGTTCGCCCGCTCCCAGCTGCTGGCCGAGGCGCCGCACAAGGTGGAGCGCCGCGCCGAGCTGCGCGACGAGCTCGCCTCGCGCACCACGGGCGGCATCTACTTCACCACCCTGCAGAAGTTCGGCCTGACCGCCGCGGAGAAGAAGTCCGGCGCCAGGCACCCCGTGCTCTCGACGCGCAACAACATCGTGCTCATCGTCGACGAGGCCCACCGCAGCCACTACGACAACCTCGACGGGTACGCCTGGCACCTCAAGAACGCCCTGCCGAACGCCACCCTCATCGCGTTCACCGGCACCCCCATCGCGCAGGGGGAGCGGGACACCCGGCGGGTGTTCGGCGACATCATCGACACCTACGACCTCACGCGCGCCGTCGCCGACGGCGCCACCGTGCCCGTGTACTTCGAGCCGCGCCTGGTCAAGGTCACCTTCGCCGACGACGTCGACGCCGACACCATCGACGCCGCCGCGGACGAGGCCACCGTGGGCCTCGACGACGTGGAACGCGAACGCATCGAACGGTCCGTCGCCGTCGTCAACGCCGTCTACGGGGCGCCCGCCCGGCTGACCGCGCTGGCCGAGGACCTCGTCGCGCACTGGGAGCGGCGCCGCGACGACATGCACGAGCTCGTGGCCCCGCTGCACCCGGCGGTTTCGACAGGCGACACCACCACCCCCGCCCCCGGCAAGGCCCTCGTCGTCTGCGGCACCCGCGAGATCTGCGCCCGCCTCTACGAACAGATCGTGAGGCTGCGCCCCCGGTGGCACAGCGACGACCTGCACGCCGGGCGCATCAAGGTGCTCTACTCCGGCACCGCCGCCGACCAGCCCCCGATCGCCGACCACGTGCGCCGCGACTCCGAGAACGCCGTCGTCGTGCAACGCCTCAAGGACCCGGGTGACGAGCTCGAGATCGTGCTGGTCAAGGACATGCTGCTCACCGGCTACGACTCGCCGTCCCTGCACACCCTCTACCTGGACCGGCCGCTGCGCGGCGCCCTGCTCATGCAGACCCTCGCGCGCGTCAACCGCACCTTCCGCGGCAAGAACTCCGGCCTCATGGTCGGGTACGCGCCCCTGGCCGAGAACCTGCGCGCCGCGCTCGCCGAGTACACCGACCAGGACCGCGCCGAGCAGCCCGTGGGCCGCGACGTCGCCGAGGTCGCGGCCGCCGTGCGCGACGTCGTGGACCAGCTCCGCACCCTCCTGGCGCCCACCGCGTGGCGGGACCGGCTGAACGGGGCCGCGCCCCCGCGCGCCTGGATCGACGCCGTCTGGCACGTCGTCGGCTGGCTGCGCAGCCCGCAGACCCCCGGCAACGCGCGTGCCGCCGACGGGCGCCCCAGCGGCGGGCCCTACGACGGGGAGACGCTCGCCGACTCGTTCCGGCGCCGTGCCCAGGCACTGGTCCGCGCGTGGGCCGTCGCCGGGCACCAGGAGACCCTCGCCGACCTCGCCCAGGAGGTGCGCTTCTACGAGGAGGTGCGCGTCTGGATGGGCAAGCTCGACGCGCAGGAACGCCAGAGCCGCGGCGAGGCCGTCCCCGAGGAGGTGCAGCGCCTGCTCGCGGCGCTCGCGGACGCCTCCGTGGACGCGCGCGACGTCGTCGACGTCTACGCGGCCGCCGGGCTGGAACGGCCCCGGCTCGACCAGCTCGACCGGGAGTTCCTGGCGCAAGCCCAGGCGACCCCGCACCCGCAGCTCGCGATCGAAGCCCTGCGCGCCCTGATCACCCAGGAGTCCGGACGGCTGACGCGCGGCAACCTGACGCGCCAGCAGGTGTTCTCGCAACGGCTCGAAGCGATCATGACCCGCTACACCAACGCGAACCTGACCTCGGCGGAGGTCATCGCGGCGCTCGTCGAGATGGGTGCGGACCTGGCCGCCGAGGCGCTGCGCGGCCAGCAGTTCGACCCGCCGCTGGGCCACGACGAGCTGGCCTTCTACGACGCCGTGTCCCAGAACGACTCCGCGGTGCTGCTCCAGGGCGAGGACAAGCTCGCGGAGATCGCCCGCGAGCTGGTGGCGGTGATGCGCCGTGACATCAAGACGGACTGGCGCGTGCGCGACGACGTCAGGGCCAAGCTGCGCTCCTCCATCAAGCGGCTGCTCATCAAGCACCGCTACCCGCCGGACAAGCAGCCCGAAGCCATCCGCCTGGTCATCGCCCAGATGGAGGCGATCGCCCCGCGCGTGGCGGCGTGACGCCGTGGGTCCTGCGCGCCGTCGCAGGACCCACGGTCGCGCGTCAGCCGGCCAGGTACCGCTCGTACGCGATGGTCGTCAGGAACGGCGGGAAGGCCTCGCCCAGGGCGACCTCGCGGAAGACGGCGGCGGCGTCGTCGTACCGGTCGCCGTCGAACCGCTCGAAGCCGGCGACCACCTCGTCCAGGACCGACGACGCGCGGTCGCGGGTCACACGGCCGTGCTCGGTGCGGATGCCGGCGGCGATCCACTGCCACACCTGGGAGCGCGAGATCTCGGCCGTGGCGGCGTCCTCCATGAGGTTGTCGAGGGCCGCCGCGCCCGTGCCGCGCAGCCAGGACGCGATGTAGCGCACGCCCACGGAGATGTTGGAGCGCAGGCCGCACTCGGTGACGGTGGCGCCGGTGCGTGAGGCGCTGGCGATGTCGAGCAGCTCGGCCTGGCCCACGTGGACGTCGTCGCGCAGCCGGTCCACCTGGTGCGGGCGCTCGCCCAGGACGGCGTCGAACTCGGCGCGGGCGGTGTCGATGAGGTCCGGGTGGGCCACCCAGGTGCCGTCGAACCCGTCGCCCGCTTCACGCTTCTTGTCCTCGGACACCTTGGCCAGCGCGCGGTCGGTGACCTCGGGCCGGCGGCGGTCGGGGATGAACGCGCTCATCCCGCCGATGGCGTGGGCTCCGCGGCGGTGGCAGGTGGCCACCAGCAGCTCGGTGTACGCCCGCATGAAGGGGGCGGTCATCGTGACCTGGTTGCGGTCGGGCAGCACGTATGCGGGGCCGCGGGTGCGCAGGTTCTTGATGATGGAGAACAGGTAGTCCCAGCGGCCCGCGTTGAGCCCCGCGGCGTGCTCGCGCAGCTCGTAGAGGATCTCCTCCATGGCGAACGCCGCCGGCAGCGTCTCGATGAGCACCGTGGCGCGGATGGTGCCGCGCGGGATGCCGAGGGCCTCCTGTGCCACCTCGAACACGCGGTTCCACAGCCGCGCCTCGCGGTACCCCTCCAGCTTGGGCAGGTAGAAGTACGGGCCGCGACCGCGGGCGATGAGCTCGGCGGCGTTGTGGAACAGGTACAGGCCGAAGTCCACCAGGGCGCCCGAGGCGGCGGTCACGGCACCGTCGGGGTGCTGGACGCGCAGGTGCGTCTCCGGCAGATGCCAGCCGCGCGGCCGGAACACGATGGTGGGCAGGTCGGTCAGCCGCTGCGAGCGCAGCCGGTACTCCTTGCCCTCCGGGGAGGTGAAGCCGAGCGTGCCGCGGATCGCGTCCCGCAGCGAGAGCTGGCCGCCGATGACGTTCTCCCAGGTGGGGGCGCTCGCGTCCTCGGCGTCGGCGAGCCACACGCGGGCACCCGAGTTGAGGGCGTTGATCGTCATCTTGGGGTCGGTGGGGCCGGTGATCTCGACGCGGCGGTCCTCCAGCCCGGGTGCTCCGGCGCAGCCGGCCACCCGCCAGGTGGGGTCGTCGCGCACCGGTCGGGTCGCGGGGTCGAAGTCGGGGTCCTGGCCCGCCTCGACGGCCAGGGCCCGACGGCGCCGGGTGGCGAGGAGCTCGGCGACGTCGTCGGCGAACTGCCCGTGCAGCAGGCCCAGGAAGTCGAGCGCCTCGGGGGTGAGGATCTCGGCGTCGCGCCCCGTGGCGCGGCGCACGGTGGTGACGGAGGTGCCGGACATCGCGTCGGCGATGGGTCGTTCGGTGAGCGTGGTCATGATGTCCTCCTGGCGGTGATGACTAGAACTGGGCCGACTCGGTGGAGCCGGCGAGGGCCAGGGTGGAGGCCGTGGGGTTCAGCGCGGTGGCGACCCGGTCGAAGTAGCCGGTGCCCACCTCACGCTGGTGCTTGGTGGCGGTGTAGCCGTGCCGCTCGGAGGCGAACTCGGCCTCCTGGAGCCGCACGTAGGCGGTCATCTGCTCGCGAGCGTAACCCTGCGCGAGGTCGAACATCGAGTGGTTGAGGGCGTGGAACCCGGCCAGGGTGATGAACTGGAACGCGTACCCCATCGCGCCGAGCTCGCGCTGGAACCGGGCGATCTCCCCGTCGGAGAGGTGGCGGCGCCAGTTGAACGACGGCGAGCAGTTGTAGGCGAGGAGCTGGTCGGGGAACTCGGCCTTGACGCCCTCGGCGAAGGCGCGGGCCAGCTCGAGCGACGGCGTTCCCGTCTCCATCCACAGCAGGTCGGCGTACGGGGCGTAGGCGCGGGCCCTCGCGATCGAGGTCTCCAGGCCGGGGCGCACCTCGTAGAAACCCTCGGCGGTGCGTCCGCCCGTGAGGAACGGTCGGTCGCGCTCGTCGACGTCGGAGGTCAGCAGGGTGGCCGCCTCGGCGTCGGTGCGGGCGATGACGATGGTGGGCACGCCCTCGACGTCCGCCGCGAGGCGGGCCGCGTTCAGGGTGCGCACGTGCTGCCGGGTGGGCACCAGCACCTTGCCGCCCAGGTGGCCGCACTTCTTCTCGGAGGCGAGCTGGTCCTCCCAGTGCACGCCCGCCGCGCCCGACGTGATCATGGAGCGCATGAGCTCGTAGGCGTTGAGCGGGCCGCCGAACCCGGCCTCGGCGTCGGCCACGATGGGGGCGAGCCAGTCCTCGACGCTCCGGGTGCCCTCCAGGCGCTCCACCTGGTCGGCGCGCAGCAGGGCGTTGTTGATGCGGCGCACCACCTGCGGCACCGAGTTCGCGGGGTACAGCGACTGGTCGGGGTAGGTCTGCCCGGCGGCGTTGGCGTCGCCCGCCACCTGCCAGCCGGACAGGTAGATGGCCTTGAGGCCCGCCTTGACCTGCTGCACGGCCTGGTTGCCGGTCAGCGCGCCGAGCGCGTTCACGAAGTCGTCGGTGTGCAGGCGGTCCCAGAGCAGCTCGGCGCCGCGGCGGGCCAGGGTGTGCTCCTCGATCACGGAGCCGCGCAGGGCGATGACGTCCTGCGCCGTGTAGGTGCGCTCGACGCCGGCCCAGCGGGGGTTGGTGGCCCAGTCGGCGGCGAGGTCGGCGGCGGACTGGACCGTGTCTCCGGGGCGGACCGTGACGGGGGCCGTGGGGGTCGTGGGGCGGTCGGTGAGCGCGGTCATCTCGGTCTCCTTCGTCGTCGGACTGCGGCCGTCTCGGCTGCGTGAACACGACGTTCCTCCCACCGAGCGCCCGTGCACCAGCGCCGCGGAGCAGAAGTTTCGGGATTCTTCTCTTGAAGGGAAGGTGTGGCGCATGTCACCCTGAGTCATGGCTATCTCGACGACGAGAGACTTCGTCCCGGCGGCGTCACCCATCTCGGAGGAACCCGACGCGCTGACCGTCGGGCGGCGCGTGCGGCATCTGCGCCTCGCCCGGGGCATGACCCTGGAGGAGCTGGCCGCCGCGATCGGCAAGGCCCCCTCCCAGGTGTCCCTGCTGGAGAACGGCAAGCGAGAGCCCACGCTGTCCCGCCTCCAGGCGGTGGCGCACGCGTTGGGCGCAGGCGTCGAGGACCTGCTGGACCCCGCCCCGCCGTCGCACCGGGACGCGCTCGAGGTCGAGCTGGAGCGCGTCCAGCGCGGGCCCCTGTTCGACGCGCTCGGCATTCGCCCCGTGCGGGTGGGCCGCGGCCTGCCCACCGACGCGCTGGAGGCGATCCTCGCCCTGCGCGAGGAGCTCGAACGGCTGCACTCCGAGCGCGCGCTCACGCCGGAGGAGGCCCGCCGCGCCAACACCGAGCTGCGCTACGACATGCGCGCCCGCGACAACTACTTCGGCGACCTGGAGATCACCGCGGCGCGGCTGCTCGACGGCGTCGGGCACAAGGGCGGGCCGCTGCCGCAGCGGCAGGCCGCCGACCTGGCCGCCCACCTGGGCTTCGAGATCCACCACGTGCCCGACCTGCCGCACTCCACCCGCTCCGTGATCGACCGGCGCCACCACCGCGTCTACCTGCCCAGCGACGGCATCCGCGGCCGCACCGACGCCCGCTCCGCGCTGCTGCAGGCCCTCGCCTCCCACGTGCTCGACCACGCCGAGCCGCGCGACTACGCCGAGCTGTTGCGCCAGCGCGTCGAGGCGAACTACCTGTGCGCCGCGCTGCTGCTGCCCGAACGCGACGCCGTGCGCGTGCTCAAGGCCGCCAAGGACGCCCGGTCCATCTCCGTCGAGGACCTGCGCGATGCGTTCGCCGTGTCCTACGAGACCGCCGCGCACCGCTTCACCAACCTGGCGACCAGGCACCTGGGCATCGGCGTCCACTTCATGAAGGTCCACGAGTCCGGGGTCATCCACAAGGCCTACGAGAACGACGGTGTGCGGTTCCCCACCGACGCGCTCGGCACCGTCGAGGGGCAGTACGTGTGCAAGCAGTGGACGGCCCGGGTGGCGTTCGACGTGCCCGACCGCGTCTCCGCCTACCACCAGTACACGGACACGCCCACGGGCACCTACTGGTGCACCTCGCACGTCTCCGACACCCCCGACGGCCTGTTCTCCGTGTCCGTGGGCGTGCCGTACGCGCAGGTCAAGTGGTTCCTGGGGCGCGAGACGACGGCGCGGACCACCTCACGGTGCCCCGACGAGTCGTGCTGCCGGCGCCCCCCGGCCCCGCTCGCCCAGCGCTGGGCGGGGTACGCGTTCCCGAGCGCCCGCCCGCACGCGTCCATGCTCGCGACCATGCCGCAGGGCGCGATGCCGGGCGTCGACCAGACCGAGGTCTACGAGTTCCTGGACCGCCACGCGCCCGCGCCCCGCTGAGCCCCGGTGGTTGAGCCTGTCGAAACCATGGCGGTGGGTGGTCTCGACAGGCTCAACCAGCGGGGTGGGCGTCGTCGGGCGGGACGGGCGTGATGACGCGGGGCGTGCGGCGGGCGTCCCAGCGCAGGCTGACGGCCCCCAGGGTGGCCGCCAGCGCGGACGCTCCCAGGATGGCGATCTTCGCGCCGCCCGTGAGGGCCGACGCCGAGCCGAAGGACAGTTCGGCCACGAGCAGCGCGACCGTGAACCCGATGCCGGCGAGCAGCCCGACGGGGAGCAGGTCGCGCACGCGGAGGCCGGGGGACAGGCGCAGGGGAGTGAGCCGGGTGACCAGCGCCGCGGTGCCGAGCACGCCGAGCGGCTTGCCGATCACGAGGGCGACGACGACGGCGAGCACCACGGGCTGGGCCACGACCGCGCGGCCGGAGCCGTCGCCCACCAGGGAGACCCCCGCCGCGAACAGCGCGAACAACGGCAGCGCCACCCCCTGCGACCAGGGCGTGACGGCCTGCGCCCAGCGGGTCGCGCGGTCGGTGGCCTCGCCGTGCACGGCGCGTGCCGGGACGGTGAGCCCCAGCAGCACCCCGGCGACCGTGGCATGCACGCCCGAGGCGTGCAGCAGCGCCCATGCGGCGAGCGCGAGTGGCACCAGCACCCACCGGCGGGGCCGCCGCGCGCGGACGTGCACCCCCGCGAGGGTGATCAGCGCGAGCGCGCCGAGCAGCGGCCACGGCGCCAGCCCGTCGCCGTAGAAGAACGCGATGACCACGATGGCGAGCAGGTCGTCCACCACGGCAAGGGTGAGCAGGAACGTGCGGATCGCCGGTGGCAGGCCCCGCCCGAACACGGCGAGCACGGCCAGGGCGAACGCGATGTCGGTCGCCGTCGGGATCGCCCAGCCGTGCAGCGCGGGGGCGTCGTCGGCCATCAGTTCGACGACGACGAAGACGATCGCGGGCACCGCCATCCCCCCGGCGGCGGCGAGCATGGGGACCCCGGCCTCGCGCGGGTTGCGCAGCGACCCGGCCACGAGCTCGTGCTTGAGCTCGAGGCCGACGGCGAGGAAGAACACCGCGAGCAGGCCGTCCGCGGCCCACTGCGCCACGGTGAGGTCGAGGTGCAGGGCGGATGGCCCGATGACGGTGGCGGCGACGGCCTCGTACCCGCGGTGCCACGGGGAGTTCGCCAGGCTCAGGCCGAGCAGCGCGGCCCCCAGCAGCAGGATGCCGCCGGGGATGTCCTGGGACACCCAGGCGCGCAGGCGGGCGGTCCGGGAGGGGTGGTTCATCAGGCTCCAGGGTTGGCGAGGACCGCCGGTGCTCCCACCGGCGCCGCCGACCAGACTTCCCGGCACACCGCCGTCGAGCATAACGAAACCCGGGGCATCACCCCGACACGCGCCGTACGCGCACCCATGCGGCGCGAACCGTCCGTACGGTGGTGCCACGCGGACGGTGGACCGCCGTCCCCACGAGAGGCGGCACGATCATGGATCCTCAGGCAGCGGCTCGTCGCACCTTCGTCCTCGACACCTCGGTGCTCCTGTCCGACCCGCGCGCGATGTTCCGGTTCGACGAGCACGACGTCGTCCTGCCGATCGTCGTCGTCACGGAGCTGGAGGGGAAACGCCACCACGCCGAGCTCGGGTACTTCGCCCGGTCCGCGCTGCGCCTGCTGGACGAGCTGCGCACGCGGCACGGCGGGCTGGACGCCCCGATCCCACTGGGCCAGGCGGGCGGCACGCTGCGCGTCGAGCTCAACCACGTCGACGACTCCGTGCTGCCGCACGGGTTCCGCCTCGGTGACAACGACTCGCGCATCCTGGCGGTCGCGGCCAGCCTGGCCGCGGAGGGACGGGCGGTCACCGTCGTCTCCAAGGACCTGCCGATGCGGATCAAGGCGTCCGCCGTCGGGCTCGCCGCCGAGGAGTACAAGGCCGAGCAGGCCGTGGACTCCGGCTGGACGGGCATGGCGGAGGTACACGTCGCCGACGACCAGATGGCCACCCTGTGGGAGCACCAAGAGCTCGATCTCGCCGAGCTCGGGGACGACGTGCTCGCCGACGCGGGGCCGCTGCTGGTGCACACCGGCCTGGTGATCCATTCGCCGCGGGGGTCGGCGCTCGGGCGCGTCACGGCCGACAAGAAGATCGCCCTGGTGCGCGGCGACCGCGAGGTGTTCGGCGTGCACGGCCGCTCCGCGGAGCAGCGCATCGCCATCGACCTGCTCCTCGACGAGTCGATCGGGATCCTCTCGCTCGGTGGCCGGGCCGGCACCGGCAAGTCGGCGCTCGCGCTGTGCGCCGGCCTGGAGTCCGTGCTCGAACGCCGTTCGCACCGCAAGGTCCTGGTGTTCCGGCCCCTGTACGCGGTGGGCGGGCAGGAGCTCGGATACCTGCCCGGCACCGAGGCGGAGAAGATGAACCCCTGGGGGCAGGCCGTCTACGACACCCTGTCCGCGCTCGTCTCGCCCGACGTCGTCGAGGAGGTCGTGGCCCGCGACATCCTCGAGGTGCTGCCGCTGACCCACATCCGTGGGCGGTCGCTGCACGACGCGTTCGTCATCGTGGACGAGGCGCAGTCCCTGGAACGCAACGTGCTGCTCACCGTGCTCTCCCGCATCGGGCAGAACAGCCGCGTGATCCTCACGCACGACGTCGCCCAGCGGGACAACCTGCGCGTCGGGCGGCACGACGGCGTCGCGGCCGTGATCGAGAAGCTCAAGGGTCACCCGCTGTTCGCGCACGTGACCCTCACGCGCTCCGAGCGCAGCCCCATCGCGGCCCTGGTCACCGACCTCCTGGAGACCTGGGAGCTCTGACGGGCGCCGACTGCGGTGGTTGAGCCTGTCGAGACCACGTCGTGCCGGGGTGGTTTCGACAGGCTCGACCAGCGGAGGGGGTCAGGCGATGGTGAAGGGGGCCCGCAGCAGGTCGTTCGCGCGTGAGGAGGGGCCGACCTGGAGCTCGAAGGTGCCGGGTTCGACGATGCGTTCTCCCGCGGCGTTGACGATGGTGCAGGCCGACGCCGGGAGCTCCAGGTTCACGGTGGCCTGGTGGCCGGGGTCGAGGTGGACCTGTCGGAAGGTCTTGAGCTCGCGTTCGGCCCAGGAGGCGGAGGTGACGAGGTCGGAGACGTAGACCTGGACGGTCTCCAGCGCTGGGCGGTCACCGGTGTTGGTCAGGGTCACGGACGCCGTGATGGTGTCGGTGGCGGTGACGTCGGGGGTCTCGATGACCAGGTCGGTGTACTCGATGGTGGTGTAGCTCAGCCCGTGTCCGAAGGGATAGGCGGGATCCTGGGTCAGGTCGGCGTACCGGTGGCCGTGCTGCCCGCGGAGCTGGTTGTAGTAGGTGGGTTGCTGCCCCACGTGCCGGGCGAAGGAGATCGGGAGTCGTCCGGCCGGTTCGATGGTCCCGTGCAGGAGTTCGGCGATGGCCTGCCCGCCGGTCATGCCGGGGTTCGCGGCCCAGATGATCGCCGACGCCGATGCCGCGGACTCGGGCAGGACCAGGGGCTTGGAGGCCTGGAGCACGATGACGTACGGGGTGCCCGTCGCGGCGACGGCGTCGATCAGGGCGTTCTGCGCCCCGAACAGGTTCAAGGTGGCGGTCGAGCGTCCCTCGCCCACCAGGGGGATGACGTCGCCGACGACGACGACGGCCACGTCCGCGGCCGTGGCGGCGTCGACCGCCTCGGTGAGCAGGGCCGGGTCCGGGGCGCAGGGGACCTGGACGGGCGGGCGGGGCTGCCCGTCCGGGAAGTGCGTGCCCTCGGGGTCCTGCTCCAGGGTCACGATGTCCGCGCCGCGCGCGTACGTGACCTCCCACCCGGCCGGGCTGTGGTCGCGCAGCCCGTCGAGCACCGTGGTGATCATGGCCCGCGGGTGCCCGTCGGGCAGCCACCCGGCCTGCCCGGAGTTCCCGGCCCAGTCGCCGAGCTGCTCCTGGGCGTCGTCGGCCAGCGGGCCGATCACCACCACCTTCTTCGGAGCCGGGTCCAGCGGGAGTAGGCCGTCGTTCTCGAGCAGGACCAGGGAGCGGCGGGTGATCTCCAGGTTCAGGTCCTGGTGCGACCCGATCACGGCGGCGATGCGGGCCGGGTCGGGGCGGCGGCGGTCCTCGAACAGGCCCAGCTCGAACTTCAGGGTCAGGATGCGGGACACCGCCGCGTCCAGGTCCGACTCGACGATCAGTCCGGCGTCGATCGCGTCGAGCGCGCCCTGGTAGAACCCCGGGGTGGTCATGACCATGTCGTTGCCGGCCTTGACGGCCGCGGCCGCCGCGTGCGCGTAGTCGGGTTGGACCTTCTGCTCCCAGACCATGCGGCCCACGTTGTCCCAGTCGGTGATGAGGGTGCCTGTGTACCCCCACTCGCCGCGCAGCACGTCGGTCAGGAGCCAGTCGTTGACGGTGATGGGGACGCCGTCGGTGGTCTGGTACCCGAGCATGAACGTGCGACACCCGGCCCGGGCGACCCGCTCGAACGGGGGCAGGAACCACGAACGCAGCTTGCGCCGCGAGATGTCAGCCTCGGACGCGTCGCGCCCGCCCTGCGTCTCGGAGTACCCCGCGAAATGCTTCGCCGTGGCCAGGATCGCGGTCGGATCCGTGAGCCCGTCGCCCTGGTAGCCGCGCACCGCGGCCGTGGCGAGCTCGCCGATCAGGTGGGGGTCCTCCCCGAACGTCTCGTTGACGCGCCCCCAGCGCAGGTCCCGGGCGATGCACAGCACCGGGGAGAACGTCCAGTGGATGCCCGTGGCGGACACCTCGACCGCGGTGGCTCGCGCCATCTTCTCGACCAGGTCCGGCGACCACGTCGCGGCCATGCCGAGCTGGGTCGGGTAGATCGTGGCGCCCTCGAAGAACGAGTGCCCGTGGATGCAGTCCTCACCGATCAGCAACGGGATCCGCAACCGCGTCCGGTCCGTCAGATCATGCGCCTGCAGCACCCGCTGCGGAGACGTGTGCAAGATCGAGCCCACATGCCTGCCCAGCACCAGCTCCTCGACACCGTCCCGGGCATCAAGCTGCATCATCTGACCCACCTTCTCCTCCCGCGTCATGCGCGCAAGCAGGTCAGCAACCCGCTCAGCCACGGGAAGAGACGGGTCCAGATACGCGATGGTGGTTGGCTGCACGGAGGTCGACTCTACGGAGGTCATACGTGGTCCTTCGGTGAGGGGGTGGTGCGGGGCGCCGGGTCCGACGTCGTGCGCCGCGCCGGGTCCGACGTCGTGCGCCGCACGGTGGTGACGGCTGAGGTGGTCTTGATGCCGCGCTTGCGCAGGGCGCGGGCGCGCTCGCCCGCGGAGCGCAGGCGGGGGTTGACGTACTCGTCGATGCCGAAGTTGATCAGCGAGAGCGCGACGCCGAGCAGGGCGATGGCCAGACCGGCGGGGATGTACCACCACCAGAAGTCGGGGAAGGCGCCGTTCTGCTGCGCCCAGAACAGGATCGTGCCCCAGTTGAGGTTGGTGATGGGGATGACGCCGATGAACGCGAGCGTGGTCAGGCCCAGCACGGCCGCCGTCACGGTGCCCACGAACGAGGACGCGATGATGGCCATGAGGTTGGGCAGCATCTCCACGGTGATGATCCGCCACAGCGGCTCACCGTTGGCCCGGGCGGCCTGGATGAAGTCGCGGTTGCGCAGCGACATGGTCTGGGCGCGCAGCACGCGCCCACCCCACGCCCACCCGGTCACGGCGAGCACGCCGGCCACGAGGAACAGCGACGGGTTGTCGGACTGCGAGGTGATGATGATCATCAACGGCAGGCCCGGGATCACCAGGAACACGTTCGTCAGCGCGGACAGCGACTCCGACTTCCAGCCGGCGATGTACCCGGCCGTGACGCCGACGGCGACCGCGATGATCGTGGCCACGATGCCGGCGGCGAAGCCGACGATCAGCACGCCGCGCGTGCCGTACACGATCTGGCTGAACACGTCCTCGCCCATGTGGGTGGTGCCCAGCCAGTGCGTGCCCGACGGCGGCTGGCGCAGCGCGCGGAAGTCCTTCGCCAACGGCTCGAACGGGGCGATGAGCGGGGCGAACACGGCCATGAGCACGAAGATGCCCAGGATCACCAGTCCGGTGATGGACTTGCCGTTGCGGAACATCGAGAACGCGCTTGCCCAGCCCTTGCGCGTCGGCGCGGGGGTGGGGGCGGCGGCGGTGGCCTCGGAGGTGATGGTTGCGGTCATGGGGATCAGGCCTCCATCTGGCGCGTGCGCGGGTCGAGGATCGCATAGGCGACGTCGGCCAGGATGTTCGCGATGAGCACGGTGAGGGTGATGACCAGGAACAGCCCCTGCATGAGCGGGTAGTCCTTGGCGCTGGTGGCATCCAGCAGCAGCATGCCGACCCCGGGGTAGGAGAACACGAGCTCCATGACCAGGGTGCCGCCCACGATGAACCCGAGGGACAGCGCGAAGCTCTGGATCTGGGGGAGCACCGCGTTGCGGGCCGCGTAGCGGGCCAGGACCCGGCGGGCAGGAAGCCCCTTGGCCTGGGCGACCGTCACGTAGTCCTCGTCGAGGATGGTGACCATCATGTTGCGCATCCCGAGGATCCAGCCGCCCAGCGAGGCGATGACGATGGTCAGTGCGGGCAGCGTGCCGTGCTGGATCACCTCGAGGATGAACGCCGGGTCCCACGACGGCGCGGACCCGCGACCGTAGGCGTGCGACGCCGGGAACCAGCCCAGTCCGGTCGCGAAGACGGCGATGGCGATCAGGCCCATCCAGAAGTACGGGACGGTGGAGAAGAACGTGGTGATGGGGACCAGCACGTCGGCCCGCGAGCCGCGGTACCAGCCGATGAGGGAGCCCAGCAGGGTGCCGATGACGAAGCTGAGGATCGTCGCGATCCCGACGAGCCCGACGGTCCACGGCAGGGCCGAGGCGATGACGTCGGTCACGGGCGCCAGGCCGCGGGAGAAGGAGCGGCCCAGATCGCCCGAGAACATCAGGCCCCAGTAGTCGACGTACTGCTGCAGCAGCGACCGGTCCGAGTTGAGGCCGAACAGGATGCGCAGCGAGTCGATCGCCTCGGGGGTGACGTTGCCGCGGTGGCGTCCCAGGTACGCCTGGACGGGGTCGCCCTTCATGAAGCGCGGCAGGAAGAAGTTGATGGTGATCGCCGCCCACGCCGTGAACAGGTAGAACGCGGCGCGGCGTGCGAAGAAGCGCAGCGTGTTCATCGTGCGGCCCCCTCGAAGTGCTTGTCGGGATCGGGGGAGGCGGCCAGCAGCGCCCGGGTGTACTCGTGCTGCGGGTTGAGGATGACGTCGTCGGACGGTCCCTGCTCGACGACGCGGCCGTGGTTGAGCACCATGATCTCGTCCGAGAAGTGGCGGGCCGTGGCCAGGTCGTGGGTGATGTACAGGACGCCCAGGTTCTGGGAGCGCTGCAGGTCCGCGAGCAGGTTGAGCACGCCCAGGCGGATCGAGACGTCGAGCATCGACACGGGCTCGTCGGCCACCAGCAGGGAGGGCCGCGAGGCGATCGCGCGGGCGATGGCGACGCGCTGGCGCTGGCCACCTGACAGCTCGTGCGGGCGCCGGTCGATCGTGGCGCCCGGGTCCAGGCGCACCAGGTCGAGAAGCCGCACCACCTCCGCCTCGATCTGAGCGCGGGGCACCACCTTGTCCAGGCGCAGGGGGCGCTCCAGGTGGTGGCGGATGGAGTGGTACGGGTTGAGCGACGCGAACGGGTCCTGGAACACCATGCGCACCTGCTGGCGGTACCGGCGCAGCGCTGCCCCGCGGCGGGGGATCGGCGCGCCGTCCAGGAGCACCTCACCCGAGGTGGCCCGTTCGAGCTGCGTGATGATCTTCGCGATCGTCGACTTGCCCGACCCGGACTGGCCGACCAGGGCGAGGGTGCGGCCCGAGGTGATGGTCACGTCGACGTCGTCGAGCGCGAGCATGGTGCCGCTGCCGCGCACGCGGTACCGCTTGGACACCCCCTTCAGCTCAAGAGTGCTCATGCCGCCCCCTCCTCTCCGGCGCGCAGGAACTTGCCACGGTCGCCCGTCAGGCTCGGGAAGGAGCCCAGCAGCGTGCGCGTGTACTCGTGCTGCGCGTGGTGGTAGATGTTCGACGCCGTGTCCACCTCGACCAGGCGGCCGGCTCGCATCACCGCGATGCGGTCGGAGATCTCCAGGAGCAGGGGCAGGTCGTGCGTGATGAAGACGACGGAGAAGCCGAACTCCTCGCGCAGGTCGGAGATCTGCAACAGGATCTCGCGCTGCACCAGCACGTCGAGCGCCGTCGTCGGCTCGTCCATGACCATGAGCTGGGGCCGCAGCGCGAGCGCCATGGCGATCATGACGCGCTGGCGCATGCCGCCCGAGAGCTCGTGCGGGTAGGAGCGCAGGCGGTCACGCCCGACGCCGACGATGTCGAGGAGCTGCGCGCACTCGGCGGTGCGCTCCTCGCGGGTCATGCGGGGGCGGTGCGTCTCGAAGACGTCCGCGAGCTGCTTGCCGATCGACAGCACCGGGTTGAGCGCGTTCATCGCCCCCTGGAACACCATCGAGATCTTGTCCCACCGGAAGCGCTGGAACTCGGCGTTGCCGAGGTCGAGCAGCTCGGTGCTGGTGCCGGACTCGTCGTGGAAGGTCACGCTGCCCGACGTGATGGCGGCCGGCGGCTTGAGCAGGCGCTGGATGCCGTACGCCAGGGTCGTCTTGCCGCAGCCGGACTCGCCGGCCAGGCCCAGGATCTCGCCGCGCCTCAGGTCGAGCGACACGTCCACGACCGCCTCCACGGGCGGGTCGACGTCGTACACGACGCTGAAGTCACGGACCGTGAGCACGTTCTCACTGGTCACAGGGGGTGTTCCGTTCCTCGGGTCGACGGCCCGCAGGCCGCACGACGGTCGAGCCTGTCGAGACCACCCCCGATGTCGCACGGGGGGCGTGGTCTCGACAGGCTCAACCACCAACAGGGGAGTGGCTCAGCTCGCGGGCTTGAGCTTCGTCAGGATCAGCGGGACGGACACCTGCAGCGGGTCGGCCGTCGCGTACTGGTCGTCCTCGTTGGGCCACCCGACGTAGTTGCGGGTGTTGTACTCGGCCAGGACGGGGTGCGTGCCGACGGGGATGACCGGGACGTCCTCGACGAAGATCTTCTGGACCTTCTGGAGGGCGTCCGTGCGCTCCTCGTCGCTGGAGGACGTCGCGTAGGTGTTCAGCAGCGAGGTGGCCTCGTCGTTGGTGTACCGGCCGAAGTTGAAGTCGACCTCGTCGCCGGCGAGCAGCCAGCGGCCGTCCATCGTGTCGGAGTACAGGTCGTACGGCGTCGTGCCGGCGTCGGTCCAGTGCATGATCGCGTCGAAGTCACCCGTGCGCTTGGCCGCCCACCAGGTGTCGACGTCGGGGGTGGCCACCTGGGCGTCGGCGCCCAGGGTCTTGGTGACCTGGTCGGCGATGAGGCTGATGCCGGTGACGTAGTCGTTCCAGCCCTGGGGGACCTGGAGCGTGAACGCGACGGGCTCGCCGTCGGGGTCGATCAGCTTGTCACCGTTCCACGTGTACCCGGCGTCCTCCAGGACGGCGCGGGCGCCGTCGACGTCGATCGAGAACTCGGCGTCCTTGTACTCGGGGGCGATGTACTGCTCGCCGACGGGCAGGGGCAGGCCGGTGACGGAGGTGAGCACCGGGCCGGCGTTCTCCCGGGCGATCTCGGTGTGTGACGGGCGGTCGATCACCATGTTCACGGCCTTGCGGAAGGCGAGGTCGTTGAACGGCTTCTTCTGGTGGTTGACGAACAGCACGTCGGGGGCCATGACGTTGGCCGCCCAGAACACGTTGTGCTCCGGGTCCTTGTCCAGGTAGGCGCTGTCGATGTTGGAGATGAAGGCCTGCGCCCAGTCGGCGTCGCCGTTGGCGAGCGCGGTGGTCAGCGCGGTGTTGTCGTTGTACGAGACGTAGTACAGCGTGGGCACGGCGAGGTCGCCGCCCCAGTAGTCGTCACGCGCCGTCATGGTCACGGACTGGCTGGTGAAGCTGTCGAGCACGTACGGGCCGGTGCCCACCGGGTCGCCCTCGTTGGTGAACGTCGTCGGGTCCTCGACGTCCTTCCAGATGTGCTCGGGGACGATGTCGATGTGCAGCACCTGCGCCTGCTTGACGAACTTCGACTCCGCGAAGGTCAGGACGACGTCGTCGCCGTCCTTGGCGATGTCGGTGAGCTGCAGGTTGCCCGTGTCGAGGGCCGGGGTGTTCTTGATCAGGGTGAACGTGAAGACGATGTCGTCGGCCGTGAAGTCCTCGCCGTCGTTCCACTTCACCCCGGCGCGCGGGGTCAGGCGCACCTGGGTGTAGTCGTCGTTCCACTCGATCTTCTCGGCGAGCATGGGCGTCGTCTCGTTCTTGCCCACCGGGTTGACGAACGCGAGCGGCTCGAACAGCACGTTCTTGTAGCCGAGCTTGTTGGCGGACGAGTCGCCCAGCCACGGGTTGTTCGACTCGGTGGCGATGGCGCCGTCGGGCTTGGCGATCGTGAGCGGGGCGCCCGCGGTGGGCGTGGATCCCTGGGCTCCTCCGTCGCCTGCCGCGTCGTCGTCGCCGCCCCCGCCGCACGCGGTCAGGAGGAGGGCGGCGACGGCGCTGATGGCCACCGTGGCCGTGATCTTCGACCTCATGTGAAACTCCTCATCGATGTTCCTGCGCCCCACCCGCCCTGGGTGGCCCTCGTCGTCGAGTGCGCGTGCCAGGAGGTTACCGTCCGGTAAGTAACCTGTGAAGCAGATCGCGCCATACCGCGGTTACAGTTCGGCAACAACGCGGCGACGGTGCGGTTGAATGGGCACGACAAGGGGAAGTGATTCATGGAAACGGGCAGGTCAGGGCGTGCGCCCCGTCCGCAGACGCGCGCTCGGCGCGAAGAGATCCTCAAGGCAGCGGTGGCTACTTTCGGCGCCAAGGGCTATCACAAGGGCTCGCTCACGGAGATCGCGGACCAGGTGGGCATGACCCACGCGGGGATCCTGCACCACTTCGGGTCCAAGGACGCGCTGCTCATGGAGGTGCTGGAGTACCGCGACCGCAGCGACGTCGCCGACCTGCCGGACCATCACATCCCCGGCGGTGCCGAGCTGTTCCGCCACCTGGTGCGCACCGCCTTCCTCAACGCGCAGCGCGCCGGGATCGTGCAGGCCTTCGTGGTGCTGTCCGCGGAGTCCGTCACCGACGACCACCCGGCACGCGCGTTCTTCGAGAGCCGATACGCCACCCTGCGCGGCGAGGTGGCGCGCGCGTTCCGCGTCATGTGCCAGGAGCAAGGGATCAACGAGCCCGACACGATCGACAAGGCCGCCGCCTCGATCCTCGCCGTCATGGACGGGCTCCAGGTGCAGTGGCTGCTCGACCCCGCGGCGGTCGACCTGGCGGAGGCCAGCGAGTTCGCGATCGAGGCGATCGTCGCGCAGGTGCTCAGTCCGCGGGAGCTGCCGCTGGGCCGGGCGTGACCCACCCCTGCCCGGCGTGGTGGGATCGCCGGAACGGGCGGCAGTGGTGGATGGCGACCGCGGCCAGCAGCCCCGCCGCGGCGCCGATCGCGGTCTGGGCGGCGCGGTCCACCGTCAGGTCGCCCGCCGCGACGGGCTGCCCGAGCGTCACCATGAGCAGCGCCATCGGGGTGATCGTCAGCTGGGCCAGGCCGTAGTGCCGCACGATGACCAGCTCCGTGACCGCCTGGAGCACCATGATGACGGCGGCTCGCCCCCAGAAGCCCACGGGAGCTGACAGCAGCGGGTAGGCGATCAGGAGCGCCCCGGCGGCGGTGCCGGCGGCACGCTGCACGGCGCGTACCGCGACGTGACGGGTCGTGGCGCCGTGCAGGACGGCCGTGGCGCCCATGACGGCCCACGCCGTGTGCTGCAGCCCGAGCGCCACACCCACCGCCGAGGCCGCCAGCGAGGCAGCGAGCACCCTCGTCACCGCGAGCCGCCAGTCCTCGGTGGGCCACGAGGCCCGGGCCTGCGCCCGCAGGGTGAGCGGGGTCTCGCCCGTCGCCGTGACGGCGTTCCGCAGTCGGCGCCTCACGACCGCCCCGGCCATGCAGCCCAGCCACGCGAGCAGCGCGCCGCCCGCCGCCGCGATCGTGCGTGGTACGACGTCGTCCAGCGTGGGCGATCCCGCGAGTCCCGCACCGGCCCCGAACACGATGATGGTCGCCCCCGGAGCGCCGGCGCGCAGCAGCACGATCAGCCCGGAGATCCCGGCCGCCAGCACCGCGACCAGGACGAACCCGGCGAACGCGGGCGCACCGGCGGCCTCGATGAGCGTGAACAGGCCGATCGAGCCCACCATCAGCGCTCCCGCCAGCGCGAGCATCGGGCCGCGTCGACGGTACGGGCCACGGCCGTACAGCGTGGTCAGGGAGCCGAGGGCCGCGAACGTGGCCAGCTCGCGATGCCCCGTCGCGGCGGGGACGGCCAGGCAGACTCCGGCGATGAGACCCACACGCAGCGCGAACACCACCGGCGGCGCGGCCTGTCGTGCGCGGGCCGCCTCGCGCAGGAGCCCGGGTGCCAGCACCTCGCGGGTGGCGTGCCGGACGCTGGAGATGCTGGTGGGACGGTGCGCTGGGCCGGGAGCGGGGCGAGATGCGATCGACATATGTTGCCTGAGTCTACCGTCGCCCGCCCCGGCCGAACGGCGTCACCCCTGCGGCGGCACCGTCATCTTCAACACGTCCAGCGCCGCGTCGAGCTGCTCCTCGGTGACCTCACCGCGCTCCACGAAGCCCAGCGCCACCACCGCCTCGCGCACCGTGATGCCCTCCTTGACCGAGTACTTCGCCACCTTCGCGGCCGCCTCGTACCCGATCACCCGGTTGAGCGGGGTCACGATCGACGGCGACGACTCCGCGTACGCGCGCGCCTTGGCCACGTTCGCCTCGATGCCCGCGATCGTCTTGTCCGCCAGCACCCGCGACGCGTTCGCCAGCAGGCGGATCGACTCGAGCACCCCCTGCGCGATGACGGGGATCTGCACGTTGAGCTCGAACGCCCCGCTCGCACCCGCCCACGCCACCGTCGCGTCGTTGCCGATCACGCGCGCGCACACCATGAGCACCGCCTCGGGCACCACCGGGTTGACCTTGCCCGGCATGATCGACGAACCCGGCTGGAGGTCCGGCAGGAAGATCTCGCCCAGGCCCGTGTTGGGGCCCGAGCCCATCCACCGCAGGTCGTTGCAGATCTTGGTCAGGGACACCGCGATGGTGCGCAGCGCACCGGACAGCTCCACCAGCCCGTCCCGCGCCGACTGCGCCTCGAAGTGGTCGCGCGCCTCCGTCAGCGGCAGCCCCGTGTCCTCGCACAGCAGCGCGATGACGCGCTGCGGGAAGCCGGCCGGGGTGTTGATCCCCGTGCCCACGGCCGTGCCACCCAGCGGAACCTCGGCCGCCCGGGGCAGCGCCGAGCGCAGGCGCTCGACGCCGTAGCGCACCGCCGCCGCGTACCCGCCGAACTCCTGACCCAGCGTCACCGAGGTGGCGTCCATGAGGTGGGTGCGGCCCGACTTGACGACGTCCTTGAACTCGGCGGCCTTCACCCCCAGCGCCTCCGCCAGGTGGTCCAGCGCCGGCACCAGGTCGTTCACCACGCCGGAGGTCGCCGCCACGTGCACCGACGTCGGGAACACGTCGTTGGAGGACTGTGAGGCGTTGACGTGGTCGTTCGGGTGCACGTCCCGGCCCAGGCGCGCCGTGGCCAGCGTGGCCAGCACCTCGTTGGTGTTCATGTTCGACGACGTGCCCGAGCCGGTCTGGTACACGTCCACCGGGAAGTGCGCGTCGTGCGCCCCGCCGGCCACCTCGTCCGCCGCCGCCACGATCGCCTCCGCGACGTCGGGCGTGAGCACGCCGAGCTCCGCGTTCGCGCGGGCCGCGGCCTTCTTGATCCGGGCCAGCGCCTCGATGTGGCCGCGCTCCAGCCGGGTGCCGGAGATGGGGAAGTTCTCGACCGCGCGCTGGGTCTGCGCGCAGTACAGGGCGTCGGCGGGGACGCGAACCTCGCCCATGGTGTCGTGCTCGATGCGGAAAGCCGGCGTAGCGGTGGCGCCGACAGCGGTGTCGTGAGTCATGCGCCTATGGTGCCCCACGCCGCGGGGTGCCCCGGAACCCGTCCGACGCGAACCGGGCGGTCCGGCCCGCGGGCGGCCTGGGGCCACCCGCGGGCGCACACACCCGATCAGCGCAGCGGTTCCTCGCCGACCTCGCCGAACACGTGCACCAGGCGCGCGTTCCCCTCCGCGAGGTCGTACTCCACGCCCACGATCGCCAGGTCACCCTTCTCGACCCGCTCGCGCAGCGCCGCCGAGTACCCGGCCAGCACGTCCACCGTCTGGCGCACGTGCGCCGTGCGCAGCGTGTCCGGGTCGTACAGGGTGTCCGGGTCGTACGGCGCCGTGTCGCCCGGGGTGTGCGCCTTCGACGTCAGCGCCACCACCGACGGGATCACCTTGTCCACCACGGCGCGCACGTACCCCGGCGGCTGCTCCCCGGTGGCCAGCGTGTGCGCCGTCGCCGCGATCGCGCCGCACAGGTCGTGCCCCAGCACGACGACGAGCGACGCCCCCAGCAGCTCCGTGCCGTACTCGATCGACCCGATCACCGTGGTGTCGACGACGTGACCCGCCGTACGCACCACGAACACGTCGCCCAGGCCCTGGTCGAAGATGATCTCCGCCGCCACCCGCGAGTCCGAGCACCCGAAGATCACCGTGTGCGGGTGCTGCGACTGCGCCAGCTCACGGCGCCGGTCGACGCTCTGCGACGGGTGCAGCGGCTCCCCGGCCATGAACCGCGAGTTGCCCGCACGCAGGGCCGCCCACGCGTCCTGCGGGGTGCGGGACTCCACCTTGGGCGACGGATCCGCCGGGGCGGGGATCGTCGGGATGCTGGCGGCGGTGCCGCGGAACACGGCTTGTTCGTCAGGGCTCACGCATCTGCTCCTTCGTCATCGGTGCTGGCGTCAGGGGTGCTGGCGTCAGAGTCGGTGGTGCCGTTGGCGCCGCGGCGCGAGGCCGCGTCGAGGCGCTCGCGGGCGCCGTCGAGCCACTGCTGGCAGCGAGCCGCAAGGGCCTCGCCGCGCTCCCACAGGGCGAGCGACGTCTCCAGGGGCTCCCCGCCCGCCTCCAGGCGCTGCACGACGGCGATGAGCTCGTCGCGGGCCTGCTCGTAGCCGAGGGTCGCCGGGTCGGGCAGGGCGGACAGGTCGGGGCCGGTCGGTGCGCTCACGGCCTCAGTGTCCCCCCGACCGCCGACACGGTGCGCCGGCGTCCCATTTCCGAACGCCACGGCCGCGGAATCACTTTGCCCTGCCCGGCCTCCGGCCTGGACCATGGCCCCATGGGTCACTGTGAGGTCGCGCACGTCGAGTACGTGCTCCCGGACGGGCGCACGCTGCTCGACGACGTCTCCTTCCGCGTGGGCGAGGGCAGCATCACCGCGCTCGTGGGCGCCAACGGGGCGGGGAAGACCACGTTGCTGCGGATCGTCACCGGGGAGCTGAAGCCTTCCGGCGGGTCCGTGACCGTGAGCGGCGGGCTCGGCGTCATGCCGCAGTTCGTGGGCTCCGTGCGGGACGAGTCCACCGTGCGCGACCTGCTCGTCTCCGTGGCCACGCCGCACATCCGCGACGCCGCCCGCGCCGTCGACGCCGCCGAGACGCGCATGCTCGAGGACGACGACGAACCCGCCCAGATGGCGTACGCGCAGGCGCTCGCCGACTGGGCCGACGCGCGCGGCTACGAGGCCGAGACGACCTGGGACGAGTGCACCATGGCGGCCTTCGGGGTGCCGTTCGACAAGGCCCAGTGGCGCCAGGTGCGCACCCTGTCCGGCGGTGAGCAGAAGCGGCTGGTGCTCGAAGCGCTGCTGCGCGGCCCGGACGAGGTGCTGCTGCTCGACGAGCCCGACAACTACCTCGACGTTCCCGGCAAGCGCTGGTTGGAGGAGCAGCTGCGGGCCACCCGCAAGACCGTGCTGTTCGTCAGCCACGACCGCGAGCTGCTCGCGCGGGCCGCCGACCGTGTCGTCGCGCTCGAAGCCTCACCCACCGGCGCCGACGCCTGGGTGCACGGTGCCTCGTTCGCCACGTTCCACGAGGCACGCCGGGAGAGGTTCGCCCGGTTCGAGGAGCTGCGGCGTCGGTGGGACGAGAAGCACGCCCAGCTCAAGAAGCTGGTGCTCACGCTGCGGCAGGCCGCCGCCGTCTCGCACGACATGGCCTCCCGGTACCGCGCCGCCCAGACCCGGCTCGCCAAGTTCGAGGAGGCCGGGCCGCCGCCCGAGCCGCCGCGCGAGCAGGACATCACCATGCGGCTGCGCGGCGGGCGCACCGGCCTGCGCGCCGTGTCGTGTTCCGCCCTGGAGCTGACCGGGCTCATGAAGCCGTTCGACCTGGAGGTGTTCTACGGCGAGCGCGTCGCCGTGCTGGGTTCCAACGGCTCCGGCAAGTCGCACTTCCTGCGGCTGCTCGCCGGGCAGGACGTCGCGCACACCGGGGCGTGGAAGCTCGGGGCTCGAGTGGTGCCCGGGCACTTCGCGCAGACCCATGCCCACCCCGAGCTGTTCGGGCGCCCGCTCGTCGAGATCCTGTGGACCGATCACGCGCTTCCCTTGGGCGCGGCCATGTCGGCCCTACGGCGCTACGAGCTGACCGTCGCGGCCGAGCGGCCCTTCGACCGCCTCTCCGGCGGGCAGCAGGCGCGGTTCCAGATCCTGCGCCTGGAGCTCTCGGGCTGCACCGCGCTGCTGCTCGACGAGCCCACCGACAACCTCGACCTGGAGTCGGCCGAAGCGCTCCAGGACGGGCTCGAAGCCTTCGAGGGCACCGTTCTCGCCGTCACCCACGACCGCTGGTTCGCCCGCACCTTCGACCGGTTCCTGGTGTTCGGCTCCGACGGCGTCGTGCGCGAGACCCCCGAGCCCGTCTGGGACGAACGCCGCGTGGAGCGCGCCCGCTGACGCCGGGGTGTGGCCCGGCGGGGACGTCAGGCGGCCGCCGTGGCGTGCTCCGTGACGGCGGCCGCCTCAGCCTCGGGCAGCGGCTTGCGTGCGAGCCAGGCCGCGGTGAGCGCGCCGGAGATGTTGTGCCACACCGAGAACACCGCCGGCGGCAGCGCAGCGGCCGGCATGGTCGCGAAATGGGCCGCCGCGAGGGACGCCGCGAGGCCTGAGTTCTGCATGCCGACCTCGAACGCCAGTGCGCGGCGGGCCCGGTGGTCGAGTCGTGCAGCCCGCCCCGCCAGGTAGCCGAGGAACAGGCCGAACCCGTTGTGCAGCACGACGGCGGCGAGCACGAGCAGGCCCGAGGTGCGGAAGGCGTCGGCGCTGTTGCCCATCACCGCGGCGACGATCACGGCGATCGCGGCGACCGAGATCCACGGGAAGGCGTTCGACAGGCGGTCGACCCACCGCGCTGCGACCGCGCGCACGAGCACTCCCACGATGACGGGCAGCAGCACCGTCTTGACGATGTCGAGGAACATGGCCCCCGCGGGAACGTGCAGGTAGTGCCCCGCCAGCCACAGCGTGAGCAGCGGGGTGAGGAGCGGGGCCAGGAGCGTCGAGAGCGTCGCCACCGACACGGACAGCGCCACGTCACCCTTGGCGAGGTACGCCATGACGTTCGACGCCGTCCCGCTGGGCGCGCACCCCACCAGGATGACGCCCACGGCGAGCGCGGGTGACAGGCCCAGCGCGTGCGCGATCAGCCAGCCGGCCAGCGGCATGATCACGTAGTGCGCCACCAGGCCGAGCAGCACCACCCAGGGGCGGCGCGCGATCCGGGCGAAGTCGGGTGGCGTCAGCGTGACGCCCATGCAGAACATCACGACGCCGAGCAGATAGGGCACCGAGGAGGTGACCGGCGCGAACGTCCCGGGCAGCAAGAAGCCGGCCGCGCCGGCGGCGATCACCAGCAGCGGGAAGACGGTGACGGCGAGCACCGCGTTCCGGTCGGCAGGGGTACGGGTACGGGTTGGTGCGGTGCGCGTCGTTGTCACGCGATGGATGCTAGCGGCAACTATCCGCGCACCAAGAGGCGTCTCACTCCCGAAGACGCGCGCCCCGTCACGCGCCCCCGTCCACGGTCGCGGCCAGCTCGCCGTGCGCGAGGCGCAGCCGCACCCCCGTGCCGGCGGCGGCGTCGTCGGGGGAGCGGACCACGTGCCCGTCCGCGCGCTGGACGACGGCGTAGCCGCGCTCCAGCGTCGAGGCGGGCGAGAGCGTGCGGACCTGCGCCTCCAGCCGCCCGATCTCTCCGGACGCCGTCAGGAGCGCGGCGTTGAGCACATGACGCGCATGGGTGATGCGGTACTCGATGTCGCGTTCGCGGGACTCGACCATCGACTGCGGGCGGGCCAGCACGGGCCGCGTGCGCATGGCGTCGAGGCCGTGCTGCTCCCGCTCGACGCGCGAACGCACCGCGTGCCGGATGGTGACGCGCGCCTGCTCGATGCGGCGGCGCTCCTCGGCGACGTCGGGCACCACGCGCTTGGCGGCGTCGGTGGGGGTGGACGCGCGCAGGTCCGCGACCAGGTCGAGCAGAGGGGAGTCCTGCTCGTGCCCGATGGCGGAGACGAGCGGGGTGCGGCAGGTGGCCGCGGCGCGCACCAGCGACTCGTCGCTGAACGGCAGCAGGTCCTCCAGGGCGCCGCCCCCGCGCGCGACCACGATGACCTCGACCTCGGGCAGCCCGTCGAGCTCCGCGATCGCCGCCTTGACCTCGCGCACCGCCGAGGTGCCCTGCACCGCGACCTCACGCACCACGAACCGCACCTGCGGCCAGCGCTGCTGCGCGTTCTTCATCACGTCATGCTTGGCGTCCGAGTTGCGGCCCGTGACCAGGCCGACCACCTGCGGCAGGAACGGCAGCGGGACCTTGCGCGACGGGTCGAACAGGCCCTCGGCCGCCAGGATGCGGCGCAGGTGCTCGATCCGGGCCAGCAGCTCGCCCACCCCGACGGGCCGGATCTCCGCGGCCCGCAGCGAGAACGAGCCGTTGCCCTTGAAGAAGTCGGGCTTGGCGTGCACCACGACGCGCGCGCCCTCCTCGATCGTGGCCGTGGACGCGCTCAGCACCGACGTCTGCACCGAGACGGTCAACGAGACCTTCTCGTCCACGTCGCGCAGCGTGAGGTACTGCATCCACGCCCCGGGGCGCCGTCGGAACTGCACCACCTGGCCCTCGACCCACACGTCGCCGAGCCGCGCGATCCACCCGCGCACCTTCTCGGAGACGACGGCGACCGACCAGGGCGACTCGGGCGAGGTGGGCGGGGGCGCGGCTGAGGTCACGGGCCCAGCCTGCCCCATGCCGCCGACACGCCCCCACCTAAACTGGTCCGGTGACCGTTCCCGCCGCCCCTGCCTCCGCCAAGCGCGTGCTGCTCGCCGCCCCGCGCGGGTACTGCGCCGGGGTGGACCGCGCCGTCGTCGCCGTCGAGACCGCGCTGGAGAAGTACGGGGCGCCGGTCTACGTGCGCAAGGAGATCGTCCACAACAAGCACGTCGTGGAGACCCTGCGTGAGCGCGGCGCGATCTTCGTCGACGACACCGAGCAGGTGCCGGCCGGCGCGCGCCTCGTGTTCTCCGCCCACGGGGTGTCGCCCGCCGTGCGTGAGGCCGCGGCCGCCCGCTCCCTGGCCACCATCGACGCCACCTGCCCGCTGGTCTCCAAGGTGCACAGGGAGGCGGTCCGGTTCGCGAAGGGCGACTACGACATCCTGCTGATCGGCCACACCGGGCACGAGGAGGTCGAGGGCACCGCAGGGGAAGCGCCCGAGCACGTGCAGGTGGTGAACGGCCCCGACGACGTCGACCACGTGGTGGTGCGTGACCCCGCGAAGGTGGTGTGGCTCTCGCAGACCACGCTCTCCGTGGACGAGACCATGGAGACGGTGCGCCGCCTGCGCGAACGGTTCCCGTCCCTCCAGGACCCGCCCAGCGACGACATCTGCTATGCCACCCAGAACCGCCAGGTGGCGGTCAAGAAGATCGCCCCCGACGCCGACGTCGTCATCGTCGTGGGCTCGGCGAACTCGTCGAACTCGGTGCGGCTGGTCGAGGTGGCCCGGCAGGCCGGTGCGGGGGCCGCGTATCGCGTGGACCGCGCCGCGGAGATCGAGGACGGGTGGCTCGCTGACGCCGGGACCGTGGGCGTCACGTCGGGCGCGTCGGTGCCCGAGATCCTGGTGCAGGACGTGATCGCTCACCTGGCCCGGCACGGCTTCGCGAGCGTCGAGGAGGTGTCGACCGCGGCTGAGGACCTGGTCTTCTCCTTGCCGCCGGAGCTGCGCACCCGCCGCACCGCCGGCTGAGCCCAACCCGGTGGTTGAGCCTGCCGCGGTCTCGACAGGCTCAACCGACGAGGGGGCTGGCCGCGGTCAGCCGGCCGCCGCGTCGTCGTCCGCCTGGAGGTCCTTGAGCGCCTTGCGGTCGGCGGCCGCCAGCGACTCGATCGCCACCACCCGTTCCGCCTCCGCGGCCAGCAGCTCGGGCTTGACGATGGGGCGTGGGGTCGCATCGATGCCCGTCAGCTCCTCGATCGTCTTCGACTCGTCGACGACGTCGAGCGCGACCATGCGCCGCGCCGAGGTGAGCACCTGGCTCTCGAGCGAGCCGATCATGGAGTTGTAGTGCTTGGTGACCGAGGCGATCGCGTTGCCCGTGCGGGTGATGTGGCCCGTCATGGTGACCAGCCGCGAGTACAGCTCCTTGCCGACGGTGAGCACCTTCTGCGCGTTCTCGGCCAGCGCCTCCTGCCGCCACGCGTACGCGACCGTCTTGAGCAGCGCGAGCATCGTCATCGGCGTCGCGATGATGACGTTGTTGCGGGCGGCGTACTCCATGATCCCGGCGTCACGCTCCACGGCCGCCGACAGGAACGCCTCCGCCGGGACGAACATCACCACGAACTCCGGGGCGGGGGAGAACTGCTCCCAGTACTCCTTGCCGGCCAGGTCGTCGATGTGCTTGCGCAGGTGGCGCACGTGCGCGTCGAGCCGTTGCTCGCGGTACGCCTCGTCGTCCGCCTGCTGGGCCTCCAGCCACCCGAGGAACGCGACCTTCGAGTCGACCACCACGTGCTTGCCGCCCGCGAGGTGCACCACCATGTCGGGGCGCAGCTTCCCGTCGTCCGTCGTGACCGACGCCTGCTCCTCGAAGTCGACGTTCTTGAGCATGCCGGCGGCCTCGACCACGCGGCGCAGCTGCAGCTCACCCCAGGCGCCGCGGGTCTGCGACGAGCGCAGCGCGGTCACCAGGTCGCCCGTGCCCTTGGACAGCTCGGCGTTCGCGACGGTTAGCAGACGCAGGTTCTCCGTGAGAGTCGACTGCCCCTCGATGCGCGCCTTCTCGGCCTGGGCCACCTCGGTGCGCACGGCCTTGAGCGACTCCGAGAGGGGGTCCACGAGGGCCTTGATCGCGAGCTCGCGCTGGGCCAGCGCCTCCTCGTTCTTGACCGTCGAGACCTGCAGGCGCTCCGCGGCGAGGTCGAGGAACTGCTTCGTGTTGGCCTGGAGCGCGTCGCTCGCCACCGTCTGGAAGCGCTGCTTCTCCGCCTCCTGGTCGGCCTTGACCTCGCGCACCCGTTCGTCCGCCTCGGCCTTCGCGGCCGCGAGGCGGGCTTCCGTCTCCGCGCGGAGCTCCGCGAGCCGGGCCTCGGCGTCGGCGCGGGACTGCGCCGCGCGGGCCTCGGCGTCCTCGCGCAGCGCCGCGATCCGCTGCTCGGCGTCCGCCCGGACCAGGGAGACCTGCTCCCGCAGGCCCGCCGCCTCGCGGCGCAGGCCCTCGTTCTCGGCGTGCCTGCCGGCCACCTCGAGGTCCGCGGAGCGCCGGGCCGCCCCCGCCCGGTTGGCGGCCAGCAACCAGCCGACCAGCACACCCACCGTGAGGGCGCCGAGCAGGAGGAGGATCCAGGTCGTCGTCGTCATGCTGGCAGCGTGGCACGAGGTACCGACACAGCCCGGCGACATGCCCGAGGGCGTGCATCATGGGCCGTCCGTGCCACGCCGTGCGATCGGCGGCAGATCCCTGGCGGGTGTCGGTGCGGGCCACTACTGTGCGCAGGAACCCCGCCGACAAGACAGGTGATCACACTGTCCGTGCCTGCCCCGCAGCCCGCCTCGCAGCCTTCCGCGCCATCCCACCAGCCCGCACCCTCGGTTCCGCCGCCCGACCCGTCCGCCGCCCTGAGCCTGCGCGGCCTGTGGAAGAGGTTCGGCCAGAAGATCGCCGTCGCCGACGTCTCCCTCGACGTGCCCACCGGGTCGTTCTACGGCGTCGTCGGCCCCAACGGCGCGGGCAAGACGACCACGCTGTCCATGGCCACGGGCCTGCTGCGCCCCGACTTCGGCACCGCCGCCGTGCACGGCACCGACGTGTGGACGGACCCCGCCGCGGCCAAGCGCAGACTGGGCATCCTGCCTGACGGCGTGCGCCTGTTCGACCGCCTCACGGGCGCTCAGCTCATCACCTACGCGGGCCTGCTGCGCGGCCTGGACCGGGCCACGGTCACGGAGCGCACCGAGGACCTGCTGCGCGCCATGGACCTCACCGCGGACCGCGACACGTTCGTCGTCGACTACTCCGCAGGCATGACCAAGAAGGTCGCGCTCGCGTCCGCGATGATCCATGCCCCGCGCGTGCTCGTGCTGGACGAGCCGTTCGAGGCCGTGGACCCGGTCAGCGCCGCCAACATCCGCGACATCCTGCACGCGTACGTCGCCGACGGCGGCACCGTCGTCGTCTCCAGCCACGTCATGGACCTGGTGCAGCGCATGTGCTCGCACGTCGCCGTCGTCGCGCAGGGCAGGGTGCTCGCCGCGGGCACGGTCGACGCCGTCCGGGCCGGTCAGTCGCTGGAGGACCGGTTCGTGGACCTGGTGGGTGGCCGCAAGGAAGGGGAGGGCCTGGCGTGGTTGCGCAGCTCGTCCGCCTCAAGCTGACCCTCATGGCCAACACGTTCCGGCGGAGCGTGTGGCAGACCATCGGCTTCGTCGTCGGCGCGCTGTACGCGGTCTCCGTGGTGTTCGGCGTCGTCGTCGGCGCGATCGCGGGGGGAACGGCGAACGCGCACGGTGCCGGGAACGTGTTCGTGATCGTCGGCGCGGTCGTGGTGCTCGCCTGGTGGCTGGTGCCCGTGTTCCTGTACGGCGTCGACGCCACCCTCGACCCGCACCGGTTCATCACCTTCGGCATCCGGCGCTGGAACCTGGTCGCCGGGCTCGCCGTGGTGGGTGTCGTCTCGATACCCGGGATCGCCACCCTCGTGACCCTCGTGGGCGCGGCGTTCGCCTGGTGGCGCACGCCACTCGTGGTGGTCGCGGCCCTCGTCGGCGCCGTCCTCGCGGTCGCGCTGTGCGTCGTGGGGTCGCGCGCGATCACGACCGTGCTGAGCCCGCTGCTCGAGTCGCGCCGCTCCCGCGAGGTGATGGCCGCGGTCACGATCCTGCCGATCATGCTCATGGGCCCGATCTTCACCTGGTTCTCGCGGCAGGCGGCCGAGGCCGCCGGTGAGGCCGGTGCCCTCTCCGGGACCGTCGCCGAGCTGGCCGGGTGGCTCGGGTGGACTCCGCTCGGGGCCCCCTGGGGGCTGGCGGTGGCGGTGCACGACGCCGACTGGCTCGGCGCGCTGGCCCGTCTGCTGATCGCGGTCGCGTCGGTGGTGCTCGCCGCGTGGGCGTGGGAGCGCGCGCTGGCACGATCGTTCGAGTCGCCGCGCGAGACGGCCGGCAAGGGGGCGCGGGGCAAGGGGCTCGGCTGGTTCGACCGCGTTCCCGCGACACCGGTGGGTGCCGTCGCAGCGCGCGCCGCCACGTACTGGCGGCGTGACCCCCGCTACTCGATGTCGTTCGTGGTGATTCCTCTGCTGCCGGTGATCATGTGGTTCGCCGGCGGCGGTGACGCACCGGAGGTCGTGCTGATCGCCGCGCCGATGACGGGATGGATGCTCGGGTTCGGGATCTCGAACGACATCGCCTACGACCACACGGCGTTCGCGCTCCACGTCGCGACGGGTATCGACGGCCGGACCGACCGGTGGGGCCGCGCGCTGCCCGTGCTGATGGCCGGGGTCCCCGTCATCATCGTGCTCGCCGTGATCACGACCGCCCTGACGGGCCGGTGGGAGTGGTTCGCCCCGCTCGTGGGCCTGAGCCTGGGGACCCTTGGGGCGTCCACGGGGGTGTCGAGCCTGGTGAGCGCCCGCTGGCTGTACCCGGTCCCCAAGCCGGGGGAGAGCCCGTTCAAACAGCCGCAGGGTGCCACCGGCGCGACGATGGTCGCCCAGGGCGTGGGGATGGGCCTGACCCTGCTGGTCTCGGCCCCCGCGCTCGTGCTGTCGGGGCTGGCGATCGGGTTGGCCGAACCGGTGCTCGGCTGGGTGGCGTGCGTCGTCGCGCTCGCCGTAGGGGTCGCGGCGCTGCTGGGCGGGGTGCGGTGGGGGGCACGGGTGTACGACCGCCGCGCGCCCGAGCTGCTCCAGCGGGTGCTGTCCTACTCCTGACCGGCTCTCGGGGCGGGCCGGGACGGGTGTGGGCGCCCCGGCGTAGCGTCGGGTGCATGGTCCAGTTCACCGGTGACGACGACGTCCGCGGCGCACGCTTTGTCGAGGCCGGCCTTCAAGGTGCCGAGTTCCGGCTCTGCGACCTCTCGGGGGCGAGGTTCGACCAGTCCGTCCTCACCGGCGCGGTGTTTCGCGGTGTCGACCTCGAGGATGCCGAGATCGACGGCAACCTCATCGGGCTGACCGTCAACGGGGTGGCCGTCGCACCGCTCGTGGAGGCGGCGCTCAACGCTCGGTTCCCGGGTCGCGCCCAGCGCAGGTCGCCGGACCCGGTGGAGCAGCTCGCCGCCTACGACGCCGCCCAGGAGCGCTGGTCCGCGGTCATCGAGCAGGCGACGGCCCACCCGGAGCTGCGGGACGTGAGGGTGGGTGGCGAGTGGTCGGTGGCGCAGACGCTGCGCCACCTCGTGTTCGCCACCGACGGATGGGTGCGGCACGCCGTGCTCGGGCTGGCTGACGCGTTCAGCCCGCTGGGCCTGCCGTTCACCGAGTGGGACGCGCAGGCGGCGGGGCTCGGCATCGACGTCACGGCGACGCCGCTGTGGGAGGACGTGCTGGCGGTGCGCGCCGAGCGGGTCGCCCAGGTGCGCGCCGTCCTGGCCGCGCAGACGGCGCAGACGTTCGCCGGGGCGTCGCGCGGCCTGCCTCCGTGGGCCGACGACGCCCCGGAGGAGTACCGCCGCTCGCGGACGGTGGCACGCTGCCTGGGCGTCGTCGGGAACGAGGAGTGGGAGCACCTGCGGTTCGCGTTGCGCGACCTTGCCACGCTGGCGGGCGGCGACGCCCCGTAGACTTGCCGCCCGTGGCCCTTACCATCGGCATCGTCGGCCTGCCCAACGTCGGCAAGTCCACCCTGTTCAACGCCCTGACCCGCAACCAGGTGCTCGCCGCGAACTACCCGTTCGCCACGATCGAGCCCAACGTGGGCGTGGTTCCCCTGCCCGACCCGCGCCTGGACGTGCTCGCGGGGATCTTCGGGTCCGAGCGCATCCTGCCCGCCACGGTGTCCTTCGTCGACATCGCCGGCATCGTCAAGGGCGCGTCGGAGGGCGAGGGCCTGGGCAACAAGTTCCTCGCGAACATCCGCGAGGCGGACGCGATCTGCCAGGTCACCCGCGTGTTCTCCGACCCCGACGTGATCCGCGTCGAGGGGTCCACGGACGCCGAGGGCGACATCGAGACCATCGCCACCGAGCTCATCCTGGCGGACCTCCAGACTCTCGAGAAGGCGCTGCCGCGCATCGAGAAGGAGGTCAAGATCAAGAAGGGTGACCCCGCCCTCCTGGAGGCCGGCAAGAAGGCGCAGGCGATCCTGGAGGCCGGCACCACGCTCTTCCAGGGTGCCAAGGCCGCCGGCCTGGACCTGGCCGACATCGCGTCGTTCCAGCTCATGACCGCCAAGCCGTTCATCTACGTGTTCAACACGGACGACGACGGCCTCGCCGATGCCGCGATGCAGGATCGCCTGCGCGCGCTGGTGGCCCCCGCCGACGCGATCTTCCTGGATGCCAAGTTCGAGTCCGAGCTGGTCGAGCTCGACGAGGACGAGGCCCGCGAGATGCTGGAGGCCAACGGTCAGGAGGAGTCAGGCCTGGACCAGCTCGCCAAGGTCGGCTTCCACACCCTCGGCCTGCAGACCTACCTCACGGCCGGCCCCAAGGAGTCGCGCGCCTGGACGATCCGCACGGGCTGGAAGGCCCCGCAGGCCGCCGGCGTCATCCACACCGACTTCGAGCGCGGCTTCATCAAGGCCGAGGTCATCGGCTTCGAGGACCTGGTCGAGGCCGGCTCGGTCGCGGCGGCGCGCGCGGCGGGCAAGGCCCGCATCGAGGGCAAGGACTACGTGATGGCCGACGGCGACGTGGTGGAGTTCAGGTTCAACGTCTAGCGTTATTGACGGCCCTCGTGATCCGCTGGTCGCGTGATCAGGTCGTTCGGGAACGGGCGACCGCGCCGGACAGCACAGCATCAGGATCAACGATCCGTGGCGGATCTGCTTCGTGCGGACCGCTGCTGGGCCCGAGGAGGTGGAGATCGTTGACTACCACGGACAAGACTCCGCCGATCCACCCCGGTGAGGTCCTCATGAAGGACTTCATCGAGGGTTTCGAGATCACACAGAACAAGCTTGCCGTCGCCATCGGGGTCCCGCCGCGCCGGATCAACGAGATCGTGCACGGCAAGCGTGGAGTCTCGGCCGATACGGCGTTGCGTCTCCAGCGCTACTTCGGCGTCTCGGCGCAGCTCTGGCTCAACCTGCAGATGCGGTAGGAGCTGGACCTGGCGGAGGATCGTGCCGCGGCGCAGATCGCAGCGATCACGCCGCTGAAGGTTGCGTGACCAGGCCTCACCGCACCGTCGCGGTGCGAACGCGTCCGGATGCGTTGGAGGACGTTCCGGCGCCGCTGGTCTCCGGCGCGCAGCACCAGACCGGGCTCGTGCGTGCCTTCGCGGACAGCGCGCCGGACCGATGGGGCCGGAACCTGATCGAGAAGGCGGAGCGTTCGCGCGCCCGCGCCGAAGACCGTGTTCCGCGTCGGCTGGACGATCTGGACTTCCCGTGATTACGCCGACATCGCAGGAGCCATGAGGGACCTTTCGCGCTCGCCCAGGTCGGATCACCACGAGTTGTTCGATCGGGTTGTCGCCGATGTCGCACTCGGCAACACCGATGACCATCTGCGCAACCACGGCTTCCTCGCCGACCGCGGCTCCTGGACCCTCAGCCCATCGTTTGCCGTCAACCCCACGGCCGAGTCGATCGAGCCGCGACTTGAGGCGGTCGCCGCGACGGGTAGACCCTGATCGCGCACCGGGCGCCAGGTGCGCGCCACGGTGCTGCGCCGGGCCGTGGGGGTCTGAGACTGTCGCGTCGACAGGTGGTGTTCGCACGCGGAGGTGGTCGTGGTGGGAGCCGTCCTCGACGTGCCCCGGCGACCCGTCGCTCCTGCGTCGGAGTGGACCTACCGGCGGCGCCGGGCGTCGGCGTTCCTGGTCGTCGTGCTGGTGGTGCTCGGTGCGTGCCTGGCATGGTCGCGGCTGGACACGGTGCGCCAGGTGCACGCGGCGACGGCGGCGACGGCGGAGCACGTCACCCGGTGGGGCGTGGAGCGCGACGAGCTGTCCGTCCAGATCGACGTCGCGCGTGAGCTGCTCACCGACGCGGAGGGCACGGTGGCCGACCCGACGACGCTGACGGCGCTGTCCGCCGCGATCACGGTGGCTGACACGGTGGCGCCGCCCGCGGCGATCCGGCCGGTGCCCGCGGGGGCCGGGGTGGACACCGCGCGGTCGCTCGAGCGTGTCGCGGCCGCCGTCGTGGCTCGGCAGCGGGCTGCGGCGGAGGCGCTCGACGCGGCGGTCAAGGCCGTGCAGGACTCGCGTGCGCAGTACGAGCGTGCGCATGCCGCCGCCGCACCGGGGTGAGCGAGGGGACGGGGCGGCACGCGGTCGGTATGGTGCCCGGAGCGATTCTGGACGTCGTCGTCGCAGAGGTGACCATCTCGTGAGCAGAGCCGTGCTGCTGGCCCGCCGAGCCGGGACGCAACGCGCGCTGCTCGCGCTGGTCGGGGCGCTCGTCGCCGTGCTGGCGGCGATGCTCGTGGCCACGCTGGCGGTGGTCCGGTCCGGGGCGGCCGCGGTGCCGGCCGCCCGCACGGCGGTGGTGGCGGGAGCGGGTGTGCCGGTGGCGCTGCTCGTGGTGGCCGCACTGGTCACGGTGGCGCAGGTGGGCCGCCTGCTCGGCCAGGAGCGGCGCGCGGAGACCGAGCTGTTGCTGTCCCGCGGCGCGGGCCCGGCGCAGGTGTCCGCGTTCGCGGTGGCCGAGGCTGCCGTCGTGTGCCTGATCGGGGCGGGTGCGGGCACGGTGGTGGCCGCTGCCGTGCTGCGCGGTGCGGGGCGGCCCGCCGAGCCGTGGCTGCTCGTCGTCGTGGGGGCCTGCGTGGCGCTGGTCGCGGCGATCCTGCTCTCGGCGACGACGGCGATCGGCGTGCACGCCGCGGCCCGCCGGTCGCTCGCGGACCGGTCGGGTCGGGCGCGCCAGGTCGCGACGGGCGGCGTCGTCGTCCTCACGGTGCTGGTCGCGCTGGTGGCTCTGGTGCAGCTGCGGCGCTACGGCTCACCGCTGGTCGTCGCGGCCGACGGCGGGACGCGCACCGACCCTCTCGCTGCCTCCGCGCCGGCTCTGGTGCTCGCCTCGCTCGTGGTGGTGGCCGTGGCGGTGCTGGGTCCTCTGGCCCGGCTGGCGGAGCGGGTGGTCGCGCGCCATCCGGGCCTCGCCGTCGTCACGGTGCGTCAGGCGGGGCGGCGCCTGGTCGCCTCCGCGGTGCCGCTCGTGCTCGTGGTGCTCGCCGCCGGGTCGGCTGCGTTCGCGGGTGTGTACGCGGGCACGGCACAGCGCATGGCGGGCGACGTCGGGGTGCTGGCCGCGGGCGCCGACGTGCGGGTGACCCGCTCCGGTGTCACCCCTGCGCAGGGGCTGACCGGGGCCGACGCCGATGTCGTGGCCGCCGTGACCGGGGTCGACGCCGCGGTACCGGTGCTGCGGCTGGAGACGTCGGTCCAGCACGTCAAGCCCACGGTGCTCGCGGTCCCGGCCGCTGCCGCAGCCGGCGTCGTGCGGACCACGCGGGCGTCCGACGCCGCCACGGTGGACGGCGTCCTGCGTGGTGGCGCAGACCCGTTCCCGGGGGCGCCCACGCTGCCCGACGGGACGACGGCGCTCGAGGTGGGCGTCACGGCGAGCGTGGCGCTCGCGGGCACGGCCTACGGCACCCCGACGGTGGGCGGCGCCGACGAGCCTCCCGGCTTCCCCGCCGCCACGCTGTGGCTGGCTCGCGCCGACGGGGCGCTGGCGGGGTTCCCCCTGGGGGCGTTCACCGAGGGAGGCCCGGGGCCCACCTCGTCGACGATCCGCCTCGAGCTCCCCAGGCCCGCGCACGGCTGGCGACTGGTCGCTCTGGACCTCGACGTCGTCGGCGCCCGTGAGGCGCTCCAGCTCCGGTTCGCCGTCGACGGCGTGGCGGCGCTGGTTCAGGACCACCGGGAACCGGTGGACCTCACAGCGTCGTGGACGACCGTGCTGGGCGACACGGGGGCGGGCACGGGTGCGGGGGCGAGCGCGGGCTCGGGCACGGGCGCCGGTGAGGCCGCCGGGTTGGGTGCGGACCTGCTGGTCACGGGCAGGTCCCGCCACCGGCTGCGGGTTGCGCCCGCAGCCCTGGGCACGGCCCCCGTCGCGGCCGTGGTGACCACCTCGCTGGCCACGGACCTGGGCGTGCGCACCGGGGATCGCCTCGAGCTCGGTGCGCTGGGGGTGCGGGTGCCGATCGTGGTGGGCGGCACCGTGGAGGCGATGCCCGGCGCGCTGCGGCCGGCGGTGGCCATGGCGGATCTGGCCCACCTCAACGCGGCGCTCCTGCGCTCACGCATGCAGCTCCCCGCCCCGGCCGAGGTCTGGGCGGACGTGGCCGAGGTTCGGGCCGGGGCGTGGTCCGCGTCCGACGACGCCGCGGCTCGCCGGGTCGCCGCCGCCGTCGAGGAGGCGCTGCCCGGCACCACCGTGGTGACCCCGGCGACGGCGGCTCCCGGCGCGGATGCCTCCGGCCCGGTGCGTGCGGCCACGTGGATCGCCGCCGCGGGCGTCGTGGCCCTTGCCGTCCTGGGCGTGGGGGTCACGGCCGACGCGGGCCTGCGAGCCCGGCGGGGTGAGGTCGTGGCACTGCGCTCGATCGGTGTGGGGCCGCGCGTGCAGGGTCGGTCACGGGCCGTCGAGCTCGGTGTCGTCGTCGTGGGTGGCGCGGTGCTCGGCGTCGTCGGGGGGTGGGCGCTCGGCGCGGGGGTGGCACCGGGCTTGGTGCTGAGCACGGTGACGGGGGTCGACCAGGTACCGCCGGCCGTGCTCGCGTGGGCTGCGGCGCCGGCCGGCGCGCTGACCGGGGCGCTGGTCGTCGGCGTGGTCGGCGTCGCGGTGGCGGCGGGCGCACGCGTGCGGGCGCAGGTGCGGGACACCACGTACCGCGAGGAGGTGCGATGAGCCTGGGCACGCTGTGGCTCCTGGTGCGCCGGGGGCTGCGCGCGTCGTGGGGCGCCGCGGCCGTGCTCGCGGCCGTCGCGCTGGTGGCGGCACTCGTCCTGACGGTGCTGCCGCGCGCCGTCGACCGGTGGCACGGCGCGATGCTGGACCACGCGGCGAGCCAGATCTCCGCGGTGTCCCGCGATCTGCGGCTGACCCCCACGGGCGCACCGCGCTCGTTCACGGACCGGGCCTCGGACGTGCCGACCGCGCCGCCCTGGGACCGGGTGCTGACCTGGCTGGAGGAGGTCCGCCGAGGCCTGCCCGAGCCGTTGCGCGGCACTGTCGGGCCGCCGCACGTCACGGTCTCGGCCCCCGAGGTGCCTGCCGCGCCGGCCTCGGGCCTCGGCATCTCCGCCGTCGCGCTCGTGCTGCGTGCCGCGCCCGATCTTGCCGAGCACGCCCGCCTGGTCGAGGGGGCGTGGCCGCTCCCGAACCCGGTCACCTTCCGGTGGGGTGACGGGGCCGCCGCCGACGCCGATGACGCCGCACCGGTGACACCCACCCAGATCGTGCTCTCGCGCGCCGGGGCCACGGCGATCGGCTGGACGGTGGGTTCGGTGCACGAGCTGCCACCGCCGTTCCCGCCCGTCGTGGTGGTGGGCCTCTACGAGCCGGTTCCGGGCGCGGACGGGTACTTCGAGCACGCCGCCTACGGTGGCGACCCGCTGATCGTCACGGACCCGTTGTCGGGGACGACCGTCACGGTTGCCGGGTCCGTGGCGCCCGAGGTGATCCTGCCGCTCGCGCTCGGGTCGCCGCGGCTCACGCTGTGGTACCCCGTGGACCTGTCGGACGTGGCGGGCGCCGAGACCCGGACCCTGCTCGACCAGACCCGCCGGTTCACGGCCGCCTCGCTGCAGTCCTCAGGGCTGGACGACCTTCCGGTGCGCGTCTCCACGGGCGCGACGGACCTGCTCGGCCGCGTCCTGGCCCAGCAGGTGAGCGTGGACGCGGTGCTCGCCGTGACCGCGGCCGGGCCGGTCGGGGCGCTGCTCGTGGTGCTCGCGCTCGGGTCGCGTCTGGTCGTCGAGAGACGGCGGAAGGCCCTCGCGCTGCTCCACGCCCGCGGCGCGTCCGGCGGGGCCGTGCGCGCCGTGGCGGGCGTCGAGGGTGCGGTCGCGGGCCTGCCCGGGGCGGCGGTCGGGACGGCCGTGGGCCTCCTGCTGGTCCCGGGCACCGTCACCGCCGGGCAGGTGCTGCTCGCGCTGGGGGCGGGGCTCGCACCCGCCGTCGCGCTGACGCTCACGGCCTCGGGTGCCCGCCTCGGCGTCGGACGGCGTGCCGATCTCGGGGCCGGTGGCAGCCGGCCCTGGCGGGTGACCGGCGAGGCGCTGGTGCTGATCGCCGCCGCGGTGTCCACCGGGCTCCTGGTGGCGCGCGGCGCGGTGGGGGCCGGCGGTGCCGCGGGCGCAGGGGCCGGGGCGGAACGGCTGGACCCGCTCGTCGTCGTCGCGCCCGCGCTCCTGTGCCTGGCCGTGGCCCTGCTCGTCGTGCGCGCCCTGCCCTGGCTGGTCGCGCCGCTGGAACGCGCACTGGCCCGGCGGCGCGGCCTGGTCGGGTTCCTGGGAGCGGCCCGCGCCCGCCGCGACCCGGCAGGTGGTGTGCTGCCCGCCGTCGCCCTGGTGCTGTGCGTGGCCGTCGCAGCGTCGTCGTCAGTGCTGAGCGCCACGGTGGACGCCGGGATGTCCGACGCCGCCTGGGAGCACGTCGGTGCCGACCTGCGCGTCTCCGACGTATGGATCAGCCCCGAGCAGGTCGCGGGCCTGCGGGCGGCACAGGACGTCGCGGCGGTCGCGACCCTCGGCGGGTTCGGCACGGGCGGCCTGACGCCGCTGGACCCGTCGACCTCGCAGGGCGCGCCGGCACCGCAGGAGCGGGTCGCGGTGATGGCGGTCGACGCCGCCGAGCTCACCCGCGTCCAGGACGGCGTGCCGGGCGCGGTCCCGGCGGCGATGCTCGCGGCGCTGACCCGGGAGACCGCCGACGGCACGCTGCCGGTGCTCGCGTCGACGGGCGCGGGTCTGCCGGGGGGAGCCGCGGGCGAGCTCGCCCGTCAGGGGTCCACGAAGGACCCGGTGCCGGTGCGCTCCGTCGGCACGATCGACCTCCTGCCGGGCATGCCGCCCGCCCAGAGGTTCGTGGTGGTCGACGCCGGACGCGCCGCCGAGGTGCTGGGCGTGACGTACGTGCCGAGTGTGGCGTTCGTGCGCCTCGACACGGCCGTGGGGTCGACGACGCACGTGCCCCCTGCGTTGGCGGCCGTCGTCGACACGGGCACGGCTCGCTGGGAGACGGCGGCCGGCACCGCGGCCGAGCTGGCGCAGTCGCCGGCACCGCGTGCCCTGCGCCTGGCCGCCACGGCGGCGCTGGCGCTCGCGGCCGCCCTCGTGGCGATGACGGTGGTGCTCACGCTCCTGCTGGCCGGGCCCGCACGGGCCCGGCTGCTCGCGGTGCTGCGCTCGCTGGGGGCGGGCGCGCGTCAGGGCAGGTCGTTGGTGGTGTGGGAGACGGCTCCGTGGGTGGTGGTGGCGCTCGTGGCGGGTGCGGTCCTGGCGTGGGCGGTTCCCGCGGTGGTGCTCGCCGCCGTCGACCTGACGGTCCTGACCGGGGGGTCCGCGCAGCCGCTCGCGCGCCACGACCCCGTGGTGCTGACGGGCCTGGGCGTCGCGGTGGTGGCGGTGGCGGTGGTGGCGGGCGCCGTGGTGGCGGTGCGGAGCGGGCGAGACGTGGCAGCGCAGCTGCGGACGGGAGACGACCGATGACAGCGGGGACGACGGCGGGCCCGACGGGTGGGGTCCGGGCGGCGCGCGGTGGGGAGATCCGCTGCCGCGGCCTGGTGCGGATCTTCGCGACCGACGGTGTCGAGGTGCAGGCCCTGCAGGGCCTCGACCTGGACGTCGAGCCGGGGGAGGTGGTGGCCGTCGTGGGGGCGTCGGGGTCCGGCAAGTCGACGCTGCTGGGCATCCTGTCCGGCTTGGATCGGCCCACCGGCGGCTCCGCCGTCGTCGCGGGGACGGACCTGACCACGATGGGCGGGCGTGACCGCGTGTGCTACCAGCGCAGCACCGTCGGGTTCGTGCGCCAGCAGTCGTCGCGCAACCTGCTCCCGTACCTCACGGGGGCCGAGAACGTGCGCCTGCCCCTCGACCTGGCCTCCCCGGCGCGCGGCGTCGCGGCGGAGCGGCGTGGCGCGCACGTGCTGGCGCTGCTGGACCTGCTCGGGGTGGCGCACGTCGCGGACCGGCGCCCCCACGAGATGTCGGGCGGTGAGCAGCAGCGGGTGGCCATCGCGGTCGCAGCGGCCGGGTCGCCGCGCGTCCTGCTGGCCGACGAGCCGACGGGCGAGCTCGACGAGGCGACGAGTGCCGAGGTGCTCGAGGCGCTGCGCGGCGTGGGGGCAGCCATCGGGGTCACCGTCCTGATCGTGACGCACGACCCGGCGGTCGCGGACCACGTCGCGCGCACGGTGCGCATCCGCGACGGGCGCACCTCCACGGAGGTGCTGCGCCGCACCGAGGTGGACGCGCAGGGCGTGACGCGGCACGTCGCCGAGGAGTTCGCGGTGCTCGACCGGGTGGGCCGCCTCCAGCTCCCGGCCGACGTCGTCGAGCGGCTCGACCTGCGAGAACGCGTGCGGCTCTCGCTCGAACCGGACCATGTGGGGGTGTGGCGCTGGGCGCGCCCCGGCTCCGGCCCCGGCACGGGCGCGGGCGCAGACGTGGTGGACCCCGGCGACCAGCGCGGGCAGGAGGAGCGATGACGACGTCGTACGCGGTGCGTGGCGAGGCCCTGGTGCGGGACTTCGGCCAGGGCGACGGCCGGGTCCGCGCCGTCGACGGGGTGACGATCGAGGCCGCCCCGGGGGAGCTGGTGGTGCTGCGCGGCCCGTCCGGCTCGGGCAAGACGACGTTGCTCAACCTGCTGGGCGGGCTGGACCGGCCGACGTCGGGCCGGGTGCTGCTGTCCGGTGGGCGGGAGCTCACGGCGATGGGTGAGGCGGAGGCCCTGCGCGTGCGGCGCGAGGAGACGGCGTTCGTGCTGCAGTCGTTCGGCCTGGTGCCCGTGCTGTCCGCGGCGGAGAACGTCGAGGTGCCGTTGCGGCTGCGCCGGACCCCGGGGGCGGAGCGGACGCGGCGGGTGGCCGCCGCCCTGGACGCGGTGGGGCTGAGTGCCCACGCGAGGCAGCGCCCGTACGAGCTCTCGGGCGGCCAGCAGCAGCGGGTGGGCATCGCCAGGGCGCTCGTGGCCGAGCCCCGGGTGCTGCTGGCGGACGAGCCGACCGGCCAGCTGGACTCCGCGAGCGCGGCCATGATCATGGAGCTGCTGCGCGAGCTGGTGCACGCGCGCGGTGTGGCGGCGGTGCTCGCGACCCACGACCCGCTGCTGGTGGAGCGCGCGGACCGGGTGGTGGACCTGCACGGTGGCCGCTCCGGTGGCCGCTCCGGTGGCCGATCTGGTGGTCGATCCGGTGGCCGACCGAGCAGCGGGCGTCACGGCGTGGCGGCGACCTGACCGGGAGCGGGGCGACGGTGCACAATCGGTGAAGGCACCCTTTAGCGCCTATACCGAGTCGGTAACAGTTCGTTGCCGCTTCGCTCACATTGTGGACACGGGACCTGCGTGGTGTCCTAACATCACAGCGGTCCGTTGTCTGGGCCAGGCGCGTCGAGCGCCGTTGCTCGTCGCGTTGCGGTCATCGGCAGGAAGCTGCTGCTGTCCTTCACTGAGGAGAAACATGAAGAATCGGCGAATCGCCGGGCTCACCGCCGCTCTGGCGGTCGGGGCCCTCGCACTGTCCGCCTGCTCATCGAACGGCTCCGGCTCCGGTGACGAGACCACTCCGGCCGCCGAGGGCGGGTCGACCGGGATCGTGACGGCCTGGGGAGGCGAACCGCAGAACCCGCTGATCCCCACCAACACCAACGAGACGTCCGGTGGCAAGATCCTCGACCTGATCTTCGCCGGCCTCGTCTACTACGACGCCAAGGGCGCCCCGCACAACGAGGTCGCCGACTCGATCACGTCGGACGACAACACGGTCTGGACGATCAAGCTCAAGGACGGCCAGAAGTTCTCCGACGGCACCCCGGTGCACGCCGAGAACTTCGTCAAGGCGTGGAACTTCGGTGCGACGACGCACCCGGACGTCCCGCAGCAGCTCTCGAACTACTTCTTCAACATCTTCGAGGGCTACGACGAGACGACGGTCTGCGCCGACGACGCCTGCACGGAGTTCGCGGAGCCCAAGGCCACCGAGATGTCCGGCCTGAAGATCGTCGACGACCTGACCTTCACCGCCACCCTGACGTCGCCGCAGTCGGACTTCCCGCTGCGCCTGGGCTACTCGGCGTACTACCCGCTGCCCGACTCGGCGTTCGACGACATGGACGCCTTCGGGGAGAACCCGGTCGGCAACGGCCCGTACGTGCTCGACGAGTGGACCCACAACATCGAGGCGAAGCTCTCGCCGAACCCCGAGTACCAGGGTGACCGCAAGGCCCAGAACGGCGGTGTGGACATCAAGTTCTACACCGAGCTCGAGCCGGCCTACAACGACCTGCTCTCGGGTCAGCTCGACGTGCTGGACACGGTTCCGGACTCCGCGTTCGGGACGTTCGAGTCCGACCTGGGCGACCGCGCGATCAACCAGCCGGCCGCGATCTTCCAGTCCTTCACGATCCCGGCGCGCCTGCCGCACTTCGGGGACGACGAAGAGGGTCACCTGCGCCGTCAGGCCATCTCGATGGCCATCGACCGCGAGCAGATCACCGACGTGATCTTCCAGGGCACCCGCACTCCGGCGTCCGACTTCACGTCGCCCGTGATCGACGGCTGGTCCGACAGCATCCCGGGCAGCGAGGTGCTCAAGTTCGACCCCGACAAGGCCAAGGAGCTGTGGGCCCAGGCTGACGCCATCTCCCCGTGGGACGGCACGTTCGCCATCGCCTACAACGCCGACGGCGGCCACCAGGGCTGGGTCGAGGCGGTCACCAACTCGATCAAGAACACGCTGGGCATCGACGCCGAGGGCAAGAGCTACCCCGACTTCGCCACCTTCCGCACGGACGTCACGAACCGCACGATCACGACGGCGTTCCGCACGGGTTGGCAGGCGGACTACCCGTCGCTCTACAACTTCCTCGGCCCGATCTACGGCACGGGCGCCGGCTCGAACGACGGCGACTACTCGAGCCCGATCGTCGACAAGCTCCTCGAGGAAGGCCTGCGGGCCGACTCGGTCGACGCCGCCAACGCCAAGTTCCAGGAGGCGCAGGAGCAGCTCTTCAAGGACCTGCCGGCGATCCCGCTGTGGTACTCCAACGCGACCGGTGGCTACAGCGAGGCCGTGAGCAACGTGGAGTTCGGCTGGAACAGCGTCCCGCTGCACTACCTGATCACCAAGCAAGGCTGATTCACCCTGCGTCACGCCGTTCCGGGGCTGCGGTCCCGGAGCGGCGTGACGTCGTGACACCCTGGCTCGAAGCACGAACGAAAGGGCAGCGCTGATGGCGTGGTACGCAGGCCGACGGCTGTTGCAGATGATCCCGGTGTTCCTCGGGGCGACTCTGCTGATCTACGCGATGGTGTTCCTGTTACCCGGCGACCCGATCGCGGCGCTGGGCGGGGAGCGCGGGCTGCCCCCGGCGGTGGCCGAGCAGCTCCGTGCCCAGTACCACCTCGACCAGCCGTTCCTGGTCCAGTACGGCATCTACCTGCGCAACCTGCTGACCGGTGACTTCGGGATGTCGTTCTCCCGGCGACCGGTCGCGGACCTGCTCGCCGCCGCGTTCCCCACCACCGTCAAGCTGGCCGCGATGACGCTCGTCATCGAGTCGGTGGCCGGCATCGGCGTGGGCCTGTGGGCCGGTATCCGCAAGGGCGGGATCTTCGACTCGACGTTCCTGGTGATCTCGCTCGTCCTCATCGCCGTGCCGATCTTCGTCATCGGCTTCGCCGGCCAGGTGCTGTTCGGTGTCAAGCTCGGCTGGGTGCCCGCCACGGTCGGGTCGAACGTGTCGTTCCGCACGCTGATCCTGCCCGCGATCGTGCTGGCATCGGCGTCGTTCGCCTATATCTTGCGACTCACGCGCACGACGGTGGCGGAGAACCGCACCGCCGACCATGTGCGCACCGCGACGGCGAAGGGCCTGTCGACCGGCCGTGTGATGCGCGTGCACGTGCTGCGCAACTCGCTGATCCCCGTGGTGACGTTCATCGGCACCGACGTGGGAGCCCTGCTCGGTGGCGCCGTGGTCACCGAGGGCATCTTCAACATCCCCGGCGTCGGGAACCTGCTCTACTCCGCCATCACGCGCCACGAGGCGCCCACGATCGTCTCGGTCACCACGTTCCTGGTGATCGTGTACCTGATCTCCAACCTGATCGTGGACCTGCTCTACGCCGTGCTCGACCCGAGGATCCGTTATGCCTGACGCCGCTGCCAACGACATTCCCACCGAGGACGTCCCGGAGGGCGCAGCCGTCGGGGTACGTGCCGGCCAGGCGCACTTCTTCGCCGACCTCGACCAGTCGCCGGTCCTCGGGGCGGTCGACGCTCCGGACGAGTCGTCCGCGCCCAGCAGCCTGTGGCGCGACGCGTGGGTCCAGATGCGGGGCCGGGTCCTGTTCTGGGTCTCCGCGGCCATCATCCTGCTCGTCGTCCTCGTCGCCCTCTTCCCGGGCGTGTTCTCCCAGACCGACCCGCGCTTCTGTGACCTGTCGCGATCGGTGGGCGGCCCGGAGGCGGGCCACTGGTTCGGGTTCGACCGCCAGGGGTGCGACGTCTATGCGCGCGTCATCTTCGGCGCTCGGGCCTCGGTCACGGTCGGCGTGCTGACCACGCTGGGCGTGTCGGTGTTCGGCGTCATCATCGGCTCGCTCGCCGGCTACTACGGCAAGTGGTTCGACGCGATCCTGTCGCGCATCACCGACATCTTCTTCGCGATCCCCCTGCTGCTGGCCGCGATCCTGGTCGCCTCCGTCTTCTCCGAGAGCCGCACCACGTTCCTCATCGCGGGCGTGCTCGCGGTGTTCGGCTGGCCCCAGATCGCGCGCATCACGCGCGGCGCCGTGATGAGCGTGAAGAACAACGAGTTCGTCACCGCGGCGCAGGCGCTGGGCCTGAGCCGCTCCGGGATCCTGCTGCGCCACATCATCCCCAACGCGATCGCCCCGGTGATCGCGACGGCGACGGTGGCGCTCGGGACGTTCATCGTGGTGGAGGCGACCCTGTCCTTCCTCGGTGTGGGCCTGCCGCCGTCGACCGTGTCGTGGGGTGGGGACATCTCCCGGGCCCAGGCGGTCATCCGCACGTCCCCGCAGCTCCTGCTCTACCCGGGCGCGGCCCTCGGCCTGACCGTGCTCGGCTTCATCATGATGGGCGACGTCGTGCGCGACGCCCTCGACCCGAAGGCGCGTACCCGATGACCACTGACAACGCTCCCGCCTCGACGGATCCCGCGCAGCCGCTGCTCGACGTCACCGGTCTCGAGGTCTCCTTCACGACGTCGCAGGGCGTGGTGCAGGCGGTGCGCGGCGTCGACCTGACGATCTACCCCGGCCAGTCCGTGGCGATCGTGGGCGAGTCCGGATCGGGCAAGTCGACGCTCGCGCACGCCGTCATCAACCTGCTGCCCGGCACGGGCACGATCACGGGCGGCTCCATCAAGTTCGACGGCCGCGAGCTGGTCGGCGCGTCCAAGAAGGAGATCATCGACCTGCGCGGCCGCAAGATCGGCCTGGTCCCGCAGGACCCGATGTCGAACCTCAACCCGGTGTGGCGCATCGGGTTCCAGATCAAGGAGGCACTCAAGGCCAACGGTGTGGACACGCGCCGGCGCCGGCAGCAGCTCACCGACGCGCTCGTCGAGATCGAGACGACGCCGTCGGGCGACGACCTCTACCTGGGCAGCGCCGGGAAGAAGGAGCTCCTGGCCGCGCTGCGGCAGGCCGGGGTGGCCGAGAAGGCGGTCGAGAAGGCCGAGGCGGCGCTCCACGTGGGCTCGACCACGCGCGCGCAGGCCGTCGGCATCCTGGAGCAGGCGGGCCTGCGCGAGGCGGAGGCGCTGGCGGCGGAGCACGTCACGGGTGCGTCGCCCACCGACCGGGTGGCGGGCCTGCTCGCGGAGGCCGGGCTGGGCGATGCCGAACGGCGGGCCCGCCAGTACCCGCACGAGTTCTCCGGCGGCATGCGCCAGCGCGCGCTCATCGCGATGGGGCTCGCGGCCCGGCCCCGGCTGCTCATCGCCGACGAGCCGACGTCGGCGCTGGACGTCACCGTGCAGAAGACGATCCTGGACCACCTGGGGACGCTGACCGCGGAGCTGGGTGCCGCCGTCCTGTTCATCACGCACGACCTGGGCCTGGCCGCGGAGCGCGCCGAGCACCTCGTGGTCATGTACAAGGGCAAGATCGTCGAGTCGGGGCCCTCGCGCCAGATCCTGCGCGCACCGCGGCACCCCTACACGCAGCGCCTCGTAGCCGCGGCGCCGTCGCTGGCGAGCCGCCGCATCCAGAGCGCGCACGCCGCGGGCATCGAGACCGACGAGCTGCTCGCGTCGCACGCCGAGTCGGGCGGGCACAAGCACGCCGACAACGTGGTCGAGGTCAAGGACCTCACCAAGGTGTTCCGTATCCGCGGGTCGCGCCCCGGCACGGGCACCGACTTCACGGCGGTCGACCAGATCAGTTTCTCGGTGGCCCGCGGGACCACCCTGGCGCTCGTGGGGGAGTCCGGCTCGGGCAAGTCCACGGCGGCCAACATGGTGCTGGGCCTGCTGGAGCCGACGGCGGGGACCGTCGAGTTCGACGGCGTCGACATCACGTCGCTGCGCGGCAAGGAGGCGTTCCGGTTCCGGCGGCGGATCCAGCCGGTGTTCCAGAACCCCTACGGGTCCCTGGATCCCATGTTCTCGATCTACCGCACCATCGAGGAGCCGTTGCGCGTCCACCAGGTGGGTGACGCCAAGGCGCGCGAGAAGCGGGTGCGCGAGCTGCTCGACATGGTCGCGCTGCCGTCCACGATGATGCGGCGCTTCCCCAACGAGCTCTCGGGTGGCCAGCGTCAGCGCATCGCCGTCGCGCGGGCGCTGGCCCTGAACCCCGAGGTGATCGTGCTCGACGAGGCCGTCTCGGCCCTCGACGTGCTGGTCCAGGCGCAGGTGCTCACCCTGCTCAACGACCTCCAAGCGGAGCTGGGCCTGTCCTACCTGTTCATCACGCACGACCTGGCGGTGGTGCGGCAGATCGCGGACAAGGTCTGCGTCATGCAGAACGGGCGGATCGTCGAGCAGGGCTCCACGGACACGATCTTCGACTCCCCGGAGCAGGAGTACACGCGAGAGCTCCTCGCGGCCATTCCCGGCGCGAGCCTGGACATCGGCCCGCAGGTCCCCGCGGCCTGAGATCCCGTGGCCTGACCTGCCCCGCACGACGACGGCGCGACCACTCAGGTGGCGCATGTGGCGGTAGGGGTCTGACGCGCTCGCGGCACGAATATCACGGATCGGTAACGGTAAAGACCCGGTCAAGTGATAAAACGGACAAATGGGTGAGGTCAGTCCTTAGATTCTGGGAGTCCCGCAGCGGACGGAGGGCCCTGACAACGCGGGCCCGGCCGCCGCGCTCGCTCGATGACAGGACTCCCCATGAAGACCAGGCGTACTGCCGCCGCGATCACCGCCGCCATGGCGGGTGCCCTCGCGCTGTCGGCCTGCTCGACCCCTGAAGTTGCCGGCGTGGAAGGTTCGGCGGCATCGTCCGTCACCGTCGCGTGGCCCGAGCCCTTCTTCTCGCAGAACAACCTGCGCGGGGTGAACGCGACGGCCAACGCGAACATCCAGTACATGACCAACGCGCGGTTCTTCTTCTACGACGACAACCTCGAGCTGCAGTTCAACGAGGACTTCGGCACGATCACGACGATCTCCGAGGACCCGCTGGTGGTCGAGTGGAGTGTCAACGAGGGCGTCGTGTGGTCGGACGGCACGCCGTTCGACGCGGCCGACCTCATCCTGACCTGGGGCGCGCAGAACCCGAAGTTCAACACCATCGACGGCGTCGAGTACGACGACGAGGGCAACCCGCTGCCCGTCGCGGACGACCAGGTGTTCTTCGGCGGCACGAGCGACGTCATGGGCCTCGTCTCGCAGTTCCCGGAGATCTCGGAGGACGGCCGCACGCTGACCCTCACGTTCGACGGTGAGCAGTCGGACTGGCTCATGGCGCTGGGCCCCACCACGGTGGCGGCGCACGCGACGGCAGGCATCGCGCTGGACATCGAGGACCCGCAGGAGGCGAAGGACGCCCTCGTGGCGGCCTTCCGCGAGAACGACACCGCGGCGCTGGCCAAGATCGCCGACACCTGGAACAACGGCTTCAACTTCACGTCGATGCCGAGCGACGAGCGCATGTTCCTGTCCACGGGGCCGTTCGTCCTGGGTGAGTTCATCGAGAACCAGCACCTCACACTGGTGCGCAACGAGCTGTTCGACTGGGGTCCGATCCCGCACGTCGACGAGATCACCGTGCGCTTCATCGGCGAGTCGATGGCGCAGGTCACGGCGCTGCAGAACGGCGAGGTGGACCTCATCTCTCCCGAGAACACGGCCGACGTCATGAAGACCCTCGGCACCGTGGACCGCATCAGCTACGTGGCGACGCCGGAGGCGGTGTGGGAGCACATCACCCTCATGCAGAACAACTACGGGCCGTTCGACCCCGCGACCTACGGCGGCGACGCCGAGGTGGCGCGCCTGGTCCGCCAGGCATTCCTGGCGGCCGTCCCGCGTCAGCAGATCGTGGACACCCTCATCACGCCGCTGCAGCCCGATGCGACGATGCGCAACTCCTTCGCGTTCGTCCCGGGCGCACCCGGCTACGCCGAGGCCGTGGCCGCGAACGGCTCGGAGTTCTTCGGCGCCGGGAGCAACGAGAAGGCCGCCGAGCTCCTCGACCAGGCACGGGCCCTCTACCCGGATCTCCCCGAGACCATCGACGTCCGGATCCTGTACAGCACGGCGCTGACCCGCCGCGTCAACCAGTTCCAGATCATCCAGGAGTCTGTCGCCCCGGCCGGCTTCAACGTCATCGACGCGGGCAACGACAACTGGGGCACGATCCTGCGCTCCGGTGACGGCACGTTCGACGCCGCGATCTTCGCCTGGCAGTCCACCAACACGCTGCTGCTCAACGGCCGCGCGAACTACGTCACGGGCGGCCTGAACAACATCGGCGGGTTCTCGGACGCGCGGGTGGACGAGATCTGGGGCGAGATCTCCGTCGCGACGGACGACACCACGCCCGAGGTGCGCGCCCTGGCGGCCGAGATGGACTCCCTGCTCTTCCACGGTGGCTACGGCCTCCCGCTCTTCCAGCACCCGGGCGTCGTCGCGCACAGCGACCGGCTCCAGAACGTCTCGGCGAGCACCCTTGCGCCGACCATCTTCTGGAACTTCTGGGAGTGGGAGCTCGCGGGTAGCTGACACGCCGTTTCCACGAGGCGGGGGTACCGGGCGGCCGCGCCCGGTACCCCCGTTTTCGTCCACCCACCACCTGATCGCTTTGCGTCACACCCTCAGTCAGACGCGCCCCATTCGTAGGGGTCGCCCCCCGCGCACGCAAAGATTGCTTAAACGCCCGTTGATCAGCCCTTCCTCACAGGCAAGGAACCCATGGCCACCACTGTGACGACCGAGGTCGAGAGCGCTCTCGAAGCGCCCGCCGCACCGGTCCCCACGCGACGCTCGCGGATCGCGCGCTCGGCCCCGATGCTCACGTTCCTGGCTCGGCGCCTGCTGTCGTCCCTGTTCGTGCTGCTCGGCGCCACGTTCATCGTCTTCATGCTGTTCTCGTACTCGGTGGACCCCCTCGAGGACCTCCTGTTCTCGACGGCCCCCAACGCCGGCCAGCTCATCGACGAGCGCATCGCGCTCCTCAACCTCGACACGCCGCCGCTGATCCGCTACTTCCTGTGGCTGGGCAACGTGCTCACGGGCGACCTCGGGGTGAGCTGGCGCACCGGCCAGCCCGTCACCGCGATGATCGGCACCGCGCTGCCCAGCACCCTGACCCTCGTGTTCGGCGCGATCGTGCTGGCCATCGGACTGGGCGTCCTGGTGGGCATGGTGGCGGCGCTGCGTCAGTACACGCGCTTCGACTACGCCGTGACCTTCTTCTCGTTCGTGCTCTTCTCGCTGCCCTCGTTCTGGGTGGCGGTGCTCCTCAAGGTGTGGGGCGCGATCGGCTTCAACGACTTCCTGCGGGACCCGACCATCGCGTGGCACACGATCGCGGTGCTCGCGGTGATCGGCGGCGCGCTGCTGTCCGCCGTCGTCGGCGGCACCCGGCGCACCCGGTGGATCTCGTTCGCGGCCGCCACGGTGGGCAACGTGGCACTGCTGACCTTCATCTCCGCGACCGACTGGATCCTGGATCCGAGCCTCGGGCACCTGGGCATCGCCGTGCTGGGCACGGCCGTCGCGTTCGGCGTCGTCGCCCTGACCGCCGGACTGGCCAACAAGCGGGCCCTGTACGCGGCACTGACCGCGGTCGTCGTGGGCGTGGCCCTCAAGACGCCGCTGCAGTTCGTGTTCGTGAACGCGAGCTGGCCCCTCATCCTGGGGCTGGCCGTGGCCGCCGTGGCGTCCGGCGCACTGATCGGGTGGCTGTTCGGTGGTGACGACCGCGGCGTGTCCGTGCGGGTCGCCTCGGTGACCGCCCTCGCCGTCGGCGCGTTCCTGTTCGTGGACCGCATCATGCAGGTCTGGCTCATGTACAACCAGGCCTCGCAGATCAACCACCGCCCCATCTCCACGATGGGCTCGCAGACCCCCGGGCTGCGCGGGGACTTCTGGATCATGACGCTCGACCAGTTCACGCACATCCTGCTGCCCACCATCACGCTGGTGCTCATCTCGTTCGCCGGGTACACGCGGTACACCCGCGCCTCGATGCTCGAGGTGATGAACCAGGACTACATCCGCACGGCCCGCGCGAAGGGCCTGTCGGAGCGCGTGGTCACCGTGCGGCACGCGTTCCGCAACGCGCTCATCCCGCTGGCCACGATCGTGCCGCTCGACGTGGCGGCCATGATCGGTGGCGCCATCATCACGGAGTCGATCTTCGGGTGGAGCGGCATGGGCCAGCTGTTCATCAACGGGCTGCGCCGTGCCGAGGTCGAGGTGGTCATGGGCCACTTCCTGGTGGTCGGCTCCATGCTGATCGTCGCCAGCATCCTCGTCGACTTCATCTACGCCGCCCTCGACCCTCGAATCCGGGTGAACGCATGAGCACCGCAACCAACCTCGAACCCGAGCAGGACGCCGTCGAGAACGCCATCGAGCTCAAGGAGGTCGAGGGCCTCTCGCAGGGCCGCATCGTCGCGCGCAGGTTCCTGCGGCACCGCGGCGCGATGATCTCCGTGGTCGTGCTGCTCGCCCTGGTCGTCCTGGTCACCACGTCGATCGGCTGGGGCCCGATCCCCGGCTGGTGGCAGCACGGCTTCCGGGAGATGAACGCGATCGTCAACCCCAGCGGGGCCCCCACGATGGGCTTCGTGGACGGCCGGTTCACGTTCGGGGCGCACCCGTTCGGCCAGGACAACGTGGGCCGTGACGTGTTCGCCATGGTCATGCGCGGCACCCAGCAGTCGCTGACCGTCATGGTCGTCATCGGCGTCCTGTCGACGGCGATCGGCGTGGTGCTCGGCGCGTTCTCCGGGTACTACCGGGGCCGCACCGACTCGGTCATCATGCGGTTCACCGACATGGTCATCACCATCCCGACCATCATGGTCGGCGCCATCCTGGGCATCCTGGTGGGCGGCGCGAGCCCCTGGACGCTGGCCTTCGCGCTCTCCCTGGTCACGTGGACCACCATGGCCCGCCTGGTGCGCGCCCAGTTCCTCGCGCTGCGCGAGCAGGAGTTCGTGGACGCGGCCCGCGTGGCCGGCGCCTCCGACGCCCGCATCATGTTCAAGCACATCCTGCCCAACGCGGTGGGCGTCATCATCGTCAACTCGACGCTGCTCATGGCCTCGGCCATGCTGCTCGAGACGGCGCTGTCGTTCCTCGGGTTCGGCATCCGTGCCCCCGAGGTGTCGCTGGGCCAGATCATCAACGAGTACTCGGACGCGTTCGCCACCCGCCCCTGGCTGTTCTGGTGGCCCGGTGCGTTCATCGTGACGATCGCCCTGTGCGTCAACTTCATCGGCGACGGGCTGCGCGACGCGTTCGACCCGCGCCAGCGCCGCATCCCCACCGCGCGGGCGCTCGCCAAGGCCGATGCGAAGAAGGCAGCCAAGGCCCTGAGGGCCGCGGCGGCCAAGGTCTGACGTGCTAGACCGTGAACGCCACGACGGCGGCGACCGCCAGCACGGCCAGCGCCACCAGGGTGGCGACGTGCCAGCGCACGGTGGGGCGGGACCGCTCCACGCGGGGGTCGTCGAGCAGTCCCGCGTCGCGCAGCTCCTCCCAGCGGGAGCGCACGATCGCGGCGGCCTGGCCCGAGGAGCTCACCAGCAGGTCACCGGAACCCACGGTGCCGGCCCGGTAGGTGGACTCGGGCAGGTCGCGGGCGGCCTCGCCGCCCGCGGCCATGGACCGCGAGCGGCCGGAGGCGGGGGCGGCCCACGCCGCGTAGGTGCCGTAGGCCGTGTGCAGGGTCAGGGCGAACCTGGTCTCGACCCGCTCGATCGTGGGCCACGGCAGCTCGACGGTCCGCGAGATGTTGCGCAGCTCCACCCCGGCGGGCGTCACGATCACGGCGGGCCGCCAGTACGCGGCCCACACCCACAGCACCACGAGCGCCATCAGGGGCACGTAGGGGAGGGTCGCCCGCCAGTCGGCCGCCAGGCCGCTGACCACCCCGGCGACGCCCGCCACGGCGACCGCCCCCGCAAGAACCCGGCCGAACCGCGGCCTGTACTCGACCACCTCCGCAGACACCATGGCTCGATCGTCGCAGAACCTGCGACCGGACGGGCCCCACGGAAGGAACACCATCGTGGCTACTGACGACGCACGGTCCCCGATCCTCGAGGTCCGCGACCTCGGTGTCGAGTTCTTCGTCGACGGCGAGTGGCTGCCCGCCGCCGTGGACGTGTCCTACGACGTCCGCCCCGGCGAGGTGCTCGCCATCGTCGGTGAGTCCGGCTCGGGCAAGACGCAGACGTCGATGTCCCTGATCGGCCTGCTGCCCTCCAACGGGCGCGCCACCGGGTCGGCCACGCTGGCCGGCCGCGAGCTGCTGGGCCTGAGCCACAAGCAGCTCTCGACGGTGCGCGGCAAGGACGTCTCGGTCATCTTCCAGGAGCCGATGACGGCGCTGAACCCCGTCTACACGGTCGGGTTCCAGATCATCGAGACCCTGCGCGTGCACTTCGACATCTCCCCGGCCGCGGCGCGCGAGCGTGCGATCGAGCTGTTGCGCATGGTGGACCTGCCCGACCCCGAGCGGTCCGTCGACAAGTACCCGCACCAGTTCTCCGGCGGTCAGCGCCAGCGCGTCATGATCGCGCAGGCGCTCGCGTGCGAGCCGAAGCTGCTCATCGCGGACGAGCCCACGACGGCGCTCGACGTCACCGTCCAGGCCGAGATCCTGGGGCTGATGCGCGACCTGCGCCACCGCGTGGACGCCGGGATCATCCTCATCACGCACGACATGGGCGTGGTGGCCGACCTGGCGGACCGCGTCATGGTGATGCGCCAGGGCCGGGTGGTCGAGGAGGGCACCGCCGCGACGCTGTTCGCCGACCCGCAGCACCCGTACACGCGCCAGCTCCTCGACGCGGTGCCCCACCTGGGCTCGATGACGGCGGCGGCCTCGGTGGTCGAGCCCGTCGAGGCCCCGTCGGCATCGTCCCCGGCCTCCACCGACCTGGCGCTCGAGGCGCAGAACATGGTCATCGAGTACCCGGCCCGCGGCCGGGTGCCCGCGTTCCGGGCGATCAAGGGCCTGAACCTGCACATCGCCAAGGGCGAGGTCGTGGGCCTGGTCGGGGAGTCCGGCTCGGGGAAGACGACGGTGGGCCGCGCCGCGGTCGGCCTGCTTCCCGTGGCCGACGGGTCGCTGCGCGTGAACGGCGTCGAGCTGGCCGGCATCACGCCGAAGGACCTGCGCGCCGTGCGCCAGGACGTCGCCATCGTGTTCCAGGACCCGGGTTCCTCGCTGAACCCGCGCCTGCCCATCGGCGAGTCGATCGGGGAGCCGCTCAAGCTGCACAAGGTGGCCGAGGGTGCCGAGCTGAACCGGCGCGTCGAGGCCCTGCTCGACCAGGTGAACCTGCCCCGCGCGATGCGCAACCGCTACCCCCACGAGCTGTCCGGCGGGCAGCGCCAGCGCGTCGGCATCGCCCGGGCGCTCGCCCTGTCGCCCAAGCTGCTCATCGCGGACGAGCCCACCTCGGCGCTCGACGTGTCGGTGCAGGCGCGCGTGCTGCGCATGTTCCAGGAGCTGCAGGAGGAGTACGGCTTCGCGTGCCTGTTCATCTCGCACGACCTGGCCGTCGTGGAGATCCTCAGCTCGCGCATCGCGGTCATGAGCCGCGGCGACCTGGTCGAGGTGGGCCCGCGCGAGCAGATCCTGCGCCACCCGCGCGAGGAGTACACGCGCCGGCTGATCTCGGCGGTGCCCGTCCCGGACCCGGCCGAGCAGAAGGTGCGCCGCGAGGAGCGTGACCGGCTGCTGGCCGCCGCGCGCTGACCCGCGGCACCCGCCGGACCCTGGGCGGCCCCATCTCTGCTCACGAGTAGAATGGGGCCGCCCGCTGCGTGCGCGGAAACCTCACGCGGTATCCACCCCAAGGAATCGAGACCCTAGATGGCTGTGCGCTCTGACCTGCGCAACGTCGCGATCGTCGCTCACGTCGACCACGGCAAGACCACCCTCGTCGACGCGATGCTCAAGCAGGCGGGTGCGTTCGGCGCCCACCAGCACGTCGAGGAGCGGGTCATGGACTCCGGCGACCTGGAGCGCGAGAAGGGCATCACGATCCTCGCGAAGAACACGGCGGTCCACTACACGGGACCGTCCGCGGCGGAGCACGGCGAGGCCGACGGCATCACCATCAACGTCATCGACACCCCCGGCCACGCCGACTTCGGCGGCGAGGTCGAGCGCGGCCTGTCCATGGTCGACGGCGTCGTGCTGCTGGTCGACGCGTCCGAGGGCCCGCTGCCGCAGACCCGGTTCGTGCTGCGCAAGGCGCTCGCGGCGAAGCTGCCCGTCATCGTCGTCGTGAACAAGACGGACCGGCCGGACGCGCGGATCACCGAGGTCGTGGGGGAGACCACGGACCTGCTGCTGGGGCTGGCCTCGGACCTCGCGGACGAGGTGCCGGACCTGGACCTGGACGCCATCCTCGACGTGCCCGTGGTCTACGCGGCCGCCAAGGTCGGCGCGTCCTCCCTCGAGCAGCCCGCGGACGGCTCGGCTCCCGAGAACCCCACCCTCGAACCGCTGTTCGCCACCATCCTGGACAAGATCCCGGCGCCGACGTACGAGGAGGACGTGCCGCTGCAGGCCCACGTCACGAACCTCGACGCCTCCCCGTTCCTGGGCCGCCTCGCCCTGCTGCGCGTCTACAACGGCACCATCCGCAAGGGCCAGCAGGTCGCCTGGGCCCGCCACGACGGCACGCTCTCCCAGGTCAAGATCACCGAGCTGCTGGAGACCAAGGGCCTGGACCGCGTGCCCGCCGAGTCCGCCGGCCCGGGCGAGATCGTCGCCGTCGCCGGCATCGCCGACATCATGATCGGCGAGACCCTCACCGACCTCGCCGACCCGCGCCCGCTGCCGCTCATCACGGTCGACGACCCGGCGATCTCGATGACGGTCGGCATCAACACCTCCCCGCTGGCCGGCAAGGGCGGCAAGGGCCACAAGGTCACGGCCCGCCAGGTCAAGGACCGCCTCGACGCCGAGCTCATCGGCAACGTCTCCCTGCGCGTGCTGCCCACCGAGCGTCCCGACGCGTGGGAGGTGCAGGGCCGCGGCGAGCTGGCCCTGGCCATCCTGGTCGAGCAGATGCGCCGCGAGGGCTTCGAGCTCACCGTGGGCAAGCCGCAGGTGGTCACCAGGACGGTGGACGGCAAGGTTCTCGAGCCCATGGAGCGCATGACCATCGACGTGCCCGAGGAGTACCTGGGCGCCGTCACCCAGCTCCTCGCGCAGCGCAAGGGCCGCATGGAGACCATGTCGAACCACGGCACGGGCTGGGTCCGCATGGAGTTCATGGTGCCCGCGCGCGGCCTGATCGGGTTCCGCACCCGGTTCCTGACCGACACGCGCGGCACCGGCATCGCCGCCTCGATCGCGGAGGGCTACGAGCCGTGGGCCGGCACCATCGAGTCGCGCCTGACGGGCTCCCTGGTGGCCGACCGGGCCGGCAAGGTGACGCCGTTCGCCATGATCAACCTCCAGGAGCGCGGCTCGTTCTTCGTCGACCCCACGCAGGAGGTGTACGAGGGCATGATCGTGGGCGAGAACTCCCGCAACGAGGACATGGACGTCAACATCACCAAGGAGAAGAAGCTCACCAACATGCGCTCCTCCACGGCGGACAACTTCGAGAACCTCATCCCGCCGCGCAAGCTCACGCTCGAGGAGTCCCTCGAGTTCGCGCAGGAGGACGAGTGCGTCGAGGTCACGCCCGAGGTGGTGCGCATCCGCAAGGTGGTGCTCGACCAGGTGGAGCGCGCCCGCGCCGCGTCGCGGGCCCGGGCCGCGGCGAAGGGCTGACGGTTCCCGTGCCCGGGTGGCGGCCCCGGCCCGGGTCGCTGCCCGGGGGAGTGCTCGCGGTGCACGCGCACCCCGACGACGAGACCCTCGCGACCGGGGCGCTGCTCGCGACGTGCGGCGCGGCGGGCGTCCCGGCGCTCGTGGTGACCTGCACGCGCGGGGAGCGCGGCGAGGTGCTCGCGCTGCCCGGGACGACGTCGCAGGGCATGCGCGCCCTGGAAGGGGACGGGCCGGCGCTCGCCGCGCACCGCACCGGTGAGCTCGCGGCGGCCACCCGTGCCCTCGGGGTAGGGCAGGTCTTCCTCGACGAGGCCGGGAGCCCCGGCGACCCCCACCCCGCGCGGTACGAGGACTCCGGCATGGTCTGGGTCGCGCCCGGTGTGGCCGGGCCCGACCCGTCCGTCGCGAGCGGGTTCTCGTTCGTCCCGCTCGACGCCGCCGCCGCCCGGCTCGCGCACGTGATCCGTGCGACGCGGCCCGACGTCGTCGCCACCTATGAGGCCGGGGGCGGGTACGGGCATCCCGACCACGTGCGCGCGCACCAGGTCGCAGCGCGTGCCGTCGCGCTCGCGGCGGACCCCACGTGGGTCCCCGTCGACGGTGAGGCGTCGCCCTGGTCCACCGACCTGTGGCTGCGCGTCGCCCGCGCGGGCGACCTGCGGGCCGGTCGGTCCTGGCTGGCCGCCGACCCCGGCGCGTGCGCGCTCGTGAGTGCCGCCGGCCTGACGTTGCCCGCCGCGCAGGACCCTCTGCCCGCCCTCGCGCGCGATGACGACGTGCTCGCGGCGGTGGCGGCCCGGGGCGACCTGGTCGAGGTTGCCGTGGCTCCCGTGCTGGACGCCGTCGTCACCGCGATGCGGGCGCACGCCACGCAGATCCAGCATGCGACGGCGCTGCGGTACCGGCAGGGCGGACCGCTCGGCTGGTATGCGCTGTCCCACGGCGTCCTGGCGCCCATCGAGCCCGTCGAGACGTACCAGGTGGTCGTCCGCGGTGACCGCGGTCCCGGCTCGGTAGGCTCGGCCCGGTGAGCGACCCGTACCCGACCTCCGAACCCGCCCCCGGCGAGCCGGTCCACGGCGCACCAGGCGCGGGCGACCCGGACCTGCAGGAGCCCGCCGACGTCGGCGCCGAGCAGGTGGGGCAGGTGGCGCCCACGCCGACCCGTCTCGGCCTCGTGCTGCGCGTGCTCCTCGCGCTGGTCCTGGGGCTGCTCGTGGCGGCGGTCGGCACGGCCACGCACCGCACGGTCTGGAACGGCCTGCCCGCGGGGCTCGTGCTCGCGCTCGCGCTCACGGCCTCGACCGCCGTGCTGTGCCGCGCGTGGGCGGGGCTCGCGACGCTGGCCGGCGTGGCGGCGGGCTGGATCATCGCCGTCGAGGTGCTGTCGCTGACGGCATCGGGTGGCGACGTGCTCATGGTCGACCCGGGGGCGACGATCCGGTTCGCGCAGGCGAGCGTCGTCTGGAGCTGGGGCGGCGTCGCGGTGCTGGGCGTGGTGGCGTTCCTGCCCCGCCGCTGGTTCGCACGGCGCTGACGCGGGGAGTCGCCGACCTTCTCCGAACCTCCACGTCCGCAGGCGCCCGGGTCGGTTCACGCGGCAGGCCCGCCGCGTAGGATTCGAGAGGTTTCGAGGCGGTGGTACGCCCGGAGCATCTGCTCGCACGACGTCGCGCGGCCGCCACCCGGCGCGGCCGCCACCCGCGACCCGCACGGAGGGTTACATCGATGGGCCACTCGACCGAGCGCGACCCCGCGCCCGAGCCCGACAGCATGCCCGAGCCCGGCGGCGCGCCCGAGTCGGGCAGCGCGCCCGGCTCCGACAGCGCGCCCGCACCCCAGTCCGCCCCGCCGGCATCCGACGGCGACGAGGCTCCGTACACGCCGCCGGTGCGCGCCTACGAGCGACCTCCGAGGCCCACGGGGGTGCGTGCCACCCAGGGGGCGCCCACCCAGGCGCTGCCGATCGTGATCGGACACGTCGCGGCACCTCGGCCTGCGGCGTCCCCGGGCGACCAGCCCGAACCCGCCTCCGGCCCGGAGCTCGCGGAGCCCATGCCGGTGCAGGAGGTCTCCCCGCCGGCGCCGCACCAGGAGCCCGAGGCGTCGAGCGTGCCGGACACGACGCCCGACGCCGACGCGAACCCGGAGGCGCAGGCCCCGGCGGGGGCCGAGGCGGTGCCCGATCCTGACGCCGCGCCCGATCTTGACGCCGCGCCCGAGCCGGGCACACCACCGGCCGCGAAGGCCGCGGACCCCGAGCCCGCGTTCGTCCCCCGGTTCGCCTTGGCCTCCGACCGCGCACCCCGGGCGGACGCCCCGCCGACGCCGCGGGCCGCCGCGACCCCCGAGCTCGCCCTGACCGAGCCCGTGCCCGTGGCGGCGCTCCCCGCCTCGTCCGCGCGGGGCGTGCCGCCCCGGGTTCCGCTGGGCGTGGTGGCACCGCCGGCGTCGAGCCCCTCGGGCGCGGGCCCGCTGGACGGACTGGTCGGTGACGGGCAGCCCAGCCGTGCACCCCGGGTGCTGCTGGCCACGGCCGGCGTCGTCGTCGTGGTGGCGGGCCTGTACACCGGGGCGCAGGCGCTGTACGCGGACAAGGTGGCACCCGGCACCCACGTCGCCGGCGTCGACGTCGGCGGCATGTCGAGCGACGACGCGACGCAGGCACTGACCGACGCACTGGGTCCCAAGGCGCGTGAACCCATCGCCGTGACCGCGGGGGAGGCGCACACCACGCTGGACCCGGCGGCCGCCGGGCTGTCGTTCGACGCCGCGGCCACGGTGCGGGAGCTCACGGGGTTCTCGGTGGCGCCCGCGCGCCTGTGGGAGCACGTGTTCGGCGGCGACGACGCCGCGCCGGTGATCACCGCGGACCGCGCGGCGTTCAACGACGCCGTCGGCGCGCTGGCCGAGGGCCTCGAGGTGCCCGCGGTCGACGGCACGGTCGGGTTCACCGACGGCGCCGCCGTGTCCACGCCCGCGGCCGACGGCACGAGCGTGTCCGCCGCGGCGGCCGGCGACGTGATCCGCTCCCAGTGGTTGGTCCGGTCCGGTGCCATCGAGCTGCCCACCGAGGCGGTGGCGCCCACGATCACCCAGGCCCAGACCGACGCGGCGCTCGCGCAGGCCCAGCAGATCGTGGCCGGACCCGTGACCGTGAGCGTCGGCGGGCAGAACGCCGAGCTGCCGGCCGCGGCGCTCGCGGCGGCCGCCTCGTTCCAGCCGGTGGACGGCAGCCTGCAGATCGCGTTCGACGGCGCAGCCCTGGTCGACGACGTCGTCGCCCGGACCACCGGCCTGCTGACGAACCCGCGAGACGCGCACTTCGTGTTCCAGGACGGCCGGCCGGTGATCGTCGACGGTGAACCGGGGACCACGATCGATCCCGCCGGGCTCGGCGCCGCGGTGCAGACCGCTGCGCTCGGCACGGACCGCACCGCCGCCGTCGAGCTGACCCAGCGGGACCCGGAACAGTCCCGGGCCGCGCTGGAGGCGCTGGGCGTGACCGAGGTGGTCTCCGAGTTCTCGACGCCGCTGACGAACGAGACGATCCGCACCCAGAACCTGCGCCGCGGCGCCGAGCTCGTGACCGGCACGCTGATCCGGCCGGGGGAGACGTTCTCGCTCATCGACGCCCTCAGCCCGATCGACGCCTCCAACGGGTTCAAGGCCGCCGGCGTGATCAACAACGGCGTGCACACCGAGGGCATGGGCGGCGGGCTGTCCCAGATGGCCACCACCACCTACAACGTGGGCTTCTTCGCCGGGTTCGAGGACGTGGAGCACCGGCCGCACTCGGTGCACTTCGCCCGGTATCCCGCGGGCCGGGAGGCCACGATCTTCGTCGGCTCGCTGGACATGCGGTTCAAGAACAACTCTCCTTACGGCGCCGTCATGCAGGCCTGGGTGGGCGGGGGGCAGCTCCACGTGCAGCTGTGGAGCACCAAGTACTTCCGTGTCGAGACGACGGCCGGCGCTCGCCGCAACGTGGTCCCGACGTCGCCGATCCACCGGTCCGGCGCGGACTGTGCCAGCTATCCGGGCGGCGAGGACGGGTTCACCATCACCAACACGCGCAAGGTGTTCGACCCCTCGAACACGCTGGTCATCGACGAGTCGAAGACGTGGACCTACCGCCCTGACAACCCCGTGGTGTGCGACGCCGCGACGCCCCCCGCGTCGGACACCCCGGCCAACACCGAGGAGTAGCGATGCTGGGCCGTTCTGAGCGGGAGTCCCCCGCGCACGCCGCGCTGGCCGCCGAGCTGGGCGGCTGGTCGGGTCTCGTCGAGCCGGAGGCTCTCGCACAGCACCGCGACGTGCCGGGGCGGTCCCGGCTCACGCCTGCGCTCGAGCTGCTCGACCTGGGCACGTCCACCGACACCCTGGCGACGGTGGCGAGCATCGCCGACCTTGCGGCGGTGGTCCACCTGGGCCATCCGGAGCAGCCCGCGCCCGCGCTGGAGGAGGCGCTGCTCGCGGGCGACCCGGCGCTCATGGTCACGGCGGCGACGGCGGTGCGGACGCAGTGGGCGTGGGTCGGGCACCCGGAGGCGACCGGTGGCGCCGTCGTCATCGACGAGGCGGGGCTGCGCGACTGCCGGGACGTGCTGCGCACGCTCGGGGTGAGCCCGCGCCTGGTCCCCGCGCGCACCCCTGTCGCCGAGCGGGTGGCGATCGCCGGGCCCGACGGCTCTCTGGTGGTCGAACGCCCGCGGGTGCCTGCCGGGCTGGTCGAGCTCGCGGGATCCGAACGCCTCGGTGAGCTGCCGCCCGTCTGGTACGGGCTCGTCGAGTCGCGGGACACGTGGCCCCGGTTCACCGGACCCGCGCAGGTGTGGTTCGCGTTCGGCCCGTACGACGACCATCGCGGGTCGCTTCAGCCCACGCTGGCCGTGATCGCCGATGCCGGGATCGACCTGCGCCACCTGCGCTCGCACCCCTCGACGCTGGGACCGCACGTGTTCTTCACGTCGTTCCTGTGCCCGCACGTCGAGGTGCTCGACCAGCTGACGGCGCAGCTCGACGCCCGGTCGATCGCGCACCGCACGCTGGCGGTGCTGCCCGGCGAGGACTTCCGCCCGGGGCCGGTCGCGCTCGCACCGCGCTGGGCGGGTTCGTGACCGGGCACCCCGGCGTCGTCCCGGACGGTGCGCCCGACGCCGCCGTGGCGTACCTGGGCCCGGAGGGCACGTTCACCCACCAGGCGGTGCTCACGTGGGCGGGCCGCGCTGCCCGTCGGGCCCCGCTCGCGGCCTGGGCCCTGGAGTCGGTGGGGCAGGTGCACGATGCCGTCGCCGCGGGCACGGCCGCCCGCGGGGTGGTGGCCGTGGAGAGCTCGGTCGAGGGCTACGTGGTGCCGTCCCTCGACGCGCTGCTCGGTTCGCGGGACGTGGTGGCGATCGACGAGGTGGTGCTGCCGATCTCCTTCGACGCGTTCGTGCGTCCCGGCCACGGCACCCTCACCGAGGCCACCGCACACCCGCACGGCCTGGCCCAGGTGACCCGGTTCGTCACCGAGCGGGGCCTGCGCCCCGTCCCGGCGTCGTCGAACGGGGCGGCGTGTCGCGACGTGACGCACGTGCAGGTCGCGTTCGGGCCGCGCGTGTGCGGTGACCTGTACGGGCTGGAGACGCTCGCGCAGGGCGTGGAGGACTTCGGCGGCGCGCGCACCCGGTTCCTGGTGCTCGCCCGCCGCGACGACGCGCCGGGACTGCTCCGGGCCGTCCGCGACGACGCCGCCCGGGACGACGCGCACGGTGCCGCCGCCCGCCGGCTGTGGCGCACCATGCTGGCCGTGACCCCCGCGGTCACCGGCCCCGGCGTCCTGGCCCGGGTGACCGCGGCGTTCGGGGGGCGGGGGATCAACATGACGTCGCTCGTGGAGCGGCCGCTCAAGGCGCGCGCCAACCAGTACGTGTTCGTGGTGACGTTCGACGCCGCCCCCTGGGACCGCGACGCGCAGGGCCTGCTGACGGACCTCCTGGCGGCGGGAGACGCGCTCAAGGTGCTGGGTGCGTACCCGGCGCAGGCGGACGACGGCTGGGTCGACAGCGTGCTGCCCGCCCACGTGCCGCACGGCAGCGTGACCGCGCAGTCCGACCCCGCCGCGGTCGACCGGGGCCTGCTGTGGTGAGCCCGCCCTACGCACGCGTCGCGGTGCTGGGCTTGGGCCTGGTGGGCGGTTCGCTCGCCCGGCTGCTGCAGGCACGCGGCGTCGACGTCGTCGGGCAGGACGTGGACCCGGCCACGGTCCTGGCGGCACGGGCCGCGGGGCTGGCGGCCACGGGCGCGGTGGACGAGGCGGTCGACGGCGCCGACCTGGTGGTGCTCGCGGTCCCGCTGCGCGCCATGCGGGCGACGGCCCTTCAGGTGGCCCGCACGATCGGCCCGGACGCGACGCTCACCGACGTCGGCTCCGTCAAGGCTCCGGTGCGTCAGGTGGTCGAGGAGGCGGGGCTGGGCGCGCGCTACCTGGGCGCGCACCCCATGGCCGGCACGGAGCACTCCGGGTTCGCCGCGTCCTCCGCAGCGCTCCTGGACGCGGCGCCGTGGGCCGTGACCGTCGCCCGGTCGGACGCCACCCAGCCCGGCGCCACCGAGCCCGGCACCACCGAGCCCGGCACCGGGGCGGCAGCGGTCGACGAGCAGCGGCTGGCGCGCCTGCTGAGCCTGCTCACGGGCACCCTGGGCGGCACGGTCGCGGTGCTCACCGACGACGTCCACGACGAGTCCGCCGCGTTGATCAGTCATGTGCCGCACGTGCTGGCCACGCAGCTGCTGAACATGGTGGCGGGCGCCCCGGTGCGCGGGGCGGCGCTGCGGCTGGCCGCGGGCTCGTTCCGGGACGGCACGCGGGTGGCCCGTACCGACCCGGCCCGCACCGAGGCCATGGTCACGCAGAACGCCGCGTGGGTGGCCCCCGTGCTGCGCAAGGTCGTGCGTGATCTGGAGGCGCTCGTCGCCGGGCTGGAGACCAACGCGCCGGTGCACGGCTTCTTCCACGCGGCCGACGAGCTGCGCGGCTCCGGGTCCGAGGGGCGACCCGCTGCACAGGTCCCGCTCCGGGCGGGATGGTCGGCCGTGCTGGCCGAGCGCTGCGCCGCGGGCGCCGTCGTGACGGCTGTGACCCGGGACGCCGTCGTCCTCGCCGGGTAGGGCCGAGCCGGAGCGAGGGCCTACCCGGGGTGCGACGCCGGGTCGGACCCGGTGCCGCCGTCCGGCGTGCGCCGCGCCGCGCGCCGCACGGGCCGCGGCGGGATCCGCTTGGCCGTCTCGATGGTGGTGCCGTCGATGCGCAGCTCTCGCGCCGTCGTCTCCCGGGGCGCGTCTGTCCGCACGGTCAGCCCGTCGTCGTCGACGTCGAGCACGACGGCGATGACGTCGCTCCACACCGCGCCCTGCCCGGCGGCGGTCGCCTCGGCCGCCTCGGCGGGGGAGAGCCGACGCCGGATGACGACGCGCGACCCGGTCGGCAGGGACCGCCACGGCGTCTGTTCGGGCACGAGATCTCCTGTGGAGTCGCTATGTGAGACGCCACATGATATCGACCCTGGCGCGCGCACCCGACTACTAGAGTGACCTCGTGACCTACGTGATCGCTGAGCCGTGTGTCGACGTCAAGGACAAGGCGTGCGTCGACGAGTGCCCCGTCGACTGCATCTACGAGGGCAAACGATCGCTGTACATCCACCCGGACGAGTGCGTCGACTGTGGCGCGTGCGAGCCGGTGTGCCCGGTCGAGGCGATCTACTACGAGGACGACGTGCCGGAGCAGTGGAAGGACTACTACACGGCGAACGTCGAGTTCTTCGACGATCTCGGCTCGCCGGGAGGCGCGGCCAAGCTGGGCCTGATCGAGAAGGACCACCCCGTGGTCGAGGCCGTCCCCCCGCGCGACTGACGCGCATGGGACTGGCCGACCTCCGCGCCCTGCCGTACCCCTGGGACACGCTGGGCGACGTCACGGCGTTGGCGCGCAGCCACCCGGACGGGATGGTGGACCTGTCGGTCGGGACTCCGGTCGACCCGACGCCGGACGTGGTCCGCGACGCCCTCGCCGCGGCATCGGACGCGCACGCCTACCCGCTGACGGCGGGCACGCCCGCACTGCGCGAGGCCGTGGCCGCGTGGTTCGCCCGGCGTCGCGGGGTGCCCGGTCTGGATCCTGCGGGCGTGCTGCCCACGATCGGTTCCAAGGAGCTGGTGGGCCTGCTCCCGTCGCTGCTGCGCCTGGGTGCCGGTGACGTCGTCGTGCATCCCGCCGTCGCCTACCCGACGTACGACGTCGGGGCGCGGCTGGCGGGGGCGACGGCCCTGCCGGCCGACGACGTGGACGAGTGGGCCGGGCGGGCCGACGTGCGGTTGGTGTGGGTCAACTCGCCGTCGAACCCGACCGGCGCCGTCGCGGACGTCGACCACCTGCGTCGCGTGGTCGACGCGGCCCGCAGGATCGGCGCCGTCGTCGTGTCGGACGAGTGCTACGCCCTGCTGCCGTGGGTGGACGGCCTGCGCATCCCCAGCCTGCTCGACCCCGAGGTCACCGGCGGTGACCTCACCGGCCTGCTGGTGGCCTACTCGCTGTCCAAGCAGTCCAACCTGGCCGGGTACCGTGCGGCGTTCGTGGCGGGCGACCCGGCGCTGGTCGCGGACCTGCTCGCCACGCGCAAGCACCTCGGGATGATCGTGCCGCGCCCCGTGCAGGAGGCGATGCGGGTCGCCCTGGGCGACGACGAGCACGTCGCGCGGCAACGGGCCGTGTACGGCCGGCGCCGCGACGTGCTGCTCGGCGCGCTGACGGCGTCGGGGTGGGCCGTCGACCATTCCGAGGCGGGGCTGTACCTGTGGGCCCGACCTGCCGAACCCGCCCCGGCCGCGACCGGCCGCGATCTCGTGGCACGACTCGCCGCGCTCGGAATCCTGGCGGGCCCCGGGGAGTTCTACGGGGTAGCGGGTGCGGGTCACGTCCGCATCGCGCTGACGGCGTCGGACGACGCGATCGCGATGGCGGCCGCGCGGCTGCGCGCCGCCGCCGCACAACGCCGGACGGGAACGGTGGCGTGATGAGAATCACGTTTGGCCCCCGGATCCGTCCGGGGGCCCGCCTGAGGCTTGCCCGGGCGTGCACACTGGCGGCACGATGACAGATATCCGCATGTGGGCGGATTGGTTCGGTCAAGCACGACGGGGGTAGGTTTCCCTCGGGTCGACGGAGTCCTGGCGCGCAGAACGCGCCCATGGCCGGCGGCCCTGCACGCGGCCACGGCGTGCATCACGCACCGTGCGGCGGTCTGCAAGACGGGCCGCAGCTCGCAGGAAGGACACCATGACGACCATCACCCAGCCGGTAGCGGCACTGGCCGAGCTCACCGTCGGCGAGCGGACCGCGGAGCTGCCCGTCGTCGAGGCTACCGAGGGCAACAACGGCATCGTCGTCGGATCGCTGCTCAAGGAGACCGGCCTCGTCACGTACGACCCGGGATTCACGAACACGGCGTCGACGCAGTCGGCGATCACCTATATCGACGGCGACCAAGGCATCCTGCGCTACCGCGGGTACCCGATCGAGCAGCTGGCCGAGGGGTCGACGTTCCTGGAGGTCGCCTACCTGCTGATCTACGGTGAGCTGCCCGACGCCAAGACGCTCGCCGACTTCACGGCCCGCGTGAACCGGCACACCCTGGTGCCCGAGCAGTTCCGTGGGTTCCTGGCCGCGTTCCCGCGCGGCGGCCACCCGATGTCCGTCCTGGCCTCGTCGATCAACGCGCTCGCCACGTTCTACCCCGAGTCGCTGGACCCGCACGACGACGACGCCGTGGACCTGGCGACGGTGCTCATCCTCGCGAAGATCCGCACCATCACCTCCTACGTGCACCGCTCGATGCGGGACGAGCCGCTGCTGTACCCGGACTACGCGCGCGGCTACGTCGAGGACTTCCTGCGCATGTCGTTCGGCGTGCCCTACCAGCAGTGGGACGCCGACCCGGCGGTCGCCGCGGCCATGGACAAGCTGCTCATCCTGCACGCGGACCACGAGCAGAACTGCTCGACGTCGACGGTGCGCATCGTGGGTTCGTCCAACGCGAGCCTGTACGCCTCCGTCGCGGCCGGCATCAACGCGCTCTCCGGCCCGTCGCACGGTGGCGCCAACGAGGCGGTGCTGCTCATGCTGGAGCGGATCCGCTCGGGCGGCGACTCCGTGGCGGACTTCATGCGCAAGGTGAAGAACAAGGAGGGCGGCGCCCGCCTCATGGGGTTCGGGCACCGCGTCTACAAGTCGTACGACCCGCGCGCCGCCATCGTCAAGAAGCACGCGGACGCCGTGCTCGACGTGCTGGGCGTCCAGGACGAGCTGCTCGACATCGCGCGCGGCCTGGAGGAGATCGCGCTGCACGACGACTACTTCGTGGAGCGCAAGCTCTACCCGAACGTCGACTTCTACACGGGCCTGATCTACAAGGCGATCGGCTTCTCGCCGGCCATGTTCACGCCGCTGTTCGCGCTGGGCCGCATGCCCGGCTGGATCGCCCAGTGGCGCGAGATGATGAAGGACCCCGCCACGAAGATCGGCCGTCCCCGTCAGATCTACACGGGTGCCACCGCCCGGGACTACGTCCCGATCACCGACCGCTGACCGCCGCTGGGTCCTGCGCGGGACCGCAGGACCCAGGACCGCAGGACCCAGCGAGGGCGCTCAGCCCAGGTAGAGGGACTGGATCGCGTTGGTGATGGAGCGGAGCTCCTCGGTGGCGTACACGGCCTCCGGCCCCGGGCTGGAGGTTCCCTCCTCGAGGGTTCCCCACTGCCAGCGGGGGCGGACTCGACCCTCCGGGCCGTTCTCACGCAGCTGGAGGTCCACCCAGGCGGCGTACCGGTACCCATAGCGCAGCTGTACGGAGCGGACGGTCTCGAAGTCGGGGGTGTCGTGCTGGTGCGATGCGAAGTCCGCGGTGAGCGAGACGAGCAGCAGGTTGTCCTCGGGACCCACCCGCCCGCGGCGGTGCACGATGAGGTCGGGGGCGCGTTGCACGCCCTCACCGAACGCCAGGGACGGCTCCTGGGACGCGAAGCTGCGTGCGTAGTCGCAGTCGATGTCCCACGACTCGTCGAACATGTCCCGCAGGTGCCAGCCCACGTGGAACGCGATGGAGCGTGCGCTGGGGTGCGAGGTGCCCGTGGTGGGCGTGAACAGGCCCCACTCGTTCGTCAGCGTGGTGGTCAGCGCGATGCGGACGCGGGCCTGGACGTCGTGGAGCAGCATGCAGTCACGGTAGACCGGACCCGTGCGGCGCGGTACACGAGAGCCCCGGGTGGCGCGTGCTGGACGCGCTCGCGCCCCTCGATGCAGCCGTCGGCTCGGGCCCCGGTCAGTCGGCCACCGTCAGGAGCACCCTGACGGTACCGGGCTCCAGCGGGTCCCCGGCCGCCGCCTGCCAGGCGCCCGTGCCGGCGCGTGCCGCGCGTACGGCCCCGGCCCGCGTCCACACGCGGTCGCCCACCTCGATCTCGTCGGCGTCGGACGCCCACGCCGATGCCACCGCCCACTGCGCGACGGCCCAGCCGGCACGCTCCCGCTGCCCTCCGGCCAGGCCGCCGGGGTCGACGGTCACCGCGAGAGCTCCGGGACGGTCCGGGTCTGGCGGCGCCACGGTGACTCCCGTCACGCCCAGGTCCCGTGCGGCCCGCGCGGTGAACGCGGCGGCGACGTCGCCGGCGGGACGTGGGGCGACCACGGGGCCGAGCTCACAGCTCACGGCGGCAGGGGTGTTCCCGGTCAGGGCGCTGGCCCACGCGCGGGCGCTCGACTCGTGCTGCGCATACGCGTCGGGAAACGCGGAGCGCTGCACGGCCTGGGCGGCCACGGTGACGTCCAGGTCCAGGTAGCCGGGTACGGCGACGAGTGCGTCATAGAAGGCGTCGGTGGCGTACAGCGGGTCCTGGACCTGCTCGGCGGTGCCCCATCCCTGGGAGGGCCGCTGCTGGAACAGGCCCAGCGAGTCCCGGTCTCCGTAGGCGATGTTGATGAGCTTCGACTCCTGCAGCGCGGTCGCGAGCCCGATGGTCGCGGCGCGCGCCGGCAGCCCGCGACGCAGCGTGGCGCCGGCGATGAGCGCGGCGTTCTCGGCCTGTTGCGGTGACAGGTACCGGCCGACGCCGTCCACCGTGGCCGCGCAGCGCTCCCGTGCGGGGGAGGTACCGCCCTGCTGGTGCCACCACAGACCGCCTGCGGTCACGCCCAGCACCACGAGCACACTGACGGCAGCGACGCCGCGGCGCCGGCGCCGCAGGCGGCGAACCGGCCGGCGGGCGCTCACCGGTTGCTCACCGGTCGGCCCTCACTGAGCGTGCAGCGCGGCATTGAGCTCGATCCCGACGCCGCGCCGGGCGAGCACCTCGATGCCGCCGGTCGTGGAGTTGCGGCGGAACAGCAGGCCCGGCACGCCGGAGAGCTCGCGGGCCTTGACCACGCGCGGCTCGCCACCGTCGGCCGCCTCACCGCGCAGCGTCACCTTGGTGCCGGCGGTGATGTAGAGGCCGGCCTCGATGACGGAGTCGGCGCCGAGGGCGATGCCCGCACCCGCGTTCGCGCCCAGCAGGGCCCGCTCGCCGATGACGACGCGCTCGGTGCCGCCCCCGGACAGCGTGCCCATGATCGACGCGCCGCCGCCGATGTCGGCGCCGTCGTGCACGACGACTCCCTGCGAGATGCGGCCCTCGACCATGGAGGTGCCGAGCGTGCCCGCGTTGAAGTTCACGAACCCCTCGTGCATCACGGTCGTCCCGGGCGCCAGGTGGGCACCGAGGCGCACGCGGTCCGCGTCGGCGATGCGGACGCCGGACGGCAGCACGTAGTCGACCATGCGCGGGAACTTGTCGACGCCGTACACCGTCACCGGGCGGCGGTGGGCGACGCGCAGCCGGGCGCGGGTCGCCTCGAAGCCGTCGACGGCGCAGGGCCCGGCGTCCGTCCAGACGACGTTGGCCAGCGCGCCGAAGATGCCGTCCAGGGTGATCGAGTTGGGCGTGACGAGCCGGTGGGAGAGCAGGTGCAGGCGCAGGTAGGCGTCGGCGGCGTCGGCCACGGGCGCGTCGAGGTCGGCGACGGTGCGCACCACGACGGTCTCGACGCCGCGGGCGTCGTCGCGGCCCGTCGCGGCGGTCAGGTCTGCGGGAGCGGGCTCGTCCGACGGCGCGCCGAGCGCCGGGGCCGGGTACCACGTGTCGAGCGTGACGGGCGCGCCGGTGCCCAGCACCTCTGGGAGAGTGACGGTGGCGAGACCGTACCCCCAGGCCGTGCGGGATGTGGTGGTTCCAGGCGTCGTGGTTCCAGGCGTAGCGGTGCTGCTGCTCATGGGGTTCAGGGTATCCGCGCGGGTAGGGTCTGGACCGTGACGTCCACCGATCTGACACCCCCCGTCGTCGACCTGTGGCCGCTGGCCGAGGCCGCCCGCCCGGGCGAGGCCGGGGAGGACCTCGTCGCGCTGCTCGCCGCGATCTGCGACGTCGAGTCCGTCTCCGGCGACGAGTCGGCGCTCGCCGACGCCGTGGAGGTGCTGCTGCGGGCCCAGCCGCACCTGGAGGTGCTGCGCGACGGCAACGCGGTCGTGGCTCGCACGCACCTGGGCCGCGACCAGCGGGTGGTGTTCGCCGGGCACCTGGACACGGTGCCGCTCACCACCCCGCCCAACCTGCCCACCCGCCTGGTCGAGGGGGAGTCGGGCCTGGAGCTGTGGGGCCGCGGCACCGTGGACATGAAGCCGGGCGTCGCCGTCATGCTGGCGCTCGCGGCCGAGCTGGGCCGCCCGGGCGTCGAGCCGGCGCACGACGTGACCTGGATCTTCTACGACCAGGAGGAGGTCGAGGCGGTGCGCAACGGCCTGGGCCGCCTGGCGCGCCACCACCCCGAGCTGCTCGCGGGCGACTTCGCGATCGTCGGCGAACCGTCGGACGCCGGGATCGAGGGCGGCTGCAACGGCACCATCCGGGTGGAGGTGAGCACGCGGGGGGTGACCGCCCATTCCGCGCGCGCGTGGGTGGGGGTCAACGCGATCCACCTGGCCGCGCCGATCCTGGGCCGGCTCGCCGCCTACCAGCCGCGCGAGGTCGCGGTGGACGGCCTCGTGTACCGGGAGTCGCTCGGTGCCGTCGGGATCCGCGGGGGTGTGGCCACCAACGTCATCCCGGACTCGTGCGTCGTCACCGTCAACTACCGCTTCGCGCCGTCGCTGTCGCCCGCCGCGGCCGAGAACCACCTGCGTGACCTGTTCGACGGCTACGACGTCGTCGTCACCGACGTCGCCCGGGGTGCGCGCCCCGGGCTGGACGCCCCGATCGCGGCCGCGTTCACCGCCGCCGTCGAGGCGGCCACGGGGGTGTCCCCGCGGCCCAAGTACGGCTGGACCGACGTCGCCCGCTTCGCCGAGCTGGGCATCCCCGCCGTGAACTTCGGCCCCGGCGACCCGCTGCTGGCGCACAAGGACGACGAGCACGTCCCCGTGGCGCAGCTTGCCCGGTGCCGCGATGCGCTGCGCGCGTGGTTGCTGGGCCGCTCCTAAGGTGGTCGCATGACCACTGACGACGGCGTCGCCCAGCGCGGCGCGGGCTACCGGAAGGGCCCCGTGCTGCTGCGGGGTCCGCAGATCCCCGCCCAGACCACCGACCAGCGCCTGCTGGCCGGCCCTGACGACACGAACTGGCTGCACAACGACCCGTGGCGGGTCATGCGCATCCAGTCGGAGTTCGTCGAGGGTTTCGGCGCGCTCGCCGAGGTGGGTCCCGCGGTGTCCGTGTTCGGCTCGGCGCGCACCCCCCGCGACCACCGCGACTACGCCGCGGCCGAGCAGGCCGCGCGGGATCTGGTCGCTGCGGGGTACGCCGTCATCACCGGGGGCGGCCCGGGCATCATGGAGGCGGCGAACAAGGGTGCGGCGCAGGCGGGGGGCCTGTCCGTGGGGCTGGGCATCGAGCTCCCGTTCGAGCAGGGCATGAACGAGTACGTGAACCTGGGCGTGAACTTCCGGTACTTCTTCGCCCGCAAGACGATGTTCGTCAAGTACGCGCAGGGGTTCATCGTCATGCCGGGCGGGTTCGGCACGTTCGACGAGCTCTTCGAGGCGCTCACCCTGGTCCAGACGCACAAGGTCACCGAGTTCCCCGTGGCGCTGGTGGGCACCGACTACTGGCAGGGCCTGCTCGACTGGCTGCGCGGGCCGGCTGTGGAACGCGGCATGATCTCGCCGTCCGACCCCGACCTGCTGCACCTGACGGACGACCCGAGCGAGGCCGTCAGCTATGTGCTGGAGCGGGGTGCCGAACTCGCCGCGCAGGAGCGGGCCTCGCACGCGTCCGCCTATGCCTCCCCGCCGGAGGCGTGAGCGCGGGTGAGCACCGACACGCCCCCGGCCGGGCGCCCGCTCGTCCTGCGCGGCCGCGAGCTGGGCGCCGACGCCGACGGCTCGCGCCGCGGCGTCATCATGGCGATCGTCAACCGCACGAGCGACTCGTTCTACGCCCCGGCCCGCACCCTCGACGACGACGCCGCCCTCGACGCCGCCCACCGCGCGTGGGAAGGCGGCGCCGAGATCCTCGACGTGGGCGGGGTGCGCGCGGGCGTGGGCCCCGAGGTCGATGCCGCCGAGGAGATCCGCCGGGTGGTCCCGTTCGTCGCCCGGGTGCGTGCCGAGCTGCCGGGCCTGGTCATCTCGGTGGACACGTGGCGGTCCGACGTCGCACGCGAGGTGATCGCCGCGGGCGCCGACCTGATCAACGACACGTGGGCCGGCGCCGACCCCCGGCTGGTCGAGGTGGCAGGCGCGGCCGGGGTGGGCGTGGTCTGCTCGCACACGGGTGGCGCCACACCGCGCACCGACCCGTACCGGGTCGCGTACCCGGTGCCCGCCGACCCGACCCGAGACCCGCGTGACGGCGTGCTCGACGACGTCGTCGCCACGCTGCGACGCGGTGCCGAGCGGGCCGTGGCGTGCGGGGTGCCGCCCGCGAGCGTGCTCGTGGACCCCACCCACGACTTCGGGAAGAACACGTGGCACTCGCTGCACCTGGTGCGCCGCACCGCCGAACTCGCAGCGCTCGGATACCCGCTCCTGGTGGCCCTGTCACGCAAGGACTTCGTGGGGGAGTCGCTCGGGCTGCCGCCCGGGGAGCGGCTCGAGGGCACCCTGGCGGCGACGGCGCTCGCGGCCTGGATGGGGGCGCGCGTGTTTCGCGCCCACGACGTCGCGGCCACCCGCAGGGTGCTCGACATGGTGGCGGTGCTGCGCGAGGACGCCGCTCCCGTGCAGGTGGTGCGCGGGCTGGGGTAGGTAGCCGGGACAGGTGGTTTCAGGCACGCCCATGGCGTGAACTAGACTATGTCCTGGCGAAACGACCGCACCGAAGAACCGCACAACGGAATGGAGTGCCACGAATGGCTGCGATGAAGCCGCGCACGGGTGACGGACCTCTGGAAGTCACCAAGGAGGGACGTGGCATCGTCATGCGGGTCCCGCTGGAAGGCGGTGGCCGACTGGTCGTCGAGCTGAACGCGACCGAGGCGAGCGAGCTGGGCGAGGCACTGAAGGCCGTCGTCGCCTGAGTCGCCGCCTGTGCTGGCAGCGGTCAGCACGACGTCGCGACAGCGGCAGCGATCGAGTGACTGCGAGCGATCGTGGGCGCGGGGTGGGGAGACCCACCCCGCGCTTCGTCGTTCCGGCGGCCGCGCCCCTCGGACGTCAGGAGCCACCCGGGGGTCAGGACCGGTGCGTGACCGCCAGCAGCAGGCCGTTGCCGATGGGTACGAGTGCGGGTAGCAGGCGCTCGTCGTCCCACACCGCACGGGCCAGGTCACGGGCCGCGCCCTGCGCGCCGGCGGCGTCGCCGGGCTGCTCGTCCACGGTCGTGCCGTCCACCACCAGGATGCCGCCCGGGCGCAGCAGCCGGAGCGCTTCCACGGCATAGGCGCGCCAGGTCAGGGGGTCCCCACCGATCAGTACCAGGTCGTAGGCGGTGTCGGCGAGCCGCGGCAGCACCTGGTCGGGTGCGCCGGCGATGGTGCGCGTGCGGCCCGGGGCGATCCCCGTGTCGGCATACGTCCGCTGGGCGGCGCGCAGGTGCTCGCTGCGGGGATCGATGACGGTCAGGACGCCGTGCGGCGGCATACCGCGCAGCAGCCAGGAGGACGCGATCCCGGCGCACGTGCCGACCTCGACGACGGCGTGTGCGTGGAGCGCGGCGGTCAGCACCGAGAGCAGGGCACCGGCGGCAGGGGGCAGAGGTGTGCATCCCAGGGCGTGCGCGCGTCGTGTCGCCCGTGCCAGTGCCTCGTCCTGGGACGCCTCGGCGGCCAGCGGATCGCCCGGAGGCGTAGCGCCGAGCGGCGAGGCGGGACGGGCGGTCGCGGTGATGTGATCCTCCGGGAGGGCGCAGCAAGAAACGTGCGATTGTACCGCCGAGCGCGGGTGCTGCCGCCGGGCCGAGGCGCGGCATCGCGCCACCGCGAGTAGCGTCGAGACGCCGTCCCGGCGACCGACGCGCGCGACGAGGACCGCGCCGCCGTTACGATCTAGTGGTCCATACCAGTTGTCCCGAGGGAGAGATTCATGGAACGCGCCACCGTCGTCGGCATCCTCGAAGGGCTCCACGCCCGCCCCGCCGCCCTGTTCGTCCAGGAGGCGGCCCGACAGCCCGTGCCGGCGATGATCGCCAAGGCGGGCGGTACGCCGGTCCCTGCGGCCAGCATCCTCAGCATCATGGGCCTGGGCGCCGCCGCCGGTGACGAGGTCACCCTCTCGACCGAGACCGACGGTCCGGAGGCGGAGGCGACCCTCGACGCGCTCGTCGCGTTCCTGTCCCAGGAGACCATCGCCTGACGACGACGTCGGCTGGTCGACGCCGAGAGCCCGCCGCCACCCCGAGGGGTGACGGCGGGCTCTCGGCCCTCGGGCCGTCCCGGGCCGCGAGGTGGCGCTGCGCGCCCGCCTACAGTCCCAGCGGCTCCAGCACGTCGGCCAGCGCCTCGCGCACCGCGGTGCGTGCCGCCGCGGCGTCGCGCGCGTCGCGGGCGATCGCCGCCACCTGCGCGCACCGGTCCGACGTCGTCGCCGCGAGCACGGCCGCGACGTCGCCCAGCGCGGTCGGCGTCATCGACAGCGAGGTCACCCCCAGCCCCACGAGCACCGCCGCGAGCACGGCGTCGCCCGCCGCCTCACCGCACACGCCCACGGGCCGACCGCCCTCGGAGGCCTGGGCACCCGCACAGGTCGCCGCGATGAGGTCCAGCACGGCCGGCTGCCACGGGGTCGAGAGCTGCGCGAGGTCGCCCAGCTCGCGGTCGGCGGCCATCGCGTACTGGGTCAGGTCGTTCGTGCCCAGGGACGCGAACCGGGCGTGCTCGAAGACCCAGCGGGAGCGCAGCGCGGCCGCCGGGACCTCGACCATGACGCCCGCCTGCTCCAGCCCGTGGGCCTGGCACCGCTCGACGAACCCCGCCGCCTCGTCCGGGGTGGCGACCATGGGGGCCATGACCCACACGGTCGTCTGCGGCTGGGCTGCCGCGGCGGCGGCGATCGCGTCGAGCTGGCGTTCCAGCACGTCCGGGTGCGCCCACGAGGTGCGTAGGCCGCGCACGCCCAGGGCGGGGTTCGGCTCGCCGTCGGCCGTGAGGAACGGCAGCGGCTTGTCGGCACCCGCGTCGAGGGTGCGGATGACCACCTTGTGCCCCGCGAACGCGGCGAGCACCGCCGCGTAGGCCTCGGTCTGCTCGGCCACGGTCGGCTCGGTGTCCCGGCCCAGGAACAGGAACTCCGTGCGGAACAGCCCCACGCCCTCGGCGCCCGACGCCGCAGCCGCCTGGGCCGCCGCGCCGTCGGCCACGTTCGCGAGCAGCTCCACGCGCGTGCCGTCGGCCAGCCGGCCCTCGCCGGAGAACGTGCGCCGCTCGGGACGCTTGCCCGCGAGCGCCGCGACGGCGTCGGGCGCGGGGGCGGTGTCGACGGTCCCGGCGGCCCCGTCCACGAGCACCGTGTCGCCGTCGGCCAGGGACTCGGACCCCGCGACGGCGACGACGGCGGGGATGCCGAGCGCGCGCGCCAGGATGGCCGTGTGCGACGTCGGGCCGCCGCTCCCGGTGACGATCGCGAGGGTCGTCTCCGGGTTGAGCGTGGCGGTGTCCGCGGGGGCGAGGTCGTGCGCCACGAGCACGAACGGGTGCCCGGGGTCGGGCACGCCGGGCTGGCGCTGCCCGGTGAGGTGGGCCACCAGACGGTCGCGCACGTCGCGCACGTCGCGGGCCCGCTCGGCCATGTAGCCGCCCAGGGACTCCAGGGTGGCGGCGGCCTGCTGGGCCGCGTCCCAGACGGCTCGCGCCGGGGTGGCGCGCTCGTCGCGGATGCGGCGCACGGCGTCGGCGCTCAGCGACGGGTCGGCCGCCATCGCCGCGGTCATGGTCAGCACGTCGGCCGAGGCGCCGGTGGCCCGGCCCGCCCGCTCCGTGAGGTCGGTGGTCACGGCCGTGACGGCGGCCGCGACCGAGTCGGCGGCCTGATCGAGGTCGGCGTCGTCGGTCAGGGTGGTCACCGGCGGCTCCGCGACGGGAGCCGGCATCGTCACGACGATGCCGGCTGCCCGCCCGGAGCTCACGGGGACGCCCGTGAGCACGCTGGTCATCAGGCGGCGCCCCCCTTGTCGACGTAGGCGGAGTCGTCCACGGCGCCCGCCATGTCGTCCTCGCGGCCCGGCGTCTTCAGGTTCCACTTGCGGATCACGAAGGTGAACAGGAAGTAGTAGATGAAGAAGTACGCGACGCCGATGAGCAGGATCAGCCACGGCTTCTCGGCGATGCCCAGGTTGAGGACGAAGTCGATCGCGCCGGCCGAGAAGCCGAAGCCGCTGCGGGCGCCGAGCGCGTTGACCAGGGCGATCGAGGTGCCGGTGAGCACGGCGTGGATCGCGTACAGCGGGTAGGCCAGGTACACGAACGCGAACTCGACGGGCTCGGTGATGCCGGTGACGAACGCGACGAGGGCGGCGGAGCCCATGAGCGAGGCGACCACCTTGCGGTTCTTCGGCTTGGCCGTGCGGTAGAACGCGAGCGCCATGGCGGGCACGGCGAACATCATGATCGGGAAGAAGCCGGCCTGGAAGATGCCGGCGGTCGGGTCGCCCGCCAGGAAGCGGGGGATGTCGCCGTGGAAGACGGTGCCGGCCGCGTTGGTGTACTCACCGAACTGGAACCACGGCAGCGAGTTGAGCAGGTGGTGCAGGCCGAAGGGCAGGAGCAGGCGGTTGACGGTACCGAACACGAACCCGCCGATGACCGGGGAGCCGGTGACGAACCCGCCGAGCTTCTCGTTGAACGCCCAGTCGAACGCCGGGTAGATGAGGGACGCGACGACGGCGATCAGCACGGCTGCACCGGCCGTGACGATCGGGACGAACCGGCGCCCGCCGAAGAAGGCGAGCCAGGCCGGGAGCTTGACCCGGTAGTACTTCTGGAACAGCAGGGCGGCGACCAGGCCGATGATGATGCCGCCCAGCACGCCGTAGTTGACCAGCGCCTGCGTCTCGCCCTCGGCGGGCGTGCCGAGCAGGGTGGGGGAGAGCGCCTTGGTGACCGAGTCGAAGACGAGGTAGCCGATGAGGGCTGCCAGGCCGGTCGAGCCGTCCGCCTTGCGGGCGTACCCGACGGCGACGCCGAGCGCGAAGATGACGGGCAGGTTGCCGAAGATGCCGTTGCCGGCGGCGGCGAGCACGTCGGCGACGGGCTGCATCCAGCCCCAGCCGCTCCAGCCGGCTACGCCGTCGGCACCCAGCATGTCGGGCTGACCGAGGCGCAGCAGGAGCGCGGCGGCGGGCATGGAGGCGATCGGGAGCATGAGCGAGCGGCCCATGCGCTGAAGCTGAGCCAGACCGGGGAACCCCCGGCGCTGGGGTTCTGCTGCGACCGTGGACATCTGTGTCCCTTCCTGAGCGTCGTATACGTGATGAGTGGAACGTGACGGCGGTGCGGTGAGCTTGTGTGGACCGAGCGACGATGCTGCAGTTGTCCAGACCACTTGCCCCCAGGCTGGTCTAGACCTCATGATGGTGTCAAGCGTTACGGCGTCACCTGGGCGCCGCGACGGAGATCGCACTGGCGCGGACGCGCCCCGACGGAGAGGTGGGCGTAGGCCAGTGTCAGTCCCGCACGCCGCTCCCGCACCGCAGCGCCGCCGTGCCGGTGCGCACAAGTACCAGGCAGTTCGCGCCTACCTCGTCGAGCTCATCGAGAACGAGCTGCGCGAGGGCGACGCCATCCCGTCCGAGCGCACCCTCACCGAGCGCTTCGGCGTCTCCCGGATGACGGTCCGCCAGGCGCTCGACTCCCTGGTCACCGACGGCGTCCTGCAGCGCGAGCAGGGCCGGGGCACGTTCGTGGCGCCCAGCCGGGTGGACTTCGAGATGCGGCTGACCACGTTCGCCGAGGATGCGCGGCGCCTCGGGCTCGTACCCGGCACGCGCGTGCTCGCCGCCGAGACCCTGCCCGCCACGCCCCGGATCGCCGAGGTGCTCTCGGTCGCGGAGGGCGCACCCGTGCACCGGGTCCAGCGGCTGCGCACCGCCAACGGAGACCCCTTCTCCGTCGAGACAGGCTGGATCCCCGCCGCCCTGCTCCCCGACATGCTCGCGGACGGGGTTCCCGAGTCGATCTACGGCGCCCTCCGTGCCGGCGGCCACGCCCCGACGTGGGGTGAGGACACGTTCCTCGCGGCGGACGCCACCGACGTCGAGGCCGAGCTTCTGGGCCTGACCGGGTCGCGCGCCGTGCTGCGCACGCGTCGGCGCACCTTCGCCGCCTCAGGGGCGTGCATGTACTCCCAGGCCTGCTACCGGGGCGACAGGTACTCCGTCGTCGTCCCGTTGCGCGAGGCTCGGCCGACGATCGTTCCGCGGTCCCGTGAGGGCGCCGGACCGGAGACAAGGAACCAGCCATGACGACGGACCAGTCGATTGCAGCGGCCATCCTCGGCGCACTCGGAGGCGTCGGGAACGTCGACCAGATCGACCCGTGCACCACGCGGCTGCGCTCCGTGGTCAAGGATCCCAGCCGTGTGGACGCGGCGGCGCTGCGGGCCGTGGGGGCCTACGGCGTGATGATCTCCGGCCACGTGGTCCAGGTCGTGGTCGGGCCCCACGCGGACAACGTCGCCAGCGACCTGGCCGACCTGATGTAGCCGACCTGATGTAGAACAACCACCACCGCACCACTGTCGAAGGAGAACCCCCATGAGCAAGGCAGCACAGATCCTCGCGGGACTCGGTGGAGACGACAACGTCGTCGACCTCGAACCCTGCATCACCCGGCTGCGCGTCGAGGTCGAAGATCCGTCGCTCGTCAGCGAGGCCGCGCTGAAGGCCGCCGGTGCCGTCGCCGTGGTGCAGGCGGGGACCGCCGTCCAGGTCATCGTCGGCATGGAGGCGGACAACCTGGCCCAGGAGATCGAGGACCTGCGGTGACGGCGGAGCTGTCGGTGCTGGCGCCCGTCGCCGGCACCCTCATCCCCGTCGCCGACATCCCGGACCCGGTGTTCTCCGCGGGACTCGTGGGTCCGGGTGCCGCGATCCAGCCTGATGCCGAGCAGGGCGGCACCGCGGTGGCGCCGATCGACGGCGTCGTCGTCAAGCTCCACCCGCACGCCTACGTGGTGGCCGCCGACGACGGACGTGCCGTCCTGGTGCACCTGGGCATCGACACGGTGCAGCTCGCGGGCGAGGGCTTCGCGCTCCTCGTGGCCGAGGGCGACCGCGTCAGAGCCGGGCAGGCCGTCGTCACCTGGGACATCACCGCGGTGCGTGACGGCGGCAGGTCGGCGGTGGTCCCGGTCGTCGCGCTCGACGCCCCACCCACCGACGTCGTCGCCGTCGCAGCCCCGAACGCAGGCGTCACGACGTCGGACGTGTTGTTCACCGTCGCGGCACCCTGATCGCGTGAGGCTGCCCCTGTACCGCGTCCGTGCGGAGCGACTGCGCCCGCACGGACGCGGCTAGGCTGGCCCCGTGCCCTTCGACATCAACGGCGGCGAGTTCCTCATCATCCTGCTGCTGGCGGTCGTCCTGGTGGGTCCCGACCGCCTGCCCCAGTACGCCGCGCAGCTCGCCCGCCTGGTCAAGCAGGCCCGGGCGCTCGCCACCGACGCGAAGAGCCGGGTGGCGAACGAGCTCGGGCCTGAGGTCGCCGACGTCGACTGGTCCAAGCTCGACCCGCGCAAGTACGATCCCCGCCGGATCGTGCGCGAGGCACTCCTCGACGACGGGCCGCTGCTCGGCGGCGCCGCACCCGCCGCGGCCGCCGCCGCCCCTGCTGTCGCCGCTGAGCCCCAGCCGGCGAGCGTGGCGCTCTTCGACCCCGAGGCGACCTGACGCCGCACCGACAGCCCGCGCCGACCTGTCACAATGAGGCCCATGTCGTCCCTCGTTCCCACCCCTGACCACGCGCCGCGCATCCTGTCCGGCATGCAGCCCACCGACGGTTCCCTGCACCTGGGCAACTACATCGGCGCGTTGCGGCAGTGGGTGGCCCTCCAGGACGACTTCGACGCCCTGTACTTCGTGGCGGACCTCCACTCGCTCACCGTCAACCCGGACCCGGCCGCGCTGCGCGAACGCACCCGCCGCACCGCCGCCCAGTACCTCGCCGCGGGCGTGGACCCGCAGCGCTCGGTGCTCTTCGTGCAGTCCCATGTGGCGGAGCACGCCCAGCTCGGCTGGCTCCTGCAGTGCCAGACCGGGTTCGGCGAGGCCAGCCGCATGACGCAGTTCAAGGACAAGTCCGCCAAGCAAGGCTCTGAGGGCACCACCGTGGGCCTCTTCGCCTACCCCATGCTCATGGCGGCCGACATCCTGCTGTACGACTCCGCCCTGGTGCCCGTGGGGGAGGACCAGCGTCAGCACCTCGAGCTCACGCGCAACCTCGCGCAGCGCCTCAACTCCCGCTTCGGCGAGGGCACCGTCGTCGTGCCGGAGGGCCACATCGTCAAGGCCGGGGCCAAGATCCAGGATCTGCAGAACCCGTCGTCGAAGATGAGCAAGTCGACCTCGGGCGGCAAGGGCGTCGTGTGGCTCATGGAAGACCCGAAGCGGGCGGTCAAGGCCATCAAGGGAGCCGTGACCGACGCCGACGAGACCTACGGCGTGCGGTACGACCCCGAGGCCAAGCCGGGCATCTCCAACCTGCTGACCATCTTCTCCGCGGTGACCGGCCGCGAGGTTCACGACATCGCCGCCGAGTACGACGGCCGCGGGTACGGCTACCTCAAGGCCGACCTCGCCGACGCCGTCGCGGCGTTCCTCACCCCGTTCCAGGAGCGTGCAGCCACCTACCTGTCCGATCCCGCGCAGCTCGACGCGGTGCTGGCCGACGGCGCCGAGCGCGCCCGCGCCATCGCCGCCCCCGTGCTCCAGCGGGTCAGCGAGCGGTTCGGCCTCCTCCCGGCAACCGGGCGCTGAGAAGGAGCCGCCCGTGTACCTGCCAGAGCGAGGCACCGCGCAGGCGCGCATCGGCGTCTCGGTTCCCGTCCCCGACCCCTGGGCCACCGAGCTTCAGGCCGCGCGACGCAGCTTCGGTGACCCCTACGCGGACGCGATCCCCCCGCACGTCACCGTCGTGGGCCCCACCGTCGTCGACAACAGCGCGCTGCCTGCCGTGTGGGACCACCTGGAGAAGGTGGCGCGCGAGACGCCGCCGTTCCGGCTGCACCTGCGCGGGTCCGGATCGTTCCGGCCCGTGTCGCCCGTCGTGTTCATCAACGTCGTCGACGGCATCGCCGAGTGCGAGCAGCTCGAGCTGGCCTCCCGGTCCGGGGTGCTGGCCCAGCAGGCCCGGTTCAACTACCACCCGCACGTGACCGTCGCCCACGACGTCCCCGGGGACTCGCTCGACCAGGCCTTCGCCCAGTTCGCTCGGTTCGAGGCCGAGTTCGACGTCACCGCCCTGTGGCAGTACGAGCACGGGGACGACGGCGTGTGGCGGCCCCAGCGGGAGTTCCCCCTGCGCGGCGCCTGACCTGTCCGTACGGTCGAGGGTGTGAAGCTGCCCGCAGGCGTGACGCGCGCCCTCGACCGCTGGAAGGCCTCCCGGCCCGGCCGCGCCCTGGCCTGGTACGGGGACCGTAACGCCGCGCTGCTGTGCGGCGGTATCGCCTACTCCGCGTTGTTCAGCCTGTTCGCCGGGCTGACCATCGGCTGGAGCGTGTTCGCCGCGTCCCTCGGCCGCGACGACGCCCTGCGCGACGCCGTGCTCCGCCAGGTCGACACCTGGCTGCCGGGGCTCGTGGGCGACGGGCCCGACGACCTGATCAGCCCCGACTCCCTGGCCCTGCCCTCGGCGGTGACCTGGGCGTCCGCGGTGGCCCTCGTCGTCCTGCTGTTCTCGGCGCTCGGCGTCATGGGCGCGCTGCGCCGATCCGTGCGGGCGATGTTCGACCTTCCCGCCACCGGCGAGAACCCGGTGCTGACGCGGGTGTGGCAGCTGGCTGGCTTCGTGCTCCTGGGGGTGGCCGTGCTCGCCTCGGCGGGCGCGTCTGTCGCGGCAAGCGCCGTCGGCGGCGTCGTCGAGTCCTGGCTCGGCGGGTCCCAGGTGCTGGCCTGGGCCGTCAGGATCGGCGGGTCCCTGGTGGGTGTGGCGATCGACACCGCGGTCGTCGTCATGATCATCACCGTCGTCGGCGGAGCGCGACCCGCACGACGCGACCTGCTGCTCGGCGCCCTGGCCGCGGGCGTGGTGGCCGGCGTGCTGCGGTGGCTCGGGACGACGATCGTCGTCGGGTCCGCGGGCGCCAACCGCCTGCTGGCGCCGTTCGCCGCGATCGTGACGATCCTGGCGCTGACCAACTTCCTCGCCCGGATCCTGCTGCTGGTCTGCGCGTGGATGGCCGACCCGCCGCAGCGCGAGGACGAGCGATCCGCAGGTCACAGCGACGACGAGCGCCCGTCAGGGCAGGCCGCGGGGGAGCGCGCGTGAGAATGGGGGCGCTCCGTCCGTCCTGAGATCGGCATCCATGCACCCCGTCGCCCCCGCAACACCGCCGTCTACGCCGCCGTCCACGCCCCCGGCCCCGGCGGCACTGCACGGGCCGCGCCCTCGCGTCCGGCTGAACGCCTTCGGAGCCGGGTTCGGCCTCAGCGGGCTGGCCGGCACCTGGAGCGCCGCGGTCGGCCAGCTGGGTGGCCCGCGGTGGACCGCCGAGGTGGCGTGGGCGATCGCGGCCGCCGCCTGGCTCGGGGTGCTGGTGACCTATCTGGTCCGTTGCGGTGGTCCTGCACGCATCGTGGCGGACCTGCGTGACCCGGTGCTCGCCCCGTTCGCCTCCCTGGCGCCCATCACCGCGTCGCTGCTCGGAGCGCACCTGTACACGCTCGCGCCCGCGGCGGGCCGCGTCGTCGTCCTCGTGGCCGTGACCGCGACCCTCGCCTACGGGGCCTGGTTCACGGCCCAGCTCCTGGTCGAGCCGCGCGAGCTCGCCACCCTGCACGGCGGACACCTGCTCCCCACCGTCGCGGGGTCGTTCCTGTCCGGGCAGACGCTCGCCGCGATCGGCCACCACGAGGTGGGCGCCGCGCTCGTGTGGGCGGGCATCATGTTCTGGCTCCTGCTGGGCGGCGTGCTGCTCGTCCGGTTCCTCACCGCGCCGCAGCTGCCCGGCCCGCTGCTGCCCACCCTCGCCATCTACTCGGCCCCGCCCGCCGTCGCGGGCAACGCCTGGTGGGTGGTCGCCGGCGCCCCGGCGGCGCTGATGCTGCACGACGCCGCCGTGCACCTGGCCCTCGCCGGGGCCCTGGTGCTGCTGCTCGCGCCGCACCTGGCGCTGCTGCAGCGGTACCGGCGCCTGTCGTTCACCACGGGGTTCTGGGCGTTCACCTTCACGGCGGCATCCAGCGCCACCTATGCCGTCCACCTGCTGGCCCTCGGGGGAGGCTCGGGTCCCCGCGTCGTCGTGGCGTGGGTCGCCGTGGCCTGCGCGACAGCGTTCATCGGCGCCATCGGCGTCCGGTCGCTCATCACCCTGGTGCGGGCGGCGCTGCCGGCCGGTGCGCGCCGTTGACCCGGGCCGCGCGCGCCGTTGACCCGGGCCGCGCGCCGCTGATCCGAACCGGGCCGCGCACGACGAAGCCCGCCCGGCGGCCGACCGCGAGGGCCGTGCACCGGGCGGGCTCAGCCCTGCCGGGAGACGTCAGAAGGCGCGGCGGATCATCGCCTGCTTGACCTCCGCGATCGCCTTGGTGACCTGGATGCCGCGGGGGCACGCCTCGGTGCAGTTGAAGGTGGTGCGGCAGCGCCACACGCCTTCCTTGTCGTTGAGGATGTCCAGGCGCTGCTGGCCGCCCTCGTCGCGGCTGTCGAAGATGAACCGGTGCGCGTTGACGATGGCGGCGGGCCCGAAGTACTGCCCGTCCGTCCAGAACACCGGGCACGACGAGGTGCACGCAGCGCACAGGATGCACTTGGTGGTGTCGTCGAACCGGGCGCGTTCCTCGGCGGACTGCAGCCGCTCACGCGTCGGCTCGTTCCCCGAGGTGATGAGGAACGGCATGATCTCGCGGTAGGAGGCGAAGAACGGCTCCATGTCCACGACCAGGTCCTTGAGCACGGGCAGAGCCTTGATGGGCTCGACCGTGATCGGCTTGTCCGGGTTGACGTCCTTGAGCAGCGTCTTGCACGCGAGTCGGTTGCGGCCGTTGATCCGCATGGCGTCCGAACCGCAGACGCCGTGCGCGCACGAGCGGCGGAAGGTCAGCGACCCGTCCTGCTCCCACTTGATCTTGTGCAGGGCGTCGAGCACGCGGTCGGTGGCGTGGGCCTCGACCTGGAACTCCTGCCACGTCGGGTCGGGGGAGACCTCCGGGTTGAACCGCCGGATCTTGATCGTGACGGTGAACGACTTGACGGCACCCACCGCAGCGGGGGCCTCGGCAACAGCAGTCATCAGTACTTCCGCTCCTTCGGCTCGTAGCGGGTCTGGATCACGGGCTTGGAGCCGAGGACGACCTTGTAACCGTCCAGGTTCTCGACGTGGTCGAAGTACCCCTCGATGTGGCCGTCGGCGACATCGGATGCCACCGGCGGACGGCGGTACGCCATGGTGTGTTTCATGTAGTTGACGTCGTCGCGCTTCGGGTAGTCCTCGCGGTAGTGGCCGCCACGCGACTCCTTGCGGTTGATGGCCGCGAGCACCGTGACCTCGGCGATGTCGAGCAGGAAGCCCAGCTCGATCGCCTCCAGCAGGTCGGTGTTGAACAACGTGCCCTTGTCCTGCACCGACACGGTGCGGTAGCGCCTCTGGAGGTCCTTGATCACCTCGATCGCCGCATTGAGCGACTCGCCCGTGCGGAACACCTGCGCGTTGGCGTCCATGGTCTCCTGGAGCGTCTTGCGCAGGTCCGCGACGCGCTCGCCGTCGGGGCGCGAGCGCATGTCCTCGAGCTCCGCGATCACGGCGGCCGCCGGGTCCGCCGGCAGGGGCAGGTGCGCCTCGACCGTCTTGGCGTAGGCGGCCGCCGCCCGGCCGGACCGCTTGCCGAACACGTTGATGTCCAGCAGCGAGTTGGTGCCCAGGCGGTTGGAGCCGTGCACGGACACGCACGCGACCTCACCGGCGGCGTACAGGCCCTTGACCACGTTGTGGCTGTCGCGCAGCACCTCGCCCTGCACGTTGGTGGGCACGCCGCCCATCGCGTAGTGCGCGGTGGGGAACACGGGCACGGGCTCGGTGTACGGCTCGACGCCCAGGTAGGTGCGGGCGAACTCGGTGATGTCCGGGAGCTTCGCGTCGATGTGCGCGGGCTCGAGGTGCGTCAGGTCGAGCAGCACGTAGTCCTTGTTGGGGCCGGCGCCGCGCCCCTCACGCACCTCGTTCGCCATCGACCGGGCGACGATGTCCCGCGGCGCGAGGTCCTTGATCGTGGGGGCGTAGCGCTCCATGAAGCGCTCGCCGTCGCTGTTGCGCAGGATGCCGCCCTCGCCGCGCGCGGCCTCGGAGAGCAGGATGCCCAGCCCGGCCAGGCCCGTGGGGTGGAACTGGAAGAACTCCATGTCCTCCAGCGGCAGGCCGCGCCGGTAGGCGAGCGCCATGCCGTCACCGGTGAGGGTGTGGGCGTTCGACGTCGTCTTGAAGATCTTTCCCGCACCGCCGGTGGCAAAGATGATCGCCTTGGCCTGGAAGACGTGGATCTCACCGGTGGCGAGGTCGTAGGCGACGACGCCGGTCGCGTTGACCTCGACGTCGTCGGGCAGCTCCTCGGTGGTGAGGTCGTGGTCGGTGAGCAGGTCGAGCACGTAGAACTCGTTGTAGAACTCGACGTTCTGCTTGACGCAGTTCTGGTAAAGGGTCTGCAGGATCATGTGGCCGGTGCGGTCGGCGGCGTAGCAGGCGCGACGCACGGCGGCCTCGCCGTGCTCGCGGGTGTGTCCACCGAACCGGCGCTGGTCGATGCGGCCCTCGGGCGTGCGGTTGAACGGCAGGCCCATCTTCTCCAGGTCCAGGACGGCGTCGATGGCCTCCTTCGCCAGGATCTCCGCGGCGTCCTGGTCGACCAGGTAGTCACCGCCCTTGACGGTGTCGAAGGTGTGCCACTCCCAGTTGTCCTCCTCGACGTTCGCGAGGGCCGCCGCCATGCCGCCCTGGGCGGCGCCCGTGTGCGAGCGCGTGGGGTACAGCTTGGAGATGACGGCGGTGCGGGCGTCCTTGCTGGCCTCGAGGGCCGCGCGCATCCCGGCGCCGCCCGCGCCGACGATGACGACGTCGTACTGATGGGTCTGCATGGTGTCAGTCCTCAAAGAGCTCGGAGGCGGATCAGGGAGCGGGGCAGAACGACGGCAGCAGGTCCGCCGCGGCGCCCGCCGGGCACGGGTCGAACGTGAAGATCACCAGCGTGCCGAGTACGACGACGACCGTGAACGCCAGGTAGAGCAGGCCCTTGAGCACCAGGCGCGTGCGGTCCTTGGACGCGTAGTCGTTGATGATGGTGCGCAGCCCGTTGGTGCCGTGGATCATGGCGAGCCACAGCATGAGCAGGTCCCAGACCTTCCAGAACGGGGTGGCCCACTTGCCCGCGACGAAGGCGAAGTCGATGGAGTGGACCCCTTCACCCGTCATGAGGTTGATGAAGAGGTGCCCGAAGATCAGCACCAGCAGCACGGCGCCGGAGGCGCGCATGAAGACCCAGCCGTACAGCTCGTAGTTCGAACGGGTCGTCTTCTGGCGCACGTAGGGCGCGCGGGGGTTGTCGACGGCGCTCATCAGTGGCCTCCGAACGTGTTCATCAGGTGACGCGGCAGGAAGCCGGCCATGACCACCACGAACAGCGCGAGCGCGATGTAGAGCATGACCCGCTGGTACTTGGCACCCTTGGCCCAGAAGTCCACGAGGATCAGCCGGACGCCGTTGAACGCGTGGATCACGACGGCGGCCACGAGGCCGGCCTCGCCGAGACCCATGATCCAGTGGCGGTACGTGCCGATGATCGCGTTGTACGCCTCGGGCGAGACGTTGATGACGGCGGTGTCCAGCACGTGGACGAGCAGGAAGAAGAAGATCAGGACGCCGGTCACGCGCTGCGCGACCCACGACCACATGCCTTCGCGGCCGCGGTAGAGCGTGCCGCCTGGTCGATCTGGCACGGTGGGAGCCTCCGGTGGGGGTACGTCGAGTTCCGTCGGTGGTGCGACGCCGCGGCCGGGACTCGACGACGGGCCCAGGCGGCATTGCCACTGTAGTGATGTCCGGAGCGGGCCAGGCCGCGCGGCGCCCGGGCAACGAGGACGGAGGCTCGGTTTGTGAGCCATCCCACACCGGTTGCGAACGTCGCCGCCGGTGCGTGTCACGAACGCGAGGCCCGTGGACCCGGCCCGCCAGGCGGATCGATAGTGTGCTGACCATGACGGACAGCAGCTCGGTCGAGGGCTCAGCACAGGCGCTCGGCGCCCTCATCGCCGATCTGGTCACCTCCTTGGAGCCCGAGCTGGTCGCGTTCCGCCGCGACCTGCACGCCCATCCGGAGCTGTCTCGCGCCGAGGTGCGCACGACGGCGGTGGTGGTCGAACGGCTCCGGGCGGCGGGGCTCGCTCCCCAGGCGCTGCTCGTCACCGGGGCCGTCTGCGACATCGGGCCGCAGGCCGGTCCGGTGGGGGAGCCGCTGCCGCGGCTCGGGCTGCGCGCGGACCTCGACGCCCTCCCGGTGGAGGACCGCTGTGCGTGCGCGTGGCGCTCGACGGTGCCCCGGGTCGCGCACGCGTGCGGTCACGACCTGCACACCACCGTGGTGCTCGGCGCCGGCCTGGTGCTGGCCGCCCTGCACGAGCGTGGCCTGCTCGCCCGCCCCGTGCGCCTCTTCTTCCAGCCCGCCGAGGAGGTGATGCCGGGCGGCGCGCACGACGTCATCGCCCAGGGCCGGCTCGCCGGCGTCGACCGGATCGTCGCCGTGCACGCGGAACCCAAGCTCGACGCCGGGCAGATCGGCACGCGCATCGGCCCGATCACGTCGGCGTCCGACACCGTGACCGTGACCGTGACCGGCGGGGGCGGGCACACCTCGCGTCCCCACCTGACGGGCGACGTGGTCCACGCGCTCGGGCAGGTGGTCACCCAGGTCCCGGCCGTGCTGGGCCGGCGGCTGGACCCGCGGTCCGGTGTCAACCTCACCTGGGGTGCGATCCACGCGGGGGACGCCCCCAACGCCATCCCCGCGATCGGCACCGTGTCCGGGACGCTGCGCTGCCTGGACGTGCGTGCGTGGGAGCAGGCGGGACAGGTGCTGCGCGAGGCCGTGGCACAGGTCGTCGCCCCCTATGCCGTCGGCGTCACCCTGGACCACCACCGCGGGGTGCCACCCGTGGACAACGACGAGGCGGTCACCGCCGAGCTGGAGGCGGCGGCGCGTGCCGTCGTCGGGGCGGCGGGAGTGGTGCTGACCGAGCAGTCGCTGGGCGGTGAGGACTTCGCGTGGTATCTGACCGAGGTTCCGGGCGCGATGGCGCGGCTCGGCACGGGGACGCCCGGCGCGCGCCGCTACGACCTGCACCAGGGCGACCTGACGATCGACGAGAGCGCGATCGCCGTCGGCGTGCGGCTGCTGGCCGGGCTGGCGGCGGGTGTGCTGGCCGAGGCGGGCTGAACGGTCGGCCCGGTTGCGATTGGGTCACGACGCGTCAGGGGGTGTGCGACATTCGAGGCCGGTGTGTCATCTCCCCGATAGGCTCGGTGGACATGCACCGAACGCGCCCCTCCACCCATCGGGGCGATACGAGTGACTCGATCGACAGGAGACCAAGGTGAAGAGAGCGACCAAGCTCGCCGCGATCGCAGGCGCCGCTGCGCTGCTGCTCAGCGCGTGTGGCCAGGCTCCGCCTGAGGACGGCGCCTCGCCGACGGCGAACGACACCGCTGCGGCGGGCGGCGGCACGGCCGTCGAAGGGTTCAAGCCCTGCATCGTCTCCGACGGCGGCGGCTTCAACGACCGCTCGTTCAACCAGTCGGGCCTCGAGGGCCTGCAGCAGGCCGCCGGTTCGCTGGGCGTCGACTACATCCAGGTCCAGTCGGCCTCCGACACCGACTTCGCGCCCAACATCCAGAACCTCCTGGACCAGGGCTGCACCTTCATCGTGACGATCGGCTTCCAGCTCGCGGACGCCACGGAGCAGGCCGCCGCCGCGAACCCGGACGTCAACTTCGCGATCGTCGACAACGACTCGTCGGCCAAGGGTCTCGACAACCTCAAGTCGCTCGTCTTCAACACGGCCGAGGCCGCGTTCATGGCGGGCTACCTCTCCGCGGGGGTCTCCGAGACCGGCGTCGTCGGAACGTTCGGTGGCCAGAACTTCCCGACCGTCTCCATCTTCATGGACGGCTTCGCCCAGGGCGTCGACCACTACAACGAGGTGCACGGCACGTCCGTGCGCGTCGTCGGCTGGGACCGCGAGGCGCAGGACGGGTCGTTCACGGGCGCCTTCCAGGCCAACGAGCAGGCCCGTCAGACGGCGCAGACGATCATCGACCAGAACGTCGACATCCTCCTGCCCGTCGGTGGCCCGATCTACCAGTCCGCGATGGCCGCCATCAACGACTCCGGCCGTGACATCCTGCTGCTCGGCGTCGACCAGGACTTCTTCGTCACGGACCCGACCACGGCACCCATCCTGCTGACGTCGATCCTCAAGGACATCGTCGTCGCGGTGAACGACGCCACCATGGAGGCGGGCGCCGGCAACTTCTCGGCCAGCACCTACGTGGGCACCCTCGAGAACGGTGGGGTGGGCCTCGCTCCGTTCCACGACCTCGCGGACCGCGTCCCCGCGGAGCTCTCCTCCGAGGTGGACCAGCTCAAGGCCGACATCATCGCCGGCAAGATCACGGTGGAGTCCTACCTCAACCAGTGACACCCCGCTCCAGGTGACGAGTTCACCGTGAGCGACACGACGGTCCCCGGAGCATCGCTCGATGTTCCGGGGACCGCCGTCGTCTAGGCTGGTCAGCGTCACCCCGATTGGCTGACCAGCCCTGACAGGCCGAGAATCGACCGGGGAGTCGACTCCGCACAGCCACCCGACGAAGGGGTTCTCGATGAGGCTTGAGCTGCGTGGCATCACCAAGCGGTTCGCGACGCTGGTGGCCAACGACCACATCGATCTGGTGGTCGAGCCGGGCCAGATCCACTGCCTGCTCGGTGAGAACGGCGCCGGCAAGTCCACGCTGATGAACTGCCTCTACGGCCTGTACACGCCGGACGAGGGCGAGATCCTGCTCGACGGCGAGGTGGTCCGGTTCGCCGGACCCGGTGACGCCCAGGCCGCCGGCATCGGCATGGTGCACCAGCACTTCATGCTCGTACCCGTCTTCTCCGTCGCGGAGAACGTCATGCTCGGCAACGAGGCCAGCAAGGGCGTGGCGCTCGACCTGGACGCCGCGCGGGCCAAGGTGCGCGAGATCGCCGCGCGGTTCAACTTCCACGTCGACCCGGACGCGATCATCGAGGACCTGCCCGTCGGCGTGCAGCAGCGGGTGGAGATCATCAAGGCGCTCTCACGGGACGCTCACGTGCTCGTCTTCGACGAGCCGACGGCGGTGCTCACCCCGCAGGAGACCGACGAGCTCATGGAGATCATGAAGCAGCTGCGCGACGAGGGCGCCGCGATCGTCTTCATCACCCACAAGCTGCGTGAGGTGCGTGCCATCGCGGACAAGATCACCGTCATCCGCCGCGGCGCGGTGGTAGGAGAGGCCTCGCCGACGTCGACCGACGCGGAGCTCGCCGCGATCATGGTGGGCCGTGCCGTCGAGCTGTCGGTGGTCAAGGGCGAACCGCAGCACACCGACACCTCGCTGGTGGTCAAGGACCTCACGGTGACCAGCGCGACCGGCCAGGTGCTCGTGGACGAGGTGTCGTTCGAGGTCAAGGGTGGCGAGATCCTGGCCATCGCCGGGGTGCAGGGCAACGGCCAGACCGAGCTCACCGAGGCGCTCATGGGCCTGGAGACGAACGTCGAGGGGTCCATCCGCCTGGGCGGCCAGGAGCTCGTGGGGAAGTCCGTGCGCCAGGTGCTCGACGCCGGGGTCGGCTTCATCCCCGAGGACCGGACGCACGACGGGTTGGTGGGCACGTTCACGATCGCCGAGAACCTCATGCTCGACCGGTCCGACGGGCCCCCGTTCGTCAAGGCCGGCGCGATCCAGATCGGGTTCCGCGACGAGTTCGCCCGCCAGAAGGTCGAGGAGTACGACGTGCGCACCCAGGGCATCCACCAGGAGGTGGGGCGCCTGTCCGGGGGCAACGCCCAGAAGGTGATCGTCGCCCGCGAGATGTCGCGTGACCTGTCGCTGCTGCTGGCCGCCCAGCCCACCCGTGGCGTCGACGTCGGCTCCATCGAGTTCATCTACAAGCGGATCGTCGAGATGCGTGACTCGGGGTGTCCCGTCGTCGTCGTCTCCACCGAGCTCGACGAGGCCTCGCAGCTCGGCGACCGGATCATGGTCATGTACAAGGGAGGGATCGTCGGAGTGGTGCCCGCCGACACCTCGCGTGACGTGCTCGGCCTGATGATGGCCGGCATCGCCCCCGAGGACATCGCGGCCACCCAGGCCGAGATCGCGGCAGAGGCGGCCGCATCGGACGACGCCGTGAGCGACGCGGTCGACGACGCAGCCCCGCCCGGTGACACACCGTCCAGCGACACCGCGACGACGGGTACCGACGAGACGGGGGCCGCCCGATGAGCGACGAGACCCACATCCCCACGGACCCGGAGGTCGCCAAGGCCGCGGCCGACGCGGACCCGCCCGAGGACAACCGCTGGAAGGACGCCGTCCGCGAGATCTTCTCCGCGAGCCCGTGGGTGGCGGTGGGCGCGCTCGTCCTGGCGTTCGTCGTCGGCTCGATCATGATCGCGTTCACGGACTCGCGCGTGCAGGAGGTCTCGGCCTGGTTCTTCCAGCGGCCCGGAGACACGTTCAGCGCGCTCGGCTCCGCGATCGGGCGGGCATACTCCCAGCTCTTCCAGGGAGCCGTGTTCAACGTCGCGTTCGCGGAGCGTGGCGGGTTCCTGGAGGGGATCCGCCCGCTGATGAGCACGCTGACCAGCGCGACGCCGCTCATCGCCGCCGGCCTGGGCGTGGCCGTCTCGTTCCGGGCAGGCATGTTCAACATCGGTGGTCGCGGTCAGATGATCTTCGCCGCCATCGCCGCCGGCTGGCTGGGTTACGTGTGGAGCGGGCTGCCGTTCCCGCTGCTGCTCATCATCTGCGTCGTCGCGGGCGTGCTGGCCGGAGCGCTCTGGTCGGGTCTGGCCGGCTTCCTCAAGGCCAAGACGGGCGCGCACGAGGTCATCGCCACCATCATGCTCAACTACATCGCGTTCTACTTCCTGCAGTGGCTGCTCATGACGCCGGGCATGCTGCGCGGCGTCAAGGGGACGCCGATCTCGAACCCGGTGCCGGACGCGGCGTTCCCGCTGCTCTTCGGGTCGCGGTACACGGTGTCGTGGGCGTTCGTGGTCTCCCTCGCCGCGGTCGCGTTCTGCTGGTGGCTGCTCAACCGCTCCTCGATGGGCTTCGCGTTCCGCGCGATCGGTGAGAACCCCCGGGCGGCGAAGGTGGCGGGCATCAACGTCGAGCGCACCATGGTGGTCGCGATGATGGTGGCCGGCGCTCTGGTGGGCCTGGCCGGTACGCAGCAGGCGCTCGGTGTGCTCGCCAGCTCGGGCTTCGGCGACGCGGTCGACGCGGGCATCGGATTCGACGCCATCACCGTCGCCCTGCTGGGCGGGTCGCAGCCGATCGGGGTCCTGTTCGCCGGGCTGCTCTTCGGCGCCTTCCAGGCGGGTGGCCGCGCGATGCAGGCTGGTGCGCGCGTCGACATCTCGATCGTCGCCGTCATCCAGTCCGTGATCGTGCTGTTCATCGCGGCGCCGCCGCTGGTCCGCGCGATCTTCCGGCTTCCGCAGCCCTCGCAGGCTGCGCTCGCCCGTAAGGCCGATGCCAAGGCACGGGCGAAGGCCGCGAAGGCGCTCGCCAAGTCCGGTTCTCAGGACGGAACGAAGGAGTCCGCATGACCGCCGCGGTGCTGGACCAGTTGCAGGAGGTCGTCGAGGCGCGCGTCATCGAGCGCAAGAAGTTCAAGGTGCCGATCGTCTTCGCCTCGACCACCGTGCTGCTGACGCTGTTGTACGGGCTCTCCGCGCGCGACGGGGACGCCCAGTTCATGCTCGGCTCGAGCTCCGACTTCGTCACCATCCCGAAGGTCGTCGTGCCCGGCATGACGACGGCGTGGATCACGATCGGCATCATGGTGGTGCTCACCGCGCTCGCCTTCGTCCTGGCCAACGCGTACAAGAAGAGCCCGTGGTACGCGACGGTCCTGTTCTGCGTCGCCGCCATGTTCGGCTTCCTCGCCTGGGCGGGCGCCGGGGCCCCCGCCGTCGTCAACGTCGTCAACCTGATCTCGGGTGCCGTCGCCCTCGCGATCCCGCTGGTCTACGGCGCACTGGGCGGCGTGATCGGGGAGCGGGCCGGTGTGGTCAACATCGCCATCGAGGCACAGCTCCTCATGGCGGCCTTCACCGCGGCACTGGTCGCGACGGTCACCGGCAGCGCCTGGGCGGGACTGGTGGCGGCGATGGTCGCGGGGTTCGCCGTGGCCGCCATCCTGGGCCTGTTCGCCATCAAGTACCGGGTCAACCAGGTGATCGTCGGTGTGGTCACCAACGTGCTGGTCACCGGCCTCACGACGTTCCTGTTCCAGCGCCTGCTCGTGCCCAACCAGCTCACGATGAACAACACCGAGCCGCTGCGCTTCAGCTCGATCCGCATCCCGGGGCTGTCCAGCATCCCGGTCATCGGCCCGATCCTGTTCAACCAGACGATCATCGCCTACCTGATGTACGTCGCCATCGCGGCCGTGTGGTTCGCCCTGTACCGCACGCGCTGGGGCCTGCGCACCCGGGCCGTGGGCGAGCACCCGCAGGCCGCCGACACGATGGGCATCAAGGTCAACGGGACCCGCTGGCGGGCCGTGCTCATCGCCGGGGCGATCGTGGGCATCGGCGGCGCCTACTTCACGCTCGTGTCCAACGGGCGGTTCAACTGGGAGATGACGGCGGGCCTCGGGTACATCTCGCTCGCCGCGGTGATCTTCGGCAACTGGGACCCGGTGCGCGCGGCGATGGCCGGCCTGCTGTTCGGGTTCGCGATGAACCTCAACAACATCCTGGGCCTGCTCCACACGCCCGTGCCCAGCCAGTTCCTGCTCATGCTGCCGTACGCCGTGACGCTGCTCGCCGTCGCCGGGCTCGTGGGCAAGTCGCGTGCCCCGGCCGCCGACGGCGTCCCCTACGTGAAGGAGTAGCCGTGGACGCCGACTGGGAGGCGCTGCGCGCCGCCGCACGAGATGCCATGTCGCGGGCGTACGCCCCGTACTCCGGGTTCCCGGTGGGTGCGGCGGCGCTGGTCGACGACGGCCGCGTCGTCGTCGGGTGCAACGTGGAGAACGCCGCCTACGGCGTGGCCCTGTGCGCCGAGTGCGGGCTGATCTCCTCGCTGGTCGCGGGCGGCGGGGGACGGCTCGTGGCCTTCACGTGCGTCGACGCGCGCGGTGCCACGATCATGCCGTGCGGGCGCTGCCGCCAGCTCCTGTGGGAGCACGGCGGGGCGGCGCTGCTGGTCGAGACGCCGCAGGGCGTCGTGCCGATGACGGACGTGCTGCCGCAGGCGTTCGGCCCGCAGGACCTCGACGCCGTCCGCGACCGTGAGGAGAAGCCGTGAGCGAGCGGAGCGAGCGAACCAGACAGTGCAGCGTGCAGGTCTCGTGCGCGCCCGGAGCGAAGCGAGGACGCGCATGAGCTACGAACCGTTCGACGCCGTCGACGTGATCCGCACCAAGCGGGACCGCGGGGTGCTGTCCGACGCCCAGATCGACTGGGTCATCGACGCGTACACGCGCGGCGTCGTGGCGGACGAGCAGATGTCCGCGCTCGGCATGGCCATCTTCCTCAACGGGATGACGCGCCCTGAGATCGCGCGCTGGACCCACGCCATGATCGAGTCCGGGGAGCGGCTCGGGTTCGAGAACCTGGGCGTGCCGACGTCGGACAAGCACTCCACGGGTGGTGTGGGCGACAAGATCACGCTGCCGCTCGCCCCGCTGGTCGCGGCGTTCGGGGTCGCCGTGCCGCAGCTCTCGGGGCGCGGGCTCGGGCACACGGGCGGCACGCTCGACAAGCTGGAGTCGATCCCGGGCTGGCGCGCCGACCTCAGCAACGACGAGGTGTTCGAGCAGCTGCGGACCGTGGGGGCCGTCATCTGCGCGGCCGGGCCCAACCTGGCGCCCGCCGACAAGAAGCTGTACGCCCTGCGGGACGTCACCTCGATCGTGGACTGCGTGCCGCTGATCTCGTCGTCCATCATGAGCAAGAAGATCGCGGAGGGCACCGACGCGCTCGTGCTCGACGTCAAGGTGGGCTCGGGCGCCTTCATGAAGACGTTCGACGACGCCCGCGAGCTCGCCCGCACCATGGTGGACCTGGGCACCGACGCGGGGGTCAGGACGGTGGCCCTGCTCACCGACATGTCGACGCCGCTGGGCCTGACCGCGGGCAACGCGATCGAGGTGCGCGAGTCGCTCGACGTGCTCGCCGGGGGAGGCCCCACCGACGTCGTGGACCTCACCGTCGCGCTGGCCGTCGAGATGCTCGCGGCGGCCGGGCAGCCCCGCGGCGAGGACGACGTGCGCGCCGCGCTGGCCGACGGGCGGGCCATGGACACGTGGCGGGCCATGATCTCCGCGCAGGGCGGTGACGTGGACGCGCCGCTGCCCGTGGCGGCCGCCTCGGAGACCGTCCTGGCCCCCGCGGACGGGGTGCTGACCCGGCTCGACGCGCTGGCCGTGGGCGTGGCCGCGTGGCGGCTCGGCGCCGGGCGTGCTCGCAAGGAGGACCCGGTCCAGGCGGGCGCGGGTGTGGTGCTGCACGCCAAGCCGGGCGACGTCGTCACCGCGGGCCAGCCGCTCATGACGCTGCACACCGACACCCCCGAACGGTTCGCGCGGGCGTTCGAGGCGCTCGACGGCGGGTGGGACGTCGCCGCGCCGGGCACCGTCGTGGAACCCCGTCCGGTGGTGCTGGACCGGATCGACTGACGACCATGTCCTCGGGGGCGCCGCGCGCGGGCCTGCGCCTCACGGACCTCCTGGCCCGTCTGCACGTCTTCACCGGGCCGCTCCCGCCTACCCCGACCCAGCAGACGCCTCTGCGGACGGCCGGGTCACTGCTCGACGACGCCCTGGCCGGGCTCAGCGTGGCATCGCGCGCCTCGATCCTGGACCCGGTGGGGCTCATGGCTTCCGGCCCGAGCGTCGGCCGTCCCCGCCCCGTCCTGCTGCCGTACCTGGCCGTGGTCGGGGCGAGCCCGCCCGCGGCGTCGTCGTCGGCGCCGGGGCCGGCTGCGCGACAGGTGGACGAGACCACCTGCGGGGCCGCGGTGCTCGCGATGCTGGCGATGGCGGGTGACCCGCGACTGGCGTCGGTGATCGCCCGCGACCCCGGGCCGCGGTTCGCGGCGCTGCAGCGGCGCGTGCACCGCGCGAGCGCGCGGCAGGCAGGCGTCCCGTGGCCGCGGGCGCTGGGCACGGCGCCCTGGGCGGCCGCGGCGCTCGCCCGGTTCGGGGACGTGCGGTACACGCACCGGGTGGTCGGCGGACCGGGTGCGCGGGCGGTGCTGCGGGCGGCGGTCGAGGCGGCCTACCGCGGGGTGCCGGTGCCGCTCTACACGGGCGGCGACCTGCGCGGGGGCTGGCAGGCCGCGGTCCCGCGGCACGTGGTGCTGCTCGCGGCAGGGGCCGACGACGAGGTGCGGGGCGTCGTGCGCGTCTACGAGCCGTCGTCGGCCACGGTGCACGCCGTCCCCGCGCGCGTGCTGCTCGCGCCGAACCCGGACGGGCGTGATCTGGCCGCCAGGTCGGCCGCGCTGGGTGGGTGGCCCCACGTGGTGTGGGCGGTGCTCCCCGTCGGGCACTGACGGCCACCGACGGCCACTACGGCCGATGTGCGAGGGGCGCGGGGGAGGGAGACGATGGACGGGCACACCCGATCGCAGCCCCGAGGCCCAGGAGGCGAGCATGAGCACCCAGCCCGGCCGTGACGCCTGGCGCGACGCCGGCACGGAAGAGCCCGACCGGCACGACCGCGAAGCGCGGCAGACCGACCCGGACGACCTGACGACCGACGACGTCGCCAACCTGGTGGAGGAGGCCCTGTCCGGCCGCACGGTGCCGAACGCGTCGACAGCCGAGGACTACCGGCCCGGGACCCCACGACCCGACCTCGACGGGGCCGCGGACGAGGCCGACGTCGCCGAGCAGGCGGACGAGGTGCGCCCTGCCGGTGACGAGGACGGCGGCGACGAGTTCGGCGGCAGTGACGAGTACGACGACGGGGGCGAGATCGGCGACGCCGCGCAGGACGCGGACGCCGCCGGTGACGGTTAGGTTGAGCGCATGAGCGACGACCCCCTCGTTGAAGCGATTCCCGACCTGCCCAAAGTCGTGCTCCACGATCACCTGGACGGCGGCCTGCGCCCGCAGACGGTGCTGGAGCTGGCCGACGCCGTGGGGCACCACGTTCCCGCGCACGACGCCGAGTCGCTGGCGCAGTGGTTCCAGCAGGCGGCCGACTCCGGGTCGCTGGTGCGCTACCTGGAGACGTTCGACCACACCCTGGCGGTGATGCAGACGCCCGAGGCGCTCGCCCGCGTGGCGAAGGAGGCGGTGCTCGATCTCGCGTCCGACGGCGTGGTCTACGCCGAGCAACGCTGGGCGCCCGAGCAGCACCTGACCCGCGGCTTGTCCCTGGAGGCGACCGTGGAGGCCGTGCAGGCGGGCATCGAGGCGGGGGTGGCCGAGGCCGCGGCGGGGGGTCGCACGATCGTCGTGGGGCAGCTCGTCACCGCGATGCGCCACGCGGACCGGTGGCAGGAGATCGCCGAGCTGGCCGTCGCCTACCGGGACCGGGGCGTGGTCGGCTTCGACATCGCCGGGCCGGAGGACGGGTTCCCGCCGGACCGGCACGCCGGCATCTGGCGCTACCTGGCCGACAACGACTTCCCCGTGACGATCCACGCGGGCGAGGCGGCGGGCCCGGCGTCGATCGCGCAGGCCGTGCACCTGGGCCAGGCCGACCGCATCGGGCACGGCGTGCGCATCATCGAGGACATCGCGTTCGACGATGAGACGCAGACCGCTACGCTCGGGCGGCTGGCGCACTGGGTGCGCGACCACCAGATCCCCCTGGAGGTGGCGCCCGTGTCGAACCTCCAGACGTCGGCGACCGCGGCGAAGACGATCGCGGAGCACCCCATCACCCGGCTCAAGGAGCTGGACTTCGCCGTCACGCTCAACACCGACAACCGGCTGATGTCGCGCACGTCGATGTCGCACGAGATGCGCCTGCTGGTCCAGCACGCGGGCTGGACCATCGACGACCTCGCCGACGTCACCATCGCCGCCGCCTGGGGCACGTTCCAGCACCACGACGCGCGCCGGGCGCTCGTGGAGGACGTCATCGTTCCCGGGTTCCAGAAGATCGAGGGAGCGCTCCTGTGACCACCCACCCCGTGCCCACCACGCCGGCCGAGCTGGCGTCGTTCATCGATCACACGCTCCTCAAGCCGGAGGCCACCGACGTCGACGTGGTCGCGCTGGTCGAGGAGGGCGCCCGCCTGGGCGTCTTCGCGGTGTGCGTGTCACCCACGTTCGTGCCGCTGGCGGTGGCGACGGCGGCGGGGCGCCTCAAGGTCGCCACCGTGTGCGGCTTCCCGTCGGGCAAGCACGTCTCGGCGATCAAGGCGGCCGAGGCGGCGCAGTCCGTGGCCGACGGCGCGGACGAGGTCGACATGGTCATCGACGTCGGTGCGGCCAAGGCGGCGGACTTCGAGGCCGTCGAAGCCGACATCGCCGCGGTGCGCGCCGCCGTGCCGGGCGACCGGCTGCTCAAGGTGATCATCGAGTCCTCCGCGCTCGACGACGACGAGATCGTGGCCGTGTGCCGCGCCGCCGAGGCTGCGGGGGCCGACTACGTCAAGACGTCGACGGGCTTCCACTCCAGCGGCGGCGCCACCGTGCGCGCGGTCAAGCTCATGGCGGACACCGTGGCAGGACGCCTGGGCGTCAAGGCGTCGGGGGGCCTGCGCACCCTGGACGACGCGCTCGCCGCGATCGAGGCGGGTGCGACGCGCCTGGGCATGTCGGGCGCCGCGTCGGTGCTGGCCGCGATGGCCGGGGAGAGCCCGACCGCCCCGTCGTCGGACTACTGACGGCCGCCCCTACAGTCCCAGCGCCGCGGCGATGTCCTGCTTGAGCGCCGCCAGCGCGGCCCGCGCCTCCACGCGGGCCGCGCCGACGACGTCGAAGCCGGCGTCGGCCGGGACGTCGCGCACCACCTCGAGGTAGCACTTGACCTTGGGCTCGGTGCCGGAAGGCCGGACGATCACCCGGGACCCGTCCTGCGTGAGGAGCTGCACGCCGTCGGTGGGGGGCAGTCCGTCCGCACCCTCGGACAGGTCCAGCACGTCCACGACCTCCGACTCCGCGAGCGTGTCCGGCGCCTGCCCGCGCAGCCGTGCCATCGCGGCCGGGATGCCGGACAGGTCCTCGAACCGCACGGAGAGCTGGTCGGTCAGGTAGAGGCCGTGCGTGCGGGCCAGGTCGTCCAGCACGTCGAGCAGGGTGCGGCCGCGGGCCTTGAGGCGGTTCGCGAGCTGGGCGACCAGCAGGGCGGCCGAGATGCCGTCCTTGTCGCGCACCCGCCCCGGGTCCACGCAGTACCCCAGCGCCTCCTCGTACCCGAACACCAGGCCGGGGGTGCGGGCGATCCACTTGAAGCCCGTCAGCGTCGTGGCGTGCGCCAGGTCGTGGTGGGTGGCGATGGCGGCCAGCAGCCGGGAGGAGACGATGCTGTTGGCCAGCACGGGACGGTCCTGGCCCGGGGCGACGGCCCCGGCGACGCGGGACGCGATGTCCTCGCCGAGCAGCGCGCCCACCTCGTCGCCGTGCAGCATGCGCCAGCCGCGTGCGGCGGCCGGACCGGAGTCCCGGCCGGCGTCGTCGCGTGGGTCGTAGACGGCCACGGCGCACCGGTCGGCGTCCGGGTCGTTCGCGATGACGACGTCGGCGCCCGTGTCCCGGGCGACGGCGAGCGCCAGGTCGATCGCCCCGGTCTCCTCCGGGTTCGGGAACGAGACGGTGGGGAAGTCCGGGTCGGGCTCCACCTGCTCGGCCACCGGTGTCACCTGCGTGAAACCGGCCTCGGCGAGCACGCGCGCGAGCACCTGCCCGCCCACCCCGTGCAGCGACGTCGTCACGATGCGCAGGTCGCGCGGGGCGTCGTCGCGCAGCGTGAGGGCGGCCGTGACGTAGTGGTCGACGATGCGGTCACCCAGCACCGTCCAGCCCGACTCCGCACGCGGGACCTGCGCTGCGGGGCCCACGGCCGCGATCCGCTCGGCGATGAGCGCGTCGTACGGCGGCACGATCTGGGCGCCCTGCCCCGCGTCCGCGACCACCCGCCCGCCCAGGTACACCTTGTAGCCGTTGTCCGCGGCCGGGTTGTGCGAGGCGGTCACCATGACCCCGGCGTCGGCGTCCAGGTGCCGCACCGCGAAGGACAGCACCGGGGTGGGCAGCGCGGACGGCATGACCATCACCTCGGCGCCCTGGGCCGTGAGCACCGCGGCGGTGTCGCGCGCGAAGTCCGCAGACCGGTACCGGGCGTCGAACCCGACGACGACGCGGGGCGTGCGTTCGCCCAGCACGGAGGCGAGGTAGGCGCCCAGCCCGGACGCGGCGCCGATGACGACGGCGCGGTTCATGCGGTTGGGCCCGGCGGCCATCGCGCCGCGCAGCCCGGCCGTGCCGAACTCCAGGTGCGCGGCGAACCGGTCCGCCAGCTCCGCCCGGGCCGCCACGGCCCCCGGCACGTCCTGGCGGGCGCGGTCCGTGAGGTCACGCAGCTCCGCTCGGTCGTCGTCGTCGACGTCGTCGCGCTCCCAGGCGTGAGCAGCGGCGAGCAGCGCGTCCAGCGCTGCGGGAGTCATCTCGGCGGGGGTCGTCTCGGCGGGGGTCGTCTCGGCAGGGTTCAGCTCCGGGGCAGTCATCGCGGGGTCCGTTCAGATGAGCTTCACGATGCGGGCGAGCAGGTCGCTGATGACGGGCGCGGCCGCGGCCCCCGCCTCCAGCACCTCCTGGTGTGACAGCGGTTGCGGGCTCACCCCCGCGGCCAGGTTGGTCACCAGGGACATCCCCAGCACCTCCAGGCCGCAGTGCCGGGCCGCGATGGCCTCCAGCGTCGTCGACATCCCCACCAGGTCGGCGCCCATGATCCCGGCAGCCCGAACCTCGGCCGGGGTCTCGTAGTGCGGCCCGGGGAACTGCGCGTACACCCCATCGGGCAGGGACGCGTCCACGGTGCGGGCGAGCCGGCGCAGGCGCGAGGAGTACAGGTCCGTGAGGTCCACGAACGTCGCGCCCTCCAGCGGGGACGTCGCCGTGAGGTTGATGTGGTCGCGCAGCAGCACCACCTGACCGGGACGCCACGACATGTGCAGGCCCCCGCAGCCGTTGGTCAGCACCACCGTGGACGCCCCGGTGGCCGCCGCCGTGCGCACCCCGTGCGCCACGCGCCGCACCCCGCGCCCCTCGTAGAGGTGGGTGCGCGAACCGAGCACCAGCACGTGCCGGGACGACCCGTCCGGGCGGTCCACGCGGATCGACCGCGTGGTGCCCACGTGCCCGGCGACCGACGGCTTCGCGAAACCGGGGATCTCGTGCGACGGGATCTCCGCGACGACCTCACCCAGCAGCTCGGCCGCGCCACCCCACCCGGAACCGAGCACCAGGGCGATGTCGTGACCCGGCACCCCGGTCTCACGGGCGATGTGGTCGGCCGCCGCGCGGGCGACGTCGAACGGGTCGGTCGCCGGGTCGTCGAGGTCCGGCACGGGGGCGGCGTTGCTGGTCATGGTTCGAGGCTAGTCCAGTGGCTGAGACAATGTCGGGCGTGGCAGCAGAACCGTCCTCCCCGCAAACCGCAGGTGACGCTCGCGTCGTGATCCTCGGCGGCGGCCCGGGTGGCTACGAGGCCGCCCTCGTGGCCCGCCGGCTCGGGGCGCAGGTCACCGTCATCGAGCGCCAGGGCGTCGGCGGTGCGGCCGTGCTCACGGACGTCGTCCCCTCCAAGACCCTCATCGCCACCGCCGAGTGGCTCACGCTCGCCGAGACCGCACCCGCCCTGGGCATCCGCGACGGCGGTGCCGGGCACCGCGTGGACCTCACCGCGGTCAACGCGCGGGTGCGGGCGCTCGCGGACGCGCAGTCGGCGGACATCCGGGCGCGGCTCGAACGCGAGGGCATCGTCGTCGTCACGGGGGAGGGCCGGCTCGACGGGCCCGGCCGCGTCGTCGTCGGCGGCGAGACCGGGGAGACGGCGTACGACGCCGACACGATCCTGGTCTCCGTGGGCGCCACGCCTCGGGTGCTCCCGACGGCGGTGCCCGACGGCGAGCGGATCCTCACGTGGACGCAGCTCTACCACCTGGACGAGCTCCCGCAGCGGCTCATCGTGGTCGGCTCGGGCGTCACGGGCGCGGAGTTCGCGGGGGCGTACCGGGCGCTGGGCAGCGACGTCGTGCTCGTGTCCTCGCGCGACCGGGTGCTGCCGGGCGAGGACGAGGACGCCGCCGCCCTGCTCGAGGGCGTGTTCCGGTCGCACGGCATGGAGGTGCTCTCGCGGTCCCGGGCCGCGGGTGCGGAGCGCACCGCGACCGGTGTGGCCGTGCACCTGGAGGACGGGCGCGTGGTCGAGGGCTCGCACGTGCTCGTCGCCGTGGGTGCGGTGCCCGCCACCTCGGGCATCGGCCTCGCGGAGGCGGGCGTCACGCTGAGCGGGTCGGGCCACGTCGTCGTGGACAAGGTGTCGCGCACCTCGGTGCGCGGCGTGTACGCCGCCGGGGACTGCACGGGCGTGCTGCCGCTCGCGTCCGTCGCCGCGCAGCAGGGGCGCATCGCGATGGCGCACGCCCTGGGTGACGCGGTGGAGCCGCTGCGGCTCGACCACGTGGCCGCGAACATCTTCACGGCCCCCGAGATCGCGACCGTGGGCGCCAGCGAGAAGCGCCTGCGGGAGCGGGGCGCCCGCTACGTGACCACCACCATCCCGCTGGCCCGCAACCCGCGTGCCAAGATGCTCGGCATGCGCGACGGGTTCGTGAAGCTGTTCGCGCACCCCGAGGCCGGGGTGGTGCTCGGCGGCGTGGTCGTCGCGCAGCGCGCCTCCGAGATGATCTTCCCGATCACGCTCGCCGTCGCGCACCGCCTCACGGTCGACGACGTCGCGGGCGCGTTCACCGTGTACCCGTCGCTGTCCGGTTCGATCGCGGAGGCTGCCCGGACGCTGCACGGTGCCGGCGAGCCGCGGGCGTAGGGTCGATCGATGCTGATCCGCCTGACCCCCGCCGAGGCCGTCGCGCTCGCCGCGATGGGTGGCGCCGCGCTGCCCCCCGTCATCACGTCGGTCACGGCCGAGGGCGACACGATCCGCGTGAGCGCCGACCTGCGCCGGCTGGGCGACCTGCCCGGTGCGCTCAAGCTCGCCGCGCGCCTGGCTCCCGTGGTGCGCGCCGACGTGCGCGTGCTCCGGTTCGAGGCCCCGACCGCCACCCTGGGGGTCGAGGTCAACGCGTCCGGGCTGCCCGCGAGCCGCCTGCTGGGGGTGCTCACCGGGCCGCTCCAGGCCGCGCTGCGCGGCAAGGGGCTGCCTCCCGACGCCGTGACCATCGGGCCGGACGGCGTCATCACCGCCGACGTCGAGGCGCTGCTCTCGCCCGCGCTGCCCGGGCTGGACGTGACGCGGCTCGCGATCGAGGGCGGCGAGGTCGTGGTGGTGGCGTCGGTCTGACGGGTCAGGCCTCGAAGAGGGGGCGGCCCACCCAGTCGCCCGCCGCGACGCCCGGGGGCACCGCCCACAGGCTCGACCCGGTGTGCCTCAGGTACTCGACGAGCAGGTCGTTCTTGGCCATCGCCGTCTGCATGGGGATGTACTGCGTGGCCGGGTCGCGCACGAACGCGAGGAAGAACAGGCCCGCGTCCAGGTGGCCCAGGCCGTCCGAGCCGTCCGTGTAGTTGTAGCCGCGGCGCAGCATCCGCACCCCGCCGTTCCGGCTGGGGTGAGCCATGGCCACGTGCGACGCCGGGTCGATGAGCGGGACGCCGCCGCGCCCGGCGCGCGCGAAGTCCGGGTCGGTGCTCTCCTCGCCGCCCGAGAGCGGCGCACCCGTGCCCTTGGTGCGGCCGATGATGCCCTCCTGCTCCCGGAGCGAGGAGCGGTCCCAGGTCTCGATCATCATGCGGATGCGGCGGGCCACCAGGTAGGTGCCGCCCGCCAGCCAGTCCGCGGTCGCGTCGTCGCCCGCACCCACCCACACGTGCTCGGCGAGGTCGTCGGTCTCCTGCGCGACGATGTTGGCCGTGCCGTCCTTGAAGCCGAACAGGTTGCGCGGCGTGGACTGCTGGGCGGAGGTGCGTGCCGTGCGGCCGTACCCGAGCTGCGTCCAGCGCACCTGAGCGGTGCCGAACGCGATCCGGGCCAGGTTGCGCACGGCGTGCACGGCCACCTGCGGGTCGTCGGCGCAGGCCTGCACGACGAGGTCGCCGCCGCTGCGCGCGGGGTCCAGGGTGTCGCCGGGGAAGTGCGGCAGCTCGGTCAGCAGGGCCGGGCGGCGCGCGGCGAGCCCGAACCGGTCGTCGAACAGGGAGGGCCCGAACCCGAACGTCAGGGTGAGGTTCGCCGCCCCGAGGTCCTGCGCCTCGCCCGTGTCGTCCGGTGGCGCCTCGTACGGGCCGCTCACCGGGCCGAGCGTGCCTGCGGGCAGACCCTGCGTCATCCGTTCCGCGGCGGCGCTCCACGCCCGGAGCAGGTCGACGAGCGCGTCGCGCGACGTGGTGGTCAGGTCGAACGCCGCGAAGTGCAGGTGGTCCTGAGCCGTGGTGGTGATGCCTGCCTGGTGTGCGCCCGCGAAAGGGACCACCCCGGTGGTCGAGCCCGTCGAGGCCGAGGCCGCCGGGACCGCCTGCGCCGTGCCCCAGCCGCCCGCGAACCCGGCGGCGAGGGCGGCGAGCCCCGCGCCGCCGAAGCCCAGCAGGGAGCGCCGGGTGACGCCGGTGTGCTGCGGGGTCTCGGCGGGCGGGGCGGTCTGGGGGGTGGGCTCGGTCATAGGACGACCGCGGAGGTCAGTCGGCTCAGCGGTTCGCCCAGGGCGTCGACCGCGGCCGCGAGCGCCTTGACCTGGTCCTCGTCGAGCGCGGTGTAGAGCACGAACCCGTCACCGTCGCGGTGCTGGTCGAGCAGGGCCTGCAGGTCGGTGAACCGGGCGTCGAGCGTCGTGACCAGGTCCGGGTCCTTGGTGCCGACGGCGTCCCGCAGCCCCTCGAACGCGACCTTCGCGCCGTCGACGTTGGCCTGGAAGTCCCACAGGTCGGTGTGCGACCAGATCTCCTCCTCGCCCGTGACCTTGCCGGTGGCGACCTCGTCGAGCAGGCCCTTGGCGCCGTTGCCGATGGCGGCGGCGTCGATGACGTCGGGGAAGTCGTCGGCGTGGACGCGCTCGTGCAGGGTCTGGGTGTCGGCGAGCAGCTTGTCGGCGTACTCGGCACGCTGCGCGTCGGTCAGGGGCACGTAGGCGGTGCCGCCGTTGTCGGCCGCGGCCGGGGGCCACAGGTCCTTCTCCAGGAGGTGCCAGCCGGTCCACTCCTGGCCCGGCTCGAGGTCCGCCTCGCGCGCGTCCATGGACGGGTCCAGGTCGCCGAACGACTCGGCGACGGTCTCGATGCGCTCCCAGTGCGCGCGGGTGGGGGCGTACAGGGCGCGGGCGGCGTCGTCGTCACCGGCCTTGACCGCGGTGACGAAGTCCTGCGTCCCGGCCAGGAGCTGGTCGGTCTGGTCCTTGACGTAGGCCAGGTACGACGCCGTCGCCGCCGCGATCTGGTCGGCCAGCGCTCCGGTGGGGCCGACGTCGGCGCCCGAGTCGGTGACGGTGAACGGGGCGCGGATGCCGTCGCCCATCATGCCGGGCTTGCACGCCGTGAGGTAGTCGCCGGGCTTGGCGCTCACCACGAGGTCGCGGGTCAGGCCGGGGCCGATGTTCTCGACCTCGCTGACGATGCGCAGGCCGTCCGAGGCGAGCAGGTAGAACTCGGTCACGTCGTCGCCGTCGTTGGTCACGGTGAAGACGACGCTGCCCGACGGCACCTGGGTGGTCGAGAGCGTGCAGGCGTCGGCGGTGCTGGTGACCGTGACGGCCGCCGGGCCCGTGCCCGTGCCGTCCGGTGTCGCCGCGGAGTTCGGGGTGCAGGCGGTGGCGACGAGTGCCGTGCCGAGCAGGGGGAGCGTGAACAGCGCCGGGCGGAGGCGGGGAAGCTGACGGAGCACGGTGACCTTTTTCAGGAGTGGGCGGCGGCGGGAACGGCGGAGGTGGGGCGCGGGGCCGGGGACCCGCCGAACGCGGTGCGGATGAACAGGGCGAGCGTGGGCACCGCGTACAGCACCCAGGCGACGGCCTGGAGCCAGGTGGTGGCGGGGGAGAAGTTCAGGAAGCCCTTGAGCAGGGTGCCGTACCAGGAGGACGGCGGGATCTGCGCGGACACGTCGAACGCGAGCGAGTTCAGTCCGGGCAGGATCCCGGCCTCCTGGAGGTCGTGGACGCCGTAGGCGAGCACGCCCGCGGCGATGACGATGAGCCCGAGCCCGGTCCAGCGGAAGAAGACGCGCAGGTTGAGGCGCAGCGCCCCGCGGTACACGAGCCAGCCGAGCAGCACGGCGACGGCGAGGCCCAGCACGGCGCCGAGCAGCGGCCGCGTCGACGCCCCGGTGGTGCTGGCACCGGCCCAGAGGAACAGCGCGGTCTCCAGGCCTTCGCGGCCGACGGCGAGCAGCGCCATGGTGGCCACCGCCCAACGGCCGCCCTCGACGGCGTGGTCGAGCTTGGAGTGCAGGTTCGCCTTGAGGAACCGGGCCGTCTTGCCCATCCAGAAGATCATCCAGGTGATGAGCCCGACCGCGACGATCGACAGCGTGCCGCCGATGGCCTCCTGCGCCTCGAAGGTCAGGCCCTGTGGGCCGAACGTCAGCAGGGCGCCGAAGCCCAGCGAGATCGCGACGGCCACGCCGATGCCGAGCCAGAGCTGCGGCAGCATGTCGCGGCGCCCGGACTTGACCAGGTAGGCGACCAGGATGCCGACCACGAGGGCCGCCTCGAGGCCCTCACGCAGGCCGATGAGAAAGTTGGCGAACACGGGCGCTCCTGCCGCAGGTAGGTAAGGCTTACCTCATGACAGGTCGGCACGTTATCCGAGCCGGCGCGATTTCCGCAACGCTTCCGTGCGTTAAATCAGATGCTGGACACCTCGGGGCGGTCGCACAGCGCCAGCAGCGACGGTAACGCCACGGCGAACGCCGGGAGCAGGGGCAGTCGGCTCACGCTCCGCCGCGAAACCCACCGCACCTCCAGGGACTCCGCGTCCGTCGCCCGAGGCTCGATCCGCGCACTCCCGGCAGGCTCGGCCACCACCGTCGTGTACCGCCACAGCCCGTGGTCCACGGTGTGCTGCCCGATGATGCGCACGGCCGCCGGGACGATCCCCGCCTCCTCCGCGGACTCGCGCAGCGCCCCCGCGACGACGTCCTCGCCCGACGCGAGCGCCCCACCCGGAATGCCCCACGTGCCGCCGTGGTGCGACCACAGAGCCCGGTGCTGGAGCACGACGTCGGCGACCCGCCCGTCGGGAGAGCGGCGGGCCAGGAACAGCCCGGCAGCCCCGAACCGGCCCCAGTGCCGGTGCGGCTCACCACCGAACGAGCACTCGACCCAGCCGTCGCCGTCATGACGGTGGTGCGGGCTCGGGCGCGGGATCGGGGCGGTCACGGCGCCAGGGTAGCGACGCCACGGGTCGGCGGCACGGGTCAGGCGATCTCGCAGATCGGTGCGCCCGCCGTGACGGAGGCGCCCGGCTCCAGGGTCAGGCCCGTGATGGTGCCCGCCTTGTGCGCCACGAGCGGCTGCTCCATCTTCATGGCCTCCAGCACGACGACGAGGTCACCCTCGGCCACCTCGGTACCGTCGGTGACGGCCACCTTGACGATGGTGCCCTGCATGGGCGAGGTGAGCGTGGTGCCGCTCGCGGCGCGTCCGGTCCCGTTCGAGCGGCGCCCGGCCGGGCGGCGGCTCGCGGCGCCGCGCGCGTTGGCGGTGCGGGCCCGGCCCGCTGCCACGCCGAGCCCCGCGGGGAGCACCACCTCGAGGCGGCGTCCACCCACCTCGACGACGACGCGCTCGGCCTGCGGCTGCAGCTCCTCCTCGTCGTCGTCGGGCTGCGTGGACCCGGCGGGCGCCAGCGCCGCGACGACGTCGGTGAAGTCCGTCTCGATCCAGCGGGTGTGCACGGCGAACTCGGGACCCACGAAGTCGGGGGCGTCGAGCACGGCGCGATGGAACGGCACCACCGTGGGGATGCCCTGGACCTCCAGCTCCCGCAGGGCCCGGCGGGCACGCTGCACCGCCTGCTCACGGGAGGCGCCCGTCACGATCAGCTTGGCGATCATCGAGTCGAAGCTGCCCGAGACCGTGTCACCCTCGACCACTCCCGTGTCCACGCGCACCCCGGGGCCCGTGGGCCAGTGCAGCGTGGTGATCTTGCCCGGGGCGGGCAGGAACCCGGCGGCCGGGTCCTCCCCGTTGATGCGGAACTCCAGGGAGTGCCCCCGCGGCGTCGTCGACGTGTAGCCGAGCGCCTCACCGTCCGCGATGCGGAACTGCTCGCGCACCAGGTCGATGCCCGTGACCTCCTCGGTGACCGGGTGCTCCACCTGGAGGCGCGTGTTGACCTCCAGGAAGGAGATCGTGCCGTCCGCGCCCACCAGGAACTCGCACGTACCCGCGCCCACGTACCCGGCCTCGCGCAGGATCGCCTTCGACGCGGCGTCGAGCTGGGCGTTCTGGGCGTCGGTGAGGAACGGCGCCGGCGCCTCCTCGACCAGCTTCTGGTGGCGGCGCTGCAGCGAGCAGTCACGTGTGGACACGACGACGACGCCGCCGTGCACGTCGGCCAGGCACTGCGTCTCCACGTGCCGGGGCCGGTCCAGGTACCGCTCCACGAAGCACTCGCCGCGCCCGAACGCGGCCACCGCCTCGCGCACCGCGGACTCGTACAGCTCCTCGATCTCCTCGAACGTGCGGGCCACCTTCAGGCCGCGCCCGCCGCCGCCGAACGCCGCCTTGATCGCGACGGGCAGGCCGTGCTCGCGCGCGAAGTCCGTCACCTCCGCCGCAGACGTCACCGGGTCCGGCGTGCCCGGCACCAGAGGGGCCCCGGCGCGCAGCGCGATGTGCCGGGCGCTCACCTTGTCGCCGAGGGACTCGATGGCCGCCGGGGGTGGGCCGATCCACGTGAGCCCCGCGTCGATGACGGCCTGCGCGAACGCGGCGTTCTCCGAGAGGAACCCGTACCCCGGGTGCACCGCGTCCGCCCCCGAACGGCGTGCGACGTCGAGCAGCTTGGCGACGTCCAGGTACGTCTCCTGGGCGCGTACCCCGCCGAGCGCGAACGCCTCGTCCGCGACGCGCACGTGCAGCGCCCCCCGGTCGGGATCGGCGTAGACCGCGACGGACGCGAGACCGGCGTCGGCGCACGCACGCGCGACCCGCACGGCGATCTCGCCACGGTTGGCGATGAGGACCTTGGAGATGGGCACGGCTCACGGTAGCGCGGCGGGCCGCGCACCGACCGGCCCCGTTGGGGCCAACGCCCCCGCGGGGCGTTTGTGGGAACCCCCCAAAAGCGTGGTCAGCCGCGCAGCGCCCGCCATGGGATGTCGAGCTCGCCCAGCAGGTCGCGCAGCAGGGGCAGCGAGATGCCGACGACGCCGTGGTGGTCGCCCTCCACGCCGTCGATGTAGGGGCCGCCCAGGCCGTCGATGGTGAAGGCGCCGGCCACGTTCAGCGGCTCGCCGGTGGCCACGTAGGCGGCGATCTCGTCGTCGTCGACGTCCGCGAAGTGGCACGTGGTCGACGACGTGGCGCCGAGGGTGGCGCCCGTCCCGCCCGTGGCGGTGTCGCGCAGGTCGATCACCCAGTGGCCCGTGTGCAGCACGCCGCTCCTGCCGCGCATGGCCTGCCAGCGCGCCACGGCGTCGGCGGCGTCGGCGGGCTTGCCGAGGATCGCACCGTCGAGCTCCAGCATGGAGTCGCAGCCGACGACGACGGCGTCGGCCACCTGGGCGCCGAGCAGGTCTGCGGTCTCCTCGTCGTCCTCCACCCGCCGGGCGACCTCCTCGGCCTTGGCCTGCGCGAGGACCAGGACGGCGTCGGCGGGTTCGAGACCGTCGAACCGCTCGCGGGCGGCGGCGAGCACGGCGTCCTCGTCGACCTGGGAGACCACCACGGTGGGGGTCACGCCCGCGGCGCGCAGGGTGCTCAGGCGGGCGGGGGACTGGGAGGCGAGAACCAGGTGAACGGTGGGCACACGGGCACCCTATGTCGAGCGGGACGGCGACGGTCGCCCGGCCACGGCGAGCACGGCGTCGTGCACCGTGCGCAGGCCGAGCAGGCGGAAGTGACCACCGTCGTCGAGCACCACGTTCGTGGCGCCGTCGAGCGTGGACCCACCGGGGATGTGCGGGTCGAACACGCCGGAGATCGTGGTGATGCGCGCGTCGACCTCGCGGTGCGCCTGGAGGCCGCGTGTGGTGGGCGCCTCGGGGGAGAACTCGCGCAGCGCCCGCGCCGGGAGGTGGCGCGCGTACGGCGACCCGGCGAAGGGCGTGCAGATCGCCACCATGGCCGAGACCCTGGCCTGCGGGTCCAGCTCCGCCATGAGGTACTTGCCCACCAGCCCGCCCTTGGAGTGCGCCACCAGGACGACGTCGCGCAGGTCGCGCTCCGCGAGCAGCGCGGCGACCGTGCTCGCCGCCTCGGGGACGGGGCGTGCGTTACGGCCGAGCGCAGGGATCACGTGGACGGGGTGCCCCGCCGCGTGCAGGGCCTGCGCCAGCGGGCGGAGGAAACCCCACCGCTCCCACACCCCGGGCAGCAGCACCACGGGGCGGCCCTCGCCGGCCAGGAAGCTTTCCGGTCGCCCCGGGTGCAGCGTGGCACGCCGCTGCCAGCGCAGCGCGTACAGGTAGTCGCGCACCCACCAGGACGCGATGCGGAAGGCCGTCCGCCTGCGTCCGGAGCTGCGCGCCGTCATGCGGGTCGCCGTCATCCGAGCAGGGCGGCCGCCGCCAGGAGCGTCAGCGGCGCGGTGACCGTGGTGACGAGGATCGTGTCGCGGGCCAGCACCTCGCCTGCCCGGTAGCGCGCCGCGTAGTTGTAGACGTTCTGCGCCGTCGGCAGCCCGGCGAGCAGCACCGAGGCGAGCACGGCGTCGTCGTGCAACCCGAACACGGACCGGGCGAGCACGAACGCGAGCGCGGGCATGACGACGGCCTTGATCACGGCGGCCGTCGCGGCCGCGCGGCGTGAGGAGCCCGCGTGCAGCGGGCGCGACCCGCGCAACGACATCCCGAACGCCATGAGCATCATCGGGATGGCCGCGCCGCCCAGCAGGGCGAGCGGCTCGTGGACCACGGCGGGCACCGGCCATCCGAACCCGCTGACCAGGGCGCCCGCCACCGACGCCAGGATGATCGGGTTGCGCAGCGGCTGGCGGAGCACGAACCACAGCCGCGCCCGGGCGCGCACCCGCCCCGACGTCTGCGCGTCCAGGGCGGTCAGCGTGATCGGTGCCATCACCAGGAGCTGGAGCAGGATCACCGGGACGACGACGGTGGCGTCGCCCAGCACGTACGCGGCCACCGGCAGCCCGATGTTGTTCGCGTTGACGTACCCGCTCGCGACCGCCCCGACCGTGGCCTCCGACGCCGTCAGCCGCAGGCGCACGGCGTTCACCACGAGGAACGCGGAAGCGGCCAGGGCGGCCGCGGCGGCCTGGACGAGCAGGGGAGCGGAGACCAGCGCGCCCAGGTCGGCGGCCGAGATGATGGTGAAGAGCAGCGCAGGGATCGCGACGAAGAACGCGATGCGGTTGAGCGCCTCGAGCGCGCCCGGTCCCCCGATGCGCAGGCGCGCGCACACGTACCCGGTCGCGACGACGACGCCGATGATCGAGAAGCCGGTGAGGATCCCGGTCACGGTGCTCCTTGGGTTGGTGCGGGTCGGTGCGGTCGGGGGTGCTGCCGTCATTCTCCCGGTGCGTCGTCTCACTGCTGCGTCCCCGCGCGGTGAGGGAGATGTTTCCGGCCGGAAACATCCTCGCGCCCCCCGGCGTAACGCGGGTTTCCTAGCGTGCCCGCCATGGACACGGAACCAGGGCAGCGTCACCTCGTCGTCGTCGGCGGCGGCATGGTCGCGCAGCGCCTCGTCGAGGCGCTGCGCACGCGGGACACCGGCACGTGGCGGGTGACGGTCTTCGCCGAGGAGCCGCGCCGCCCGTACGACAGGGTCGCGCTGACCTCGTACTTCTCCGCCCGGGACGCCTCCCAGCTCGCGCTCGGCGACCCCGCCCTGTGGGAAGACCCGCTCGTGACCCTGCACCTGGACCGCGCGGTGGTGGCGATCGACCGAGAGTCCCGCACGGTGCGTGACCGGCTCGGGCACGTCACGCCCTACGACGCGCTCGTGCTCGCCACCGGGTCGTCGGCCGCCGTACCCCCGATCGAAGGGGCCGACCTGGGCGGCGTGTTCGTCTACCGCACCATCGATGACGTCGCGGCCCTGCGCGGGTGGGTCACGGCCCAGGAGGCCGAGGCGCCCACCGTGCGCGGGAAGAAGCGGCCCGTGCGTGGTGCCGTGATCGGCGGGGGGCTGCTCGGGCTCGAGGCCGCCGGGGCGCTGCGGGCCATGGACGCGCAGGCCACCGTGATCCAGTTCGGCACGCACCTCATGGACGCCCAGCTCGACCTGGGCGGCGGGCAGGCGCTCGAACGGCTCATCCGCGCCCGCGGCATCGACGTGCGGACCTCGACCGCGACCGCCGCGTTCCGCCCCCGGCGCGGCACCCGTGACGTCGGGCGGCTCGACTTCGCGGGCGGCGGGCGGCTCGACGCCGACGTCGTCGTGCTCGCCACCGGGGTGCGCCCGCGCGACGAGCTCGCCCGGGAGGCCGGCCTGGAGATCGGCCCGCGCGGCGGCGCCGTCGTCGACCTCACGTGCCGCACCGCCGACCCGGCGATCTACGCCGTCGGCGAGGTGGCGTGCATCCAGGGGTCCTGCATCGGCCTGGTCGCTCCCGGCTACGCCATGGCGGAGGTGGTGGCCGACCAGCTCCTGGGTGGGCAGGGTGTGTTCCCCGGGGCGGACACGGCCACCAAGCTCAAGCTCACCGGCGTCGACGTCGCCAGCTTCGGCGACGCCCACGGGCGCACCCCCGACGCCGTCGAGGTGGTGTGGGCGGACCCGGTGGCCGGGGTGTACAAGAAGCTCGTGCTCGCCGACGACGCCCGCACCCTGCTCGGCGGAGTGTTCGTCGGGGACGCCGAGCCGTACGCGTCCCTGCGTCCGCTGCTGGGCGGTGAGCTGCCCGGCGACCCCAGCGCGTTCCTGCTCCCTGCGGCCGCGGACGGCGCGGCGAAGCCCGAGATCGCCCTGCCCGACGACGCCACCGTCTGCTCGTGCAACAACGTCACCGCCGGCACCATCCGCGCCGCGGTCACCGAGAAGGGCTGCACCGACCTCGCAGGCGTCAAGGCCTGCACGCGGGCCGGCACCTCGTGCGGCTCCTGCCTGCCGCTCGTCAAGCGGCTCACCACCACCGAGCTCGCCAAGGCCGGCGTCGCCGTGAGCACCGCCCTGTGCGAGCACTTCGACCTCTCCCGCGCCCAGCTCTTCGACGCCGTCCGCGTGGTCGAGCTGCGCACCTTCTCCGCGATCATCGACCGGTTCGGTCGCGTGCCCGACGGCGCCGACGGGCCCGGGCGCGGCTGCGACATCTGCCGACCCGTCATCGCCTCGATCCTCGCCTCCCTGGGCAGCGGGCACGTGCTGGCCGGGGAGCAGGCCGCACTGCAGGACACCAACGACCACGCGCTGGCCAACCTGCAGAAGGACGGCACCTACTCCGTGGTGCCCCGCATGCCCGGCGGCGAGGTCTCACCCGACGGCCTCATCGTCATCGGGCAGATCGCCCGCGACTTCGGGCTCTACACCAAGGTCACCGGCGGGCAGCGCATCGACCTGTTCGGCGCCCGCATCGACCAGCTCCCCGAGATCTGGGGGCGCCTGGTCGAGGCCGGCTTCGAGTCCGGGCACGCGTACGGCAAGGCGCTGCGCACCGTGAAGTCCTGCGTGGGCTCCACCTGGTGCCGCTACGGCGTGCAGGACTCCGTGGGCATGGCCGTGAACCTCGAGCTCCGCTACCGGGGCCTGCGCTCCCCGCACAAGCTCAAGCTGGGCGTCTCCGGCTGCGCCCGCGAGTGCGCCGAGGCCCGCGCCAAGGACGTGGGCATCATCGCCACCGACAAGGGGTGGAACGTCTACGTGGGCGGCAACGGCGGCTTCACGCCGCGCCACGCCCAGCTCCTCGCGGAGGACCTCGACGACGCCGCCCTGGTGCGCACCGTCGACCGGTTCCTCATGTACTACGTGCGCACCGCCGACCGGCTCCAGCGCACCGCCGCCTGGATCGAGGAGGTCGACGGCGGCCTCGACGGCGTCCGCGCCGTCGTCATGGACGACTCGCTCGGCATCGCCGCGGACCTCGACGCCGCCATGGCCGCGCACGTCGCCGGGTACCAGGACGAATGGAAGGCCGTGCTCGACGACCCCGAGAAGCTCGCCCGGTTCGCCTCGTTCGTCAACGCACCCAGCACGCCCGACCCCGACCTGGCCTACGTGCTCGAACGCGGCCAGCGACGCCCCGCCCGGCCAGGTGAACGGGAGGCCGTGCTCGTGGCCGGCGCCGTGCTGCCGGTACTGCCCGTACGAACGGAGACCGCACGATGAGCGCCTGGACACCGGTATGCCGCCTCGCCGACCTCGCCGTCGAACGGGGTGCCGCCGCACTGCTCGCCACCTCCGGCGAACCCGAGCAGATCGCCCTGTTCCGCATGACCGACGACGAGGTGCTCGCCGTCCAGCAGCTCGACCCCTACTCGGGGGCGAACGTCATGGCCCGCGGCATCGTCGGCACCCGTGGCGGTGAGCTCACCGTCGCCGGGCCCGTGTACAAGCAGGTGTTCTCGCTGCGCACCGGGCGCTGCCTCGATGCCGCCGGGTACACCCCGCGCTACGGGCTGCCGGGCGACCTGACCACGTATCCTGCGCGGGTGGTGGACGGAGTGGTGATGGTCGGCAGCACGGGCGAGACCTCGGGCGGCATGCGTGGGTGAACCACCCCTCGCCCAGGTCATGGCCGGATGCACCGTGCTCGTGACCGCCGACCGCCGCTCCGGGGACCTGGCCGTCGCACTCGAACGCCGCGGCGCCACCGTGCGGCACGCACCCGCGTGCTCGATCGTGCCCCACGCCGACGACGACGCCCTCCTCGCGGCCACCCGCGCCCTCGTGGCAGCGCCGCCCGACATCCTCGTGGCCACCACCGGAGTCGGGTTCCGCGCCTGGATCGAGGCCGCCGACGCCCACGGCCTGCACGCCGACGTGCTCACGGCGCTCGCGGGCACCCGCATCCTGGCGCGCGGACCCAAGGCGCGCGGCGCCATCCAGGCCGCGGGCCTGACCGCCGCGTGGGTCGCCGAGTCCGAGACGTCCGCGGAGATCGCCGAGCTGCTGCTCGGTGAGGGTGTCGCCGGGCGCCGGGTGGCCGTCCAGCAGCACGGTGCGGGCGCCGACGGGCTCGACGACGCCCTCGTCGCCGCCGGCGCCGACGTGACGAACCTGGTCACCTACCGCTGGGGTCCGCCGGCCGATCCGGCCGCCCTCCAGGCGTCGGTGTGGGCCGTCGCGGAGGGGGAGGTCGACGCCGTCGTGTTCACCTCCGCGCCCGGCGCGGAGGCGTGGCTCCGCGCCGTCGAGGACGAGGGCCTGCTCGCCGCCGTCGTCGAGCGGTGCGCGTCCGGGCGCCTCCTGGTCGGTGCGGTCGGCCCCGTGACGGCGGCGCCCCTGGAACGCCGCGGGATCGCGCCCGTCCAACCGGACCGGGCCCGGCTCGGCGCGCTGGTGCGCGCCGTCGTCGCGTACTACGAGCAGACCGTCCCGGTGGCCACGGTCGCGGGGCCGCTCGTGGTGCGCGCCCGCACCGCGGTGCTGGGTGGGCGGGTGCTGCCCCTGGCGTCGACCGGGGTGGAGATCCTGCGCCTGCTCGCCTCCGCCCCCGGAGCCGTCCTGAGCCGTGACCAGGTGCTCGACGCGCTGCCCGGCGGCTCGCGCGACCCGCACGCCGTCGAGGTGGCCGTGGCGCGCACGCGCGAGGCGGCCGGCCGCAAGGACCTCATCCGTACGGTCGTCAAGCGGGGGTACACCCTCGCGCTCGCGTAGACGCGGGTCCCGGCGGGCTCGATCAGCGCGGGGGGTGTCTCAGGCCAGGGCGTCGCGCAGCACGTCCAGGCCCACCGAGCCGAGCGACAGGGCCCGCGCGTGGAACGCCTTCGCGTCCCAGTCCCCGCCGGCCGCCGTGCGGGCGTCGTCACGGGCCTGCTCCCACAGGCGCTGGCCCACCTTGTACGCGGGGGCCTGGCCGGGCCAGCCCAGGTAGCGGTTGTACTCGAAGCGCACGAACTCCTCGGCCATGTTGACGTTCGAGCGCAGGAACGGCCACGCCTTGTCGGCGTCCCAGGTGCCGCCGCCCCACTCGGCCGGCGCCGCCAGGCCCAGGTGCACGCCGATGTCGAACACCACGCGCGCGGCCCGCATGCGCTGGGCGTCGAGCATGCCCAGACGGTCGCCCGGGTCGGCGAGGTACCCGAGCTCGTCCATCAGCTTCTCGGCGTACAGCGCCCAGCCCTCGCCGTGCCCCGAGACCCAGCACATGAGGCGGCGCCACGAGTTGAGGGTGTCGCGCGCGACCACCACCTCCGCGCACTGGAGGTGGTGGCCCGGAACGCCCTCGTGATACACGGTCGTCTTCTCGCGCCAGGTGCCGAACCGGGTCACGCCCGCCGGGACGGACCACCACATGCGGCCCGGCCGCGTGAAGTCGTCGCTCGGCGGCGTGTAGTAGATGCCGCCCGTCTGGGTGGGGGCGATCAGGCACTCGATCGTCCGCACCGGGGCGCTGATGTCGAAGTGCACGCCGTCCAGGTCCGCGATGGCCCGGTCGGCGGTCTCCTGCATCCACGCGCGCAGGGCGTCTGTGCCGTCGAGCTGGTAGCGGGGGTCGGCGTCGAGCGTCGCCACCGCGTCCTCGACCGTGGCGCCCGGCCCGGCGATCTCGCGGGCCACCGCCGTCTGCTCGGCCACGATCCGGGCCAGCTCCTCGACGCCCCACGCGTACGTCTCGTCCAGGTCCACGGTGGCGCCCAGGAACTGCCGGGAGAACAGGGCGTACCGGTCGCGCCCGACGGCGTCGGCCTGCGGCGCCCGCGGCGCGAGGTCCCGCTCCAGGAAGTCGGCCAGCCGCCCGTACGCCTCGCGCGCCGCGGTGGCCCCGTGCTCGAGCTCCTTGCGCACCAGCGAGCACGCGACACCCTCGTCGAGCACCTCGGAGTCCTTGCCGTGGATGAACGCCGCGAAGAAGGACTCGCGGCCCGCCAGGTCACGCGCCTGCGTCATGCCCTCGCGCACCTGGCGGATCGCCGGCACGTTGCCGCGGCGCGCGGCCTCGGTCAGCGACGCGATGTACCCGTCGACGGCGTCCGGGAGCGCGCCCAGGCGTGACGCGATGTTCTCCCACGCCTCGACGGTCCCCGTGGGCATGACGTCGAACACGTCGCGCAGCCCCTGCAACGGGGACGCGATGACGTTGAGGTCGGCCAGCGGTTCCCCGGCGTCGTGCAGCTCGACGGCCAGGCCCAGCCGCTCGCGCATCGCGGCCAGGGTCACGCGGTCGACGTCGTCGGCGGGGGTGATCCCGTCCAGCTCGCGCAGCGTCGCGCGGTCCAGCCCGGCGCGGGCCTCGTGCCCGGCGGGGGACAGGTCGGTCATCAGGTGGTCGTATCCCGCGACGCCGATCGACGTGGCCGTCAGCGGGTCGAGCTCGCAGACCTTCGCGACGTACGCGTCAGCGACGGCGTCGATGGCGGACGGGGTGCGGCGGGAGGTGTGCTGGGCCGGGTCGTGCTGGGTCGAGTCGGGCTGGGCCGGGCTGTGCTGGGTCACAGGCGCGACCCTACCGACTGGGGCGGCGGCCGCGAGGGGAGCCGACGCTCAGCTGCGCAGGCTCCAGCGCCACGCGTCGGCGTTGTGGCGCCCCGACCGGCCGCCGAAGCTGCGCGCCGTCGCGCCCGCCTCACCCCGGACGGTGCGCGCATGGTTGGTCCACTCGGCGAGCGGCGCCTCGTCGTCGGGCAGGCCGGGGGCGGCGGCCACCGCTGCCAGACCGGCCACCAGGGCGGCGACCTCGACCTCGTCGGGCTCGCCGCGCACGATCCGGACGGCCGCGGTCATTCGTCGTCGTCCTCGTCGTCGAACCCGGGTGGGCCACCGCGCGACGTGGCCCATTCCACGACCTCGTACCCGGCGTCGGCGAACCGGGCCGTGGCTTCGTCACCCACCTCGTCGAGCAGGTCGATCATGCCGTCCAGCGTCATGTCCGCGTCGTGGGGCGGTGCGGCCACCAGGAACCCGACGTAGAACACGTCGGCCTGCTCCACCCCGTCGGGCAGGTCGTGGTCGTCGGCGGGGTCGTGGGCCTCCCACGGCTCCCACACCGAGCTGGTGAGGTCGGGGTGCATCCCCAGCGTGCCGTGCAGGGCGTCGAAGAGACCGGCGTTCAGCTGGCCGACGCGGTTCTCGAGCGCGAGGATGCGCGGGTCCTCGTCCGACTCCGCGGCGCCGAACTCCGCGCGCACACCCACGGCCGTGTCCACGTACTCGTGCAGGGCGGCGGCCAGGGCGTCGACGGCGGCGTGCAGCGGGACCGGGTCGGCTCCCGGGCGAGGCTCGGCGGAGTGGGTCTCGTGCTCGGTGCTCATCTGGCGATCGTCTCCGTGCTGGGTGGTTTCGACAGACTAACCATCGATGGCGGGATCACAAGGGGATGTTTCCGTGCTTCTTCGGAGGCAGGCTGGCGCGTTTCGTCCGCAGCGCGCGCAACGCCCGGACCACCTGGAGGCGGGTCTCGGACGGCCGGATGACGGCGTCGACGTACCCGCGCTCCGCGGCGTCCCACGGGTTCACGATCGCCTCCTCGTACTCGGCGGTCAGGCGCGCGCGCTCGGCCTCGACGTCACCGCCCTGCGCCGCGACCGAGGCCAGAGTGCGCCGCTGGAGGATGTTCACCGCGCCACCGGCACCCATCACGGCGATCTGCGCGGTGGGCCAGGCCAGGTTGACGTCGGCCCCCAGCTGCTTGGAGCCCATGACGATGTACGCGCCGCCGTACGCCTTGCGCGTGATGACGGTGACCAGCGGCACCGTGGCCTCCGCGTACGCGTAGATGAGCTTCGCGCCGCGGCGGATGATGCCCTGATGCTCCTGGCCCACGCCCGGCAGGAAGCCGGGCACGTCCACGAACGTCAGCACCGGCAGGTTGAACGCGTCACAGGTGCGCACGAACCGGGCGGCCTTCTCCGCCGCGTCGATGTCGAGCGTGCCGGCCATCTGGAGGGGCTGGTTGGCGATGACGCCCACCGCCTGCCCCTCCACGTGCCCGAAACCGACGAGCACGTTGGGCGCGAAGAGGGGCTGGACCTCCAGGAACGAGTCCTCGTCCAGCACCGTCTCGACAGCCGTGCGCATGTCGTACGGCTGGTTGTCCGAGTCCGGGATGAGCTCGTCGAGCTCCAGGTCGAGCGGACCGATCACGTCGTCCGGCTCCTCGGGCGGGAAGCTCGGCGGGTCGCCCAGGTTGTTCTGCGGCAGGTAGCCGATGAGGCTGCGCACGTAGTCGATCGCTTCGTCCTCGTCCGCGCCCAGGTAGTGCGCGACGCCGGAGCGCTGGTTGTGGGTGCGACCCCCGCCCAGCGTCTCGAAGTCCACGTCCTCGCCCGTCACCGAGCGGATGACGTCGGGCCCGGTGATGAACATGTTCGACGTGCCGTCGGCCATGACGATGAAGTCCGTCAGCGCGGGGGAGTACACGGCGCCGCCCGCGCTCGGCCCCAGGATCAGCGAGATCTGCGGGATCACGCCCGACGCCGCCACGTTGCGCCGGAACAGCTCCGCGAACTGGGTCAGCGCCGCGACACCCTCCTGGATGCGCGCGCCGCCGCCGTCCGAGATGCCGATGATCGGCACGCCCGTGCGCAGTGCCAGGTCCTGCACCTTGGTGATCTTCTGCCCGTGCACCTCGCCCAGCGATCCGCCGAACGCGGTGAAGTCCTGCGAGAACACGCACACCTGGCGGCCGTCCACGGTGCCGTACCCGGTGACGACGCCGTCGCCCGGGATGCGGTTCTTGTCGAGCCCGAAGTTGCGGCTGCGGTGGGTGGCCAGTGCGTCCAGCTCGACGAACGAACCCTCGTCCAGCAGCGCCTCGATGCGTTCCCGCGCCGACTTCTTGCCCCGGGCGTGCTGCTTGTCCTGCGCGGCGCCCTCGCGGTCGGCCACGGCGGCGGCCCGGCGTCGCTCCAGGTCGGCAAGCTTGGCTGCGGTCCCGGCGATGGTGGGTGTGGCGGCATTCACGCTCAGGAGCCTAGTTGGCGCATACGTACAGATCGAGGCGAGTCGCGACCCGTTTCAGGCACTGGTCTTGGTGGAATCCGACAACGCGCCACGCATCGGTGCGAGAACGCCCGACGCGCGCCGCCGCAGGGGAGAATGACGGCGTGGAACGCACGCCGCTCGACGTCGACGCACTGGCCCCCTTGATCGCGCCCACGGGGAGGTGGACCAGCATCCAGGTGCTGGCCACCGCCCCGTCCACCAACGTGCAGCTCGTGGCGGCGGCCGCTGCGGGCCAGGTGTCCGCGCCCGCGGCTCTCGTCGCCGAGCACCAGACGGCCGGTGTGGGCCGTGCCGGACGGGTGTGGGAGACGCCGTCCTACGCGGCTCTGACGATGTCCGCGCTGCTGGCTCCCGCGGTCCTGGCCGACGTGCGCGGCTGGCTGCCCCTGCTCGCAGGTGTGGCCGTCGTGCGGGTGCTGCGCCGTGCCGGGGTGCCCGCCGCGCTCAAGTGGCCCAACGACGTGGTGCTGCCCGCTGCCGCACCGGTCGAGGGCTTCGGGTCCTGGCGCAAGGTCGCGGGCGTGCTCGTCCAGGGCGTCCCGGCCGCCGGTGACCTCGTCGTCGTCGGCATCGGCCTCAACGTCGCCCAGGGAGCCGAGGAGCTCCCCGTGCCGACGGCGACGTCGCTCGCTCTGGCCGGGGCGCACGCCGACCGGACCTCGCTGCTTGTCGACCTGCTCACGGAGCTCGACGGCGTCACGGCGCGCTGGGCGGGCGACGACGGCGACGCGCACGCACCGGGCGCGGACGGGCAGCCGTCCCTCGCCGACGAGTACGGCGCCATGTCCGCGACGCTCGGTGCCCCCGTCCGCGTCGAGCTGGCGGGCGGGGCCGGCACGGTCGAGGGCACGGCGGCCTACCTGGCCATCGACGGCGCGCTCGTCGTGACCCGCGACGACGGCAGCGTGCGCCTCGTCGAGGCCGGCGACGTCCACCACCTGCGCCGCCGCGAGCCATAGACTGCCCGCGTGACGAGCGAGCCGCGCCAGGACCCCGAACCCGAACCGGGGACCGCGGCGGACACCGCGGCCCGCATCGACGCCGAGATCCTGGGCGGCCCGCGCCGGTACACGCTGAACGACCTGGTCGAGGGCACCGGCCTGTCCGAAGAGCTCATCGCCGACTACTGGAGCTGGCTGGGCCTGCCCGTGCAGCACGCCACCGAGCGCTGGTTCACCGACTCCGACCTCGAGTCGCTGCGTGAGCTCGCCGTCCTGGCCGACTCGGAGCACCTGGACGAGTCGGCGCTGCGCACGCTCGTGCGATCCGTGGGCCACACCACAGAGCGGCTCGCCCTGTGGCAGGCGGAGGCGTTCGTCGAGAACGCCACCCGAGCCCAGGGCCTGGACGACGTCTCCGCGCGCCTGTCCGTGCTGGAGCACCTGCCGCACCTTGCCGACGTGCTCGCCCGGCAGCTCGAGCACGCCTGGCGCCGCCAGCTCGTCGCCGTGACCGGCCGCTACGCCACGGAGTTCGCGGGCGCCCGCGGCGACGACCCGCACACCCAGCAGCTCCCGCTGCGCCGGGCGGTGGGCTTCGCCGACATCGTCTCCTTCACCAAGCGCACCGCCGGGCTGGGCTCCCAGGAGCTGGCCGACTTCGTGCAGGTGTTCGAGACGCGCGCCCGCGACATCGTGACGGGCGCCGGCGGCCGGGTGGTCAAGACGGTGGGGGACGCCGTGCTGTTCAACGCGGACACGGTCGAGATCGGGGCGGAGGTTGCCCTGGGGCTGGCACAGGCCAACCCTGACGGGCCGGAGATCCCCGTCCGTGTCGCGTTCGTGTGGGGCCGCGTCCTGTCGCGGTTCGGCGACATCTTCGGTCAGTCGGTCAACCTCGCGTCGCGGCTCACGGAGGCGTCGCAGCCCGGCGAGGTGCTCGTCGACCCGCGCACCGCCGCGCTCCTGGCGACCTCGCCGCGGTACGCGCTCACCGAGCGGCCCGAGGTGGACCTGCAGGGCATCGGAGCGATGAAGCCCGTGCGGCTCCAGCGCGCGTACGCGGCACACTGACGCACCTGCTCAGCCGATCGGGTCGGGGTCGGCCTCCAGCAGCGACGGGCCGTTGTTGCGCACCGAGTTGACCAGCGCAGTCACCGGGCGCAGCGCGAACTCCGCCACCGGCTGCGTCAGCAGGTTCGCCGCGTGCTCGGGCCCCACCGCCGGATCCAGCCAGGCGTCCCACGCGCCGGGGGTGAGCGCCACCGGCATGCGGTCGTGCACCGGCGCCATCGACGCCGACGCCGCGGTGGTGATCACGGTGGTCGTGACCAGCCAGGGCGCGGGCTCGGGGCCGCGCGGCCGCCAGAACTCGTAGAGCCCTGCGAACAGCACGGGCTCCCCGTCGCGGTGGATCCAGTACGCCTGCTTGGGCGGGCGTGCCGTCGGCCCCGCGCCGGGCGGCAGCGCGAGCTTGCGCCACTCGAAGTAGCCGTCGGCCGGGACCAGGCAGCGGCGCACCGCGAGCGGCTTGGCGAACGCGGGCTTGGCCAGCAGGGTCTCGGAGCGGGCGTTGATCATGCGTGCGCCCACCCCGGGATCCTTGGCCCACGACGGCACCAGCCCCCACCGCGCCACCTGGAGCGAGCGGGTGATCTCGCCCGTCCCGGCGTCCCGGCCGGACCGGGCAGGACGTTCGACGACGATGCGCACGGCGTCCGTCGGGGCCACGTTCCATGACGGTTCGAGCGTGACGGCGTCGTGCGCGAGCTCGGCGATCGCCAGTGAGTCGGCGACGTCCTGCGCACTGCGAAAGGAAGCAAACCTGCCGCACATATGACCATTCTTGTCCCAGCCTGTGACAGAGCGTGCCGTCGCACAGGCCGTCCGGGCGCCGCGCCACTAGATTCAGGCGGTGGTCAAGGCGCCCCCGCAGCACACAGCCCATCCGCGCACCCACCGGGTCCGCCACGCCGTCGCGCTGTCACTGACGGGCCTGCTGGCATTCGGCGGCGCCGCCACGGCGTCCGCGTACGTCGCACTCCAGTCGAAGATCGAGACCTCCGACGTCGACTCGCTGCTCAGCGGCGTCGTCGAGCGACCCGTGCTCGCCACTCCGAACCCCGACGACCCCAAAGCAGGCCAGGCGCTGAACATCCTGGTCATGGGCACGGACTTCCGCGGCGACGGCAACGACGAGCTCGCCGGCTCCGGCGACGAGTTCCACTCCGACTCGACACTGGTGGTCCACGTCTCCGGCGACCGGCGCTGGATCGAGGTGGTCTCCATCCCGCGCGACTCGCTCGTGGACATCCCCGCGTGCCCGCTGCCGGGTGGCGGCACGTCCCGGCCGCGCAAGGGCGCGATGTTCAACGAGGCCTTCGCCATCGGGGGTGGCGCGGACCATGACGTCGCCGGGGCCGCCGCCTGCACCATCGCGACCGTCGAGAGCCTCACCGGGGTGCGGATCACCGATCACGTGGTCGTACAGATGACCGGCGTCATCGGCGTCGTGGACGCCGTCGGCGGGGTGCGCATGTGCTTCCCGGAACCGGTGCACGGCACCATGGTGGACCTCGACCTGCCCGCGGGTGAGCACACCCTGACCGGGTACGAGGCGATCAACTTCCTCCGCGCGCGCCACGGGACCGGGATGGGGCTGGAGATCGGCTCCGACCTGGAACGGATCAAGCGTCAGCAGGCGTTCTTCGACTCCATGATGCGCGAGCTGCTCGCGCAGAACATCGTCACCGACTCGCCCCACCTCTACCAGGTGGTCGCCGCCGTGCTGGCCTCCATCAACACGAACCCCGAGATCGGCAGCCCGGCCGCCCTGGCCGGCCTGGCCTGGAGCCTGCGGAACCTGGACCAGAACAACATCGTGTTCACCCCGCTGGCCGTGGCGACCGCACCCAGCGACGCCAACCGGGTCGTGTGGGTCACCTCGCAGACGGATCCGCTCTGGGCGCGGATCGCCGCCGGCGACCCGCCGCCCGGCGTCGCCGCCACCCAGATCGAGGCGGCGGACGGCACCACCGCATCTCCGGCCGACGGCGCCGGCTCGGATGGCGTCGGCTCTGGCGGTGGCGCGTCGGACGGTGCTGGGTCGAACGGTGCTGGGTCGGACGGTGCTGGGTCGGACGGTGCGGGACTCGACGGTGGGGCGGCCGTCGACGGCTCGACTCCGGACGCGACCAATGACACGGGGACCCCGACGCCGACCCCGACGCTGCTGCCCGGGGTGTGCCCCTCGTAGACGCGCGGTACGCGCCAACCCCTGGTGGCCGCTGCGCCGGGCCGCTCGGGACGGGCCGCAGTCCCGCGTCGTGCGCGCCTGCGCCGCCTCGAGGCGCGGGCAGCCCGTTAGGTTCCGGCAATGCCCACACCACGCCCGCGCCATGCCGCGCCGCCGCGCACCCGCCGCGCCGCGCACCCTGGCCGGGCGGGCGCCACCACCTCCTCGCCCCGGCACGCCCACCACCACCCGGTGCGTCGCGGCGCGCGCGCGGTCGCACTCGTCATGACGAGCGTCATCGTCTTCGCCGCGTCCGCGAGCGCCGGCACCTTCGCCAACCTCAGCGCGGGGCTGCGCGTCACCGACGTCGACGCCCTGCTCGCGAGCCGCGACGACCGGCCGGTCGCCATGACGAACCCGGACGACCCGTTCGCCGGCAGCGCCCTGAACATCCTGGTGATGGGCACCGACTACCGCGGTGGTGCGAACGCGGGACTCGCGGGTGCCGGGAGCGAGTTCCACTCGGACACGACCCTCCTGGTGCACGTCGCGGGCGACCGCGGCCACGTCGAGGTCGTCTCCATCCCGCGCGACTCGCTGGTGGACATCCCCGCGTGCCCCACCGCCGCCGGGGGCGAGACCAGGCCCCGGCGTGCGGCCATGTTCAACTCGGCGTTCGCGATCGGTGGGGGAGCCGACCGGGACCTCACCGCGGCGGCCGCCTGCACCATCCTCACCGTCGAGCACAACACCGGGGTGCGGATCACCGACCACGTCATCGTCAAGATGGACGGACTGATCGGACTGGTCGACGCGGTCGGAGGGGTGCCCGTCCACCTGCCCGAGCCCGTGCGCGGGGACCGGTACGTGAACCTCGACCTGCCCGCCGGGGACGTGGTGCTCGACGGCGACCAGGCGCTCAACTTCGTGCGCGCCCGTGGCGGGAGCGGCATGGGTCTGGAGATGGGGAGCGACCTGGCCCGGATCACCCGCCAGCAGTTCTTCGTCGACGCGTTGCTGCGCGAGCTGCTGAGCCAGAACATCGTCACCAACGCCCCCCAGCTCTTCCGGCTCACGGAGGCGGCCCTGGCGTCCGTGTCACCGGGCCGCCGGCTCGCGAGCCCCACCCAGGCGGCCGGGCTGGCGTGGAGCCTGCGCGGTCTGGATCCCGAGGCCATCGTGTTCACTCCGCTCCCCGTGACGCAAGCGCCCCACGACCCCAACCGGGTGGTGTGGGTGAGTGGTGCGGCGGACACGCTGTGGGCGCGGATCGCTGCGGGCGACCCGCCGCCCGAGGTCGTCGCCGCACGCGAGGCGCAGCGTGAGATGGAGCGCGACGCGGACCGTGACACGGCGTTCGAGGCCGACGACGCGGACCCCGCGCCGTCGTTGCCGCAGGGGTGATCCCGACGCCACCGTCGGCGTGACCGCGCCTATCGCACCTCCGCGAACTGGTCGACGGTGGTGCGGTACTGCGCCTCGACGGGTACCTCGAGCGGTACCCAGCCCCGCAGGATCGGCGGGATGAACGGGAGCGGCACGGCGACACGCACCGTCGCCGTGACCGTGCCGCCTGGCGTCAGGCAGGGGTCCGCCGAGCACGCCACCCGGACGGCACCTTCGGTGAACGCCTGCTCCGGACCAAACCCCTGGTCGGTCAGCGCGAGTGCCACGGCCGTCCGAGCGTGCTCCTCCGCCGCGGCCGACGACGTCGCGGTGACCACCGCTCGGGCCGCCTCGCGGGCGCCGCCGTCGACGGCGAACGCGCCGGCCTGGAGCCGCCCGACGGTCAGGACCAGGTAGATCAGCGGAATGAGCAGCAGGACGGCGGTGCCGATGAACTCCACGACCGCGGAGCCGCGTTCGCCGTCGGACTCGGCTGCTGGCCCGGCGGGGCCGGGTACGGGATCAGGTGTCCTCACCGCTCCTCCTGGAGGGCATGACCGGTCACGGTCATCGAGCCGGAGGGTCCGAGCAGGCCCACGACCGGCAGGGGCGCGCGCACCGTCACCTCCACGACGGCATGACCGTCCCGCTCCACGGTCCGCGCGGCGACGTCCGTGGCGTACGACGCGGTCAGCGAGCGAGTGAGCAGGGTGCGGGTGCGCTCCACGCCGTCGGCGGGCTCCCGGTCGGCGCGGGCCGCGACCCGGGCGCCCTCAGCCGCGGCATCTATCGCCAAGGACCGGACGTGCTGCGCGAACGCGACCTGCACGACGCCCAGGAACACCGCGAGCACCAGCGCGGCGACCAGCACGAACTCGGCGATCGCCGAACCGTCGTCGCCGGACGTCGCGCGCCGGGTCACAGCCCGGTGACGCTGGAGATCGCCTGCGTGAACGCATCCTCGAGCAGCGGCCCCGCGATGGCCCAGAGAGCCACCACGAGCCCGGCGGTCATCAACGTGACCAGGACCCAGCCGGGCACGTCGCCGCGCTCCGGGTCGCCGGCAGGGAGGTCGTGGTCCGCGACGTCGCGGTCCTCCGTGATCCGGGCGGCGTGATGCGGCGTGATGGGGGTGCTGTCGGGCATGGGAGCGCCTTTCGGTGAGCGGTCACGACGTGAGCTTGAGCGTCGCGAGGGAGGGGTAGACGGCGAAGACGACGGTGACCGGGAGGATGAGGAACACGACGGGGATCATCATGGCGACCTCCTTGCGCCCGCCGGCCTCCATGAGGGCACGCCGACCGGACTCCCGGACGTCCTGGGCCTGGCTGCGCAGCACGCTGGCCAACGGGGTGCCGCGTTCCAAGGCCACCGCGACACCTTCCGCGAAGCGGGTCAGGGACGGTAGGCCCGTGCGGTCGGCCATGTCGGTGAGCGCGAGTGCGATCGGGGCGCCCGCGCGCACGTCCGAGAGCGTGCGGCGGATCTCCGCGGACAGCTCGCCCTGGGCGGTCGCGGCGACGCGTTCGAGCGCTGACAGCGGTGCCTCGCCGGCCGTGACGGCCAACGCGAGCAGCTCCGCGATCGTGGGGAACTCCGCGACCATCCGCTCCTCGCGCTGCGCGATCTGACGGCTCAGCATCTGGTCGCACAGAGCGAACCCGCACGCCCCGGAGATGAGCACCAGCAGCGCGAGCGGCAGCGGTGCGAACCCGCGAGAGGCGCCGATGAGCAGCGCGAGGAGCAGCCCGGCGGCCAGACCGGCGACGGTCCACACCACCTGCCGGGCGCGGAACTGGTCCACCGACTCGGCGGAGCCCGCGCGGTCGAGCCGTCGCCGCACCTCGGCGCGGGGCGACCCCAACCGCTCGAACCACGTGGTGAGGTCGGTGAGCCATGGTGCGAGGAGCCGCTCGACGACGGGGAACGGCGACCGGCCGGGCTGGTCGCGCAGCAGGCTGCTGGTGGCGTCCCGGGCCCGCAGCGCGGGCGCGAGCCGGGTCGCCAGGGTGATGCGTCGGGAACGGAACCATCCGGTGACGAGCACCAGGCCGAGCCCGCCCAGCAGGCCGATCAGTGCACCGTCGGGGGAGACCCAGTCGCTCATCGCAGCACCCTGCCTTCCTCGGGGAGCCGCCCGATCCGCACCATGAGCCGGTAGGCCACGATGGAGCATCCGGCACCGCACGCGAGCACGAGGACCCCCACGGGATCGTCGTATGCCGCGGCCGTCTCGGCTCGCGTCGCGAGAAACGCGAGCACCACCCATGGGCCGGCTGCGGCGAGCCGTGCCCCGTTGACCGTCCAGGACTGGCGGGCCTCCAGCTCGCCGCGCGTGCGGGCGTCCTCCCGCAGGAACGTGGACAGTGTGCGCAGCATCTGGCCCAGATCCGACCCGCCGACCTCGCGCGTCAGGCGCAGCGCCTCGATGATCCGGTCGGCCACGGGGTCGGCCAGCCGAACCTTGAGCAGGTCGAGCGCCTCGGAGAACCGCCCGGTGGCCCGGTAGTCCGCGGCGAACCGGGCGAAGGGCTCGCGCAGCTCGGCGGGTCCGCGCTCCCCGAGCTGACCGACCGCCTCCGGCAGGGACAGTCCGGCTCGCACGCCTGAGGCCAGGTGGTCGACCACCTCGGGCCACACCTCGCGCAGGTCCCGGCGCCGCTTGCGAGCCCGCACCCCGACGAGCATCGACGGTGCCGCGGCGGCCATCAGCGCGAAGCACAGAGCGATGGCAGCCGACCGGGTGGTGACGACGACCGCCAGGAACACGATCACCGCCAGGATCGCGCTCGTCGCGTACAGCGCGCCCGGTGTCACCGAGGCCGCACCCGCCTGGATCAGCAGGTCCTGGGTGCGGGCCACGCGCGCCGAGGTGCGCCGGGGCCGTCCGGACGGTGCCCAGAACGACCACCACACGCAGAAGGCTCCGAGGCCCAGGAGCAGTCCGGCCAGCACGCCCATCTCAGCCCACCTCCGCAGCCAGGAGCGCCCGCACGTCGACGCCGACTCGGGCGAACCGTTCCTCGCCCGCGGGGAAGCCGTCGCCGCGCACCAGCCGCCCGCCGAGTGCCTGCGGCTGCCGGTGGAACAGCCCGGCGGTCTCGACCCGGCCCTCCTCGACCCGTCCCGTGACCGCGACGATCTCGCGGACCTGCCGCTCACCGCTCGGCGTCACACCCAGGTGCACCACCACGTCCACGGCGTTGGCGACGGTGGGCACCACGAAATGGTGCGTCACGTTCTCCCCGGCGAGCAGCGGCAGCGTGCACAGCTTCGTGACCGCTTCGCGCGCCGAGTTCGCGTGGATGGTGCACATGCCCGGGATGCCGGCGTTGAGCGCTACGAGCAGGTCGAAGCTCTCCGCCTCGCGCACCTCGCCGACGACGATGCGGTCGGGGCGCATCCGGAGCGCCTCCTTGACCAGGCGGCGCAGGGGGATCTCGCCGGTGCCCTCGAGCGACGGCTGGCGGCACTGCATCCCGACGATGTCGCGGACGTCGAGCCGGAGCTCGAACACCTCCTCGCAGGTGATGACCCGCTGCGCCGCGGGGATCGAGCCGGCCAGCGCGTTGAGCATCGTCGTCTTGCCCGCCTGAGTCGCCCCGGCGACCAGGATGTTCAGCCCCGCCCGCACCGCGGCGTCGAGGAACCTCGCGGCGTGCGGTGTCAGGGAGCCGAGGCGCACCAGGTGCTCCAGACGGGTGGCCCGTACGACGTGCTTGCGGATGTTGACCGCCATCTCCGAACGGGTGACGTCGGGGATCACGACGTGCAGGCGTGACCCGTCGGGCAGGGCGGCGTCCACGAACGGGGAGCTGAGGTCGAGGCGGCGCCCGCTCGGCTTGAGCATGCGTTCCACCAGGTCGCGCACTTGCCCGGAGGTGAGGATCGTCGTCGTCAGCTCGGGGACGCCCCCGCGGGCGACGAACACCTGTGCCGGCCCGTTGAGCCACACCTCCTCGACGCTCGGGTCGTCGAGGTACTGCTGGAGCGGGCCGAGTCCGGCCAGCAGGTCCACCAGGGTGCGGGTGGTCTCGCCGACGTCGGCGAGCGGTGGCACGAGGCCGCGCGCGGTGCGGTCGGTGTAGTCGCTGACGGCGTCGGACACCAGAGAGGTGAGCGCACCGCGCTCGCGGACGGGGTCGATCCCGCGGCGACGCACGAGCTCGCGCACCTCGCGTTCGATGATCGCGGTGGCATCGTCGACAACGGCGGTCATGCATCGTCCCCAGGTCCTGCGGTGTCCGGGTCGGTGGACCCGCGACGACCGAGATGGGCCGTCCGGTGCGCCACCATAACCGGCGCCCGACGACGGCCCCAAGGTTCCTGTGGAAAACGCCCACATGGTGGGAAACGACGCCCACGGCGACCCGCGGGCACTGCCGTGACCGGGCGCAGGTAGCCTAGGTTCTCGTGTCCACCATCGACTTCCCCGCAGAGATCCGCGCGCTGCGCTCCACCCTCGAGTCCATCGAGTCGGTGAGCGACCCGGAGGCACTGCAGGCGAAGATCGCCGACCTCTCCGAGCAGGCCTCGGCCCCCGATCTGTGGGACGACCCCGAGGCGGCGCAGAAGGTCACGTCGGCACTGTCGGCGACGCAGGCCGAGCTGGGCCGCGTCACGACGCTGGGGCGCCGGATCGACGACGTCGAGACGCTCGTCGAGCTGGGCCGTGAGATGGAGGACGAGGACTCGCTCACGGAGGCCGAGGGGGAGATCGTCGGGATCCGCAAGGATCTGGACGCGCTGGAGGTCCGCACGCTGTTGAGCGGCGAGTACGACGCCCGTGAGGCGGTCGTGACGATCCGGGCGGGTGCGGGCGGCGTGGACGCGGCGGACTTCGCGGAGATGCTCCTGCGCATGTACCTGCGCTGGGCGGAGCGGCACGGCTACCCGACGAAGGTCATGGACACCTCCTACGCGGAGGAGGCGGGCCTGAAGTCCGCGACGTTCGAGGTCAACAGCCCGTACGCGTTCGGGAACCTGTCGGTGGAGGCGGGCACGCACCGCCTGGTGCGCATCTCCCCGTTCGACAACCAGGGCCGCCGCCAGACGTCGTTCGCGGCGGTCGAGGTGGTGCCCCTCATCGAGCAGACCGACTCGATCGAGATCCCGGACTCGGAGATCAAGGTGGACGTCTTCCGCTCGTCCGGCCCGGGTGGTCAGTCGGTCAACACCACGGACTCCGCGGTGCGGATGACGCACATCCCGACGGGCATCGTCGTCTCGATGCAGAACGAGAAGTCGCAGATCCAGAACCGTGCGGCCGCCTTGCGGGTGCTGCAGTCCCGGCTGCTGCTGGTGCGCCAGCAGGAGGAGGCGGCGAAGAAGAAGGAGCTGGCCGGAGACATCAAGGCGTCCTGGGGTGACCAGATGCGTTCCTATGTCCTGCAGCCGTACCAGATGGTCAAGGACCTGCGCACCGAGCACGAGTCCGGAAACACGGCGGCCGTGTTCGACGGCGCCATCGACGACTTCATCGAGGCCGGTATCCGCTGGCGCCGCAGCTCCCAGAACGCGGACTGACCGGCCGGGCGCCGTCGCCGTCCGCGGCGCCACGGAGCGCCACGGAGCGCCACCGAGCGCCGTGAGGCGGCGATCCGGCGACAGGCGAGCGTGATCCTTCGTCGGCGGCGTGTCACTCATCGGGTAGCCGCGACCACCGTGCGATGGTCGAACGCGGGACTGCCGCCAACGGGTGGTGGTCCGTCGTCTCGTCCCCTAGCGCGGGAGCCTGCTCCGTGATCCGTTTCGAAGACGTGTCGAAGGTCTACGCCCGTGGCGCCAGGCCTGCCCTCGACACCGTGAGCGTCGACGTCGCCCGGGGAGAGTTCCTCTTCCTGGTGGGCGCGTCCGGTTCCGGGAAGTCGACGTTCCTGCGCCTCGCGCTGCGCGAGGAGCGCCCCACGCGCGGCAAGGTCTACGTCGCGGGCCGTGACCTGGCCCGCCTGTCCGGCTGGAAGGTGCCGGGACTGCGCCGCAGCATCGGCATGGTGTTCCAGGACTTCCGCCTGCTGCCGAACAAGACGGTGTACGAGAACGTCGCGTTCGCGCTCGAGGTGATCGGCAAGCCTCGCCACGCCATCAAGACGACCGTTCCCGAGGTCCTGGAGATGGTGGGCCTGGACGGCAAGGAGAAGCGCCGCCCCCACGAGCTGTCCGGCGGTGAGCAGCAGCGTGTCGCCATCGCGCGCGCGTTCGTCAACCGGCCCCCGATCCTGCTCGCGGACGAGCCGACGGGAAACCTGGACCCGACGACGTCGCTCGGCATCATGCGCCTGCTGGAGCGGATCAACCGCACCGGCACCACGGTGGTGATGGCCACCCACGACGAGGAGATCGTCAACGAGATGCGCAAGCGCGTGGTCGAGCTCTCGGGCGGGCACGTGATCCGCGACGAGGCCGCGGGCGTGTACGGCGAGCGGGAACGCATCCTGCCCGACGTCGCCGCGAGCGCGGTCCTGGACGCGTCCGACGAGAGCGACCGTCGTCGGGTCCACCGCATCACGCCCGACGCCGCGGACGTGGCGGCGGAGGCGAACGCGGCAGCCTCGGCCGCGCGCGAGCGGACGCCAGAGCCTGCGGTGGCGAGCCACCGTCACACGGCGCGGCGTGCCGACCGGCGTGCCGCGGTCGTCCGAACGGTCCCGGCGGCGCCGCCGGCCGAACGGCCGACGGTCGAGCCGGGGGCGGTCGAACCCGTCGAGGCCGGCCGACCGACCCCGGTCTTCCCGGCGCCGGTCTCGCCCGCCCCGCTCCGGCCCGCCCCGTACCGGCCCGCGGCATCCTCGCCCGCGCCGGGTGCGTCCGGACCCATCACGTATGCGGCCCCCGCCCCGTACGGAGCCTCCCGGATGGCCGGCCAGGCGGGCCGCCCGCCCGCGGAGGCGGACGACGTCGTCCAGCAGGTGCTGCGTGAACGCGCCGCCCGGCAGGCGGAGGAGGGCTGACGGATGCGGCTCCAGTTCGTCCTCACCGAGGTGCTTCGCGGCCTGCGCCGCAATTTGTCGATGGTCATCTCCGTCGTTCTGGTCACGTTCGTGTCCTTGGGGTTCATGGGTGCGGCGGCGCTCATCCAGATGCAGGTGAACAAGCTGCAGACCGACTGGTACGACCTGGTCGAGGTGTCGGTGTTCTTGTGCCCGACAGGGTCGAGGGCGCCGACGTGCGCCGCGGGCGAGGCCACCGACGACCAGATCGCGGCGATCAAGGACCTCATCGACACCGAGCTGTCGAACGAGGTGACCCGCACCTACTTCGAGACGAAGCAGCAGGCGTTCGAGGCGTTCCAGAAGAACTACCCTGACGGCTTCCACGGCACGCAGCTCACCGTCGACGACATGCAGGCGTCGTTCCGCCTCAAGCTGGCCGATCCGAGCCAGTACGAGGTGGTCTCGGACGTGCTCGCGGGCCGCGACGGCGTCGAGGTCGTCGAGGACCAGCGGGCGGTGTTCGACCCGCTGTTCCTTGCGCTCAACCGGCTCTCGCTCCTCGCCGCCGGCCTCGCCGTCGTCATGCTGCTGGCCGCGGTGCTGCTCATCACGACGACGATCCGGCTCTCCGCGGTGTCGCGCCGGCGCGAGACGGGCATCATGCGGCTGGTCGGCGCGTCGAACGTGTTCGTGCAGCTGCCGTTCCTGCTGGAGGGTGCGATCGCCGCCGTCATCGGGTCGTTGCTCGCCGTCGGCGGGCTGTGGCTGGGGGTGCGCTACCTGGTCACGGACTGGCTGGAGCAGTCGGTGGACTGGATCGCCTATGTGACGACGGGCGACGTCCTGACCGTGGCGCCGCTGCTCATCGGGATCGCGGTGATCCTCGCCGTGGTCTCCTCGGTCGTGACGCTCAACCGGTACACGAGGGTGTGAGATGAGGGTACGTACGCTGACGAAGACGGTCCGGGGCCTGGTGGCCGCGGCCCTGGTCGTGACGATCGGGATCGGGGTCGGCCAGAGCGCCGCCGCTGACGACATCGACGACCGGCTCGCCGCAGCACGCAGTGCGGCGGAGCAGCGCAAGGCGGAGCGCGCCACGCTGGAAGCGAGCCTCGACGAGACGAACGCGAAGCTCAGGCAGGCTGCCCTGGACCTGGACGACGTCCGGACCCGCCTTCCGGTCGCGCAGGCGGAGCTGGCGCGCGCGCAGGCGGACGTCCAGTCGGCGCAGCGCGAGGCGGAGCTCCTGGCGCAGCGCCTGCAGGACGCGCAGGACCAGGAGGCCGCGGTGTCGGCGCAGCTCGACGCGGGGGCCGGCAAGGTGGAGGCGGCCCGGGCGGACATCGCGCAGATGGCCCGGGAGGCTGCGCGCGGCCAGGGCGACGTGTCCGCGTTCGGGCTGGTCACGGGTGCGCAGTCCACCAAGGACTTCCTGGCCGAGTACGCCGTGTCGTCGTCGGCGGCACGTTCGCAGGAGCGCTCGCTCACGGCGTTGCAGGACGCGGAGGCGCTGGCCCTGAACCAGGAGGCGCGGCTGGCCGCGATCCAGGAGCAGATCACCCAGCTCAAGGCCGCCGCGGACGCCAAGGTGGAGCAGGCCCGCGCGGCGGAGCAGGTCGCCAAGGACCGGGAGCAGGAGGTCAAGGACCTCATCGCCAAGCAGGAGCGGCTCAACGCGACGATCGAGGCGCAGCGCGACACGACGATGCAGGAGATCGAGGCGACCAAGGAGGACGTCACGAAGACGGAGGCCGAGATCAAGAGCCTCCTGAAGAAGCAGGCCGCCCGGGATGCCGAGATCGCCGCGCAGCGGGCCAAGGAAGCAGCGTCCAAGCCCGCCACGGGCAGCGGGGGCGGAGCCGGTGGCGGCGGCGGTGGCGGGAGCGCGCCGACGTCGGGCAAGTTCCTGGCCTGGCCGACGGCGTCGACGTACGTCACGAGCAACTTCGGGTGGCGGCTGAGCCCCACCTACCACGTGTGGATGCTGCACGCGGGGGCGGACTTCCGGGCACCGCTCGGGGCGCCCATCCGGGCGGCGCAGAGCGGTGAGGTCGTGTACTCGCGCTGCGAGGTCGCACCGGGCTGCAACGTCCGCATCAACCACGGCGTCTACCAGGGGCAGAACGTGCAGACCCGCTACCTGCACATGGCGGACGCCGGGCGAGCCCAGGTGGGCCAGTGGGTGGAGCAGGGGCAGATCATCGGCTACTCGGGGGGCACGGGGCGCATCACCGGCCCGCACCTGCACTTCGAGCTGTACGTCAACGGCACGGCCACGAACCCGGTGCCCTGGCTGCCCTGACCGACCGTCGCCCCGTATTCTGGGAGGCCGGTCCGGACGGGGCCGGGACAGGACGAAGGAGCAGCAGTGGCGAAGGGTGCGCCCAAGCAGGTGGCTGAGGCGTGGGCCAAGGCCAAGCCGAAGGCCGCGGACATGGGGCCGGTGCGCACCCTGGTGGCGAACAACAAGAAGGCGCGCCACGACTACGTGATCGAGGACGTGCTCGAGGCGGGCATCGTGCTGTCCGGCACGGAGGTCAAGGCACTGCGGATGGGTCGGGCCTCGCTCGTGGACGGGTTCGTGCTGATCGACCGCGGCGAGGCGTGGCTGGAGGGTGTGCACATCCCGGAGTACTTCCAGGGCACGTGGAACAACCACGCCCCGCGCCGCAAGCGCAAGCTGCTGCTGCACAAGGACGAGATCGTGCGCCTGAGCCACAAGGTGGCTGAGAAGGGGCACACCATCGTGCCGCTGTCCCTGTACTTCCTGGACGGCCGCGCCAAGGTCGAGATCGCCCTCGCCCGCGGCAAGAAGGAGTACGACAAGCGGCAGACCCTGCGCGAGCAGCAGGACATGCGCGAGGCGCAACGCGCCATGCGCCAGCGCGAACTTCTGTCGTGAGCGAAAGCCCGTCGCCGTGCCCTGCCACGGGCCGGTAGACTGGGCTCATTGACAACTGCACATGGGGCTGATCGGTTTCGACGGTGGTCGTGCTTCGAGGAGAAGCGGGCCGAGAACGCAGGCTTATCTCGTTAACGATGCCTGCGAACCTATAGTTGCCGATAACACGCGCAACGACTTCGCCCTCGCCGCCTGAGCGAGCTTCGAAGTCCGTGAGCCCGGGATCGCTCTCGACCCGGTAGCTCGCGTCATCTAGAGAGCTCAGCCGCTGACCTGGGTCGCTTAGGTCAGCGGGACACCCAAGGCGACTGAGCCCGTCCGCGAAGGAGTCTGCGCCAGCGCGGGGGCCGAGAAAAGCCGTAGCAGACTGCGCCCGGAGAAGTCCTGGAAAAGCGTCACCGGACCAGGGTTCGATTCCCTGCAGCTCCACCAGTTCGCCAGTTGTCACGCACGAGGGGCGGTCCGTCACGGACCGCCCCTCGTGCGTTGCGAGGTGCGTGCTGGCCGGATTGCGTGGTGGCCGGTCTGGGTCGTGGCGAAGGACGACGACGCCGTCAGCGGCTGCTGACCTTCCCGAACAGCGATGCGACCGGCGCGACGACGAGCGGCCGGACGGCGGCCACGGCGCCGAGGACGACGGCGAGCCCGAGCGTGAACCATGCGACCCCGCCCCAGGTCACGGTGTCGTTGGCCCCGAACATGTGGTTGAGGTTGCGCCGCGCGCCCGTGGCGAACACGAGGAACACGTGCACCACGACGAACAGCACGAAGAACACCATGGTCGGGAAGTGCACGGCGCGGGCCAGGGGAGCGGGGTAGAGCCGGTTCAGCCGCTCCGCGCGCTGCGGCCACCACCGGCTCATCCGCACCCCCGTGAGGGCGGCGAGCGGGGCCGCGACGAACACCACCAGGAAGTACATGAGCTGCTGGAGGCTGTTGAACGCCACCCACCCCTGCTCGTCCGGCCAGTCCATCGTCAGGTACTGCAGCAGCGCGGACGCCGCGTTGGGGAAGACCTCAAGCGACGTCGGCACGATCCGGGCCCACTGCCCGGTGGCGAACAGCAGGACGCCGAACGCGAGACCGTTGGCGAGCCAGAGCACGTCGACGGCGGTGTGCAGCCACGCGGCCAGGCTGATCTTGGTGCCCCCCTTCGTGGGCGTCCAGTAGGCGGCCGGCTTGCGCTCGTGGCGCACCTGGAGGCCCGTGCGCACGATCAGCACCAGGAAGAAGAAGTTCAGGTAGTGCATCCAGTTCGCCCACAGCGGGAACCCGACGGGTGCGGTCTCCGGCAGCGGGTAGGTGCCCGGGTAGCGCTCCAGGAACCCGGGCACACCGGGCAGCGTCGTGACGCCGCGTGCGGCCAGGATGATCAGGCCCGCCGCGGCGACGGCAGCCGCCCCCCAGCGCGTCGCCAGCCAGGACCAGGCGCCCAGCGTGCGGCTGCGGATCCGCCGCGGCTCACGCCGCGTCGTCGTCCCCGCCGGGGGCGTCACGTCCGACGACGGCGCGGCGTCCACGGGGAGCGTGCTGTCCGACGACGGCGCGGCGTCCACGGGGAGCGTGCTGTGCGACGACGGCGCGGCATTCACCGGGGCCGGGGGTGCGGCGTCGACGGGCTCGACCACCGGCGGTGCGGCACGGCGGACGGTGACGGTCCCGGCCGGTGGCCACGGGTCGCCGCCCGGGGTGCGGGGCAGGCCGCGGCGCACGGCAACGGTGGCGGTGGCGGTGGCGGCGGCGAGTGTGGTGGCGGGCGTGGTGACGGGGGGGCCGACGGGGGGGCCGACGGGGGCAGCGTCGACGGCCTCGACCACGGGAGCGGCCGGCGTGGTCTCGACGGGCACGGCCACCCGGTGGGTGGCGGCGGCCGCGGGGGTGACCGGGACACCAGCGGCGACGTCGGGCCACGGCGGCCCGCCCGGTCGGCGGGGCAGGCCCTGACGGATCCCGGGTGCGAGCGCCACGGTCAGGCCCTCGCCTTCGCGATCGCGTCGATGAGCTGCGGCACCACGGTGAACACGTCGCCGACGACGCCGAAGTCGGCGACGGCGAAGATGGGTGCGTCGGCGTCCTTGTTGACGGCGACGATGGTCTGGGACGTCTGCATCCCGGCCAGGTGCTGGATGGCCCCCGAGATGCCGAGGGCGACGTAGAGCTGGGGGGACACCTGCACGCCGGTCTGCCCCACCTGGAACGAGTGCGGTACCCACCCGGCGTCCACGGCGGCGCGGGAGGCGCCCACGGCCGCCCCCAGCGCGTCGGCCAGCTCTTCGACGAGCGCGAACTTCTCCTGCGCACCGAGCCCGCGCCCGCCCGCGACCACGATGCGTGCGCCGCTGAGGTCGGGCCGCCCGGCGCTGCGGGGTACCGCGCTGACGGCACCGATGCCAGCGGCAGGGACGCCGCTGGCGGGCACGTCGAGCGCGACGACGTCGGGCGGCTGCGGCGTCGCCCGGGCGTCGACGGCGCCGTGGCGCACGGTGATCACGGGTGCGCCGTGGGTGACGGCGGACGTGACGGTGTAGGCGCCGCCATACGCGGAGTGCCGGGCGATGACGCCCTGCTCGTCGCGTGCGACGCCGATCGCGTCGGTGGCGAGCCCGGCCCGCGCCCGGACGGCGTAGCGGGCGGCGGCCTCGCGTCCGTCGACGGAGTGGGCGGTCAGGATCGCGTCGGGGTGCACGAGCTCCGCCGCGGCGACGAGCGCGTCGGCGGCGCTCACGGAGACGGTGGTCGCTGGGGGTGCCTGCAGCACGGTCACGGCGCCGAGGTCCGCGGCGGCCTTCGCGGCGTCGTCGTCGCCCAGGACGAGCGCGACCGGCGTGCCGACGCCGGCGGCGGCGCCGAGCAGCGCGGCGGCGGACCTGGCGAGGCCCCCGTCGGGTGTGGTGTCGAGCAGCACGAGGATGGGATCGGGTGCGGGGGTCATCGTCGGTCCCGTCTCTAGAGCAGGTGGTTCTCGGCGAGGAACGCGGCAAGCCGCACGCCCGCGTCGCCGTCGTCGGTGATGGTGACCCCGGCGGTGCGCGGCGGGCGCGCCTCGACCGCGAGCATGATCGACCGCGCGGTCGTCAGGTCCCCGCCGTCCAGGCCCAGGTCGCCGAGGCCCAGATCGACCAGGGTGAGCACCTCCAGGGGCTTCTTCTTGGCCGCCATGATTCCCTTGAAGTTCGCCATGCGGGCGTCGGGCAGGGACTCGGTGACGGAGACCACGGCGGGCAGCGGCGCGCTCACCTGGACGGTGCCGTCGTCGGTGACCCGGGTGCCGGAGATGCCGGACTCCTCGATCGTCACGTCCGCGAGGTTGGTGGCGTTCGGGACGCCCAGGTGCTCGGCCAGCATGGCCGGGAGCACGCCCGCCATGGAGTCGGTGGACTGGTTGCCGGCGAGCACCAGGTCGTACCCGATGCGGCCGAGCGCCGCGGCGAGCACCTGCGCGGTCAGGCCCAGGTCGGCGCCCACGAGCCCCTCGTCGGCCACGTGGGTCGCCGCAGCCGCGCCCAGGGCCAGACATTTGCGCACCGAGGTGGTCGCCCCCGCGGGGGCGACCGTCAGCACGTGGACCTCGGTCCCGGGGTGGGCGTCGGCGTAGGTGAGCGCGACCTCCAGGGCGCGCTCACCGATCTCGTCGACGACGTTGTCGGAGGTGGCCCGCTCGGCGAGGCCCGTCTCCAGGTGGAGCGTGCGCTCGCCGTAGGTGTCCGGGACCTCCTTGACCAGGACGACGATCCTCATGCCTGACCTCGACTCTCCGGTATCTCGAACTGTGGGGCTACTTGCGGCCGGTCACGCTGCGCGCCACGATCTCGCGCATCACCTCGTTGGTGCCGCCGTAGATGCGGTGCACGCGGGCGTCGAGGAACGCGCGGGCGATCGGGTACTCGGTGATGTACCCGTAGCCGCCGTGGAGCTGGACGCCCTGGTCGAGGATCTCCCACTCGCGCTCGGTGCACCAGAACTTGACCTTGGCGGCTTCGTCGGCGCTCAGCTTGCCGTGGCGGTACAGGTTCATGGCGCGGTCGGTGAACGCCCACATCGCGTCGACCGTCGTCGCCATCTCCGCCAGGCGGAACCGGGTGTTCTGGAAGTCGACGACGGGATGGCCGAACGCCTGGCGGCTCGTGGTGTACTCCAGCGTCCACTCCAGGGCGGCCTCGCCCACCGCGGCGGCGACCGCGCCGATCGAGAGGCGTTCGAGCGGCAGGTTCTTCATGAGCTGGATGAAGCCCAGGCCCTCGACGCCGCCGATGAGGTTCTCGTCGGGCACGAACACGTCGGTGAAGGTGAGCTCCGCGGTGTCGTGGCCGGGGAAGCCCATCTTGTGCAGCGTCTTGGAGTGGTCGAACCCGGCCATGCCGTCCTCGATCAGGATCAGGCTGAACGCGTCGGGCCGGTTGCCCTCGCCCGTCTTGACGAAGGTGACGACGAGGTCGGCCGTTTTGCCCGAGGAGATGAACGTCTTGGCGCCGTTGACCACGTAGCCGCCGTCCACCTTCTTCGCGGTCGTGGTCACGCCGCGCAGGTCGGAGCCAGCGCCGGGCTCGGTCATGGCGAGCGCGCCGAGCACCTCGGCCGTGGCCATCTTCGGCAGCCACTTCTGCTGCTGGGCGTCGGTGCCGAAGTGGGCGAGGTAGGGCACGGCGAGGTCGTCGTGGATGCCGAACGCGCCGGCCAGCGCGGAACCGTGCCCGCACCGGATGAGCTCCTCGTTGACCACGGACCGGAAGCGGTAGTCCATGAGCATCCCGGCGCCGCCGAACTCCTCGGGGACGGAGAGCCCGATCAGGCCGTGCTCGGCGGCAGCCAACATCGTGGGGCGGTCCACCTCGCCGTCGCGGTCCCACTGCGCCGCCTTCTCGGGCGACACGTACCGCTTGACGAACTCTCGGACGACCTCGCGGAACGCTTCGTGGTCCTCGTCGTAGATGTCACGCTGCATGGCTGCACCTCTCGTCAGGTCGAGCCTCCTCGCTCGACGGCCCCATTATGCCTGAGACTCAGTCGCAAAGCCAGACCCCGTCTCGTCCGCGGCGCTCGGTGAACGCCCCGGTGGCGACGTATTGAGACGCCGTCTCATTCGTGGTCAGGGTTCCAACCGCCCACGCCCTCGAAGCCACCCGCGGCCAGCTCCGAGTCCAGGTCGCGGGGCATGCCCGGGACCCCGGGCCACGTCTGCCACGGCAGCGGCCCGGCGAGCGGCCGGTACTCGACCCCCGCGGCGTCGAGCCGGGGCAGGTGGTGCTGTGTCAGCCGCTCGACGAACTCGGTGGTCGCCGCCGTCCCGGCGCCGCGGTCCGCGGGCAGGCCCACGGTCCACACCGCCTCCGCGAACGCCGCGAGCCGAGGGAACGCCGCGTAGTCCACCCGCCGGGCCGAGTCCAGGTGCTCCGTCCACAGCTCCGCCTGCGCGCCCAGCAGCCTCCCGGGCCCCGACGGCGCCGCCAGCTGCGCGGGGAAGGGCTCGAAGGCGTGCACGTCCTGGAGGGTGTGCACGAAGCCCATCGGGATCGGCTCGTCGGCGCCGGGAGCCTGACGGTGATCGAGGTACACGGCCTGCTCGGGGGCCATGACGACGTCGTGCCCGGTGGCGATGGCTCGCGCGCCCACCGCCCAGCCCCGCCAGGACGTGACGATGACGTCGGCGGGCAGGTCGGGACCGAACGCCTCGTCCCAGACCACCGCGCGCCGCCCGTGCGAGCGCACGTGCTCGGCGAGCCGCGCGATGAACCAGCCGCGCAGGCGGCCGACGTCGGCGCCGCCGTCCTCGGCACGCAGGCCGAGCGCCAGCGCGCGCTCCACGACGTGCGGTGCGGCCGCCCACGACGTGGTGGGCACCTCGTCCCCGCCGAGCGCCACGTACGGGCCGTCGAAGATCGCGCAGACCTCGTCGAGCACCCCGCGGAAGAAGTCGAGCGTCGCCTCCGACGGGTCCAGGATGTCCGGGCTGATGCCCCAGGTGGTCCACACGCGCGGCGCGCCGCCGCCCATCCCCAGCTCCGGGTAGGCGGCGATCGCGGCGGCCGCGTGGCCCGGCACCTCGATCTCGGGGACCACCGTCACACCGCGCTCGCGCGCGTAGGCGACGATCTCGCGCAGGTCGTCGGCCGAGTAGAACCCGCCGTGCGGGCGGCCGTCCATCGACCCGCTGCGCCGGTCGCCCACCATGGACTCGGGGCGCCAGGCGCCCACCTGAGTCAGCCGTGGGTACGCCGCGATCGCGACGCGCCAGCCCTGGTCGTCCGTCAGGTGGAGCTGGAGCACGTTGAGGTGATGGGCGGCCGCGAGGTCCACGAACCGCAGCACGTCGGCCTTGGGCAGGAAGTGGCGTGCGACGTCGAGCAGCACGCCCCGCCACGCGAACCGCGGTGCGTCTCGCACCTCGCAGCCGGGCAGCGCCAGCCGGGTGCCCACCGGGCCGCGCCGGAACGCCGCCGGGCCGGCCAGCTCGCGCAGCGTCTGCGTCGCCGCGTGCGCCCCGGCCAGGTCCGCGCAGCCGACGACGACGGTGCCCGCGGCAGCGTCCACCGTCAACTGGTACCCGCCGGCGGGCAGCGCCGCGTCGACCTCGAAGGTCACGACGGCGCGGGCCGCGGAGGTCACGTCGGCGTCGGTCGCGGGTGTCGGCGCGGCGCCGTCGGCGTCCCGGAAGATCACCCCGAACGCCTCGTCGGTGATGCGGCGCCACCAGCGCACCGCGGGGACCAGAGGCGGGGCGACGGTGATCGTCGCCCCGTCGCTCAGGACCACCTCGCCGACGGCCGCGCTGCTGGGGAGTGTGGCGCTGGGGAGTGTGGTGCTGGGGTGTGTGGTGCCGGGGTGTGTGGTGGCGAGGGCCGCGGTGCCGTCGATCGAGACGGCGCGGGTCGGGGCGGGGACGAGCCCCAGGTTCGTGGTCACGTGCGCGGTCACGGCGGCTTCCTTCAGGTGGCGGGGTGTGGCTGGGGGTGCGCGGTGGGGCGTAGGGCCCGGCCGGGGGTCTCGCCCGTGAGAGCTCCGGCGGCGAGCACGGGGACGCCCGCGACGACGACGTCGTCGATCCCGGTCGCGAGCGCGCACGGGTCGGCGAACGTGGCCCGGTCGGCGAGGGTGTCCGGGTCCACCAGGACGACGTCGGCGACGGAGCCGGGGGTCAGCGTGCCGCGGCCCGTCAGGCGGAACCGACGGGCGGCGCGTGCCGACAGGTGCTCGGCGGCGTCGGACCACGACCACCCGCCGCCCCCCGTGCCCGCGCCGTCGCCCAGGTCGGTGGCGCGGTCCAGGACGCGTCCGGCGAGCAGCCGCGCGAACGCACCCCAGCCGCGCGGGTGCAGGTGGGCGCCCGTGCGCGGCACGTAGATGGCGTCGGACCCGGTCAGGTGGCTGGGGTGGTCCGCCAGGGTGCGCACGGAGTCGGGGGAGTTGGTGGGGGGCTGCTCGAAGATGCAGGACGCCCGCAGCCCGGTCTCGACCAGGATCGTCACGGCCGCCTCGGCGGGGGAGAGGTCCAGTCGAGCGGCGAGCTCGGGCAGCCGCAGCCCGGCGGCCCACGTCAGGTCGCGCCGGCCGGTCCCGTCCGTGGGCAGGCCCGCGAGGGTGACGCGCGGCCACAGGTCGGCCAGGGCGTCCAGGTGCTCGGCGTGCAGGCGGGTGAGCACGGCGGGGTCGCGCAGCGCGGTCAGGCAGGCGTCGGCGTCGGCGAGCGGCAGCCAGGTGGGCAGCCCGACCATCGACAGCAGGGAGAAGCCGCGCAGGTACGGGTAGGAGTCGAAGGTGACGTCCAGGCCCCGGCCGTGGGCTGCCGCGAGGTCGGGCACGATGAGGTCGAGCGGGCCGTGCAGGTGGGACACGTGCGTGGCCACCCCCGTCGCCTCGGCGATCCGCACCAGCTCGGCCAGGGCGGACCCCGCCGCCGACTCGTAGCCGCGCATGTGCGAGACGTGCGGTAGGCCGCGTGCGGCGGTCACGCGTGCGAGCGCCACCAGCTCCGCCTCGTCGGCCCAGGCCGCGGGCACGTACTCGAGCCCGGTGGACAGCCCCGCGGCGCCGTCGTCGAGCGCCTGGTCCAGGATCGCGGCCATCCGGGCGGTCTCCGCCGGCGACGCGGGACGCTGCTCGGCGCCCATCACCAGGTAGCGCAGGCTCCCGTGGGGCACCACGGTCGCGACGTTGATCGGCGTGGCGTCGTCGTAGGTGGCGAGCAGCTCGCGCACGGAGCCGCCCGCGAAGCGCGGGTGCGCACCGTCGATCGCCGCGAAGTACCGCGCGGACCACCGCGCGCTCGCCTCGTCGGACGGTGCTGCACCGATGCCGTCCTGCCCGACGACGATGCCCGTCACGCCCTGGCGCAGCAGCGCGAGCTGGACCTCGGGGTCGAACACGGCGCCCCCCGCGTGCGAGTGCGCGTCGATGAAGCCCGGCAGGGCCACGCGCCCGCCGCCGTCGATCACGTGGGCGCCGCGGGCCGTGCCCGGGGGCTCGACGCGCTGGACGCGGCCCGCCGCGACCACCAGGTCGGCGGGCGTGAGGTGGTCGACGCGGTCGGTCGTAGGGATGCGGACATCGCGGAGCACCAGCGACAGATTCGTCACGCGCGACATCGTGGCACGAGGCGGCGGAGAGGGTGGCGTCGGCGTCGTCTGGCGCATCCAGCACCTGATCCGAGCGCGTCAGCGTGCGGGGCCGGTCAGAAATGTGGCACGCTGACCTGCGAGGACGCCGGGTCGAGCGCCAGGGTCGGGTGCGGATCGCGCCGTGATCCAGGTTACGGTTGCATCACGAGTGGTCCTCGGGCGACAGCGATGTTAGACGAGGGCTCGTTAAGGCGCTTTACTAACAAACATGTCCTCGACAACCAGCGCGGGCGCCTCGAGGCGGACCCTCGGGTCCGGTCTTCGCGCCACGGCAAAGGTGCTTCCGGAGCACACCAGAGCGCACAACCGTGCCCTCGTGCTCCAGCACCTCTTCCACGAGGGCCCCACGTCTCGCGCCGACCTGGCCCGCGCCACGTCGCTGACCCGCGTCACCGTCTCCGACCTCATCAACGGCCTGCTGGCCGAGGGGCTGGTCGAGGAGCTCGGCGTGCAGCGTGGTCGCGGCGTCGGCAAGCCGGCGATCCTCGTCGGGATGCGCACGGACGCGTACCAGATCGTCACCGTCGACCTCTCGGACGACACCGTGATGCGCGGCGCCGTCCTGACACTCACGGGAGAGGCCGTGGTGCGGCGCTCGCTGTCGGTCCACGACCGCTCGGGCGACGAGCTGGTCTCCCTCATCGAACGCTTCGCGCGCCGGCTCATCGCGTCGGCCACGCAGCCGGTCATCGGCGTCGGCATCGGCGCCCCCGGCGTCATCGACGAGTCCGGCCGCGTCCACGAGGCACCCAACCGAAAGTGGACCGACCTGCCGCTGGCGAGCCTGCTCACGGACCACCTGGGCCTGCCCGTCCAGGTCGCCAACGACGCCGACGTCGCCGCGCTGGGGGAGTACACCTTCGGCGGCGGCGGCGACTCGATGCTCGTGGTCACGGTCGGTCAGGGCGTCGGCGCCGGCCTCGTGGTCGACGGGTCGCGCGTCTGGGGCGCGAACAGCGCGGCCGGTGAGCTCGGGCACGTCACCGTCGTCGACGACGGCGAGCTCTGCGCCTGTGGCCGCCGCGGCTGCCTGGAGACCGTGCTCTCCGCGCCCGCGCTGCGCCGCCGCATCGAAGGCCTCGACCGCGACGCCGCCGACGCCGCGCTCGCGCACGTCGGCCGCATCCTCGGGATCACGCTCGCGCCGGTGATCTCGGCCCTGAACCTCGGCGAGGTGCTGCTGTCCGGCCCCGCCGACCTGCTGGACGGCTCGCTGCGTGACGCAGCACAGACCACCGTCGCCGAGCGAACGATGCCCGCCGTCAGTGCGGGACTCCGACTGCGGATGGCGACCCTGGACGAGGACGTGGTCCTCGCCGGAGCAGCCGTCCTCGTCCTGGGCGCCCAGTTGGGGGTGTCCTGACACCCGCCGGAGCCTGAACCGCAACATCACCTGTTCCTGCCCATGGGGACAGCCCGATCTGCAACACCCCAGCGACGGCATCACCGTCGATGCACCACCGGAAGGAAGACAAGCAGTGAAGAGGAACCGCCTCGTTGCCACCACCGTGGCCTCGACCATCACCCTGGCGCTTGCGCTGACCGCGTGCGGTGGCTCAGGGACGGGCGACGCCTCGTCGCCCGAGCCGAACGACACCGGCGCGGCTGAGGCCGGGAACATCACGCTCTGGCTCAACGGCGCCGACACGCCCGACGACCTGCGTCAGTACCTGGTCGACACCTTCGCCAAGGAGAACCCGGGCTCGACGCTCACGATCGAGGAGCAGTCGTGGACCGACCTGGTCCCGAAGCTCACCACGGCGCTGGCCGACAAGGCCAACTCGCCCGACGTCGTCGAGATCGGCAACACGCAGGCCCCGACGTTCACCGCCGTGGGTGCGTTCCGTGAGATCACGCCGGACTTCTTCGAGGAGCTCGGCGGCGACAACCTGCTCCAGTCGTTCGTCGCCGCGGGCGACTTCGACGGCAAGCACTACGCCATGCCGTACTACTTCGGCTCGCGCTACATGTTCTACCGCAAGGACCTGTGGACCGCGGCCGGCATCACCGAGACCCCGAAGACGCTCGCCGACTTCGTCGACGACGTCAAGAAGCTGCGCACGGACGACCTGTCCGGGTTCGCCATCGGCGGCCAGGACTGGCGCAACGGCATCTCCTGGGTGTTTGCCAACGGTGGCGAGCTCGCCACCGTCGACGGCACCGAGTGGACCTCCACGCTGTCGGACCCCAACACCATCAAGGGCCTCGAGCAGTGGCAGGACATGTTCAAGGGCGCCTCGAACCTGCCTACCACGGCCAAGGACGACGCGTACTGGGACTTCATCAACGACGGGGAGGACGGCTCGCCGGCCACCGGCGCGACCATCATGGCTCCGGCGTGGGCCCGCTGGTCGATCGGTGACCTGACGACCAACGACGAGGGCAAGACCGTCCGTGACGGGATGGCCGACGACACCAAGTTCGACATCTTCGCCCTGCCGGGCGTGGACGGCGGCGTCGCCCCCGTGTTCGCCGGTGGCTCGAACATCGCCATCTCGGCCAACTCGCAGCACCCCCAGCTCGCCGAGAACCTGATGCGCATCATCTTCTCGCCGGAGTACCAGAAGATGCTCGGTGGTGCGGGCCTCGGCCCGGCCAACTCGGAGTACGTGTCCTCGCTGGGTGACGACAAGTTCGCCACCACGATGATCGAGACCGCGCAGAACTCGAAGCTCACGCCGGCCGCGCCGGGCTGGGCCGCCGTCGAGGGCGCGAACGTCTACGAGGAGCTCTTCCAGAAGATCGCCGAGGGCGGTGACGTGACGGCGCTCGCCAAGGAGTACGACGCCAAGATCACCCCCATGCTGAACGGCAAGTGACCCCCGCCCGGGGTGCGGGGCGGCGACCCCGCCCCGCACCCCGGCGCACCACCCGGCCGGACCGCAAAGGAGCCCCCCACATGGCCACCATCACCGCGCACGGCACGCAGGAGGTGCGGCAGCGCCGCAAGCCGGCCGCCCCATATCTCCTGCTGATCCCCGCTGTCGCCGTCCTGCTTCTCGGGCTCGGCTACCCCGTCTACTGGCAGATCGTCACCTCGTTCCAGGAGTTCGGCCTCGCGCAGCAGTTCGGCAGCGCGCCGCCGACGTTCGCCGGCCTGGACAACTACGCCCGCATCTTCTCCGACTCGACGGCGTTCGCCGTGGTCGTCCGCTCGATCATCTTCTGCCTGGTCAACGCAGGTCTGACCGTGATTCTCGGACTGGCGTTCGCGCTCCTCATGCGCGCCGTGCACGGCTGGGCCAAGGTGGTCCTCCAGATCGCGCTGCTGCTGGCCTGGGCCACCCCGGTCATCGCGGCCGTCACCGTCTTCCGCTGGCTGTTCAACGACCAGTACGGCGTCATCAACTGGCTGCTCGTCAAGATGGGCCTGACCGGGTTCCGCGGTCACGTGTGGACGGCGACGCCCCTCTCCTTCTTCCTGGTCGCCACCATCATCATCGTCTGGATGTCGGTGCCGTTCGTCGCGCTCTCCCTGTTCGCGGGCCTCACCCAGGTCAACGACGAGCTGCTGGAGGCCGCGCGGATCGACGGTGCCAACAAGACCCAGATCCTGTGGCGGATCATCATGCCGCTCGTGCGGCCCGTGCTCGCGATCGTGCTGCTGCTCCAGATCATCTGGGACCTGCGGGTGTTCGCCCAGATCAAGCTCCTCCAGGACGCGGGCGCCCCGATCGCCGAGACCAACCTGCTCGGAAACTTCATCTACGACCTCGGCATGAACCGCAACAACTTCGGGGGTGCGGCGGCGGTCGCGATCTTCGTCCTCCTCCTCACCGTCGTGCTGTCCGCCCCCTACGTCCGTAGCCTGCTGAAGGAGGACGAGTCATGACCACCGTCGCGACCCGCCCGCACGCCCACGTATCACAGGCAGCGCCCCGGCGCCGGGTGCTGACCCCTCGCCGCATCGGCAAGTGGGCCCTGTCTCTGCTCGCCGTCGTCGTCGCAGTCTGCTGGGCGTTCCCCGTCTACTGGATGGTGCTCTCGGCATTCACGCCCAACGCGCTGCTCCGATCGACTACTCCGCGGTTCCTGCCGACCCGGGGCACGCTGTCCAACTTCCACTACCTGCTGCAGTCCGGCAGCGGCTTCTGGCCGGCGCTGCGCATGAGCCTCTCGGTGACGTTGCTGACCGTGGTGCTCGTGCTCGTGTTCGCCTTCCTCGGAGCGCTCGCCATCAGCCGGTGGCGCTTCAAGGGCCGCAAGTCGTTCATCCTCGCCGTCCTGTTCATCCAGATGCTTCCCGCCGAGGGCCTCTTCATCGCGCAGTACAAGATGCTCTCCAGCGTCGGCCTGCTGAACAACGTCATCGGCGTCTCCGTGATCTATACGGCGGCGGTGGTGCCGTTCACCATCTGGATGCTGCGCGGGTTCGTCGCGGGGATCCCGGCCGAGCTGGAAGAGGCGGCCATGGTGGACGGGCTCTCACGGACCCAGGCGTTCATGCGGATCACGCTGCCGCTGCTCGCGCCGGGTCTCGTCGCCTCCGGGGTCTACGCGTTCCTCCAGGCGTGGAACGAGTTCACCGTCGCGCTCGTCGCCCTGCCCAGCCAGACGTCGCAGACGCTGCCGCTGTGGCTGCGCACCTTCATGTCGGCCTCGGCGAGCCGCGGCATCGACTGGGCGCAGGTCATGGCGGCGTCCACTCTCATCGCCATCCCCGTCATCGTGTTCTTCCTGTTCGTGCAGGGCCGGATGACCAGCGGCCTCGTCTCCGGTGCGGTCAAGGGCTGACGCGGTGGCCGCCGACGAGCCTGTGGAGTACCGACCCCGCGGCGAGGTGCCCCGCACCGGCCGGCCCGCCACGGCGAGCGGTCCGCTGCCGACGGTCGGCCTGGACATCGGCGGGACGAAGACTCTCGCGGCGGTGCTCGGCCCCGGCGGGGACGTCCTCGCCCAGGCTCGTCTCCACACCAAACGCGGCGCACAGGCCGTCGTGGAGGTCGCGGCGCGGGCGGTGCGTGAGGTGGCCGCCGAGGCCGGCGTCGTCGTCGCCGACCTCGGCGGGGTCGGGGTCGGGGTGCCAGGACTGGTCAGCCACGACGACGGAACCGTGCGCTACGCGGTCAACGTCGGCATTGCCGCGCCCTTCCCTCTGGCGCGGCGGCTGAGCGCGGAGCTCGGCGTCGGCGTGGTTCTCGACAACGACCTGAACATCGCCGCGCTCGGGGCGGCGCACCTTGCGCCGGATGCGCCCGGCCGGCCCCTCGACCTGGCGTTCCTCGCGCTGGGCACCGGGCTGGCCGCCGGTCTCGTGCTCGACGGCGCCGTGCGCCGGGGGAGCGGGGCCGCCGGCGAGATCGGGCACATCCCGATCGACCCGGCGGGACCGGTGTGCCCGTGCGGCCAGCGCGGCTGCCTGGAGCTGTACGCCTCGGGCACCGCCGTCGAGCGGTTGTGGCCCGCCACGTCGGGCCGCCCCGCACCGGTCGAGCTCTTCGAGGCCGCGGCGCAGGGGAACCCCGCGGCGGTCGCCGCCCGGGACGCCTACGCGGACGCGGTTGCGGCAGGTGTGCGCATGCTCGCCCTGAGCGTCGACGTGCGCCGCGTGGTCCTGGGCGGTGGCGTGTCGCAGCTCGGGCAGCCGCTCCTGGACGCCGTCCAGGCGGCGCTGGCCAGGCAGGCGGGGCAGTCCCCGTTCCTGGCCTCCCTTCATCTTGCGGACCGCGTGATCCTGGCGCCCCACACCGTTCCCGTCGCGGCGGTCGGTGCGGCTGTGCTGGCACGGAACGCGGCCCTCACCCAGGCCTCATGATGGTGTGGCGGCACCCTGCGCCGCACCGATCCACGCCGGCGTCACCCCGCCGACGTCCGTTCCCTCGCGCGGTCCCCGTGCGTGGCTGTTCCGAGCAGGAGAGTTAGATGGAAGTTGTCATCGCACCGGCTGAGGAGCTCGCACTCCTCGCCGCCGACCACATCGACAAGCTGCTGCGACGCAAGCCCGACGCCGTCCTCGGCCTGGCCACCGGTTCGAGCCCGCTCAAGGTCTACGACGAGCTCGCCCGCCGGCACACCGAGGAGGGGCTGTCGTTCGCGCAGGCGCGCGGGTTCATGCTCGACGAGTACGTCGGGCTGCCGGCGGATCACCCCGAGCGGTACCGCAACGTCATCGAGAAGGAGATCGCCTCGCGCGTCGGCTGGGCGCCCGAGCAGGTCCAGGGCCCGGACGGGCTCGCCGAGGACCTCGAGGAGGCCTGCGTCCGCTACGAGCAGGCGATCGTCGACGCGGGCGGGGTCGACGTCCAGATCCTCGGCATCGGCACCGACGGTCATATCGCGTTCAACGAGCCGGGCTCCTCGCTCGCCTCGCGCACGCGCATCAAGACCCTGACCGCGCAGACCCGCGAGGACAACGCGCGGTTCTTCGACGGCGACCTCGACAAGGTCCCGGTGCACTGTCTCACGCAGGGCCTGGGCACCATCATGAGCGCCCGCCACCTGGTGCTGCTCGCCACCGGCAAGCAGAAGGCGGAGGCCGTGCACCAGCTCGTGGAGGGCCCCGTCTCCGCGATGTGGCCCGCCACCATCATGCAGATGCACCAGCACGCCACCGTGCTGATCGACGACGCGGCCGCCAGTCGGCTCCAGCTCGCCGACTACTACCGCCAGACCTACGCCACGAAGCCGGCCTGGCAGGGCCTGTAGGAACCGCGTCTCGAGCGTCCTCGTACGTCCGGCGTCCCACCTCGGGAGGCCGACGCGCGGGGGCGCTCGCGCGTGCGCCGCGCCGCACGGCCGTCGGGGCGGAGGCGGGGCCGTGTCGGGGGCCTGGTCGTAGAATCTCCCGCATGACCCAACCCCTCTCGTCTCCCTCCGCGCGGCCTGCCGCGCCGTCCGACCCCGGCGCCGGCACCGATCTGCTGGAGCGTGAGGAGACCCGCTCGGAGGTCGAGCCGGGCGATCACGAGCGGTTCGCGCACTACGTGCGCAAGGACAAGATCATGGCGTCGGCGCTGTCGGGCAAACCGGTCATCGCGCTGTGCGGCAAGGTGTGGGTGCCGGGGCGCGACCCGAACAAGTTCCCGGTGTGCCCCGTCTGCAAGGAGATCTACGAGGGCCTGCGCAGTCCTCAGGACGGCGACTCGCCGAACACGCCGGGAGACAAGTGATCGCACGAGCCGGGAAGGGCGGATACCACCAGCAGTGAGCGCCCTCCCTCTCCCCGATCCCGACCCCTTCGATCTGTTCGCCGCGGCGGCAGAGCCGGAACCCCCCACGGAGCGGAACGTCGAGCTCCGCGCCGTCGGCGCGTCGGATGTCCGCGCCGTCGGCGCGTCGGATGTCCGCGCCGTCGGTTTTCCGGATGCGGGCACCCCCGTGCGCCCCGCTCCGCAGGCCCCGTCCTCGGCGGCGGCGTCCCAGCTGGGTCCGGCATTCCCGCGTCGTGCGCCGTGGGGCACCGCGTCGAACCTGCGTGCCTGGCAGGCCGAGGCGCTCGAGGCATACCGCGCCCGGGAGCCCCGTGACTTCCTGGCCGTCGCCACCCCGGGCGCGGGCAAGACGACGTTCGCGCTGCGCGTGGCCACCGAGCTCATGGAGCGGCAGGTCGTGCGGCGTGTCACGGTCGTCGCACCCACCGAGCACCTCAAGCACCAGTGGGCGGACGCCGCGGCGCGCGTCGGCATCCGGATCGACCCGTCCTTCAAGAACTCCCAGGGACGCCACGGTTCGCAATACGACGGCGTGGCGTTGACGTACGCCCAGGTGGCCGCGAACCCGGCGCTGCACCGCGCGCGCACCGAGGCCGCGCGCACCCTGGTGATCCTCGACGAGGTGCACCATGGCGGCGACGCGCTGTCCTGGGGTGACGGTGTGCGCGAGGCGTTCGAGGAGGCGACGCGCCGACTGGCCCTCACGGGCACCCCGTTCCGTTCGGACTCCTCGCCGATCCCGTTCGTCACGTATGAGGCCGACGGCGCCGGCATCCGCCGTTCCAAGGCCGACTACACCTACGGGTACGGCGACGCGCTGCGGGACAAGGTCGTGCGGCCGGTGCTGTTCATGACGTACTCGGGGAACATGCGCTGGCGCACCAAGTCGGGGGACGAGGTCTCGGCCCGTCTGGGTGAGGCCATGACCAAGGACCTGACGGCGCAGGCGTGGCGGACGGCGCTGGACCCGGAGGGCGAGTGGATCCCGTCCGTGCTCGCCGCTGCTGATCAGCGCCTCACGCAGGTGCGCCGTTCCGTGCCCGACGCCGGTGGCCTGGTCATCGCCACCGACCAGACGACGGCGCGCGCGTACGCGGGCCATCTGGCGCGCATCACGGGATCGTCGCCCACGGTCGTGCTGTCCGACGACGACGGCGCCTCGGACCGGATCGACGCCTTCGCGCGTGACGACTCGCGGTGGATGGTCGCGGTGCGCATGGTCTCGGAGGGCGTCGACGTGCCCCGGCTGGCCGTCGGGGTGTATGCCACCTCGGCGTCGACCCCGCTGTTCTTCGCCCAGGCCGTGGGCCGGTTCGTGCGGGCCCGCACGCGCGGCGAGACGGCGTCGGTGTTCTTGCCGTCCGTGGCGCCGCTGCTCGAGCTGGCGGGCGCGATGGAGGTGGAGCGGGACCACGCGCTCGATCGACCCGCCACCGCCGAGGAACAAGGTATCGAGTACGACCCCGAGGCGGCGCTGCTCGCGGCCGCCAACCGCGAGGAGAAGGCGTCGGGTGACCTGCTGGGCTCGTTCGAGGCCATGGAGTCGCAGGCCGCGTTCGACGGGGTGCTGTTCGACGGCGGCCAGTTCGGCACGGGCGGCGAGGTCGGCTCGGCCGAGGAGCTGGACTTCCTGGGCCTGCCCGGCCTGCTGGAGCCCGATCAGGTGGCCACGTTGCTGCGTCAGCGGCAGGCGGACCAGCTGCGTGGCCGCGGGAGCGGACCCTCGCCCCGTGAGGCCGCGGCGGAGCAGTCCGAGCAGGAGCACCGGCGGGCTGCCGCGCTGCGCAAGGAGCTGTCGAAGCTGGTCTCGGCATGGGCGCGCAAGTCCGGCCGCCCGCACGGCTCGGTGCACACGGAGCTGCGCCGCCGGTGCGGCGGACCGGAGGTCCCGCTCGCCACGGCGGCGCAGCTCGACGCCCGCGTCGCGATGGTCCGCGCCTGGTTCGTCGAGTCCTGAGGGCGCGGGCCCGCCCGAGCGGTTCCGCGTCGGCGGTTCTGCTCGGGCGGTTCCGCTCAGGCAGGCTGCAGGTCGCGGGCGCGGAACCGTCGCAGGCCGAGCGCGACGAAGGCCGCGGCGACCACCGTCATGACGATCAGCGGGGTCCAGGTCAGCGGTTCGAGGGGGACGTACGGGGTGGCGCTCCAGGGGAGCACGTCGAGCAGCGACTGGGGCAGGCCCAGCGCGTCACCCACGAACATCAGGAACCACACGGCCGCGATCACACCCCACGACAGGGCGACGGCCAGGCGCGGCAGGTACCCGAAGAGCAGCACGGCGACCCCGGTGAGGACCATGATCGCGGGCCAGTAGGCGAGGGCCGCCCCGGCGAGCCTCGCGGCCTGCGACGGGTCGGAGACGGTGGACCCGTACGAGGCGCCGAAGATGGCGCCGCCGACGGCGAGCAGCACGGCTGAGCCCACGACGGGGATCACCAGGCGCTGCGCCGCCCACCGGACCCTGCCGACGGCGCCCGCGAGCTGGGGTTCGAGGATCGCGGTCGCCTCGTCCCCGCGCAGCGACACTGCCGACTGCACGGCGAACACGGCCACGACGAGCGCGATGAGCCCGGTCAGCATGGCCAGCAGGGCGTCGACGCCGGTGCCGCCGATCAGGTCGGTCGCCGAGGCGGCGGCGTCGTCGAGCAGGTCGGTCATCGACTCGACCACGGAGCCGAAGAGCCCGGCGGTGAGCACGACCGCGACGGTCCACCCGGCGATGGGCCCGCGCTGCAGGCGCAGGGCGAGCCCGAGGGGGGACGCCCAGCGCCGTGGTGCGCCGGGGTTGCCGAGCCGTTCGGGCAGCAGCCCCGCCCCGTGGTCGCGGCGCGCCTCGATAAGGCCCGCGACGGCGAGCAGTGCCGCGGTGAGCGCCACCAGCAGGGCCAGCGGCCACCACCGGTCCGCCCCCCACGGCTCGACCTGCTGCGCCCACCCGATGGGGGAGGCCCAGGTCAGGGCGCCGTTGCCCAGGTCGCCCACCATGCGCAGCACGTAGAACCCGACGACGACGACCGACCCGAGCGTGTTCGCGCCGCGGCTGGTCGAGGTGACCTGACCCGCGACGGCACCCACGCCGAGCCCGAACAGCCCGGCGCCGGTCACGGACAGGCCGAACAGCAGGGACCCGGTGATGCCCGTCCCGGCCGGGTCGAGGCCCATGGCCGCACTGACGAGCGCCGTGCCCAGCCCGGCCACGACGCACAGCCCGGCGACCCATGACCAGGTGGCGACGGACCCGGCGTGCAGCCCGAGCACGCGGGACCGGAGCAGCTCGGTGCGGCCGGTCTCCTCGTCGGCCCGGCCGTTGCGCGTCACCAGGAACACCACCCCGATGGCGAGCGCGACCGCGACGAACATCCAGATCTTGGTCCACACGGCGCCGCCCATCGTGGCCGGGTTCGCGGCGAGCCCGGTCAGGGCCTTGATGCCGGGGGTGTCGCTGACCCGGGCGAAGTCGTCGAGCGAGGCCTGGGTGGTGAAGATGGACTGGTAGTAGCTGATGACGTACCCGACCATCGCGATCACGAACACGGCCCACACGACGAGCCGCACCCGGTTGCGCCGCCAGAAGAGGCGGCTCATGGCCCCCAGCCCCGCCAGCGTCTCGTGCGGCGCGGTGTGCTGTGGCCGGCCGGCCGGGGTGGTGTGACGCGAGATCTCCTGGACGGTCATCGCGTCGCCGCCCGTCCGGCGCGGGTGGCGGCCGACGGTGCCTGATCCGACGCAGCCGGGCCCGACGGGGCAGACCCCGTGGGTGCCGGAGCGTCGGCCCCGGCCGCGTTGTAGTGCTGGAGGAACAGCTCCTCGAGCGAGGGCGGGTTCGCGACGAGCGAGCGCGGGTGGAGCGTCGCGAGCTCCGCGAGCACCGCGGGCAGGGAACCCGTGTCGACGGCGAAGGTGACGTGCTGGCCGTCGTCGTGCACCGCGAGGTCGTGCACGCCGGGCAGGGCGGCGAGCCCGTCGGGTCCGCCGTCGAGCGCGACCGTCACGGAGGTGCGGGTGAGGTGCCGCAGCTCGGCCAGCGACCCCTGCTCGACGGTGACGCCGTCGCGGATAATGGCGACGCGATCGGCGAGCTTCTCGACCTCCGCGAAGATGTGGCTGCTCAGCAGCACGGAGCGGCCCTCGGCCTTGACCTCGGCGATCGACTGCGTGAAGGCGGCCTCCATGATCGGGTCGAGTCCCGAGGTCGGCTCGTCGAGCAGCAGGAGCTCGGCGCGGGACGCGAGCGCCGCCACGAGCGCGACCTTCTGGCGGTTGCCCTTGGAGTAGGTGCGTGCCTTCTTGGTGGGGTCGAGCTCGAAGCGGTCGAGCATGGCGGCCTTGCGGGCCGGGTCGAGCGGGCCCGAGAGCCGACACAGGATGTCGATGGCCTCGCCGCCGGTGAGGTTGGGCCACAGGGTGACGTCGCCGGGCACGTAGGCGATGCGGCGGTGCAGGGCGACGGCGTCGGACCAGGGATCTTGGTCGAGCACGCGCACGGTGCCGCCGTCGGCCCGCAGCAGGCCGAGCAGCACGCGGATGGTGGTGGACTTGCCGGCGCCGTTCGGGCCCAGGAAGCCGGTCACCTGGCCGCGGGGTACCACGAGGTCGAGTCCGCGCAGCGCGTGGACGTGACCGAAGCTCTTGGTGAGGCCCTCGACCCGGAGGGCAGGTGCGTTGCCAGTCATCGGATGTCCGTCTCTGGAGTGGGGATGGTGCCTTGGAGGCTGAGGTACGTGTCGAGCAGGTCGGAGGTGGCGAAGAGTCCCTCGGTGTACAGCTCGAGCAGCGGGAGGAGGGTCTCGTGGGTGGGGGACATGACCCGCGCGACGAACTCTTCGGGGCTCGCCCCCGGGTCGGTCATGAACTCGACGAGCAGCCCGCCCATGGACTGCGTGACGATCGTGCGCAGCCGCGCCTCCTCGTCGCGGGAGGGGCGCACGAGTCCGGTGGCCAGCGAGTGCGTCATCACCACGCGCAGCTGGTCGACGAGCTGGTCGCGGAAGACCCGTGCGGGAGCGCCCCCGGTGCCGAGCGCGCGGATCATGTACACGACGAGCACCGGGGCGTCCCCCATGTCGGGGAACAGGCCCCGCAGCGACTCGGACGGGGTCTCGACGGCGTCGTCCTTGAAGGTGCGGTACCGGGCGATGACGGTGGTGTCGCACTCGGCGCGCAGGGCGTCCTTGGAGCCGAAGTGGTGGGTGATCAGGCCGGGGGAGACGTCGGCCGCGGCGGCGATGGTCCGTACGGGGGCGTCGAAGCCGTGCCGCGCGAAGCAGTCGATCGCGGCGTCGAGGATGCGATCGCGTGCCGTGACGTCAGGTTCGCCGGTGTCCACGGGACCAGGCTATACACGTGTATAGCCGACGCGCCAGGGCCGCGTCGGTCAGGGCAGGGTGAGCGTCGTCGTGGGCAACGCGGGATCACCCGCGGACAGGCGCCGGGCCCCCCGGGGGAGCTCGGCCCGCGAGGCGAGGTGCGTGCGCGCCGCGTTCTCCACCCCGTAGGCGCCCACCCAGCGGGAGTCCACGGCGCCGTCGATCACGAGGGGTACGTGCAGGGCGCGCAGGTCGTCGCTCGGCGGCTCCCAGGCGGCCACGGCCTCGTCCTCGCCCACCACCAGCACCTCTTCGACGGCGCGACCGTCGTCGCCCAGGCGGCGCGCGGCGGCCTTGCGGCCGCCCTGGCTCGGCTTGCCGGCGGAGGCCTTGGCCACCGGCTGCAGCACCCCGTCCGCGTCGGCCCGAGCCACGAGCTTGTAGACCATCCCGCAGGTGGGCGCGCCCGAGCCGGTCACCAGGGACGTGCCGACGCCGTACGAGTCCACCGGGGTGGCCGCGAGCGCCGCGATGGCGTGCTCGTCGAGGTCGGACGTGACCACGATCTGGGTGCCGGTGGCGCCGAGCTCGTCGAGCTGGTGGCGGGTCTCGACGGCCAGGGAGCCGAGGTCGCCGGAGTCGAGCCGTACGGCGCCGAGACCCGTGCCGGCGGCGGTGATGGCGTTGACGACCCCTTGGCGCACGTCGTAGGTGTCCACCAGGAGGGTGGTGCCGGTGCCGAGCGCCGCGACCTGTGCCCGGAAGGCGGAGAGCTCGTCGTCGTGCAGGAGCGTGAAGGCGTGGGCTGCGGTGCCGATGGTGGCCAGCCCGTAGCGGTAGCCGGCCTCCAGGTTGGACGTCCCGGCGAAGCCGGCGATGACGGCGGCCCGGGAGGCGGCCACGGCGGCCTGCTCGTGCGCGCGGCGGGCGCCCATCTCCAGGCAGGGCCGCTCCACGGCGGCGGACGTCATGCGCGAGGCGGCCGAGGCGATGGCGGAGTCGAAGTTGAGGATCGACAGGATCACGGTCTCGAGCAGCACGGCCTCCGCGAACGTGCCCTCGACCTGGAGCACGGGGGAGCCGGGGAAGAACGCCTCGCCCTCCGCGTACCCGACGATGCTCCCGGTGAACCGGTAGCCGGACAGGTAGTCGAGGGTGCGGTCGTCGACGACGCCGGTCTCGTCCAGGAAGCCGAGCTCGACGTCGTCGAAGCGGAAGTGGGGCAGGGCTTCCAGGATGCGGCCGGTGCCGGCGAGCACCCCGTAGCGGCGGCCCGCGGGCAGCCGTCGCGTGAACACCTCGAAGACGCAGTGCCGTTGTGCGGTTCCGTCCGCAAGCGCCGCCTGGAGCATGGTCAGCTCGTACTTGTCGGTCAGGAGCGCGGTCGTCGGGCGCGCGGCGGGGAGGGTCGCGGCCGGGATCGCGCCGGTCAGGGGGGCGGCGGTGCCCCGGTCGATCTCGGTCATAGGCGCAACGCTAGGCCCCATTCGCGGTCCTGGCGTGACGAATGTGCTGTGATTTCGCCACGCATCTCGTCACGCCAGGCCGCGATCGTGGGGGTCAGCCCAGCGTGACCTCCACTCGCACGCTCGCGCCGGCGGGGGCGAGCGGCACCGTCGTCGTCCCGGCGGGGAGCTCGGTGCCGTCCACGACGAGGGAGCGCACGCCCTTCTGTGCGTGCTCCGGGTTGCGCACGGTGATCTCGTAGACGGCGCCGCGCCACTCGCGGCGCACCTCGAAGCCGTCCCAGTCGGCGGGGATCGCCGGGTCCACGATGAGCCCATCGAGGGCGGGGCGGATGCCCAGGATGTACTTGGTGGCGGCCGTGTACATCCAGCCCGCGGACCCGGTCAGCCAGGGGTTCTGCCCGAGCCCGAACCGCTCGTGATCGCGGCCGTAGACGAACTGCACGTAGGCGTACGGCTCGGCCTCGCGCGTCTCGATCTGGTCGTTCTGGTGGTAGGGGAGGATCGAGTCGTAGAACGCCATGGCCTCGTTGCCGCGACCCAGCATGGCCTCGGCGATGATCGGCCACGCGTTGGGGTGGCTGAAGATCGCGGCGTTCTCCTTGATGCCCGGGTAGACGCGGGTGAGGAACCCGATGCTGTCGTCCACCTGCGTGAACGCCGGCCAGTTCAGGTGCGTGCCGAACTCGGACCCCAGCAGCTCGTGCACGGCGTCCATGGACGCGATGCCGCGCTCGCGTGACGTGATGCCGCCGATGACGGGCCACGCCTGGTGCTCCAGGAAGATCTTGCCCTCGGTGTTGTCCTGCGAGCCGATGAGCACGCCGTCGCGGGTGATGCCGCGGCGCCACCAGCGCCCGTCCCACAGCTCCTTGTCCGCCACGGCGGCCAGGCGCTCCAGCTCGGCCTCGTAGCGCTCGACGGCGCCCGTGCGCCCGAGCGCGGTGGCCAGCTCCAGGTACGCGCGGATGGCCCATGCGTGCAGGAAGGTCACCAGGGCCGTCTCGCCGCCGCCCAGGTTGATGCCGTCGTTCCAGTCGGCGCGCAGGCCGAGTGCGACGCCGTTGGCGCCGATCTGGGCGGACGTGAAGTCGAGGGCGCGCTCCAGGTGCTCCCACACCGTGCCGGTCGAGCCCTCGGCGTAGGTGATCTCCTGGTCGAGGAACTCGGTCTCGCCCGTCTCCTTGACGTACTCGGCGATGGTGGGCACGAGCCACAGGTGGTCGTCCGAGCAGGTGTCCTCCAGGCCGTGGATCAGGGAGGCGCGGTCGGTCTTGGGCACGATGGTGGGCGACGGGATGTCCGGGAGCTTCGGGGCGTCCGGGTCGAAGTCGGCCGGGTCGAACAGGTGCAGGCCGTAGCCCGCCTCCGTCTGGGCGCGCAGCAGCTCCACGATGCGCTGCTTGGACCGAGTCGGGTTGGAGTGGATGACGCTCATGCAGTCCTGTGCGGTGTCGCGGTAGCCCAGGCCGGTGCGCCCGCCCACCTCGACGAACGACGCGAAGCGCGACCACACCACGCACGTCTCGGCCTGGAGCAGCGTCCAGGTGTTGAGCATGGCGTTCATGCCGGCGTGCGGGGTGGTCACGGCGAGCTTGGCCTGCTTGGCGCGCCAGTGGTCCACGAGCGCCGCGAACTCGGCGTCGACGACGGCGGGGTCGGCGTACTTGGCACGCATCGCGAGGCCCGCGGCGGCGCGCGAGCCGTAGCCGAGCACGTACGACAGCCGCACGGTCTCGCCCGGCTGGATCGTCACCTGGTGCGCCAGGGCGCCGCAGTGGTTCTGCGTGGTGCCCTGCGAGCCGGACCCCTGGCCCACGGAGACGGCCAGCGGGTTGGACTCGTCGCGGTAGGAGCCGATGAACGCGTCGCGCAGCGCGTCGAACGAGTCGGCCGCGGCGCCGCCCGGGCCCGCGGACGTGAAGTAGTGGAACGTCCACGGCTCGTAGTACGCGTCCACCTCGATGACGCCGTCGGCGTAGTCGGCGCCCTGGGAGTACAGCGACATCTGCAGGTTCTGGTTGTCCACCGTGATGGTGTGGAACGAGAACTCGACGTAGCCCGTGACCGTGAGCGTGCGCGGCACGTCGGTGGTGTTGGTCAGGCGTACGTCCCAGACCTCGGCGTCGTCGTCGAGCGGGACGAACACGGTCTGGCGCGCGTCGATGCCCCGGTAGGAGGACTCGAAGCGGGAGTACCCGGTGCCGTGCGCCGACGTCCAGCGCCCGGCCGTCCCGTCGAGCGGGACGGCCTGGTCCGGGCCCACGAACGGCTTGCCCACCGGTTGCCAGGAGATCGACCAGAAGTCGCCGGCCCCGCCGTTCGCCTCGGCGTCGCGCACGTACACGTACTTGCCGGGCCGGTCGAGCGGCACGCCGTTCTGGCGGAACCGGGTGATGCGGCCGCTCTGGGCGGACTTGTAGTAGGAGTAGCCGCCGCCATGGTGGGCGATGACCGTGCAGAAGTCCTTGCCGCCCAGATAGTTGGTCCAGGACGCCGGGACGTCCGGACGCTCCACCACGTACTCGTGGGCGTCCTCGTCAAACCTGCCAAACCTCATGCGTGATCTCGCTTCGCCGTCTGCGCGCTCGGTGCGCGGGGGTGTCAGTTGTCGTTCGATGGGGTCGTGCTGGGGGTCATGCGGTCACGAAGCCCTTGAGCCACGCGAGCAGCTCCTGCGCCTTGGCGGGGGAGTCGGACTCGGCCACCATGCGCAGCAGCGGCTCGGTGCCGGAGAAGCGGAGCAGGGCCCAGCTCCCGTCCGTGAGCACGATCTTCGTGCCGTCCAGATGCGAGACGGAGGCCACCTCGTAGCGGCCCACGTGCGTCAGCGGCTCGGAGGCCAGGCGACGCGGCACCTCGACCCGCATCTCCGGGGTGGCGGGGACGGAGGCGTCCGCCATGTACAGGCGCCCCGTGATGTCCCAGATGTCCTGGCGCAGCGCGGAGATCGTCTTGCCCGTGCGGGCCAGCATCTCGGCCACCAGGGCGCACGCGAAGATGCCGTCCTTGCCCAGCAGCCAGCCGCGCACCGTCAGGCCGCCCGAGGACTCGCCGCCCAGCACGGCGTCGATCTCCTCCATGCCCGCGGTGACGTGCTTGAAGCCCACCTTGACCTCGCGGGACTCCTCGCCGAAGTGGGCCGCGAGCCGGTCGAGCATGTGGGTGGTGGACAGGTTGCGCACCACGCCGCCGCGCTCGCCGCGCACCTCGTGCAGGTACCAGTACAGGAGCAGCAGGAGGTCGTTCGCCTCGACGTACTCGCCCTGCTCGTCCACGATGCCGATGCGGTCCGAGTCGCCGTCGGTGGCCATGCCCAGCGAGTAGCGGCCCTTGCCCGACTGGATGAGCCCCTTGAGGGTGTGCAGCCGCTCGTCGTCGGGGGCGGGGGCGATGCCGCCGAACAGCGGGTTGTGCTGGGCGTGGATGAACTCGGCCCGCACGCGCATGTCGGTCAGGATCGTGCCCAGTGTGGACTGCGACGTGCCGTACATGGCGTCGACGATGACGCGCAGGCCGGAGCCGCGCACCGCCTCGACGTCGACGATGCGCTCGATCGCGTCGATGTAGGGCTCGTCGAGCTCGGCGTCCACCACGATGCCGGCCTCGCGCGCCCGCTCCAGGTCCAGGGTGACGACGTCGGAGATGTTGAGCTCGTTCGCCTCGTCCTGGTAGCGGTCCGTCTCGTCGTCGAGGGGCAGCGAACCGTCGGCGCGGAACACCTTCATGCCGTTCCACTGCGGCGGGTTGTGCGACGAGGTGATGATGACGCCGTAGGCGGCCTTGAGGTAGGGCGCCGCGAAGGTGACCAGCGGGGTCGGCACGTCGTCGCGCAGCAGCGTGACGGGGATGTTGTTGCCGGCGAACACCTCGGCCGCGGCCTCGGCCGACTCGCGAGACAGGAAGCGGCGGTCGCCGCCGATGACGACGCCCTGACGCTCCAGCCCGCGGCGCGTCACCTCGTTGGCGATCGCCTGGCTCAGGCGGCGCACGTTCGCCAGCGTGTAGCCCTCGCCGATGAGCGCACGCCAGCCGCCGGTGCCGAACACGATCTTGGTGTCGGTGTTCTTGACCGGGCGGAACAGGCGGGCCAGCACGATGTCGGCGGCCTGCTGCAGCTCGTCGGGGGTGTTGATGCCGCGCACCTCCGAGGTGTCCACGATCTGGTACGAGGTGATCGACTTTCCGCGGCCGATGATGCGGCGGGCCAGCTCGGTGAGCCGGTACTCGCCGTCGGCGGCCATCTCCTCCAGCTCGCGGAAGAGCAGGGTCGGTGCGACGGCGTAGGCGCCCACGTTGAGCTCGGTGCGGCCCGTGCGTGCCGAGCGGCGCTCGGCGTGGTCACGGATCGCGATGATGGGCGCGTGGCCCGAGTCGGTGGCCTCGCGCACCACCTCGCCGTACTCGTCGTACTCGTGCACGGCGTCGCCCACGATCGCCGTGAGGATCGCGAGGTCCGCGCGCTTGAGGGTGAACCGGTGCAGCAGGCCGCGCAGCGACTCGGCGCGCAGCAGCGGGGTGTCGGCGTACGTGACCAGCACGCGGTCGACGCCGCCGGCGGCGCCCTCGAGCGCCTCGATCGCGCCGCGTGCGGCGTACACGGCGTCGCCCGTGCCCCGCGGCTCCGCCTGCTCCACGTACGTGTACCCGTCTCCCAGCGCCTCGCGCACCGCCGTGTCCCCGGGGGCGACGACGACGACGATGCGGGCCGGGTCCACCACCCGGGCCACGGAGCCGACGGCGGCCTGGACCACCGTCGAGTCGCCGAGGGCATGGGTCAGCAGGGAACGTGAGACGTCGTCGTGGCCCGCCGCGAGAACGACGGCGGCGGTCTGGGCAGTGGCGGACACCATGGGGGCTGCTCCCGAGGGATCGAGTCGCGCGTGACAGATGCCACGGCGTGACACCAGATTACGACAGGATCCTTCCAAATACGCGCGGTCCTGGCGCCCGGATGCCCACGTGGACCGGGCGTGTCGCGGGACGTCGCACCGGCCGGGCCGCGACCCGGCCGACTCCGTAGGCTGGCAGGGTGGCAGCGACGATGGCGGCACCGGGGGTGCACGCGGAACCCGAGATCGACACGCACGCGTCCGCGGCGCTCGCCGACCCGTGGGTGACCCTGGTCTGGAACGACCCGGTCAACCTCATGACGTACGTGACCTACGTGTTCGAGAGCTACTTCGGCTACCCGCCGGCCCGCGCCCGCTCCCTCATGCTGCAGGTGCACCGCGAGGGCCGCGCCGTCGTCTCGACCGGGTCGCGCGAACGCATGGAGGTGGACGTGCAGGCCATGCACGGGTTCGGGCTGTGGGCCACGATGCAGCGCTCGTCGCAGGGGGACGCCGGATGACGCCGTTCCGGCCCGTGGCCGACGGGTACGCCGCCTACTGGGAGGAGGTGGAGCGGGCCGTGCTCGCCCAGGTGGCGCGGGAGGTCGCCGAGTTCCTGCGTGCGCAGGCGGGGCTGCCGGCCCGGGGTGCCACCGCGCACGACGTCGGCCCTGAGACTGACGGCAGTACGCACGGCATGCTGGACGCGCTCGACCCCGCCGTGCAGTCCACCGGCGTCCCGCGCGTGCCCGACGATCCCGCCGCGCGCCGGCTGCTGCCCGACGCCTCCCGCGACGACGACGCCGTCGCCGCCGAGTTCCGTCACCTCACCCAGACCGACCTGGCCGCCGCCAAGGTGCGGGGGCTCGAGCGCTTCGCCGTCGTCGTCGGCGAGGGCGCGTCGGGCGATGACCCGGCCGGGCCCGGTGCCGGCGACGACGCCGGCGACGACGCCGGTGACGCCGCCGTCGTGCTCGTGACCCGCCCTGACGCGCGCGACGTCGCGGCCGCGCTCACCGACATCCGCCTGGTCCTGGCGCAACGACTCGACCTGACCACGGACGACGAGGTCGAGGCGCTGCACGACGAGCTGCTGGGCGGCGACTTCGACGACGACACGGCACAGGACGTCGCCTCGCGGCGGTACTGGGGCGGTGTGTTCGTGGCCGCCGGGTTCGCGCAGGAGTCGCTCGTCTCCGCGATGCTCGACGACTACCGGGAGCACCGCGGCGCGAACGATCGTGGCTAACGCCACGGCCGGATCCGGGGGCGCGCCGCGGTGCCCCCGCTAGGCTTCCCCGGTGAACGATGCACCGATCGGCGTGTTCGACAGCGGTGTGGGCGGCCTCACCGTGGCCCGGGCGATCCTCGACCAGCTCCCGCACGAGCAGGTGCTCTACATCGGTGACACCGCCAACTCCCCGTACGGCCCCAAGCCCCTGGCGGCGGTGCGGGCCATGGCGCTGGCCGTCATGGACGACCTCGTGGACCAGGGGGTCAAGCTCCTGGTCATCGCCTGCAACTCGGCCACCGCCGTCGCCCTGCCCGACGCCCGCGAGCGCTACGAGGTGCGCCGGGGGATCCCCGTCGTCGAGGTGATCCGACCGGCCGCGCGCCGCGCCGTGGTCGCGTCACGATCGGGGCGCATCGGCGTCATCGGCACCAAGGCCACCATCGACTCGCGGGCGTACGACGACGCCTTCCACGTCACCCCCGGGCTGCACATCACCACGCGCGCGTGCCCCGACTTCGTGCCGCTCGTCGAACGGGGCATCACGTCCGGACCCGAGATCCTCGAGGCCGCGCACCGGTACCTGGACCCCGTGCGCGCTGCCGACGTCGACACCCTCGTGCTGGGCTGCACGCACTACCCGCTGCTCGCGGGCGCGATCTCCTACGTCATGGGGGAGGACGTCACGCTCGTCTCGTCCGCGGAGGAGACGGCGAAGGACGTGTACCGCACGCTCGTGGCGCAGGGGCTGGAGCGCTCACCTCAGGCCGGCGCGCCCGCCCACCGGTTCGTCGCCACCGGGGACCCGGTGCAGTTCGAGGGGCTCGCCCGCCGGTTCCTGGGCCCCGAGGTGCGGCTCGTGGAGGCCGCCCGATGATCCTGCGCACGCTCGGCGTCGCCGGGTCCGCGCCGCGGCCCGACTCGCCTGCCTCCACCTACCTGGTCCAGGTGCCCGCCGACGCCGTCGCCGCCGGGATCGCCTCCGGCGTCGTGCCGCCCGACGTCGCCGTGCGCGACTGGAACGTGGTGGTCGACCTGGGCAGCGGCGGGCTCGGGTATCTCCAACGGCACGTCAGCCTGCACGCGCTCGACGCCGTGGCGCTCAGCCACCTCCACCCCGACCACTGCGCCGACCTGTCGGGCCTGTACGTGCACCTCAAGTACCACCCGGAGCTCGGGTACGCGAGCACCGGGGTGCCGCCGCACCTGCCCGTCTACGGACCCGCTGACGTCGCCGAGCGGGCCGGGGCCATGTACGGGCTGCACCCGGGGGAGTCGATGCACGAGATCTACGACTTCCGCACCTGGACCGACGGCGCGGGCGTGCGCATCGGGCCGCTCGTCATCACCCCGCGCCCCGTGTTCCACCCGGTCGAGGCCTACGGGCTGCGCGTCGACGGGCCGTCCACGCTGCGGCCCGGTGCCGCGGCCGTGCTGGCGTACACGGGAGACACCGACTACTGCGACACCGTCGTCGAGGTCGCCCGCGACGCCGACCTGCTGCTCGCCGAGGCCGCGTTCGTCCAGGGCCGCGACGACGCCGTGGAGGCGGGCATCCACCTCACCGGGGCGCGGGCCGGGCGCGTCGCCCGCGAGGCCCACGTCTCCCGGCTCGTCCTGACCCACCTGCCCTCGTGGACCGATCCCGCCGTCGTGCTGGCCGAGGCGCGCGCCGAGTACGCCGGCCCGTCCTGCCTCGCCACCCCCGACGGCTGCAAGGAGCTGTGACCGTGACCGTCACCTGGGGCCGAGCCCTCGCCTACGACGTCGTCGTCGTGTTCGTGTTCCTGCTGTTCGGGTCCCGTGCCCACGACTCCGCCGCGGAGGGATCCGGGCACCTGGCCGCGCTCGGGGCGTGCTTCGCCGTGGCGCTCGCGGTGGGCTGGGGCGCCGGCCGGGCGTGGCGCGCCCCGGCGCGGCTGTGGCCCACCGGGGTGATCGTCTGGCTCGTCACCGTCGCGGTGGGGGTGACCCTGCGGGGCCTGCTGGTCCCCGGCGCCGGGTTCGCACCGGCCTTCCTCGCCGTGGCCACCGGGTTCCTGGGCGTGACCCTGGTGGGCTGGCGCGCGCTCGCGGTGCCGCCGCGGCGCAGGGCGGGCTGACCGCGCCCGCATCCCGAGCTTCCGAGGGGAGCAGCCGATCCGACCGGGTCGGCTGCTCCCCTTTGTCGTGCCACCGGCCCCGGGTGTGACCTACACCTCCTTGTCCTTGCCGTGGTCAGACTGGATTTAGAGGATTCCAGAGGTCTAAATTCCGAACCGCGCCAGGTCTGGGTTTGTCCTTGCGATGAACCGAACGTTCCGTCCGACCTGGCTGGATACCCCCGCATCACTGACCGAGGAGTCGCTGTGACACGTCTGGGTTCTTCCCCGCGGATCGACGCCGTGGGCGGGCGCACCCGCATCCCGACCATGTCGGTCAAAGGGTGGTGGCAGGGCGTCGCCCTGGTGATGGTCTTCGGCTTCCTGATCATGGGGATCCTGGCGTACCGCACCTACACCGACGGCATCCCGATCCCGGACCGTGCGGTCGCCACGGACGGGAGCGTCGTCTTCACCGGCGACGACGTCACGGCCGGGCAGGCGCTGTTCCTGCGCCGCGGGTTGCAGGAGTACGGCTCCGTCGTCGGGCACGGCGGATACCTGGGACCCGACTTCACCGCGGACTACCTGCACCGCTCGGCGCTGTTCGTCCAGGACCAGCTGAGGGCGGCCGGCTCCAGCGACCCGCAGGCCGACCTCACCGCGATCATGCGGACCAACCGGTACGACGCGGACACCAAGACCCTCACGCTGACCGCTGAGCAGGTCGCCGCGTTCGACGAGATGACCTCCTACTACACGGGCTACTTCGGCCCGGACAGCGCCAAGAACGGGCTCATCCCCGACGCGATCACCGATCCGGCCGACCTGCACCAGCTCACCGCGTTCATCGCGTGGACCGCCTGGTCCGCCTCCGCGAACCGGCCCGGCCACGACTACTCGTACACCAACAACTGGCCGGCCGAGAGCCTCGTGGACAACGGGCCCACCGCCGACCTGGTCCTGTGGAGCACCCTCTCGCTGGCCGCGTTGCTCGTCGGCGCCGGGGCGCTGTTCTTCGTCTACGGCCGGTGGAGCCAGAAGATCGGCTGGCACAGCATCGACGCCCCCGCGCTCTCGTTCAAGCAGCCCGGCGAGGTCAAGATCACGCCCGCCCAGCGCGCCACCGCCTGGTTCTTCTTCGTCGTCGCGCTGCTCTTCCTGGCCCAGACCCTGCTGGGCGGGGCCATCCAGCACTACCGCGCCGACCTGGGCAGCTTCTTCGGCATCGACCTCGCCGCGATCCTGCCCTACAACCTGGCCCGCACCTGGCACGTGCAGCTCTCGCTGTTCTGGGTGGTGGTCGCGCTCCTCGCCGCCGGGATCTTCCTCGCCCCGTTCATCTCGGGGCGCGAGCCCAAGAAGCAGGGGCTGCTGTCCTACATCCTGCTCGGGGCCGCCGCCGTCGTGCTGCTGGGAGCGCTGACCGGGACGGCGCTGAGCACGTTCGGCGCGAAGTGGGCCGCGGGCTCGCCCCTGTTCGACCAGCAGTGGGAGTACCTGGACCTGCCCAAGGTCTTCCAGGGCGGCCTGGCGCTCGGGCTGTTCCTGTGGATCTTCATCGTGTTCCGCACCATCCGCTCCCGGCTGCGCACCGAGCACCCCTCGAACATGCCGTGGCTGTTCTTCTACGCGGGCATCGCGATCCCGGCGTTCTACACCGTGGGCATGCTGGCCGGCACCGAGACGCAGATCACCGTCGCCGACTTCTGGCGCTTCTGGGTGGTCCACCTGTGGGTGGAGGACTTCATGGAGCTGTTCACCACGGTCATGGTCGCGTACATCTTCGTGATGCTCGGCGTGATCCGGCGCAAGATCGCGCTCGGGATCATCTTCCTCGACATCATCCTGTACTCCGCCGGCGGCGTCATCGGCACGATGCACCACCTGTACTTCTCCGGCACGCCGGTCGAGCACACCGCGCTGGGCGCGATCTTCTCCGCGCTGGAGGTGATCCCGCTGACCTTCCTGACGGTCGAGGCGTGGACGTTCCTCCAGCTCGGCGCGCGGCAGCAGTCGCGGTCCTCCGCGCCGTTCCCGCACCGGTGGGCCGTGATGTTCCTCGTCGCCGTCGGGTTCTGGAACTTCGTGGGCGCCGGCATCTTCGGGTTCCTCATCAACCTGCCGATCGTGTCCTACTACGAGATCGGCACGGCCCTGACCGCCAACCACGCCCACGCGTCGATGATGGGCGTGTACGGGATGATGGCCGTCGCGCTCGCCCTGTTCTGCCTGCGCTACGTGATCCCGAAGGAGAAGTGGTCCGACAAGGCCGCGCGCCTGAGCTTCTGGATGCTGAACATCGGGCTCGCGTGGATGGTCTTCGCGACCCTGCTGCCCCTGGGCGTCGTCCAGCTCTGGCACTCGGTCGCCGACGGCTACTTCGCGGCGCGGACGCTCAACTTCATCACCACCCCCGGCAACGCGGTGCTGGAGTGGCTGCGCATGCCCGGTGACCTGCTCATCATCGGCGGCGTGCTGCCGTTCCTGTGGCTCACCTGGAAGGGCGTACGGCACCGCATCCCGTCCACGACCTACGAGGTGCCGATCGAGGCACTGTTCGTCGAGGAGGAACCGGCCACGGCCGGCCGCCTCGCCGACGAACGCGAGGCCATCGCGGCCGCGACGCGCTACGCGTCCCAGCGTCGTCGGCCCACCGGGTCCGACGGCGGTGCGTCCGACGGCGGACCGTCCGACGATCGCGGACCGGACGTCAGGAGCGACTCGTGATCGGCGCCGTCTCGGCAGAGATCTGGCTGGCCGCTGCCTACGGCGTGTTCCTGCTGGGCGTCGCGCACCTGCTCGACGTGACCGCCCGGCGGGCCGCGCACCACACCGCGCGGAGCAAGAACCCCGGGTTCGTCTACCACGAGCACCACGACGCGTGGCAGTGCCCCGAGGACCAGTGGCTGTGGCCGCAGGCCTTCGACCCGGAGAACCGGGTCATGCGTTACCGGGCGAACCCCGTGGTGTGCAACACGTGCCCGGTCAAGGCGACCTGCACCAGCGGGTACCTGGGCAAGGAGATCACCCGCCACGTGGACCCGTGGCCGGCGGCCGAGGCGGAGCGGTTCCACCGGGGGATCGCCTGCACCGTCGTGGTGCTCGGCGCGCTCTGGCCGCTGGCCAGCATGCTCGGGCACCGCACGTCCGGCGAGCTGGTGGTGCTCGCCATCACGGTCGTCGTGATCGCTGCGGGCAGCTGGCCGCTGTGGTCGCACCTGCGGCGGTCCCCGGCGCGGTTCCCCGACTCCGTGCTCACCCGGGGAGTCAAGGTGCTGGGGCTCGACGAGTCCGACGCGCAGGCCCAGGCGGCCGCCACGGCACAGGCCCGGTGGCGGGCCGGATATGCAAGTGACCGACGGACCGAGGAGGACCCGAAATGACCTGGTGGCAACTGCTGATAGTCGTGGTGGCGGTGGTCGTGGTGGTGTTGCTCCTGGCCTCGCTCAAGGTGCTCGGGGAGTACCAGCGCGGGGTCCGGTTCCGGCTGGGCCGGCTGGGCCCGCTGCTCCAGCCCGGGCTGCGGTTCGTGATGCCGGGCGTCGACTCCCTGGTCCGGGTGGACCTGCGCGTCGTCACGCTCACCATCCCGCCGCAGGACGTCATCACCAAGGACAACGTGCCCGCGCGCGTCAACGCGGTGGTCCTGTTCAAGGTCGTCGACCCCATCAAGTCCGTGATGGCGGTCGAGAACCACGCCGTGGCCACCTCGCAGATCGCCCAGACCACGCTGCGGTCCGTGGTGGGCCGCGTGGACCTGGACACGCTGCTCGCCCACCGCAGCGACCTCAACGACGACCTGGCCCGCACGCTCGCCGCCCAGACCGACCCGTGGGGCGTGCAGGTCGAGGTGGTCGAGATCAAGGACGTCGAGATCCCCGAGGCGATGCAACGGGCCATGGCCCGCGAGGCGGAGGCCGAACGCGAGCGCCGTGCCAAGGTCATCAACTCGCACGGCGAGCTCGAGTCGGCCGAGGACCTCACCCAGGCCGCCGAGACGATGAGCCGCGCCCCCGGTGCGCTGCAGCTGCGCTACCTGCAGACCCTGCTGGAGCTCGGGGCCGACCAGAACTCGACGGTCGTCTTCCCGCTCCCCGTCGACATGCTCTCCGGGCTGATCGACCGGTTCCTGCCGGCGCGGCCCGCTGAGCCCGCGCACCACCAGCCCGCGGTGTCGCAGCCCGCGGTGTCGCAGCCTGCCGCCTCCCCGGTGGCCCTCCAGAACGGGAGCATCGCGCGATGACGACGACGCCGGAGCCCGGCCGCGGGCACAGTCCCGCGCACGACCCCGCGCCGCAGACCATGCCCGTGCACGACCCGCACAAGATGCGCACCGTGCAGCTCATCGTGCTGGGCGGTGTGGTGGCGCTGCTCGCGCCGCTCGGCGGGTTCCTGGTGGGGTCGAGCATCGGCCCCGACCGGTCGGTCGGCCCGTTCGACGCGATGTTCGTCGCGCTGTTCGTGGGCATGGTCGTCGGCGCGCTCGGCGTCGTCGCCCTCGTGATCGGCGCGGTGCGTGCCGTGCGGCACATCGACGCAGGAGGTGGAACCGGGCACACCCGGGACTGAGGTGTCGACGGGCTCAACCACCGGTGGTTGAGCCCGTCGAAACCACCCCCGTGGATCGCGGCCGGAGTCAGCCCAGCAGTGCTGCGGCGACCGCCGGGGCCAGCTCCGTGAAGGCCTGGCCGCGGTGGCTGATCGCGTTCTTCTCCTCCGGGGTCAGCTCGGCGGCGGTGCGGGTGCCGGGGCCGTCGTCGGCGGCGGGCGCCTGCGCGTCCGGGACCAGGATGGGGTCGTAGCCGAACCCGTTCGTGCCGCGCGGGGCGTCCACCAGGGTGCCGCGCATCTCGCCCCGGCACACCTCCTCCTCGCCGTCGGGCGTCACGAGCGCCGCGGCGCACACGAAGCCCGCCCGCCGGTGGATCGGCTGGGTGATGGCCGCGAGCTGGGCCAGCAGCAGGTCCAGGTTCGCCTGGTCGTCGCCGTGGCGGCCCGCCCAGCGGGCGGAGAAGATGCCGGGCGCGCCGCCCAGCACGTCCACGGCCAGGCCCGAGTCGTCCGCGACGGCGGGCAGCCCCGTGGCGCGGACCAGGGCGCGCGCCTTGATCAGCGCGTTCTCCTCGAACGTGACCCCGTCCTCGACGGGCTCGGGGGCGCCCAGGTCCGCCGCGGTAACCACGGCGTCGTCGGGCAGCTCGGCCAGGCCGGGCTGGGCGCGCAGGATCGCGAGCAGCTCGACGACCTTCTTGTGGTTGTGGGTGGCCAGGACCAGGCGGGCGCCCGCGGGCACGGCGATGCTCATCGGACCAGTTCCTCAGCCAGCGCGGTGCGCTGCAACTCGGCCAGGCTGGCGTTGCCCGCCACCGCGAGGTCCAGCAGGGCGTCGAGCTCCGCACGGTCGAACGCGCCGTGCTCGGCCGTGCCCTGCACCTCGACGAACGTGCCCGAGCCCGTGACCACCACGTTCATGTCCGTCCCCGCGCGCACGTCCTCCACGTAGGGCAGGTCGAGCATGGGGACGCCGTCGATGATGCCCACGCTCACCGCGCTCACCGAGTCGGTCAGCACCTGCTTTGCGCCCGTGATGTGCCCGTGCCGCTGGCCCCACGCGACGGCGTCGGCGAGGGCCACGTACGCGCCGGTGATCGCGGCGGTGCGGGTGCCGCCGTCGGCCTGGAGCACGTCGCAGTCCAGCACGATCGTGTTCTCGCCCAGGGCGGACACGTCGATGATCGCGCGCAGCGAGCGGCCGATGAGCCGCGAGATCTCGTGCGTGCGGCCGCCCACGCGCCCCTTGACCGACTCACGGTCCGAGCGGGTGTTGGTGGCGCGCGGCAGCATGGCGTACTCGGCCGTGACCCAGCCCTCGCCCGAGCCCTTCTTCCAGCGCGGCACGCCCGCCGTGAACGACGCCGCGCACAGCACGCGCGTCCCGCCGAACTCGACCAGCACCGAGCCCTCGGCGGCGTCGAGCCAGCCGCGCGTGATCCGCACGGGACGCAGCTCGTCGGGGGCGCGGCCGTCCGCGCGGGTCACGGCGGTGGTGGTGACGGCGGCGGGCACGGCAGCGGTGGGGGAGGCAGCGGAGACAGGGTCCGGGGTGGGGGTGGCCATACGTGGAACCCTAACCGTGGCCGCCGACTACCGTGTCCGGATGCACCTCATCGCCTCGGACGTCTCGTTCGCCTACCCGGGCTCCGGTGCGGGCAGCGCGGCGGCGGTGCGGCCCGACGCCGACCGGGCCGTGGTCTCGGGCGCCGGGACCCGGCGGCCCGTGGGCCTCGCGGGCGGGCAGACCACGGTCAGCGGCCCGCGCGAGCCCGGCCCCGAGGTGCTCACGGGCGTCAGCCTCCGCGTGCGCGGCGGGGTGCGCCTCGGCGTCGTCGGCGAGAACGGGTCCGGCAAGTCCACCCTGCTGCGCCTCCTCGACGGGACGCTCACCCCCACCGCGGGAACCGTGCGCCGCGAGGGCACGCTCGCCGTCGTCGAGCAGGAGCTGGTGCCGGAGCCGGGGCAGACCGTGGGCGACGTCGTGCACACGGCGCTGACCGGGGTGCGGCAGGTGGCCGCGGAGCTCGACGCCGCCGCGGCGGAGTACGCCGCGCGCATCGAAGCGCACGACCTGGGGGCCGACGACCCAGGGACCAGCACAGCCGACGCCGACCTGGACGTGCTGGCCGACCTGCTCACGCGCGCCGACCACCTGGCCGCGTGGGACGCCGACCGCCGCGTCGACGTGGCCCTCACCCGGCTCGGCGCCCCGCGCGACCCGGACCGGACCCTGGAGACGCTCAGCGTGGGCCAGCGCTACCGGGTGCGGCTCGCCTGCCGCCTCGCCGAACGCTCCGACCTGCTGCTCCTCGACGAACCCACGAACCATCTGGACGACGCCGCCATCGGCTTCCTCACGCAGGAGCTGGCGGCGTGGCGCGGCGGTGTCGTGCTCGTCACGCACGACAGGCAGCTGCTCGACGACGTCGCCACCGCGATCCTCGACCTCGACCCGTCGATCGACGGGAGGCCCGTGCTGTACGGGCAGCCCGGCTACCTCGCCTACCGGTTCGCGAAGACGCAGGCCCTGCACCGGTGGCGCCAGCGGTACCGGGCCGAACGGCGGCGGGCGCAGCGCCTGGCCGAACGGCTCGACGCGTCCTACGAGGGGCTGTCCGACGAGTGGCGGCCCCCCAAGGGCTCGCAGAAGCACCGCCGCGCCACCGGGGCGCGCGTGCACGTCAAGGCCGCCGACCGGCTCATCAAGAAGCTGGAGGCCGACGCCGTCGAGGTGCCCGTGCCCCCGCTCGAGCTGCGCCTGCCCGACCTGCCCTCCCTCGAACCGGGGTGGGACCCGGCGATGCCGCTCATCGAGGTGCGCAACCCGCGCGTGACCGCGGCGGACGCCGTGCGGCTCGACCTGCCCGGGACGCGCATCGCGATCCCGCCCGCCGGACGCCTGCTCGTGGTGGGGCCCAACGGGAGCGGGAAGTCCACCCTGCTCCAGGTGCTGGCCGGGGCGCTGCCGCTCGCGCGCGGCACCCGGTCGGCGGTCGGCGGGTTGCGGCTCGGCGTCGTCGGGCAGGAGAACGCCCCCGTCGTCGGGCGCGGGCAGGACGACCCGCGCACGCTGACCGGGTTCGACGCCGCCGCGAACGAGGTGCTGGCGCTGCTCGCGCGCGGGGCGCTCGATCCGGAGCGCGTGGTGCCGATCGCGGCGCTCGGGCTGCTCGCGGAGGAGGACCTGGACCGGCCGCTGGCCGAGCTCTCGGCGGGTCAGCGGCGCCGGTTCGAGCTGGCGCGCACCCTGGTCGCGGCCCCGCACCTGCTGCTGCTCGACGAGCCCACCAACCACCTGTCGATCGACCTCATCGACGAGCTCACCCGGGCGCTCGCCCGGACCAGCGCCGCCGTCGTCGTCGCGACGCACGACCGGCGCATGCGCGAGGACCTGGCCGACTGGCCCACGCTCGAGCTGCCCTAAAGCCTGTGGAACAACTACGGTCGCCGGTCGAGTCGGCGTAGGAGTAGCCGGATCTGGGACAGGACGACGGATGCTTCGTGGGCGGTGAGGGTGGCCTCGTACTGGCGTACGAGGCGTCGGTGTCGGTTGATCCACCCGTTGGTTCGCTCAACGACCCAGCGCCGTGGTTGGACGACGAACCCGCCGATGGGCTTGGGGCCGGAGACGATCTCCAACTCGATTCCTGCACTGGTTGCGGCGTCGGTGGGCGCTTGCCGGGTGTAGCCCTTGTCGGCCCAGATGTGCTCCACGCTCGGGAAGGGGTTCTTGGCGAGGAGATCGGCGAACGCGGCCCGGTCTTGGACGTTCGCAGCGGTCACGTGGGCGGCCAGGAGCCTGCCGGCGGTGTCGACGAGGATGTGCCGCTTGATGCCGTCGATGAGTCCATGACGGCCGCCGTCGGTTGCTGTTCGCGGCCGTCGTGCACGCGGTCCTCGGCGCGCAAAACGGCGAGCACCTGCTCCCACAGCCGTCTCTTGGTCCATCTGGTGAAGTGCTTGTGCGTCGCGGACCAGGAAACGGCGAAGTCGTGCGGTAGCGCCCGCCACGGGATGTGGGTGGGGATCACGAGCGTGGCAATGCGTGTCCATGCGGCGCCGGTCAGGTCGGACGGGTACGGCCGTCGAGAAGAGCATTCACACGGGACTGATCCTCGTGACCAGGACTGACATCCCGGTCGTTGTCGGTGCCGGCCGGTAGCGTCGTTGTCGTGGCGAGGCACACAACACTCCAGCTGGTGGCTGACCCCACCGCGGAACAGGCGCGTGCACTGGCCCGGCATGAGGGCGCCGCGAGGTTCGCGTTCAACCAAGGCCTGCGACTGCACCTTGACGCCCGCCAGGCATTCAGGAACGCCACCGTGGCGCTCACAGGCGAGGACGGCGACGCCGAGGTGAAGATCCCCTGGACGGGGTTCGACCTGATCAACGCGTTTAACGCGTGGAAGAAGTCCGAGGATGCCGGGCGCCGCTTCGTTGTCGACGTCTCGGGCGCCGCCAAGTTGGAAGCCACGGGCCTGGCGTGGCGGACGGAGGTGTCCGCGCAGGTCTTTGAGGAGGCCGTCGTCGACCTCGGCAAAGCTTTGAAGGCGTGGACCGCCTCCCGTCGCGGCAAGCGCGCCGGCCGCGTGGTCGGGCACCCGCGGTTCAAGAAGAAGAACGTTGAACGTGGCTCGTTCCGGATGCGGAACAAGGTCTCCAAGACGAAGACGGGCGAGCGCGCGACGATCCGTCTGGGGGAGAACGGCCCCCGCTCGGTGACGCTGCCGGGCATCGGTGCCATCCGCGTGCACGACGACACTCGTCGCCTGCGCCGCATGCTCGCTTCTGGGCGCGCGCGGGTCTTGTTCGCGACCGTTTCCCGCCGGGGTGGGCGTTGGCGGATCTCGCTCAACGTGCAGGCCGCCGACGTGCACCCCGCCGCCCGCCACAAGCCGCGAGGCAAGGCTGACCACGCCGGGTGGGCCGGAGTGGACCGTGGCCTACACGTCCCCGTCGTCGCCGCCGGGGCCGACGGCAGCGAGGTGCTGCGTGTGGCCACGGCGCCGAAAGCGTTACGGTCCGCGCAACCGGTCACCCGGCGACTGCAGAAGTCGGTATCCCGCAAGGCCAAGGGCTCCGCCAGCCGGCGTGCGGCCGTGCGCCGGCTCGCCCGTCATCACGAGCGGGTCCGTGCCCGCCGCCACCACTTCCTGCACCAGGTCTCGAACGCGTTGGTCAAGACCCACGACCGGCTCGTCATCGAAGACCTCAACATCACCGGCATGCTCGCCAACCACCGGCTCGCCGCAGCCATCTCGGACGCAGCCTGGGGCGAACTCGCCCGCCAGGTCACCTACAAACAGTCCTGGCGCGGCGGGCAAGTCCTCATCGCGGACCGGTGGTTCCCGTCCTCGAAGACCTGCTCGGGGTGCGGTGACGTCAACCAGGCGCTCACCCTCGCGAACCGCGTCTTCCACTGCGAGCACTGCGGGCTGGCCCTCGACCGTGACCTGAACGCCGCGGTCAACCTCGCCGCCTGGGGCGAACAGCACTACCTCTCCCAGGTCCTGGACCCCGAAGCACGAGGCCAGGTCACCAACGCCCACCGACGGGAAGGCTCTGGCCGACGCGCACGCGCCGACGAAACCAGCCCGGACGACGTGGGAACCCTCACCGCTTCAGCGGCCTAGGGACGTCCGAGAAGGACGCTGCCGACCACCTCACCGAGGTTGTTCGACAGGCTTTAGGAGAGCCGGCCCACCCAGGCCATCGCCTGCTTGACCAGGGTGCCCTGCCCGCCCAGGAACTCGGCCTGCACGGTGTCCGCGCACGCCTCCTCCGGGGTGAGCCACGCGATGGCCAGCGCGTCCTGCTGGGGACGGCAGTCACCCGTGACGGGCACGACGTAGGCGAGCGACACGGCGTGCTGGCGGGTGTCGTGGTACGGCGTGATGCCGGGCGTGGGGAAGTACTCGGCGACCGTGAACGGCTGCGGTGACGACGGGACGCGGGGGAGCGCCACCGGCCCGAGGTCCTTCTCGATGTGCCGCAGCAGCGCGTCGCGCACGCGCTCGTGGTACATGACGCGCCCCGAGACGAGCGAACGGGTCAGCCCGCGCGAGCCCATGCGCAGCAGGATCCCGACGGCGACGACGTCGCCCGAGTCGTCCACCCGCACGGGGACGGCGTCCACGTACACGATGGGGAACTGGGCGCGCGCGGCGGCCAGGGTCTCCTGCGTCAGCCAGCCGGACGGGGTCGGGACGGGAGGCTTCCAGTCGTCCGGTGGGGGCATCTCGGCGGAGGCGGTCACAGGCCGATCCTGTCACGCGCCCGGGGGTGGAGCAGCGCGCAGGCGGGGTGTGCAGCGCCACGTCGGCCGACGGCGTGGCCCGGGAATACCCCGGGAGGTTTGTGTGCTGGGGTGGGCGTACCCACCGAAAGGAACACCCCATGGCCACCGTCGAGCTGACCGACGCCACCTTCCGCGAGACCGTCGAGGGCAACGACATCGTGCTCGTCGACTTCTGGGCCACCTGGTGCCCGCCGTGCCGGCAGTTCGGCCCCGTCTTCGAGAAGTCGTCCGAGACCAACCCGGACATCGTCCACGGCAAGATCGACACCGACGCGCAGCAGCAGATCGCCGCCGCCGCGGGCATCACCTCGATCCCCACCCTGATGGCGTTCCGTGAGGGCGTCCTCGTGTTCTCCCAGCCGGGTGCGATGCCGGCCAAGACGCTCCAGGACGTCGTCGACGCCGTGAAGGCCCTGGACATGGACGAGGTGCGCGAGGCGATCGCGGCGGACGCGGCCCGCGCCCACTGACCCGCCGGCCCGGCCCGTGCCACCCGCCGGCCCCGGCGCGTCTGACCCGACGGTTCGTGGGTTTGTCGACGATTCGTGCGCTCAAGCCCACGAATCGACGACAAACCCACGAATCGTCGGCTGAGCGCCGGGGCCGAGCGGGTGAGGTGTCAGCGGGTGTTGGCCGCGGCCGCGATGGCGGCCCGGATCGCCCATGCCAGACACGCAGCGAACGCCACCACCTCGGCCACGAGCGCCACGGGACGGATGGCAACGCCGTAGATCGCGAACGCCGTGGTCAGCCCGAAGCCGACCCAGGACGGCTGCTCGGCGGCGGCGTGCCCGGCGGCCCAAGCGCGGTCGGATGCCAGCAGTTCCCGGAACCGGTACCCGGTGATGACGTTCCGGCCCAGCCGTCCGCGCGCTGCGGCGTGACACATCAGCCCTGACAGCAGCATGACGATGGGCTGGATCACGATCAGCGGCATGAGGCCGGCCTGAACCTGGGCCACCGCGCACCTCCTCGACGAGCTGGCACCGGTTCGTGGAATCGGTGCAGGTCCGTGGGCCCGAGCGCACGAACCGGCACCATCCCCACGAATCGACGTGGTGCGCGCGACGGGACTCGAACCCGCACGTCCGCGAGGACACCGGGACCTAAACCCGGCTCGTCTGCCAGTTTCGACACGCGCGCTCGCCCAGTGTAAGGAACCGTCAGTCGATCCCGAGCGCCTTGCGCAGGCGGGCCACGTGGCCGGTCGCCTTGACGTTGTACTGGGCCACGGTGACGCGGCCGTCCGGGCCCACCACGACGGTCGAGCGGATGATGCCCGTCACGTCCTTGCCGTAGAGCTTGCGCACGCCCCAGGCGCCGTACGCGTCTGCGACGGCGTGGTCGGTGTCGGCGGCCAGGGGGAACGTCAGCCCGTCCCGTTCGGCGAACCGGACCAGCTTCGCGACGTCGTCGGGCGAGACGCCGACGACGCCGTAGCCGGCGCCCTGCAGGGACGCGAGGGAGTCGCGGAAGTCGCACGCCTCGGTGGTGCACCCGGGCGTCATCGCAGCCGGGTAGAAGTAGACGACGACGCCGGAGCGACCGGGCTCGGCGAGCGCCTCGGACAGCGTGAACGGCGACCCGTTCGCGGCCTGGAGCGTGAAGTCGGGGGCGGGGTCGCCGACGGCGAGGCGGGGCATGGGGTGCTCCTGACGTGAGGGTGGTGGACACGTCGAGCGTAGACGGCGCCGCGGGTGACTCTCGGCGCCGACACCCGCCGCGGGCGGTGGCCGACGTCGCCTACGGTTGCCTGCGTGAGTACCTCAGCGACGACCCCCGACGTCCCCATCCGCATGCTGTTCGACCGGCTCCTGGTGCAGCCCGAGGTCGACGCGTCCGAGCGGCAGTCGTCGGCCGGGCTCGTGATTCCCGCGACCGCGCAGGGCCCCAAGCGGCTCGCGTGGGCCGTCGTCGTCGCCAAGGGGGAGCACGTGCGCCAGGTGCAGGTGGGCGACCGGGTGCTGTTCGACCCGGAGGAGCGCGCCGAGGTCGAGGTGGGCGGCACCGACTTCGTGCTGCTGCGGGAGCGGGACGTGCACGGCGTCAGCCAGGCCGAGGAGGCGACGGAGGCCACGGGTTTGTACCTGTGACCTGCGCGGACGCCGCTGTTGGGCACGTCACAGGCCACGGGTTTCGTGCTGGGCGTGGCGGCTGGTAGCGTTTCCCCCCGTTGCGCGCCATTAGCTCAATAGGCAGAGCAGCTGACTCTTAATCAGCGGGTTCGGGGTTCGAGTCCCTGATGGCGCACCGACGGTGAGGCCCCTCGTCCATGGACGAGGGGCCTCACCTGGTTTCCGGCCGGCCGACCGGGCCGCGGGCTACCGGCCGACGCCGACGACGGCGTAGGGCCCGGCCTTCGCGAGGGCCCGCCCGATGAGCTCACGGTCCGGGGTGACGGTGTCCTTGTGCTTGACCCACAGGCGCGTCGGCTCACCGGGCACGATCTCGAAGGTGGCCTGCCCCAGGCCGTGCTCGGCGAAGATGTCGAACAGCGGCTGGAGGGCGGCCTTGGCGGCGTCGTCGTCGGTGATGCCTGTGACCAGGAAGCACGTCGCCACGATCGTCGCCATCGCAGTCAGATCCGGCCGTTGAAGGCCTGGAGCGCGGAGTCCTCACGGGTCCCGCCGCGGCCGTCGCCGTAGTCGGCGTAGTCGTGGATCCACATGATGCGTGCCACCCATTTGACCTGCTTGTAGCCGTGGTTGGACTCGATCCGCAGGCGGGCGGGGGCGCCCAGGTGGTTGTCGAGCGGGTGGCCGTTGCGCTCGTACGCGAGGATCGTCCCGTCCTCCGCGATCGTGTCGAGGTCGATGGCCGAGTAGAACGGTTCGCGCGGCCGGTTGTCGTACATCTTCTGCGCCAGCCCGTACGACTCGAACAGGAGATAGCGGGCCCCCTCGGGTCGTGGCCCGAGCACCGCCATGAGGTCGGTGATCCGCACGCCCGTCCAGCGCGACGTCGCCGACCATCCCTGCATGCAGGTGTGGGTGGCGATGTACGAGTGTCGCGGCAGCTTCCGGATGTCCTCGATGCTGACCTGCTTCTCGACGTCGTTGAGGTCGTCGCGCAGCGTGATCGTCAGCCCTTCCCACCCGTTGTCGCGGGCGTGGACCCACTGCGCGGACTCGTCCTCGGTGGGCGGCAGACCGTTCGTCCAGTGGAACTCGGAGATGTCGGCGTCGGTGTAGGCGGTCTGCGTGGCGACCGTGGGGCGCAGCCGGTTGAGGAACACCTTGCGGCCGATCTCGGTGAACCCGGCCACGAACCTGTGGGCGCGGACCCGGTCGGCCAGCGTCCAGTAGGACAGGAAGATCCAGAAGCAGATCACGGCGACGATGACGGCGATCATGATGACGAGCGCCTGCGCGGCCCGCGCCGTCGTGACATCCCCGCCGCCGAACACCATGTGGATCAGGTTGTTGTCGCGGTGCACCAGGAACACCAGCGAGACGTGCATGACGATGAAGCCGGAGAACAGCACCAGGCCGATGAAGTGCATCGAACGCGCACCCTGGTGGCCGCCCATCGCCTTGACGAACCGCGGGAACCGGGACCGGATCGCCGGCGCCATCGCGATCCCGGTCAGCATCTGGAACGGCGCCAGGATGAAGATGACGAACGTGTAGCCGAGCATCTGCAGCGAGTCGTACGGCGTGAAGTGGCTGATGTCGGGGACCTGGAAGCTCAGGTATGCCATCAGGGAGTTCCAGGCGTCGGGGAACACCTCCCAGGAGGTGGGGACGATGCGGCGCCACAGGCCGGTGGCGAACAGCAGGACGATGTAGACGACGCCGTTGAGCACCCAGAGCATGACGGACAGGCCGTGCCAGTGCCGGCCCAGTCCGATGTTCTCCCGGCCGGGCAGGGACAGGATCGGGTGGACGGACTTCTCGTCCATGAGCGAGGTGTAGACGCCCTCCTCCTGGGGCAGCTTGCGCTTGGTGAAGCGCAGCCACTCGGTGCCGGGGGCGCAGTCCTTGCGCCACCACAGGCGGGGCAGGGAGGACAGCATCTCGACGCCCGACCGGATGAGCATGCCCATCAGGACGAAGTTGAGAAGGTGTTCAGCCCGCAACCAGAACGGGAACTCGCCCTTCATGGGTCACTCCCCTTCCAGGTCGTGCTGGGGCGCGAGCGCACGCGCCTCGTAGGCGATGATCTCGCGGACCTTCGGTCCGTACGAGCCGGACGGGTCGTGCCGCAGGTCGAGCCACAGGTCCACGAGCGCACGCGCGTAGGCGGGGGCGATGACGTTCTGGCCCAGGCACAGCAGCTGGGCGTCGTAGTTCTCGACGGCGCCGCGCACGGTGATGAGGTCGTGGGCGGTCGCGGCGCGCGCGCCCGGCACCTTGTTCGCTGCGATCGCGGTGCCGACGCCGGTGCCGCACACGAGGATGCCGCGATCCGCGCCACCATCGACCACCAGCCGGGCCGCACGGATCGATACTTCGGGGTAGGTGATCTCCGGTGTGGAGATGTCGATGACCTCGGTGACCCGCGGGTCTCTGCTGAGGAACTCGGTGAGGTCGTCCTTGAGGTTCACACCGTTGAGCGGTGAACCGATCACCACGCGCATCGCGCACTCCTGGGTCTGGTGCGTCCCTCGGGGCTGAGGCGACGCCTTAAAACGGAGAGTATTGCTCCAAATTCACGGTGCACAGCCTTCGGGCGCTCCGCGAGCACGACTGTGAGCGTTGTCACCGCGGCGAGCGACGCTCGGCGTGATGTCGCGCCTCTGGCGCACCGCCGCCCGCGGACTCGGGGGTGTTTCCGCGCCAGCGGACCCATCGCGCAGCGCCGACCGCACCTGCGGTTCTAGGATGCGGACCATGCCGAAGCTGCGGGTTCGAGATGCCGCCATGCACCTGGGCGTCAGTGACGACACGGTGCGCCGCTGGATCGACCGGGGGCTCCTGGAGTCGTCGGTGGATGACACCGGGCGGATCGTCGTTGACGGGTACGAGGTGGCGTTGGTCGCGCGGCAGCACGCGGCGCCCCCGACGCTTCCCGATGGCCTGGCCAGCTCCGCCCGGAACAGGTTCGTGGGACTCGTGACCGACATCCGGACGGACCACGTCATGGCCCAGGTGGAGCTCCAGTGCGGGCCGTTCCGCGTCGTGTCCCTGCTCAGCAGCGAGGCCGTCCGCGACCTGGGCCTCGAGCTCGGGTCCCCGGCGGTGGCGACGATCAAGTCGACCAACGTGGTCGTCGAGACGGTGAAGACCGATGAGGAGATGCTGTGAGAAGACGTGTGCTGGCCGTTGCCCCGGTGATCGCGCTGGTGCTGGGCCTGGCCGGATGTGGCGGCTCGGACCAGGGCGGTGACGACGACGCCGCGGCGAGCCCCACCCCGGAGGCGGCCACGCTGACCGTGTTCGCGGCCGCCTCCCTCATGGGCGTGTTCGAGGAGATCGGGTCCCAGTTCGAGAGCGACCACCCCGGGGTGAGCGTGGAGTTCAGCTTCGCCGGCTCGTCCGACCTGGTCGCCCAGATCCAGCAGGGCGCGCCCGCCGACGTCTTCGCCTCCGCGGACACCAAGAACATGGACAAGCTCGTCGCCGACGACCTCATCGACGGCGACCCGGTCGACTTCGCGACCAACACCCTGACGATCGCCGTCCCGCCGGGCAACCCGGCCGGGATCACCTCCCTGGCCGACCTGACCCAGGACGGCCTCAACGTCGTCGTCTGCGCACCCCAGGTGCCCTGCGGCAGCGCGACCACCACGGTCGAGGAGGGGTCGGGCATCACCCTGACCCCGGTCAGCGAGGAGCAGTCCGTCACCGACGTGCTGAACAAGGTCATCGCCGGTGAGGCCGACGCCGGGCTCGTGTACGTGACCGACGTCAAGGGAGCCGGGGACACCGTCGAGGGCGTGCCGTTCGACGAGTCGAGCAACGCCGTCAACACGTACCCGATCGCCACCGTGTCCGGCGCATCGCAGGCCGACCTGGCGAAGCAGTTCATCGCCATGGTCACCGGCAGCGTTGGTCAGGACGTGCTGGCCGCCGCCGGGTTCGCCCGCCCGTGACGATCCGGCGTCGCCCCCACGCGGGCAGCCACCTGCCCGCGTGGGCCTTCGTGCCCGCGGGGATCGGCGCCGCGCTCGTGCTGCTCCCGCTCGTCGCGATGGTCTCCCGGGTCAGCTGGGGCAATCTGTGGCCCCTGCTCACCAGCGAGTCGTCCCTGACCGCGCTGGCGCTCAGCCTGCGCACCTCCGCGACCGCCACAGTGCTGTGCGTGCTGCTCGGCGTGCCCATGGCGCTCGTCCTGGCCCGCGCCCGCTTCCCGGGACGTGACCTGGCTCGCTCGCTCGTGCTGCTCCCGCTCGTGCTGCCCCCCGTCGTCGGCGGCATCGCCCTGCTGTACACCTTCGGGCGGCGCGGCCTGCTGGGGCACACCCTGGAGGTGCTCGGCGTCCAGATCGCGTTCTCGACCACCGCGGTGGTGCTCGCCCAGACGTTCGTCGCGCTGCCGTTCCTGGTCATCAGCCTCGAAGGCGCCGTGCGCACTGCGGGCGACCGGTACGAGACGGTGGCCGCCACCCTCGGCGCCCGACCCACCCGCGTGCTGCTGCGCGTGACCCTGCCGCTCGTCGCCCCCGCCCTCGCCTCGGGAACCGTGCTCGCCTTCGCCCGAGCCCTGGGCGAGTTCGGGGCGACCATCACGTTCGCCGGGTCGCTGCAGGGTGTCACCCGCACCCTGCCCCTGGAGATCTACCTGCAGCGCGAGACCGACCCCGACGCCGCCGTGGCCCTGTCCCTGGTCCTCGTCGTCGTCGCCGTGACCGTCATCGGCCTGACCCGGCGTACCGGAACCGAGAGCACCCCGTGAGCCTCTCCCTACGAGCCGCCGTCCCCGAACGCGGCGTCGACGTCCGCGTCGACGTCCCCGCCGGGCGCACCCTGGCCGTGCTCGGCCCCAACGGCGCCGGCAAGTCGACCCTGCTGGCCGCAGCCGCCGGCCTGCTGCGCCCCCACGACGCCCGCGTCGTGCTCGACGGCCGCGAGCTGACCGTCGTCGACGGCGGCCGCACCCGCACCTGGGTGCCGCCGCACGCCCGCGGCGTCGGCCTCCTCGCCCAGGAGGCACGGCTGTTCCCGCACCTGAGCGTGCTCGACAACGTCGCGTTCGGGCCGCGGTCCGCGGGCGTCCCGCGCGCCCGCGCCCGCGCCGTAGCCCACGAGTGGCTGGCCCGGGTGGGCCTGGACGGTCTCGACGCCCGCAAGCCCGCCGCCCTGTCCGGCGGCCAGGCGCAGCGCGCCGCGATCGCCCGGGCGCTCGCGGCCGACCCGCGCCTCGTCCTGCTGGACGAGCCGTTCGCCGCGCTCGACGTCGGCGCCACCCCCGCGCTGCGGCACACGCTGAGCGAGGTGCTCGCCGGGCGCACCGCGGTGCTCGTCACGCACGACGTGCTCGACGCGCTCCTGCTCGCCGACGACGTCGCCGTCATCGAGGCTGGCCGCGTCGTCGAGCACGGACCCACGCGGGACGTGCTCAACCGGCCCCGCAGCGCGTTCGCCGCCCGGATCGCCGGGCTCAACATGGTGGGCGGCACCTGGGACGGGACCGGGGTGCGCGTGGGGGAGGGGCTGCGCGTCCAGGGGGTCTGCGACGAACCGCTGACCGCCGGCGCGCCGGCCGTGGCCGTGTTCCGCCCGGCCGCCGTGTCCGTCCACACCGCCCCGGTGACGGGATCCCCGCGCAACACGTTCCTGGCGGACATCACGGTGGTCGAACCGCACGGCGACCTGGTGCGCGTGCGCGCGGGCGACCTGGCGGCAGACATCACCCCGGCCTCCGCCACCGAGCTGCGCCTCGTCCCCGGGGCCGGCGTCCGCCTGGTGGTCAAGGCGGCCGAGGTGACGATCTACTCAGTCGTCCGAGGCCAGCACGAGCACCCGCAGCCGTGACCCGGCGTACCAGGTACCCACGGCGACCACGGCGACGATGAGGAACCAGGCGAGCGCCACCCCCACGTTCGCGGTGACGACGCCGTCGGGGGCGATCGAGGCGGTCACCGACAGCGCCCACTGCTGCACGCTGACGTTCCGGGCCCCCGGGATCACGCTGCCGACCAGAGACTCCCACACCAGCGCGTAGACCAGGCCGATGATCACGGCGTGGCGGGTCACGACGGACAGGAGCAGGAACAGCACGCAGTAGACGGCCCCCGCGGCCAGCGCGCCGACGCCGAAGGCGAGCACCGTGGCGGCGTCCGCACCCATGATGACGGCGGCGACCATGGTGGGGAGCACGGCGAACCCCAGGATCGCCGCGACCGCGACCGCGAGCTTGGACTGCACGATCGTGTGCCGTGACACGGGCTTGGCGAGCAGGTGGACGATGGAGCCGTCGTCGATCTCGGGGCCGATCACCCCGGTGCCCACGATGAGGCCGAACAGGGGCAGGAAGGTGCTGAAGGCGATGGCCTGCAGCGCCTCGAGGGACGCGGCGGAGGACCCCGAGCCGAGGGCCGCGGTCCCCACGCCGATGGCGACGAGGACCAGGCTCAGCGCCGCGAGCAGCCAGACGCGCTTGCCCCCCAGGATGGCGCGGGCGGCGAGGCGGACGATGGTGCGGTTCACGGGTGGCTCCTCAGCTCTGGACCAGGTAGGAGAAGACGCTCTCGAGCGACTCGTCCACCGGGGTGACCTCGTACAGCCGGACGCCGGCGTCGCGGGCGACGCGGGGCAGCAGCTCGGCGAAGTGGAGGAACTCGGTGGCCTCGACCCGCAGCGTGTCGCCGTCCAGGGAGACGGCGGCCGTCGACCGGTCGGCCACGAGGGCCGCAGCGAGGGCGCGGTTGTCGCCCGAGACGATCGTGTACTGGTGCGGCCGGTCCGTCATCAGACGCCGGATCTCGCGGTAGTCGCCCGACGCCGCATGGCGGCCCGCGACGAGCACCTCGACGTGGTTCGCGAGCTGTTCGACCTCCTCCAGGATGTGGGAGCTGAACAGCACGGTCCGTCCCGCGTCACCCATGGACCGCAGCAGGGCGATCAGGTGGAGCCGCTGGCGGGGGTCCATGCCGTTGAACGGCTCGTCGAGCAGCAGCACCGCCGGGTCGTGAACCAGCGCGGAGGCCATCTTGATGCGCTGCTTCATGCCCTTGGAGTACTCGCCGACCTTGCGCTCCTGCGCGTCGGCCATCGCGACGGTGGTGATGGCGCGTGCGGCGGCGGCCCCCGGGTCCGGCAGGCCGTGCAGCTCGGCGCTCGCCACGACGAACTCGCGGCCCGTGAGGTAGTCGAAGGTCGCCTCCCGCTCCGGCACCAGGCCGATCGCGCGGTACGCCTCCTGGTTCTTCCAGACGGGCACGCCGTCGAGCGTGACGGCCCCGGCCGACGGCGGCAGGAAGCCCGCGAGCAGGTTGATCAGCGTGGACTTCCCGGCCCCGTTGGGGCCCAGCAGCCCGGTGATGCCCGGGCCGATCCGCATCGTGACGTCGTTGACGGCGACGACGTTGCCGTACCACCGCGAGCACGCGGTGACGTCCAGGGTGGCCATCAGACCTTCACCTTCCGGTAGCGGCGCACCAGCAGGGCGTAGCACGCGGTAACGAGGAGCACCACGGCGGCCAGGAACACCGCACCCGCGGCGCCCGGTGGTGGCCCGGCCGGGCTGGACGGCTCCGCGCCGAACGCCCAGACCTGGACGCCGTCCACGAGCGTCATGGGGGAGAGCAGGCCCAGCCAGCCGGCGAGCGCCTGGTTCTCGGCGTCGAAGGCGACGAACCCCTGCGCGGCCGAGACGACGGCGTAGGTGAGGGTCAGCACCGTGATGATCCCGGCGATCCCGAAGCCACGCCGACCGGTCAGGGACGCGATGACCAGCGCGATCGACGCGAGCACGGCGGAGAACAGGGCGGCACCCACCAGCCCCTGGAGGAACTGCACCGTCTGCTCGCCCGCGTCGAACTGAGCGGCGACGGCGCCCAGGTACATGACGAGCAGCGGGACGGCCAGCAGCAGGAAGACCGCCGTGGCGACGGCGGCGAGCTTGGCCCGTACATAGTCGGGGCGCTCGAGCGGGCGCGACAGGTAGAGCGGGAGCGTGTGGAACCGCAGGTCGAGGGAGACGGCGTTCGGCGCCGCGACGGCCAGGAAGATGGCGAGCGACGCCTGGGTGGTCATCGCGAAGCGCGTGTAGGCCAGCACGGGTTCCGTCAGGCCCTGCCCCGAGCCCACCACCGAGACGGCGGCGATCACGATCGCGGGCAGCAGCATCACGGCCGCCATGCCGAACGGGACCACCTTGGACTTCGCGGACCGGCCCAGGCCGAACACGCCGCGCAGGGTGTGCGTGTACAGCCCGACGGCGATGGCGCGCCGTTCGAGCCGCGGGCCGGTGTAGCCGCGGTACCCGATGTCGTGGATGACCCCGCTGTGGGCCGCGTCGGGCCCCTGCACGTCAGGCGATGACATCGGCTGACTCCTCCTCGAAGACGTCGGCGATGTGGTGGCGGCGTCGCTCGAGCCGGACCAGCCCGAACCCGTGGTCGGCGCTCACGTCGCGCACCCGGTCGTACGTCTCGTCACCGTCCAGGGTCGCCAGGAGCAGGCGCCCCTCGCGGCGCACCGTGAGCCCGGCGCCCGCGAGGGCCTCGGCGGCGGTGTCGGCGTCCGCGGTGAGCTCCACGGCGAGCTCGGCGCTCGCCTGCGTGAAGTCCGCCACCGAGGAGGACCGCAGCAGCACGCCCGCATCGATGACGACGACGTCGTCGCAGATGCGCTCCAGCTCGCCGAGCAGGTGCGAGGTGACCAGCACGGAGATCCCGAAGTCGGTGTGGATGCGGCGCACCAGGCCCAGCATCTCGTCGCGCCCGGCGGGGTCCAACCCGTTCGTGGGCTCGTCGAGGAACACGATCTCGGGGTCGTGCACGAGCGCCTGGGCGAGCTTGACGCGCTGCTTCATGCCCGTGGAGTAGCCGCCGATGGGGCGGTACCGCTCCTCGGACAACCCCACGTGGCGCAGGGTGTCGGCGGTGCGCTCCCGGGCGGCGTCGCGGGGCAGTCCTGACATCCGCGCCAGGTGGACCACCAGCTCGGTGGCCGACATGTTGCCCGGCAGGCAGTCGTGCTCCGGCATGTACCCCACCCGACGGCGGAGCGCGGCGGCGTCGGCGGAGATGTCGTGACCGAGCACCTGCGCGGTGCCGGCAGTGGCGTCGGAGAGGCCGAGCAGGATCTTGATGAGGGTCGACTTGCCGGCGCCGTTGGCGCCGACGAGGCCGGTGACGCCCTCGCCGATGTCGACCGTGAGGCCGTCGAGGGCGGTGACACCGGGATATCGCTTGGTCAGCGCTTGCGTCGTGATGACTGGCACGCTGACGAACCTAGGGCGTGGCGCCCCGGTGAGGGAACACCTCCGTGTGCGCTTTCAGGGGAGAACCCGGGGGTTCCCTGAGGTGGCGGCCCGGGACCCGGAGGCACGATGGGGGCCGCTGTCGTCCTGCGTCGGGTCACCGTCGCCCGCTGAGCAAATCGGTGGCCCTGGCTGGGCGCCACGCGTAGGCTCGACGGGTACTCCTTGCGACGCCCACCGCACGCGCGTCGCCCGGTGCTCAGGCCCCGACACTCTCGTGGAGAATCTCTTGCTTCGTCAGCTCTTGTGGCGCTATCTGCGCCCGTATCGCCTGGTCCTGGTGGGTGTGCTGGTGTTCCAGTTCGCCGCCGCGATCGGCATGCTCTACCTGCCGCACCTCAACGCCCGCATCATCGACCAGGGTGTGGCGAACGGCGACACGGCCTACATCTGGCGCATGGGCGCCGTGATGCTCGCCGTGTCGCTCGGGCAGATCGTGGCCGCGATCCTCGCCACCCGGCTCGCCGCGCGCGCCTCGATGGCCATGGGCCGCGACCTGCGCGACGCCGTCTACTCGCGTGTGTCGGGCTTCTCCGAGCGCGAGGTCTCCGAGTTCGGGGCCGGCTCGCTCATCACGCGCAACACCAACGACGTCCAGCAGGTCCAGATGATCGCGATGATGGGCTCGACGATGCTCGTCAGCGCGCCCCTGCTCGCCATCGGCGGCATCATCATGGCGCTGCGCCAGGACGTGGGCCTCTCCTGGATCCTGGCGGTCGCCGTGCCGCTGCTGCTCATCTTCGGCGGCCTGCTCATCGGTCGCATGGTGCCGCTCTTCCGCGAGTACCAGCTGCGGCTCGACGTCCTCAACCGCGTCATGCGGGAGCAGCTCACGGGCATCCGCGTGGTGCGCGCGTTCGTGCGCGAGTCCATCGAGGAGGCCCGCTACCGGGCGGCCAACACCGACATGCTGGTGGTGGGCCGCAAGGTCGGCTCGCTGTTCGTGGTCATGTTCCCCGGCGCGATGATGATCCTGAACGTCACCATGCTGGCCGTGATCTGGTTCGGCGCGAGCGAGGTGGACTCCGGCAACGCCCAGGTGGCACCCTGTTCGCGTTCATGCAGTACGTGGGCCAGATCCTGGGCGGCGTGCTCATGGCCACCTTCATGACGATCATGATCCCGCGCGCCGCCGTGTCCGCGGAGCGCATCGGCGCCGTGCTCGCCGTCGAGACCTCGCTGCACGAGCCCGAGTCGCCCGTCGCCTCCATGCCGACGCCGGGAACCATCGAGTTCGACGACGTCACCTTCACCTACCCGGGGGCCGAGGCCCCCATCCTGGGCGGCGTCTCCTTCCGGGTCGAGCCCGGACAGACGGTCGCCGTCGTCGGCTCGACCGGTGCGGGCAAGACGACGCTGCTGGGCCTGGTGGCCCGCCTCACCGACGTGTCGGACGGCACCGTGCGCGTGGGCGGCGTCGACGTGCGCGACCTGGAGCTGGAGACCCTCTGGGCGAGCCTCGGGCTGGTGCCGCAGCGTCCCTTCCTGTTCGCGGGAACGGTCGGCTCGAACGTGCGCCTCGGCAAGGAGGACGCCACCGACGAGGAGGTCTGGAACGCCCTGGAGATCGCGCAGGGCCGCGAGTTCGTCGCCGAGATGGAGGGCGGGCTGAGCGCCCGCATCTCGCAGGGCGGCACGAACGTCTCGGGTGGCCAGCGCCAGCGGCTCGCCATCGCGCGGGCGGTGCTGCGGCGCCCCGACATCCTGCTGCTCGACGACTCCTTCTCGGCGCTCGACGTCGCCACCGACGCCAAGCTGCGCCAGGCGCTGTGGCGCGAGCTGCCCGACGTGACGAAGCTCGTCGTCGCGCAGCGCGTGACCACCGTGACGGACGCCGACGCGATCCTCGTGCTCGACGACGGCCACCTGGTCGGTGCCGGGACGCACGAGGAGCTGCTGGCGACCAACCAGACGTACCGCGAGATCGCCGAGTCGCAGCTTGCTGTCGGCGTGGCAGGGGAGGCCGGCGCATGAGCGACCAGTTCCATGAACCGACCGACATCGTCGAGGAGGCGGCCGGTGCGCCGTTGACCGCGGCGCAGCAGCGGGTGCACGCGCGCCAGGCCAAGGCCGAGGCCCGCAAGGCGAAGGCGCAGGCGCGCAGAGCGAAGTGGGGACCGCAGTCGACCGAGGACCTGAGTGAGGAGGAGAAGGCGGAGATCGAGGCCGGGGAGGCCGCCCGTCTCGCCTCGGACTCGTGGGACGGGGTCGCGCCGGGCAAGGCGGACGACTTCAAGGGGTCGTTCCTGCGCATGATCGGCCTGCTCGCGCCCTACAAGGTCGCGATGATCGTCGTCACCCTCATGGGTGCGGCGTCCGTGGTGCTCGCCGTGTGGGCACCGCGCGTGCTCGGCCGGGCGACCGACGTGATCTTCACGGGGTTCTTCACCCGGAACATCCCGGCCGGGCTGACGCAGGACCAGGTCGTCGCGGGCATGCGCGCCGCCGGCCAGGACCGGGTGGCGGACATGGTCGCGGCGATGAGCAACTTCGTGCCCGGCGCCGGGATCGACTTCGACCGCCTGCGCGGGTTCGCCGTGACGGTGCTGATCATCTACGTGGCCGCCGCGCTGCTCGGCTGGGCGCAGGGCTTCATCACCAACATCGTCATGGTCAAGGCCATGTGGCGTCTGCGTGAGGACGTCGAGGCGAAGATCAACCGCCTGCCGCTCGCCTACTTCGACCGGGTGCAGCGCGGCGAGCTCATCAGCCGCGTCACCAACGACATCGACAACATCACCCAGACCATGCAGCAGTCGCTCTCCGGGGCGATCACCGCCGTGCTCACCCTGGTGGGCGTCCTGGTCATGATGTTCTCCTTGTCCTGGCAGCTCGCGCTCATCACCCTGGCCACACTGCCGCTCATGGGCGTGCTGTTCGGGGTGATCGGCCCCAAGTCGCAGAAGGCGTTCAGCATCCAGTGGCGCAAGGTGGGCCGCCTCAACGCGCGCGTCGAGGAGTCGTTCTCCGGGCACGCGCTGGTCAAGACCTTCGGCCGCCGCAAGGACTTCGAGGCGAAGTTCGCCGCGGAGAACGAGGAGCTGTACCAGCAGTCGTTCAGGGCGCAGTTCCTGGCGAACATCATGTGGCCGGCGATGTCGTTCATCGGCAACATCTCGTTCATCGCCATCGCCGTGATCGGTGGTCTGTTCGTGGCGGGCGGCACGATGACGCTGGGCGCGATCCAGGCGTTCATCCAGTACTCGCAGATGTTCTCCCAGCCGCTCCAGCAGATCGGCGGCATGGTCGCGGTGGTCCAGTCGGGCACCGCGTCCGCGGAGCGCGTGTTCGCGCTGCTCGACGTCGACGAGCAGGAGCCCGACGCCGTCGACGCCCCCGCACCGGTGGACGGCGAGGGCGTCATCGAGTTCCGGAACGTGAAGTTCTCCTACAGCCCCGACAAGCCGCTCATCGAGGACCTGTCGTTCACGGTGCGCCCCGGCCAGACGGTCGCGATCGTCGGGCACACGGGTGCGGGCAAGACGACGCTGGTCAACCTGCTCATGCGGTTCTACGACCCGCAGGGCGGCCACATCCTCGTGGACGGCCAGGACATCGGCGAGCTCACCCGGCACGACGCGCGGGCGCGCACCGGCATGGTGCTCCAGGACACCTGGCTCTTCGCCGGGACCATCCGGGAGAACATCCGCTACGGCCGCCAGGACGCCACCGACGAGGAGATCCTCCAGGCGGCGCAGGCCACGTACGTGGACCGGTTCGTGCACTCCCTCCCGCACGGGTACGACACCGAGCTGGAGGAGGACGCCGCCAACCTGTCGGCGGGTGAGCGCCAGCTCATCACGATCGCGCGCGCGTTCGTCTCCCAGCCGTCGATCCTCATCCTCGACGAGGCGACGTCGTCGGTGGACACCCGCACGGAGAAGCTGCTCCAGCACGCCATGGCGTCGCTGCGCAGCGGGCGCACCTCGTTCGTCATCGCGCACCGCCTCTCCACCATCCGTGACGCGGACCTGATCCTCGTGATGGCGCACGGCGCCATCGTCGAGCAGGGCACGCACGAGGAGCTCCTCGCGGCAGGCGGCGCGTACGCCGAGCTGTACCAGTCGCAGTTCACCGGTGCCTTCGACACGGAGGAGCTCGACGACGAGGGCGAGAGCGAGGAGTCCGTCTCCGTGTGACGGGCAGGGGTTCCGGCGGCTCGGCCACCCGATGGTCGCCGCATGATCGTCACCGCATGATCGCCGCGGTGGTCGAGCCCGTCGGAACCCCTGGTAATCTTCTCCACGCGCGCCATTAGCTCAATAGGCAGAGCAGCTGACTCTTAATCAGCGGGTTCGGGGTTCGAGTCCCTGATGGCGCACCAACGATCGGGACCCCCGGGAGACCATTCCGGGGGTCTTGTCGTGTTCGCGCCCGTTCGCGGCCGCGGTCGCGTGGGAGGCCCGCAGCGCCCGCGCGGCGAGCCCGGGGTCCAGGTCGCCCGCGTCAAGCGGTGCCAGGAGCAGGGAGAAGCAGAACGGGCCGAACCGCGTGTGGTGCGAGCCGGGCGTGCGGTGCTCGACGCTGACGGCCAGCCCGCCCTCGGCCGTCCGGGTGGACCAGGCCAGGGAGCGCCGGTCCGCGGCGAGGAGCAGCGCGCGCCCGTCGCGGTCCTGGTGCAGCACCCAGCGCACGCGCTCGTACGTCGTCGGGCCGGTGGTCGCGGTGCGCCGCGCGATCCACGACGTGTGCGCGCCCGGTGGGCGGCCGTAGTACTCGATCCGGTCCAGGTCGCCCGGGACGCCCAGGTCGAGCCCGACGCGCGTCACGGGTTCGTCGCAGGTCCCGAAGGGCTCGCCGGTCACCGTGAGGCGGGCGGCGCCGTCGTCGAACAGGTCCCACCCGTAGACGACCTGGAGGCCGAAGTCTCGCCCGGGCGGCGCCAGGATGGTGCGGGTCTGGACGTGGGCGGCGTCGTCGTCGTCGTGCTCGACGTCGACCACCCGGGCGGACTCCGTCATGGCGGCCAGGTGGTGCACCCGTGGGCCTCGGACGACGAGCTCACGCCCGGCGCCCGACCAGCGGACCAGGCGGCCGGTCACGGTGTCGAACGCCCACGTGGACGACGCCGCGCGGACCGTGCACTCCTGGTCGGTGCGGCTCACGGCGACGTGCCCGCGTGGCAGCCGGGGTGTGGACTCGGGCGCGCGACCGGGCGTGGACGCGGGAACCCGCCACTGGTACGAGCCGAGCACGGCGTGGGCGGGGGACCAGGGCGTGGCCGCGCGCCGCAGCACGTGCACGGTGCGCAGCACCTCGCCGTCGGCGGGAGCCGGTGGCGGGACGGTCACGACGGCGCTCGCCTGCGGCGCGACGACCCCGGGTGCCACCGTGCGCGACGCACGCACCACCCCGTCCACCAGGTCGTCCACGACCAGGTCCACCCCGTCGAGCGAGGTGAAGACCCAGCCGTTGCGCACCCGCAGGCCGCCCGGGACCGGCGACACCGTCACGGGGCAGTCCGCGGGCACCCCGGCACCGAGCGCGCCCGGAGCGATCGCGGGGCGGGTCGGGTCCAGGTCCACGCACGCCCAGTACGCTGCCGCGAGGTTGCAGCCGTCGCCGGGGCGGCCGCCCACGGACCACGCGATGACGCTCGGATGGTTGCGATCGGCGGTGACCTGCCGCTCCAGGCGGTCCACGAAGGCGCGGCGCCACGCGGCGTCGTCCGCGAGCTCCGTGATCCCGGCGAGCGTGGCAGCGCCCGCCGGGACGATCGGCGCGAGGCCCGCGACCACCAGCAGCCCCAGCTCGTCGCAGAGCTCGTACAGGCGAGGTCCGGCCGGGTAGTCGTCGGCGGGGACCACGCTGACGTGACCGCGCTTGAGCCGTTCCAGGTGCTCGCGCAGCGCCGTGGGGCTGTCCGGGCGGTGGGGGCTGTCCGGGCGGCGGTCGGCGTCGTCGACGCGTGGGGCGGCCCGCAGGGGGAACGGGCGTCCGTTGAGGTGCAGCACCCCGTCGCGCAGGGCGACGTCACGGAACCCGAACCGGAGGGCCACGTGCTGCGTTGGCGTGCCGTCGGCGCGGTGCACCGTGAGCTCCATCAGGTACAGGGCGGGCGCCTCGGGGCTCCACCAGGCAACCTCGGCGAGGCGGACGTCGATGTCGTTCACGCCCGTGGCAGCGGCGACGACCCCGGCGGCGAGCACCGCGTCGGCGGTAGGTGCGGCCCCGCCGGGCGCGGACCTCACCGTCCAGGTCACGCGGGCGGGCCCTTCGAACACGTCCGCGCTGGTGCACAGCCCGACCGTCAGCCGGGCCGCGCCGTCGTCGAGCATGGTGGTGCGCAGCACGTAGTCGTCCAGGCGGGTCGTGGGTTGCGTGTGCACGGTCACGGCGCCGAGCACCCCGGCGGCCCACCAGCCGCACGGACCCTCCAGGTAGGTGGAGTCCGCGAACTGGACCACGGTGAGCGCCACGAGGTTGCGCCCGTCGCGAGCGGCGTCGCTGACATCGAGCTCGACGGCGCGCCGCGCGCCCTTGGCCCAGCCCACCTCGACGCCGTTGACGTGCACCTCGACGTACGCCCCGGCGCTCTCGATCCGCAGGATCCGGCGCGCTCCGGCGGCGACGGGCGCCAGGTCGGCGTCGAACTGATACACGGCCGTCGGGTTGTGCGACGGCACGTGCGGCACGTCCACCGGAAGGGGAAACCCGTCGGCCGGCCAGGGCCGGGGCCACGCGTCCGGAACGGTTGCGGTGCTCCACCCGGGCCTCAGGTCGCCGCCCGGCTCCACGGCGCGCTCGCACACGTCAGCAGTGATCACGCGTGCCGGGCTGTCGTAGCGCCGCACCCGGCACCGGCCGGACAGGGACACGAACCCTTGCGCCATGGCGCGCTGGCCCGCGGCCGCCGCCTGCGCGGTGTCGTACCCGAGGAACCAGGCGTGCGCCGGGAGCAGGCCCGCGCCCGTCTGCGCGGGGTCCTCCCACCGGCGGGGGATCGCTCGCGTCAGTGCCGTCCTGACTGCCGCTGTCATCTCTGCCGCTGTCCTCACTGCCGCTGTCCTCATCGTCGAGCGTCGTCGGGCACCTCCTGGGTACCGGCGCGCGCCGCGGCGCGCATCCGCGCGGGCGCGGGCGGCACGGGCGGCCTGGCGGCGCCCCGTACCCTGGTCCGGTGCCCGACCTGAGCCCCTTACCCGACGCCGCCGCGCCCACCGCCACCCGGCCCGGTGGCGCGCACGGTGATGCGCCCGACGGCGCTCCCCGCGGTGTACCCGCGCCGCGGGGCACCTTCCGCACGAAGCCCGTCTCGTTCGTGCGCCGCTCCGGCCGGCTGACGACGGCGCAGCACAAGGCGTGGGACAACCGCCGGGACCGGTACCTGATCGAGGCGCCGCGCGCGATCGCCGGCACGTCCGTGGACCCGGCGTGGCGGTTCGACGCCGAGGCCGAGTTCGGGCGCCGCGCCCCGCTGATCCTGGAGATCGGCTCGGGCCGCGGCGAGAACGTGGTCGCGGCCGCGGACGCCCACCCGGGTACCGACTTCGTGGCCGCCGAGGTGTACCTGCCCGGCCTCGCCCAGACCATGGTGCGCGCGAACCAGTGCCGCGACCGCCACGGGCTGGACAATCTGCGGCTCCTCCAGGTCAACGCCGCCGAGCTGCTGGAGACGGCACTGCCTGCGGGCGCGCTCGACGAGCTGTGGGTGTTCTTCCCTGACCCGTGGCACAAGTCCCGCCACCACAAGCGCCGACTGGTCACCCCCGAGTTCGCGGCGCTCGCGGCCCGGGTGCTGCGCCCGGGGGGCGTGTGGCGCCTCGCGACGGACTGGGCGGAGTACGGCGAGCAGATGCTCGCGGTGGGCGACGCGAGCCCCGACTTCGTCAACGGGCACGGTCCGGGCCAGGTGGCGCCGCGCTTCGAGGGCCGCGTGCTGACGGCGTTCGAGCGCAAGGGGATCGCGGCGGGACGCCAGGTGACGGATCTGGAGTTCGTCCGACGCTGACAGGCTCCCTGTGACGCGAATCACAACCCTGTTCTGAACTGTGTGTTGCGTCACAGCGTCGCAGCCGCCAGGCTTCCGAGCGGTGAGAGTGCCCCTCTCGCCCCGCGGCGGGTAATGGTGCGCGCCGCGGTCGTGCTATTGCCAACGGAGGCACCATGGCCGACACCACGGAACTGGCGGGGCAGACCCCGTACCAAAGGGTCGAGAGGTCCGACGAGTTCCAGGCCCTGCGCCGCAGGTTCCGCCGCTTCGTCTTCCCGATGACGGCGTTCTTCTTGATCTGGTACTTCGCCTACGTCCTGCTGGCGAGCTACGCCCACGACTTCATGAGCACCCGGATCGGGGACAGCGCGATCACGGTGGGCCTGCTGTTCGGCCTCGGGCAGTTCGTCACCACCTTCGCCATCACGATGATCTACGTCCGCTGGGCCAACAACACGCTCGACCCTGCCGCCGACGCCCTGCGTGAGCGTGTCGAAGGGGGCGCCCTGTGATCACCGCACCGCTGCACCTCGCTGCCGCCACCGACGTCGGCAACCCGGCCGTCAACATCTCCATCTTCGCCGCCTTCGTGCTGGTGACGCTGTACATCGTCATCCGCGCCTCACGGAACAACAAGACGGCCGCCGACTTCTACGCGGGCGGCCACTCGTTCAGCGGCATGCAGAACGGCATCGCCATCTCCGGCGACTACCTGTCCGCCGCGTCGTTCCTGGGCATCGCGGGCGCCATCGCCGTCAACGGCTACGACGGGTTCCTCTACTCGATCGGCTTCCTCGTCGCGTGGCTGGTCGCGCTGCTGCTCGTGGCCGAGCTGCTGCGCAACACCGGTCGGTTCACGATGGCTGACGTCCTCTCGTTCCGCCTCAAGCAGCGCCCGGTCCGCATGGCCGCGGCCCTCGCGACCCTGCTCGTCGTCTTCTTCTACCTGCTGGCGCAGATGGCGGGTGCGGGCGGGCTGGTCGCCCTGCTGCTCGGCGTGACCACGGCCGCGGGCAAGAACATCGTCATCGCCGTCGTCGGCGCGATCATGATCGTGTACGTGCTCGTGGGCGGCATGAAGGGCACCACCTGGGTGCAGATCATCAAGGCCGTGCTGCTCATCATCGGCGCCGCCGTGATGACGGTGTGGGTGCTCGCCAAGTTCGGCTACTCGCTGTCCGGCCTGCTCGAGGGCGCCGTCGCCGCAGGCGGCCCCGACGGGGTGTCGCTGCTCCAGCCGGGCAAGGCGTACGGCGCCTCGGGAACCACCAAGCTCAGCTTCATCTCGCTGGCGCTCGCGCTCGTGCTCGGCACCGCCGGCCTGCCCCACGTGCTGATGCGGTTCTACACCGTCCCCACGGGGCGTGAGGCCCGCAAGTCCGTGGTCTGGGCCATCTGGCTGATCGGCATCTTCTACCTGTTCACGCTCGTGCTCGGCTACGGTGCCGGCGCGCTCGTGGGCCCGGAGGCGATCAAGGCGGCCCCGGGCGGGGTGAACTCCGCGGCGCCGCTGCTGGCGTTCGCCCTCGGCGGGGAGGTGCTGCTGGGCCTCATCGCGGCCGTCGCGTTCGCCACCATCCTGGCGGTCGTGGCCGGCCTGACCATCACGGCGGCGGCGTCGTTCTCGCACGACATCTACGCCAACGTCATCAAGAAGGGCACCCTGAACCCTGATGGTGAGGTGAAGGTGGCCCGCTGGACCGTCGTCGTCATCGGTGCCGTCGCCATCGTGGGCGGCATCTACGCCCAGAACCAGAACATCGCGTTCCTGGTGGCCCTCGCGTTCGCCGTCGCGGCGTCCGCCAACCTGCCCACGATCCTGTTCTCGCTGTTCTGGAAGCGGTTCAACACGTCGGGTGCGCTGTGGAGCATGTACGGCGGGCTCATCTCCTGCATCGTGCTCATCGCGTTCTCGCCCGTGGTCTCGGGATCGGAGACGGCCATGTTCCCGAACGCCGACTTCGACTGGTTCCCGCTGACCAACCCGGGCCTGGTCTCGATCCCGCTCGGGTTCCTGCTCGGCATCGTCGGCACGCTCGTGTCCAAGGAGCAGCCGCACCCGGAGAAGTTCGCCGAGATGGAGGTGCGCTCCCTGACCGGGGCGGGCGCCGAGAAGGCGACCGCCCGGCACTGACCGGACGGGGGCTCCCGCGAGGGCCGTGGGGCAGGCGCGAAGCCGGCCCCACGGCCCTCGCGGTCTCCCGCGTCAGGGAATCCGGCCTGTGGACAACCCGATCGTCACCTGACCGGTGCCCTAGCCTCTCGGAGTGTTCCGTCGGGTCGGACGACCCGATGCCAACCCACCGAGAGGCCCCGCCGTGACCTATCCGCCCGTGCCCCCGTCACCCGACGTCCCGGGTCGGCCCGGCGTGCCAGGCCCGTACGGCACGACCGCGGACCCGGGAGAGTCGCTGACCCCCGGGCTTGTCGCTCCGGTCCGCCGTCGCACCGGCGTCATCGTCGGTGGAGTCGTGGGCGGCGTGCTGGTGCTCGGTGGGCTCGGTGCGTGGGCCGCGGTCTCCCTGGGCGGAGGCGGCGCTCAGCCCGCGTCCGTCCTGCCGGCGTCGTCCCCGCTGTACCTCCAGGTCGATCTGGACCCGTCCGCGGGGCAGAAGGTCAACCTGATGCGCCTGGCCGGCAAGTTCCCCGACCTCAGCGAGGCGTGGGGCATCGAGCTCGACGAGGACACGGACGTCAAGCAGGTCATCACGGACGCGCTCGCCGACGCGCGGGGTTGCGAGATCGACTACGCCGCGGACGTCGAGCCGTGGCTCGGTGACCGGTTCGGCGTGGCCATGTCGGCGCAGGATGAGGACGCGGGGGTGCTCGCGCTCGCGGTGAAGGACGAGGACGCGGCGCGCGAGGCGCTGGAGTCGGGGCTGGGTTGCCAGGACGGCGCCGCGTCCGAGCAGGTCGCGTTCTCGAACGGTTACGCGATCATCACGACCTCCGGCGTCGCCGCCGCCGACGTGGTGGCGGAGGCCGAGAAGGCTCCGCTCGCGGACGCCGACCTGTTCACGGCGAACATGGACGCGCTCGGTGACACCGGTGTGCTCGCCTTCTGGATGGACGCGCAGGCGCTGAAGGAGATGAGCGACGAAGCGCTGTCCGACCTCGCGGACGATCCCGCGCTGGGCGATCTCTTCGATGGTTCACCGCTCGGTGATCAGCTGGACGCGAGCACGGCCGCTCTGGAGGACTACGAGTCCATCGGCGGCGCGGTGCGCGCGACGCCGGACGCCCTGGAGCTCGTCACCTCGGTCGGAGTGCACGGGGAGACGCTCGCCAACTTCAAGAACCAGACGAAGCACTCGACGGTCGAGGTGCTTCCGCAGACCACGCTGTTCGCCCTTGCCGGGACCGTCGACGGCGCCGCCGTGGAGGAGGCGTGGGCGCAGCTCCCGCAGCTGGCGGCCATGAACGACCCGTGGTCAGGGACCAGCGACTTCGACCGCACGGTCGACACGCTCGCCTACCAGTACGACATCCACCTCCCCGAGGACCTCGTGACCCTGCTCGGCGAGCAGGTCATCATCGCGATCGACTCCGAGGGCCTGGACGACGTCGCGGCGATCCAGGGCACGCAGGACGTCAACCTCGGCCTGCGCACCGTCGGTGACACGGCTGACCTCCAAGACCTGGCCGACCGCATCAACACGCTGATCGCCCGGACCGGGAGCGCGCCGTTCGCGACGGCCGAGACCGGCGACGGGTTCGTCCTGGCGACGAACGACCGCTACGCCAAGGCGCTCACGGGTGACGGCACGCTGGGTGACTCGGAGACGTACCGCAGCGTCACGGGTGATGACGAGGCAGTGGCGATGTTCCTCGACATCGACGCCCTCACCGAGGTGTTGCGCGGAAACCTGATGGGCGGGGACGAGATGCTGCGCTACGTCGAGCCGCTGCGTGCCATCGGTGTGACGAGCGCGGTCGAGGGCAACCACGCCCTGGCGACGGTCCGGATCAGCTTCGACTGACTGTGGCCCTGGCCATGAGGCCAGCCGCACCACCGCCTCCGGCCCCCGCATCGCGACGACACCGTCGCGGTGCGGGGGCCGGTCGGCGTCGGCGAGGTGACCGCGTGCGGGTCTTCCCCCGGCGGGACACGATGGAACGGTGACCGATCCCGCACCCCGCACTCTCCCCGTCGAGCCGGACACCGCGGACGAGTTCGACGTCGTCGTCATCGGCGGTGGGCCCGTGGGCGAGAACGCCGCCGACCGGGCCGGGCGCACCGGGCTGCGTGTGGCCCTGGTCGAGGCCGAGCTGGTGGGCGGGGAGTGCTCGTACTGGGCGTGCATGCCGTCCAAGGCGCTGCTGCGCCCGGGCGCCGCCCTCGCCGCGGCCGCCGCCGTACCGGGCATCGCTGACGCCGCCTCGGCCGTGTCGCTCGACGTCCCGGCCGTGCTGGCGTGGCGCGACGCGATGACCAGCGGATGGGACGACGCCGGTCAGGTCGAGTGGCTGGAGTCGGCCGGGATCACGCTGGTGCGCGGGCACGGACGGCTCGCCGGGGAGCGGCTCGTCGCGGTGGATCCACCCGACGACCCGTCACGGTCCGGCCCCGAGGGCCGCGGGGGAGAGCCGCTGCTGCTGCGAGCCCGCTGCGCGGTGGTCGTCGCGACCGGGGGTGTGCCACGCCTCCCGGACATCCCGGGCCTGGCCACCGCCCGCCCGTGGGGCAGCCGTGAGGCGACGGCCGCGTCCGCGGTGCCCGAGTCGCTGGCGATCATCGGGGGTGGGGTCGTGGCCACCGAGATGGCCACCGCGTACGCGGACCTGGGCGCCCGGGTGACGGTGCTCGCGCGGCACGGGCTGCTGGGCGGGGCCGAGCCGTTCGCCGGGGAGGAGGTCTGCGCGGGCCTGCGATCGCTCGGCGTGGACGTGCGCACCGGCGTCAAGGTGGGGGCCGTCGAGCGAGCCGAGGAGGGCGGGCCGGTCACCCTGCACCTCGACGGGGTGGACGCGCCGGTCACCGCGGCGGAGGTGCTCGTCGCCACGGGCCGGGTGCCGCGCACCGCGGACCTGGGCGTGCGGTCCGTGGGCCTGGAACCGGGCCGGGCGCTGACGGTCGACGACACGACGGCCGTGCGTGGCGTACCCGGGACGGGCGGCGTGCCGTGGCTGTACGCGTGCGGGGACGTGACGGGTCGCGCCGCGACGACGCACCAGGGCAAGTACCAGGCGCGCGTCGCGGGCGACGTCGTCGCGGCCCGGTTCGGCGACCCGGCCACCGAGGGGGCGCCGACGGCCGGGGACGCCCCGCCGTCGGACGGGAACCCGCCCGCACCCTGGACCCGCTATGCGGCCACGGCCGACGCCGTCGCGACCCCGCAGGTCGTGTTCACCCGCCCACAGGTCGCCTGGGTGGGCCTGACGGAACGTGCGGCACGTGACCGGGGGCTGAGCGTGCGGGTGGTGCGGTACGACCTGGGCCACGTCGCAGGGGCCTCCGTGACGGCTCAGGGGTATGCGGGCACCGGGCAGGTCGTCGTGGACGAGGCGCGGCGCGTCGTCGTCGGCGCCACGTTCACCGGGCCGGATGCCGGCGAGCTGCTGCACGCCGCCACCGTCGCCGTCGTCGGTGAGGTGCCGCTGGACCGGTTGTGGCACGCCGTCCCCGCCTACCCGACGCTCAGCGAGGTGTGGCTCCGCTTCCTGGAGGGGTACGGCCTCTGAATCGTCCCGGGGTACGGCCTGCGAGGAGGCGTTACCCCAGCGAGCCGTCGGAGCTGAACACCAGGCCGAGCGTGATCTGGCCCTGGCGCAGGGCCTCCTTGGTGAGCGGGCCGCCCGCGTCCAAGGACTTGAACTCGCTGAAGGTCAGCCCGTACTTCTCCTCCAGCCCGGGCTGGCAGAAGGGCCGCTCGACGCACTCCGGGCCGGCGCCCAGCACCAGGCCGTCGCAGGCCGCGGCCAGGTCGCTGAGCGTCTTCAGGTCGTGCTCCTGCGCGAACCCCTGGGTGACGGCGTAGGCGTTCTGGTCCTGCGCGGCGGACGGGGTACCGAACGTGAGTCCGGCGGCCGTGCCCAGCGTGGTCAGGGCATCGACCGTCGCATCGAGGTCCCCGCTGGCCACCGCCGGTGCGTCGGCACCGTTGGCCGCCTTGTTGAGGAACTCGGCGAGCGTGCCCACGTACTCCGGGACCACCTGGATCTGCGTGCCGGCCTCCAGCGCCGGCAGGTACGTCTCGCGGTTGCCGATCGTGGTCACCGTCGCGTCGTAGCCCGCGGACGTGAGCACGTCCGCGTAGATGGTGCCGAGCGTCTTCGACTCGGCGAAGTCGGCGGCCCCGATGGCGATGGTCTTCCCCGCGCCGGCGGAGGCGTCGGTGGCGGCGAGGCCCTCGTCCGCGACGAACTGCGCGGCGACGTCCTGCGACGACTTCCGGTCGATGTCCACCGCCTTGTTGAGCGCGATGAGCTTGTCGGTGTCGAGCGCGGCGGACACCGTGTCGAGCAGGGTGAGCAGCCCCGGGTCGGCCTGCGCCGTCACGGCGTTGACCGCGGGGACGATGTTGTCGACCGTCTGGAGGTGCTGGTCGTCTTCAAGCACCACGAGGTCGTCCCCGGGCACGGCCGCGCAGGTGGCGGCGGCCGTCGCCCCGCCGGCGGACGCCGTACCGGACGAACCCGGCGAGGCCGATCCCGGCGCGCCGCACGCCGCGAGGGCGAGCAGGGTGCCCGCGGCGAGCGCGAGGCCGGGCAGGGGGCGGGACGGTCGGGTCAGCGGCATCGTGCTCTCCAGGGGCTGGGGCGGTCGATCCATGCCATTTGACCCCACCCCACCGACACGGGCAAGGCCGCGTGCCCGGCGGCGCTGGTCACACGGTGCACTCACCCGGCGCGCAGCGCGCGTGTCATCCGGCGCGCAGTGCGCGTGTCACCCGGCGCGCAGTGCGCGCGGCGTCGCGGCTCGCTGGCCGATCGCCAGCACCCCGTCGACGAGCAGGCACAGCGCCGCGACGAGCAGTCCCCCGGCGAGCACCTGCCCGTAGCGCTGTGTGCCCATGCCGAGCGAGATCACCTGCCCCAGGCCGCCGCCGCCCGCGAGCGCCGCGAGCGGGATGGTCGCCACCACCTGGACGACGGCGGTGCGCACGCCGGCGGCGACGAGCGGCACGGCGAGCGGCACCTCGACGCGCCACAGCACGGCCGCCGGGGTGAAGCCCAGCCCGCGGGCGGCGTCGCGTGCGGCGGGGTCGGCGCTCCGTACGCCGTCGTGGGCGCCCGCGAGCAGCAGGGGTGCGGCGAACACGCCGGCCGCGATGACGGTCGCGGTGTTGCCGAACAGCCCCGCGGTGGCGAGCAGCAGGATGATCGCGAGCGTGGGCAGGGCGCGCGACGTGTTGGAGATCGCGACGAGCAGCCCGGACCCGCGTCCCGCGTGCCCCAGCCAGGCGCCCAGCGGCAGCGCGACCGCGGCGGCCCCGGCCACGGCCGCGAGCGTCATGAGCAGGTGTTGCCCGGTCAGGTCGAGCAGCCCGCCCGGGCGGGTCCACACGAGCGGGTCGTTGAGGTAGCGCAGCGCGTCGCCGACGACGTCGTTCACGCGCGCCTCCGTGCCCAGGGGGTCAGGGCGCGCCCGGTGGCCCACAGTGCGGCGTCGAGCACGAACGCCAGGAGCAGGCAGGCGAGGGTCGCGGCGCTGATCTCCGCGCGGTGGAAGTTGTTGCGGAACCCTTCGAACATGAGCTGTCCCAGCCCGCCGTAGCCGACGATGACGCCCACGGTGGTCAGGGCGACGGTCGAGACGGTGGCCAGGCGTAGCCCGGAGACGACGGCGGGCAGCGCGGCGGGCAGCCGGACCAGCACGGTGACCTGCGCGGGGCCGTACCCGACGCCCCGGGCGGCGTCGAGCACGGCGGGGTCCACCGACTGGAGGCCCGCGAGGGTCTGGCGCAGCAGCACCAGCAGCGCGTACACGACCAGGCCCACCAGCACGGGGGTGCGCCCGATCCCCAGCACGGGCGCCAGGATCGCGAAGAGCGCCAGCGACGGCACCGTGTACGCCACCGCCGCGACCCCGACGATCCCCGCGGCGAGGCGTCGCCGTCGGACCACGAGCAGCGCGAGCGGCACCGCGATCGCGGCGGCGATCGCCACGGCCTCGAGGGTGAGGAGCAGGTGCTGCCAGGTGCGCAGCGTGAGCACCTCGGCGTTGGCCGTGACCCACGACCAGTCGAACCACGGGTTCCCGGGCATGTCGGCCACGGTACCGGTGCCCTACGTTGGAGGGGTGTCCGCACGCATCGAGCTCGACCGTCTCCGCAAGGTGTACCCCGCCGGGCCCCGCGGGGGGCAGACCGTCGCCGTCGACGACCTGTCGCTCGTCGTCGAGCCCGGCGAGGTGCTGGCCCTGGTGGGGCCGTCGGGCTGCGGCAAGTCGACCACGCTGCGCATGATCAACCGGCTCATCGAGCCGAGCGGGGGGCGCGTGCTCCTCGACGACGTCGACACCGCCGGGCTGGACCCCGTCACGCTGCGGCGTGGCATCGGGTACGTCATCCAGGACGTGGGCCTGCTGCCGCACCGCACCGTCGAGGCCAACGTGGCCACCGTGCCCCGGCTGCTGGGCTGGGACCGGGCGCGCACCCGCGCGCGCGTGGCCGACGTGCTCGACCTCGTGGGCCTGCCCGCGGGCACGTACGGGCGCCGCTACCCGCACCAGCTCTCGGGCGGGGAACGTCAGCGCGTCGGCGTCGCCCGCGCCCTGGCCACCGACCCGGCGGTGCTGCTGCTCGACGAGCCCTTCGGCGCCGTGGATCCCGAGTTCCGCCGCCACCTGCAGGCCGAGGTCGCCGCGATCCTCGGCGACGTCGGCTCCACCGTCGTGCTCGTCACGCACGACCTCGACGAGGCGGTGCGGCTCGGCGACCGCATCGCCGTCCTGTCCCGCGGCGGCCACCTGGAACAGGTCGCCGACCCGCTCACGGTGCTCGCCCGCCCGGCCACCGCCCGCGTCCGCGACTTCGTGGGCGACGGCGCCGCGCTGCGCATGGTCAGTCCGTCGGGCGGCCCCGCCGTCGTCGTCGTCCGTGATGACCCCGACGGCGCCGACGCCGATGACGCCGCTGCCGACACCGGTCCCGGCGCGACGGTGCTCGCCGCACGAGATGCGCTGGCTGCCCTGCGGGCGGCCGATAGGCTCGGCGGGTGACCACGAAGCGCGTTGCCCTCGCCACCTGCTCCGACCTGCCCGCGCTGGACAAGGACGACAAGCCGCTGATCCCGGCGCTCGCGGCACGCGGCGTGACCGCGGAGCCCGCCGTGTGGGACGACCCGGCCGTCGACTGGGCCGCCTACGACCTGGTCGTGGTGCGCTCCACGTGGGACTACGCGACCCGGCACGACGAGTACCTCCAGTGGGCGCGGAAGGTGCCGCGCCTCGCGAACCCGGCAGACGTGCTGGAGTGGAACACGGACAAGCAGTACCTGCACGCGCTCGAAGAGGCTCACGTGCCCGTCATCCCCACGGTGTGGCTCGACCCGGCCCGGCACTTCTCCAAGCGCGCCGTGCACACGCGCATGCCGGCGTTCGGCGACTTCGTGGTCAAGCCCGTGGTGTCCGCCGGCGCCAAGGACACCGGGCGGTACATCCCGATCAGCGCGCAGTCCCGGGCGCTCGCCATCAAGCACACCATGGAGCTGCTCGACTCGAAGCGCTGGGTCATGATCCAGCCGTACGTCACCTCCGTGGACTCGGCGGGCGAGACCTGCCTGACGTATGTGGACGGCGTCTTCCAGCATGCGGCCCGCAAGAACGCACTGCTGACCGGCCCGTCGCAGCCCACCAAGGGTCTGGGGCTCTACCTCAAGGAGGAGATGTCCGCGGTCGAGGCGACGTCCGAGCAGCGGGCCGTGGCGGAATGCGCGCTCGAGGTGGCGGGGCAGACCCTGGGCCTGGACGGCCCGCTGCTGTACGCGCGCGTCGACCTGGTCACCGGCGAGGACGGGCCGCTCGTCATCGAGCTGGAGCTGACCGAGCCGAGCCTGTGGATGCACTACGCCGGGGACAACCCGACCCTCGAGCGGTTCGCCGACGCGATCGTCACGCGCCTCTGACGCGGAGGGCGACCTCGCGCCGATCAGTACGAGCCGTTCCCGGCGTCCGCGAGCCGATCGGGCGGGCCCGTGGAACCCTGACCGGGTGACCTTGCTGAACTCGCCCACCTCCGCCGTCACCTTCCCCCGGGCCGACGCCGTCGAGCCCACCGAGCGTGGCCTGACGGCGACCCTGCGCGGGGGCCACCGCCCGGAGTACCTGCGGGTGGAGGCCGTCCGCGACGACGTCGTCCGCCTCGCGATCAGCCGCGGGGGAGTCTTCGACGAACGGCCCACGTTCGCCGTCCGCGACGACCTGGTGCTGCCCGACGTCGCGGTCGACGTCGTCGTGCACGAGGACGCGGCGAGCGTCAGCACCGCCGCGATGACGGTGCGGGTGGGGCTGGACCCCTTCCGGATCGACGTGACCCGCACGGACGGGTCCGCGGTGTGGAGCACCGCGGACGTGGACGGCGTCCCGGCCACGTACGCCACCCTCAACGACGCGTTCACGGTCGCGCGCCGGGCGGCGCCCGACGACGTCGTCTACGGGCTGGGGGAGAAGACCGGTCCGGGCAACCGGCGCGGGCGCAGCTACACCCTGTGGAACGTGGACGTGCTCAACCCGACCGCCACGGGCGAGTTCGTCGCCGACAAGGCGACGAGCGACCCGCGCTCGGACGCCACGAGCGCCGAGTTCGACCCCTACTACGTGTCGATCCCGTTCCACTACCACCAGGACCCGCGCACCGGGGCGGCCAGCGGGTCGTTCGTCGACAACGGCTACCGCGGCCACTACGACTTCACGCCGCGCGACCACTACACGGTGAGCTTCGACGGCGGCCAGTACACCGAGTACGTCTTCGCCGGCCCGGACATCCCGCAGATCCTTCAGGGTTACACCTGGCTCACGGGGCGGATGGCGCTGCCGCCGCTCTGGTCGCTCGGCTACCACCAGTGCCGCTGGAAGAGCTACAGCCAGGACGACGTCGAAGCCCTGGCGCGGCGCCTGCGCGAGTCGGCCGTCCCCTGCGACACCCTGTGGCTCGACATCGAGTACATGGACGGCTACCGCGTCTTCACGTGGGACCGGGACCTGTTCCCCGACCCGGAGGGGATGCTCGCCCGCCTCGCGGAGCAGGGGTTCCGCACCATCACGATCATCGACCCGGGGATCAAGGCCGAGCCGGGGTACGAGGTGTACGACGACGCGGTGGCCCGCGGCGTGCTGTGCACCACGGAGGGCGGCGACACGTACATCGGCCAGGTCTGGCCGGGCAACACCGCGTTTCCCGACTTCGCCACCGCCGAGGCCCGCGCGTGGTGGGGTGAGCGCAACGCCGCGCACGTCGCGTCCGGCCTGGCCGGCATCTGGAACGACATGAACGAGCCCGCCACGGGCGTCATCGCGCCCGAGCGCATGCGGTTCGACGGCGGAAAGGCGAGCCACGAACGGTTCCACAACCAGTACGCGATGCTCATGGCGATGGGCACCACAGACGGCCTGCGCGCCGCCATGCCCGACCTGCGCACCTTCGTGCTCTCCCGGGCCGGGTCGGCGGGCATCCAGCGCTACGCCGCGCACTGGATGGGTGACAACATGGCCCGCTGGGACCACCTGCGGATGTCGGTGGCCATGGCCTGCGGGTTCGGGCTGTCCGGGCAGCCGTTCGTGGGCGCCGACGTCGGCGGCTTCGCGCAGGACACCACCGCGGAGCTGTTCGCACGCTGGATCCAGTACGGGGCGCTGACCCCGTTCTTCCGCAACCACTCCGTGATCCACACCCGCGACCAGTACCCGTGGTCGTTCGGCGACGCGGTCCTCGCGATCGCGCGCGACGCCATCACCCTGCGCTACCGGCTCCTGCCGTACCTCTACACGGCGTTCGTGACGGCGGCCGAGACGGGCGCACCCGTGCAGCGGCCCCTCGCGTTCGACCACCAGTACGACCCCGCCGTGGCCGGGATCGACGACCAGTACCTGCTCGGCGCCGACCTGCTGGTGGCACCGGTCTGCGACGCCGGCGCCACCGCGCGCACCGTCTACCTGCCCGCCGGCACCTGGTACGACTGGCACACCGGCACCACGATCCGCGGGCCGCGCCACGTCACGGCGCAGGCGCCGCTCGACGTCATCCCGGTGTTCGCCCGCGCCGGTGCGGTGGTCCCGATGCTGGAGTCCGCACCCGCCAGCACGGCCGGGCTCGCTCCCGCGAGCCTGGAGCTGCACCTGTTCGTGCCCGACGACGACGGGGCCCACGTCAGCGAGCTTCAGGAGGACGACGGGCTGACCTTCGCCGCCGACGACGGAGCGCGCGTCCGCACGACGTTCACCGTGACCCGGGCCGGCGATCTCGTCACCTGCGAGGCGCGCACCACCGGTTCCGGGTTCGAGGGGTTCGCGCGCGAGCGGTTCGTCGTCGTCGTGCACGGGGCGACACCCCGGGACGCGACGCTCGACGGGGAACCGGTCGAGACCGACGCGCAGCGCATCACGGTGCCGTGCGGCGCGACGGGCTTCACGCTGACGTTCACCGCCGACCGGTCCTGAGCGGCAGGCGGGCACACGCCGAAGGCCCCGCACCGTCCGGTGCGGGGCCTTCGTTCGTGGGGTGGCTAACCGGGCTTGAACCGGCGACCTCCTGGACCACAACCAGGCGCTCTGCCAACTGAGCTATAGCCACCATGGCCCGCCGCGGAGCAACGGGCCGACCGAAAGCATACCCGACGTGCGGGTGCGCTCAGTCAGCCGCGGGCCGCAGTGCGACGGACGTCTCCTTGATGCGCGCCGCGGCGGCGCGCGCCGTCGCGGAGTCGGGTCCGGGCTGCGGCACGAGCATCGCGTCGCGGTAGTACCGCAGCTCGTCGATCGACTCCAGGATGTCGGCGAGCGCGCGGTGCCCGCCCTCCTTCTTGGGGGAGTTGAAGTAGATGCGCGGGTACCAGCGGCGGGACAGCTCCTTGATCGAGCTGACGTCGATGATCCGGTAGTGCAGGTGGCCCACCAGGCCGGGCATGTCCCGCTCCAGGAACGCCTTGTCCGTGCCCACCGAGTTGCCGGCCAGCGGGGCCTTGCCGGCCTCGGGCACCCACGCCCTGATGTAGGCGAGCACCTGCGCCTCGGCCTCGGCCAGCGTGACGCCTGCCGCCAGCTCGTCGATCAGTCCCGACGACGTGTGCATGTCGCGCACGAAGTCGCCCATCTGTTCCAGGGCGGCGGGAGGAGGGGAGATCACCACGTCCACGCCGTCGCCCAGGACGGTCAGCTCGGAGTCGGTGACGACGGCGGCGACCTCGATCAGCGCGTCGGCGCCCGTGTCGAGGCCGGTCATCTCGCAGTCGATCCAGACGATGCGGTCGTTGGCGGTGGGAATGCTCACGGGGTCAGCGTAAGCGCCGGGCGCGGCGGCGCCGGGAACCTGCGCCGCCGCGCCGTCCGCACAGAGCGCGTCGTCGTCGCAGGCCGCCCAGTCATCGCAGGCCGCCCAGTCATCGCAGGCCGCCCAGTCATCGCAGGCCGCACTGCGTGAAGGCGGTCAGGATGGCGATGCGGTCCAACGCCTCCCGCTGCGCTGCCGTGCGGCGTGCCGTGAGCGCGGCGTCGACGCGCCGCGCCTGGGTGCGACGCACGCGGTCCAGGCGGCGGGTGAGCAGGCGTGCCAGCCGGAGCGCCCGCCGGTCGCGGACCGCCGCCAGGGAGATGGTGGGTGGCTCGACGGCGCGTGCGACGTCGAGGGTCAGTGGGGGTGACATGGGTTGTCCTTCGTGACGTGGAGCGTGTGGGACGGGCCAGGTCCCCTCCGCCGCCGGCCGGTGCCGGCGGTGCGTCACCGCGGTGCGTTCCTCAGTCTGGCAACGCGAACGGTGCGGGCACGAGGTTTTTTCCGCCGACGACCTCGTCCTCGCGGGGAGGCGGTCAGTGGTTGCGGGCGGCGAGCCGAGCGGCGTTGCTCATCCCGCGTGAGAGTCTGGGTGCCTCCGGCAGGATTCGAACCCGCGACCCGATCATTAGAAGTGATCCGCTCTATCCAGCTGAGCTACGGAGGCAGCGCCGCCAAATCTAGCCCATGCGACGTGAGGGCCGCCGGGCTGTGCACCGACGGTGCGCCGAGCAGTGGACGCGTCGTCGGCGCGCGCGTTTGGCGCGAACCCGCAGACCGGCAAGGATGGGCGCGTGACCCATGACTCTGCGCCGAGCGCCGCCCGCCCCGTCGCCGGGCGACCCGACCCAGCGGTCGCGAGCGAGCTGGGCATGACGGTGTACGACGTGGCCCGGGACCTGCGCCGCGACGTCGACGCGGTACGGCTGCCGCTGCCGATCGACGGGGCCAAGGAGGCGCAGGGGTCGCGCGGGCGGCTGCTCGCCCAGCTCGACGAGCACCTCCTGCCGCGCCTGCGCGAGCTGTCCTCGCCGGCCATCGTCGTCGTCGCGGGTTCCACCGGGGCGGGCAAGTCCACGCTGTACAACTCGCTGCTGGGCGAGGAGGTGTCCCGGGCCGGGGTGCTGCGGCCCACCACGCGCGAGCCGGTGCTGGCGTTCAACCCGCTGGACCGCGACGTGGTGCACGAGGGACCCGCCACGGAGGCTTCCCGCGTCGTCTACCACGACGGCGTGCCGCGCGGCACGGCGCTGCTCGACGCGCCGGACCTCGACTCGTTCCTCAAGGAGAACCGCACCACGGCCCACCAGCTCCTGGAGGCGGCCGACCTGTGGCTGTTCGTCACGACGGCGGCCCGCTACGGTGACGCCCTGCCCTGGCAGGCCCTCTCGCGTGCCACGGAGCGCGGCGCATCGGTGGCCATGGTGCTCAACCGGGTGCCGCGCGAGACGCTGACCACCATCCGCGGCGACCTGTTGCTGCGGCTGCGCGAGCACGGCATGACGGATGTCCCGCTGTTCGTGGTGCCCGACCTCGGCCCCCATGAGGGCCTCCTCGACGAGGCGGCGGTCGCCCCGGTGCGCCGGTGGTTGTCGCTGCTGGCCGGACCGGACCGGTCGCGCGCCGTCATCGTGCGCACTCTCAAGGGAGCGCTGAGCGCGTTGCCCGCGTGGGTCACCTCCCTCGCGGACGCCGTGGACGCGCAGGGCGACGCGGCGCACCGCATCCGTGCGGCGATCGAGAAGGAGCGCGCCGCGGCGTTACAGCTCGCGCGGAGCGGGGTGGCGGCCGGGGCGGTGACCGGGGCTGCGGTCGAGGCGCGCTGGCGCGAGCTGTCGGCGGCCGCGAAGATCGACCGCGTCAAGGTGTCCAAGGACGCGGCGCGTTCCACGGCACGCGCCGGTCGCAAGCGGGCGGCGGCGCTGACGGGCCTGCGTGACGAGGTGCGGGCCACCGCAGCCCGCGCCCTGACCGCCACCGCCGAGCGGGTGGCGGACCGCCTGCACGCGGTGCTCACCGCGCCGGGCTCGCCGCCGGGAGCGTCCGCGGTCTTCCCCGACGCCGCAGCACGTGCGATAGCCCGGGAGCAGGGCGTCGCGGCGTCGATGGCCGCCTGGGCTGCGCAGGGAGAACAGGCCGCGACCTCGTTGGGCGGTGACCCGCGTCGAGTGGCGGCCGCGAGCAAGGCGTTCGGGGTGGACGGGCTCGGCACGCTGCTCGTGGCGAGTGCCGCCGGATCCTCCGACGCGGCACGCCTGCTCGCGCGGGTGCTCGGCGAGACGCACGCCCCGGCGGTGGCGTCGCTGCGTGACGATCTCGCCGATCGGGCGGCGGCATGCGTCGACGCCGAGCTCGACGTGCTGCTGGGGGCGCTGGACTCCCCGCACCTGACCCATGACGCATCGACGGCCCTGCGTGTGCGGCTGGCCGAGCTGAGGAGGCTCACGTGACCGACGACGCCACGCTGCGCGCCCGCACCGACGAACTCGCCGAGGCGCTCTCGCTCGGCGCCACCCGGATCGAGCGCACCACGGCCGCCCGGGTGCAGCAGGCGGTGCAGGGCGTGCGCGAACGTCTCGCGCTCGGAGTCGATCACACCGTGGTCGCGCTCGCAGGCGGCACCGGCTCGGGCAAGTCGTCCCTGTTCAATCAGATCGCCCGGCTCACGTTCGCCGACGTCGGCATCAAGCGTCCGACGACGGCGCGCGTGACCGCGTGCTCGTGGGACGACGGCGCCCAGGCGCTGCTGGACTGGGTGGGGGTGGACCGCGAGCGCCGCATCGTGCAGGCGGACGAGCTGGACCTGGACGGGGAGCTCACGGGTCTGGTGCTGCTGGACCTGCCGGACCACGACTCGATCGAGCCGAAGCACCGCGAGGTGGTGGACCGGGTGCTGCCGCTGGTGGACCTGCTCGTGTGGGTGGTGGACCCGCAGAAGTATGCGGACGACGCCCTGCACTCGGGGTACCTGCGCGAGTCGGTGGGCATGGAGGCGTCGATGCTGGTGCTGCTCAACCAGATCGACACGGTGCCGGCGGGGCGGCGCGACGAGCTGGCGGCGGACCTGGACCGGCTGCTGGTCGAGGACGGCCTGCAGGGGGTGCCGGTCATCGCGGTCTCGGCGCGCACGGGTGAGGGTGTGGCGCAGGTGCACGAGGTGCTCACGGAGGTGTGCGAGCGTCAGACGGTGGCTGCGGGCCGGGCTGCCGGTGAGCTGTCCGCGGCGGCGCGGTTGCTGCTCTCGCAGGTGTCGGCGGACGTGCCCTGGGATCTGGGCCGTGCGGTGGAACGGGAAGTTCCGGCGCTCGTGGACGCGACGGGGCTGGACGCCGTGGCGGGCCAGGTGGGTGCGGCGGTACGCAACGGGTACGGCCGTCCGGAGTTCACGCGCCCCGACCGCGACGCGGTGACGTTGCTGCGGGCGCGCTGGCTCACGCGGGCAGGGGCGGCGCTGCCGGCGGGTTGGCAGCGGTCGCTGGCGGAGAGCGTTGCCCCGGCGGACGCGCTGTGCAACGCCACGGACGAGGCGATGCGGTCGTTGGCGCTCGACGTGGCGGGTCCTCGGTGGGCTCGGGCGGCGCGGCGGACCGGCTGGGTGCTGGGTGCGCTGGGCGTCGCAGCTCTCGTGTTCGCGGTGCTGGTGGCGACGGGGGCCGTGGGTCTGGGTGCTCCGTGGCCGTGGCTGTCGTGGGTGGTCGCGGGTGTGCTGCTCGTCGGTTGTGCCGGGGTGTGGGGCGCGCTGATAGGGACGCGCCGGCGGCTGGCGCGGCGGCGGGCGGAGGGGGTGGCGGCCGATGGCCGGTCGGCCCTGGCGGGTGTGCTTGCCGACCTTCTGGGCGCGCCGACGCAGACGGTGCTCACGGAGCACACCCGGGTGCGGGTGCTGGCCCAGTCGGCGCGTGACATCGCGGTCGACGCCCGAGGTGGCGGGCGCGACGGGTTGCCCACCGGGCAGGTGCAGGCATGGTCGTCCACAGGGGCGATCCCTGCGGTCCCGGCGAAACCGTCTGCCACCTGATCCTCGACGGTGTCCGGCTCGCACGGTGCGGGCCCGCATACCAGGAGGATCGATGAGCGACGTCAGCATCACCGTGGTGGGCCACGTGGGGCAGGACCCCCACTTGTTCACGGCGGAGAGCGGAACCCGGTGGACCTCGATCCGGGTCGCGTCCACCCGCCGGGTGCGCAACCCGCAGACGGGGGAGTGGGGGGACGGCCCCACCATGTGGTTCACGGTGCGCCAGTTCGGGGACCGCGCGATGAACGTGATCGAGTCGGTGCGCAAGGGCACCCCCGTGGTGGTCACGGGGCGGCTCGCGCTGGAGGAGTACCAGCAGCGCAAGGAGGAGCGGCGGCCCGACGGCGAGGTCGTCGAGGTGGTCACCCCGCGCACGGCGCAGGTGATCGAGAACGCGACGGTGGCGGTGGACCTGTCGCGCGGCATCGTGAAGTACACCCGCACCATCTCCACCAGCGCCGTGCCGGGCCTTGAGGCCGGCATCGACGCCGGAGCCCCGGGGCAGCGCGCCGACATCGTCATGGATGCCGACGACGGCGACGACGCCGGGTCCGGCGCGCAGACGCGCGACGACGCCGAGCAGGTGGAGGTGGGCGTCCGGGAGCTGGTGGGCGTCTGAGGGCCGTAGGCTGGGGGGTCGGCTGGCGAAGCCGGCCTCCCAGTCCCAACCTCGAACGCGATCGAACGGTGGAAACGAGCCAGTGGCTGAGTTCATCTACTCCATGTACAAGGCGCGCAAGGCGCACGGCGACAAGGTCATCCTCGACAACGTGTCGCTGAACTTCCTGCCCGGCGCGAAGATCGGCGTCGTCGGCCCCAACGGTGCCGGTAAGTCGACGATCCTCAAGATCATGGCCGGGCTGGACACGCCGTCGAACGGTGAGGCGCGGCTGAGCCCGGGCTACACGGTGGGCATCCTGCAGCAGGAGCCACCGCTGAACGAGGACAAGACGGTGCTCGGCAACATCGAGGAGGCCGTGGCCGAGATCAAGGGCAAGGTCGACCGGTTCAACGAGATCTCCGCCCTGATGGGCGAGCCGGACGCCGACTTCGACGCGCTGCTGGCCGAGATGGGCGAGCTGCAGGAGGCCATCGACCACGCCGACGCCTGGGAGCTGGACAGCCAGCTCGAGCAGGCGATGGACGCGCTGCGCTGCCCGCCGCCGGACGCCGACGTCACGGTGCTCTCGGGTGGTGAGCGCCGCCGCGTGGCCCTGTGCAAGCTGCTGCTCGAGAAGCCCGACCTGCTGCTGCTCGACGAGCCCACCAACCACCTGGACGCCGAGTCCGTGCTGTGGCTGGAGCAGCACCTGGCCACGTACCCGGGCGCCGTGCTGGCCGTGACCCACGACCGGTACTTCCTCGACCACGTGGCCGAGTGGATCTGTGAGGTCGACCGCGGGCGCCTGTACCCGTACGAGGGCAACTACTCGACCTACCTGGAGAAGAAGGGCGAGCGCCTGCAGGTGCAGGGCAAGAAGGACGCCAAGCTCGCCAAGCGCCTCAAGGACGAGCTGGAGTGGGTGCGGTCCAACCAGAAGGGCCGGCAGGCCAAGTCGAAGGCCCGTCTGGCCCGCTACGAGGAGATGGCCGCGGAGGCGGAGCGGACGCGGAAGCTGGACTTCGAGGAGATCCAGATCCCGGCCGGCCCGCGCCTGGGCTCGACCGTGCTGGAGGCGACGAACCTTCGCAAGGGCTTCGGCGACCGCGTCCTGATCGACGGGCTCAGCTTCACCCTGCCGCGCAACGGCATCGTGGGCGTCATCGGCCCGAACGGCGTCGGCAAGACCACCCTGTTCAAGACCATCGTGGGTCTCGAACCGCTCGACGGCGGCGACCTGAAGATCGGCGAGACCGTCTCGGTGTCCTACGTCGACCAGTCGCGCGGCGGCATCGACCCCAAGAAGACGCTGTTCGAGGTGGTCTCCGACGGCCTCGACTTCATGAAGGTCGGCAACGTCGAGATCCCCTCGCGCGCCTACGTCGCCTCGTTCGGGTTCAAGGGTCCGGACCAGCAGAAGCCCGCCGGGGTGCTCTCCGGTGGTGAGCGCAACCGCCTCAACCTGGCCCTCACGCTCAAGCAGGGCGGCAACCTGCTGCTGCTCGACGAGCCCACGAACGACCTCGACGTCGAGACCCTCGGCTCGCTGGAGAACGCCCTGCTGGAGTTCCCCGGCTGCGCCGTCGTCGTCTCCCACGACCGGTGGTTCCTTGACCGCGTGGCGACGCACATCCTGGCCTACGAGGGCACGGAGGAGAACCCGGCGAACTGGTACTGGTTCGAGGGCAACTTCGCCTCCTACGAGGAGAACAAGGTCTCCCGCCTGGGCGCTGACGCCGCACGGCCGCACCGCGTCACCTACCGCAAGCTCACGCGCGACTGACCAGACGCGCGCACCAGACGCGTTCACCAGACGCTCGACTGGCCAGAGGTGTCGGACCCCGTGGGGTTGCCGGGGTAGCGTTCTGGGGCCATTGCCGACAGCAATGAACATTGCTCACGGCAATGGCCCCAGAACGCACCCGGCATCCCAGCGTTGCTGCGGTCGGGTCGCTGCGGTCGGGTCGCTGTGGTGGGGTCGCGGCGGTCGGGCGCCGAGCTTGGGCGTCGACCTTGGGTGCGACCCGGCAGGTCGGGTCGGCGTTCGCGGACCCCTCGGGGGATCATGGGCACATGACCGTGCCCGACCGTGTCCCCGACCCCTCTGGTGACACGTCCGGGCTGTCAGGCGAGGACGTGCCCGCGTCGTCGTCGGTGAACGACGTGCCCGCGTCGTCGTCGGTGAACGCCGCGCTCGCCGCGTCCCGGGAGGCGGCTGCGCTGGGCGACGCGCTCGACACGCTGCGGTCTCGGCTCGGAGGGCTCCGACTTCCGCTCGACACGCCGGGGGCGGCGCAGGCGCGCGCTGACCGGGATGCCGCCGTGGGGCAGCTCGACGACTACCTGCTGCCGCGCATGCGTGCGGAGCGGGCGCCGCTGCTCGTCGTCGTCGGCGGCTCCACGGGTGCGGGCAAGTCCACGCTGGTCAACTCGATCCTGGGTGAGCACGTCACGGCGCCCGGTGTGCTGCGCCCGACGACGCGGGCGCCCGTGCTGGTGCACCACCCGCTCGACGCCCGCTGGTTCACCACCGGCCGGGTGCTGCCGGGCCTGGCCCGGGTGACGGCAGGCACGGAGACGGGCGAGGGCGAGCGTCCTGCCCCCACGCGCACGCTGCGCCTGGTGGCGAGCGAGGCGACCCCGCAGGGACTCGCACTGCTGGACGCCCCCGACGTCGACTCGGTCGAGGCGGCCAACCGCGAGCTGGCGGCGGAGCTGCTGGGCGCGGCGGACCTGTGGCTGTTCGTCACCACGGCGGCCCGGTATGCCGATGCCGTGCCGTGGGGTCTGCTGCGCACGGCCGCCGCCCGGCGCGCCCAGGTGGCGCTCGTGCTGGACCGCGTGGACCCGGGTGCCGAGGTCGTGGTGGACGACCTGCGCCGCCTGGCGAGGGAGCACGGGCTGGACGACTCGCCGATCTTCGCGATCGCGGAGGCCGCCCCCGTGGGCGTGGAGGCGCTGGCGGAGGGCCTCCTCCCGGAGGCGTCCGTGGCCGAGCTGTCCACGTGGCTGTCCGGGCTGGGCGGGGACCCGGAGGCCCGGCAGCGCGTCATCACGGCCACGCGGGACGGCGTCATCGACGACCTGGTGCGCCGCGCCGTCGAGCTGGCCGACGACGCGGACCTCCAGGAGGCCGCGGACGCCCGCCTGCGCGGTGCCGTCGAGCGTCACCACGCGGACGCGGCACGCACGGTGGAGCGGGCGACCTCCGACGGCGCGATCCTGCGCGGCGAGGTGCTGGCCCGCTGGCAGGACTTCGTGGGCACCAGCGAGTTCTTCCGCTCCGTGCAGCGCGGGGTCGGGCGGGTTCGCGACGCCGTCGGCGGCTTCTTCCGGGGCCGTCCCACACGGGCACCGCAGGTGGAGCAGGCCATCGCCGCCGGCCTGGAGTCGGTGATCCTCGACGCGGCCGAGTCGGCCGCCGAGCGGACGTTCGAGTCGTGGCGGGGCGACGCTGCCGGGGCGGGGCTGCTGGACGGGCTCGACCTGTCCCGTACCAGCGCCGGGCTGCGCGCCGAGATCACCGAGCAGGTGCGCGGCTGGCAGGGCGACGTGCTCGCCCTGGTGCGCGAGCAGGGCGCCTCGAAGCGCGGCCTCGCCCGGGCGCTGTCGCTGGGGATCAACGCGCTGGGCATCAGCCTCATGGTGATCGTCTTCGCGTCGACCGCCGGGCTCACCGGCGCGGAGATCGGCATCGCGGGCGGCACCGCTGTCGTCGGGCAGAAGCTCCTGGAGGCGGTGTTCGGTGACGACGCCGTGCGGCGCCTTGCCGCGCAGGCGCGAGCGCGGCTCACCTCGCGGGTCGCCACGGTGCTCGACGGGCAGGCCGCGCGGTACACCGCACAGCTCGACGCGCTCGGCACCTCCGACGCCGGGGGTGCCGCGCTGCGTGACGCCGCCCGCCGTGTCGAGGGTGCCGCCCGCACCGAGCGCGCCACCCGCTCCACCGACGACGACGGCGCGACCCGCCCGTGGACCGGCCGCCTGCTGCGCGGCGCTGGGACCGTGCGGCCCCCGCAGCGGCCGGAGTCGTTCCCCGTGCCGTCGGCTCGCGCCGCGGAGGAGTCGCCCGAGCCGGGGGACGACGACGCTGGGCGCCCGGGCTGGTGGGGCCGCATCTTCGGGCGGCGGGGGGACGCATGAGCCGCATCGACCTGGCCGGGCGCACCGCAGCCCTGGAGGCCGCGGTCCGAGAGTCGGCCGGGCGCCTGGACGGGCCGCTGCTCGACGAGGCGCGGCGCGTCGTGACCCGCGCCCATGAGCGGGGCGGGCTGTCCGCCGAGCACACGGTGGTCGCGCTCGCGGGGGCGACCGGGTCGGGCAAGTCGAGCGTGTTCAACGCCGTCGCCGGCTCCGACCTGGCCACCCCGGGGGTGCGGCGCCCGACGACGTCGCACGCCATGGCCGCCGTCTGGGGCACAGGGGCTGGGCCGCTGCTCGACTGGCTCGACGTGCGGGTGCGCCACGAGATGCCGGTGGGCCCCGAGGCAGCCACGGCCCCGGCGACTCCCGCTCGCGGTGTGACCGGGCTGTTCCGCCGCCATCAGACCCCCGCCGGTGCCACCACCGGCCTGGTGCTGCTCGACCTGCCCGACCACGACTCCGTGGTGGTCGAGCACCGGGTGCGCGCCGAACGGCTCGTGGAGCGCGCCGACCTGCTGGTGTGGGTGGTGGACCCGCAGAAGTACGCCGACGCCGCCCTGCACGAGCGGTACCTGCGGCCGCTCGCGGGACGCGGCGACGTCGTCGTGGTGGTGCTCAACCAGGTGGACCGCCTGGCACCGTCCGACGCCGAAGCGATGCGGGCCGACCTGGAACGGCTCGTCGCGGCGGACGGCCTGGCGGGCGCGCGCGTGGTGACGGCGTCGGCGCGGACGGGCGAGGGCATCGACCGGCTGCGCGACCTGCTGGCCGAGGCCGCGCAGCGACGCGAGGCGGCGACGGCGCGGCTCGCGCTCGACGAGCGGGCCGTGGCCGCCCGGCTGCTGACGGCGTGCGGGCAGTCACCCTCGGAACGTGCCGGGGACAAGGCGCGGGTCGCGCTGCACGCCGCCCTGGAGGACGCCGCGGGCGTGCCGGTGGTGACCGAGGCAGTGCGCCGGGCCGCCGTCAAGGACGCCCGCCAAGCGACCGGCTGGCCGCTGACCCGCTGGCTGGGCCGGCTGCGGCCCGACCCGCTGCGCCGCATCGGCCTGCGCCCCGACGCGCACCGCGTCCCCGCCGACCGGCCCGACCTGGCCGTCACGTCGCTGCCCGCCGCGCGTGCCGGGGTGCGCGCTCAGTCCGCGACCGCCGTGCGCGCGTACGTGGACCAGATGACGGCGGGCGCGCCCGAACCGTGGGTGCTCGCCACGCGGCACCGCACCGCCGAAGGGTTCGACCGGCTGCCCGACGCCCTGGACCAGGCGGTGGCGGGCACCCGGCTGGAAGCGGGGCGCCGGCCGCTGTGGTGGCGGCTGGCGAACGTGCTGCAGTGGCTGGTGCTGCTGACCGCAGTGGCCGGGCTGCTCTGGTTGGGGCTCGCGTTCCTGCTCGCGTACTTCCAGCTTCCCGCGCTGCCGACACCCGTGCTGACCGTGGGCGGGGCGGACTGGGGTGGCACCGGGCGCGGCGTCGACCTGCCGTGGGCGACCGTCCTCGTGGTGCTCGGCGTCGTCGTCGGCATCCTGCTCGCGCTGGTGTTCCGGGTGTGCGCCGGGATCGGGGCGCGGCGCCGCGCCTCCGCCGCCCGCAAACGCCTGCGCGAGTCCGTGGCGCGCGTGGCCGACGACCTGGTGCGACGCCCCATCCAGGAGGAGATGATCGCGCTGGCCCGCGCCCGCACGGCGGCGGCGATCGCGGCGTCCTAGGCGTTCGCGTCCTGGCCGAGCGCGGGGCAGGCGCCCGCCTGCTCCAGGAGCTCCTGCGCGGCGCTCCCCTGGGGGACGTTCGCATCGGACGTGCCCGACGTCATCGACGTCCCGACGATGGTGCGCCACGTCAGGAACGGGATGCCCCACAGGTCACCCTCGATGGGCGCGTCGCGCAGCGCGTCGCAGTCGTCGACCTGCCAGACGACGACGACGCCGATCTCGCGGCACCGTCGCGCGCGTCTACGACGAGCTCGCCCGCGACGCCCTGATCGAGACCCAGGGCCGCCGCGGCACCTTCGTGCGCGGCCCCGGCCGTCGCCCGCCCGACACCGCCCAGACCGCTGCCGACCTGGCCGCCGCCGCCGACGCCTTCGCCGTCGTCGTGCGCCAGCTCGGAGCCGACGACGCCGCCGGGCACGCGGCGCTGGACGCGGCGCTGCGACGACTCGACGACGGCGCCGGCGGCGATAACCTGCACCGGTGACCCGACTGCACGTACCCGTAGCCACCCGCTGGTCCGACCTCGACGCCTACCAGCACGTCAACAACGTCGAGATGTTCCGGCTCCTGGAGGAGGCGCGCATCACCGCGTTCTGGCGGCACACCGCCGACGAGGTGGGGGAGGACTGGCCCACTGCCATCCTGGAGACCGGCCCCGCCGCGTCCTCGCACACCTTCGTCGCCGGGCAGCGCATCGAGTACCTGCGCCCGCTCGCGTTCACACGCACGCCCGTGCGCGTCGAGCTGTGGATCGGCGCGATCGGCGGGGCCAGCCTGGAGGTCTGCTACGAGGTGCACGACGGCGCCCCCGCCGGGTTCCCGCGCACGGGCCCCGCCAGCGGCGCCGACCCGTACGTCAAGGCGACGACGACGATCGTCGTCATCGACCGCGCCACCGGCAAACCCCGCCGCATCGCCGACGACGAGCGGGCGGCCTGGCACGAGTTCCAGGAGCCCGCACCGGTCTTCCGCCGCTGACCCACCCGTCACGCCGGCAGGCGAACCATGCCCTCCTGCGCGATCGACGCCACCAGCACCCCGTCACGCGTATAGACCCGCGCGAAACCCAGCGCCCGGCCGCCCTGCGCCGTGGGCGCCTCCTGCACGAACAGCAGCCAGTCGTCCACGCGCGCGTGCCGGTGCCACCACATGGCGTGGTCCAGGCTCGCCATCGGCACCCCGTGCCCCACGTCCAGCCATGACTTCCCGGCGCCGCGCAGCACCGGCTCCAGCATCACCTGGTCGCACGCGTACGCCAGCAGCGCCCGGTGCAGCAGGACGTCGTCGGACTCGATCCGGTGCCGGGCCCGCACCCACACCATCTGGCGGTCCCGGGGTTCGGCGTCCGGGCGCAGGAACAACGACCCGCCCACATGGGCCAGCTCGAACGCCGAGTCCACCGACCACCAGCGCGCCGCCGGGTTGTCGATGCTCCCCAGCTCGTCGAACGCGCTGCGCACCTGCTCCGGCTCCGGTACCCCCGCCGGCGCCGCCCGTTGATAGTCGTACCCCGCCTGCTCCTCCTGGAACGACGTCGTCAGCGACAGGATCGGCTTGTCGTTCTGGATCGCGTGGGTGCGCCGGGCCGAGAACGAGCGGCCGTCACGCAGGCGCTCCACGGCGAAGTCGATCGGCACGTCGATCGCGCCCTCCCGCAGGAAGTACGCGTGCATCGAGTGCGGTGGGCGATCCCCGACCACGGTGCGCCCGCACGCCATGACGGCCTGGGCGAGCACCTGCCCGCCGTACACGCGGTTCCCGAGTGCAGGCATGGACCCACCGCGGAACAGGTCGTCCTCGCCGCGCGGCCCCCACCCCTCGATCTCCCGCAGGTCGAGGACCGCGAGCAGGCGGTCGAGGGCGTCGGGGGAGGCTGATGGTTCCACGTGCTACTTCTCCTACTCCTCGAACTGTCTGGTCGGAATGATCCTGCGCTTCGCTGCGGGCGAGTGCCTTGCTTCGCGGCGGCCCTCACCCTCCGCTGCGCTCCGGATCATTCCTCGAAGGTATTGATGAGGGAATGGGCCGCCCGCTCCAGGTAGTCCCAGAACTCGGCCTCCTGCAGGGGCGGGAGGGCGAGCGCGTCGAGCGCGGTGCGCATGTGCGCCAGCCAGCGGTCGCGGGCCTCCGGGTTCACCTTGTACGAGGCGTGCCGCATGCGCAGCCGCGGGTGCCCCCGCTCCTGCGAGTACGTCGTCGGCCCGCCCCAGTACTGCTCCAGGAACGTGGTCAGGCGGTGCCGTGCCCCGGTCAGGTCCTGCTCGGGGTACATCTCGCGCAGCACGTCGTCGCGCGCCACGCCCTCGTAGAAGACGTCCACGAGCCGCACGAACGTCTCGTGCCCGCCCACGGTGTCGTAGAAGCTGTCAGGTGTCACCGGCTCATCGTGCCAGAGCCCGCCTCGTGCCCGGTACGTCCTCGGGGGCGCCGCAAGGGGGCTAGGCTGGGTCGGGACCTGCAAGGGCGCAAGGGACGGGAGAGCAGGAATGACAAAGGCTGACCAGATCCTCGCGGCGCTGGGTGGCACCACGAACATCGTGGAGCTGGAGCCGTGCATCACACGGTTGCGCGTCGAGGTGACCAACCCGTCGCTCGTCGACGAGCCGCAGCTCAAGAAGTCGGGCGCGTTCGGCGTGGTGCGTTCCGGCCGGGTCATCCAGGTGATCGTGGGTCCGGAGGCCGACGACCTCGCGGCAGAGCTGGACACGCTGCGTCGCTGAACAGGTGAGGCGAACGCCGGTGACCCGTCGGTCACCGGCGTTCGCGTGCCACGGCCCGGTTACGCCTCGGGCTGGGCCGACGTGACGATGATGCCCGCGTCCCGCAGCGCCGCGTACGAGGCCACCAGCAGCGCGCGCTTCATGTCCCCGTCGGTGCCCGGCCGCACCCGCGCGTGCAGGGTGAACGCGTAGGCGCCATCGGTGATCGAGTCGACACCGCGCACGCTGGGCGGCTCCAGCAGGTTCGCGGCGTGCGCCGCGTCGCCCTGCACCGCGTCCACCGCCCGTCCCAGGGCGGCGCGTACGACGTCGACGTCCGACCCGATCGGCACCGTGATCTCGGCCACCGCGCGCGCCCACTGCTGGGTGTGGTTGCCGGCGCGCAGGATCTCGCCGTTGCGCACGTGCCACAGGGTGCCGTCGAAGGCGCGCACATGGGTCAGGCGCAGGTCCACCTTCTCGACGACCCCGGCCGCCCCGGCACCCAGGTCCACCTCGTCGCCCACTCCGAACTGGTCCTCGATGAGGATGAACAGGCCGGACAGGAAGTCGCGCACCAGCGACTGCGCGCCGAAACCGAGGGCGACGGCGAGGATCCCGGCAGTGCCCCAGAGGTACTGCGCCACCTGCTCCGCACCGATGGCGCCGAGGATCGCGAGAACCATCAGCGCGGCGATCAGGATCGTTGTCGCCGACGTCAGGACCGAGCCGACCGTGCGGGCACGCTGCGCCCGCCGCTGCTTGATCTCGGGCGTCACGAGGCTGAGCGTGTCCGGCACGAGCGCCGCACGCCTGCGGCGCTTGCCCCCGCTTCCTGTGGCCTCCTCCGTCGCGAGGTACGCCCGCTGATAGCCCTGCGCGATGTGGTCGGTCGCGTGCGCGATCACGCGCCGGACGACGGCGAGCGCGACCAGACCGACCGCGAGGATGATCAGCACCTGGACGGGCCAGCCGAGGAACCAGTCCCAGAACTTGTCCCAGAACCCGACGACGGCGGTCGCCGTCTCCTCGACGATGGAGCCGGGGCTCGGAGACGGCGTGGGGGCGGTGAGGGGGAGGACGGTCACCGCCCCACGGTAACGGGAGCATGTGACCGTTCCGTGACGGGGTGCGGTGTCCCCAGGATCAACCGACGGTTGCTCGCGCGGCATGGCGCCTGCTGCACGTCCCGACGCGGACGCCGCCAGGACCTGCGGAGGGCCAGATGGCAAGATCGAACCCGTGACCCACCCCACGCCACCCGAAGAGATTCCCGCAGCGCTCCGCGAGCTCGCGCACGTGCACGGGGTGCGGACCGACTTCCACGCCTTCGACGGCTCCCACGTGCAGGTCAGCGCGTCCACGCTGGTCGCCGTGCTGGAGGCGCTCGGCGTCCCCGCGACGTCCGACCGCCAGGTGCAGCTGTCCCTCGCGCTGGCCCGGGACGAGGAGTGGCGCCACCCGCTGCCGCCCACCGTCGTCGTACGCCAGGGCGTGGACGCCACCGTCCCCGTGCACGTTCCCGACGGATCCGGCGTCGGCGTCTGGGTCGAGATCGACGGCGCGGAGCCCCTCGCGGCGCGGCGCGGCCACCGCGAACGGCGCGACCTGACGCAGGTGGACCACTACGTCGAGCCGCGCGTCGTCGACGGCCGGCTGACCGGGCGGGCGACGTTCGCCGTGCCCGCGGACCTGCCGCTGGGCTGGCACACCATCCACGCGAGCTTCGACGGCACCGACACCGCCGCCACGCTGATCGTCACGCCGCAGCGGCTCACGCTGCCGCCCGCCGTCGAGCAGTCGCAGGTCTGGGGGCTGCTGGTGCAGCTCTACTCGGTGCGTTCGCGCACCTCGTGGGGGCTGGGTGACCTGGCCGACCTCGCCGACATCGCCTGGCTGGCCGCGCACCGCGGCGGAGCCGACTTCGTGGCGGTCAACCCGCTCGCGGCGGCCGAGCCCACCGCGCCCATGACGCCGTCGCCGTACCTGCCGACGTCGCGGCGCTTCCTCAACCCGCTGTACGTGCGCGTCGAGGACATCGCGGAGACCGCGTACCTCTCCGCCGCCGACCGCTCGCTGGTCGAGTGGGCTGCCGACCCCGTGCGCGACCTGGCCACCGACCCGGGCCCCATCGACCGCGACGCCGTGTGGGCCGCGAAGAAGGCCGCGCTCGAGGTCGTGTACACGGCGCCGCGCCGGGCCGCCCGCCAGGCCGCGTTCGAGGAGTTCGTGGCCGAACAGGGCAAGGGCCTGCGCGACTACGCCACCTGGTGCGCCATCAGCGAGCACCTGGCCGGAAAGGACTGGCCGCGCGAGCTCGCCACCCCGGACGCGCCCGCCGTCGCCGCGCTGCGCGAGGAGCTGGCCGAGCGCGTCGACTTCCACACGTGGCTGCAGTGGGTGGCCGACGAGCAGAAGGCCACCGCGCAGCGCACCGCACGCGAGGCCGGCATGAAGATCGGCATCATGCACGACCTCGCCGTGGGCGTGCACCCCGAGGGCGCCGACGCCTGGGCCAACGGCGCCTACCTGGCCCGCGGCGTCGAGGTGGGTGCCCCGCCGGACATGTACAACCAGCAGGGGCAGAACTGGTCGCAGCCGCCGTGGAACCCGCGCGCGCTCGCCAAGGCCGGGTACGCCCCCTACCGTGACATGCTGCGCACCGTGCTGCGCTCCGCGGGCGCGCTGCGCGCCGACCACATCCTCGGGCTGTTCCGGTTGTGGTGGATCCCGGGCGGCTCCAAGGCATCGGCCGGCACCTACGTGTCCTACGACCACGAGGCCATGGTGGGCATCCTGTGCCTGGAGGCGCAGCGCGCCGGCGCCGTCGTCGTCGGCGAGGACCTGGGCGTGTTCGAGCCGTGGGTGCGCGACTACCTGGCCGACCGCGGGGTGCTCGGCACCTCCGTCATGTGGTTCGAGTACGAGAACGGCCGACCGATGCCGCCCGAGCACTACCGCCACCTGGCCATGGCGTCCGTCGGCACCCACGACATGCCGCCCACCGCCGGGTACCTGGCCGGCGAGCACGTGGACCTGCGCGAGCGGCTGGGCCTGCTCACCGAGCCCGTCGAGGTGGTGCGCCGCCGCGCCCGCGAGGAGCGTGAGCTGTTCGTGCGCGCCCTCGTCGAGCGTGGCCTGGTGGGGGAGGACGCCTCCGAACGCGAGATCGTCGAGGCCATGCACCGCTACCTGCGCCAGGCACCATCGGCCCTGTTCGGCGTGCAACTCGTGGACATGGTGGGCGAGCGGCGCTCGCAGAACCAGCCGGGCACCGACCAGGAGTACCCCAACTGGAAGGTGCCGCTGGGCGACTCGGGCGGCAACCCGATCCTGCTGGAGGACCTGTTCGAGTCCCAGCGCCTGCGCTCGCTGATCACCGCCCTGAACGAGGGCTGACGGGTTTCGGCGGGCTCAACCACCGCTGGTTGAGCCCGCCGAAACCACCGCTCAGGCGGCGTCCACCGCCTGGGCGCTCAGGGCGCGCTCGGTGTCCGCGAGGCCCTCGACCACCATGCGGCGGAGCGAGGGTGCCGCGTCCGGGTGCGCGTCGAGCCACCCCCGGACGGCGTCGCGCAGCGCCGTCGTCGCGACGGGCAGCGGGTACAGGCCCTCGATGAGCTCCTCCGCCATCTGGTAGGAGCGCGACTCCCAGATCGGCAGCAGCGCATCGAGGTACCGGCCCACCAGGGGCTCGATCACCGTGGCGTCCGTCACCCGGCGGAAGCCGGTCGCCGTCGCGCGGATGATGGCGTTGGGCACGTCCTGCACGTCCACGATGGACGAGAACGCCGCCTCCTTGTCCGCCGTCGTCGGTTTCGACGCGCGCACGCGCGCCGCGGCCTGCCGCCCGTTGGCCGTGTCGTCGTCGGCGAGCGCCGCGTCGATCTCGCCGTCGCCTGCCGCGCCGAGCGCGACGAGTCCCTGCAGCACGTCCCAGCGCAGATCGGTGTCGATCTCGCGGCCCGCGAGCACGACGTCGCCCGACAGCAAGCCGGCCAGCGGTGCGACGTGCTCCGGCGTGGAGGCCAGCGCCGAGAACGACCGCACGAGCTGGAGCTGGAGGTCCGATCCGGGGGCGGCGTCCTGCGCGAGGGCCCACACGGCGTCGGCCGCGCGCACCGTCTGCGCGGTGCGGCGGGCCGGGTCGGCGTAGATGCCTGCCGCCGTGCCGAGCTGGCCCAGCACCATCGTGATGGTGGTCGACTCGGTCTCGGCCGCCACGTTGTTCAGCACCAGGTCCACGAACGACGACGCCGGAGCCTCACCGTCGCGCACCGCATCCCACGCGGAGCCCCAGATGACGCCCCGGGCCAGCGAGTCGCGGATCTTGCCCAGGTTCGCGACGGCGAACGCGAGCGAGTCGGAGTCGAGGCGCACCTTGGCGAAGGCGAGGTCGTCGTCGTTGAGGAGGATGAGTCCGGGACGCTGCGTGCCCACGAGCTCGGGGACGGCGGTGACCGGCCCGTCGACGTCGACGATCACCTGGTGGGTGCGCACCACGGCCCCCGCGTCGTCGAGGGAGTAGTAGCCGATGCCCAGGCGGTGCGGGCGCAGCGTCGGGTGGTCGGCGGGGGCGGACTGGTGGATCTCGAACGACGCGATCGTGCCGTCGTCCCCCACGACGACGGCGGGGGTGAGCGTGTTGGTACCGGCCGTCTCCAGCCAGGCCCGGCTCCACGCCTCCAGGTCGCGCCCGCTGGTGGCCTCGAGCTCCACGAGCAGGTCGCGCAGCTCGGTGTTGGCGAACTCGTGCTTGCGGAAGTACGCCGCCAGGCCCTTCATGAACTGCTCGCGGCCCACCCACGCGTAGAGCTGCTTGAGCACCGAGGCGCCCTTGGCGTACGTGATGCCGTCGAAGTTCGTGTACACGTCCTCCAGGTCGCGGATCTCCGCGACGATCGGGTGTGTGGACGGCAGCGCGTCCTGACGGTACGCCCACGTCTTCTCCGACGCCGCGAACGTGGTCCAGCCCTCCGTCCATTCGGTGGCCTCAGCCGTGGCGAGGGTCGAGGCGAACTCGGCGAACGACTCGTTGAGCCACAGATCGTTCCACCACTTCATGGTCACCAGGTCGCCGAACCACATGTGGGCCAGCTCGTGCAGGATCGTCACGACCCGGCGCTCCTTGCGCCCGTCCGGCACCGACCCGCGGAACACGTACGCCTCGGTGAACGTGACGCAGCCGGGGTTCTCCATCGCGCCCATGTTGTACTCGGGCACGAAGAGCTGGTCGTACTTGTCGAACGGGTACGGGTACTCGAACGCCTCCTCGTAGAACGCGAAACCCTTCCGGGTGATGTCCACGATGTAGTCGGCGTCCAGGTACTGCGACAGGGACTGGCGGCAGAACACGCCCAGCGGGATCTCGCGGCCATCCGTCGAGGTCAGGGAGTCGCGCACGACGGCGTAGGGGCCCGCGACCAGCGCGACCAGGTAGGTGGACAGGCGCGGGGTGGGCTCGAACGTCCACGTCGTGACGGGCTCGGCGTCCTTGCCCTCCACGACCGTGACGCTCGCGCCCGTGGCCACGGGCTCCGGCGTCGGCTGGTTGGACACGACCTCCCAGCGGGCCGGGGCCGTCACGGTGAGCTGGTACGTCGCCTTGAGGTCCGGCTGCTCGAACGTGGCGAACACCCGGCGCGCGTCCGGCACCTCGAACTGCGTGTACAGGTACACCTCACCGTCCACCGGGTCCACGAACCGGTGCAGGCCCTCGCCCGTGTTGGTGTAGCCGCAGTCCGCGACGACGGTCACCTCGTTCTGCGCGGCCAGGCCGGCCAGCGCGATGCGCGAGTCCGCGAACACCTGCGCGGGATCGAGCGCCACGCCGTTGAGCGTCACGGCGCGCACCGCGGGCGCCACGAGGTCGAGGAACGTGTCCGCGCCCGGCGTCGCCGTGAAGCGGATCGTCGTCGCCGAGGCGAACGTCTGCGGTCCGGTGGTCAGGTCGAGCGTGATGGCGTACGACTCGACGGCGGTCACGGCGCCGGCGCGCTCGACCGCCTCGGCGCGGGTCAGGTTCTGTCCGGGCACAGGTTCTCCCTTGTCTGGCCCGCCGGGTCGTGCCCGTCGGGCGGCACGTCGGGGCCTCGATTCCGTGACCCCTCCGCGATCCTCTCACCGCCCGCGGTCGACTCACAGTGGGGTGCGGTGACCGATCGGGCACCGTGCTCGCCGGGACTCTGTTCGACTCGCGTGGGTGAACGTGACATCCTGCCCGGTGCGCTGCCGCGCAACGCCGGGCGGCCTGATGGCCGGGGTGACCCGGAACGTGCTCGGAGGGAGAGTCCTCGATGTCCAACCCGATCCCAGGCCCCGTGCCGCCGCCGCCCGCGGACGACGACGCCGGCACCGGCGCCGCCGGGGCCCCGCGTCACGTCCTGTCGAACGACGACATCCCGACCGCGCCCTTCGCCGTCGTCCCCGCCGACGCGGTCGAAGGTCCGGCACCCGCGCTGCCGCCCGTGCCGGCCCCGCCCGTCGCGCCGCCCCCGCCGGCCCCCGTCCAGCAGCCCGCGGTACCGCCGGCGCCCGCCACGCCGCCCACCGTGCAGCGTGTCTCGGCGATCCGCCGTAGCCGTCCGGCAGCGCCGGCCTCGCCGTTCGCCGCGGCCGCCCCGCTGCCCGCCCCTCCGCAGCAGCGCGGGGTGGCGTTCCCGCCGACGCCCGCGCCCGATCAGGGCGACTGGTTCGGTCAGGCCGCCGCCCAGCAGACGGCGGCCGCCCCGGACCCGGGAGGCTACGCCGCGCCCGCAGCCACGCCCCCCGCCTTCGCGCCCGGCGGCGGACCGGCCCCGGGGCAGGGCTACGCCCAGTCCGGCTACGCCCAGCCCGGGTACGCCCAGCCCGGCTACGCCCAGCCCGGCTACGGGCAGTCGGGCTACGAACAGCCCGGCTACGAACAGCCTGGCTATGCGCCGGCGGACGAGGCTCCCGCCGGGTCCTCCCGGCGGTCACCAGCCCTCCGGGCCGCCTTCGCCGTGCTCGGCGTCGTCGTGCTCGTCGGCGTCGTCGCGTTCGCGTGGAACCAGCTCACCCGGCCCGGCACCGATGACGAGGCGGGACCGTCCACCGTCACCAGCGACCAGCAGTCGCCGTCCCCGTCGCCGGACGCACCCGCCGCTGAGGTGCTCGCGGCGTTCGCGTCCCCGACCGGCAACATCACGTGTGAGATCACCGAGGCGGAGGCGAGCTGCGGGATCGCGCAGCTGACCCAGCAGCCGGCCCCGGTCGAGGGCTGCGACGGCACGGTCGGTTACCGCGTCACGGTCAGCGCGCAGACCGGCGAGGTGACCCTGCCGTGCGTGCCCGCCGACCAGCAGCCGCAGCACGCCGCCGCGGATGCGACGTTGCTCGGCTACGGCGAGTCGATCACGAAGGGTCAGTTCACGTGCACGTCCACCGAGCAGGGCATGTCCTGCAAGGACGACAAGGGTGGCCGGGGTTTCAGCATCGCCCGGGCCGGCATCGGCGTGCAGTGAGACCGGAGGGTCTCGACGGGCTCGACCACCGGTGGTCGAGCCCGTCG
>BCWJ01000003.1 GCA_001592145.1 Xylanimicrobium pachnodae JCM 13526 = NBRC 107786 | reverse complement strand
AAGGTGGCCGGATCGACGTTCTGGAGCGCGGCCAGGTAGAAGACCATGTTGTAGCCCGTCCACCGCCACAGCAGGCCCAGGATGATGACCAGCCGGGCCGTTCCCGGCTGGCCGAGCCAGTTGATCGGTGCGTCGATGAAGCCGAGCCCGCGCAGGATGTCGTTGACCAGCCCCTCGGTGGAGAACATGGTGCGGAACACCAGCGCGTAGGACACGAGCCCGACGGCACAGGGCAGGAAGATGGCGGTGCGCCACAGCCCCTTGAACCGGAGCCTCGGGCTGTTCAGCAGCGTCGCCAGCACCAGGGCGAGCACGAGCATGATCGGCACCTGCACCACGAGGTAGATCAGGGTGTTGGTGATGGTGGTGTGGAAGATGTCGTCCTCGAGCAGGCGCCGGTAGTTCATCCACAGCGGCTCGGCGGTCTGCAGACGGGTGCCGCGGCCCGTCTTGAAGGACAGGAGGAACGCCTGGAGCATCGGCCAGAAGTTCATCCAGGCGATGAGCAGCGCGGCAGGGATCAGGAACGTCCAGCCAGTCAGGGACCGTCGTCGTGCGAGCGCCGAGTATGTCGCCGTCGACATGCGGGCACCACCTTTCGATCAGGCTCCCGTCATCCTGCGCGTGGTCGCAGGACCCATGACCCGTGTCGGCCATGGGTCCTGCGACTCGCTCCGCTCGCGCAGGATGACGGGAGGGGCGGGGTCAGGTCACTGCATGTCGAACTCGACGGTCGACTGCGCCTCCTTGAGCGCGTCGGCCGGGTCGGTGCCCTGCATGATCTTGGTGATCGCGGTGCTCACGGCGTCTCGGCCCTCGTAGTAGTACGCGCCAGTGTTGTTGCTGGGCACGTGCGTGGCGAACTCCACGACCTTGGCGAAGATGGCGTCGCCGCCGAAGAACTCCTGCGGCTGCGCGTAGACCTCGCTCTGTCCGGCCGGGGTCCAGTTCGCCAGGGCGCCCGACTTCGGCAGGATCGTGTCGTACAGCTCGGTGGAGCCCGCGAAGGTCGCGTTGAGGAAGTCGGCGGCCAGGTCGCTGTTGGCGTTCGCGCTGATCGCCCACGAGGAGCCGCCGTTGGCCGTGTAGTTCGTGGCGCCGTCGACGCCGGCGAGCTTGGGCACGTTGGTGATGGCCCACTTGCCCGACTGGTCGGTGGCCGTCTGGACGGACCCGAGGATCCAGACGCCGTTGACGACGCCCGCCACCTCGCCGTTGACGAACGTGGAGACGTACTCGTCCCACGAGTTGCGTTCCGTGAGCACACCCGACTCCACGAGCTGCTGGTACATGTCGATGGCGGCGAGCAGCGCCTTGTTCCCGCTGATGGTCGGGTTGCCGTCGTCGTCGAACAGGGAGGCGCCCGCGGACTGGAGCATCATCATGATGGTGTCCGCCTCACCGGCCACGCCGGACAGGATCGGCTTGCCCGTCTTGGCGAGGATGTCCTTGCCCATCGTCAGGTACTGGTCCCAGGTGATGTCCGTGAAGTCGTCGATGGTGTACCCGGCCTCCTCCAGCACGTCGGTGCGCAGGCCGGTCACCGCGGTGCCGTTGTCGAACGGCAACCCGTAGTTGGTGCCGTCGACCACCGAGTAGTCCACGACGGCCTGCGGGAACTGCGAGAAGTCGACGTCGGAGCCGGAGAAGTCTCCGAACACGTCCGGGTAGTTGATGACGTTCTTCTGGAACGCGTTGTTCTGCACCAGGAAGATGTCGGGCAGCTCGTCCGTCTTGCCCGACTGGGCGATAGTGGTGAGCTTGGTCTGCAGGTCGTCCCAGGGGGTCTCGACGATGTCGAGCGTGAAGTCCGGGTGATCGGCCTGGTAGATCTTCTCGGCCTCCTGCATCGCGTAGATGTTGAACGCGGGGTCCCACGCCCACACGGTCAGCGTGTTGCCCCCGTCGGTCGAGCCTCCCGCGTCACCGTCGCCGTCCGAGCTGCACGCGGCTGTGGCGAGCAAGGGAAGTACCGCGACCGCGGCCACCAGGGCACGGGTCCGTCGTTTCATGGCAGACATCGGTGTCGAACTCCTTCGTTCGGGTGCGCCCAGCTGCGCCGGCACACCGGTGATGTGAACACGTGGTGACGTAAACACCGTATTGTTGACGTAAACACTCCGCCGCCTCTGAGGCGCTGTCAACGGCTGAACCATCACGTTTTTGTCACGGCATCGTCCGATGGTGACGTCACATCGGATACCCTGGCGCCGTGTCGATCCAACGCCGCGGCCCCTCGATCCAGGACGTCGCGCGGCTGGCCGGCCTCTCCGCCCAGACCGTCTCCCGGGTCTCCACCGGCACCGGCACCGTGCGCCCCGAGACCCGCGCCCGCGTCCTGGCAGCCATGGACCAGCTCGGATACTCGCCCAACCACGCGGCCCGCGCGCTGCGCAACGGGGAGTTCGGCACCATCGGGCTGCTCGCCCACCGGTTCCAGCGCACGGGCGAGGCGCTGACGACGCAGGGCGTCATCGAGGCGGCTCGGGCCCACGACCTTGCCGTGACCATCGTGGACGTCGGCCCCGCCGCCGACGGCGACTGGCAGGGGGCGGCGTTACGCCTGACTCACCAGGCCATCGACGGTCTCGTGATCATCCGGGCCGAGACCGCCACCCCGCAGTCGCTCGCCCTGCCCACCAGCCTCCCCGTCGTCGTCTCCGACTCGCGGCTCGTGGGCCGCTACCCCGCCGTCGTCGCCGACCAGGTGGGCGGCACCTACGCGGCGGTCGACCACCTGCTCGCACTGGGCCACACCGTCGTCCACCACCTGGCCGGCCCCACCGACTCCGAGCCGGCCGCCATGCGCTCCTCGTCCTGGGAGCGCGCCCTGGAGCGCGCCGGGATCCGCCCCCCGCAACCGTGGCGCGGCGACTGGACCGGGGCGTCGGGCTACGCCGTCGGACGCGACCTACCCGACGACGTCACCGCCGTCTACTGCGCCAACGACGAGATGGCGATCGGACTCCTGCGGGCGCTGCACGAACGCGGCCGGCGCGTCCCGCAGGACGTCAGCGTCGTCGGGTTCGACGGCATCGCGCTCGGCGAGTTCACGTGGCCGCCCCTGACGACCGTGCGCCAGGACTTCCCCGCGATCGGCCGCGAGCTGGTGCGCGTGGTGCTCGACCAGCTCCACGGCCCGAAGCGGCCGGGCGCAGACCGGGTGACCGTGCCGGCCGACCTGGTGGTGCGGGGATCGACGGCGCCACCGCGGCGCTGAAGCACACCAGGGGCCCGGGCAGTTGGGCCCCGGTGCGCGCGGCGCGCTCTCGCGCGTCGCGGCAGGCGCTAGTTTGCGAGTGACCCGGCACTGACGCCGGGACAGCCACGGGCCGGTCCCCCGCGGGACCGGTGACACCGGAAGGAATCGCGCATGAACATCGCGCTGTGGGTCCTCGCGGGACTGCTCGCGGCCGTCTACCTCGCGGTCGGGTGCGTGAAGGTGCTGCGGGGCAAGGCCCTGGAGCAGCGCATGCCGTGGGTGGAGGCGTTCCCCGACGTCGTCGTGCGGTTCATCGGGGTGTGCGAGATCGCCGGTGCCCTGGGCCTGATCCTCCCGCAGGCCACCGACACCCTGCCCTGGCTGACCCCGGTGGCCGCCGCCTGCCTGGCGCTGCTCCAGCTCCTCGCGATCCTGGTGCACACCCGGCGCGGGGAGACCCGTCAGCTCGGCATCAACGTGGTGCTGCTCGTGCTCGCCCTGGTGGTCGCCGTGGGACGGTTCGCGGAGTGGACGACGGCGACCGCGGCCGCCGCGTCCTGAGGCCTCGCACGCGGGCCGTCAGGCCTCGCGCAGCGCCTCCCACTCGTCGTCGGTCAGCAGCCGGGAACGGATGATGAACCGCACGCCCTCGGGTGCCTCCAGGCTGAACCCGGCGCCGCGCCCCGGCACCACGTCGATGGTCAGGTGCGTGTGCTTCCAGTACTCGAACTGCGCCTTGCCCATCCACACGGGCACCTCGAAGTCGTCGATCTCCAGGGTGCCCAGGAGCACGTCGGCGTCACCGGTGAGGAACTCTCCCTGCGGGTAGCACATGGGGCTCGACCCGTCGCAGCAGCCCCCGGACTGGTGGAACATCAGCTCGCCGTGCCGGGCCCGCAGCCGCGCGAGGAGCGCGGCTGCGGGCTGGGTGACGGCGACGCGAGCGGGCGTGTCCATCACGACCCCGCTCAGAAGAACCCGAGCTTGTCGGGGCTGTAGCTCACCAGCAGGTTCTTGGTCTGCTGGTAGTGGTCGAGCATCATCTTGTGGTTCTCGCGGCCGACGCCGGAGCCCTTGTACCCGCCGAACGCGGCCGCGGCCGGGTAGGCGTGGTAGTTGTTCGTCCACACGCGGCCGGCCTCGATATCCCGTCCGGCCCGGTACGCCTGGTTCTGGGCGCGCGACCAGACGCCGGCGCCCAGGCCGTACAGGGTGTCGTTGGCGATCGAGATGGCGTCGTCGTAGTCGGAGAACCGGGTCACGGCCACCACCGGACCGAAGATCTCCTCCTGGAAGACGCGCATGGAGTTGCGTCCCTCGAACACGGTGGGCGTCATGTAGTAGCCGCCCGAGAGGTCGCCGCCCAGGTCGGCGCGCTCCCCGCCCGTGAGCACCTTCGCGCCCTCGGCCTTGCCGATGTCGATGTAGCTGAGGATCTTCTCGAGCTGGTCGGTGCTGGCCTGCGCGCCGATCATCGTCTCGGTGTCCAGCGGGTTGCCCTGCTTGACGGCCCGCGTGCGGTCCAGGGCGTCGCCCAGGAACTGGTCGTAGATGGACCCCTGGATGAGCGCGCGCGACGGGCAGGTGCACACCTCGCCCTGGTTGAGCGCGAACATGGTGAAGCCTTCGAGCGCCTTGTCGTAGAAGGCGTCCCGCTCCGCAGCCACGTCCTCGAAGAAGATGTTCGGGCTCTTGCCGCCCAGCTCCAGGGTCACGGGGATGATGTTCTGGCTCGCGTACTGCATGATCAGGCGGCCCGTGGTGGTCTCGCCCGTGAACGCGATCTTGCGGATGCGCGGGGAGGACGCGAGCGGCTTGCCCGTCTCGACACCGAACCCGTTGACCACGTTGAGCACCCCCGGCGGCAGCAGGTCCGCGATCAGCTCCATGAGGAACAGGATCGACGCGGGGGTCTGCTCGGCCGGCTTGAGCACCACGCAGTTGCCGGCCGCGAGCGCCGGGGCGAGCTTCCAGGTGGCCATGAGGATCGGGAAGTTCCACGGGATGATCTGCCCGACGACGCCGAGCGGCTCGTGGAAGTGGTACGCGACGGTGTCGTCGTCGATCTGGCTGATCGAGCCCTCCTGGGCGCGGATGGCGCCGGCGAAGTAGCGGAAGTGGTCGATGGCGAGCGGGATGTCCGCGTTCAGCGTCTCGCGGACGGGCTTGCCGTTCTCCCACGACTCGGCGACGGCGATGCTCTCCAGGTTCGCCTCCATGCGGTCGGCGATCTTGTTGAGGATGTTGGCCCGTTCGGTGGCCGACGTCTTGCCCCAGGCGCGGGCCGCACCGTGCGCCGCGTCGAGCGCCCGGTCGATGTCGGCGGCGTCGCCGCGGGCCACCTCGGTGAAGGTGCGCCCCGTGACGGGGCTGGGGTTCTCGAAGTACTGCCCTCCGGCGGGGGCCACGTACTCCCCGCCAATCCAGTGGTCGTACCGCGACCTGTACTGCGCGACCGCCCCGGGCTGGCCGGGGGCTGCGTAGACCGTCATGCGTCCTGCCTCTCTGCAGACGGACCCGTGTGCTGCGGGTCCGGCGCCTCGTCTGGCACGTCACCGGCACCTCGTCGTGCCGGCCACGGTCACCGTAGGCGGGCGGGGGTTGCAGGAGGGTTGCACCTGCCGGCCGTCACTGCAGCGCCGCCACCGCAGCGCCGCCACCGCAGCGCCGCCACCGCAGCGCCGCCGTCGCCGCGCGGTCAGCCCAGGAGGGTGTCGAGCACGGCCAGGTGCGCGCCTGCGCGCACCGCGAGCGGACTGCCGGGGTCTGCCTGGCGTGCGAGTCGCGCCCACGCGTCGTGGTCGTCGGCGCCCTCGGCGGTGGCGGCCCAGGCCGCGAGCGCGTCACCGCCCGCGGCCAGGGCGGCGGCCCGCACCTGCGCCGACAGGTCGGCCCGCAGCCGTTCGACGCCGGGGGCGGCCGAGTGCACCAGCAGCGGTGCGCGGTAGGCGGCGACGGCGTCGGCCACGTGACCGCACGCCAGGTGGGAATGCACGACGTCGGCGTCCGTGCGGACCGGGCGGGCGAGCCGGTAGGGCCGGGACCCGGCGAGCAGCGGGCCGACGACGCGGCGCAGACGGGACACCTCGGCGCGCACGGCGACGTGCGACAGGTGCCCCGGGTGGAGCAGGACGGCGAGCTCGCCCGCGCTCAGCCCGGAGGGCGCGGCGGCCAGGAGGGTGAGGATCTCCGCGTGGCGCAGGGAGAGCCGCACGGGGCCGGCCGGGGTGGCGAGGGCGGGTCTGCGGCCGAGCACGTGCAGGTCTGCCGGGGCCAGCGGCGACCGTCCGGCGCTGCGCGCCCGGCCCGGGTCGCCCACCCCGGCCCGGTCGTGCGCCCGGTCCCGGGCCAGGTCCCGGGCCACCTGCTCGGCCGTCGCCTGGACGAGCGCCACCGTCATCCGGGAGCCGGCCTGCCGCCCTCCGGTGACGTCGATGACGCCGAGCGTGGCCCCGGTGCGCGGGTCGATCACGGGTGCCGCGGCGCAGCTCAGCGTGTGGACGGCGTGCGCGAAGTGCTCGGCGCCCCGGACCCGGACGGGGCGCCGGGTGGCGAGTGCCGTGCCGGGCGCGTTGGTGCCCACGGTGTCCTCACGCCACAGGGCCCCGGGCACGAAGCCGACGCGGTCGGTGGCGGTGCGCGCCCGGCCGGTGCCGTCGACCCACAGCAGGCGGCCGGCGTCGTCGCCCACCGCCACGACGAGCCCGTCCGCGACGGCCGCGTCACCGAGCATGGTGCGCACCAGCGGCATCACCGCCCCGAGCGGGTGAGTGCGGCGGTGGTCCTCCAGGTCCGGGCCTGCCATGACGTCGGCGATGCGCGGGGTGTCGGCGTCGGCTCCCGAGCGGCGGCTGCGCCGCCAGGAGTCCGCGACCGTGGGCGGCAGGCCCGGGGCCACGTCCCCGGTGGTGAGGAAGGACTCGCGTGCGGCCTCCACCCAGCGGGTGCGGTCGTGCGTCATGGCTGCCTCCGACGTCGTCGTCACGGCTTCCTCTCACCCTACGATGTGTGGCAGGAGTCACATCGAGAATGGCGCGATCACGTCACAGCATCGCAATGACCACATCGTGAGACGATGACCAGGTTCTGGACACGTTGCGGGGCACGCATGGTTCGGTAGTCACGGACGGCCACACAGACCGCCCTGGCTCACACCGATAGACCCGTACCCGAGGAGTCCCCCATGCCCGCACCACTCGACCCGTCCCCGCGGCTCGCGGAGTACGCCCACCCCGACCGTCTCGTCACCACGGCGTGGCTCGCCGAACAGCTCGCCGCCGGCGCCGTCGGCACCTCCGACCTGGTGGTCGTCGAGTCGGACGAGGACGTGCTGCTCTACGAGACCGGCCACATCCCCGGTGCCGTCAAGATCGACTGGCACACCGACCTGCTCCAGCCCGTCGAGCGCGACTACCTGGACGGCGCCGGCTTCGCCGAGCTGCTCGGCTCCAAGGGCATCGGCCGCGACACCACCATCGTGATCTACGGCGACAAGAACAACTGGTGGGCCGCGTACAGCGCCTGGGTGTTCACCCTGTTCGGCCACCAGGACGTGCGCCTGCTCGACGGCGGCCGCAACCTGTGGGTGGCCGAGGGCCGCGAGCTGACCACCGAGGTGCCCGAGCCCGCCCCCGCCGACTACCCCACCGTCGAGCGCGACGACGTCACGTTCCGCGCCTTCAAGGAGGACGTGCTCGACCACCTGGGCAAGGGCCCGATCGTCGACATCCGCTCCACCCCCGAGTACACCGGCGAGCGCCTGCACATCCCGGACTACCCGGAGGAGGGCGTGCTGCGCGGCGGCCACATCCCCACCGCCCGGTCCGTCCCGTGGGCCACCGCCGTGGCCGAGGACGGCACGTACAAGACCCGCGCCGAGCTGGAGGCCATCTACCAGGCCGGCGGGCTCGGCATCACCACCGACGACGAGGTCGTCACCTACTGCCGCATCGGCGAGCGCTCCTCGCACACCTGGTTCGCCCTGCACTTCCTGCTGGGCCTGGAGAAGGTGCGCAACTACGACGGCTCGTGGACCGAGTGGGGCAACGCCGTGCGCGTCCCGATCGTCGCGGGCGCCGAGCCGGGCGAGTACGCGGCCTGAGCCCACCGGGGCTTCGACAGGCTCAACCACCGGTCGTTGCGCTCGGCCACCGACGGTCGAGCTCAACGACCGGTGGTTGAGCCTGTCGAAACCATTCCCCCGACTCACGCCAGAATGGACCCATGAGCGACACCGCCCCGCTGCCCGCCGTCCTGACCGAGATCCGCGAGAGCTTCCTCGAGCTCGGTGAGCGCGAGCGGTTGCAGCTCCTGCTGGAGTTCGCCAACGAGCTGCCCGACGTCCCGGAGCGCTACGCCGTCGCCCCCGGACTGCTGGAGAAGGTCGAGGAGTGCCAGTCCCCGGTGCGGGCGTTCGCGGAGATCGAGGCGGACGGCGTGCACTTCTACGCGACCGCCCCCGCCGAGGCGCCCACGACGCGCGGCTTCGCGTCGATCCTCGCCCAGGGGCTCACGGGCCTGAGCGCGCAGGAGGTGCTCGACGTGCCCGACGACTTCGCCATGATGATCGGCCTCAACCGGGCCGTGAGCCCGCTGCGCCTGAGCGGCATGACCGGCATGCTGACCCGCGCCAAGCGGCAGGTGCGCGAGCAGCTCGCCCGCGGCTGAGGCGGCCCGTCAGCACGCCGCCGCCGGCGGCACGTCAACGCAGCGCCGTGGGCGGCACGGGGTCCATGTCGGTGAACTCCTGGTTCTCCCCCGCCATCGCCCACACGAACGAGTAGGACGCGGTCCCGACGCCGGAGTGCACGGACCACGACGGTGAGATGACGGCCTGCCGGTCGGCCACCACGAGGTGGCGGGTCTCGGCGGGCTCCCCGCACAGGTGGATGACCCGCGCATCGTCGGGCACGTCGAAGTACAGGTAGCACTCGGTGCGCCGGTCGTGGGTGTGGGCGGGCATCGTGTTCCACATCGAGCCGGGGTGCAGCTCGGTGACCCCCATGACCACCTGGCACGAGCGCACCCCGCCGGCGTGGATGTACTGGTGCAGCGTGCGGCGGTTCGAGGTGAGCTGGTCGCCGAGCTCGAGGCGGTTGCCCTGGCCCGGGAGCGTGAGCGCGGCCGGGTACGCCGTGTGCGCGGGGGCGGAGAACAGGTAGAACTGCGCGCCCGCGCCGTCGAACACCACGTCGCGCACGCCGCGGCCCAGGTAGAGGCAGGCGCCACGGGGCAGCTCGTAGCGTTCGCCGCCCGCGGTGATGACGCCGCTCGCACCGACGTTGACCACGCCCAGCTCGCGGTGCTCGAGGAAGAACTCGGCGCGCAACGCCTCCGGGGTCGTCAGCGGCAGCGGCCGGTCGGTGGGCGCGGCACCGCCCAGCACGATGCGGTCGTGATGCGTGTAGGTCAGCGTGATCCGCCCGGGCGCGAACACGTCCGGCACGAGGTAGTGCGCGCGCAGGTCTGCCGCCCGCATCTGGGGCACCTGCGACGGGTGGGTGGCGTGACGCTGGAACATCGTTCTCTCCTTGCGGGTGACGGGACGTCAGCGGACCAGCCAGCCGCCGTCGACGGGGATGATCGCCCCGGTGACATAGGCGGACGCCGCCGAGGCCAGGAACACGAAGGCACCCATCAGGTCGGCCGGGGTGCCCCAGCGGGCGGCGGGGATGCGGTCGAGGATCGCGTCGGCCCGCGCCGGGTCGGCACGCAGCGGCGCGGTGTTGTCCGTCGCCATGTACCCCGGGGCGATGGCGTTCACGGTCACGCCCCGGGCGGCGAGCTCGTTCGCGAACGCCTTGGTGAGCCCGGCCACGGCGTGCTTGGACGCGGCATACCCGGGCACCAGGACGCCGCCCTGGAAGGACAGCATCGACGCGACGTTGATGATCCGGCCCGATCCCTGCGCGGCGAAGTGACGGGCTGCCGCCTGCGAGAGGTGGAAGACGGCGTCCAGGTTGATCGCCAGCACGTCGTCCCAGTCCTGCGCGGGGTGCTCCAGCAGCGGCGCACGGCGGATGATGCCGGCGTTGTTGACCAGGACGTCGATCCGGCCCAGCGCGGCCACCACGCCGTCGACCGATGCGGCGAGCGCGGCCGGGCTCGCCGCGACGAGGTCCTGCTCGATGACGTGGGCACGCCGCCCCAGGGCCCGCACCAGGGCGGCGGTCCGGTCGGCGCGGCACGAGCCCAGCACGGCGACGTCCGCCCCGGCCTGGGCGAGCGCGAGCGCGGCACCCTGGCCGAGCCCGCGTCCGCCGCCCGTGACGAGGGCGACCTGCCCGTCCAGGCGGAACGCGTCGAGGATCGTGGCCGGATCCGCCGGAGCCGGGCTCACCAGTACCGCCGCCAGTCGGGCCGGGTGTGACGCACGAGGGCTTCGAGGTAGAAGTAGTCGCCCCACAGGCACCCTTCGTCGACGCCCTCGCCTGCCGGCCTGGAGTACACGGAGTGGAGCTGGAGCGCGTCGGAGTCCACGCCTTGCGCGGCGGGTGAGTAGGCGACGGCGTCCTGCGTCATCCGCTGCCCGGCGGCGGCGTAGCGGGCAGCCCGGGCCGGGTCGGTCTCGTGGCGGGACAGCTCGTGCAGGCCGCACGCGGCGATGGAGGCCGCGGACGCGTCCCGTGGTTCGTCGTCGCCGTCGCTGAAGACCAGGTCCCAGAACACGACGCCGTCGGCGGGCAGACGAGCCAGGAAGTACTCGGCGCAGCTCCGGGCGGCGGCCAGCAGGGCCGGGTCGCCCGTGGCGTCGAACGCGAGGGAGAAGCCGTAGATGCCCCACGCCTGGCCGCGCGCCCAGCACGAGTCGTCCGCCGCGCCCTGCGCGGTGGTGCCGCACACGGGCTCGCCGGTGACGGCGTCCCAGGTGTAGGTGTGGAAGGTGGTGCCGTCCGGGCGCACGATGTGCGCGGCGAGCCGGCGGGCGTGGCGCGCGGCCGCAGCGGCGTAGCGCACCTCACCGGTGACATCGGTCGCCCAGGTGAGCAGCGGCAGGTTCATCAGGGAGTCGATGATGGTGCGCCCGCGCTGCTCCGGGTCGGTCAGGGCGCCCCACGCCTGGATGATGCCGGCGGGCTCCAGGAAGCGGAGCATCAGCGCGTCCGCGGCAGCCAGGGCCGCGTCCCGGTCCGCCTCGGCACCGAGCAGCCGCCACGGGGCGACGCAGGCGAGCGTGTACAGGAACCCCAGGTCGTGCGTGTCGAGGTCCTCGCCGTCGTGCACGCGGCGCGCGAAGTCCGCGGCGTGCGCACTGGCCGCGACCCGGAACTCGTCGTCACCCGTGACCTCGTAGGCGAGCCACTGGCAGCCGGGCACGAAGCCGGTGGTCCAGCCCTGGTTCGCGCCCGCGGGGAACGAGCCCCGGGGCGCGCGCGGCGCGTACCGGCCCCGCACCGTGCAGTCGTCCGGATAGTGCTGGGCGAACGCGGGGATGTTGGTCCGCGTCTGCTCGACGGCGTTCGTGAGGGCGGTCTGCAGGACTTCCGTCATGGGTGGCTCGCTTCCGGCGGCGGTGGGGAGACTCGGGGCAGCGGCGTCCGCGTCCGTACGCCGTCGGGCCAGACGACGACGGCGACGTCGTCGGACGACGACGACAGGGCGAACGACGACAGGGCGAACGACGGGACGGCCGACGACGACACGGTGGACGCGCCGACGACGACGCGGGCGGGCCCGGCGGGGACGGCCGTACGGGCCAGGGTGACCAGGGCGGCGACGGTCTCGCCCACCTGGACGGGAAACTGCAGCCGGGGCACGGTCGCGCCCGGGCCGAGCGGGCTGACCTGCTCGCGGTGCAGGCGATCGGCGACGCCCGAGCCGAGCACGGCCTCGATCCGCGAGTCGAGCCCGTCGCCCGCCACGGTGGGCCAGCCGGTCACGCGCAGGGTGAGGTCCTCCGCCGGGACGCCGTCGGCCAGGGACACCACGGTGACCAGCCGCACCTCCCAGGGGCCACGCACCAGCGAGACGACGTCGATGCGGCCCGCCGGATCGGCCCGGCCGCTCCACCCGGACCCGTGCAGCGTCTGGCGTACCGGCATGTCGATCCAGTGGGCGTCCACGCACGACCCCGCGACCCCCACGCCGTCCACGACGGCGGGCGCGGCCGGAGCCCACCCGGCGCGGTGGCTGACCCGCTCGGCGCGGTCCACGAGCGCGACGGACTGGTCGGTGGGGTGGCGCCAGCTCGCCTCGTCCACCCACGGCCACGTGGCGGTCGAGTACCCGAGCCGCGCGTACAGGGGCGAGTCGCCGCTGCGGTCACCCGGGCGGGCGTGGTCGGTGCCGTGGTTGTAGACGCGCACGACGCCGTCGGCCCGCGTGCCGGAGACCAGCCAGCCCGGCGCGGCGACGGCCGCGACGACGTCGCCGCACTCGACGGGCAGCGGCCGCTCGGGCGAGGTCCACGCGGGGTGGTCGGCCGGCAGCGCCAGGCCGAGCAGGCCCTTGCTGGCCCAGTAGGGCGAGCACGGGCCGGAGTAGGACTGCAGCATGGGCAGCCACTGCCGGTGCCAGCCCGGGGTCAGCAGGCCGCGCTCGTCCGGGACGTGGTGCGCCCCGAAGTAGCCGACCATGCCCGACGCCGCCCGGCGCAGCAGCCCCGGATCCACGGACGGCACGCCGGCCAGCGCGCCCACCCACAACGGCGCCGCCGCCGCAAACCGGTAGGTGAGGCTCCGGCCCTGGACCAGCGGTGCGCCGTCCGCGCCGATCAGCAGCAGGTAGTCCATCAGGTACCGGTCCAGACGCTCCCTGTCCGCCGCGGCGCGCGGGGCGGCCAGGTGCTCCGCGCCGCGCATGCGCCCCCACAGCGTGGGGTACAGGTGCAGCGCCCAGCCGGCGTAGTGGTCGAACGACCGCTCGTCGCCGTCGGAGTACCACCCGTGCGCCCGGGAGTAGGAGTCGTGCGCGGCGAGGTCCGCCTCCATGTCCTCGAGCGAGAACGGGCCGCCCACGGACCGCAGGAACGTCTGCACCACGAGCCGGAACCAGCACCAGTTGTTGCGGGGATACGTGTGGTCGCCCACGGCCTCGGCCAGGTACGTGACCGTCTGCTCCTGCGTGCGCGCCGACAGCCGCTCCCAGATCCACGGGCGGGTCAGGTCCAGCACGAGCGCGATCGACGCGGCCTCGACCTTGGCCTGGCTGTGCTCGGAGAGCCGCACCCAGCGTTCCGGTGACGCCGGGTCGACGCCCGAGGCGATGCCCTCGGCGTACCACTGCGCCAGCTCGTCGAGACCCGCGCCGCCCTCCCCCGCGATGCGGAACCCCGCGGCCAGGAACGTGCGGGCGAAGCCCTCCAGCCCGTCGACCGCCCGGCCGTACCCGCCCTCGACGCCCGGCAGCGTGATGCGGGCACGACCCGGTGAGGCGTACGGGCGCACGGCCGCCAGCATCGCGTCGGCGAGCGCGGACCAGCGGGCCCGGTCCCACCCCGTGACCGGGTTCGGCTCCGGCTCTGACATCGCACATCCCTCCCGGCACCGCGGCGATCGGCGTCGTCCCGGGAGCAAACCGGGCCGCGGTGACCTGCGTCAACGCACTACCGGTTCATCCTGATCGGTCCTGTGCCGTGGTGGCCGATGGTGCGCGGATCAGCCCCGCAACGCCTGGCGACGCGCCAGCAACGAGCACACCATGAGCTCGAGCTGGTGGAACACCACGACGGGCACCACCACGGTGCCGAGCACGGCCGCGGGCAGCAGCACCCCGGCCATGGGCAGCCCGGTGGCGAGCGACTTGGTGGACCCGCAGTGCAGCAGCGCGATGCGGTCCTCCACGCTGAGCCCGGCCGCCCGTCCGCCCCACCACGTCACGGCCAGCACGACGGCCAGCACGGCAGCACACGCTCCGATCAGCGCGATCACGGTCCACGCGGTCAGCCCGTCCCAGGTGCGCCGCGCGGTCGCCCCGGACACCGCGCTCAGCACCACGAGCAGGATCGTGCCGCGGTCCACCGCGAGGGTCACCGGCCGGTGCGCACGCACCCAGTGGCCCACCCAGCGCTGCGCCACCTGCCCGACGACGAACGGCAGGAGCAGGGTGGCCAGCACGTTCCCGAACCGCCCGAGCCCGGCGGAGGTGGCACCCGCCGCCCCCACATCGGCCATGAGCCACAGCACCAGGACGGGCGTGATCAGCATGCCGAGCAGGTTGGACACCGTCGCCCCGCAGATCGCCCCGGCCACGTTGCCGCGCGCGATCGACACCATGGCCACCGATGACTGGACGGTGGACGGGAGCAGGCACACGTACAGCAGGCCGAGCGCCAGTCCCTCACCCAGCCACGGCTCCGCGAGCGGGCGCGCCAGCAGGCCCAGCACCGGGAACAGCACGAACGTCGCCGCGAAGATCGCGGACTGGAGCCGCCAGTGACGCAACCCCTCGACCACGTCCCGCGTGGGCAAGCGCGCCCCGTACAGCAGGAACAGCAGCACCACGGCGACGGTCGACGCGTCGCCGAGCACGTGGCGCACCCCCGGGCCGAGCGGGACCAGCAGCCCGAACACGAGCACCACGACGAGCACCACGACGAACGGATCGACCCACGCCTTGACCAGTGCCCGCACCCGCCGACCCTACCGGCGCCCGGTCACACCCCGCGTTCGAGCGGTGCCGCGAAGAACGCCAGCTCATGGCGGGCCGAGGCGACGAACGCCGCCCGCATCCGCTCCCGCGCCGCGACGTCAGCACCCGCGGCGCGCGCGGTGACGATGCCGATCGCCTGCCGGTTCGACTCCGCGAACGCCTCGTCGCCGTACGTGCTCAGCCACGCCGCATACGGGTGGCCGGGAGTGGCATGGTGCACCAGGCGCGAGCCGAGATCGGCGTAGATCCAGAAGCACGGCAGGAGCGCCGCCACGAGCTCGTAGTAGGAACCACGCGCCGCGGTGGCGAGCAGGTGGTTGAGGTATCCGGTGGTGGCCGGGCCCGGGTGGGCGTCGAACACCGCGCCGGGCGGCAGGAAGCCCGCGTGCAGCCCGAGCTCCGTGGCGATCGCGCTGTTCGCGCCGCGCGACCAGAACTGCTGCTCTGCCGGGGTGGGGGCCAGGGCGCTCGCGGTGGCGAGGACGCGCGAGTAGTCCCGCAGGTAGAGCGCGTCCTGGGCGATGTACCAGGCGAACGCCGCCTCGTCGAGCGTGCCGTCCACGAGCCCGCGGATGAACGCCAGGTCGTCGATGCCGGACCGCACGTCGGCGACCTCCTGCCACCACCGCGCGGCGACGTCGTCGGGCGTGGGCGGCACGGCCTGGCCGCGGCGCCACAGCCCGGCGAAGTGGGAGACCGGCCCGCTGCCCCGGCCCACCTGCAGGTCGTCGGCCGCGGCGATGGACTCGGTCAGCCACGCCTTCGCGCGGCGCACCGCCGGTTCCCAGCCGTCCGCCTGGGGGCGCAGCGCGGCGACCGCGGCCGAGAGCGAGCAGCCCGTGCCGTGCACGTTGCGGGTGGCCACCCGCGGTGCGACGAGCTCCACCAGCACGCCCCGGGACGTGTGCACCAGGGCGTCGGGCGAGTCGGGGCCGTCCAGGTGGCCGCCCTTGACCAGCACCGCCACGTCGTGCGCCGTCGAGAGGTCGGCCGCCTGCCGCAGCGCGTCGGGCCAGGTGGGCGCGACCGGCTCCCCCACCAGGACGGCGAGCTCGGGCAGGTTGGGCGTGACCAGGTCGACGTGGCGCACGAGCGCGCGCAGGGCGTCCTGGGCGGCCGGGTCCAGGAGCCGGTCCCCGCTGGTGGCCACCATCACGGGGTCGAGCACCACGTACGGCGGCCGGGTCGCGGCGAGCCAGTCGGCGACGACCGCGATGTGCGGTGCGTCGAAGAGCATGCCGATCTTCACGGCGTCGATCTCGACGTCGTCGCTCACGGCGTCGAGCTGCGCGGCCAGGAACTCGGGGGGCGGGGTGTGGATGTCCCGCACGCCCCGGGTGTTCTGGGCGACGAGCGCGGTGACCACGGCCATGCCGTAGCCGCCGTTGGCGGCGATGGCCTTGAGGTCCGCCTGGATCCCGGCCCCACCGGTCGGGTCGGTGCCGGCGATGCTCAGCACGCGCGGGACGCTCAGCACGCGCGGCACCTGGTGCGCGCCGGTGCCGGGCATCACGGAGCTGCTGACCGCGCTCATGCCGACTCCGTCCAGCGCTGCGAGAGCTGCGCGGCAGCCGCGAAGGGGTCGCTCGCCTGGCAGATCCAGGAGACCACGGCGACACCCGCCAGCCCGCCCTGCCGCAGCGGGCCCACGTCCTTGGGCCGGATCCCGCCGATCGCGACAGCGGGCAGGCGGGAGGTCCGCGCGAGCTCGCCGGCGGCGGCCACCCCGATCGGGGCGGGCGCGTCCACCTTGGACCCGGTGGCATGGACGGCGCCGATGCCCACGTACCCGACCCGGGCCGTGCTGTGCTGCGCGGCGAGCAGGCCTGCACGGTCGCTCACCGACAGCCCGATCACGGCATCGGGACCCACGAGCGCCCGGACCGCTTCGGGGGGCAGGTCACGCTGCCCGATGTGCACGCCTGTCACGCGGGATCCCCGCGCGCGAGCCGCGAGGAACACGTCGATCCGGTCGTTGACGAAGAGCGCCGTGCGCTGCGGGAGGCGCCCGGACAACGCCTCGACGAACGCCAGCACGTCACGCGCGTCGGCCTGCTTGTCGCGCACCTGGACCGCCGTCACCCCGCCGGCCACGGCCTGGGTGACCGCGCTCACCGGGTCGTGCCCGGCGGCGGTGAGCTGCGCGGAGTCCGTGACCAGGTAGCAGGACAGGTCGACCGCCGGGCCCGCGGGAGTCATGAGACCCTCGCGCGCGCCTCGAGCTGTGCGGCGTCGATCGCGGCCAGCGCGTCGAGCAGCCGCACGGCGAACGACCCCGGTCCGGGGGCCACCCCGGGCGGTGCCTGACCCGCCGCGTCGCCCGCGACCTCCCCGGCGACGGCGTAGACCAGGCAGGCCGCGGTGGTGGCGGTCAACACGTCGTCGCCGACGGCGAGGAACGCCGCGACCACGCCGCCGAGTGCGCAGCCGGCGCCCGTGACCGCGGCGAACAGCGGGCTGCCGTTCGCCACCCGCACGCACGCGGACCCGTCGGTGATCAGGTCGACCGGTCCGGAGACCGCCACGACCGCACCCGTGGTGAGGGCGAGCGCCGTCGCCGCCTCACGCGCCTCGTCGACCCCGTGCTGCGCGTCGACGCCCTGCGCGCCCGCCCCGTGCCCGGCGAGCGCCCGGATCTCCGACGCGTTGCCGCGGATCACGGACGGCCGCAGGCCCAGCAGCCGTTCTGCCAGCGTGGTGCGTACGGGCAGGGCGCCGACCCCGACCGGGTCGAGCACCCAGGGAGTCCCGGCGTCGTACGCGGCGGCGGCCGCCTCCGCCATGGCGTCACGCTGCTCGGCGCGCGGCGTACCCAGGTTGACCAGCACCGCTCCCGCCGACCGCGCCATCGCCGACGCCTCGACGGGGATGTCCACCATGGCCGGGCTGGCACCCGTGGCGAGCAGCACGTTGGCCACGAAGTTGGTGGTGACCGTGTTGGTCAGGCACTGGACCAGCGGGCGTTCCACCCGGAGCCGGTCGAGCAGCTCCCCGCTGCGTTCCAGGGCAAGGACAGGTGTCCGCATCATGCGCAACATTCCTTCGCTAGTGCTAACTAGATCAGGTTCGACGGGTGTGATCTCAGCCCTGAGAGGTCAGGGCACCCCGTGTCACGTGTGCGGCAACGGTAGACCCGCCCGGGCGGTCCCGGGCGGGTCTACCGCAGGTGTCTCAACGGGCGGACCGCGTCAGCGCTGGACGCGCGCGCTGCCCCCGCCCGCGAGCTTGGCCACCTCGGCGAGCGTCGCCGTGGTGGTGTCCCCCGGCGTCGTCATGGCGATGGCGGCGTGCGCCGCGCCGTACTCCACGGCCTGCTGCAGAGTGTCCAGCTCCATGAGCCCGTAGGCCAGGCCGGAGGCGAACGAGTCACCACCGCCCACGCGGTCGTAGATCTCCATGGCCGGGCGGTGGGTCGCCTCGGCGAACCCCTCGGCGCGCGACCACGCGATGGCGCCCCAGTCGTTCACGGTGGCCGTCCTGACCCCGCGCAGCGTGGTGCCGATGGCCTGGAAGTTCGGGTACGCCGACGACGCCTGCTCGATCATGGCGCGGAACGCCGTGGTGTCCAGGTCGGTGAGGTTCTCGTCGACGCCCTCGACCTCGAAGCCGAGCGAGGCGGTGAAGTCCTCCTCGTTGCCGATCATGACGTCGACGAGCGAGGCGAGCCGCTGGTTGACCTCCTGCGCGCGGGTCTCGCCACCGATGCCCTTCCACAGGGAGGGGCGGTAGTTGAGGTCGTAGGACACGACCGTGCCGTGCTTCTTCGCGGCCGCCATGGCCTCCTGCGCGACGTCGGCGGTCGACTCGGACAGTGCGGCGAAGATGCCGCCGGTGTGGAACCAGCGCACCCCCTGGGCGAACAGGGCGTCCCAGTCGAACTCGCCCGGCCTCATCTGCGAGACGGCGGTGTTGCCGCGGTCGGAGAGCCCGACGGCGCCGCGCACGCCGAACCCGCGCTCGGTGAAGTTGAGGCCGTTGCGCGTGGTGCGCCCGATGCCGTCGTAGTCCTTCCACTGGATGTACTGCGTGTCGACGCCGCCGGTGAGGATGAAGTCCTCGACCAGGCGGCCCACCTCGTTGTCCGCGAGCGCCGTGACGACGGCGGCGCGCTGCCCGAACGCCCGGCGCAGGCCGCGGGCCACGTTGTACTCGCCGCCGCCCTCCCACACGTCGAAGGTGCGGGTGGTGCGGATGCGGCGGTCGCCCGGGTCGAGGCGCAGCATGACCTCACCGAGGGAGACGATGTCGTAGCGGCACTCGGCGGCGGGGCGCGTGGTGATGGACGTGCTCATGAGGGGTTCTCCGGGGGTTCGGGGCGGTCAGCGGGCGGCGAGCGCGACGGCTTCGGCCGTGCGGCGGGTGATCTCGGCCCAGTCGCCCGAGGTGACCAGGGTGCGCTCGACCATCCACGAGCCGCCGGCGGCGATGACGGCGGGCAGGCCCAGGTAGTCGTGCAGGTTGCCGGCGTTGACGCCGCCCGTGGGCATGAACCGCAGGCCGGGGAACGGTGCGGACAGCGCCTTGATCGCGGCGGGCCCGCCCACGACGGAGGCCGGGAACAGCTTGACGACGTCGAGCCCCAGGTCGAGCGCGCGCATGACGTCGGAGGCGGTGGCGACGCCGGGCAGGATCGGCACGCCCAGCTCCTGGGCGCGGCGGATCACGGGTTCGAACGTGCCGGGCGAGACGAGGAACGACGCTCCGGCCTCGACGGCCTGGTCGACCTGCGCGGCGGAGGTGACGGTGCCGGCCCCGACGAGCACGTCGGGCTGCTCGGCGGCCACGGCGCGGATCGCGTCCAGCGCGTGCGGCAGGCGCAGCGTGATCTCGGCGATGGGCAGTCCGCCGGCCACGAGGGCGTCGGCGAGGCGGGCGCCCTCGTGCGCGCCATCGACGACGACGACGGGGACGATGCGGGCGGCGGCGATCCGGTCGAGGACCATCGGTGCTCCTTTGTCGGGTGGGGGCGGGTGCCGGGGCGCGGGGCGACAAACACGCCCTGCGTTTCGCGATGGCAAACGCTCGTTGTATGGTGCGGAACGTACGCTACCGGAAGGAGCCGTCCCCCGTGTCCGACCCGAGCCCGATCGGCGCCGTCGACAAAGCTCTCCTGGCGCTCGACGCACTCGCCCGCGCCGGCGCCCGCGGCGCACCGCTCGCGGACCTCGCGTCCGGCGTCGGCGTCAACAAGGCCACGCTGCACCGCACGCTCGCCGCGCTGCGGTACCGCGGATACGCCGAGCAGACGCCCGACGGCGCCTACCGGCTGGGGGCCGCCGCCCTGGTGCTCGCCACCACGTACCTGCGCGAGGAGAACCTGCCCGCCCTGCTGCACCCCGCCCTGGAAGCGCTCTGCGCCCAGGTCGACGAGCTCGTGCACCTGGGTGCGCTGGCCGGCCGGCAGATCGTCTACCTCGACAAGGTGGAACCGCAGCGGGCCGTGCGCGTGTGGTCCGCCGTCGGGCGGCACCGTCCGGCCGCGACGACGGCGCTGGGCCGTGCCTGGCTCGCCGCGACGGAGGCCGCCGGCGCTCCGTTCGACGACGCCGCGCTGACGCGCCTGGCCGGGGACGACACGGACCCGGGCACCCTGCGGCGCGCCATCGACGCAGCCGGGCAGCGCGGCTACGGCGAGGAGGACCAGGAGAACGAGCCGGGCATCGGCTGCGTCGCGGTGGCGCTGCTGCGGGCCGGGCGTCCCGTGGCCGCCGTCAGCATCACCGCACCGGCCGAACGCCTCACGGGCGCCGACCGCGACCATCGCCTCGACGCGCTGCGGCACACCCTGCCCACGCTGCTCCCGGCCGGCCTGACCGTCGCCGCACCGCGCAGCGTGGTCGCCGCACCGCACAGCATGGTCACCGCACCGCGCGGTACCGCACCGCGTGAGAAGGTGACCTCATGACCGTGCTCGTGGCCTGCAACGACTCCCCCCATGGCATCGCCGCCCTGCGCGCGGCCATCGCCGAGGCGGCACGGCGACGACTCAGCCTCTCGGTGCTCGTCCTCAACCCGGGCACCGTCGTGCCCGACGGTCTCGAGCGCGAACTTGCCGCGCTGCCGCCCGGCCTCGCGTACCCGGCTGTCACGTTCCGCGCCGCCACCGAGGAACCGAGCGACGCGATCCTCGACGCGGCGGACGACTCCGAGGCAGCCCTCGTGGTGCTCGGCGCGCACAAGCGCTCCAGCCAGGGCTCGTTCGTCATGGGGACCACCACACAACGCGTGCTGCTCGACGCCCCCGTTCCCGTGCTGGTGGTCAAGGACGTGTACGACCTCCCCGAGGCGCCCGGCCTCTGACGGCCTCGCCTGCACGGGCGCTACTGTGGCCCCCGTGACCGATGCGCACCTCGTGGACGTCGAAGCGGACGCCGTCAGTGACCGCCCCACCGGGTTCTTCCACTCCCGCAAGTGGCTGTTCTCCGAGATGCTGGTGGGCGCGCTCATCTCCCTGTACGCGGCGTTCGTGCTCTCCATCGACGCCGTGACGCTGGCCGCCAACCCGAACGCCAACCTGGCCTGTGACTTCAGCCCGGTGGTCTCCTGCGCCACGGTCGGCACGTCCTGGCAGGCGTCACTGTTCGGATTCCCCAACGCGTTCCTGGGCATCGCCGCCGAGTCCGTGGTCATCACGGTCGCCGTGCTCGGCCTGGCCGGGCTCCGGTTCCCGCGCTGGTTCATGATCGCCGCGCAGACCGTCTACCTGTTCGGGTTCGTGTTCGCGTACTGGCTGTTCGTCGAGTCGGTCTTCGTCATCGGCGCCCTGTGCGTGTACTGCCTGACCGTGCAGCTCGCCACCACCGTGGTGTTCTTCTCGATGCTGCACCTCAACATCCTGGACGACAACCTGCGCTGGCCGCCCCGTGTGCAGCGCGTCGCCATGTCCGTGGTGCGCAGCGGCGGCCTGGGCATCCTGCTCGCCACCTGGCTCATCGCCACGATCGCGATCATCATCTTCAAGTACGGCTTCAGCCTGATCAACTGAGTCCACCCCGGGGCGCCCCCAGGTTCGGGGCGCATCATGGAAGGCACCACTCGACGACGAGGAGGAGTGCCATGAGGGCCAACGTCGGAGACAGGATCGTGCGGGCGTCCGGACGGGTGGACGGTGCCGTGCGGCGCGGAGAGATCACCGCCGTCAAGGGTGCGGACGGCGGCCCGCCCTACCGGGTGCGCTGGGCGGACGCGGAGGAGGAAGCCCTCGTCTTCCCCGGCGGGGACTGCATCGTCGAGCACGACACGGCCGGTAGAGGTGCCGACGAGGGTGCCGGCGGCGGCACTCACGACGCCGGGCGTCCGTCGCCCCAGGTCCGTCACCGGACCTGGACCGTCCAGGTGTCGATGCTCGAGGCGGGCCCCAGCACGACGGCGGAGGCCACGCTCGTGGCAGGCGACGTCGGCAGCCTGCGGACCGTGGGGCACGCCCAGAAGGACCCGGCCGACGTCGCCGCCGCCGTCATCGGCGACGAGATCGCCGCCGGACGGGCGCTGCGCCGCCTGGCGGACGCGCTCATCGGCCAGGCGGAGGCGGACATCGCCGCGATCACGGGCACGCACGGACACGTCCACACCTGACGCGGAGCACCGCCGGACGCAACCCTGCGCGCCGCGGCACGATCGGCTGCGCGCCCCACCGGGAACTGGCGCCACGGGGCTGCCTAGGCTGACCGGGCGCCCGGCGCCCCGGGCTCCCCTGTCGGCTGCCGCGGCGGCCACTCCACCCGTGCTCGGACGGAGCGTGCCCCCTTGGACCACCCCGCGCAGGACCACCCCGCGCAGGACCACCCCGCGCAGGACCACCCCGCGCAGCCCCGGCGTCTGCCCACCCGCCGCCGGGTCCTGCTCGGAGCCGCGGTCGGCGTCGTCGTGCTCGGCGGCGCCTATGCGCTGGCGCAGTGGCACGCGTCCGGCCAGGTCGCCCGCGGAACCACGGTGGCCGGCATCGACGTCGGCGGCCTGCCCGCCCCCGACGCCGTCGCCACCCTCGACGCCCGCCTGACCGACCTGTCCCGCCTCCCCGTCGCCGTGACCACGCACGCGGCGCAGGCGACCATGGTCCCGGCGGAGGCCGGGCTGGCGGTCGACGCCGCCACGACCGTGGACACCCTGACCCGGTTCACGCTGCACCCGGCCCGCCTGTGGGCGCACGTGCGCGGCGGCAGCGACGTGGCCCCCGACGTCGTCATCGACCGGGACGTGCTCGACGACGCCGCCAGCCGGCTGGCCGGAGAGCTCACCCGGGAACCGGTCGACGGGACCGTCACGTTCGCGGACGGGGACGTCGTGACCACCCCCGCCGCGTACGGATCACAGGTGGACGCCGCGGCGATCGCCGCGAGCGTCGAGTCCGGCTGGCTCACCCCGGGCGACGGCATCGCGGTCCCGCACGACGACGTCGCCCCGGCCGTCACCCAGGAGGCCACGGACGCCGCGTCCGCGGTCGCCCGCCAGATCGTGGGCGAGCCAGTGGTCGTCACGGTGGCGGGCCAGCAGGCCGAGCTACCGGGGGTGGCGCTCGCCGACGCGGTCACGTTCGAGCACGCCGAGGGCGCGCTGGTCCCCCGGTTCGACGCGGAGGTGCTGCTGCCCGCCGTCGTCGGCCGCCTGCAGGACCCGCTGACCTCACCGGTGGACGCGCGGTTCGAGATCGCGGGAGGGCGGCCGCGGATCGCGGGCGGCACGCCCGGCACCACGATCGACGCAGCCGCGCTCGCCGCGACGATCGAGGCGGCCGCGCTCGGCACGGACCGCACCGCGCAGGTGGACGTCATCGAGCAGGCGCCCGCCGTGAGCGCGGAGGACCTGGCGGCCCTGGGCGTGCAGGAGAACGTCGCCCACTTCACCACGAGCCTGACGAACGACCGGGTGCGCACCGACAACATCAGGCTCGGCGCGCAGCGCATCTCGGGCACGCTCGTCCGCCCGGGCGAGACGTTCTCGCTGCTGGACACGCTCGGCCCGATCACGACGGCTGCCGGGTTCGGCAACGCCCCCGTCATCGTGGGAGGGCAGCTGGTACCGGGCGTGGGCGGTGGCCTGTCCCAGCTCGCGACGAACGTGTTCAACGCGGGGTTCTTCGCCGGGTTCGAGATCGTGGAGCACCGCCCGCACTCGATGTGGATCCCGCGCTACCCGGCCGGCCGCGAGGCGACGATCGCCGTCGGGTCGATCGACCTGCGGCTGCGCAACAACACCCCGTACGGCGCCGTGCTGCACGCGTTCGTCTCGGGCAACGAGCTCACCGTCCAGGTGTGGAGCACCGAGCACTTCCGGGTCGAGACCACGCAGGGCGCGCGCCAGAACGTGGTGCCCGCCGTCACGAACCACTCGACGGCGCCGGGCTGCCGGCCACGACCTGCCGGGCCGGACGGGTTCACGATCACCAACACGCGCCGCGTGTTCCGCGGCAGCACGCTGGTGATCGACGAGGCCCACACCTGGACGTACCGGGCGGACCACGGCACCTCGTGCGGTCCCCCGCCCGACGCCGATCCCGAACCGTCCGCGGACGCCGACGCGGGCACGGACGGCGCACCGGGCACCCCCACGCCGTAGCCCGCGCACGGGCCCCCTCCGGCCCGCATACCGATCGCTGAGCGCCATCCGGACGTGCAGGCGCGCCACGACCCGTCACGCGGCGGCCAACGCTGAGCGCCGTGTCGTCAGCCGTGCGTAGTTTCGCCGGGCAAGCATCTGGGATGTGGAGGGACCACGTGAGGACCTACGCCACCAACACCCGTCGCCCCGACCCCACCGGAGCCGCGCGACCGGCAGCGGCCGACAGCGCCGACGGCCACGCCAAGGCCGCGCGGTTCGGCGAGTTCGCCGTCGCCTGCGTCGAGCAGGACGCGCGTGGGCGTGCCGCGGAGCTGCGCGCGATGCTCAACACGCCCGCGGCCAACCTGCTGGTGGTGATCGCCGGGGAGGTCAAGCTCCGCCACCCGGACCTCTCGGCCACGCTGCACCGCCGGGACAGCGCGATCCTGCTCGGGGCCACCCGCATGGACCTTGCCCTGGCCACCGGGACGCGTGTGGTGCTGTGCAGCATCCCGGACACCGTCGTGGGGCTGACCCTGGTGCCCCCGTCCATGCCGTTCGTCGTCGCCCGGGCCGACGCCGCGGTGCCCAGTGCCATCGGCGCCCTGCTGTTCGACCTGTTCCAGGACGACGTGCCCCACTCCATCGCGGTGCGCCAGGAGATCTCCGCCATGCTGGAGTCCCTCATCCCGGACGCCGCCACCGTGATCGCGCTCGGCGCCCGCAAGGGCTGGGACCGGCGCCGCCAGCGCCACGCGGCACTCCGGTTCGTCTCGACGCACTACGCCGACCCCGACCTGGACCCCGACGTCGTCGCGGCACACCTGGGCATCTCGCTGCGGGCGCTGCAGCGCCTCTTCGAGGGCGAACGGGGCCTGACCCAGCACATCCGCGCGGTGCGCGCGCAGGCCGCGGTGCGCCGCCTGCGCGACGCCAGCCTCGCCACGGCGTCGTTGGACGACATCGCCACGCTGTCCGGCTTCCCGAACCCGCTGGCGATGAACCGCACCGTCCAGGAGGTGACCGGCCTGGCGCCGGAGGACCTGCGGGCCACCGCACTCCGGGGCTGAGGTCCGACCACTACTGTTCCTCGTCGCCGCGGGGTCGCGGGCGTGGCTATGCTCGCAACGACTCGGCATCGCCATCCCGGAAGGGTCCCACTCATGCGCATCGCGCTGGCCGCCACCTGCATCGCCGACACCCTGTTCCCCGGCGCACCGCGGGCGGTGGTCCGGCTGCTGGAGCGGCTGGGCCACGAGGTGGTCTTCCCGCAGGGGCAGGCGTGCTGCGGGCAGATGCACGTCAACTCCGGGTACTTCGACGAGGCGGTGCCGGTGATCCGCAACCACGTGCGCACCTTCGCACCGGTCGCCGACGGCGAGTGGGACGCGGTGGTGATGCCGTCGGGTTCCTGCACCGGGTCGGTCCGCCACCAGCAGGCCGACGTGTGCCGCCGCGCCGGGCTGGACGACCTGGCGGCGACCGCGGAGGCCGTGGCCGCGCACACCTACGAGCTCTCGGAGCTGCTGGTGGACGTGCTGGGCGTGACCGACGTCGGCGCCTGGTTCCCGCACCGCGTCACCTACCACCCCACCTGCCACTCGCTGCGGATGATCCACGTGGGCGACAAGCCGCTGCGGCTGCTGCGCGCCGTCGACGGGATCGACCTGGTGGACCTGCCGCAGGCCGATTCGTGCTGCGGGTTCGGGGGCACGTTCGCCCTGAAGAACGCGGCGGTCTCCCAGGCGATGCTCGCGGACAAGACGGCGGCCGTCCGGTCGACGGCGGCCGACGTCGTCACGGCCGGCGACATGTCCTGCCTCATGCACATCGGCGGCGGGCTGTCCCGGCAGCGCTCCGGGGTGGGCGTGCTGCACCTGGCCGAGATCCTCGCCTCGACCCGCGAGACGCCGACGCCGCTGCCCGACCACACGTTCACCGGCTCGCTGACCCGGGCGGCGCGCGCATGACCACCTTCCTGGGCCTGCCCCGCACCCGTCGGGCCGACGACGAGCCATTCGGCCCCCTGCCCCACCCGCGCGAACCGCTGCGCTGGGGCGAGCCGTTCCCCGCGGCCGCCCGGCAGGCGCTGGGCAACGGCCAGCTGCGCCGCAACCTGGCCCGCGCCACCACGACGATCCGGGACAAGCGCGCCCGCGTGGTGGACGAGGTGCCCGACTGGGAGGCGTTGCGCGACACGGGTTCCGCGGTCAAGCAGCGCGTGCTCGCCGAGCTGCCGGAGCTCCTGGAGCGGCTCGAGGAGAACGTGACCGCGCGCGGCGGCGTGGTCCACTGGGCGCGCGACGCCGCGGAGGCCAACCGGATCGTCGGCGACATCGTGGCCGCCCACGGCGTCGACGAGGTGGTCAAGGTCAAGTCGATGGCCACCCAGGAGATCGGCCTGAACGAGGCGCTCGCCGAACGCGGCGTGGCGGCCATCGAGACGGACCTGGCCGAACTCATCGTGCAGCTCTCGGACGACATGCCCTCGCACTTCCTGGTGCCCGCCATCCACCGCAACCGCACCGAGGTGCGCGACATCTTCCTGGCCCGCATGGCCGACGCGCCGCCCGACCTCACGGACGCTCCCCGCGAGCTCGCCGCGGCGGCGCGCGCGCACCTGCGCCGCAAGTTCCTCACCGCCCAGGTCGCGATCAGCGGCGCCAACTTCGCCGCGGCGGACACGGGCACCATCGGCGTGGTCGAGTCGGAGGGCAACGGGCGCATGTGCCTGACGCTGCCGCAGACCCTCGTCACGGTGATGGGCATCGAGAAGCTGGTCCCGCGGTTCGAGGACCTGGAGGTGTTCCTCCAGCTCCTGCCGCGCTCCTCGACCGGCGAGCGCATGAACCCCTACACCTCGCTGTGGACGGGCGTGACGCCGGGCGACGGGCCGCAGGAGTTCCACCTGGTGCTGCTCGACAACGGCCGCACGCAGGTGCTCGCCGACAAGGTCGGCCGCTCCGCGCTGCACTGCATCCGCTGCTCGGCCTGCCTCAACGTGTGCCCCGTCTACGAGCGCGTGGGCGGACACGCCTACGGTTCCGTGTACCCGGGGCCGATCGGCGCGATCCTCACCCCGCAGCTCACCGGGCCGACCGGCGGACGGGGCACCGCGGGCGCCGGCCACCACGACCCCAACGCGTCGCTGCCCTTCGCGTCCACGCTGTGCGGCGCCTGCTACGAGGTGTGCCCCGTTAAGATCGACATCCCGTCCATCCTGGTGGACCTGCGCGCCCGCGAGGTCGACGCCGACCGCGGCCGCCGCGCCGACCCCCTGGCCGCCGCCATGAAGGTCGCGTCCTGGGCCATGTCCGACGGGGGCCGCTTCGCTCGCGCCGAACGCCTCGCCGGGGTCACCCACGCCCTCGGCGGTGCCGACGGCGTGGTGCGCCACCTGCCGTTCCCCGGGTCCCTGTGGACCGGTTCCCGGGACCTGCCCGTCCCGGCCCGGCAGTCGTTCCGGCAGTGGTTCGCCACCCGCAACGACGCTGGGCCCGACGACTTTGGGCCCGACGACGGGCACGACGATGGCGAGGAGGCACGGTGACCGCCGCCCGTGACGACGTGATGGCCCGGATCCGCGCCGCCCTGGACGATCCCGGTCAATCGAGAATGCCGCCCGGCGTCGTCGTCCCGCGGGAGTACCGCACCGCGGGCGAGCATGCCCCCGGCTCGGGCGGGGCGCTGGACCTGCTGACCGACCGCCTGATCGACTACCAGGCGCACGTCCTGCGCGTGCCCGCCACGCAGGTGCCGGACGCGATCGCGGAGGTGCTCGCCCCGCTGGCCGGTCAGGTCGTGGCCCCGGACGGCCTCGACCCGGCGTGGCTCCGGGAGATCGACGGGGACGCCGTCGGCATGACGGTGCTGCGCGACTCGCGCACGGCCCCGCTCGACAACGCCACGCTCGACCGTGTGGCCGCCGTGATCACCGCCGCCCGCGTGGCCATCGCGGACACGGGCACGATCGTGCTCGACGGCGAGTCCGACCAGGGCCGGCGCGCCATCACCCTGCTGCCGGACGTACACGTGTGCGTGGTGCGTGCCGACCAGGTGGTGCAGAGCGTCCCGGAGGCGGTGCGCCTGCTCGCCGCGCACGCGGAGCGCCCACAGACGTGGGTCTCCGGCCCGAGCGCCACGAGCGACATCGAGCTGGACCGCGTCGAGGGCGTGCACGGCCCGCGCACGCTCCACGTCGTCATCGCGGAGTAGAGCGCCCACCCGCGTCACGCACCGGCCAGGGCTGCCAGCAGCCGGCGGGCAGCCGCGCCAACACCTCCCGGGTGGCGTCGGCACTCAGGAGGTGCGGTTCGGCCGACCCCGACCGCCACCCGTCCTCCGCCTCCAGCAGGAAGCCGAAGCCCGGGGCCGAAGGCCCGTGACGGCCGAGCAGGTCCTGCACGGCGGGTGGCGGACGCCGGGCCCACTCGGTCAGCCCTCCGGTCACCACTCCCGCCACGAGCTCCACCAGCTGCTGCACACCGTCAGCCGCAGTCTCGTCACAGGCGTCGCACCCGCAGTGCGGGACCGGCTCGAAGACCATGGTGCCCGGGGAACGCTACCGGCGGCATGCCGCGAGCGCCTTGACGACCACGCGCCCGATCACGCAGGTGACGGGGACGGCGAGCGCGGCGAGCACAGTGAGGTTCGGCTCGAACCGCACGTCGCCGCCGCGGGTCACGTAGGCGCCGAGCGGCAGCGAGGCGGACCCGCCACCGCCGCCACCGTTCGCGTCGGAGTCGCCGCCGCCGCCGAACCCGTACCAGGCGGCCGCGACGGGCACGATCCGCGCGCCGTCCAGGTCGATGGGCTCGCCGTAGGTGACGGAGACACCGGCCCGAACCTTGGAGCCGATCTCGAGGGCGATGTTGGGCTGCGCGGTGATGTCGGTCATCTCGTCAGAGTAGGCGGGCGCCTCCCAGGCAGTCACGGCATTCGGCGTCGAACGCGCACCGGTACGTCAGGCGTGCGCGGCGACCTCGGCATCCAACCGTTCCAGGATCGCCCGCGCGTCCGCGATGTCCCACGCCGTGCCCTGGAGCTCGAACTCGAACAGCAGCGGCCGCCCGGAGATGGCGGAGATCTGCCGGGACGCAGCCTGGTAGTGGGCGCCGAAGTTCCGGTTGCCCGAGCCCATGACCCCCACCATGCGACGGCGGGTGACGGGGTCGCGCAGGAACCGGCGCACCGCCTCTGGGATGGTGTCGTTACCCGGGTTCCCGGTCTTGTACGACGGCGTGACCAGCACCCAGCGCCCCTCGGGCACGGACTTGCGGACCTCGCGCACGCTCAGGTCGAACGCCTGCCGGGGCGTGCCCTCGCAAAGCCGCTCGCAGAACTGGCGCACCATCCCCGACGCCGACGAGTAGTAGTACACGGGCACGCACGGATCGGTCACCCGTCCATGATCGCGCACCGCGGCCGCCCGTCATGACCGCACCGGGGGAAGGTGGCGCGATTACTGCCGGGCGATCCGCACCGTCGTCGTGGTACCCAGCGCGGACACCTCGTAGGACAGCTCGCCGTCCCGGAAGGAGAAGACCTTCGTGTCGTCCGACGAGGCGAGCATGGCTGCATCGGTCTTCTCGTGGTCGTTCTCGGACGTCACGGTGAACGAGTCACCGGCGTCCTGCGGCACCGCGAACGTGCCCGCCCAGTACAGCGACCTCGTGTCGCCGTTGTCGGTCACCCAGTAGACCTCGATGCCGGAGTCGGTGATGGTCGCTGCCTGCCACGCGTCGTCCGCCTCCGAGTTCGTCTGCTTCCAGTCGCCCACCAGGTCGATCGGTGCTCCCGCCTCGGGTTCCTTCGCGGGGTCGGCCGGGCTCGCAGAGGCGGCCGGCGGGGTGGTCGCCACGGGCGCGGACGCCGGCGGGGCCGCGTCGGCGCCCGTGCCGCCCGAGCATCCCGCCAGGACGAGCAGGGCGGCCAGCGCTGCCGCAGTGGTCATGGTTCGCACGGAGGCGCGGGACGCAACGTTCATGCGACGGACGCTAGCGGCCTCGCCCGTGCCCGTCCGTCCGGGCGTCGCGCTGGTGCACGAGCCCCGGTCGTCACGCGTGGACCGGGTGCTCGTGACCGGGGTGCTCCACGGGTTCGACCTGAAACGTCGAGTGCTCCACGGCGACGTCGAAGTGGGTGGCCACACATTCCTGAAGCTGGTCCAGGATCCGCCCGGCGTGCCCGTCCGTGAAGCAGCGCGACTCGACGACGACGTGGGCGGACAGGACGGGCAGCCCGGTGGCGATGAGCGAGGCGTGCACGTCGTGCACCTCGCGCACGTGCTCGACCTCCAGCAGATGGGCGCGCACGGCGTCGAGGTCGAGCCCCGGCGGCGTGGACTCCAGCAGCACGGACGTGGTCTCGCGCAGCAGCCGGGCCGCGCGCGGCAGGATCAGAGCCCCGATGAGCAGGCCCGCGACCGAGTCGGCCCGCTGCCAGCCGGTGGTCGCGATGACGACGGCGGCGACGATGACGGCGACGGAGCCCAGGGCGTCGTTCGCGACCTCCAGGAACGCGGCGCGCATGCTGAGGTTGGCCGACCTGCCGGTGGCCAGGACCAGCAGCGCCGCGATGTTCGCCACGAGGCCGACGACGCCGAACACCACCAGTTCCCGCGAAGGGATGTCCGGCGGTGACCACAGCCGCTGGACGCCCTCGACGAGCACGTAGACGCCGACGGCGAGGAGCACCGCGGACTGGCCGAACGCCGCCAGCACCTCCGCCCGGCGGTACCCCCAGGTGCGCTGCGGCGTCGGCGGGCGCAGGGACAGGTGCGCCGCGAACAGGGCCAGGGCCAGGCCGCCCGCATCGACGAGCATGTGCGCGGCGTCGACGAGCAGCGCCAGCGAGCCGGTGAGGAGCGCCCCGACCACCTCGGCCACCAGGACCGTGACGGTGATGGCGAACGCGATCGCGAGCCGTCCGCGATGGGCGCCGAGGTGCGCCTGCCCAGCGTGGTCGTGATCGTGGCCCATCGCGCCCTCCCTGGCGTTCACCTCACTCCAGTATCGGCGCAGGCACGTCGGCGCGGGCACGTCGGGAGCGGGTCGGCGAGGCCGGGCGCCCACGAATGCGCACAACCCACAACCGGCGCCATCCTCCGGCCGGGCGAACGGCCCCACCGCCGGGGCGCCCTGCCCCGCCTGCCAGGGATCCTGCACCGCCGCCGCGTTGCTCACGGCGCCGGTCGCCGATCCACAGCCGGCGTCACGGGCCCCTGCGGTCGCGGCCCGCGACCGACGATGGACCACGCCGCGCTGCGGGCACAGCGAGCCGGAGGCGTCGCGTCCCGCTGGGCGCGACCGGACCAGAACGAAGGAAGCATGAACACGTCATCCACCACCGCACCGGTCATCATCGTCACGGAGGAGCGCAGGCGCCGCCGCGGCCTCCTGTGGATCGTGTGCGGTGCCGCGCTGTGCGCCACCGTCATGGGCGGCTCGACGTTCGCCCTGTGGTCGGCGAACGCCCACATCTCCGCAGGCACCGTGACCGCAGGCGACCTGAACCTGACCGACCCGTCACCGAGGGTGCAGTTCTACGACGTGTCGAGCGACCGCCTCGACTCCGGCTCCTGGCCGATCCTCGGCACACCGCTCAAGGGTCACCTCATCAACAGCACGGACACGTGGCGCATGGTCCCGGGAGACCGGGTGGCGGGCTCGTTCTCCGCCCTGGTGACCCTCGCCGGCGACAACCTGGTGGCCGACCTGTCCGCCCACGGCATGGAGTCGCTCACGAGCACCGACAACAGGTGGCTGACCTGGACGTACGAGCTGTACCTCGACGGGAACCTGGTGGTCAGGGAGTCGGCCGTCCCGGCCGAGGCCGGCGTCACGATGCTTCGCCTGGCCGCGTCCGAGGCCGGGCAGGGGTTCGGCAAGCCCGACGCGACGCCCGACGTCACGCTCCCGATCGGCAGCGACCAGGTCCCGGGGACCGTCATCGCCCTGGACCGGTTCGGCCCGGGCGAGACCCGCGCCCGCGTCACGTTCGTCGTGTACGGCACCTTCAGCGCCGAGGCGGGCGACGGCTTCGACGACGAGAGCCGCGCCGGTGCCTTGTCGACCAGCACGCTGAACACCATCGGCCTCACGCTCCAGCAGGTGCGCACGGGCCCCAACTTCGCGTGAGGACGGTCCGGACACGGCCCGTGCGCGTACTCCCGCGCTCCCGCCCGTTCGACTCGCCCTGGCACCTCGCCGGTTCGGCGCTCTCCGTGGTGGTGACCAGCGTGCTGGTCACCGCCACGTGCGCGCTGTTCGTCATCCCCCTCGCCTTGGGCGGCACGACCCTGACGGTGCTCTCGGGGTCCATGGAGCCCACGTTCGACGCCGGTGACGTCATCGTCGTCACCGGGGTGACCCCGGACACGGTGTGCTCCGACATCGGCGTCGGCGACATCATCACCTACCTCGCAAGCCCCGATGACCCGGGGCTCGTCACGCACCGGGTGGTCGGCAGGTCTGTCGGCGCGGCCGCGGACGGGTCGGAGTGTCGCCTGATCACGCAGGGTGACGCCAACGACTCCGCCGACGACGCCGTGTCCCCGCTGCAGGTGCGCGGCCGGTTCCTGTACGCCGTGCCACGGCTGGGCTGGTTCCGCCAGTGGTTCCGGGAGCACCCGGGCACCGCGGTGGTGGCGGTGGCCGGGGTGGTGGCCGCGTACCTGGCCTGGGACCTGCTCCGCCCCGCGCGGACCCGGGTCGTCTCATACGTCGCGCCTCCGGAGCCCGGGCATGGAATCGCAACGAACAATTGCGAACGATAGGCAGACCGAACATTCTTCGGCGAACATTCTTCTCCGATCACCCAGAAACGCCCGCTAGTGTTCACGCACCATCAGCCGTGCTTGAGCAGCGCGCATTCTCGGCGTCTGTGCCACCCACGGAAGGACGGTGAGGAATGTACGGCGGCGAGGCAGATCCGGCGGCCGCACGCGACGCCGAGAGCATCCGGATGTCGTGTCCGTCGATCTATGGCACCCCGGCACGGGACGGCAGTCGGCACCAGCGGAACCTTGCCGGCCAGCAGGGCCTGGTCGCGTTCGGCGCCACCGCCGCCGGGGGCCATGACGCCGCCGCTTTCCAGTGCCGGCTGCTCGCCGCGCGGTTCGGGCCGATCGGCCTGAGCTCGGCCCGGTTCACCCCGCACACGCGATCGACGTCCGGAGACCACTTCCAGCACAGCCACCCCGTATCCCGGCTGCTGTTCGTGCGCGAGGGCTCCGTGCTGCTCGACCTGGCCGGCACGCGCACCACGATGATCGCAGGGTCAGGAGCGATCATCCCCGGTGACCAACCCAGCTCGTACACGGCCACCCGGAACTCCCTGTGCCTCCAGGTGGACGTCGACGCCAACGACACCCGGCTGGCGCCCCTGCTCCGATCGGCGGGTCCGGCCCTCTGGCCGTCGGGGACCACGACGCTGCAGGCGGCCGCCTCCTTCATCGTCACACTGCTGGACGCCGACGCCAACCACCTGCAGTGGTCGGACCGGGCACTCTCACGGCGCACCGTCGAGGCGCTGGTGTGCGCCCTGGTGGCCTCCGCGCCCCCTCCGCTGACTGCCGAGACACCGGAGCCGTCGATCGCCCAGACGGCGATGCTCTACATCCGCACGCACCACCGCGACCCCGACCTGACGTCCGACACGATCGCCCGGGCGCTCGGGGTCTCCACCCGGACGCTGCAACGCGCCTTCGCCGGCACCACGAGCGTGAGCCGCCGGATCACCGACAGTCGCGTGGACACCCTGCTGGCCATGGTGCGCAACCCCCAGTACCGGGACGTGCCCGTCGCCGCACTCTGCGCACGCGCGGGCTTCGGTTCCACGGAGACCATGCGCCGTTGCGTGCGCGCTGCGACCGGGATGAGCCTGCGGGCCTACCGGGACGCGTACGCCGCGGACGCCCGCACTGCGGACGCCCGCACTGCGGATGCCTGACCGCGGACCGGGGCGCCACCGGCACCGGCCCGGGCACCTTTTGGAAGTCGAGAAACAGCGGCCCCGCGTCGGCCACGGCCCAGATCTCCGACACCAGCCCCCAGCGGGTGTCCATGACCTGCGCCCAGAACTCGGCGAGCCCGTCGGGATCTTCCCAGTCGACGACCACTTCCTGGACACAAGGTGCCATGCCACGCCCTAAGAGGCGATGGGTGGCGTGATCACGATCGATCGTGCAACGATAGATTTCTATCGTTGCTCGATCGCAACTCGAACTGGAGGCGCGCGATGGGACGCAAGTCCGTGGCCGTGCTCAAGGTCCTGCTCACACTCGGCTTCCTCGCCGTGGTGTTCGTACAGACGGTGCTCCTGCCGGACGAGGCCCACGTCATGGCGCGATCAGCACCCGAGCTGGCCCACCTGCGCTCCCCCGTGCTCGTCATGTCCATCCTCGGGCTGGTGCCGGTACAGGTGGTGGCCGTGTGTCTCTGGCGGCTGCTGACCCTGGTGAGCCGCGACGCCGTCTTCTCACGGGAGGCGTTCCGGTGGGTGGACACCATGATCGGCACGGGCATCGTCGCCGCGCTGCTGGCCATCGCGTTGAACGTCTGGCTCGTCGTCGCGGGCGCCGGCCAGCCGGGCGTCATGCTCTTCCTGTGCGTGTGCGCGGCCATGGGCGCGGGCCTGGCCCTGCTGCTGTTCGTACTCCGGCTGCTGCTGGTCAAGGCGATCACGAGCCAGACCGAGGCCCGCACGCTGCACGCCGAGCTCGACGAGGTTATCTGATGGCGATCTTCATCGACATCGACGTCATGCTGGCCCGCCGCAAGATGTCCGTCGGGGAACTCGCCAAGCGGGTGGGCATCACCCCCGCCAACCTGGCCGTGCTCAAGAACGGGCGCGCCAAGGCCGTGCGCTTCACCACCCTCGATGCTCTGTGCCGCGCACTGGACTGCCAACCCGGAGACCTGCTGCGACACGAGTGACGCAGCGCGCCTTGGGTGCGGGGCCGGCCACCCTTCGCGGATGGCCCTGCGACGAGACGTCACCCTCGCGGGTGCCACACCTCACGAAGCGCGGTCAACAACCCGTCCTCGTTCCACTCGGCGTCGGGCCAGACGATGAACTCCTGCCCCGCGGGCGAGACCGAGGCGAAGGCGCGCATGCCCTTTCTGGTGCCGTCGGCCACCGGTCGCATCGCATCTCAGTAGACGTCGCGGACGTAGCGCTTGGTCCGGGCGAGGTCCCGGACGTACGCGGTGGCCTCGTCCTCGGCCAGCCCCCCGTGCCGCCTGACGACGTCGTGCACCGCGCGGTCCACGTCGGCGGCCATGCGCCGGGCGTCGCCGCACACGTACAGGTGGGCACCCTCCTCCAGCCACGCCCAGAGCCGGGAGCCGTGCTCGCGCATCAGGTGCTGGACGTACACCTTCTGGCGCTGGTCACGCGAGAACGCGAGTGAGAGATGGGTGAGCAGGCCGTCGCCGTGCCACGCCCGGAGCTCGTCGCCGTAGTAGAAGTCGGTGGCCGCGTTGCGCTCGCCGAAGAACAGCCAGTTCTTCCCCGTGTGACCCAGTGCTCGGCGCTCCTGGAGGAACCCGCGGAACGGGGCGACGCCCGTGCCGGGGCCCACCATGATCATCCGCGCCCCTGGGTCGGCCGGCGGGCGGAAGTGCTTGGTGGGCTGCACGTGCACGGGCACGTCCGCGGTCGCGCTGCGGTCGGCGAGGAACGTGGAGCACACGCCGTGTCGCGCCCCGCCGGCGAACTCGAACCGTACGGCGGACACCGTGAGCTGCACCTGGTCGGGGTGCGCCAGCGGGCTCGAGGAGATCGAGTACTGGCGCGGCTGCAGCCTGGCGAGCGCCCCCAGCCATTCCTGCGCCGACGCCGCCACGGGATACTCGGCCAGCACGTCCACCGTCTGGCGGCCCCACAGCCACCGGCGCAGGTTGGTCGTGTTGCCGGGGCGCAGCAAGGTCGCGAGGTCCCGGTCCCCGGCACGCTCGTTGACGAACCGCAGCAGCCCGGTGCCGACGTTCACGACCTCCAGGTGGTGCGTCGCAGCGTCTCGCAGCGCCAGGTCGCCGACGCCGTCCAGGGCCACCACCGCGTCGCCGTCCAGCCCCGTGGCGGTGAGCCAGGCGTCCACCGCGTGCGGGGAGTTGACGGGCCGCACGCTCAGCGCGTCCCCGGCGCGGTACGTCAGGGACTCGTCCGTCTCGAAGCCGATCCGGCGCACCTCCTTGGTCGAGCCGGCCGCACCGAGCTCGTGGTTCACGACGACGCGCGTGACCAGCGGGTCGGCCCGCGTCGGCTCCGCGCTCGACGCCGCGTCGACGGGGGCGGCCGGCGTCACCGTCACCGGGTCCCGGTGTGTGGCCGCTGCCACCTGCGACCCGGCACCGGCCGGGGCTCCGGGTGCAGCGGCGGGTGCAGTGCCCGGTGCCAGCGCCGCGACCACCGCGGCGAGCCAGGCGTCCGCGGACCCTCCGGCGCCGGGGCCGCCGTCGTCGGGATCGCAGTCCGCGCGGTCCACGAGGCGTCGCGCGCCCAGTTCTTCCATCCGGGCGTCGAGGCGGCGCCCGTGACCGCAGAAGTCGGCGTAGGACGGGTCACCGAGGGCCAGCACCGCGAACTGCACGCCGTCGAGCCGGGGCGCGCCGGACGCAGCGAGCGCCGCCCAGAACGCCTCGCCGTTGTCGGGCGAGTCGCCGTCGCCGAAGGTGCTGCTGACCAGCAGCACCGTGCCCGCAGCCGGCAGCGCGGCGACGTCGAACTCGCCCATCCCCACCAGGTCGGCGGCGCAGCCCGCGGCCCGCAGCCGCTCCCAGCACGCCACGGCGTGCTCCTCGGCGTTGCCCGTCTGCGACGCCCACAGCACGACGGCGCGGGGGCCAGGTGCCTCCACCGCACCGCCGGTCCCCGTCTCCGCCGTGCCCGCGTCCGCCGTGCCCGCGTCCGCCGTGCCCGCGTCCGCCGTGCCCGCGTCCGCCGTGCCTCCGCCCGGCGCGGCGAGGCCCGCGAGCATCCCGTCCAGCCAGGCGCGGGTGTCGCCGTCGAACGGGGCGGTGGCGGGGAGCGTGGGCGCTCCGCCACCGGACCGGCGGTCCAGCGCCCACAGCAGGCCGTCGAGGTACCGGCGCTGGGTCGTGGTCAGCTCCGGGGGCCCGACGACGGGGGCGCCCAGCGCGCTGCCGACGGCGGCCGCGAGCGCCCCGGGCCGTGCGGCGACGGGAGCGGCCGGGGCGGCGGATGCCGCGGCGACCTTGGTCACGGCGACGGCGGTGACCTTGAACTCGGGTTGGAAGGACAGCGGGTCCACGGCGTCGGAGGTGACGGCGTTGACGGCCAGGTACTCGCCGAACATGTCGTTCCAGTGGAACGGGGCGAACAGGTTCCCCACCTGGACGCGGTCGCTCACGGTCGCGGGCAGCACGGCCCTGCCGCGGCGGGAGGCGATCTCCAGCGAGTCCCCGTCGCGCACGTCCAGCCGGGCGGCGTCGTCGGGGTGGATCTCGACGAACGGGCCGGGGCCCAGCCTGGTGAGCGCGGCGACCTTGCCGGTCTTGGTCAGGGTGTGCCACTGGTGCTGCACGCGGCCGGTGTTGAGCACGAACGGGTAGTCGTCGTCGGGCAGCTCGCGCGGGTCCACGTGCGGGCGGGGGTGGAACACGGCCCGCCCGGAGGCCGTGGGGAACACGAGGCGGGGCCGGGTGCCGTCGGCCCGTTCGACCACCGGCCCGTACGCCCCGTCGTTGAGGTAGCGGATGGGGTTGCGGCCGTCGTCGTCATCCTTGCCGACGGGCCCGGCGTCGGCCGGCGGGCTGGGCCACTGCACCGGGCTGGGCCACTGCACGGGAGTGCGGCGCAGCCGGTCGTAGGTGATGCCGCGCAGGTCGTACCCGGTGCGGGGGTTCGCGAACCGGGTCAGCTCGGCGAACACGTCCTCGGCGTCGTCGTACGTGAACGCCTCCGCGTACCCCATGGCGCACGCGACGTCGGCGATGATGCGCCAGTCGGGCAGGGACTCGCCGACGGGGTCGGCGGCCTGCTGGAGCAGGGTGACGTTCCGTTCGGAGTTCACGGCGGTGTACGTCGACTCGGCCCACAGGGTGGCGGGCAGCACCACGTCGGCGTAGGCGGTGGTCTCGGTGTCCGCGAACACGTCCTGCACGACGACGAGCTCGGCGCGTTCCAGCCCTCCGATGACGGTGGCGCGCCCGGCGACGGAGGCGACCGGGTTGGTGCCGATGATCCAGCACGCCTTGATACCGCCGTCCGCCATCCGCGCGAACAGGTCGATCGTCCCGGTGCTCACCCGCGTGCTGATGGTTCCCTCGGGCACGCCCCACGCCGTCTCCACGAACCGGCGGTCGGCGGCGTCGGTCACGCTGCGTTGCCCGGGCAGGCCGGGGCCCATGTACCCCATCTCGCGGCCGCCCATGGCGTTGGGCTGCCCGGTCAGGGAGAACGGCCCACTGCCCGGGCGGCAGATCGCCCCGGTGGCCAGGTGCAGATTGATCAGCGCGTTCGTGTTCCAGGTGCCGTGCGTGGACTGGTTGAGGCCCATGGTCCAGCACGACGTCCACTCCCCGGCCTCCCCGATCCACCGGGCCGCCTGCCGCAGGTCGGCCTCGGCGACGCCGGTGAGCTCGGCCACCGTGGCGGGCGGGTAGTCGGCCAGCAGGGCGGGCATGTGCTCCCACCCCTCGGTGTGCTCCGCGATGAACTCCGGGTCGGTGTGCCCGTTCTCCACGATCAGGTGCAGCAGCCCGTTGAGCAGGACCAGGTCCGTGCCGGGCTTCACCTGGAGGAACAGGTCCGCCTTGTCGGCGGTCGCGGTGCGTCGCGGGTCGACGACGATGAGCTTCGCCCCCGCCTTGACGCGCTCCATCATGCGCAGGAACAGGATCGGGTGGCAGTCGGCCATGTTGGCGCCGCTGACCAGGAACACGTCGGCGTGGTCGAAGTCCTGGTACGAGCCCGGCGGCCCGTCGGCCCCGAGGGAGAGCTTGTACCCGGTGCCCGCGCTGGCCATGCACAGGCGTGAGTTCGACTCGATCTGGTGGGAGCCGATGAACCCCTTGACGAGCTTGTTCGCCAGGTACTGCGCCTCCAGCGACATCTGCCCCGACACGTACAACGCCACGGCGTCGGGCCCGTGCTCGTCGACGATCGCCCGCAGCCGCGTCCCGGTCTCGGCGATCGCTGCCGCCGTCGCGCGGGGTTCGAGCGGCGCCCCGCGCTCCGCGCGTACCAGCGCCCGCTCCAGGCGGCCGCCCGCCGCCATGAGGTCCGCGCTCGTCGCACCCTTGGTGCACAGGCGTCCCCTGTTGGCCGGGTGCTCCTTGTCGCCGGTCACCTTCGCGACCCGGCGCCGCCCCGTGTCCGGGTCCGTCTCGATCTCCAGCACGACGCCGCAGCCGACGCCGCAGTACGAGCACGACGACCGCACCGTGCGGGCGGCACCCGACGGGGCAGGGAGAGGGAGGCTCATCCGAGCATGCTGCGCACCGCACGTTTCCCGGCGGGATGTCCTCGATGTCGCGCAGGTCAACAATCCCTCACCGGCGCCGACGCCCCGCTGTGAGACGCCGACACGACAACGCGCCGCTGACTCGGCACGGCGGCGTTCCGGCCGAACACGTGTCCCGGGCGCCCCCATGACGTCAGCACCTTCCTGCGCACGTGCAGTGTCGGCGACGCTGACAACTACGTCGTCACGGTCCGGGCACGGCCGGGGGCCGCCCCCTCCCCTGGTGATACCTGCCCGGCGTGTCCGGGCAGCCCGGCCGCAGCCCTCACTCCCCGCACAGCCCAGCCGTCGGGACGGCGTAGAGGTTGTTGTTCGCGGCGAGCCACGTGCGCCCCCGGGCGTCCTGGCCGATGCCCGTGAGGCCACCCATGGACGAGGTTGCCGCATCGGTATCCCTGAGCAGCGCGGTGACGTCCGGATCGTCGGGGGCGGCCTCCTTGCCGGTCGCCGCGTCGACGATCACTCGCTGCCCCGACGCGTTCGCGACGACGACCCACCTGCCCCACGCGCCTTCGACGCCCGAGACGATGGTTGACGCCAGCGTCCACAGCTGCGTCCCGTCGGGTGCCAGGGCGACGAGGTTCCCGCCCTGCCACGTGAGGTACCCGGCGGTGGTGATGAAGGCGTCGCCCACGGTCCTCGCGGTCGGCGTCGTCGTCGTGACCTGGCCCGGGCCGGTGGTGACGAGCACGTCCATGCCGCCGCTCGTCGCCTCGGTCAGGGCGAGAGACCGCGCCCTGCACACATCGGTCGCGAGGACGATACCGATCGGCAGGAGGGCGCCCGTCTGCGCGTCGAGGAACACCGACCCGTTGTCCACCACCGCGGGGTTGCCGGGGAAGGTCTGAGAGTTGTTCCCCTCGTGGGGCAGGTCCTCGACCGTCCAACGGACCGTTCCGTCGGGGGCGACGAGACTGTACGGCCCCGTCGGGGCACCACCGTCGTTGGCGTTCCACTCCTGCCTCGTCAGGAGCCCGGGCACGCCGTACCCGTACGGCGTGCCGAAGGTCGGGTCACCCATCGTGGTGACCTTCTGGGCGGCGGTGGCGTCCTTGATGATCGAGGTCGTGGTGCCGGTCCCGTCGGGGTTCACGAGGTGGACGTCGACGCTCCAGCGTTCCTCGGTCAGGCCCTGTGCAGGGATCGTGGTCTCCACTTCCCAGCCCACTGCGCGGCCGACGAGGTGGATGCCGCCGGGCCTGACGTCGTCGTCGCTGGAGGTGAGCTCGCCCGGCTGTTGGCGGATCACGTCGCCGGTGTCGAGGTTGAGCCACGCGATGCTGTCCTGGCAGAGGTAGACGGCCTCCGGCTCGGACGTCAGTCCCAGGTACTCGCACTGGCCCCACACCCATGAGGCCGTGACGTCGTCGATCTCGTGCGACGTGGGCGTCGTCCGCTTCGGGGCGATGTCGTTCAGGACGTCGGTGCCCAGCTCACAGGCGCCCAGGGCTGTGCCGACCTGGTCGAGGGCGCCCGCTCCGCCGGTGGTGAACGTCAGCCGGGAGAGCGCCTCGGCGACGGACCAGGGCGGGGTCTGCAGCACGTCGATCTGCTCGGTCAACGCCGTGATGGCCGGACCCACGGCCGGTGACTCCGCACCGGGGCTGAGCGCTGCCTCGAAGTCGGCGATCGTTCCGGACGCGTCCAGGCCGAACGCCGCGTCGAGGGCGGGGCAGCCCGGGTCCGCCGTCGCCGCGGTCGAGTCCTGGCCGGCGTTCGGGTTCAGTGCGGTCACGCCGAAGACGGTCGTTCCACAGTGCGCCTGCGCGTACGTGTCGACAGCCTGGTACGACGCGGAGTTCAGCAGGCCGTCCGTCAGTGCGCCGGCGAGGGCGCCGAGCGGGTTGCTGGCGGCGTCCTCGATCGTGTCCGCCTGCTTCCTCCAGGCGTCGTCGGCGTTCTGCATGTCGGTCGCGATCTCCTCGGGGGCGTGCTCGGCGAGCTTGTCGAGCATGCGCGTGTACTCGCCCACGTTCTGCAGCGCGAGGCCGAGCTGACCGCCCGCCGAGTCGTCGGCCACGTCGCCGTTCCTCGCCATCGCTGCGACGCCGTCGTCGAGCGCACCGCAGAACGCCTCCGGGGTGCGGTCGTTGCCGCACCCCGCGGTCAGGGCGGCGACGAGTGCGACGCACAGCAGGGTGGGGAGCACGTGGGTGCGTGACATGCGGGGTCCTTCCGCCGGCAGGTGCCCTCATCCTGGAGGGCCCTGCGTCAGCGCGGGGGACACGCGGGGTTCGGAACTTCCGATCGGATCCGGACGGATCCGGAACGGCGCCTCCCCGCAGATCGTTCGGATCCCCCGATCCTCACCGAGGCCAGGCGGGCCGCCGACGCCGTCACAGACAGATGGGCGCACCGAGGTCGACGTGGTTCCCGTCAAGTGTGACCTCGCCGGTCGCGCAGATCCTCGTATCGGGCGTCGGGCGCACCAGCAGGGTCGTGTAGGCACCCTGCACACCGGGCTCGGTCGTGTCCTGGCGGTCCGGCCCGGATGGTGCAACCTGCCGGAAGATGCTCGCCGAGACCGTGTTCTCCGCCGCCTTCCCGTCGTACCGGCTGATGCGTGCCCACGCCGCCTGGCAGGCATCCGACCACACGATCTCCAACCGTGTATCGCCCGGACGGTCCTCCGCCGCCGCGACGGCCGCGTCGTCGACGCACGTCGTCTGCGCCGGGTCCTGGCCCGATGTCACGACGACGCGCGCACCCGAAGCCGGCGACACGGACGGGGAGGGCAAGGACGCCACCGGGGTCGCAGACGCCCACGGGTGGATCAGCGCAACGCCCACACCCCCGACCAGAAGCCCGGCGACGCCTGTCCCCGTGGCCAGCACCAACGCCGCACGCGTGAACCGTGCACGAGGGCTCGACACCGGCGCAACGAGAGGACTCGGCACCGAAGAGAGGGGTGCGGGCGTCACCCCCAATCCTCCGAGCGCCGAGCGCCGCCGGAGGAACGCGTCGGTGTCGCCGCCGAGCTCGGAGACGACCCCCACGACGGTTCTCTCGGTCGGCAGCCTCTTGCCGGCGAACGCGTCCGAGAGCACCGACTTCGAGATGCCGGTGCGGCGGGCCAGCGCGTCGAGCGTCGGGTCGCCGGCCGACCGCCGCAACTCACGAAGCAGCACCGCGAAGTGCGCCACCGCGTCCTCGTCCAGCGCCATCCAGACCCTCCATGAAGACGTCGAAGCCAGCGCGGGGGCACCCGGGCCGGCTGCACCAAGCCTTGCAGCGCTCCCCGGCGAACACCTGCTCGGTACGGGCGAAACCTCGGGCGATCTTCGTCCGGAGCCTCTCCGGAGTCCGAACGGAAGCTCCGAACACGCGAGGGGGCTCCCAGGAGCGTCCATGCTCGCAACGATGGGCGCGCACCGTCCCGCCGCCCCTGCCGTGGGGCGGTGTACCCATCCGACCCGGGTGGGTACCACCCAGACAGGAAGGTCTCCCACCGTGTTCGCTCACCTCACCTCGACCAGACCCGGTCAGCTCATGATCGCCGTCGGCGCCGTCCCCACCGCGATCGGCCTGATCTGGGGCGTCGTCATCGGCTTCCGCCCGTCGGAAGCCGTCGGCGTCATCGCGCTCCTCCTCATCGGCGCAGGCCTGCTCGGACTGGGACAGAAGATGCACCAGGAAGCCAAGCGGAACATCGCCATGGCCGCCATCGACGCGCGCAACGCAGCAGGCCGGGAGCACTGACATGGCCGCCATCGACGACAAGATGCAGGCGCTCGCGTTCACGGCCACGACGCAGCGGACCCCGGACGAGGTAGCCGGCATCGTCGACGACGCCGCCACCGTCGCCCGCGGCGGGAAGGTTGTTCTCACCCGCACGAACGAGGCGCGCATCGACGGGAACCTCCGCAACTTCGCGCGGATCTCCTTCGGCTCGTTCACCGTCACCCTCGGCCAGACCGACGACGGCACGACCACAGTCCGGTTCACGGTCGGCCGGTACACGCGCACACGCTCGACGGTCCTCGCGTTCATCCCGATCTCGCCGTGGTCGTCGCCGGCGTACAAGCCCCTGTCAGACCTGAGCTCGTACGTCCGCGAGAACCTCTAGCGCCTCCCGGCGCCACGTGATCAGGAGCGCAGCGAGACGGCGGGGCTGATGGCCGCCGCGCGCGCGGCAGGGTAGAGCGCCGCGAGCACGCCGACCAGCAGCCCTGCCGCCGGGGCGGCGGCGAGGAGGGCGCGGGCCAGGACCGGGGCCCAGCCGTTGGCCCACGCCAGGCCGATGAGCACGGCCTCCCCGGAGACGGCGCCGATCAGGGCCCCGAGGGTCCCGAGGATGGCGCCTTCGAGGAGGAACTGGGCGACGATGTGGCGGCGTGCGGCTCCCATGGAGCGGCGTAGGCCGATCTCCCCGGCACGTTGGTTGACGGCGTTCAGCATGGAGTTCATGATCCCGATGCCGCCGATCAGCAGGGCGAGCGCGGCGGTGCCGAGGGCGAGGGTGTCGAGGGTGCCCTGGACGCTGCCGCGCAGGGCGGCGGGTTCCGGGGGGACGAGGACGCCGAGCCGGCCGGGGGCGTCGGGGCGCAGCAGCAGGGGGACGGCGTTCGCGACCTGGGCCGCGGTGCCGAGCACGACCCGGATGACGGCGGTCATGTGTCGTGGGGGTATCGGTCCCCCGGTCGTGTCGACGGGTGCGTCGGGCAGGACGATGACGGCTCGGTCGAGTTCGGGGGCGGTGCCGGCGCTGGCGAGGATGCCGGTGATGGTGGCCCGGGTCCCGGTGTCGGTGAACGTGAGGGTGGCACCGATGCTGGCCTCGCCAAGGCCCAGGGTGTGCGCGGCGGCGGGGCCGACGACGGCGACCGGCTGGGCGAGATCGCGGGGGAAGTCGTCGAGCAGGCGGCCCGCGGCCAGGGTGGCGCGTGCGGCGCGCAGCGCCTCGGGGTCGGCGACGAGCACGGGGACGTCGGCGGGATCGGCGGCGGCCGAGGTCCTGATCGGCCGGGTGCCGCCTTCCCAGATCCTGCCCCCGGTGACAACCCCGTCCAGGCGCCCGAGCAGCTCGGGGGTGTCGGCGGGCATGGCCGCGTCCGTCGCGGTGTCCGCCATGGTGTCCCGCACGGTGAGCTCGGTGGCGGCGAGCTCGTCGAAGGTCTGGTTGATCTGGGAGCCGACCGTCTGGGACCAGCCCGTCGTGACCAGGAAGACGGCGACCCCCAGGGCCACGCCGATGACCGTGGCGACGGCCCGCCCGGGGCGCCTGGTCGTGGAGATGCCGGCGTGGAAGGCGATCAGCCGCCAGTCGGCTGAGTGGTTCGGGCGCCGGGCGGTCATGCGGCGATCCGTCCGTCGCGGATGGTGATGTGGTGGTCGGCGCGCTCGGCGGTCTGCGGGTCATGGGTCACCATGACGAGCGCGACCCCGTGGGTGACGACCCGGTCGAAGATGTCGAGGACCTGCGCCGCGGTGGCCTCGTCGAGGTTGCCGGTGGGTTCGTCGGCCAGCAGGACGGCGGGGTTGCGCACGAGGGCGCGCGCGACGGCGACGCGCTGCTTCTCCCCACCGGACAAGGTGGCGACCCGGGCGTCGCGGCGGTGCGCGAGCCCGACGGCGTCCAGCAGGTCCGCGGCGCGGGTGCGCAGTGCCGAGCGGCGCACGTGCCGGTAGGTCGCGCCCATCTCCACGCTCTCCTGGACCGTGAGGTAGGGCACCAGGTGGAAGGCCTGGAACACGAACCCGAAGGTGGCCGCGCGCAGGGCGTCGAGGTCGCGTGCGGGCATCCCGGTGGTGTCCGTCCCGTCGATCAGGTACTGCCCGGCGCTCACGGTGTCCAGGAGCCCGAGGACGTTGAGCAGGGTCGACTTGCCCGAGCCGGACCTCCCGGTGATCGCGAGGGACGCTCCGCGGTGCACGCTCAGGTCGATGCCGTTCATCGCGTGCACGGCCGCCGGCCCGGTCCCGAAGGTCCGGCAGGCGCCGCGCAGCCGCAGCAAGGGCTCGGCAGATATCTGTGCGATGTCAGCGGTCACCGATGACGACCTCGTCTCCGGGGTGAAGGGCGTCGTCGTCGGACTCGATCGCGACGTAGCCCTGGACGGACTCCAGGACGCGGACGGGCACCCGGGTGCCGAGCGTCGACGTCGGACCACCCGTGCCGGTGGCGTGCGCGGCGGGTGCGAGCAGCACGTAAGGCTGCCCGGACGGGTCCTCGTGGATCGCGGAGACAGGGACGACGGTGGGGTATGCCTGGTCGGAGCCGGTCGTGATCGTGAACTGCCCTTGCTGGCCGTTCGAACCCGCCGGGGATAAGTCCGGGAGCGGGACGTGCACCGGGAATGACGGCGCCCCGGAGTCGTCGTACTCGGGAACCACGGGCAGGTCGGGCAGGATGACCGTCGCCGTCCAGCCGTCGCGGGTGATCGTGACCCGCTGCCCCGCCGTGACGGCCGCCTTCTGCTCTGCCGTCAGGTGCAGCGTGAACACGTCCCCCGCCAGCGCAAGCTCCACGACCGGGTCGGCCGTGACGTAGGACCCGACGGGCAGGACGTTCGTGATCCGAGGCGGTGCAGGGACGAACACGACCTCCCCGCGCGACACGACGACCGCGGATGCCGGACTCGACGACCGCCCGGCCGGTTCCCCGGCGGCCAGGGCCGCCGCCGGGTCGGTGACTGCTGTGTGCCCGGAGACCTGGTAGAGCTTGGTGATCGCAGCGGCGGTGCCGGGACCGAAGACGCCGTCGACCGTGACCCGGTACCCGCACTCCTTCAGCGCCGTCTGCAGTTGGCGCACGTCGGCCCCGGAGTCCCCTTCGGTCAGGTCCCGGTACGCCGGGACGGTGCCGTGCAGGACGAACACGGGGCGCCCGGAGACCTCGACGGCCTGCCCGCACCAGGGCACCGTCTCCCCGACGGAACGCGGGGCGGCGGTGACGACGCCGCTCATGCCGTTCGGGGCGGCGACCGTGACGGGTATCGTCCCTGCCGCCTCGAACACCCCCACCCCGGTGACCTGTGCGGTCAGGGTCCGGCTCTCGATCGGGGCCGTGACGGGCACGACCACCGGTTCGTGGGTGATGCGTTCGTCCGGTGAGTGGAGCAGGAACCCTCCGGCCGCGCCGACGCCGAGCAGGGCGATCACTCCGGCGGTCACGACGATGAAGGGGCGACGACGCGGCACGAGTCAGTGCCCCGAGTCCGTCGTGGTGGCGGCGGCCGTGGTGGCAGCCGTGCGCTGGAGCTCGAGCCACTGCGCGACCAGACCGGGGTGTTCGTCGAGCTTGCGCTGGGTGAGCTGTGCCCGCACTCTCGACCACGTCCGCAGCAGCCCGGAGCTGTGCTGGCACTCGGCGGACGCGATCGCCACGGGAATCTCGGCGGCAGTGGGCAGGTCCGTCGCGAACGCCTCGTCGTTGTTGGCGTCCATCGGGGTCGCGTAGTCGTAACCCTGGTCCGCCATGCACGCGCTCCACGCGGAGGCCGCGTGGACGAACTCGTCGTTCGTGACCACCAGGTCGGAGACGTCGAGCAGGATGTCCGCGCCGATGTCGGCGATCCTCTCCTGCTTCGCCCACTCAGGGGTCACCTGGTCCTTCGCCTGACCCGCGCACGACTTCGGGTCGTAGGTCGCGATGATCACCCCGTCGTCGTCGGTGACCGACGCGGCGTCCGCCTGGCCGAACAGCGCATCCTCGTACCCTGCAACCTCTCGCCCGGGCGCATCATCCGGGTTCGACGACGCGCGCTCCTTGACCTCCTTGACCCAGCTCTCGGGGTGGAACCCGTACACCGCGGCCACAGCCGGATCGGTGACCGAGTACGTGTACTGCGCGTCCTGCGCACCCCGCCTCTTCCCGAACGCCTCCCCCGGCACGTAGGTGAAGCCGCGAGCCTGCATGCACGCGCTGACCACCGCCTCCCGCGCCGCGGTGATGGCCGCCTGCTCGGCCTCGTCCGGGAACATGATCGGGTCGAGCGGGTTGGCGTACGCGCCACTGATCAACGCCGACTCACGCAGTTCGAGCGTCGTCGGCCCTGGTGATGCCGCACCCGCGGTACTGCACCCTGCGGCGGCCGCGGTCAGGAGGACCAGGGTGAGCAGGCGTGGGGAGCGTCGGGTGATCATGCGGCCTCCGGAGGGTGCGGGGCACCCGCGGCGGGCACCGTTCACCCCTACCTCCCGGCAACCCGCCCGGGATCACACGCGTTCTACGGTGCGGGCACCCACTGCACCGAGAGGTAGGTGGTGAACGACGAGACCACCGGCTTCGCTCCGTCAGCCGGCTCATCCGCGCCCTGCGGCGGGAAGTACATCCCCTCGGTGGCCAGCAGGGAGCCCGTGACCGGGTCGATGATCACGACCTCCAAGGTCTTGTCCTGGGCGTTCCAGTGCGAGAACCCCTGCCCGGCCCGGCCCGCCCGGTCCGTCACCTGCCCCAGGGAGCGCACGTCCGGGCGGTCCGCCAACGCCACCCACAACGAGCTCGTCAGGTCCGGTGGCACGACCCACCGCCCGAACAGCGCCTCGATCTCCGCGAGCAGGACGCTCGTCGGCGGCGTCGGGTCCACCACGCTCGAGGCCTGGCTCGCCGCGACGAGGCGTTCGAAGAGCGCACCCGGGTCCCGCGGCAGCGTGGACGGCCACGCGGCACCCCGCTCCCCGGCACGCACCGTCTCGTTGCGCAGCAGGTCCCCCGGCGTGCTCCGCCCGACCAGCTCACCGGTCGGGGAGAACTCGGGCGCGGTGGCGACCTCACGCAACCGCAGGTCTCCGTCAGGCCCCAGCCACGAGTCGTCAGCCGTGGGACGCACCGTGATCGCCTCCACGTCGTCCGCGCCGTGCGTCACCTCCAACCGCCACTGCTGCGTGGACACGTGCTGCACCGTCGCGAGCGGGCTGCGCGGCGCGGCAGGCTGCCGGCCGGCCACGTCCGCGAGAGCCAGCAGCTCGGCGCGGGCCGGCGTCCCGCTGGTCGGGGTAGGGCTACCCGGAGCCACCGCCGAGAACGAGAGCAGCGGCGGCGCCGCGACCGCCTCCTGCGGATGCACGACGATCGAGCCACCGACGCCCAGCAGCAACGCCACACCGGCCGCCAGCGCGAACCAGCCCCGGCGAACCGGCGACCGTCGGGGCGTCCCGACCCGCGGCAAGACCGTGCCCTGGTGCGGGGAGACGAGAGCACCACCATCGCCGACGTCCTCGGCGTCGTCGCGGGGTGCGACGCCCCGTGCGCGACGGACCACCGCGTCGAGCATCCCCTCGACCCACGCCTCGTCGACATCATCGGTGGCCGGCTCCGCAGGCGGCGGCGTCCGTCGCAGCCCCAGCTCGCTCGCCATCGCCCGCAGCGCCTGGGCGTCGTCGTCGGAACGGTTCATCGCTCGCACCTCTCCCCCGACACCTGTGTCCCCGGCTCCCGCGCAAGGGGCACCTGCGCGACCGGCAGCCGCGCACCCGGCACCTGCGATGTGGCCCCGAGCGCATCCTCCAGGCGCTGGCGCGCCCTCGACAGGCGCGTCGTCATCGCACTCACGGAGCACCCCAGCACCTCCGCGGCCGCGGCCGGCGAGAAGCCCTCGACGCCCACCAGGAGCAGGACCTCACGATCCCGCGGCGACAACGCGCTCAACGCCCAGGCGGCAGCATCCGACTCCGCCACGATCTCGGCCGTGTCGACCACCTCGTGCTGGCCGCGATGCGCCGCGACCAGCCGGGTCCGGGCATCCGCGACGCGCGCCGCATCCGTCCGCGCGTGCATGGCCTTGTGCCGGGCCACCACGTAGACCCAGCCACGACGGGCAGACGGATCGACCGGCACGTCATCCCACCGGCGCCACACCACCAGGAACGTCTCCGAGACGACGTCGTCCGCGAGATCGTCGCCCACCGTCCGGGCAGCCCACGCACGCAGGCCGGGTGCCAGATCTCGGAACACGGCCCGGAACTCGGCTTCGATGGCCCCTCACCCCGCATCCCTGATCTCGCCGTCACCTCCACATCCCTCGGGAAGCCCGCGGATCACAGGTGGCACGCAGACTCAGACCGTCCATGGGGCGAGAGCCCGGAGCCCGGCCCGCCGACGCATGGCGAAAGGCCCCCTGTCCAAGCGTGATGCCTGGTCAGAGGGCCTTTCTGTGGTAGCGGGGACAGGATTTGAACCTGCGACCTCTGGGTTATGAGCCCAGCGAGCTACCGAGCTGCTCCACCCCGCGTCGGTGAACAGAACATTACCCCGACTCTCGGGAGGGGCCAAATCCGCTCCCGAGAGCCGGTGGTTCCGCGCCAGGCGAGAGAGCTCAGTCGCCCAGCGAGGCGTCGGCGGCGACCGCCCGTTCCAGCGCTGCCTGGAGCCGCTGCTGGGCTTCCCCGTAGGCCGCGAAGTCACCGTCCTGGAGGGCCGCCTGCCCGTCCTTCATGGCCTGGCTGGCGTCCTGGAGCGCCTGGTTGAGGTCGGCGCGCGCGTCCCCGCTGGCAGGTGCTGTCGGGGTGGGTGTCGGGGTCGGCTCGTCGGTAGGTGTCGGCGTCGGCGTGGGTGTCGGCGTCGGCTCGTCGGCTCCGGCGCCGCCCTCGTCCGTCGTCACGCCGGAGTCGCCCTGGAACACCTGGTCGAGGGCTTGGTCGAGCGTGTCGGCGAACCCAATCTCGTTACCGAAGGAGACGAGCACCTTGCGCAGCAGCGGGAACTGGGTGCCCGCCTTGGACTGGACGTACACGGGCTGCACGTACAGCAGGCCGCCGCCCACCGGCAGGGTGAGCTGGTTGCCGCGCAGCACGGTGGAGTCACCGAGCTGGAGCACGTTGAGCTGGGTGGCGAACTCGGTGTTGGAGTTGAAGTTGTTCTGTACCTGGCCCGGTCCGGGAACGGTGTTGTCGCGCGGCATGGACAGCAGCCGGAGCTTGCCGTAGTCCGCGGAGCGCACTCCGGCCTGCGAGCCCGCCTCGGCGTCGACACCCAGGAATCCGGTGAGGATCTCGCGGTCGCTGGTGCCGCCGGGCACGAACAGCGAGGTGAGCGAGAACGAGGGCGCCTCCTGACCGGGCATCTGGAGGGTCAGGTAATAGGGCGGCTGGAGCTGGTGAGCGCCGGTCGCGGTCTGCGGGTTGACCGGGTCGGCCGGGCTCCGCCACTCGTCCTGGCCGGTGAAGAACTGGGCCGGGTCGGTCACGTGGTAGCGCTGCAGCAGCGCGCGCTGCACCTTGAACATGTCCTCGGGGTAGCGCAGGTGGCTCATGAGATCGCCGGAGATCTCGGACATGGGCTGCACGGCGTCGGGGAACACGGACTCCCACGCCTTGAGGATCGGGTCGTCGGGCTCCCACGCGTACAGGGTCACCTCGCCGGTGAAGGCATCGACGGTGGCCTTGACGGAGTTGCGGATGTAGTTGACGGACTGGGGTACGACGGGCACCGCGGCCTGGTTCTGCGCCAGGGTGAGGGAGTCGGTGATCGTCTCGCTCATCGGCGTCGACGTCGAGTACGGGTAGGCGTCCGACGTCGTGTAGCCGTCGACGATCCACTTGACGCGCCCGTCGACGACGGCGGGGTAGACGCGGTTGTCGAGCGTGAGCCAGGGCGCCACCTTGGCGACGCGGTCCTGCGGGGCCCGGTCGTACAGGATCTGCGACTCGCTGGTGACACGGTCGGAGAACAGGATCTCCTGGGAGCCGAACTTGATCGCGTACAGCAGCTTGGCCCACGCCGACCCGATCGACGGACCGGCGGAGACCTCCTGGGTCGGGAACGTGGACTTGACCTGCGCACCTCCGTCGTCGTCGTCGGCCTGGTAGTCCAGCTCCCACGGCGTCGTGCCCTCCGGGGCGCCCACGATGGAGAACGTGGTGGTCTTGGGGCTGAAGTAGATGCGCGGCTCGTAGTGCTGGGCGTCGGTGAGCTCACCGGAGGTGGGGATGCCGCCCTCGAAGAACGCGGGCCGGCCGTCGGCACCCACCTGGTTGCCGAACGCGGCGACGACGCCGTAGCCGTGCGTGAACACCGTGTGGTCGTTGACCCAGTTGCGCTGGTTGGCGCCCAGGCCGCCCAGGTTGAGCTCGCGCACCGCGATGACGGTGTCGCGGGACTCGCCGCCGATCGTGTACCGGTCCACGGCGAGCTGGTCCTGGAAGTCGTAGAACTGCTTGTTCTGCTGGAGCTGGCGGAACGACGGGCTGACGATCTGCGGGTCGAGCAGGCGGATGGACGTCGCGGTCTCGGCGTCGGCGCGCAGCGCGCCCGCCTCCGCCGTCGTCTTCGCGGCGTACTGCTGCCGGTCGATGTCGTCCAGGCCGAACGCGGTGAGCGTGGCGTCGATGTTGCGCTGGATGAACGGGGTCTCCAGCTCCTGCGCGTTGGGCTGCACCTGGAAGCGCTGCACCACCCACGGGTAGATGCCGCCGATGGCGATGGCGGAGACGATCATGAGTCCCGCACCGATGGCGGGCAGGCGCCAGTTGCCCCGCACGGCAGCGATCACGAACGCGATCGCCACCAGGATCGCGACCCCCGCCAGGATCGCCTTGGACGGGATGACGGCGTGCACGTCGGAGTAGGAGGCGCCGTCGAACTTGTCCCCCGCCGAAGTGAGCATGGTGTAGCGGTCGAACCAGTAGTTCGCCGCGATGAGCACCATGAGCGCGGCCCCGGTGACCGCGAGCTGCACGCGGGCGGCGCGCGTGGTGCGCGATCCGCCCTCGGGCACGGCCCCGACCACGAGCCCGCCGTACAGGTAGTGCGTGATCAGCGCGGCGATGCCGGAGACGATGACGACGGCGATCAGCAGGCTCAGGGCGAACCGGAGCATGGGCAGCGTGAAGACGTAGAAGCTCAGGTCCCGGTGGAACTGCGGGTCGGTGGTGCCGAACGGCTGCGAGTTCAGCGCCAGCAGCGCGGTACGCCATTGCGCGGCGGCCGCCACCCCGGCGAAGAACCCGACCAGGACGGGCGCCGCGGTCATGACGACGCGTCGCAGCGGCTCCACCGCCTCCCGGTACTGGTCGAGCGTCGCCTGCTCCGGCGTCGTCGGCGCGTACACGGGCCGGGCCCGGTACGCGACCCGGAACGAGATCCAGACGGCCGCGGCCATGAGCACGAAGCCGATCACGAACAGGGCGCCGCGAGTGAGCCACTCCGTCCAGACCACCCGGCTGAAGTCGATCGCCTGGAACCACATCACCTCGGTCCAGAACTGCGCGAGCAGGAGCACCGCGACCACCACCACGACCAGCACGATGGCCGTGATCGCGAGGGGGGACAGGCGGCGACGCCCGGGCGGCGGGGCGTTACGACGGGGTGCTGCGAACGACACGGGTACCTCGCTGTGACGGGGATCGACCGCACCGCGCGCGCGGTCGGCAGGGCTCGACACCCTGCGTGACCCAGGTTCCCATCGAATGGGCCTCCGCGGTAGCACGGAGGGCGCTCGGCGAGCCGCAGGTCACGAACAGGTGGGCAGGTCCTGCGCCGTTCCCGCGCCGATCGCGGTGATCGCCGCGCGCGCCTGCGCGAGCGTGGAGACCTTCACCACACGCAGCCCGTCGGGCACGTTCCCGACGACGTCGCCGCAGTTGCTCTCGGGGGCCAGGAACCAGGTCGCACCGTCACGCACGGCACCGTGCATCTTCTGCTCGATGCCGCTGATCTGGCCCACCGTGCCGTCGACGTCGATGGTGCCCGTACCGGCGACCACCGCGCCGTCCAGCTCGTCGTCCGGCGTCAGGCGGTCGATGATCGCGAGCGCGAACATCATGCCGGCACTCGGCCCGCCGATGTCCTCGATCCGGATGGAGACGTCGATCGGGAAGTGGAACTCGGAGGCGACGAACACGCCCAGGGCGGCGCGCCGTTCGCCGTCGTTGGTGCGCCCCTCCCCCGTGCGGATGGTCAGGTCGCGGCGCTCCCCGTCGCGGTCGACGCCGAGCACCACGTCGTCGCCGGGCGTGACGGCCTTGAGAGCGTCGAGCAGGTCCCGGTACGAGACCAGGTCGCGGCCGTCGAGCGTGCGCAGCACGTCGCCCTCCTTCGCGACTCCCTCCGACGGCGATCCGGACTGCACCCCCGCCACCGACAGCGTGGCAGGAACCTTGTACCCCAGCTCGGTCAGCGCCGCGGCCGTCGCCTGCTCCTGCGAGGAGGTCATCTGGGCCTGGCCCTGCTCCTGCTGCTGCTCCCGGGTGATGCCCACGGGGAACACCGCCTCGACCGGCAGCACGCCGCGCGACGGCGACGCCCACGCGTACAGCACGTCCAGGGCGAACACGTCGCTCACCGGGCCGCCCCCGACGGACACCGTGGTCAGCAGCAGCTTGCCCGACGCCGGGTATGTCTGCGCGCCCGAGATCTCCACCAGCGGTACGTCGCCCTGCGCGCCCAGCGTGTCCTCGGTAGGGCCGGGGCCGCGCACCGCGAACCCGGTCGGGAGCACCAGGGCCACGGCCACGAGGGCAGCCGTGACCAGCAGGGAGCCGCTCAGCAGCCGGGAGCGCACGTCGATCGTCACCGGCCCATCATCCCTGCTGAACCGCCCGCCGCTCCAACGGGGCGTGCCCGGCACCGCCCGGCACCACCAGCACGGCCTCGTGCATGCGGGGCCACGCCGGTGCGCTGTGGGCGAAAGCCGCAACCCCGCACGTCACGCCGCACGCCGCCACGGTTACGGTGGAGCAAAGCCCGAGGAGTGCTCACGATGACACCAGACGACGCCGCCCCCGACGACGCGACGCCCGACCAGCCGGACCCGGAGCAGCAGGTCCGCGACCTGCTGAACCAGCTCTTCCCCGGCCGGGCGGAAGAGATGCTGGACCAGATGCGCGCCCAGGGGCTCGACCCGGCCGCGCTGGCGGGCCAGGGCGGGCTCCCCGACGCGCACCAGCTCGAGGCGGCGCTCGCCCAGGTGCAGCGCCTGCTGTCGACGCCGGGCACCGGGCCGGTCAACACCGACGTCGCGCACCAGCTCGCGCGGCAGGTGGCGGCTGCAGACGGCGACCCCTCCCTGACCGGCGCACAGGCGAAGGCCGCGACCGACGCGATGCGGGTGGCCGAGCTGTGGCTCGACGCGGCCACCACGTTCCCGCCGTCGGGCGGCACCACCCACGCGTGGAGCCGCTCCGAGTGGGTCGAGGCCACCCTGCCCGCCTGGAACGCGCTCGTGGCGCCCGTCGCCTCGTCCATGTCGGACGCCCTCGCCACCATCCTGGGCGAGCACGCGGCCGACGGCGTCGACGTGAGCCTGCAGATCCCGGGTGCCCCCGAGGGTCTCGCCCTCGACAAGCTGGGGCTCGCCGGGCTGGACCCGTCCCAGATCCTGCGCCGCCTCGGCGCCGCCGCCTACGGCATGCAGGTGGGCCAGGCGGCCGGAACGCTCTCCCGCGAGGTGTTCGGCGCCACCGACCTCGGGCTTCCCCTGCTGCCCGGCTCCGGAACGGCCCTGCTCCCCACCAACGTCGCCGAGTTCGCGGACGGCCTGGACGCCCCGCTCGACGAGGTGCGGCTGTTCGTCGCCGTGCGGGAGGCGGCCCACGCCCGCCTGTTCGCACACGTCCCATGGGTGCGCCCACACCTGCTCGGGCTGGTGGACCAGTACGCGCGCGGCATCACCATCGATCTGGACTCCCTCGAGGAGCGCGTACGAGACGTCGACGCGTCCGACCCCGAGTCGCTGCGGCACGCCATGGCCGGCAGCGGCGTGTTCGGCGTGCTGAACACGCCCGAGCAGCAGGCCACCCTGCTGCGACTGGAGACCGCGCTCGCCCTCGTCGAGGGCTGGGTGGACGAGGTGACCGCGCAGTCCACCCTCCCCCACCTGCCCCATGCGGTCCCGCTGCGCGAGATGCTGCGCCGACGACGCGCCGCGGGCGGCCCGGCCGAGCAGACCTTCGCCTCCCTCGTGGGCCTGGAGCTGCGACCCCGCCGCTCCCGGGACGCGGCTCGCCTCTTCGCGCACGTCTACACGGCCGGTGGTTCTCAGGGGCGCGACGCCGTCTGGGATCACCCGGACCTGCTGCCCGGCCCCGCGGACCTGGACGACCCCGCCGGGTATCTGGCCCGCCGCGAGGCGCAGAAGCTCGCGGACTCGGACTTCGACGCCGCCCTGGAGGACTTCCTCAAGGACGACGAGGCCTGATCGGCGCACCGATGTCGGTCTGGGTCCTGCGACGCTTCGCGCGATCGTCATCCTGCGCGCAGTCGCAGGACCCACAAGCGTCAGTCCTCGTCGTCCTGCGGTGACTCACCGGCGAACGTGACTCCCTCCAGGAAGCCCTTCGCCCGCTCGGTGCGCGGGTATGCCTCGAGCAGCGCCCAGAACTCGGGGCCGTGCCCGGCGTGCAGCAGGTGCGCCAGCTCGTGCAGCAGCACGTAGTCGAGCACCCACTCCGGCATGCCACGCAACCGGGTGGAGATGCGGATCGACCCGTCGGTCACGGTGCACGAGCCCCAGCGATGCTCCTGGTTGTTCGCCCACCGCACGCTCGACGGGCGGGCACGCCCACCCAGGTAGCGGTCCGACAGGTCAGCGGACCGCGCGGCCAGCTCGTCGTCGGACGGGCGGCGGCGGCGCTCCTTGTCCTCCAGGCGGGCGAGCATCTTCGCCACCCACTCCTGCTCCTGCGCCCGCGAGAAGCGGGCCGGGATGGACACGACGGTCGTCCCGCCTTCACGGTAGGCGCTCACCGTGGAGGTCCGACGCCGGCTACGCCGGACCTCGACGGCGGTCACGGCGGACCGAGGCGCGTCTTTGGCCACGACTTGACCGTACACAGCCCGTGCGACAATCGCGTGACCACGGCCACCATCTGGCCCCTTTCTGCCGCGAAATGGCCGCCGCGGCGGCCTCGCACCTGTGGATGAGCGCCGTCGTCGTCCCCTCCACGCTGGCACGCTGCACGCGTGATCACCGACCTGAACACCGACCGGCTCCGCCTGCGGGCCGGAACACCCGTGCTGGATCGCGGACGCGGCGAGGTGCAGCTCGGCACCGACGCACGCTGGGCACTGCGGCTCACAGGTCTCGACGACACCGAGGTCACGTGGGTACGCGAGCTCGCCGCACGACGGCATACCACCCCCGCCGCCGCGGCAGCCCGGATCGGCGTCCCCGCAGAGCGCCGTGACCAGATCCTGGCCGTCCTGCACGCCGGCGGGTTCCTTCACGCGACCGTCCCCCACCCCGCCGGACGCGGCGCCGGACCGGCCCGGGTGCTCTCGGCAGGCGACGGCGCGGCCGACGCCCCCAGCCTGGGCGCGCTGCGACCGGACGGTGCCGGCCGGACGACCCTTGCCCGGCGCGCGCGGGCCGGCGTCGCGGTGACGGGGCTCGGCCGGATCGGCGCCGCGACGGCGTTGCACCTGGCCACGGCGGGAGTGGGCACCCTGATTCTCACGGACGTGGCGCCCGTCCAGACCGCCGACCCGGGGTTCGGTGCGTACACGACCGCCGACGTGGGGCGGCCGCGCCGCGACGCGCTGCGTGACGTGCTCGCCCGCTGCGCACCCGATGTCCGGACCGTGCCGGACGGTGCACCTGACGTCGTCGTGCTCGTGGAGACCTACGCGGCGGCCCCCACGAAGTACCTGCGGCTCATGAGCGAGGCCGTACCGCACGTACCGGTCACGGTGCGCGAGGCGGACATCGCGGTGGGCCCGTTCGTGCTGCCCGGACGTAGTGCGTGCGCGCGGTGCGCGGACCTGGGCCGCACCGACGACGACCCTGCGTGGCCCGCGATGGCCGCCCAGCTGCGGCAGCACCGGGAAGCGGCGCACGAGACGGTGCTGACGGCGAGCGCCGCGGCGGTCGTGGGGGCGCAGGTGCTTGCGCACCTCGACGGGTTGCGGCCCGCTGCAGCCGATGCGGTGATCGAGGTGTCGCTCCCCCAGGCGTTGCCCCAGGTCGTCCCGCTACGGCCGCACCCGCGGTGCGGGTGCGTCGACCTGGGCCGAGCGTGACCCGCACGTGCGGGTCGCGTGCGGGTCACGCAGCGGTCGGTGCCGCCTCGTTCTTGCGCGGGCGTCCACGGCCGCGCTTGCGCGCGACGACGACGCCGTCGACGAACACCTCGCCGCCCCAGACGCCCCAGGGCTCGGCGCGTTCGAGGGCGCCGGCGAGGCAGCCCGCCATGAGCGGGCAGGTGCGGCACAGGGCCTTGGCCTCCTCGACCTGAGCGCTGTGCTCCGCGAACCAGAGCTCGGGGTCGTGGGTGCGGCAGGGCAGGACGCCGTCCAGCACGGCGGCGAACGCGGTGTCGAGGGCGGCGTCGGCGGGCAGGGGTTGGTGCGGCGTCCAGGCAGCGTTCCCCGGAGCCATCTCCAGGTATCGCTCGTCCAGCAGGTGCGCGAGTCGCACGGTGTCCTCCGGCAGAATGTCTGAAAAGTCGTCTTCGGCTTGTCAGGACCCGGCGGTCTTCTGGGCGGTGTCTCGCGGGAGAGACAGAAAAGCCGCGGATCCTGGGGTGGACTCCGCGGCCTGGTGCTTCGGCGTGAGCTACGCCGGAGGTAACCCGGGGGCGGAGTCGTGGGTGAGGCGGTAGCCGCCGAACCACGCCTGCGTGCTGATCGCAGAGATATCCCCTGCTCGCTTCGCCATACGCGGACGGAACGGCACGTCAGCGCCCAGCTCATGCCAGGACGTGACGACGGCCTTCGACGTATTGATCGTTCCCACAGCTTCCACCTCCCTCGTGCACTCGGACGCCCACCTTGCGGCACACGTCATTTCCAACGGGACGCCCACGACTCTAGCCGTGCGGACGAGGATCGCCACCTTTTATTTCCACGAGTTCCCGAACTGCCTCATCGGGCGTCACGGGGCGCCGCCTGCGAGGCCACCACGGCCAGGACCGCGGCGCCGAACCGGTTGATCTTGGCCGGCCCGATCCCGGGAATCCTGGCCAGCTCCACGGTGCTCGTCGGCCGGGTCCGCGCGACACCGGTGAGCACCGCGTCGGTGAGGATCGTGTAGGCGGGCTTGTCGAGCTCCGCGGCGGTCAGGCGGCGCCACTCGCGCAACGCCTCGAGCAGCGCGGGGTCGGCGTCCCCGGCCAGCAGGTGGCGTGAGCGTTCCCGTGACCCGGCTCCCCGGCGGGCCGGCGTCGCGGCAGGCCACAAGCCGTCCAGGAAGCGCGTGCGCTGCCGGGTCGCGCGGCCGCCGGGGGCACGCGACCGCGCGTAGGACACGTCCAGGTGCTCACGCGCACGCGTCACCCCCACGTAGAGCAGTCGCCGCTCCTCGGCCACGGCGTCGTCGGTCTCCGCCAGCGAGATGGGCATGAGACCCTCGCTCATCCCCGCGAGGAACACCGCATCCCACTCGAGGCCCTTCGCGGCGTGCAACGACGCGAGCGTGACCCCTTCGACCGTCGGGGCGTGCTGCGCCGCGGCACGCTCCTCCAGCTCGGCGGCCAGGTCGGCCAGCGTGGCGGTGCGCCCCGCCTCACGGGCGACCCGGTCGAGGTCGTCGGCCAGTCCCACCAGGGCGCGCATCGCGTCCCACCGTTCCCGCGCGGCACCCCGGGCGGCCGGCGGGCGCTCCTGCCAGCCCGTGGAGGTCAGCACGTCACGGACCGCCTCCGGCATCGGCTGGTCCGGGTCGGCCGAGCGGGCGGCGCCGCGCAGCAGCCGGATCGCCTCGCGCACCTCTGTGCGCTGAAAGAACCGCTCGCCGCCGCGCACCTGGTAGCCGACCCCCGCATCCGTCAGCGCGGACTCGAACGCCTCCGACTGCGCGTTGGTGCGGTACAGCACGGCGATCTGGCTGGGCCGCGTGCCCGTGGCGATGAGTCGCGCCGCCTTCGCCGCGATCCCCGTCGCCTCGGCCTCGTCGTCGTCGTACTCCGTGAACCGGACCGGCGGGCCGGCGGGGCGCTGCGAGCGCAGGTCCAGCGCGCCCAGCACCCGGCCCCGGCGCAGCAGGTCGTTGGCCAGGTGCACCACCTGCGGGGTGGAACGGTAGTCGCGCACCAACCGCACCTCGTGCGCGCGGGGGAACCGCCGCCGGAACTCCAGCAGATACCGCGGGGTGGCGCCCGTGAACGAGTAGATGGTCTGCGACGGATCACCCACCACGCACAGCTCGGCGCGGTCCCCCAGCCACTGGTCCAGCAGCATCTGCTGCAGCGGGGAGACGTCCTGGTACTCGTCCACCACGAAGTGCCGGTACTGCGCCCGCACCTCCTCCGCGATCGCACGGTGCTCCGTGAGGATGCCCGCCAGGATCTGCAGCACGTCCTCGAAGTCGATGACCCCGCGCTCCGTCTTGACGTCCTCGTACGCCGTGGCCAGCCGCGCCACCTGCGCGTGGTCGAAGCCGCTCGGGGCCGGGCGCCCGATCGACAGGGCGCGGCGCTCGTAGTCGTCCGCCGCGACCAGCCCCACCTTGGCCCACTCGATCTCCGTGGCCAGGTCACGCACCGCGATCCGGTCCACGCTCACGCCCACCAGCCGCGCCGCCTCCGCCACCAGGGGCGCCTTGTGCTCCAGGATGCGGCTGGGCGCGCCACCGATCACGCGCGGCCAGAAGTAGCCGAGCTGCCGCAGCGCCGCCGCGTGGAACGTGCGCGCCTGCACCCCGGCCACGCCGAGCTCGCGCAGCCGGGTGCGCATCTCGCCCGCCGCCCGCGCCGTGAACGTCACCGCCAGCACCGACCCCGGCTTGTACACCCCCGAGCGGACCCCGTAGGCGATGCGGTGCGTGATCGCGCGCGTCTTGCCCGTTCCCGCGCCCGCCAGGACGACGACGGGGCCGTGCAGCGCAGTGGCGACCTCGCGCTGCTCCGGGTCGAGGGCGTCGAGGATCGCGTCGGGGCTTCCGGTGGTGCTGGTCATCGCCCGCGATTCTCGCAGCCGCCGGTGACAGCCACCGCGCCTCGTCCCCAGCGGCGTCGTCCCCAGCGGCGTCGTCCCCAGCGGCGTCGTCCCCAGCGGCGTCGTCCCCAGCGGCGTCGTCCCGGCATCCGGACAGGTCCGTCCGTCCGGGATGATGGGCGACGTCGTCGGCGTTCACGACGACGAACCCGACACCGAGGAGGCACCTCATGGCCGACGCCACCACCCTCACCATGTACACGACCACCTGGTGCGGCTACTGCCGCACGCTCAAGACGCAGCTCAACGCGTCCGGCATCGCGTTCACCGAGGTCGACGTCGAGCAGGTGCCCGAGGCTGCGGCGTTCGTCGAGAGCGTCAACGGCGGCAACCGCACCGTGCCCACGGTCGTCTACCCCGACGGGACGGCCGCCACCAACCCGTCGCTCAAGGACGTCAAGGCCGCACTGGGAGTCTGAGGACGGTCACCACCGGCCCGGCAGCGGGCCGCCGTACCACTCCTCGATCAGTGCGCGGGCGATCGACAGGCGTGCGGGCAGTATCACGTCGCCCGACGTCGCCGCCGCCAGCAGCTCGTCCCGGGTGAACCAGCGCGCGTCCGTGAGCTCGGCACCGTCCGGCACGGGCGCTTCCCCGCGGCCCGACACCCGCGCCCGGAACCCCAGCATGAGCGACGCCGGGAACGGCCACGCCTGCGACCCGCGGTAGACGACGTCGGCTCCAGCGCCCGCGACCGTGACCCCCACCTCCTCCGCCACCTCGCGCCGCACCGCCTGCTCCAGCGCCTCCCCCGGCTCCACGAAGCCGGCCAGCGTCGAGTACCGTCCCGGCGACCAGTGCGCCGCGTGACCCAGCAACAGGCGGTCGTCGTCATCGACCACCGCCATGATCACGGCCGGGTCCGTGCGCGGGTACAGCTCACGGTCCTCACCCGGACACCAGCGCACCCAGCCCGCCTTACGGACCTGCGTGGGCGCCCCGCACCGCGGGCAGAACGCGTACACCGCGTGCCAGTTGGCGAGCGCGACCGCCTGCGTGGCCAGGCCCTGCTCCAACGGGTCGAGGGCCACCAGGGTGCGCAGCGCCTCCCAGCCCGGGGTCGCCTCGGTGACCTCCGGGCTCACCGGCCTCAGGTCCGCGGCCAGCGCCGCCGCGTCGTCGTCCGGGCCAAGCACCAGCGCCGCGTACGAGACGCCGTCGTGCTCACCCAGGTACAGCCACAACGGCGGCGGCTCCTGCGCCGGGGCGTCACGCACGACGTCGGCCGGGTCGTCCGCCGCATCGACGCGCGGCGGCGGCGTCGGTGCCGGATCCTGCGGGGCCGGCAAGGCCGCCGGGGCGGTGAACGCCAACCGCCAGCCATGACCCTCCGCGTCCCCGACGACGGCGAGACGGTCACCCTGCACCAGCAGCACCCGCGTGGTGGCACTCGCGTGCAGTCGCGCCATCACCTCCCGGTCGTCCCGGTGCGCAGCCGCGCGGTCATGACGCGCACGAGCGAGCGGAAGATCCAGGGCGACGACGTCGGGCCACGAACGCGGAGCAGGCACGCACCGACGGTATCCGACACGCAAGCCCGAAGCGCGGACCGCTGGCGCACCCCCGATACGGTGGGCGGGTGCCTCGCTCACCACTCGCCCTGGCGGCGCTCGCCACCGCCGCCGTCCCCGGCCTCGACGCCCGCACCGTGCGCGGCGACGACCAGCCCGGGGACTACGACGTCGCCGTGGTGACCGCCGCCGACGGCCAGCTGTGGGAAGTGCGCGCCCCGCGCACCACCATGGCGGGCGCCGCCCTCGAAGCCGAGCTCGAGCTGCTCGAGTCCCTGCACCTCTACCACGAGGCCGGCGTGCTGCCCTTCCGCGTCCCACGCGTCGCCGGGTCCGCCCTGCTGCCCGAAGGCGGCCGCGCCGTCGTCCACCAGCACATCGAAGGCACCCCCCTGGACATCGAGTCCCTGCGCCCCGGGCCCGGACTCGCCGCCGACCTGGGCCGCACCCTCGCCGCCGTCCACGAGCTGCCCGCCACCGTCGTCGAAGCCTGCGGCCTGCCGTCCTACACCGCCGACGACTACCGCTCCCGCCGGCTCGTCGAGCTCGACGAGGCCGCCGCCACCGGGCGGGTACCCAGCACCCTCCTGCGCCGCTGGGAGACCGCCCTCGAAGACGTCGCCCTGTGGCGGTTCCGGCCCGTCGTCGTCCACGGCGACCTCGCCGCCGACCAGGTACTCGTGGACGGCGGCCGCGTCGCCGCCATCACCGGCTGGTCCGACGCCCGCGTCGCCGACCCCGCCGACGACCTCTCCTGGCTCCTCGTCGCCGCCCCGCCCGACGCCGTCGACTCCATCATGGAGGCGTACCAGCTCCGCCGCACCGAGCTCCACGACCCCCGGCTCGCCGATCGGGCACTCCTCATCGGCGAGCTCGCCCTGGCCCGCTGGCTCCTGCACGGAGTCCGGCAGAACCTGCCCGACGTCGTCACCGACGCCGAAGCCATGCTCGCCGACCTCGACGAAGCCACCCGCGAAGACTCCTGAGACTGCCGTCCACAGACGGTTCTGCGGTGTTCGTCCGGTTCCCGCTATCTTGTGCGCCGACGTGACCAGCGAATCATCGAGGGCCTCAATGGCACGCACACGCAGGAACCTCACCGCCTGGAGCGGAGCCGCGCTCGCCGCACTCCTGCTCGCCGGGTGCACCAGCGAAGCGCCGTCGCCCCCGCCCACGCCGGCACCGACCACCGAGTCCGCCAGCCCGACGCCCGCGCCGAAGGCCGTCGTCGTGGCGCCCGCGCGGCCCGCCGCGATGGACGACGACGGGCCGGCCGGCGCGGATGCTGCGGCGACGTACTTCCTGATGTACGAGCCGTATATGCAGATGACCAATGAGACTGGCCCCTGGGAGGCAATGTCCCATGAGGCGTGTGCGTTCTGTTCGGCGCGCCTCCAGCAGGCTAATACCATTGCCGACAATGGCTACACCTTTGAGGGCGGAGTATCTGCGGCCACAGTTACTCACACTTATGAACAAGATCACACTACGGGCATCTGGCCGATCGACGTGGACATCACGCGGAAGCCGACCATCGTGACATCATCCACTGGCGATCCCGTGCTCCAGGAGGAGGGAGGCACGGACAAACTGCGAGTCGAGATCATCCATTCCGATGATGGCTGGCAAGTTGTAAATGTCGCCGTACAGCCAGCACAATGATCAGTGCCACGAAACTACTCACCGCAGTGGCGGTGCTGACATCCATCGTCATCACGCCATCGCCGTCGCCCGAACCAACGGACAGTCAGCCGCCACGTGAGACCGACAGCCCGCCGGTCTCCCTGAACGAGTATCTCGACGATGTGAGCAAGGCCGTAACCGTTGACGCTGTCGGATCCGCGTTTGAGCAGACACCCGAGGGGCGGAGGGCGAAGCAAGTCGTACCGCAGGACATTTATGTGCGAGGAGACTTCCCGCACTGCGAACCCCTGGACGAGGACTCCCCGTACCTTCTTGTTCAGGACTCGTACGGACAAGGCGCCTGCCCTGACGGAATGGTCGACATCGCGGCCGTCGCGGTCACCTGACCACCAGACACGTACCAGTTAGCGAACCTGTTCGTCCGTCGCGTCCAGCCCGACGGTACGTACACGGAGCCGCAGTTCGTCTCCGTCGGATCGTGCGTCGCCCCGGCCGACCTCTCCGCGCAGGCGCAGGTGGCGTTCACGTCCATGCACGTGCCTGCACCCACCGCGACGTTGCAGACCGGTCACCCCACCAAGCTGCTCGTCAACGCCTGGTACCCCGTCTATGCGTCCGACGACATCGTCACCCAGACAGCGACCCTGCTGGAGGTACCCGTCGAGATCCGAGCGTTCGCCGCGCAGTACACGTGGGACTTCGACGACCCCTTCTCCCCTGGAGGCGGCACGCTGACCACCACCGACCCGGGCCGCCCCTGGATCGACGGCGATCCCCTACCCGACGAACGGTGGGTCGCCCACGCCTGGACCCGGCTCGGTGACCCCGACACCCGGGCCGGCCGGGCCGCCCACACCAGCATCGAGAGCGGCATCAAAGCCCGCACCGACGTCCACGTGACCATGGAGACCACCTGGCACGGCCAGTTCCGCATCGTCGGCACCACCCGATGGACTGACATCTCCGGCGAACTCACCACCACCAGCGACGTCGGGACCTACATGGTCACCGAGGCCCGCTCCCGCCTGGTCTGCGACGACCTCAACGGCACCGACGGCTGCGCCTTGTAGAAGCGGGGTCTCGACAGGCCGGACACCGGGCGTTGGCGAGCGAGCCGACCGTCAGCCGGTGATCAGGGCCTCCAGGGCGGGCTCGTCCAGGAGCTGAGCCGGACGGACCGTCTCACCGGTAGCGACGTAGTAGAACGCGGCGGAGACCCGGTCGAGCGGGAGGCCGCTCCAGCGGGACCAGGCCAGGCGGTACACGGCGAGCTGGACTTCCCGGGCCGCGCGGGCGGCGGCATCGGCGGGCGGGCGCCCCGTCTTCCAGTCCACCACCACGACGGCATCGTCCCCGTGGTCCGGGTCGGGGAACACGGCGTCCATGCGGGACCGGGTCATGATGCCTGCCAACGGCGTCTCGACGTCCTGTTCCACGGCAATGGGTGTCCGGGCGGCCCACTCGCTCGTCTGGAACCTCGCCTTGAGCGCGGCCAGGTCCTCGTCGCCGAGCAGGTCGGCATCGTCGGCTCCCGGGAGGTCCTCGACGTCGAGCAGGGAGGCGGCGGTGAAGTGGTGTTCCACCCACTCGTGGAACCGGGTGCCCCGGCGGGCATGGACCGTGGGTTCGGCGGGTACGGGCCGGCGCAGTTGGAGTGCGAAGCCGTCACGGTCACCTGCCAGCCGCACGAGGCCGGATGCGGAGACGTGCGCGGGCATGCGGATCTCACGGCCCGACGCCTGGTCGCGTTCGGCCAGCAGCGTGCGGGTGAGCTCGACCAGGTCATACCCGGCGGCGTCCCGCAGCACGCCGTCCGGCGCGGAGGCCCCCGCGGCACGCGCGTCGTCGACCAGCGCCGCCGTGGCCCGCAGGATGTCCCGCGGGGAACCGGCGTCGGCGTCGTCGGCGGCGGGCCAGGTCGCAGTGACCTCGACGTCGTCGCGCGGGTTCGACGCCCCACCGTCGGGCGCGGGCGACCACCCCTGCGCGCAGACCAGCCCGGCGTCGGCGAGCTCGGTGAGGAACGGCGAGACGCGGCGCGGCTTGGCCTGGCTCCCCCACCAGTGGGCGGTGAGCAGGAGCTCGTGGCGTGCCCGGGTGAAGGCGACGTACGCCAGGCGGCGTTCCTCGGCGAGCCGGTGGTCACCGCACGCGGCACGGAACTCGTCGCGGCGCTCGTTCAGCTCCTTGAGGTCTGCCGCGGTCTCCCACGCGAACGCGGGCAGGTCGGCGGCGTCGCCGCGCAGCGGGTACGGCAGGGCGGCGACGTCCGTGAGCCAGCCACTCACCGCGCGCTGTCCGCTCGCCGACTCGGCCACGGTGGGGAACATGCCGTCCACCAGGCCGGGCACCGCGACCACGTCCCATTCCAGGCCCTTGGCCGCGTGCGCGGTGATGACCTGGACGGCATCCGGGTCCGGTTCGCGAACGGGCAGGTCGAGACCCCGCTCCTGGGTCTGGGCGACCCCCAGCCAGGCCAGGAAGGCGCCCAGCGTGGCGACGTCCGCCGACTGGGCGAACGTGGCGGCCACGTCACGGAACGCGTCCAGGTGTTCGCGCCCGCGACGGCTGACCCGCTCCCCCGCGTCCGGGACCAGCGTCGCGATCGCCTCGGCCGTGGCCACCTCGACGTCGAGGCCGAGGGCACGTTCCGCCTGCACCACCAGCTCGGGCAACGACAGGTAGGTGAGCCCGCGCAGGTTCCGGAGCACGGCCGCCAGGGCGGTGAGACGCGCGTGCCCCGCGGGTGTGAGGCTGCGCCCGTCCCGCGCGGCACGCCCCGGGGCGGGCAGGTCGTCCAGGGCGTCCACGAGCGAACGGTGATCGACGACGTCGCCCTCGATGACGGCTACCTCGTCATCAGCCTGGTCCTCATGCGCTCCGTCGGCATGGGCCACGCGGCCGTCAGCGGCGGCGTCCGGCGACGCGCCAGGGGAAGCCGTCGGGGAAGCAGGAGCGGCGGCGCGCCGCGGGTCGTCCAGCCGGGCCAGGTCGGCCGCACGCGACCCGAGCGCGTGCAGGTCCCCCGCACCCAGGTTGACGCGCGGGCCGGTGAGCAGGCGCACCAGCGAGTCGCCGCGTGACGGGTCGTGCACCGCTTCGAGCAGGGCGACGACGTCGACCACCTCGGGGGTGGACAGCAGGCCGCCCAGGCCCACCACCTCGACGGGCAGACCGCGGCGGCGCAACGCGACCTCGACCGCCGCGAACTGGGATCGTGCCCGGCACAGCACCGCCGCGGTGACCCGGCCGTCCGGGTGCGTCCCAGGCCGCCACCGCGCCGCGACCCACTCCGCGACCGCCTCGGCCTCCTCCTCGATCGTGGTGGCCACGTGCGCCGTCACGGCTCCCGTCCCGGCGCCGGGGCGCAGGTCGAGCGGCGGCACGTGCGTGGTCAGGCCCTCGCGCAGCGGCGCCGACGCGATGTTCGCCGCAGCCAGCACCGCGGCGTCGTTGCGCCACGACGTCGAGAGGTACCGCACCGGGGCCTCACCGCCGTCGGCCCGGCGGAACCGGTCCGGGAACCGCGACAGTCCCGACGCCGACGCGCCCCGCCACCCGTAGATGGACTGGTGCGGGTCGCCCACCGCGGTGACCGCGTGCCCGCCCCCGAACAGGCCGGCGAGCAGCTCGACCTGCGCGTAGGACGTGTCCTGGTACTCGTCGAGCAGGACGACGCGGAACCGTTCCCGTTCGACGGCGCCCACGTACGGCACCTCCCGGGCGAGGTCCGCGGCAAACGCGATCTGGTCGCCGAAGTCGAGCGACCCGGCGGCACGCTTGCGGCGGCGGTACTCGGTGACCAGGCCCAGCAGGTCTCGCCGTTCCGCGAGGGAGCGCAGCAGCTTCTCGTTGTCCACCCCGCGGGTGCGCTGGCGCGGGCCCAGCGGGAGAGCGTCGAGGCGCTCACGCATGTCGTCGAGCATCGCGCGCGCGTCGTCGACGTCGACGAGGTGCTCCCCGAGCTCGCCCGAGAGCCCGATGACGGCGCCGACGACACCCGCGACCGACCGGTCCGAGCCCAGCTCGCCGTCCCACGACTCGACCAGCTGGCTGGCGAGCTGCCACTGGTTCGCCTCGCCCAGCAGCCGCGAGCCGGGCTCGATACCGAGCCGCAGGCCGTGGTCCGTGACGAGCGATCCCGCGTACGCGTTGTAGGTGGCGATGGTGGGCCTGGCCAGCAGGTCGATCGCGACCTCCGCGGTGCTCACCGTGCGCCCGGTGCGCGCGCGGGCGAGCTGGGCGAGCCGCGAGGTCACCCGGGCCTGCAGCTCGCCGGCCGCCTTGCGGGTGAACGTCAGGCCCAGCACCTGCTCGGGGCGCACCAGCTCGTTGGCGATGAGCCACACCACCCGGGCGGCCATGGTCTCCGTCTTGCCCGAGCCCGCGCCCGCGACGACGAGGGTCGGCTCCAGCGGCGCCTCGATGACGGCCACCTGCTCGGGGGTCGGCTCGTGGCGGCCCAGCAGCCGGGCGATCTCGCGGGCGGACAGCAGCGGTTCGCGCGCGGCGTCGTCGGGCTCCACGACGGGGGCTTCGAGTGCCGCCCAGTCGTCCGGCTCGGCAGCGGCGGTCAGGTCGAAGCCGAGCTGTTCGTCGTCGGCCGTCATGCGACCACGTCCCTTCCCTCGGGCTGCAACGGGCACGAACGCCGCACCGGGCACATCGAGCACAGGTCGTTCCGGTGCGCGGCGAAGCGTGCGGCCGCCATGGTGTCCGCGGCGCCCTCGACGAGTGCGCCGGCCCAGGTGGTGCCGTCCGGTTCCCGGTCCAGGGCAGGTTGGGCGCGCTGCACGTGCGACTTGTTGTCCGTGCCCACGTAGACGAGCCGGGCCCCCGCACTGCGGGTCACGCCGTCGACCGCGCCCGCATCGACGGCCAGCTGGTACGCCCCGAGCTGCGGGTGGGCGGTGGCCTTCGCGACAGTGGGCACGGAACGGCCCGTCTTGAGGTCCGCGACGATGCCCGCCCCGTCCCCCGCGTCCTCGACCCGGTCCACCTTCCCGCGCAGGCGCGCCCGCCCCACCTCGACGTCGAACGCGGCTTCCACGGCGAGCGGCGTCCCGGCGTCGGCCAGGTACTCCGCGAGGTGCTCGATCATCCGCTCCGCCCGCCGGCGCAGCTGCCGGGCCGGCCACCCGGATGGGAGCGCGAGCTGCGGCCAGCGGCGGTCCAGCTCCGCCTTGAGCTCGTGCAGCGAACCCGCCGGGAGAGCCTCGGCCACGGCGTGCACCAGCGTGCCCAGCGTCTGGTTCTGGTCGTCCGCCCGCGTGCCGCCCGCCGACTCGAACGCCCAGCGCAGCGCGCACGTGGTCACCGTCTCCACCTTGGACGGTGAGACGGGGACGACGGCGTCCGCGTCCCACAGCGCGGCGTCGCTCGACGCACCGGCGACGCCGTACCAGGTGGTGGGATCGGCCTCCGGGATCCCGACGGCGGCGAGCTCGGCGAGCAGCGCGGCGGCCGCAGCGGTCTCGACGGGCTCCAGGGTCTCGGGCTCCAGGGTCTCGACAGGCTCAACCACCCGACCGATGGTTGAGCCCGTCGAAACCGGCGCGGGCGCGGCGGCCGTGACCGCGCGCACGAGGGTCGCGCGAGCGGTCGCGACGATCCCGCGCAGGTCGAGCGGCGGCGCGACGGCGACCCGGCGCGGGTCTGGACCCTCACCGTCACCTGGCGGGACCACGAGGTCACAGAACACGCTGGGCGCCTCCTCGGCGTCCTCGACCGCCGTGACCAGGAGCCGACGTCGCGCCCGGGACGTGGCCACCGCGAACGCCCGCAGCTCGTCGGCGAGCACCTGTTGACGGGCCTGCGGCCCCAGCCCGTGCGCGTCCTGCGACCGGCCCGCGAGCAGCTCGACCAGGGCCTGCGAACCGAGCAGCGAGTCACGCAGCCGCAGGTCCGGCCACACGCCGTCCTGCACGCCCGCGACGACGGCGAACTCCCACTCCCGCCCCGCCGCGCCGGCCGGGGTCAGCGCCTCGACCGCCCCGGCCCCCGACGCCGCAGCGGCCAGCGAGTCAGCGGGGAGGTCCTGCGAGTCCAGGTAGTCGGCGAACGCGGCCGCCGGTGCCCCCGGCATCCGGTCCACGTACGTCTCGGCCGCGCGGAACAGGGCCAGGACGGCGTCGAGGTCGCGGTCGGCGCGCACCCCCGCCGGACCGCCCGCGAGGGCCGCATCCCGCCACCGTGTGGCCAGCCCGGTCGCGTCCCAGACGGCCCACAGCACGGTCTGCGCGGTAGCCCCCGGCGCGTGGGCCGCAGCCCGCCCGGCGGCGAGGACCCGGGCGACAGCGGTCGGCGCGCGCCGCACCGGCGTCGGCAGTGTCGTGGCGCGGGCCGCGTCCCCAAGCGCCTCGACCAGCAGGGCGTCCGAGGATCGGCCGCCCCCTCCGGCCAGCTCCTCCGCACGCAGCGCCCTCCGCAGACGGCGCAGAGCGACGGCGTCCAGCCCACCGATCGGGGAGGTCAGCAGCGCCGCAGCCGTGGTGGCGTCGAGCAGCGGATAGTGCGACGGTGTCCCCCCGTCGGTCCCGGGTTCGGGCGAGGCGTCGTCGTCGGCGGCGGACGGCGACGCGGCGTCGGCGCTGACCCGCAGCGCCGCGAGCAGCGGCGCGACCGCGGGCTCGTCACGCAACGGCACGTCGGAGCCCAGGAGGGCGACCGGCACGGACGCGGCCACCAGGTCGCGGCGCAGGGCGCCCAACCGGTCCCCGGAGCGCGCGATGACCACCATCTGCTCCCACGGGGTGCCGCGCAGCAGATGCTCGGCCCGCAGCTCGCGGGCGATGTACGCGGCCTCCTGCGCCTGCCCGGCGAGCACGGCGACGGCCACGGCGGGCTCCGCGGCCCCCTCCGCTGGAGTCGCCACGGCGGCACCGCGCTGCAGCGGCCCGCCCACCGTGGGGATGCGCGCGGTCACCGTGCGGGTGACGTCGCGCAGCTCGGCCGTCTGCCGCCACGCCGTGGCGAGAACGATCTCCTCCGCGCCGAACGCCCCCGGCGACCGGGGCGGCGCCGCGGCACGCCCCACGAGGCCCGGCATCGCCCCGCGGAAACCCTGCACGGCGGAGTCGGGGTCGGCGAGCAGCACCAGGCGCGCCCCGCCCCCGTGCAGCGCCTGGAGCAGCCGCGCGGTCGCGACGGTCGCCTCCTGGTAGTCGTCGACGACGACGAGGTCCCATGCTGGGCAGGGCGCCCCGTCCACCTCGTCGTCCCAGGCGGTCAGGGAGTGCGCCGCCTCGTCCACCACGACGGCCGGGTCGAACCGCACACCCGAGTCCGGGGTACCCGTGCCGAGCGCGTTGACGTCGCGGTACTCCTCATAGAGCTGCGCCGCCATGACCCATTCGGCCCGCCCATGCGCGCGCCCCAGGTCCGCCAGGTCCGCGGGTTCCAGACCGCGCTCCGCGGCGCGCATCAGCAGGTCGCGCAGCTCCTGGCGCAGCCCGCGCAGGCCCAGCGCCTCCTCGGGCAGCCCGTCGGGCAGCGGCAGGGGCGCCCCCTCACCGTCGGCGTGCCCCGCCAGCAGCTCGGCCAGCACCATGTCCTGTTCCGGCCCGGACACCAGCATCGGCGTCGGCTCGCCGAGCGCCGCCGCCCGCGTGCGCAGGATCGCGAACGCCGCCGACGACGCCGTGCGCACCATGGGCGCCCCGATCGTGCGGCCCGACGCCGCCGCCACCTGATCCCGCAACCGTGCCGCGGACCGCCGCGACGCCGCGAGCACCAGCACGCGGGCCGGGTCCAACCCCCACGCCGTCACGGCCTCGACGGCGATCGCCGCCGCAACCGTCGTCTTCCCCGTACCCGGCGCCCCCGCGACCAGCAGGGCCGACGCCGTCCGCGCCGCCGCGAGCGCCGCCGCCTGCGTGGTATCGAGACCGACCTCCGGGCCGGCTACCGGTGCGGGGGGCACGAGCCGGGGCGCGGAGGTCGACGTCATGCGCGGAATGCAACCACGCGCCTCCGACACGACCCCGACCGACGGCGCGGGGGCGCCCGGCGAGCGGCGCGGCAGCCCTCAGGGACGCGGGGCGGCGCAGCCAAGGGGCAGCACCTCGGAGTGCTCGACGCCGATCACGCGCGCCAGGGCGGTTGGCATCTACGCATCGACGAGGAACCGCATGCGCTATGAAGCGATGAGCACGGCGCGGTCGGACTGGACGGCGGCGTACACAAGGCATGCCCTGATGTCCTCGATGGCGGGAACGGGTAGTCCTCCAGGATCTTCGCTTCGCCCGTACCCGCCGCGAGCATCGCGAGCACGTCCGAGACACGGACGCGGGTGCCCACGATCCGAGGGCGGCCGTTTGACCACGTCCGGATCTGTGACGATCCGTGAGAGCAGCGACATGAATCGATGTTTACCGCGGTCCTGTCACGGTTCCGGCGCGAACAGCTCCCGGATGCCGAGCCCGGCACAGCAGTCTCAGGAACGGAGCCGGCCCGCCGAGTCGGCCGTGCGCCGTGCCCGGGCATGCGCCGGCACTGCGGTCACGACGATCTCCGGCTCGCGCCGTGCTACCGCACCGGCACCCGGGATGCCTTCGACCAGGTCACCGACCGTGCACCCCAGGACCGTGGCCAGGTTGACGAGCGTCCCCAGGCACGGGTTGGCGGGTGATTTCTTGGCCCGGTCCGAGAGCCCCGACTCCAGCAGCTGGAAGTGGTTGCGGCTCATGTGCGCCCGCTCCGCGGCCCGCTCCTGCGTCAGTCCCGCGGCTTTGCGGAGGATCTGAAGGCGCGTGCCGAACGCGAGAGCAGTCTCGCGATCGAGTGGCGTCTCCCGGGGCATACCTCACGGTCGGGCACGGCCCGCGGTACCGTCAGCCATGTATACATGGCCTTGTGAACATGGTGACCGCGCGCGTCGCACTGCGTAGGCCACACCTGATCCGGGAGTACCTGCCGATGCAGTCCGACGCCGCCGCCGGCTGGTACCTACCCACGCCGGCCTCTGCTCACCGCTCGGTGGTGTGACGTGCAGATCATCGACAACGTCAACACTCTGCTGGGCGACGATCTCAAGGCGACCCTTCACCGCGGCTCACGGCTCCGGATCGCGGCGGCCACGTTCTCGATCTTCGCGTTCGAAGCGCTGCGCGAGGAACTGGAGCAGGTCGACGAGCTCCAGTTCGTCTTCACCTCCCCCACGTTCACCGAGCCCACGGCCGTCCCGGGCGCGACAGCCCGTGAGCGCCGCCAGTTCTTCATCCCGGCGCCGTCGTCGTCGGGTGGTGGGCTTCACGGCTCCGAGTTCGAGGTGCGGCTCCGCAATCGCCTCACGCAGCGCGCGATCGCGCGCGAGTGCGCCGACTGGGTGCGCCGCAAGGCACGGTTCCGTTCGAACCGCACAGGGCGGCCGATGCAGCAGTTCGCGGTCGTCGACGACGCCGCCGCGTATCAGCCGCTGCAGGGCTTCACGGCGGCCGATCTCGGCTACGAGCGGTCAGACGCGGTGTCGAGTCTGACCATGAAGGTCGAGGCGCCGCAGACCACGCTGTTCGCCACCCTGTTCGAGCAGGTGTGGCACGACCCGGCGCAGGTCGATGACGTCACGTCGGCGGTCTACGACCACATCAGCCAGGTGTTCGCGGAGAACTCCCCGGCGCGCATCTACTTCCTCATCCTGTTCAACGTGTTCGAGGAGTTCCTCGGCGACCTGTCGGAGGACTCGCTCCCCAACGAGGACGTCGGCCATGAGTCCTCGCAGGTGTGGCAGGCCCTGTACAACTTCCAGCACGACGCCGCCGTCGGGATCATCAACAAGCTCGAGGCGTACAACGGCTGCATCCTGGCGGACAGCGTGGGGCTGGGAAAGACGTTCACGGCGCTGGCGGTGATCAAGTACTACGAGCTGCGCAACAAGTCGGTGCTGGTGCTGACGCCCAAGAAGCTGGCGGACAACTGGACCACGTACACCCGCAACTACACGACGAACCTGTTCGCGAAGGACCGGTTCGCGTACGACGTGCTCGCCCACACGGATCTGTCCCGGGATCGTGGCGAGTCGCTGGGCATGGACCTGTCGCGGGTCAACTGGGGCAACTACGACCTGGTGGTCATCGACGAGTCGCACAACTTCCGCAACGCGGCGGAGTTCATCGACCGGGAGTCCCGCTACCAGCGCCTCATGCGCAGGGTGATCCGGGAAGGCGTCAAGACGAAGGTGCTGATGCTCTCGGCTACCCCGGTCAACAACCGCTTCAACGACTTGAAGAGCCAGCTCCAGCTCGCGTACGAGGGTGACGCGGACCAGCTTGCGGGCAAGCTCCCGATCCACGGGACGATCGACTCGATCTTCCGGCAGGCGCAGACGGCGTTCAACGCGTGGTCGGAGCTGCCCCCGGAGCAGCGGACGACGGCGGAGATCCTGCGCCGGCTCGACTTCGACTTCTTCGAGATCCTGGACGCGGTCACGATCGCGCGCTCGCGCCAGCAGGTCCAGCGCTTCTACGACACGACGGACATCGGCGCGTTCCCGCAGCGCCTGCGCCCCGAGGCGCTGCGGCCGGCGCTGACCGACCTGCCAGACGCACCGACGTTCGACGAGCTGTACGACCTGCTCGCGTCGTTGACGCTCGCCGTCTACACGCCCATGGCGTTCGTCCATGAGAGTGCCCGCGCCAAGTACGAGGAGAGGTATGGCGCCGGGGAGGGTCCCAACCGGGCCGGTGGGTCGATGGCGAACCTGGGGCAGGCGAACCGTGAGCGCGGCGTGCAGAAGCTCATGACGGTCAACCTCCTCAAGCGGCTGGAGTCGTCCATCGAGGCGTTCCGCCTCACCCTCGGCAAGGTCCGCGGCACGATCACCGAGGCGATCGACGCCGTCGACACCCACGGTATGACCGTCACGGACCTGGGGGCGGGCCTTGCCGACGTCGGCGAGGACGACGACGTCGAGGTGCCGACGTCGGCGACGGTGGGCCGCACGGTGCAGATCGACCTGGCCGACATGGACACGATCTCGTGGCGGCGCGAGCTGGCGTCGGACGCGGCGACGCTCGATCTGATCCTCGCCGCGATCGAGCCGATCGTCCCGGCGCACGACACCAAGCTGCAGACACTCGCGGCTCGCCTGCGCGCCAAGCAGGAGAACCCGCTCAACACCGGGAACCGCAAGGCGATCATCTTCACCGCGTTCGCCGACACGGCGGACTACCTGTTCCGGAACCTCGCCCCGTACGCCGCCGACCTGGGCTTGGAGCTCGCCGCCGTCACCGGCTCGGGTCACGCAAGAACCACCTTGCCCCGTCACAGTCGCGAGACCCTCGACTTCGCGGAGGTGCTCACTCTGTTCTCGCCGCGGTCCAAACACCGCGACCTGGTGATGAAGGGCGACACCCGCGAGATCGACGTGCTCATCGGCACGGACTGCATCTCGGAGGGCCAGAACCTTCAGGACTGCGACTTCCTGGTCAACTACGACATCCACTGGAACCCGGTACGGATCATCCAGCGGTTCGGCCGGATCGACCGGATCGGGTCGACCAACGCGCAGATCCAGATGGTGAACTTCTGGCCCGACATCTCGCTCGATGCGTACATCAACCTCAAGGAGCGGGTCGAGAACCGGATGGTGATCGCGGACCTGTCCGCGACGGCTGACGACAACGTGCTCACGCAGGAGTCGAGCGACGCCGCGTTCCGCCGCGAGCAGCTCCGCCGCCTCCAGGACGAGGTGATCGAGCTCGAGGACGTCCGCACGGGTGTCTCGATCACGGACCTGGGCCTCAACGAGTTCCGCATGGACCTGCTCGCGTACGTCAAGGAGTCCGGCCCGCTCGACGGCGCCCCCAAGGGACTGCACGCCGTCGTCCCGGCCGATCCCGCCGTGGGCCTGCGGCCTGGCGTGATCTTCGCGCTGCGCAACCTCACCGCCGACGAGCGCATCAACCGCGGCAACCGCCTGCACCCGCACTACCTCGTCTACCTGTCCGACGACGGCGAGGTCATCGCCGACCACACCGAAGTCAAGCGGCTGCTCGACCTGGCCCGCGCGGGCTGCCGACCCCACACGGCACCGGTCGACGCCGTCACACGCGTGTTCAACCAGGCGACCGACGACGGCGCCCGGATGGGGCACTACTCCGACCTGCTCACGGCGGCGATCGAGTCGATCATCGGAAAGGCCGCCGAGTCGGACGTCGACTCGCTGTTCACGCCGGGTCCGACGACGGCGCTGACGAGCGTCATCCAGGGCCTCGACGACTTCGAGCTGATCGCCTTCCTCGCCATCGTCGAAGCCCCTCATGACTGAGCCCTCTTCGTCATCGCGGAGCGCCACAGGACCCACGCTCTGGCTCTGGCCCACCCGCGCCCGCTTCGGCCGCGTGGTCCCCAAGTCCAAGTTCTACGAGCACGCCAACGTCCCGAACCGGGTTCGTGAGCAGTTCGTCTCTCAGGTGGCGCAGGTGACCTGGGCCTACAAGCTCGCACCCGCCACGACGGGCCTGCCCGCGACCGACGCGGTCCCGGAGATCGAGGTCCTGGAAGTTGCCCTCAAGCCCGGCATCGACGACGTCGCCGACGCCGTGCTCACCACGATCAACCGAGCCATCCCCGCCCCCCTCCTCCTCGAGGTCCACCACCCCTCACCGGAGCACCCTGCGTCATTCCGCGCGAAGTCGCGGAACCCAGAGCCCTCAACAGGCACGTGGATCCGCCTCGCGGCCACCCCCACGAAGGACCGCACGGCACCCGTTCTCACCACCGACTGGCTCACATCCACCGCCCCGCGCGCCCCGCTGCCCCCCGCGCTCGACCTCGCCGCGCTCCACACGGCCCTCCTGGCCCCGCTCCTCCCCCACCCCGCACGCCCCGGCGAGTCCCTCGTCCAGTCCACGGAGCGCACCACCGCGATCCGCCGGCTCGAACGAGAGATCGCGGCCCTGGAGCGGCGCGTGCGCACCGAGAAGCAGTTCAACCGCCGCGCCGAGGTCAACCGGGTCCTCCGCGCGCGCGTCGCCGACCTCACCGCCCTGACCAGCACCCCGACCGCAGAGGAACCCCCGTGGAGAAGCTGAGAATGCACTCGCCCGACCTGACCCAGGCGAACATCGACAAGATTGCTGAGCTGTTCCCCACGGTGGTCACGGAGCGCCTGGTGTGCCCGGTGGTCGAGCCCATCGAAGCCACTGCCCACACCCACTCGCGCGACTGCTACGCCAAGGCCATCGACTTCGACCTGCTCCGCCAGGAGCTCTCCGACCACGTCGTCGAGGGCCCTCAGGAGCGCTACCAGCTCGACTGGCCCGGCAAGCGTGAGGCCCTCTTCGCCGCGAACGCACCCATCGCCAAGACCCTGCGCCCCGTCCGCGAGGAGTCCGTCGACTTCGACACCACGAAGAACATCTTCATCGAGGGCGACAACCTGGACGCCCTCAAACTCCTCCAGGAAAGCTACCTGGGCAAGGTCAAGCTCATCTACATCGATCCGCCCTACAACACGGGTTCAGACCGGTTTGTATATCCCGATAACTACGCCGAGACGAACGTGGAGTACCTCAAGCGTTCTGGACAGAACAACGACACGGGCGCTCAGCTTCACACGAACTCTGAGTCGATCGGAAGATTCCACTCCCTGTGGCTCTCCATGATGATGCCCCGTCTTCGACTCGCTCGCGACCTTCTATCCGAGAGTGGAGTTATCCTGGTCAGCATTGACGCCCACGAAGTACATCAGCTTCGTTCATTGTGCGACGAGATCTTCGGTGCTTCGTCGTTCAAAAACGTGATTGCCGTCCGCCGCGGAATCAAGAATGTCCAGGCTCAGTTCGATGACGTGTCAGCTCTCGCTCAGGGACACGAATACATTCTCATGTACGCGCGAAGCGGTATGATGCGTCTCCCGAAACTGAGCATGACTCACTCCCAGGGAAGGCCAGGGAAATGGGACACGTTCTGGCGGGGAACCGATCGACCGACAATGCGCTACGAACTTTTTGGAATTCGTCCGACATCAGGTCAGTGGCGCTGGGAGGAATCGCGCACCGCGACGGCAGTAGCGAACTACGAGAGATTCCTTGCGAGCGGGACGAGCCTGACGCTCGACGAACACTACATTGATCACCTCATGTCAACCAACGTAAAGCTAAACTTCGTACGGCTCAACGATGAGGGAAGCGTGCAGTACTACGTTCCGCCTAGCGAGGGGAAACTGCTTAGTGACAATTGGATGGACGTTACGCTAGCCGGGAGTGAAACGGGCGAGTTCGACACTGAGAAAAATGTCGAACTTGTTCGCCGCGCAGTTGGGTGGCTCACTTCTGATGATGATATTGTGCTTGACTTCTTCGCTGGCTCGGGTACGACCGGCCATGCCGTAATCGCTCAGAACGCGGCAGACGGCGGGGCGCGCCGGTTTGCGCTCGTTCAGGTGGCGGAACCGATCCAGCATGGATCGAGTTCCGAAAGCGTCGCGGAGGTCGCACGCAGGCGGCTTCGAACATCCGCTGCGGAGGTTCGCACCACTGCTGGACTGGATGCCGAGTGCCTCGACGTCGGCTTCCGAGTGTTCCGGGTGGAGTCGACAAACATGGCCGATCTCCTCCGCACGCCTGACGAGCAGGAGCAAGAAACGCTCGCTCTCAGCACCGACTCGATCAAGCCCTGCCGCACAGCCGAGGACCTTCTCTTCCAGGTGCTGCTCGATTGGGGCCTGCCGATCGACTTGCCGATCGAGCGAGTGACCATCGCCGGGGCCGAGGTCTTCGATGTCGATGAGGGGACCCTCGTCGCATGTTTCGACAGCACGCTGACCGTCGACGTGATTCGCGCGATCGCCGAGCGCGCGCCGGTCGGTGTTGCCGTTCGCGACTCGGCGTTCGCCGATGATGCCGCGCGGATCAACGCCGAGCAGGTCTTCCGCGAGGTCTCGCCTGACACGATCTTCAAGGCAATCTGATGCGGCTCCAGTTCAAGGTCCAGGGCTATCAGACGGAGGCCGTGGACGCGGTGGTCGACTGCTTCGCCGGCCAGCCGAAGACGTCGGGCGTCGAGTACCGGATCGATCCGGGTCGACACGCGGCGCCCGCGTCGGTCGCCGCGGGGACACCCGTGCAGGGCGAACTCGGGATCGGGGCCTCGACAGGCGCGACCCACGGGACTCGCCCTGATGCCCCGGACTCCGGCTTCCGCAACGCGGAGATCGTGCTGCCGGCGGACGTCCTGCTCAGCAACGTCCAGCAGGTTCAGTCCCAGGACCCTCTGCTCGAGCGGTCCGCGTCGCTGGCATCGTCGGCCGCTGCGAAGGGTGCCCCGAACCTGGACGTCGAGATGGAGACGGGTACGGGCAAGACCTACGTCTACATCAAGACCATGATGGAACTGAACCGCCGCTACGGGTGGAGCAAGTTCATCGTGGTCGTGCCGTCGATCGCGATCCGCGAGGGCGTCATGAAGTCCTTCGAGGTCACGGCCGACCACTTCCAGCAGGAGTACGGCACCAAGCCGCGCGCGTTCGTCTACAGCTCGTCACGCCTGCACGAGGTCGAGTCGTTCTCGTCGAGCCCGGGCGTGCAGGTGATGATCATCAACATCCAGGCGTTCAACGCGACCGGCAAGGACGCCCGGCGCATCTACGAGGAGCTCGACGACTTCCAGTCCCGGAAGCCGATCGACGTGATCGCCGCGAACCGCCCGATCGTCATCATCGACGAGCCGCAGAAGATCGGCGCCGCCAAGTCACTGGAGGCGCTCTCCCGGTTCAACGCCCTCGCCATCCTGCGCTACTCGGCCACGCACAAGGTGCGGCACAACCTGGTGCACCGGCTCGACGCGGTGGACGCGTACAACGACAAGCTGGTCAAGCGCATCGCGGTGCGCGGCATCACGGTCCGGGGCCTGTCAGGGTCCAGCGCGTACCTGTACGTCGACACCATCGAGGTGCGCAAGGGTGCCCTGCCCCGGGCGCGCGTCGAGATCGCGGTACAGGGTAAGACGGCCATCACCCGCCAGGTGCGCTGGGTGGAGAAGGGAACCCGCCTGCACGACCTGTCCGGCAGGCTTGAGGCGTACCGCAACCTCGTGGTCACCGACATCGACGCCGTCCGGGACGTCATCGAGCTCTCGAACGGCGACATCGTCGTCGTCGGGCAGCTCGCCGACCGGGACGTGACTGAGGAGACCAAGCGGCGCATCCAGATCCGCGAGGTGATCCACGCCCACCTGGACAAGGAGCGGCAGCTCTTCGCGCAGGGCATCAAGGTGCTGTCCCTGTTCTTCATCGACGAGGTCGCCAAGTACCGCGACTACGAGCGCGAGGACACCCGGGGCGACTACCAGCGCTGGTTCGAGGAGGAGTACCGCGAGGCGTTGAACGACGCGTATGCGCAGCTCGACCTTGACGACGACGCCGCAAGGTATCGCGCCCACTTGGAGTCGATCGACGTCGCCGCCACGCACGCCGGGTACTTCTCCGTCGACAAGAAGGGCCGCCAGATCGACCCGAAGGTTGCCCGGACAGGGGATGAGAAGGGCAGCTCGACGGACACGTCGGCGTACGACCTGATCCTCAAGAACAAGGAGCAACTCCTGTCGTTCGAGGAGCCGGTGCGATTCATCTTTTCCCACTCGGCGCTGCGTGAGGGGTGGGACAACCCCAACGTGTTCGTCATGGGGATGCTCAAGAAGTCGGACAACACCATCTCGCGGCGCCAGGAGATCGGCCGCGGGCTGCGCCTCGCCGTCGATCAGCAGGGCAACCGCCGCGACAAGGAGTCCGTGGGCGAGGCGCTGGTCCACGAGATCAACGAGCTGACCGTCGTGACCGACGAGTCGTACACGGACTTCGTCTCCGGGTTGCAGCACGAGCTGGCCGAGGCTACTGCCGGGCGGCCTCGCAAGGTCACCGAGGCGTACTTGGTGGGCAAGACGTTCGTCCTCGACGGCGAACCCACCGTCGTCGAGAAGGAGCTGGCGCATGCGCTCGTCACCTACCTCGAGTACAACGGCTACCTCACCGGCGACGGTCACGTCACTGACGAGTACCGGGCCGCGAGCGCCGCGCAGGACTTCGCCGCCCCACCGGCCAAGGGTCTCCTTGCGCCCGCCGTGCTCGCTGCGTTGCTCCCCGTCGTCGACGTCGTCGCGCGCGGCCTGCCCGAGCCGAGCGACGGACGGCGCCCCAAGGCGATCCCGCTCAACGACGCGAACTTCCACCGCAAGGAGTTCCAGCAGCTCTGGTCGCGCATCAACCACAAGGTCGTCTACCAGGTGGCTTTCGACTCGGCCGAGCTCATCCGCAAGAGCGTCGACAAGCTCGACAAGACCCTGCGCGTGGCGCCGCTCCAGTACGTGGTCGAGACCGGCCTGCAGTCCGAGGCGCTCGACGCCGACGGCCTGCGCACCGGTGACGGCTTCGAGCGCCGCAGCAGCAGCACGCATACGGAGGCCTCGGCGCGGTCACAGGTGAAGTACGACCTGCTGGGCGAGGTCGCGGAGAAGACCAAGCTCACGCGGCGCACCTGCGCCGCCATCCTCCAGGGCATCTCCCCCGCCACGTTCAGCCTGTACCGGGCCAACCCGGAACACTTCATCACCGAGGCGTCCCGGATCATCACCGAACAGAAGGCCACGGTGATCATCGAGCACCTGGCCTACGACACCCTTGACGAGCACTTCGAGTCGGCGATCTTCACGCAGAACCAGACGAAGCAGGACTTCACCAAGGCGTCGCGCAAGCTCAACAAGCACGTGTACGACTACGTGGTGACGGACTCGAAGGTAGAGCGGCGGTTCGTCGAGCAGCTCGATGCCGCGGCGGAGGTGGCCGTCTACGCGAAGCTCCCCCGCGGGTTCTTCATCCCCACCCCCGTCGGGGACTACAACCCGGACTGGGCGATCGCCTTCCACGAGGGGCGCACCAAGCACATCTACTTCGTCGCCGAGACGAAGGGGTCGCTGTCATCCCTCCAGCTCAAGGGTGCTGAGGAGGCCAAGATCGAGTGCGCCAAGCGGTTCTTCGATGCGCTCAACGCAAAGGAGAATGCCGACGTGACCTACGACGTCGTCGACTCCTACGCGGAGCTGCTCACGATCGTGGGAGCGCCCTCGTGACGACGTACCGCCGCTCGGGCCACTACCGCACCAACAAGAACGGCACCCGGACGTGGGTCAACGCGCACTCGGTCACCCGTGAAGGCTCAGGTCAGTCACGGCCAGCACGTACACACCCCGTTCCACGCCGGCTCCCGCTCCAACCCGCACGGGGCGCGACTCCTGGCCATCCCCCATCGCAAGGTCTCGGCCACGCTTGGTCGTCCCCAACGCACGATGCCCAGTCTGTGGCGCGCTGGTGTACTTCCATTCCAACGAGCACGGCTCACGCGTCTACTTCGACGAGCTGGGGCATCCCTGGCCGAAACACCCCTGCACGGATACCGCGGAGCATCGGGATCCTTTTCCTGGTAGCGGCGCGAATCAACGACCGCGCATGGTCGACACCCTCCACCTCGACCTCTGGCGGCGCTCAGGTGCCACCTTCGTGATCGGTGTCGAGGACGGCACGCCCCGCAAGGTGATCCACACGCGGAGGCCTGGAAGCGACGACGTAGTCAGTTTCGAGACAATTCATGCCAGCGGGAGCCTCCCGAGCACTGGCGCCATCGTCTTCCTCCAGCCGGGGACACTCTCGTTCCTGAATGAACAGTCCCTCCAACTGGCTGTCGCACCGGTGCGCCCCTACGTCAAGCACATACCAGCGGACGACGAGGCAGATGCGGCGGGGGCGGTTCCGGACGTAACCACCCCGCCACCACCGACGACGCCGGTCCGGTTCACCCCGGACGACTGGCCGACGCGCTTCCGCAGGGTCATGGGATCCCTGGTCCGCCGTCGGCGTTGAGCCGGCGCCACATGCCACGGGATCCGTCGTGTTAAGAATCGCGCCGCTTCTTTACACGTTCGCGGGACGTGTTACATCGTGTGACATGTCCCGCCCCTCACCCGCCCGGCCACGGGTCGAGCACGGCGAGCCCGTCGAACCGTTCGAAGTCCCGCACGTTCCGCGTCACCAGGGTCATCCGGTGTACCAGTGCGGTCGCGCCGATGAACGCGTCGCGGTACGGCGCCGGGTCCGGCACGTGCAGGGCCGCGGCGTGCCGGGCGACGACGTCGTCGACAGGGACGATGCGCCCGGCGAACGCCACCAGGACGGACCGGTCCAGCCACTGACGCAGGATCTCGCCCTGCGCGGGGTCGCGGGCCTCGGCGAGCCGGACGCCATACTCGAGCTCGTGGATGCTCACGGCGGAGACGTGGAGCTCGACAGCAGGCACGCCGCGCACCCACGCAGCGACGTTGACGTCGGCGCGGCCGGAGCGCACCTTGCGCAGCTCCGAGACGACGTTGGTGTCCAGGAGGAAGCTCATGCGAACTCCGCGGGCCTCGGGAGCTCACGGTTCGTCGGCACCTCGAAGTGGACGTCCTCGACACCGTGCGGCCTGCCCAGGAGGTCCGTGAAGTCGAGTCGCAGTCCGGCGAGCTCGAGGTAATCGGAGTAGGTCAGCAGCACGTGCGACGGCTGCCCTCGATCCGTGACGACGACGGGGCCCTCAGCGGCGGCGCGCTTGGCGCCCGCGGTGTCGTGGTTGAACTCCCGGCTCGTCATCTGAACCATGACTCCTCCTGCGTAGCAACGTTGCTACATTCTCGCCACCCGGGTCAGCGGCGTCAACGGCACGCACCTCACCTCCCGCTCGGCCCTGCGCGAAACCACCACGCCGCCCGGCCACCCGGCCCGGCGCCCGCCATAGGATCGACACAGTCCGTTCAGCGCGCCGTCAGGTGCCGACACAAGGAGTCATCGTGGAGATCACCATCGGCGTGCAGAACCTGCCGCGCGAGCTGTCCGTCGAGACGGACCTCACGGCCGACCAGGTGGGCGAGGTCCTCACCAAGGCGCTCGCCGACGGCGGCGTGCTCGAGCTGACGGACACCCGCGGGCGTCGCGTGCTGGTGCCGACCGCCACGATCGGGTACGTCGAGGTGGGCCCGGAGGAGACGCGCCGGGTGGGCTTCGGCTCGCTCTGAGCCTCACGCCCTCGACGGGCGCCGGTCAGGCGGCCAGCCCCATGCGGTCCATGCGCCGGGAGTGCTCGGCGGTCAGCTCGCTCATCACCCACGCGACGGCGTCCACCGAGGCGTCCGACGACGACGCCGCCTGACGCGCGAGTTCGCCGAGCCCGGGGCGCGTGACCAGCAGCTCCTGGCACAGCGACAGGGACTCGCCGACGACGCGGCGGCCCCACAGGGCCAGGCGTGCGCCCAGGCGCGGGTCGGCGTCGGTGGCCTCGCGCACCACGGAGGTCACCCGTTCGGGGGCGTCGGCGTCGTAGGTGAGGGCGGCGAGGATCGCGGCGGCGTCGTCGTCGGGCAGGCCGCGCGCGAGCAGGCGGCACAGGTCGGACGACACGCCGTGCCCCACGATGCCCTTGAGCAGGCCCTCCCACCAGGTGGACGACGCGGTGCGCGACTCGAACGAGTCGAGGATGCCGACGAACGGCCCCATGAACTCGACGGGTTCCAACCCGTGTGCGGCGCCGATCGCGAGCAGCTCCTTCTGCTGCTCACCCACGCGCGAGGCCACCGTCATCATGCGGTGCGCGGCGTCGAGATCGGGGGCGTCGATGACGTGCCCTCCGACCAGTCCGAACAGCCGCAACCGCACGTACGCCGCGAGACCGGCGAGCTCGATGACGGCGGCGTCGTCGGGGGTGGTCATGACCATCAGGATACGGGCGGGGCGCCCGCGATACCCCGGAGCGCGTCCGGTTCGCGTACCATGGCGTGCGTACCACGGTTGCCCGGTCGTCCCGTGCAGATCTTCTGCGACGGCCCGCCGCTCACGGCGGGGCCTCGCACGTTCCTTTCACGATCGGCTGCCGTCCGCACGGTGTGACGCGCCGATCCCGGTCGTTGCGACGGTTTCGAAGGTCTCGACACGCTCGACCGACGAAGCCCGGAGCCCCCGCCAGCGCGCCGCGCCGCCTACAGACCGAAGGCACAAGTGACCTCCATCGAAGAAACGGCCGTCGCGCCGGCGGGTTCCGCCGCGTCCGCGCTCGCCGCCCCCAATGCCACCAAGGCGCACCACGCCGCGTCCTCCATCCAGCGCCAGGACGTCTCCTTCGCGGACTTCGGCGTCCGCCAGGAGATCGTCGACGCGCTCACCGACGTCGGCATCACCCACCCCTTCCCCATCCAGGCGATGACGCTGCCCGTCGCCCTCCAGGGGCACGACATCATCGGCCAGGCCAAGACGGGTACCGGCAAGACGCTGGGCTTCGGCATCCCGCTGCTCAACCGCGTGGTCGCCCCCGGCGAGCCCGGCTGGGACGAGCTGGTCGCCCCCGGCAAGCCGCAGGCCGTCGTCATCGCGCCGACGCGCGAGCTCGCCGTGCAGGTGGCCGGTGACCTCGCCACCGCGAGCGCCCACCGCCCGAGCCTTCGCGTCATCCAGATCTACGGCGGGCGTGCGTACGAGCCGCAGATCGAGCAGCTCGTGCGCGGCGCGGAGGTCGTGGTGGGCACGCCGGGCCGCATGGTCGACCTGCTCAACCAGGGCCACCTGAGCCTGCTGCGCGCCGCGACCATCGTGCTGGACGAGGCGGACGAGATGCTCGACCTGGGCTTCCTGCCCGACGTCGAGAAGATCCTGTCGCGCCTGCCCGCCAAGCGGCACACCATGCTGTTCTCGGCGACCATGCCGGGCGCGGTCGTGTCGATGGCCCGCCGGTACATGTCGCAGCCCACGCACATCCGCGCGGCCGACCCCGACGACGCGGGCGCGACCGTCAAGAACATCACGCAGGTGGTGTACCGGGCGCACGCGCTCGACAAGATCGAGGTGCTCGCGCGTCTGCTCCAGGCCGAGGGCCGGGGGCGCACCATCGTGTTCGCGCGCACCAAGCGCACGGCCGCGAAGGTGAGCGACGAGCTGCGTGAGCGCGGGTTCGCGGCCGGAGCGCTGCACGGCGACCTGGGCCAGGGCGCCCGCGAGCAGGCCCTGCGCGCGCTGCGCAACGGCAACATCGACGTACTCGTGGCCACCGACGTGGCGGCTCGCGGCATCGACGTGGACGACGTGACGCACGTGGTCAACTACCAGTGCCCGGAGGACGAGCGCACCTACCTGCACCGCGTGGGCCGCACGGGCCGCGCCGGCAACAAGGGCACGGCCGTCACGTTCGTGGACTGGGACGACATGCCGCGCTGGTCGCTCATCGACAAGGCGCTGGAGACGGGCCACCCCGAGCCGGTCGAGACGTACTCGACGTCGCCGCACCTGTTCACCGACCTGCACATCCCCGAGGGCACCAAGGGGCGCCTGCCCAAGGACCGGCGCACGCTCGCCGGCCTGGATGCCGAGGCGGTCGAGGACCTGGGCGAGACCGGCAAGCGCAACAGCCCGCAGCGCGCCCAGGGCACCCGGTCCGGTGGTTCGCGCGACGGGGGCCGCGGTCCTCGCGGCGGCGGCCGAGACAGCGGCGGCCGTGAGGGTGGCGGGCGTGAGGGCGGCGGGCGCAGCCGCGGCGGCTCGGGCGAGCGTCCGGCCCGCGATCAGGGTTCGGCGGACCACGCCGCCGGCTCCGCAGACGCCGCGTCGTCGTCGGCCACCTCCGGGAGCACGCAGGCCGGTGACGCACCGCGTCGCCGCACCCGCAACCGGCGCCGCACACGCGGCGGCCGCCCGGTCGAGGGGACGACGACGCCGACCCCGGAGTCCTGACCGACGCAACACCACGGAGCCCGCCGCACCCCACCGCCCGGGGCTGCGGCGGGCTCCGCCATGTCCGGCCCAGTCTCGGGGCGTTCCGTGTCGCGGTGTGTCACGGCAACCGACGGGTTGCCGTGACAGACCGCGACGCCCGACCCACGCGGTTAGCGTGGGCGGGTGCAGTTCACGTTCTCCGCGCGACTCTGGCAGTGGGCGGCTCGCACCGACGCGTGGTGGTTCGTGACCGTGCCACCGGACGTCTCCGACGAGCTCGCCGAGCTGCCGCTGCCGCCGCGCGGGTTCGGGTCCGTCAAGGTCACGGTCACCGTCGGGGCGACCACGTGGTCCACGTCCGTGTTCCCCAGCGAGGAGCAGAAGGGTTACGTCCTGCCCGTCAAGCGGGCGGTGCGGGTGGCGGAGAAGATCGCGGACGGCGGCGTCGTCGACGTCGTCCTGACGCCGGTGAGGTGACGGGGGCTCGGCAGACTCAACCACCGGCGGGGCGGGGCTACGCCGCGCGCACGAACTCCGTGATCGCCGTGGCGATCATCTGCACGGCGATCGCGGCGAGCAGCAGGCCGGCGATGCGCGTGATGAGGGTGACGCCGGAGTCCTTGAGGACGCGCTGGATGGTGTTCGCGAACCGCATCGCCAGGTACACGGACAGGTGCACGGCGATGACACCCAACGCGATCGCGACCCAGTGCCGCACGGCGGAGTCGTCGGCGGCGATGCGGCCCTGGACGAACACCATGGTGGCGACGATCGCGCCCGGCCCGGCGAGCAGGGGCGTGCCGAGCGGCACGAGCGCCACGTTCACGGCTCCGCCCTTGGCCGGTGCGGGCTCCTCCGCCTTGCCGGTCAGCAGCTCCAGGGCGACGAACAGCAGCAGCAGGCCGCCGGACGCCTGCAGCGCCGGCAGCGAGATGCCCATGTACTGGAGGAGCTGCTGGCCGAACAGGGCGAACACGACGATGACGCCGAACGCGACGAGGATCGCCTGCCGGGCCGCGCGGTTGCGCTGCCGGGGGTTCATCCGGCTGGTCAGGGCCAGGAAGACGGGCACGGTCCCGGGCGGGTCCATGATCACGAAGAGGGTCACGAACACCTCGATGAACAGCGTGACGTCCATGATCCGGCTCATGGTCGCAGCACCTCGAGCGTCCCTTCGTCCTCGATGCGGGCCAGCACGTCGGGGGCGGTGGTGTGCTCGCCCAGGCGGTTGGGCTTGCCCGTCCCGTGGTAGTCGGACGAGCCGGTGACGAACAGCCCGAGCGCCCCCGCGAGGTCGCGCAGCCGCCGCCGGGTGGCGTCGTCGTGGTCGCGGTGGTCCACCTCGAGCCCGCCCAGCCCGGCCGCGGCGAGCTCCTCGATCCGTTCCTCGCCCACCACGCGCCCTCGCTGCGACGCCCCCGGGTGTGCGAACACGGGCACTCCCCCGGCGGCGCGGACGGCGCGCACCGCCCACAGCGTGTCGGGCGAGTGGTGCGGCACGTAGTACTTCGAGCCGGGCTGCAGGATCGTGGCGAACGCCTGGTCGCGCGTGGTGACGACGCCGGCGGCCACGAGCGCGTCGGCGATGTGGGGGCGACCCACCGTGGCACCGTCGCCCGTCTGGTCGAGCACGTCCTGCCAGGTGATCGGGTAGTCCTGCCCGATCAGGTCGGCCATCCGCGCGAGCCGGGTCAGGCGCGAGGACCGCGTCAGCTCCAGCTCGGCGGCCAGCTCCGGGGTGGCCGGGTCGTACAGGTAGGCGAGCAGGTGGCAGCTGATCCCGCTGCTCGTCGTCGAGATCTCCGCCCCACGCACCAGCGCGACGCCATGGCGCGCGGCCGCACGCGCGGCCTCGTCCCAGCCCGCGGCCGTGTCATGGTCCGTGAGGCCGACGACGGCGAGGCCGGCCCGTGCCGCGGCGGCCATGACCTCCTCGGGCGCATCGGTGCCGTCCGACGCCGTCGAGTGGGTGTGGAGGTCGATCACGGGGGTCAAGACTATCCGGCGCCACCGCCGCGAACCCGTTGTCGCGGCTCTCAGCACACTGCGCGACGATCGAGGCATGGCAACTGATCCGGCCGTCGTCTTCGTCCACGGGATGCGCACGTCCTCCGCGATCTGGGGCCGTCAGGTCGATCACGTGCACCGGCTCGGGTATGACGCCGCCGCCGTCGACCTTCCCGCGCACGGCGAGCACCGGGACGAGCGCTTCACGCTGGAACGGGCCTTCGACGTCATCGACGACGCCGTGGGGTCGTTCGGCGCCGACCAGCCGGTGGCCCTCGTCGGGCTGAGCCTGGGCGGGTACACCGCCCTGGCGTACGCGGCGCGCGAGGCGACCCTGCCCGCGGGCGCGCTGGGCCGGCCGGGCCGGTTGGCGGGCGTGGTGGCGTGCGCGTGCTGCTCCGACCCGAAGGGCAAGCCCGTCGCGCTGTTCCGCGACGTCGCCCGCGTCACGGTGTCGGGGGCGACGGCGGCCGGGAACGCCGCCCGCTCCATGTCCACCCGATGGCATGCCCGCCGCTCCCGGCACGGCCTGCGCTCGGGCGGGTCCGACGTCGCCGCCGTGCTCGGGGGCGCGGCGACCGTGGGCCCGTACCGACCCGGGTGGGACGTCGTGACGGATGCGCTGACCCACCTGGCGGGGCGTTCCTCGGTGGCCGACGTGCGGGCCGTGCGGGTGCCCGTGTGGCTGGTCAACGGTTCACGCGACCACCTGCGCCTCCAGGAGCAGCGGCATCTGGCGGCGGCCTACCAGGGCGTGCTCGTCGTCGTCCCGGGCGCGGGTCACGACGTGAACACGGACGCTCCGGAGGCGTTCAACGAGGTGCTCACGCGCGCGCTGCGCGACTTCTCCCACCACGGGTGACGGTTCACGACGCCGGAGCGCGGCGCGGTGCGAGACTGGGGGGATGAGCGAGAGCATCACGGCACCCACCCCCGCCGAGTCCACCCCGGTCGAAGCCACCGAGACCGACCACCGCAACCGGCCGCGCTCGAAGGCATTCGTCGACTTCATCACCTCCGGCTGGGCGCCGCGTGCCGACCTGGGGGTGCGGCCGGGCGCCGCGATCCCGTTCTCCGCCGCGCGCCGCGCCAGGCTCGCGCAGGAGCTGCCCGGCGCCCGCCTGGTGGTCCCGGCCGGCTCGCTCACCGTGCGCTCGAACGACACGGACTACCGGTTCCGCCCGCACTCGGCGTTCGCGCACCTCACCGGCCTGGGCACGGACCAGGAGCCCGACGCCGTCCTGGTGCTGCACCCGGTGGAGCCCGGCACCGGGGACGACGGCCCCGATGGACCCACGAGCCATCACGCCGTGCTCTATGTGCGCCCGCTGGCCGCCCGCGACACCGAGGAGTTCTACGCGGACGCGCGCTACGGCGAGTTCTGGGTGGGCGCCCGCCCCTCGCTCGACGACGTCACCACGCTGACGGGCATCGAGGCCCGGCACATCGACGAGCTGCGCGACGCGCTCGCCAAGGACGTGGGCGACGGCGTCGTGCTGCTCGTGGTCACCGGCTCGGACGACGAGATCGAGACGCTGGTCGAGGCGATCCGTGCCGAGGCCGGTGCGGAGGACGCCGCGGCCGGGGAGCTCACGGACGCCGACCTGGTGCGCGCCACCAGCGAGCTGCGCCTGGTCAAGGACGAGCTCGAGATCGAGCAGATGCGCCACGCGGTGAACCTCACGATCGAGGGCTTCGCCGAGGTGGTCCGCGCCCTCCCCCGCGCGGTCGCGCACCGTCGCGGCGAGCGTGTCATCGAGACGACGTTCGACGCGCACGCCCGCCTGGAGGGCTACGCCGTCGGCTACGAGACCATCGCGGCCGCGGGCGAGCACGCCACGACGCTGCACTGGATCACCAACGACGGCGAGGTCCACGAGGGCGACCTGGTGCTCCTCGACGCGGGCGTCGAGGCCGACTCGCTGTACACGGCCGACGTCACGCGCACCCTGCCCGTCAGCGGCACCTTCTCCGACGTGCAGCGCCGCGTCTACCAGGCCGTGCTCGACGCCGCCGACGCCGCGTTCGCCGTCGCCAAGCCCGGCGTGCGGTTCCTGGACGTGCACGAGGCGGCCATGAAGGTCATCGCCGAACGGCTGGAGGAGTGGGGCCTGCTACCCGACGGCGTCACCGCGGAGGTGTCGCTCAGCGAGCAGGGCCAGCAGCACCGCCGCTGGATGGTGCACGGCACCTCGCACCACCTGGGCCTCGACGTGCACGACTGCGCCCAGGCGCGCAACGAGCTGTACCGCGAGGGACTGCTGCAGGAGGGCATGGTCTTCACCATCGAGCCGGGCCTGTACTTCAAGGCCGACGACGAGGCCGTGCCCGCCGAGTACCGCGGCATCGGCGTGCGCATCGAGGACGACGTGCTGGTCACGGCCGACGGCGTCGAGAACCTCTCGGCCGCCCTGCCGCGCGACCCCGACGCCGTCGAGGCATGGATGGCGTCGCTGCGCGACTGACCGCCCCACCGACACCGAACGCGACCGCACCGACACCGACGGGCGGCACCCCATCAAGGGTGCCGCCCGTCGGACGTTGCGGTGCCGCTTCCCGCGTGCCGGGCGATCCGGTCAGCCGTCGTTGCGCGGCGGTGCGTAGGGGTCGGCGGGCCGGGCCGGGTCCTGCTCGCCGACCGACTGCCCCGGTTGCCCCGGCTGCTGCGGCTGCGGCTGGCCTGCCTGTGGCGCCTGCGGCTGTGGGGCGGCGGGCGCGTCCGGCGTCGGGAGCATCGCGCCGTACCGGGGCTCGCCCGACGGCGTCGTCCACCGCGGGTCCGGGGAGCGCGGTGCGGGCGGCGCCGGCGGCGCGGCGGGGGCACCGAACTGGCCCGGAGTGCCGGTCCCCTGCTGCGTCGGGAACGGTGCCGCGGGTGTCGCCTGCGCGGCGGGCCGGGCGCGGCCCAGGCCGCCGGGCGACCGCAGGAGCAGCGAGCGCGCCTCCCCTGCGGAGGCGGGGTCGCACAGGATCGCGTACGTCGTCGCGACGATCTGCGACTGCGACGTGAAGTCCCGCTTGCCGCGGGCCAGCGAGTAGGAGAGCACGGAGAACAGCAGGCCGAACCCGGCGCCGAGCGTCACGCCGATGAACACGCCGCCCGTGCCCGCGGTGCCCACCATCGAGAGCAGCAGGCCCACGAACAGGCCGAACCAGGCGCCCGACCCGGCGCCCGCGATGGCCACGCGCCCGTACGAGAGCCGGCCCGTGACCCGTTCGACCATGCGCAGGTCGGTGCCCACGATGGTCACGCCCTGCACCGGGAACTTCTGGTCGGACAGGTAGTCGACGGCCTGCTGCGCCTCCAGGTAGGTGGGGTACGCGGCAATCGGGTCGCCCTGCGGCAAGGTGGGCGTGCGGGGCACGGGCTGGGGGCGTCCAAAGCTCATGGGTCCAGTGTGGCCCACCTGCCTGTGCGTTACCACAAAGCGGCTTGTGGAGGTTGTGAAGCCGGGCTGCGGCCGACGGGTGCGGTGGGTCCGGCGACGTCGCCCGGGATGACGGACACCGCCGACGTAGGCTGACCGGCGTGAACGGGGGAACACCAGTCTTCGTGGCGCGCCTGGCCGGCACCGCCGTCTTCGACCCGATCGGGGACGCGGTGGGGCGCGTGCGCGACGTCGTCGTGCTGGTCCGCGCCAAGGGCGCCCCGCGGGTGGTGGGCCTGGTGGTCGAGGTGCCGGGACGACGGCGCGTGTTCGTGCCCATGACCCGCGTGACCAGCATCGACGCCGGGCAGGTGATCACCACCGGGCTGGTGAACCTGCGCCGGTTCGAGCAGCGCGCCATGGAGTCCCTGGTGCTCGGCGAACTGCTGGACCGGAAGGTGGCGATGCGGGACGGTTCGGGCGAGGTCACGGTCGAGGACGTGTCGATCGCCCGCGAGCGCCGGGGCGACTGGTTCATCCACCAGGTGTTCGTGCGCCGTCACGTCCCGGGCCGGTCCACGCTGGGCCTGCGCCGCCGCGGCGACACCGTCCTGGTGGGCATCGACGCCATCGCCACGCTGGCCACCAGCACGCGCGGGCAGGGCGCCACCGCGCTGCTGGAGGCGTACGAGGACCTGCGGCCCGCGGACCTCGCGGACGTGCTGCACGAGCTGGGCGACACGCGCCGCCTGGAGGTGGCCGCCGCGCTCGACAACAACCGGCTGGCCGACGTGCTGGAGGAGCTGCCCGAGGACGACCAGGTGTCGATCCTGTCCGGCCTGGACACGTCCCGCGCCGTCGACGTCCTGGAGGCGATGGAGCCCGACGACGCCGCCGACCTGCTGCACGAGATGCCGGACGCCCAGGCGGCCCGCTTCCTGGACCTCATGGAGCCCGACGAGGCGGAGGACGTGCGCCGCCTGCTCGCGTACGACGAGGACACGGCCGGCGGTCTGATGACCACCGAGCCCGTGATCCTGGGGCCGGAGGCCACCATCGCGGACGCGCTCGCGCAGATCCGCAAGCAGGACCTGGCGCCCGCGCTGGCGTCCGTCGTGTTCGTGGCGCGCCCGCCCCTGGAGACCCCGACGGGCCGGTTCCTGGGTGTCGCGCACTTCCAGCGCCTGTTGCGCGAGCCCCCGCACGCCGCCATCGGCACCGTCGTCGACACCGACACCGAGTCGCTGACGCCGGACGCCCCGCTGGGCCGGGTCAGCCGGCTCCTGGCCGCCTACGACCTGCTGGCCCTGCCTGTGCTCGACGACCAGCGCCGGCTGCTGGGCGCCGTCTCGGTGGACGACGTGCTCGACCACCTGCTGCCCGCCGACTGGCGCGAGTCGCACAGCGAGGGGCTGACCCACGAGAACGTGACCCACGTGAGTCCGACCGGGGAGGTGGCCCGTGGCTGACCGGTTCGACACCCCGAAGGAGGCACGCCGCACCCTGGTGCCACGCCTGCGGCTGGACCAGGACGCGGTGGGCCGGGCCACTGAGGGCATCGCCCGGTTCCTGGGCACGCCGCGGTTCCTCATCTGGCTCACCGTGTTCTGCGCCGTCTGGCTGGCCTGGAACGCCTGGGGGCCGGTGGGGTTGCGGTTCGACAAGGCGGACAACGGCTTCACCGCGCTGACCCTGATGCTCTCTCTGCAGGCGTCGTACGCCGCGCCGCTGATCCTGCTGGCCCAGAACCGGCAGGACGACCGCGACCGCGTCACCGCCGAGCAGGACCGCCAGCGCGCCGAGCGCAACCTCGCGGACACCGAGTACCTGGCGCGGGAGATGGCGGCGCTGCGGCTCGCGCTGAGCGAGGTGGCGACGCGCGACTTCGTGCGCTCCGAGCTGCGCAACCTGCTGGAGGACCTGGCGGAGCGTCAGGACGAGGACGACGACAGGCGAGATCGCGACGACAGGCGAGATCACACCGTCGCACCGCCCCGGACCCGCCCCGCGCAGAAGTAGGGTCGCGGCATGACCTCACTCGCCGACCGCGTCCGTGAAGCGCTCACCACCGTCATCGATCCGGAGATCCGCAAACCGATCACCGACCTGGACATGGTGCGCTCCGTGGAGGTCTCCGACGGCGGGCACGTCGTCGTCGGCGTGGACCTCACGGTGGCGGGCTGCCCGCTCAAGTCGACCATCGTGCGCGACGTGACGGCCGCCGCGCAGCGGGTCGACGGCGTGACCGACGTGGACGTGGACCTGGGTGTGATGACGCCCGAGCAGCGCGCGAAGATGCGGTCCAAGCTGCGCGGCGGCAACGGCGACCCCGTGATCCCGTTCTCGCAGCCCGGGTCCCTGACCAAGGTGTACGCGATCGCGTCGGGCAAGGGCGGCGTCGGCAAGTCGTCGGTGACCGCGAACCTGGCCGTGGCGATGGCGGCGCAGGGCGTGCGGGTGGGCGTGCTCGACGCCGACATCTACGGGTTCTCCATCCCGCGCATGCTGGGCGTGGACCGCCAGCCCACCCGCGTGGACTCCATGCTGCTGCCGCCCATCGCGCACGGCGTGAAGGTGGTCTCGATCGGCATGTTCGTGCCGGCGGGGCAGCCCGTCGTGTGGCGTGGCCCCATGCTGCACCGGGCGCTCGAGCAGTTCCTCGCGGACGTCTACTGGGGCGACCTCGACGTGCTGCTGCTCGACCTGCCGCCCGGCACGGGCGACATCGCCATCTCGGTGGCCCAGCTCCTGCCCGGCTCGGAGATCGTCGTGGTCACCACGCCGCAGGTGGCCGCAGCCGAGGTGGCCGCCCGCGCCGGGGCGATCGCCACCCAGACGAACCAGGGCGTCGTCGGCGTCGTCGAGAACATGTCGTGGCTGGAGCAGCCGGACGGCACCCGCCTGGAGGTGTTCGGCGCGGGCGGCGGGGCACAGGTCGCCGCGACGCTGAGCGAGACGCTGGGCACCGACGTGCCGCTGCTGGGCCAGGTGCCGCTCGACATCGCGGTGCGCCAGGCCGGCGACGACGGCACCCCCGTGGTGCTCGCGGCCCCCGAGTCCGCGGGCGGGCGGGCGCTGCGCGACGTCGCCGCCGCGCTCGGGTCGCGCAAGCGGGGTCTGGCCGGGATGCACCTGGGCGTCACGCCCGTGCGCTCCGCGCACTGATCCGCGAGGACGACGACGCCGGGTCCCTCGGTTGTTGCGGCGTCGTCGTCCCGGGTACGGGGCGGATCAGGCGGACTTGATCTCCGACCGGTTCAGCCGGATCAGGCCCAGCACCAGCGGGAGCACCACCCAGATCGTGGCCGCCGTGCCCAGGTGTGCCCAGTCCGTGCCACCGAGCGGGTCCCCGACGAACAGCGGGGTCATGGCGGAGTTCAGGTCGATCCACGGCCAGACGTCCTTGACCGCCGCCACCAGCATTCCCACGAGCGCGAACGCCCTCGGCAGCACGAAGAAGACGACGATCGCCGCCGGTGTGTTCTGGAGCACGAGACCGAACGCGACACCCTGCACCATGGCGACCACCAGGGCGAGGGCGATGCCGCCGGGCAGGCCAGACGACAGGGACCAGTCCCCCGCGCCGTCACCGAGGTGGACGAGCAGGTGTACCGCCGCGGCGAGCGCCGCCCCGACGACGATCGCGACCGCCCCCGTCAGCAGCGACGCGACGAGCTTGGCCACGCCGACCCGCACGCGGCGCGGTTCCAGCACGAACGTGACCAGTCCCGTGCGCTGCGACCACTCCGCCGTCGCGGCCAGGATGCCGATGACGGGCAGGAGCAGCGCGAACGGCTGCGCCAGCGTGCCGATGAAGAACTCGTACGTCCTCAGCTCGCCACCCGTGAGGGCCATCAAGGTGAGCAGGCCCGCCGCGACGATGCCGATCGTGATCAGCAGCCAGCGTCCGGCGCGCGTGTCGATCTGCTTGCGCCACTCGGTCAGCAGCAGCCGACCGAACGGGACGCCCCCGGACTGCGCGGCGCGCGACGCCGCCCCGGTCTCCGGAACCATGACGACGGAACTCATGCGACGACTCCCTCACGTGCGGTGCTGGCGGTGAGGTCGAAGAACAGCTCCTCGAGCCCCTGGTCCCCGGCCTGGGCGAGCAGCTCCTCCTGGGTGCCCTGGGCCACGATGCGGCCTCCGCCGATGACGATCAGGTCGTCGGCGACCTTCTCGATCTCGCTGAGCAGGTGCGAGGAGAGCAGCACGGTGCCGCCCTTCGCCGCGAAGCCCGACAGCAGGGCGCGCATCCAGCGGATGCCGGCCGGGTCGAGACCGTTGGCCGGCTCGTCGAGGATGAGGACCTCCGGATCCCCCAGGAGGGCGTTCGCGATGCCGAGCCGCTGCCGCATGCCCAGCGAGTAGTTGCGCACCCGCCGTGCGGCCTCCTTGTCCGTGAGGCCGACGACGGCGAGGACCTCGTCGACCCGCGCCCGCTCCACCCCGGTCATCAGGGCGGACAGGGTCAGGACCTCACGGCCGGTGCGGCCGGCGTGCTGGGCGGCGGCGTCGAGCAGGATGCCCACGCGCCGCCCCGGGTTCGGCAGGGCCGCGTACGGGCGGCCGAAGAGGTGCGCGACACCCGCGGTGGGCCGCGACAGCCCCACGAGCATGCGCATGACGGTGGACTTGCCGGCCCCGTTCGGCCCCAGGAAGCCGGTGACCCGGCCGGGTTCGACGGTGAACGACACGTCGTCCACGGCGGTGAACGTGCCGTAACGGCGCGTCAGGTGCTCTGCGGTGATCATGGCTCCACGCTGCCGGGGCAGGTGGTGACGCGCGTCTACCTGCGGGCTCGTTCCGGTACTGCGAACGGCTCGACGGGGGTACATCCTGTGACGGACCCCGGCACGCCAAGAGACCGATGCCCCGCCGCGGGCCCGCCCGTAGAGTCGATGCCGTGCCCACCCCGTCGTCGCTGCCTGCCCCCTTGCCGGCGTGGGCGGACGACGCCATGCCGCCTCCGGACCGTGCGCGGCCGCCTCGCGCGGGCCCGGTGCGCACGCCCGTGCCCGCGCCCGGAGCACCCGAGCTAACGCGCGGCACCCTGGTGTGGGGGGAGACCTGGCGGGTGATCGTCGCGCTCCTCCTGGGGCTCATGGCGTTCGGCTGGACGATGGGCGAGATCGACACCGGAAGCCAGAGTGCCCGGTTCGCGATGTGGCCCCTCATCGACCCGCTGCTCGGGACGCTCGCCGTGGGCCTCCTGCTGCTGCGCCGCCGGGCACCGCTCATGGTCGCGCTGCTCCTGGTCGCGATGTCACTGGCGACGGCGACGGCCGGCGGCGCCGCGCTCATCGCCACCGTCTCGCTCGCCACGCGTCGCAAGCCGCACGAGATCGTCGTCCTCGGCACCCTGTTCGTCCCGAACCTCGTGCTGTTCGGCTGGTTCTACCCGATGGCGGAGCCTCTGTTCACCCGCATCCCCGACTGGGTGATGGAGCTGGGTGCGGGCCTGCTCGGCTACGCCATCACCGTGATCACCGGGGCGTTCATCGGGGCACGGCGTGACCTGGTGCGCTCCTTGCGCCAGCAGGCCGCCGCGACCGAGGCGGAGCAGGCGCGCCGTGCCGAGCAGGCGCGCCTGTGCGAACGGGACAGGATCGCCCGCGAGATGCACGACGTGCTCGCCCACCGCCTCTCCCTGGTGGCGATGCACGCGGGAGCGCTCGCCTACCGCATCGACCTGCCTCCGGACCAGGTCCGGGAGACGGCCACCATCATCCGCGACGGCACGCACCAGGCCCTCGAGGAGCTGCGCGGGGTGCTCGGACTGATCCGCAGCAGGGATGCCGCTCCCGCCGCCGCCACCAGCACCGCCGCCCCGGTCCGTCGCCCCGAGCGCCCGCAGCCCACGCTCGACGACCTCGACGAGCTCGTCGCGCAGACGCGCTCCGCCGGCAACCCGGTGCGGCTGGTCGTGGACCTGGACCGGGGCACGGCGCTGCCGACGGCGACGTCTCGCACCGCGTTCCGGCTCATCCAGGAGGCCCTGACCAACGCCCGCAAGCACGCCCCCGGCGCCCGCGTGGAGGTCGAGGTGCGGGGCGGCCCCGGCGACGGTCTGACGATCCGGGCCGCCAACCGCGTGTACCGCAGCGTCGCCTCCGGCCCACCCGGCGCCGGGCTCGGCCTGACCGGCATGAAGGAGCGGGCCGAGGTGGCCGGCGGGACGCTGGCCCACACCCGGGCCGACGACGTCTTCGAGCTGCACGGTTGGCTACCGTGGCCCGCATGACGACCGCCACCACGTCCGTCGTGCTCGTCGACGACGACGCCTTGGTCCGCGCGGGCCTGTCCCTGATCCTGGGTGGGGACCCGGCACTCGACATCGTCGGCGAGGCGGCGGACGGCCTCGCCGCGCTCGACCTCGTGCAACGCGTCCGCCCCGACGTCGTGCTCATGGACATCCGCATGCCCCGGCTCGACGGGCTGGAAGCCACCCGGCGCCTCGTGAGCGCCGGGACGGCGTCCCGGGTCATCGTGCTGACCACGTTCGACGCCGACGCGATGGTGCTCGAAGCCCTCCGGGCCGGAGCCGCCGGGTTCCTGCTCAAGGACACGCCGCCCGAACGGCTCGTCGCCGCGGTCCACGCCGCGGCCGCGGGCGAACCCGCCCTGTCCCCGACCGTCACCGCGTCGCTGATCGCGAACGTCGCCGGGTCCGACGGCGGCCGTCGCGCGCACGCCACGCAGCGCCTCGCCGAGCTCACCGACCGGGAGCGTGAGGTCGCCGTCGCCATCGGGCGCGGCCTGTCGAACACGGAGATCGCCGGCACGCTGTACATGGGCGTCGCGACGGTGAAGACTCACGTGTCCCGCGTGCTCGCCAAGCTCGGCGTGGAGAACCGCGTGCAGGTCGCGATCCTCGTTCACGACGCAGGAGACGTCTGAGGACACCACCACCCCGCGCGGCCTGGGAGACTGGGCCACGACCCGTTGCGTCCATCCCCCGCCCGAGGAGTTCCCGCATGTCCGCACAGTGGTTGCCCGCCTGGAGCCGTGAGGAAGGCGCCGAGCGCGTCCGGCGCCAGTTCTCGGCCACCTTTCACGACGACGGCGAGCTCGGCCCCGTGCCCGGCACCGCCGACGGCGTCTGGTCCGCGCCCGGGCGCGTGAACATCATCGGCGAGCACACCGACTACAACGCCGGGCTGTGCCTGCCCACCGCGCTGCCGCACCGCACCTACATCGCGCTGGAGAAGCGCGCCGACGACGTCGTACGCCTCGCCTCCGCGCAGGCCGACGAGCCCTGGACCGCCCGCCTGTCCGACGTGCGACCCGGTGAGGCCGAGGGCTGGGGCGCCTACGTGGCCGGGGTCGCCTGGGCCCTGCGCGAGGCCGGGTATCCCGTCACCGGCTTCGACGCCGTGGTGGACTCGTGCGTGCCCTTCGGGGCGTCCCTGTCGAGCTCCGCCGCGCTCGGATGTGCGTTCGCGATCGCACTCTCGGACGTGTTCGACCTGGGCCTCGGCGACGACGACGCCGGTCGCACCGTGCTCGTGGCGGCCGCACGCCGCGCCGAGAACGAGATCGCCGGGGCGCCCACGGGCGGGCTCGACCAGTCCGCCGCGTTGCTGTGCGCGCCGGGGCAGGCGCTGCTGCTCGACTTCCGGCCCGGGCTCGACGCGCAGGAGTTCGCCCAGCACGTCCCGTTCGACCTGGCTGCCGCCGGGCTCACGCTGCTGGTCATCGACTCCCGTGCACCGCACCAGCTCGTCGACGGCCAGTACGCCGAGCGCCGTGCTGCCTGCGAGGCCGCCGCCGCCCACCTGGGCGTGGACAGCCTGCGGCGCATCACCACGGACGGCCTCGACGACGCCCTGGCCCGCCTCGCCCCGCACGATGCCGACGGCACCCTGCGCCGTCGCACCCGGCACGTGGTCACCGAGACCGCGCGCACCGCCGAGCTGGCCCAGCTGGTGCGCGGCGGGCTGGGCGCCGACGGCGTCCCTGACGAGGCGGCCGTCGCGCAGGCCGGCGCGCTCATGAACGCCTCCCACGCCTCCCTGCGTGACGACTACGAGGTCACGGTGCGCGAGACGGACCTGGCCGTGGACGCCTCGCTGGCCGGAGGCGCCGTGGGGGCCCGCATGACGGGCGGCGGGTTCGGCGGCTCGACCATCGCCCTGGTGCGCCTGGGCGACGTCGAGCGGGTGGCCGAGCACGTGGCCGCCGCGTTCGCCGAGGCCGGCCTGACCGCGCCCGCGTTCCTGACCGCGCCGCCGTCGGCCGCCGCGGGCCGCGACGCCTGAGCCCCACGCCCGGCCCCCGCCGGACCGTCAGAGGTCGTAGGTGACGATCACGGGTGCGTGGTCGCTCCACCGCGCGTCGTACGTCGCCGCCCGGTCCACCTCGACCTTGACCGCCGCCGGTGCGAGGGCCGGGTTGGCGAGCTGGTAGTCGATCCGCCACCCGCGGTCGTTGACGAACGCCTGGCCGCGCCACGACCACCACGTGTACGGCCCGGGACCCTCGCCGCCGTGTGCTCGCCCCAGGTCGGTCCAGCCGAGCTCGTCGAACCAGCGGTCCAGGTATGCCCGCTCCTGCGGCAGGAAGCCGGCGTTCTTGAGGTTGCCCTTCCAGTTCGCGATGTCCACGTTCTGGTGCGCGATGTTGAGGTCCCCGGCCACCAGGGCGGGGGTGGGTGCGGCAGCGAGCTCGGCGAGCCGTGCCGTGACCTTCTCCAGGTACGCGTACTTCTCGATCATCTTGACCGGGTTGTCCTCGGGCCAGGTGGATCCCGAGTGGATGTAGGCGGAGACGGCGGTCACGGTGCCGCCGCCCGGCAGCTCGACATCGGCCTCCACCCAGCGCCCCGTGTCCACGGGAGGCTCCGGCAGGCCGTCCGGGGCGTGCGCGGCGAGCCCCACCCGCACCGCGCCGAGCGGGAGCCGGGACAGCACCGCGACTCCCGCGCGACCCTTGACCTCGCTCGCCTGGTGCGCCACGTGCCAGCCGTCGAAGAACCCGTCCACGACGGCGTCGGGCGCGCGGACCTCCTGCAGCAGCAGCACGTCGGGCCCGCGATCGGCGAGCCAGTCCCCCATCCCCCGCCGCATGGCGGCACGGATCCCGTTCACGTTGGCAGTTGCGACCGTCAGCACGCAGGGAATTCTCCCCTACCCCACCGACACGGACGTACGCCCGTCAGGACCGGGCGGCGGCCTCCAGCGCGGCGACGTCCAGCTTCGTCATCGTGAACATCGCCGCCAGCGCCTTCTTGCTGCCGTCGGTGCTGTAGTCGCCGAAGATCTGGTCGAGCTGCCGTGGGACCACCTGCCAGGAGACGCCGAAGCGGTCGGTGAGCCAGCCGCACTGGCCGGGTCTACCGCCGTCGGAGGTGAGGACCTCCCAGTAGTGGTCCACCTGTGCCTGGTCGTCGCACTCGACGATGAGGCTGAACGCCTCGTCGAGCGTGAAGGCCGGTCCGGCGTTGATCATCTCGATCGGGAGCCCGTCCAGGTCCAGCCGGACGATGAACGGTTCACCCTCGACGACGTCGGGAACACCCGCCGGGGCGCGGACGACGTCCGTGACCCGGGAGTTGGGGATGACGCTCGCGTAGAACTCGGCGGCCTGCTCGGCCCCGTGCGCGAACCACAGATGCGGTCTGACGATGCCCATCGCTCCACGGTCCGCCCCCGCGGCCCCCCTGTCTACCCCCACCCGGCGCCTCATCATCCTGCGCGCCAACGCGGGACGACGAACGCTCGCGAGGTAGTCCCCGCCGCTCGCGAGGTAGTCCGTTAGGGGGACTACCTCGCGAGCGGAGGGGACTACCTCGCGGGGAGGGTGGGTCAGGCGGGGGCGGTGCGTTCGGCCGTCTCGACGACGTTGGCCAGGAGCATCGCGCGGGTCATCGGGCCGACGCCGCCCGGGTTCGGGCTGTACCAGGCGGCGTGCTCCAGCGCGGCCGGGTCCACGTCACCGACCACGCGGGACCTGCCCGTGGCCGGGTCGGTCTCGCGCGAGACGCCGACGTCGACGAGGATCGCGCCCGGCTTGACCATGTCGGCCGTCACGATGCCCTTGACCCCGGCCGCCGCGACGACGACGTCGGCCTGCCGTACCAGGCCCGCGAGGTCACGGGTGCCCGTGTGGGTCAGGGTGACGGTCGCGTTGACGGCACGCCGGGTCAGCAGCAGCCCGATGGGACGCCCCACGGTCACGCCGCGCCCGAGGACGACCACGTGCTTGCCCGCCAGGTCCACCCCGTGGCGCTCGATCAGCTCGACGATGCCGCGCGGCGTGCACGGCAGCGGCGAGGTGACCTCCTCGTTCACGCGCAGCACCAGGCGTCCCAGGTTGGTGGGGTGCAGGCCGTCCGCGTCCTTGGCCGGGTCGACGAGCTCGAGGACCCGGTTGGTGTCGATGCCCTTCGGCAGCGGGAGCTGCACGATGAACCCGGTGCAGGCCGGGTCCTCGTTGAGGCGACGCACGGCCGCCTCGATCTGCTCCTGCGTGGCGTCGGCGGGCAGGTCCTCGCGGATCGACGCGATGCCCACCTCCGCGCAGTCCTTGTGCTTGCCGGCCACGTACCACTGCGAGCCGGGGTCGTCCCCCACCAGCAGCGTGCCGAGCCCGGGCACGACGCCGCGCTCGGCCAGCGCGGCCACCCGCGCGGTCAGCTCGGCCTTGATGGCCTTGGCGGTCGCGGTGCCGTCGAGCTTCTGGGCGACCATCAGTACTGCACCAGGCCGGGGTACAGCGGGAAGTCCGCGGTCAGCGCGGTCACGCGGGCGCGCAGCGCCTCGACGTCGGCGGCCGCGCCGTCGCGCAGGGCGATCGCGATGATGTCCGCCACCTCGGTGAACTCGACGTCGCCGAAGCCGCGCGTCGCGAGCGCGGGCGTACCGATGCGCAGGCCGGAGGTGACGCGCGGGGGGCGCGGGTCCCACGGGACGGCGTTGCGGTTCACGGTGATGCCGGCCTCGTGCAGCAGGTCCTCGGCCTGCTGGCCGTCGAGGGCGGAGTTGCGCAGGTCCACGAGCACCAGGTGCACGTCGGTGCCACCCGTCAGCACGGACGCACCCGCGGCGGCGACGTCGGGCTGCGCGAGGCGGTCGGCGATGATCTGAGCGCCGCGCAGGGTGCGCTCCTGGCGGTCCTTGAAGCCGTCGGACGCGGCCACCTTGAACGCGACGGCCTTGGCGGCCACGACGTGCATGAGCGGGCCGCCCTGCTGGCCGGGGAACACGGCCGAGTCGATCTTCTTGGCCCACTGCTCCTTGGCCAGGATGAAGCCGGAGCGGGGGCCGCCGATCGTCTTGTGCACGGTGGAGGAGACGACGTCGGCGTGCGGCACGGGCGACGGGTGCAGGCCCGCGGCCACCAGGCCCGCGAAGTGGGCCATGTCCACCCACAGCTTGGCGCCCACCTCGTCCGCGATCTCACGGAACGCGGCGAAGTCGAGGTGGCGCGGGTAGGCCGACCAGCCCGCGATGAGCACCTCGGGGCGGTGCTCCAGGGCCTTCTTGCGCACCTCGTCCATCTCGATGCGGTACGTCTGCGGGTCGACGCCGTACGCGCCGACGTCGTACAGGCGGCCGGAGAAGTTGATCTTCATGCCGTGCGTGAGGTGGCCGCCGTGGGCCAGCTCCAGGCCCAGGATGCGGTCACCGGCGGTGGCGAGCGCGTGCAGCACGGCCGCGTTGGCCTGCGCACCCGAGTGCGGCTGGACGTTGACGTGCTCGGCGCCGAACAGGGCCTGGGCGCGGGCGATGGCCAGGTTCTCGGCGACGTCCACCTGCTCGCAGCCGCCGTAGTAACGGCGGCCCGGGTAGCCCTCGGCGTACTTGTTGGTGAGCACCGAGCCCTGCGCCTGCAGGACGGCGGTGGGCACGAAGTTCTCGGACGCGATCATCTCGAGGGTGTCGCGCTGGCGGGCCAGCTCACCGTCGAGCACGGCGGCGATCTCCGGGTCGACGTCGGCGATGTTGCCGGTCAGGAGGGGGTCGGGGGTGTGTGCGCTCATGAGGGTCTCCCAGGCTGCGAACCGCAGCGGACGAGCGCCGCTGCGACGGACGATGGACGTGAGGGGTCCACGGACACAGGCCCAGGCGTTCGACCCGTCGTCGTGACAGCGTTGCCGCTTCCTGGTGGTGACCCACCTGCTCCCCCGCCAGGCGGCGGAGCTTCGCCAGTTGCGACGGCGCCCAGCCTAACGCACGCGCCGCGCCGGGCGTCATGCGCGGGGGACGGCGACAGGCTCAACCACCGGGTCGGTCGGTGGTCGAGCCTGTCGCAACCGTGACGGCGCAGGATCAGCGCAAGCGGATCAGCGCAGCGCGCCCTTGCGCTTGGACACGATGTCCAGCGCGACGGCGAGCAGCAGCACCAGGCCCTTGATGGCCTGCTGCCAGGCGGCGTCGACCGCGAGGATCGACAGGCCCATGTTGAGCACGCCCATGATGAGCGCACCGATCATGGCGCCCGAGATCTTGCCCACACCACCCGCGACGGCCGTGCCACCGATGAAGCAGGCGGCGATGGCGTCGAGCTCGAAGTTCTGGCCCGCGGCGGCCACGCCGGCCCCCGCGCGGGCCGTGGTCGCGATGGCGGCGACGGCGGACAGCAGACCGATGTTGACGAACAGCATGAAGTCCACGTTGCGCGCCGAGACGCCGGACAGGATGGCCGCGTTGCGGTTGCCGCCCACGGCGTAGACGTGGCGCCCGAACACCGTGCGGTTCATGAGGAACGTGAAGCCGAGGACCAGGACGCCGACGATCAGCAGGATGATCGGCGTGCCGCCACGCGAGAGCGACAGCCAGTAGGTGACGAGCGCGATGAGGGCGCCCATGACCACGAGCTTGCCGATGAACACGCCGAACACCTCGACGGTGAGCTCGTGCTTGATGAGGTTGGCGCGGGCACGCACCTGCGAGACGACGAGCCCGACGATCGCGATCACGCCGATCACCAGGGTGACGACGTCCATCTGCCCGGCGAACCCGAGGAAGTTCGCCACCGAGCCGTTGCCGATCCGGTTGAACGAGCTGGGCAGCGGGGCGATCGTCTGGCCCACGAGCACGATGGCGAGGCCGCGGAAGATGAGCATGCCCGCGAGGGTCACGATGAACGCCGGGATGCCCACGAAGGCGATCCAGAAGCCCTGCCAGGCCCCGACGAGCGCGCCGACCACGAGGGCCGCGAGGATCGCGAGCGGGACGGACCAGCCCCAGTTGTGCATCATGATGGCGACCAGACCGCCGATGAATGCGACCACCGAACCCACGGAGAGGTCGATGTGCCCGGCGACGATCACCGCGACCATGCCGATCGCCAGGATCATGACGTAGGCGTTCTGCATGAACAGCGCGGCGATGTTGTTCGGCGCGAGCAGGCGGCCGTCCGTCAGCAGCTGGAACAGCAGCACGATCAGCAGGAGCGCCAGCACGATGCCGTACTGGCGGACGTTGCGGCCGAAGTACTCCCTCAGCACGTTCATCAGTTGGTCCCTTCCTGAGCCTGGCCGGCACCAGCCGGGGTCTTCTCCATCGTCATGTAGCGCATGAGTTCTTCCTGGGTCGCGTCCGCGCGCGCCACCTCGCCCGTGATGCGGCCCTGGCTGACGGCGTAGATGCGGTCGCACACGCCGATGAGCTCGGGCAGCTCGGAGGAGATCACGATCACGGCCTTGCCGGCGGCGGCGAGGGCGTTGATGATGCCGTAGATCTCGTACTTCGCGCCGACGTCGATGCCTCGCGTCGGCTCGTCGAGGATCAGCACGTCCGGGTCGGCGTTCACCCACTTGGACAGCACGACCTTCTGCTGGTTGCCGCCCGAGAGCTTGCCCACCACCGACTCGACGGTGGGTGCCTTGATGCGGAACTCCTTGCGGTACTTCTCCGCGACCACGTCCTCGGCGCCACCGCGCACCACGCCCCACCAGTTCGACACCTTGCCGAGTGCGGACGCGGAGATGTTCTCGCGGATCGTCTGGATGAGGTTGAGCCCGAGCGCCTTGCGGTCCTCGGTCGTGTAGGCGATGCCGTGCTTGATCGCGTCCCGCACGGTGCGGATCGAGATCTCCTGGCCGTTCTTGTAGATGCGCCCCGAGATGTTCGCGCCGTAGGACCGGCCGAACACGCTCATGGCCAGCTCGGTGCGGCCGGCGCCCATGAGGCCGGCGAGCCCCACGATCTCGCCCTGGTGCACCGTGAGGTGGGCGTGGTCGACGACCATGCGCTCCGTGTCGATCGGGTGGTACACGGTCCAGTCCTCGACCCGCAGCGCCTCGGCCCCGATCTGGGGCTCGTGGTCGGGGAACCGGTTGTCGAGCGGGCGGCCCACCATGCCCTTGATGATGCGGTCCTCGGTGATGGTCTCGGCGCCGTGGAAGTCGAGGGTCTCGATCGTCTGCCCGTCACGGATCACGGTGACGCGGTCGGCGATCGCGGCGATCTCGTTGAGCTTGTGGCTGATGATGATCGAGGTGATGCCCTGATCGCGGAACTCCGCGATCAGGCCGAGCAGGTGCGCGGAGTCCTCGTCGTTCAGGGCGGCGGTCGGCTCGTCGAGGATGAGCAGGTCCACCTTCTTGGACAGCGCCTTGGCGATCTCGACGAGCTGCTGCTTGCCCACCCCGATGTCGAGGGGGGTGACGTCGGGGTTGTCGTGCAGCCCCACGCGGCGCAGCAGCTTGGCCGCCTGCGAGCGCGTCTTGTTCCAGTCGACGACGCCGCCGGACGCCTGCTCGTTGCCCAGGAACATGTTCTCGGCGAGCGAGAGCCGTGGGACGAGCGCGAGCTCCTGGTGGATGATGACGATCCCGGCTTCCTCGGAGTCGCGGATGCCCTTGAACCGCACCTCCTCGCCGCCCAGCAGGATGTCGCCCGTGTAGGTGCCGTGCGGGTAGACCCCCGAGAGCACCTTCATCAGGGTCGACTTCCCGGCGCCGTTCTCGCCGCAGATCGCGTGTACTTCGCCCCGGCGCACCTCGAGCGTCACGTCGCTCAGTGCCTTGACGCCGGGGAACTCCTTGCTGATGCTTCGCATCTGGAGGATCAGGTCGCCTGCGGGTGCTCCCCCGCCTGCGCCGCGTCCGTCCTGCGCCGTCGCATCGGTGGCCATGACGGCCTCCTCCTCGTTCCTGTGCTGCTGGTCTCGTACGGCGACCGCCGTCGTCCTCATGATTCGGGACGACGGCGGTCAGGGCGACCGGGCCGGGACGCGTGCTGCGCCCGGCCCGGCCGGGGGATCACAGACCGACGTCGGAGGCCTTGATGAAGCCCGAGTCGACCAGCACCGACTGCACGTCGTCCTTGACGACGACCTGGGGCTTGAGCAGGAACGACGGGACGACCTTGACGCCGTTGTCGTACGACTTGGTGTCGTTGACGTCCACGTCCTCACCGTTGACGATCTGGGTGACCATCTTGGCCACCTGGTCGCCCAGGGTGCGGGTGTCCTTCCAGACCGTCATGGCCTGCTTGCCGGCGAGGATGTTGCGGACGTTCGCGACGTCGGCGTCCTGGCCGGTCAGGAGCGGCCAGTCGTCGCCCACCGTGTAGCCGGCGCCGTCGAGCGCCTGCGCGATACCGAGCGCGAGCGAGTCGTTCGGGGACAGGATGACGTCCACCGACTTGCCGTCCGTGTAGAACGAGTTGAGGCGGTTCTCCATCTCGGACTGCGCCGTCTGCGACGACCAGCCCTGGATGCCGATCTGCGTCCACTGGTCCAGCGAGGCCGGGACCTTGCCCGACGGCGAGACGAGCTTGCCGGAGTCGAGGTACGGCTTGAGCACGTCGAAGGCGCCCTTGAAGAAGAAGCGCGCGTTGTTGTCGTCCGGCGAGCCGGCGAACAGCTCGATGTTGAACGGGCCCTTCCCGTCCTTGAGGCCCAGCTGGTCCTCGATGAACTGGCCCTGCATGGTGCCGACCAGCTCGTTGTCGAAGGTCGCGTAGTAGTCGACGTTCGGGGTGTCGTTGATCAGGCGGTCGTACGCGAGGACCTTGATCCCGGCGTCGGCGGCGGTCTGGAGGACCGGGCCGAGCGCGGTGCCGTCGATCGACGCGATCACGAGGACGTCGGCGCCCTCGTTGATCATGTTCTGGATCTGGGTGATCTGCTGGTCGACCTTGTTGTCCGCGAACTGGAGGGACGTCTGGAAGCCCTCGTTCTTGAGGAGCTCCTCCAGGTGAGCACCGTCGTTGTTCCACCGCTCCAGGGAGCGGGTCGGCATCGCGATGCCGATCAGGGTGTCGGAGGCGTCCGCGGTACCGTCGCCGCCCGACCCGCCCTCGTCACGCGTGTCCGAGCACGCGCCAAGAGCGGTCAGGGTGAGTGCGGCGGTGGCCACGGCCACGAGCTTGCGCCAAGACCTCATCGTCCATTCCTTCGTCTTCGTCGGGTCGGGATGCGGGCGGCTTCGCCCGTTGCACCGAGCCGTCACGCGAGGTGACGGCACCGGGACTAGCCGAGAACGTACCTCCGCTGTGTTCGACTTTCAACGCCAACCCGTCCACGCCTCGGAATCGAGACCAAACTGTGTTCAACAGTCGAACTCAAGGGTGGAGGGCGGTACCCTCAGCGCGTGTCACGGGAGACCTCACCGTCGCCCGGTTCGCAGACCTCGCTCCGGGAGGCGAACCGGAGCCGCATCATGGCCGCGGTCAAGCGGTTCGGCGGCCTGACGCAGGTCGAGCTGGCGGCCGCCACCGGGCTCTCCGCCGCCACCGTGTCCACCATCGTCAAGGAGCTCGCCGCCGCCGGCGTCCTCGAGACCACCACAACCTCCCGATCCGGCCGGCGCGCCCTGCGCGTCACCATCGCGCGTCAGGCCGGGCTGGTCGCCGGCGTCCACATCGGCCCGCGCGGCCTGACCGTGGCGCTGGGCGACCTGGCCCACGAGGTCGTCGCCGACCAGTCGCTCCCCCTGCCCGTCGACCACCGCGCCGACACCACGCTGGACCGCGTCGCGCTGCTCGTCGTCGACCTGTTCGAGAAGGTCGGCGCCTCCCTCGACGAGCTCCAGGCCGTGGGCGTCGCCCTCGCCGCGCCCGTCGACGCCGCCACCGGCATCGTCGCCGTCCGCGGAGCCCTTCCCGGCTGGGAGGACACCGCGGTCGGTCCCGTGCTCGAGAAGCGGCTCGGCAAACCCGTGCACCTCGACACCGACGCCACGCTCGGCGCGTTCGCCGAACACCTGCTCGGCGCCGGGCGGCCCGTGCGCGACCTCCTGTACGTCCGCCTCTCCTACGCCACCTCCGCCGGACTCGTCCTCGGCGGACGCCTGCACCGCGGCGGCACCGGCACCGCCGGCCAGCTCGGGCACGTACGCGTCGACCCCACCGGACCCCTGTGCCCCTGCGGCAACCGAGGCTGCCTCGACACGGAGGTCGGGGAGGCCGCCCTGCTCGAGCACGTCCGCCCCGCGCTCGGCGACGTGACCCTGCGCGACGTCATCCGGCGCGCACGCACCGGGGACCCCGGGTGCGCGCGCGTCCTCACCGACGCGGCCCGGCGCACCGGCGAGGTCGTCGCGGGGCTCGTGACCGTGCTCGACCCGCAGCTCGTCGTCGTCGGCGGCGAGCTGGCGCACGCTGACGCAGGCGCCGTCGAAGCCCTGAGAGAATCGGTGCGCAGGAACTCCCTGCCGCACCGCTTCGCCACTGCGGACGTGGTCGCAGGGAGCCTCGGGACGCGGGCCGAGCTGCTCGGCGCGCTCGAGCTGGCACGTGCTCAGACCGACGTCGCGGAAGGAGTGACCGGGTGACCCACCCCGAGGGACCCGTGCTCTGTGTGCGGGGCATCGACAAGTCGTTCGGGCACGTCGAGGCACTCACCGACGTCTTCCTGGAGGTGCACCGCCACGAGGTGGTCGCCCTGGTCGGCGACAACGCTGCCGGGAAGTCCACGCTCGCCAAGATCATCGCCGGAGTGCTCCAGCCCGATGCCGGGCTCATCGAGCTCGACGGACAACCCGTGACCATCCCGTCCGCTGCCGCCGCCCACGCACTGGGCATCGCGACCGTGTTCCAGGACCTCGCCCTGTGCGAGAACCTCGACGTCGTCGACAACCTGTTCCTCGGCCGTGAGCTGCACCGGCACCGGCGCTCCTGGCTCCGCGGCGACCAGCGTCGCACCCTCGCCGTCGACGACGCCGCCATGGAGGACGAGGCACGCGAGATCCTCACGGCCCTCACCTCGCGCATCCCGTCCGTCCGCACTCCGGTCCACGGGCTCTCCGCCGGCCAACGCCAGACCGTCGCGATCGCGCGCACCCTGCTCGGACGGCCCCGCGTCGTCGTGCTCGACGAACCGACCGCCTCACTGTCCGTGGCCCAGACCGCCGAGGTGCTCACCCACGTCGACTCCCTGCGCGAGCTCGGCCACGCCGTGATCCTCATCAGCCACAACATGGCCGACGTGCGCGCCGTCGCCGACCGCATCGAGGTGCTCCGTCACGGCCGGAACAACGGCAGCTTCGTCGCGTCCCGCGCCAGCCACGAGGAGATCCTGGCCGCCATCACCGGCGTGACACGACGGTAGGTCGGCCGTCCCCTACGCTCCGCCGCGCGCCTCGACTCTCTCTGGTCGGCGCCCGGCTGCGCTCCGGGCCCGGCGCACGCCTCGTCCCTCGGCGCCCACCGTCCCCTACGCTCCGCCGCGCGCCTCGACCTCATGCAACACGCGGCGCAGATACGTGTAGGTCAGCGCTCCCGCCGACTCGTCGTGGTGCTCCTCGAAGCCGTGCTTGGCGTACATGCTCAGGTTGGCCTTCGAGTCCTTGCCCGTGAAGACCCAGATCTCCGTGACCTCGGCCGGCAGGTGCGGGATGATCGCGAACAGCAGCGACGTGCCCAGGCCGCGGCCCTGCATGTCCGGCGCCACGGCGAGCCGGCCCAGCGTCGCCTTGTGGTCCTCCAGCTCGATGCGGATCGACCCGACCAGGCGAGATCCGTCCCAGGCGCCGATGGTGACGACGTCGTCCCGCGCCAGGTCCTCACGCAGCTCCGGCAGCGTCTGGGTGAGCGGCGGGATGTTCGGGTCGCCGCACAGCTGAGCCTCCGTGACGAAGGCGGCACGGCGCAAGGTGAGCAGCTCCCCGGCGTCGGCGTCCTCGATGAGCGCGATCCGGGTGGCCTGCGTGTCAGGTGCCGCGTTGACGTCCGTCATGGGTCCATCCAACCAGGCCCGGGCATGCGCCCGCGCGCGCTGGCCGTACCGTTGTCCCGTGCACGACGCCGACTCCGCGAACCCCGCCGCCGCGAACACCAGCTCCACGACTACGACCGACGCGACCTCCAGCACCGCCACCCCCACGGGAACCGCCCCCACCGAGTGGGTGCTCACGCTCTCCTGCCCGGACGGCCCGGGGATCGTGGCCGCCGTCACCGGGGCGCTGGCCGCCCGCGGCGCCAACATCACCGAGTCGCAGCAGTTCGGCGACCCCGCCTCGGGCCTGTTCTTCCTGCGGGTCCAGGTGGTGTCCGCAGCCACCCGCGAGGCACTCGTCGCCGCGCTGACCCCCACCTTCGAGAACTTCTCGATGTCATGGAACCTCGACGTCGTCGGACGCCGGATGCGCACCCTGCTGCTGGTGAGCAAGGCCCCGCACTGCCTGGTGGACCTGCTGTACCGCGAACGGTCCCAGGGGATGCCGATCGACGTCGTCGGCGTCGTTGGGAACCACGCCGACCTGGCCGACATCGCCGCGTTCTACGGCAAGCCGTTCCACCACGTGCCCGTGACCACCGCGACGAAGCCGCAGGCGGAGGCGCGGCTGCGGGAGCTGGTCACGGAGCTCGACGTCGAGCTCGTGGTGCTGGCGCGCTACATGCAGATCCTCTCGGACGAGCTGTGCCGCGACCTGGCCGGACAGGTGATCAACATCCACCACTCGTTCCTGCCGTCGTTCAAGGGCGCGCGGCCCTACGCGCAGGCCTACGACCGCGGCGTGAAGCTCATCGGCGCCACGTCGCACTACGTGACCGGTGACCTCGACGAGGGTCCGATCATCGAGCAGGACGTCGCACGCGTGGACCACTCGCGCGCGGTGACCGACCTGGTCTCGATCGGCGAGGACGTCGAGCGGGCCACGCTGGCACGCGCCGTGCGGTGGCACGCCGAGCACCGGGTGCTGCTCGACGGCCACCGCACCGTCGTGTTCCGCTGAGCTTCCCGGCGGCTCAGCCCGCCAGGTGCCCCCAGCGCGCCACCAGGGCGTTCCACGGCCCCACGGCCGCGACGCCGCCGTCGACGAGCACCACGACGCGGTCGGCCCGAGCCAGCGCCGCCTGCTTCGACGTCGACCCGAGCACCGTGGTGCCTCGCTCGCGCAACGACTCCCACAGCTCGATCTCGGTGGCGGCGTCCAACGCGGAGGAGACGTCGTCGGCGATGAGCAGCTCGGCGTCGGCCGCCAGCGCGCGAGCGAGCGCGAGCCGCTGCACCTGGCCGCCCGAGAGCCGGACGCCGCGATGCCCCACCAGGGCGTGCGGGCCACCGGCGTCGGCGACGTCACGAGACATGCGCGCGACGTCGAGCGGGACGTCGATGAGTCGCGCGTCGTGGTCGAGCCGCACGTTGTCCGCGAAGGTGCCCGACAGCACGCGCGGCACCTGGGCCACGTAGGCGACGCGCCCGGGACGCAGGAACTCCTCCGGGGACGCGACGACGGTGCCGTTCCAGCGCACCTCGCCGTCATGGTGGACCAACCCGGCCAGCGCGGCGAGCAGGCTCGACTTGCCCGCACCCACCTGCCCGAGCAGCAGCACGAGCTCACCGCGGTCGACGCTCAGGTCCACCCCGGCCACGCCGACGGTCCCGTCGTCGTGGCGGGCCGCGAGACCGCGCAGCTCCAGGTGCTCCAGGCGGTCGCGGGCGGGGACGACCGTCGCGGGGGCGGTGCCGGCCACCAGGTCCACGCCCGACGGCGGGGTGGTGAGGTCCGCGCCGTCGGCGAAGCTCGCCGTGGCGCGCAACCACGCCCGCGTACCGGGCGCCTCCGTGACCACCGCCCCCGCGACCACGCCGAACCAGCCGAAACCGGTCACCGCGCTCGCGACGAGCAGCGTCGTCGGCAACGTCCAGTAGTCACGCAGGAGCATGAACCACGACGCGACCAGGCCGAGCTGGATCATCACGGTGGGCACGCCGTCGAGCACGGCCTGCACCCGGTGCTCGAAGATCGCCGCGTCGACCCGCCCCGCGTCCACCCGGCTCAGGTGCGCGTGCACCTGCGGGGTGCGCGCCGCGAGCTTGACGGTGCGCGCCGCGTCCAGGCAGGAGACGAGCGCGCGGCCGAACACGGCGCGGGCCGTCGAGGACCGCGCGACGGAGCGGCCCGCGATCGGGCGCCCCACCGTGGCCGCGAGCGCCGAGACCACCATGACGGCGAGCAGCACCGCGCCCGCCTGCCAGGAGCCGCTGATCAGCGCGGTGATGCCCACGATCACCAGGCCGTTGGTGAAGTCGACCCACCGGTCGGCGTACCGCACGAACCGGTCGGCGTCCATGGAGCGGGCCACGATCTCGCCGGGTGGCGTCGGGGGCAGGCGGCGCTGCTGGGTCTGCCCGGCCATGACCACCATGCGCACCCGCAGGAGCACCTCGACCCACCAGCGCGGGTAGACGTAGATGGCGCGGGCGAGCACCACGGGGTTGACCAGCAGGAACACGACCATGAGCCCGGTGAGCACGGCGACGGCTCCCCCGCCGGCGCGCAGGTCGTCGACGATGTGCCCCCACAGGAACCCGGTGAGCGCGCCCTGCGCGGACAGCAGGCTGGAGACCAGGAACGCGACGGCACCGCCGATGCCCCACCAGGGCCGCACGCTGAGCTGCCGGACCACGGCCCGGGCCAGGCTCATGCCCTCCCGCGGCGCGGGGCGCTCCGGGGGGACGCCGGTGCGGCGCCGACCGCCCACGCCCGGCTGGGCCGTACCCGCGGCACGGGCGCCGTCGTCGGCAGGGGTGCCGGGAGGGGTGCCGGCAGGGGTGCCAGCGCTGTCGTCGGCGCTGCTCGGCGCGGCGAGCGCAGCACCGCCGGCCTCGCGCAGCGTGCGGAACGGGCCGTCGACGACGGCGAGCTCCTCGCGGGGGCCCTGCTGGACGACGCGGCCGTGGTCGAGCACCGCGACGAGCTCGGCGCGCTCGATGGTGCTCAGGCGGTGCGCGACGAGCACGCCGGTGCGGCCGCGCAGGAGTCGTTCCGACGCCGCGACCACGCGCGCCTCGGTGAGCGGGTCCATGCGGGCGGTCGCCTCGTCGAGCACCACCACCTGCACGTCGCGCACCAGCAGGCGTGCGAACGCGACGAGCTGCTCCTCGCCGGCGGACAGGCGGGTGCCCCCCGGCCCGAGCGGGGTCTCGAGACCCTTCGGCAACCCCGCCACCCAGTCCTCCAGGCCCAGGTCGCGCACGGCCGCCTCGACCACGCCGGGGTGGGCGTCGTCGAACAGCGTGATGTTCTCGCGCAGGGTTCCGGCCACCAGCTCGGTGCGCTGGGTGACGACGCCGACGGTGGCTCGCAGCGCCTGCAGGTCGAGGGCGACGACGTCGGCCCCGCCCAGGAACACGGACCCGGGCGGTGGTTCGACGGCGCGTGACAGCATCGACGCGAGCGTCGACTTGCCCGAGCCGGTGCGACCCACCAGGGCGATCGTGTGCCCGGCCGGCACCGTCAGGTTGACGTCCTGCAGGGCGAACGTGCCCTCGCCCCCACCCCGCGATTCTCCGCGCTCCGCAGAGGGGACTCGCGGCGACTCCGAGGGGTAGGCGAACCGCAGGCCGCGCACCTGCAGGTCGAGCGGCCCGTCCGGGACCGGGTCCCCGCCGTCGGCCTCCGGCGCCACGGCCATCATCTGGCGCAGGCGCGTCACGGCGCCCATGCCCTCCTGGATGTCCGGCAGGTGGTGGATGAGCTGGTCGATCGACCCCACGAACCCCGACGTGATGAGGAACAGGGTCACCAGGCGGGCCACCGACAGCTCGCCGCCGGACGCGAGCACCACGCCCGTCACGGCGACCGCCGAGAGCAGCACCGCGAGCAGCAGGCCCGTGCGACGCAGCAGTCGCGTCTCCACCTGCAGCACCCGTTCGAACAGGCGATGGCAGGCGGCCGAGAGCTCGGCCAGGCGCCGGACCGCGAACGGCTGGCCCAGGCTGGTGCGCAGGTCGTCGCGCGCCGCCACCGCCTCCTCGAACGCCGCGGCATGCTCGGTCCAGGCGGCCTCCTCGACCACCTTGCGCGTCGAGATCTCCGCCAGGAACGGCCGCGCCACGAGCAGCACCAGCGCGGTGAGCAGCGGGAAGACGAACCAGGCCGGTGCCCACGTCACGCCCGCCACGATCCACATGGGCACGATGCCGAACAGCGTGCGCAGCGCACCCCACAGCTGCATGCGCACCAGGAATCCGACCGCCCGCGAGTCGTCGTCCACCCGGTCCAGGATCTCGCCCACGGCCGTCGCGCCGAGCTGGTGCAGCGGCTGGTGCAGGGCCGCGGTGAGAAGGTCCGCGCGCAGGCGGCCCTCCGCGCGGTCGACGACGCCCGCCCACGCGATCCGGCCCGCCGTGTCGAGCAGCGCCCCGCCGACGACGCACGCGGCGAGCACCAGCAGGGTGCGGCCCGTCGGGTGCTCCGCCATCCGTCCGGCCGCGACCGTACCGATCGACGTGGCGACCGTCGCGACGGCCAGCGCGGACAAGGACAGCAGCGCGGTGAGCGAACGCAGCCGCCGCCAGTCCAGGCGGCGGGCGGGCGCGCTGTCACGAGGCTCCGGCGGGGTCACCGCGGGCAGGCCTGTGGCAGGGGTCAAGGTCTTGGTGGACATCGGCCCCAGCCTAGGTGGGGGAACGCCCGCGATCGGAACGATTTTCGCCCGGTCGACGGCGGCCGCGCGCCGGCGGTCGCTGGGCCTCAGATCAGCCCGAGCGCGCGCACCGCCTCCCGCTCCTCGACCAGCTCACGCACCGAGGCGTCGATCCGGGACCGCGAGAACTCCCCGTGCTCCAGGCCCTCGACCACCTGCCATCCCGAGCCGTCGCTGGTCACGGGGAACGAGCACATCAGGCCGTCCGGCACACCGTAGTGACCCGTCGACCACACGCCCGCGCTCGTCCAGTCGCCCGGGCGCGTCCCGCGGACCCAGTCCCGCACGTGACTGATCGCGGCATCCGCCGCCGACGCCTGCGACGACGCCCCGCGCGCCTCGATGATCACCGCGCCCCGCTTCGCGACGGTCGGGATGAAGTCGTCCTCCAGCCACGCGGTGTCGGCCGCGAGCTGCGCCCCCGGCACGTCGCCCACCTGCGCGTGGAAGACGTCCGGGTACTGGGAGGCCGAGTGGTTGCCCCAGATCGACATGCGGCGCACCTGCGACTGGTGCACCCCGGCGTGCCGTGCGAGCTGCGCGACCGCACGGTTGTGGTCCAGCCGCGTCATCGCGGTGAACCGCTCCTTGGGCACGTCCGGGGCGGCCGACGCCGCGATCAGCGCGTTGGTGTTCGCCGGGTTCCCGACCACGAGGATCCGGACGTCGTCGGCGGCCGAGTCGTTGATCGCCCTGCCCTGCGGGGCGAAGATCGCGCCGTTCGCCTCCAGCAGGTCGGCCCGCTCCATGCCCTTGCCGCGCGGGCGGGCCCCCACCAGGAGCCCCACGTTCGCGCCCTCGAACGCCGCGGCAGCGTCGTCGAAGATGTCCACGGAGCTGAGCAGGTCGAACGCGCAGTCGTCGAGCTCCATGGCGACGCCTTCGGCGACACGGACGGCCTGCGGGATCTCGAGGAGGCGAAGGCGCACGGGCGTGTCAGGTCCCAGCAGCTGGCCCGCGGCGGTGCGGAACAACAGTGAATACCCGATCGAGCCAGCGGCCCCAGTGACGGTGACGGTGACGGGTTGAGTCATAGCGACACTGTGGCGTACGGGTGACACGTTGGCCAGGGGTACGGCGCGCGACGTGGCATCGTGTCCCGGTGCACGATCAGGCACCCGCGCGGTGGGCGAAACCCGCCCGCTCTCGACAAACCCCCAGCACCCGGCGGTACGGTGCCCCAGACCCATCGGACCATCTCCCAAGGATTCCCATGTCCCAGGACTACGCGGCGCTCGCGAGCGTCGACCACCAGGACGGCGGCGACGTCACCGCGCCGCTCCTCACCCGGCTCGCCGCCGAGGCCGCCGGCACGTTCATCATCGTGCTCGGCATCCTCGCCACCTCGACGTTCGCGGCGCTCGTCAACGCGTCCGGGCTCGCGGTCGCGCTCGTGGCGGGTGCCCTGCTCGCGGGCTCCTACGCGGCCTTCGGCCGGGTGTCGGGCGGTCACTTCAACCCCGCCGTGACGCTCGGCTCCACGCTCGCCGGCCGCTCGTCCTGGGGTGACCTGCTGCCGTACTGGCTCGCCCAGTTCGTCGGCGCCGCCGTCTCCGCCGTCGTGGTGTGGGCGATGATCCCCCACGGCTACGGCACCGCGATCCAGGCCGGGGAGAACAGCGTGGTCGTCGCCCGCGCCGCGAACGGCTTCGGCGCCCACTCCCCCGTCGCCGTCCTCTCGGGCGGTCAGATCGAGTTCTCCCTCGTGGCCGCCCTGCTCGTCGAGGTCATCGCCGCGGCCGTGCTCGTGGGCATCTTCCTGGCCGTCACCCGGCGCGCGACCGGCACCCCTCGCACCGCCGCTGCTGGCGTGCTGGGTGTCACCTTCGCTGGCCTGTTCCTGGTGGCGAGCCCCATCACCAACGCCGGCCTCAACCCCGCCCGGTCGCTCGCCGCGAACCTGTTCGCCGACAGCTCCGCCCTGTGGGGCCAGTACTGGCTGTTCTTCGTCGCCCCGGTGGTGGGCGCCGCCCTCGCCGCGCTGTTCGCGCGTGCCTTCGGCACGGCGGGCGTCGCTCCGGCGGGCGTCGTCATCGAGGAGATCGAGGAGACGTACGAGATCGTCCCGACTCCCGAGGACGTCACCGTGAACGACGCGGCCGACGCCGTGGTGGCAGACGCCGCGGTGGCCGACGACGCCGCCGGCTCCGGGGCACCGGACGGTGAGGTCGCCCCGCCGCAGGGCAGCACGCCCGAGAAGCCGCAGGCCTGACGAACCACCGGGCCGGCCGGCGCACCAGCCCGGCCGGCACCACGGTGCGGCCCCCGTTCCCGCCACCCGTCGAGGTGGCCCGGGACGGGGGCCGCGCCGTTGCCAGGCTGTGTCCCCGACGGGCGTCAGCTCAGGTAGGGCACCGTGAGCGCGAGGGCCGTGATCGCCACGGCGGCGCCCCAGTAGAGGACCACGTCGAGCGTCTTGGACCGCACCACGATGCCCGCGGCGTGCGTGGCGCGCGGCGCGACCGCACGCCAGGTGCCCGCGATCGCGAGCGTCACGGCGAGGGCCAGCGCACCGGACTTCGCGCTGACCAGCCCACCGAGCAGCGCGGTCGCCGCGACGCCCGACACCGCCAGCACGAGCCCGCCCTTGGGGTTCGGCCCCCGGTACTGCGGCTGCGGCCGCGGGACGGGCTCGGGAAACGGCGGACGCTCATACACGCCCGCCAGCCTACGGGTCTGCGACGGCGCCCACAGCGACGGACCTCACGAAGCCGGTCCGCGCGATCCGCCGTGCCCGGTGCCTCCCTTCGATAGCGTGGCAGCGTGCCGCGTCCCGCTCCTCGCCGCTTCCCGCCCCTGCCCGCGCCGGTACCGGCGGCGGGCGCCACCCCCGCGCCCGCCGAGGTGCCGCGCTCCGTCGTCGTCGTCGGGGCCGGGCTGGCCGGGGCACAGACCGTCGGCGCCCTGCGCGAGCACGGTTTCGACGGCACCATCACGGTCCTGGGCGCGGAGGGCGTCCCGCCCTACGACCGTCCGCCGCTGTCCAAGGAGCTGATCTCGCGGCCCGGCCCGGTGTGGCTGAGCGAGGACATCGGCGTCGACATCACCACCCTGGCCGACGACGTCCGGCTCGCCGACCCCGCGGGACGGTTGCGGGCCGTGCCCGGCGGCGTCGTCGTCGAGACGGCGTCGGGAGCCGAGGTCACCGCCGACGCCGTCGTCCTCGCGACCGGGTCGACACCCCTGCTCCCGCCCGGCTGGGAGGCCGCGTGGACGCTGAACACCACCGTCGACGCCGCCCGGCTGCGGGCCGCGTTGCAACCTGTCCCATCGGGGCCGGGGCTGCGGCTCGTGATCGTGGGCGCGGGCTGGATCGGCGCCGAGCTGGCCGGGGTCGCGGCGCACGAGGGCGCGGACGTCACGGTGGTCGAGGCGGCCGCGACACCGCTGGACCGGCAGCTCGGCGCGACCGTCGGGGCGCACCTGACCCCCTGGTACGCGGCGGCCGGCGTCCGGCTGCTCACCGGGACGGCCGTGACCGGCGTCGACGCCGGGGGTGTCACGCTCGACACCGGCCGACGGCTGCCCGCCGACGTCGTGATCGCCGCCGTCGGGGCGCGGCCCGCAACCGGCTGGCTCACCGGGGCCGTGCCGCTCGACGCGACCGGCCGCGTGCCCGTCGACGGCGTCGGGCGACTCACGGATCGCGTCTGGGCGGTCGGTGACGTCGCCGTGCGCAGCCACCCGGTGTTCGGGCCGGTGCCCGGCGGGCACTGGTCCGCCGCGCTGCACGACCCGCAGCCCACGGTGCGCGCGATGCTCGGCCTGGCCCCGGTCGCCCCGCACGCGCCGTACGTGTTCTCCCGCCAGCTCGGCCACGACCTCGCGCTCGTCGGGCTGCCGACGCCCGACGACCGGGTGCTGCTGCGCGGAGACCCGGCCGCGGGCGGGCCCTGGGCGGCGTTCTACGTCGCACCCACCGGGGCCCGGGACGGGCGGGCGGCGCTGGTGCGGGCCGTGCTCCTGGCGGACTCCCCGCGCGAGGTGGGCGCCCTGCGCCGGCTCATGGGTGGACCGGAGCCGCTCTACGTCGACCCGGCGCGCGCCCAGGACCCGGCCGTCCGCCTGCGCGACACCGCGCTCGCGCCGGCCAGCCGCTGACGAACCACCGACCCACGGTGGACCACCGTGATCCCCAGTGACGCGTCAGGTCCCGCACCGGCCTCCCCCACGTTCGAGGTGACCGGTGCGGGGCTCGGGTGTCAGTGGGCGAAGTGGCGGGTGGCCGTCAGGTACATGGTGACCCCGGCCGCCGCGGCCGCCTCGATCACCTCGGCGTCGCGGATCGAGCCGCCCGGCTGCACCACGGCGCGCACCCCGGCGTCGAGCAGCACCTGCAGGCCGTCCGCGAACGGGAAGAACGCATCCGACGCCGCGACCGCACCGCGTGCCCGCTCGGCGTCGCCGGCCAGGGTGTTGGCGCGCTCCACGGCCAGGCGGCACGAGTCGACCCGGTTGACCTGCCCCATGCCGATGCCGACGGCGGCACCGCCCGAGGCGAGCAGGATCGCGTTCGACTTCGCAGACCGCACGGCCTTCCACGCGAACGCGAGCTCGGCGAGCGTGGCGTCGTCCGCGGGCTCACCCGCCGCCAGGGTCCAGGACGCGGGGTCGTCACCCACGGCCTGGAAGCGGTCGGCCACCTGGACGAGCAGCCCGCCGCTGATCGGCTTGGTCTCCAGCACGGCGCGCGGCGGGGCGTCCACCACGAGCAGGCGCAGGTTCTTCTTGGCCGTGAGGATCTTCAGCGCCTCCGGCTCGAACCCGGGGGCCACGATCACCTCGGTGAAGATGGGGGCGATGCCCTCCGCCGCCTCCTGGGTGATGATCCGGTTGGCGGCGATGACGCCGCCGTACGCGGAGACCGGGTCGGTGGCGTGCGCCCGGCGGTGCGCCTCGGCGATGTCAGCGCCCACGGCCACGCCGCACGGGTTGGCGTGCTTGACGACGGCGACGGCCGGCTCGTCGAAGTCCCAGGCGGCACGCCAGGCGGCGTCGGCGTCCTGGTAGTTGTTGTAGCTCATCTCCTTGCCGTGGAGCTGCTCGCCCTGGGCCAGGCCACGCGACCCGTCACCGTTCGTGTACAGCGCGGCCGCCTGGTGCGGGTTCTCGCCGTAGCGGAGCACGGCGGCCCGGTCCCATGTGGCGCCCGTCCAGGCCGGGAAGCCGGTCTCGTCGGCCGGAGCCACCGCCGTCGTCATCCAGGAGGCGACGGCGACGTCGTACGTGGCCGTGTGCACGAACGCGGCGGCCGCGAGCGCCTTGCGCTCGGCGTACGTGAAGCCGCCCGCGGCGACGGCGTCGACCACGGCGGGGTACCGGGCGGGGTCGACGACGACGGCGACGGACGGGTGGTTCTTCGCCGCGGCGCGCACCATGGACGGCCCGCCGATGTCGATCTGCTCGACCATGGTGTTCTCGTCCGCGCCGGTGGCCAGCGTCGCGGCGAACGGGTACAGGTTCACCACGACGAGCTCGAACGGCGCGATGCCCAGCTCACCCAGCTGACGCAGGTGGTCGGCCTTGCGGGAGTCGGCGAGGATGCCGGCGTGCACGCGCGGGTGGAGCGTCTTGACGCGCCCCTCGAGGCACTCGGGGAACCCGGTGAGGTCCTCGACGCGCACCACGGGCAGTCCCGCGGCGGCGATGGTGGACGCCGTCGACCCGGTGGAGACCAGCTCGACGCCCGCCGCGTGCAGCGCGGTGGCGAGCTCGACCAGGCCGGTCTTGTCGAACACGGAGAGCAGGGCCCGCGTGATCGGGCGCTGGGAGTCGTCGGCGAGGGCGACGTCGGGGGCGGTGGAGTGGACCTTGTCGGTACCGGACATCAGTGGCTCCTGGGGAGGTCGTTCGGGCGGTCTGCGATCGAAGGACCCCAGGCGCCCAGGCGGGCGGCGCACTAAGGCGGGGCACCCACGACGAAGCCGACGGTGCCCGGGCCGCTCCCCGGTGGTGACCCACCTTCGCCAGTCACGGCCACGACCAGTGTAGGCGGTGTCGAGCCACGGGCTCGTGGCCCACGCGCGGCCCCCGGTCCAGGCCGCAACTGTGACCCACATTACGGACAACCGTTGACTTATTGGGATGTTCCTGGTCACACTGACACGGTGGAGAACGTTTTCCACTCGCCAGGGACGCCTGGCGTGGTCCACCGCGGCGACGTCGCCCGGAGGACACAGCAACTCCTTGCGTCGCAAGCATCCTCACCAAGAAGCACTGCACAAGGGAGTACCACACGATGACGAGAACGATTTCGAGAGCGGCCCACCGGCCGCCGGCAGGCGGGCGGATCGCCCGCGCACTCGCAGCTGCGGGTGCCACCGTGGCCATGGTGATCGCCGGCGTCGCCGCCGCCCAGCCTGCGGCAGCGGTCGACTCCAACAGCACCGGGAGCAGCGGCGGGTACTTCTACTCGTTCTGGACCGACGCCCCCGGCACGGTCTCGATGAACCTCGGCTCCGGAGGCAACTACTCCACGTCATGGAGCAACACCGGCAACTTCGTGGCCGGCAAGGGATGGTCCACCGGATCGGCCCGCACCATCTCCTACTCGGGCACGTTCAACCCGTCCGGCAACGCCTACCTGGCCGTCTACGGCTGGTCGCACGACCCGCTGGTCGAGTACTACATCGTCGACTCGTGGGGCACCTACCGACCCACGGGCACCTTCATGGGCACCGTCAACAGCGACGGCGGCACCTATGACATCTACAAGACGACGCGCACGAACGCCCCGTCCATCGAGGGCACGGCGACGTTCACGCAGTACTGGTCGGTACGCCAGTCCAAGCGCGTGGGCGGGACCATCACCACCGCCAACCACTTCAACGCGTGGGCGTCCCACGGGATGAACCTGGGCCGGCACGACTACCAGATCCTCGCCACCGAGGGCTACCAGTCCTCGGGGTCGTCGAACATCACCATCGGCTCGACGTCCGGCGGCGGAGGCAGCGGCGGCGGGACGACGACGCCGCCCACGAACAACGGCTGCACGGTCCAGGTGACCAAGGGCGACGAGTGGGGCGACCGGTTCAACGTGAGCTTCACCGTCTCCGGCTCCTCCTCCTGGAAGGTCGCCATCGCCCTGAGCGGCGGGCAGAGCCTGCAGAACTCGTGGAGCGCCAACGTCACCGGCTCGACCGGCACGCTGACCGCCACCCCCAACGGGTCCGGCAACAGCTTCGGCATCACGGTGTACAAGAACGGCAGCTCCACGCTGCCCACGGCCACGTGTTCCACCACGTGAGCGCGCGAGCCACATGAGCGGGCAACCCGCCTGAGCGGGGCGGGCCGGCGTCGCCCACGCGGCGCCGGCCCGCTGTCGTCGGCGTCGCCGACGCACCGTTCGACGCCATCGCGCGCCTCGCACAGCGCCACGGCCGGTCGCTGTCGTACCACGCGCTCGTAACGTGGCGAGACCGGACGACGCCGTCCGGCCCGTGCGAAGGAGGCCACCATGCCCTTGACCACCCACTCGACCGTCGGGGACTGGCTGGACCACCCCGTCGGAGGGCCGATCTTTGCCGCGCTGCTCGCCGAGGGCGGCGCCACCACCGACTCCCTCTCCCCCGCTCGCGGGCTGCCGCTGAACCAGCTCGTCGCGATGTCGGGCGGGAAGTTCCCCGCCGCGGCCGTGGACGGCATGCTCGCCGCGTACCGGCAGGCCTCCCCCGAGGACGCGGCCGCCGCCGATGCCGCCGGGGAGCCCGCCGCCGCCTGGACCGAGGTCATCACTCCCGGCCGGTTCACCGGCCAGACCGTCATCGTCACGGGGGCCGCCGCAGGCATCGGCCGGGCCGTGACGTCGCGCATCGCCCGCGAGGGCGGCCGCGTGGTCGCCGCCGACGTCGCCAAGGAGAAGTTGGACGAGCTCGTCGAATCCCTCGCCGGCACGCTCCCCCCGGGTGCCGGGATCGTCCCCGTCGCGGGAGACATCAGCAGCGGCGACGACGTCGCCCAGATCGTGCGCGCCGCGGACGGCCGGATCGACGCGCTCGCCAACGTTGCCGGAGTCATGGACGACATGTCCGCGCTGCACGAGGTCAGCGACGAGATGTGGGAGCGCGTGCTGCGCGTGAACCTGACGGGCGTGATGATGCTGAGCCGCGCGGTGCTGCCCGTGATGCTCGCGGCCGGGCACGGCCGGATCGTCAACGTGACCTCCGAGGCGGGGTTGCGCGGCTCGGCGGCCGGCGTGGCATACACGGCGTCCAAGCACGCCGTCATCGGGCTCACCAGGTCCGCCGCGGTGATGTACGCCAAGCACGGCATCCGGGTCAACGCGCTCGCGCCGGGTGGCGTGGCCACGGGCATCCCGATCCCTGGGGCCGCCGAGTTCGGCGCGCCCGTGCTGCGCGGCTACCAGTCGAACATCCCGTCGCTGGCGATGGCGGAGGAGCTCGCCGCCTCGATCGCGTTCCTGGCCAGCCGGGACTCGACCAACGTCAACGGCGCCGTCATCGCGTCGGACGGCGGGTGGTCGGCCGTCTGACGTCGCACGGCCTCAGGCCCGCCGCACGCCCCGCCTCAGTGGGCGCCGACAACCGCTCGCCCGCCGGTGACCGTCAGGCCCTCGCGCGCGATCCGGCCCACCGTCTCGACCAGCAGCGCCCGCTCGGCGACCTTGATGCGCTCGTGCAGGGCGGCCTCGTCGTCGTCGGGCAGCACGGGCACGGCGACCTGGGCGAGGATCGGCCCGGTGTCCACCCCGGCGTCGACCACGTGCACGGTGCAGCCCGTGACCTTGACGCCGTGCGCGAGGGCGTCACGGACCCCGTGCGCGCCCGGGAACGCGGGCAGCAGCGCGGGGTGCGTGTTGACCACCCGGCCGGGGAACCGGTCCAGGAACGCGGGGCTGAGGATCCGCATGAACCCGGCCAGCACCACCAGGTCGGGGCGGAACACGGCGACCGCCTCACCCACGCCGCGGTCCCAGTCGGCGCGGTCGGCGAAGTCGGCGGGGGCGACCACGGCCGAGGCGATGCCCGCGCCGCGCGCCAGGTCGAGAGCGCCTGCATCCGGCTTGTCCGTCACGAGCCCGACGACGCGGGCCCCGAACCCGGGACTGTCATGTGCGGCGAGCAGGGCGGCCAGGTTGGACCCCGCCCCCGAGGCGAGGACGACGACGCGGGCGACCGACGTGGCCGCGACAGGGTGACCGGAAGGGGTGTGCACGGCCGCAGCCTAGCGGCGCCGCCATGCCTCCGGCACGACGCTCCTCGACACGAACCGCCAGGGCCGCGTGTGCGCCGCGACCACCACGGCCGCCGCACCCACGAGCACCTCGGCGGCCACCAGTCCCCCGGTGACCAGCGGGTCCGCGCCGATCACCGCGAGGCGCCCCGTGCCGGCCGCACCCCCGGCCCAGAACTGGAGCACGATCGTGGCCACGCCGGCCGAACCCGCGGCTCCGCCCAGCACCCACGCGACGTCCGGCCACCGCACGAGCTCCGGCTCCAGCCGCCGCCACGCGAACCACCCGGCCAGCGCGCCGCACGCCACCACCGCGACCGGGGAGAGAGACCCCAGCGTGCCTGACCACCCCGTCCCCGGCAGCGCGCCCAGCAGCGGCAGCGCGGGCAGCGGCCCCTCGACGATGCCGCGGGTCGAGAACGACGTGTCGGCGCCCACGGCGAACCCCGGCCCCGCGATCCACGCCGACGCCCACACCACCAGGTTCGGCACCAGGGCCAACTGCGCCACGGCCAGCACGATCCCGCCGATCCACCCGGGCGCCAACGCCGTGATGACGTCGCTCGACACGCTGCGCCCCGAGATCACCCACGCCCCGACCAGCACCGCGCTCATCGCGGTCAGCGCCGCGAGCGCCACCGCGCCCGCGCGCAGCCCCAGGCGCAGCACCGGGGGCAGGGCACCCAGCGCACGGTCGGCGACGTCGGCGATCCGGGGTGCCTCCGGTTGGGCGAGCGTGCCCAGCACCATGCCGCCCCCGCCGACGACGACGGCGCCGACGGCTGCGAGCGCCAGCCCGCCACCCCGCACCCCGAAGGCCGCGGCCACGCCGAGGACGACGGTCAGGTACAGCGCGGTTCCCGTGCCCGCCGCGACCGGCGACGCGATGGCGGACCGCTTCGCGCTGACATAGGCGGTGAACAGGGCCAGCGCACTCATTCCCAGGGGGACCAGGGTGAGGTCCCCGGTCGGTACGCCGTGGCCCAGCAGCCACAGCCCGGTGGCAACCCGCCCTGCGGCGGCCCACGGCACGTGGTCGGCCCCGGCGTCGGGCGAGCCGAGCAGTGCGACGACGGCGAGCAGCAGCACGAACGTGAAGCTCAGCGCGACGGCCTGCACCACGGCCCAGACCCCTGACATCGCGGGCGCGAACCGTTCCACGCCAGGGCTCGCCTTGACGGCGGCGTCCACCGTGCGCGGTGCGGTGCGGGTTCCCATGCCCCGATGGTGCCTGCTGCGCGCCGCGCTCCGGGGGGTCCCACACCGAGCGCGCCCCAACCTGAACGACCGCGGGCCCGGCCACCGGTGGTGGTCGGGCCCGCTGTCGGGGGGATCAGGCGGCGGCGAGCACCTCTCGCAGCAGCGACGCGGTCTCCGACGGGGTCTTGCCCACGCGCACGCCCACGGCCTCCAGGGCTTCCTTCTTGGCCTGCGCGGTGCCGGCCGATCCGGAGACGATGGCGCCGGCGTGGCCCATGGTCTTGCCCTCGGGAGCGGTGAACCCGGCGACGTAGCCCACGACGGGCTTGGTCACGTGCTCCTTGATGTAGGCCGCGGCGCGCTCCTCGGCGTCGCCGCCGATCTCGCCGATCATCACGATGGCCTTGGTCTCCGGGTCGTTCTCGAAGGCCTCGAGCGCGTCGATGTGGGTGGTGCCCACGATGGGGTCGCCGCCGATGCCGATGGCGGTGGAGAAGCCCAGGTCGCGCAGCTCGTACATCATCTGGTAGGTCAGCGTGCCCGACTTGGACACCAGGCCCACGGGGCCCTTGCCGGTGATGGTGTGCGGGGTGATGCCGGCGAGCGACTCGCCCGGCGTGATGATGCCGGGGCAGTTCGGGCCGATCATGCGGGTGTTCTTGCCGGCCAGGTAGGCGAACACCTCGGCGGTGTCCTGCACCGGGACGCCCTCGGTGATGACCACGATGAGCGGCATCTGGGCATCGATGGCCTCGATGGCGGCGTCCTTGGTGAACGCCGGGGGCACGAACAGCACGGAGACGTTGGCACCGGTGGCGGCCATGGCCTCCGTGACCGTGCCGAACACGGGCAGCTCGACGTCGGCGCCGGTCGCGTCCTTGTGGGTGACGGTGGTGCCGGCCTTGCGGGCGTTGACGCCGCCGACGATCGTGGCGCCCGAGTCGAGCATGAGGGCGGTGTGCTTGGCACCCATGCCGCCCGTGATGCCCTGGACGATGATCTTGGAGTCCTTGTTCAGGTAGATCGACATTGTTCTGCTTTCCAGGTCTTCGCGGGCGGGATCAGACGGCGGCCGGCGCGGTCGCGCCGGCGATCGACACGTGGGCGAGCTCGGCAGCCTTGTCGGCGCCGCCGTCCATCGTCTCGGCGAGCGTGACGAGCGGGTGGTTCGCCTCGCGCAGGATGGCGCGGCCGAGGTCCACGTTGTTGCCGTCGAGGCGCACCACGAGGGGCTTGGTGGCCTCGTCACCCAGGATCTTCAGCGCACCGACGATGCCGTTGGCGACCTCGTCGCACGCGGTGATGCCGCCGAACACGTTGACGAAGACGGCCTTGACCTGCGGGTCGTTCAGGATGACGTCCAGGCCGGCGGCCATGACCTGCGCGTTGGCGCCGCCGCCGATGTCCAGGAAGTTGGCGGGCTTGACGCCACCGTGGTTCTCGCCCGCGTAGGCGACGACGTCGAGCGTGGACATGACCAGGCCGGCACCGTTGCCGATGACGCCCACCTCGCCGTCGAGCTTGACGTAGTTGAGTCCGTGCGCCTTGGCCTTGGCCTCGAGCGGGTCGGAGGACGCCTTGTCCTCCAGCGCCTCGTGGTCCGGGTGGCGCACCTCGGAGGCGTTGTCGTCGAGGGTGACCTTGCCGTCGAGCGCGACGATCCGGCCGTCGGCCGTGCGCACCAGCGGGTTGACCTCGACGAGCGTGGCGTCCTCGGCGGTGAACACGGTCCACAGCTGCTGGATGACGGCGGCGACGTCGTCACGCAGCTCCTGCGGGAAGCGGGCCTCGGCGACGATCTCGGCCGCCTTGGCGGCGTCGATGCCCACCAGCGGATCGATGGCGACCTTGGCGAGGGCGTCCGGGCGCTCGACGGCGAGCTGCTCGATCTCCATGCCGCCCTCGACCGAGCACATGGCCAGGTAGTTGCGGTTGGCGCGGTCCAGCAGCACGGAGAAGTAGAACTCCTGCTCGATCTGGGCGCCCTGCGCGATCATCACGCGGTGGACCGTGTGGCCCTTGATGTCCATGCCGAGGATCTGCCCGGCCTTCTCGGCCGCCTCGGCCGGGGACTTGACCACCTTCACGCCGCCGGCCTTGCCGCGGCCGCCGGTCTTGACCTGGGCCTTCACGACCACAACCCCGCCGCCCAGCTTCTCAGCCGCCGCGCGGGCCTCCTCCGGCGTCGTCGCGACGATGCCGCCGAGCACGGGGACCCCGTGCTTCTCGAACATGTCGCGCGCCTGGTACTCGAACAGGTCCACCGTGTTGCGTCCCTCCGTGGTTCCGAGATGTCTCGACGTCAAGACATCCCGGCAAGGGTAGCCCGGCGTCCGCACCGGACGAAACGCGATCCGCACCACACCGATCCCGCACTCCGCCTCAAGGGCACCCTGCCCGCCATCGGCTCGTCAACCGTGGTTGACGATTTCGGCGTCGTCAACTACGGTTGACGTCATGGACGACACCTCCACCCTCGTCGGCGCCGCCGCCGGGGCCGACCCCGAACAGGGCCTGCGGGCCGTCCGCGCGCTGCGCGAGCTCGCCGACCGGCTCGAAACCCTCCAGGTGCGCCGCGCTCGGCAGCTCGGCTGGTCGTGGGAGCACATCGCGGCTGCCCTCGGCGTCAGCAAGCAGGCGGCCCACAAGAAGCACCGGAAGGCGTGATCATCATGTTCGAACGCTTCACCCAGGACGCCCGCAGCGCCGTCGTCGACGCCCAGCAGGTGGCGCGCGAGCTGCACTCGCCCAGGATCGACACGAGGCACCTGCTCGTCGCGCTCGTCGCCGCCCGCCCCGGCGTGCACGACACCGCGCACCCCGGCATCTACGACACCCTGCGGGCCGTGGGCCTCGACCCCGACGACGTCGCCGCCCGCGCTCGCACCGCGATCGTCGGCGACGACCCTCTGGACCGCGCGGCCCTCGCCTCGCTCGGCATCGACCTCGACGCCGTGCGGGCCGCGACCGACGCGTTCTTCGGCCCGGGCTCCCTGGATGCCGCGCAGAACCGCGGCCCCGCGCGGGCGCACCTCCCCTTTGCCCCCGACGCCAAGAAGGCGCTCGAGCTCAGCCTGCGCGAGGCGATGCGCCTGCGCGAGAAGTCCATCGGCGCCCGGCACCTGCTGCTCGGCATCCTGCGCGCCGACTCCCCCGGTGGGCGGGTGCTCGACGGTGCCTGCGTCGACGCCGGGGTCGACCTGACGGCGCTCCGTACCGCCCTGGACCAGGCGGAGCGCGCCGCCTGACGCGCGCGGCGGCCGGTGTGACCCGGCCGCCGGCCCGCTCCCTGCGTTCGCACCGGTTCGCAGCCTCCGAACGCCTCGCCGGTTCCACTTAGATGCCTCCTCAAGCGGGCGTGGCCGACCCAGCCGGCCACGCCGCTTCCCCGACGGAGGAGACAGAGATGATGCAAAGGCGCAGGCGCACCGCCGCCGTCCTCACGGCGATCACGGTGCTCGCGGCATCCGCGACCACCGGCTGCTCGCTCAACGGGTCGGGAGGCGACGACGCCACCGACAGCCCGGTCGAGCTGACCCTGTGGACGCACGAGTTCGAACCCCTGCAGAAGTCCATGCAGGACAAGTGGATCCCCGAGTTCGAGAAGGCCAACCCCGGCATCACCGTGAAGATGACGAGCGTGCCGCTCGCCGGGGCGGTGTCCTACGACTCCAAGCTGCTCTCGACCCTGTCCAGCGGGGCCGGCCCCGACGTGTGGGACATGGGCAGCTGGAACTTCCCCGGCTTTCACGAGCAGGGCTACCTCGCCCCGATCGACGCCAAGACCTTCGGGTACGACGACGCGGCGGACCTGGTCGGCGCCTACGACCCCGCCTCGCTCAAGGAGCTGAGCTACGACGGCCAGCTCTACGGCATGTTCAGCGAGTTCGACACGCTCGCGACCTACTACAACACCCAGGTGTTCGCCGAGGCGGGCATCCCCGACCTGCCCACCGACAAGCCCGTCTCCTGGGACCAGATCGGTGAGATCGCCGCCACGCTGCATCAGGAGGAGAACGGGGCCGTCACGCGCACCGGGTACCAGTTCGGCTTCTTCGCGAACTTCAAGGACGCGCAGTGGTACTCGCAGAACTTCTACACGCTGCTGCGCCAGTACGGCCAGGACGACGTCTACGTGGACGGCAAGCCCGCGGGTGACACGGAGGCGGTCAGGAACGCCCTGCAGGTGTTCAGCGACTTCGTCTACAAGTACAAGGCGTACGACCCCACGTTCCTCAACAACTGGTTCGCGGACGTGCCCGACGGCCGCGCCGCGATGGTGAGCGCCGGCACCTGGTACGCGGGGGCCGCCCTCGCCAACAACCCCGACTTCCAGTTCAAGGTCGCCCCGAACCCCGTCGTCGACCCGGACAACAAGGACACCTACAAGGACGTGTCGTACTTCTGGGGCTGGGCCGTCAACTCCCACGCCGACGACGCGCACCAGGCAGCCGCCCAGAAGTTCCTCGCGTTCATCCTGGGCACCAAGGGCCAGACGGAGCAGGCCGACTACTGGTTCACCCAGCTCGGCTACCTCCAGCCGAGCACCGCGTACCTCGAGTCCGACGAGTTCTCCGCGGCCGTGAAGAAGTCGCCGTACCTGCAGACCTTCATCGACGCCCTGACGAACTACCAGGTCTCACCCCCGCAGCACGTCTACGACGAGGCGGGCGCCGCGATCGTCGCGGCCGTCGACGCGGTGGTCTACGACCACGCCGCCCCTGCGGACGCCGCGAAGGAGCTGCAGGCCGCCCTCGAGCGCATCGACCAGTGAGAAACCGCCGCCAGGCCGCGACCGGCCTCGCCTTCACGTCACCCGCGATCCTCGCGTTCCTCGTCTTCTGGCTGGCACCCGTCGCCCTGACGCTCACCTACTCGTTCGCGAACTGGCGGCTCGGCTCCGACCCGGCGTTCATCGGGGCCGGGAACTACCTGGACCTGCTGCGGGACCCGCTGTTCCTCAAGGCGGCCGGCGCCTCCCTGCGGATCGCCGCCTACGCCGTCATCCCGAGCCTGATCCTGGCGATGCTGCTCGCCATCTCGCTCGCCGACCCCCGCATCCGCGCCGGCCGCGCCTGGCGGGTGCTGTTCATGATCCCCGTCGTCACCGACTGGGTGGCCACCGGGCTCGTGTGGCAGCTCATCCTGCTGCCCAACCAGGGCGTGATCGCGAGCGTCGCCCAGTCGCTCGGGCTGGACTTCCTGGTGCGGGTGCCCTGGACGTCGGACGCCACGCTCGCGCCCATCGCCATCGCCCTCTTCATCATCTGGAAGCAGACGTCGCTCTCCACGATCTTCCTGTACGCCGCGATCCGTTCGGTCCCCGGCGACGTGGTCGAGGCCGCGCACGTCGACGGCGCCACCGGCTGGCAGGTCTTCTGGCGGATCAAGTGGCCGCTCATGCGGCCCATCACGGTGTTCGTCGTGGTGCTGTCGTTCATCACGACCCTCGGCCTCTTCGAGCCGGTGTACATGCTCACCGGGGGCGGGCCGGCGAACGCGACCCGAACGCTCCCGATCTTCCTGTACGAGAACTTCTTCACGTACGCACGCAGCGGGTACGCCTCCGCCGCCGGGGTGCTGTTCCTGGTCGGGTCGCTCGTCTTCGCCGTCGTGTGCTCCCGGATCATGAAGGAGGAGTCATGAAGCACTTCAGCACCGGGCTCGCCCTGAAGTACGCGCTGCTCGCCGGCTACCTGGTGTTCGCCCTGCTCCCGCTGGCCTGGATGCTGTCCGCCGCGTTCAAGGCCCGCGAGGACGTCCTGGCGGTGCCCGTGGAGTGGATCCCGCCGTCCTGGCATCCGGAGAACTTCGCCAGGGCGCTGCTGGAGCCACGCTTCTCGGGGCATTCCTTCGGGGAGTTCCTGGTGAACAGCACGATCGTCGCGACCGTCACGGCGCTGGCCGCGGTCGGCCTGTCGATCGCGGTCGGCTACGGCTTCGCAAAGTTCCGCTTCCGCGGGCGGGAGGCGCTGCTGTGGACGCTGCTCGGCTCGACGCTGCTGCCGTTCTCCTCCGTGGTGATCCCGCTGTTCCTGATCATCAAGTCGATGGGCGCGTACGACTCCCTGATCGCACTGATCATCCCGTTCGTCGTGTCCGGCCAGGCCGTCTTCATCTCCCGGCAGTTCCTCACGGCCGTCCCCGACGACTACCTGGAGGCCGCCCGGCTCGACGGGGCCTCGGAGTGGCGCGTCTTCCGCAGCATCATCGTGCCGATGTCCGGCCCGGTCATCACCACGGTGGCCGTGATGACGTTCATGACCTCGTGGACCATGTTCCTGTGGCCACTGGTCGTCGAGTCGTCCCAGCGGAACTTCACCGCCCCGCTCGGGTTGTCGCTGCTCGGCATCGGCGCCACCTTCCAGACCGACTACCAGGTGTGGATGGCGGGGGCCACGATCGCGATCGTCCCACCGCTGGTGTTCTTCCTCATCCTGGAACGGCCCTACATGCGCGGGCTCGAGGCGATGTCCGGGCTGAAGTGACCGGCTGCGGGGCCGGTGCCGGTGTTGCGCTCGCCACAATCGGCCCCGCGATGCCGTTCCTGGGCGGCACGCCCCCTAGCATGCGACGGTGGACCTGACCAGCAGCTACCTGCTGCTCTTCGCAGCAGTCGCCGCCGGATCCGCCATCCCCTTCCTCCCGACCGGCGAGATGGTCAGCGGAGCGGCCGCGCTCGCGGCCCATTCCCACGGCAACGTCGTCGTCATCTTCCTCATCGCCTGGGCCGCGTCCGTCGTCGGCGACACCGCGCTCCTGCTGGAAGCCCGGCTCGGCGCCCGCCGCATCCGCCGGTGGATCGACCAGCGCACCTTCGCGGCCCGCGTCCACCAGGCCGAGCGGAAGCTGCACCTCAACGCCTTCAGCGCCGTCGTGACCGGGCGACTCGTTCCCGGCGGGCGCGCGCCCGTCATCATGGCGCTCGGCCTGGGCCGCTACCCGCTGCGGCGATTCGTGGCGTACGACGCCGTGGCCTGCGCGCTGTGGGCCGCCGTCTACGCCGCGATCGGGGCCCTCGGCGGGCGGCTGGCCAACCACCCGCTGTGGGGGATCGTCCTCGCCATCGTCATCGCCGTCGCGCTCAGCGCCGTCGTCCAGGGGGCCGGAGCGCTGCTGCGGCGACGCCGCACCCGGCAGCTCGCACGGCTCGGCCAGGAGGTCCGCCACCGGCCTGGCTCCGAGGCAGCCTCCGAGGTCACCGACGACGTCGCCGCGCGTTCCACCCGCCGCCCGCAGGCGGTGTGACCGACGGCGGTCAGGCGTTCCACGCCGCGAGCAAGCCGTCCGCGCTCCAGGCAACATCGGCCCCGGCGGGCCGCTCCCCGTTTGGCGAGACAGCAGCCAGAAGCGCGCCCCCGCTGCGGGGAACCCGGTCACGAACCCGATCCAGCGCCCGCATCTCCGCGGCGGTGACCCCACCTCTCGCACGCCACTTGATGGTGCCGAGCACCGCCGTCTCGGCACGGGTCCCGGCGACGACGTCGACCTCGATGCTGCCGTCACGCACCCACCACGGGCGAACGGTCTCGACGTCGGCGAGATCGGCGTCGGTGCGGGCCAGCCGGAGCAGCGCCTCACGAACGACGGGTTCGACGCTGCGGCCACGCCAGCTGGACCAGTCACGGTCGAATGCCCGGACGGCCAGATCGCCGCGGCCGCGTGAGATCGCATCGACGTGCCGCTCGACGTACCGGAACCAGAACCGGAGGTACGGGTCTGTGACGCGGTAGCGGCGTAGCCGCGACGACGCCGCAGCCCAAGCGGGCACCTCCCGCTCGACCAGGCCGTTGACGTCAGTCAGCGTGGAGAGCGCGCGGGTCGTCTGCGTCTCGATCCGCTTCCGCTCGGCGGGGTCCGCCGCACCGTCGAGCAGGCGACTGAACGCAGGCTGCCCCGTGTCGTCCGCCCCGATCGCGGACAGCACCCGGTATGCAGCAGTAGCGTCAGGAAACTCAGCGTCGAGCGTGATCCTCGCGGTGGCCACGAGCGGGCTGTAGACGTCCTCGAAGGAAGCACGCACGTAGTCGGCCGCATTCCCGTGTCCCGATCCGCCAAGGCCGGCAACGAGCCGGGGATACCCGCCCGTCACCAGGTAGGCGTCGAACACGTCGAAGGCGCTGAGGCCCGGCAGCGCCTGAGCCACCTCCGCCGGGTTGAGTGCTGGGACGACAAGGGGCCGAAGTCGGCCGAACAGCGGTCGACCGTGCTCGCCCAGCCGCTCCATCATCGCGACATCCGAACCGATCAGGATCAGGAGGACGGGCAACTTCTCCAGGGTGCGGTCCCACACCGCCTGAAGCTCCCCCTCCAGCGAGGCGTCGGCGGCAGCCATCCACGGAAACTCGTCGAGGACGACCACGACAGGCCCCGATCGGGCCGCCACCGCGATGCGCCCCAGCCACTCGCGCCACGACGCGGCAGGTGTCACGGTGAGCGTCTCCAGGTCGGGCAGCGGCACGCGGGTCTCGCGCAGCGCGGACGTCGCGTCGGCAAGCTGGCGCGCCGTCGCGATGCCGTACACGCCGGTCACGAACACGCAGGGAACCGTGGCCTGCTCGGTGAACCGCTCGACCACCGTCGACTTGCCCACCTGACGGCGGCCCCGCATCGCGACGATCCGGCCCGTTCCCGTGTGCGCGACCTCGGCCAGATGGTCGGCGAACGATGCAAGGACGTCGCCACGACCGTAGAAACCATCACGAGACGTAGCGTTCATGTCGTGTAGCATACATCAGACGTATGTTTAACCGCGGTTGTGCCGCAGGTTCGCGTCAGCGGGCCGTCCAGCCGCCGTCCACGGGCAGCGTGACCCCTGTGACCAGCGACGACGCCGGTGACGCCAGGTAGACCACCGCCGAGGCGACCTCCTCCGGCCGGCCCACCCGGTGCAGCGCGGCGATGCGCTCCTCGACGTCGGCACGCCGGGCCGGATCACCCAGCACGCGCGCGGTGCCCTCCGTCTCCACGAACGTGGGCGCGACGGCGTTGACGCGGATGCCGAGCTCGCCCCACTCGACGGCCAGGCACCTGGTCAGGTGCACCACGGCCGCCTTGGCCGCGCAGTACGACGCCTCCGTGGGCAGCGCCACCAGTCCCGCCTGCGACGCGATGTTGACGATCGTGCCGCCGCGCCCCGCGTCGCGCAGATGCCGCGCCACGTGCTGCGAGAGGAAGAACGTGGAGCGCACGTTGAGCTGCCACACGGCCTCGAAGTCCGCCTCGGTCACGTCGATCGCCGGGCAGTCGATGCCGCCACCCGCGTTGTTGACCAGCACGTCGAGCCGACCCAGCGCGGCCACCGCGGCGTCGATCCCGGCCCGCGCGCCCTCCAGGTCGCGCACGTCCGTGAGCACCTCGACGGCCCGGCGCCCGCGCTCCTCGATCTGCGCGACGACGTCGGCGCCCGCACCCGGACGGCGCACGCCGACGGCGACGTCGGACCCGGCGTCGGCGAGCGCGAGCGCGACGGCGCGACCGATCCCCCGGTTTCCGCCCGTGACGAGCGAGACCTGGCCCGTGAGCAGTGCCTCGAGCATCTGTACCTCCCTGGAGACGGGTCGGAGATGGGTCGCCCACCCGCGGAGTCAACCCGGACGATCCGGACACGGTACCCGAGCGGGACTGCCGCGCCCGGAGACCGTCGCCCGAGTGGTTAACTGACGTTCCTCAGGTGTGTGTCAGCAGCACGTCCCACCCTCGCGGGCGTGACGTCTGGCGTGGCCGCACCCGCCACACCCGCTCACCAGCGACCCTCGGAGGCGACCGGCGTGCCAGACCCCATGGCCACCTGGCCCGGACGGCAGAACCAGCGGCGTCCCGACTCGTCGCGGGTGCTGCGCCACCAGCACCAGGACGTCGGCGACAAGCCGTTCATCGTCATCTGGGAGTGCACCCGCGCCTGCCCGCTCGCCTGCCTGCACTGCCGGGCAGAAGCCGTCCCGGACCGGGACCCGTTCGAGCTGGACACGGCGGCCGCCCAGGACCTGATGCGCCAGGTGGCCGCCTTCGGGCACCCCGCACCACTGTTCGTCATCACGGGCGGCGACCCCTTCCAGCGCCCCGACCTGTTCGAGCTGATCGCCTACGGCAAGGGCATCGGGCTCAACGTCGCGGTGTCGCCGTCGGGCACCCCCACGCTCACCGCCGACCGGCTCCAGGCCGCGCACGACGCGGGCGCGACCGCCCTGTCGCTCAGCCTCGACGGCTCGACCGCGGCCCTGCACGACGGGTTCCGCGGGGTGGACGGCGTGTTCGGCTGGACCCTCGACGCATGGGACGCCGCCCGGCGCATCGGCCTGCGCGTGCAGATCAACTCGACCGTCACCCGCGACAACGTCGACGACCTGCCGAACGTCGTCCAGCTCGTGCGCGAGCACGGGGCCATGCTGTGGAGCGCGTTCTTCCTGGTGCCCACCGGCCGCGGCCGGGTGCTCGCCGCCCTCACGCCCGCCGAGACCGAGGACGTCCTCAACTTCGTGTACGACGTCGGGCTGGCCATCCCCGCCAAGACCACCGAGGCGCACCACTTCCGCCGGGTGGCGTTGCAGCGCCGCATCCTGGAGGAGGCCGGGGACGATCACGTGGCCGTGCTCGGGCTCGGCCCCCTCTACGCACGCCTGACCGCACGAGCCGCCGAGCTCGGCCTCGACCAGGGGCAGCGGCGCGTGCGACGGCCCCCGCTGGACGTCAACGCCGGACGCGGGTTCGTCTTCATCTCCCACACGGGCTCCGTGCACCCCAGCGGGTTCCTCCCGATGGACGCGGGCAACGTGCGCCGGACCCCGCTCGTGGACATCTACCGGACGTCCGAGCTGTTCACGGGCCTGCGCGACCCGGACCGCCTGGGCGGCAAGTGCGGCCGGTGCGAGTTCCGCACCGTGTGCGGCGGGTCCCGGTCGCGGGCCTACGGCGTCACGGGCGACCCGTACGCCGAGGAACCGTCCTGCACCTACGTCCCCGGGACCTTCCCGCACCAGGACCGGCTCGCGGCGATGCTGCCCGCCACGGCGTGAGGTTTCGACAGGCTCAACCGCCGGTGGTTGAGCCTGCCGAAACCCTCAGAGCTTGGTGAGCGGGGTGTAGCGCAGCAGGAGCCGCTTGGTGCCGTCCGAGCCGAAGTCCACCTTGGCCACCGTGTTCGGCCCGGTGCCCTCGACCGCCACGACCTTGCCCAGCCCGTAGGCGTCGTGCGTGACACGATCCCCCGCCGCGAGGGAGGGGATGTCGGCGTCGCTGCGCGGTGTGGCGCTGCCGAACTTCGCGCCCGTCCCGCCGGTCGACGCCGTCTTGGGGCGTCCGATCCTCCCGGACCCGAAGCCCGACGACGCCGAGCCCGACGACCCCGTGCCGCCTGTGCTCCACGACGTCGACCCGCGGGTCCCCGAGCCGGACCGACCCGACCCCCACGCCGACCCGCCGCCGCGCAGGTACTGCGTCGCGGACTCCTTGCGCCGCCAGTCCCACAGGTCCTCGGGCACGTCCGTCAGGAACCGTGAGGGCGGCATCTCGTTGGCCATGCCCCACGCCGACCGCATGCCCGCGCGCGAGATGTACAGCCTCTCGCGCGCCCGCGTGATGCCCACGTAGGCGAGGCGGCGCTCCTCGGACAGCTCGGCGTCGTCGTGCAGGGACCGCATGTGCGGGAAGGTGCCGTCCTCCATGCCGGTGAGGAACACGACCGGGAACTCCAGGCCCTTGGCGGTGTGCAGCGTCATGAGGGTGACGACGCCCTGGTCGACCTTCGGCACGTCGGCGGTCTCGCCGTCGGCCACGTCCTCGTCGGGGATCTGATCGGAGTCCGCGACCAGGGAGACGCGCTCCAGGAAGTCGTCGAGGGTGCCCTCCGGGTCGGTCTGCGCGAACTCGGTGGCCACGGCGTGCAGCTCGGCCAGGTTCTCCACGCGGGACGCGTCCTGCGGGTCGTCCGAGCCGCGCAGCTCGGCCAGGTAACCCGTCTTGTCGAGCACGGCCCCGAGGATCGACGCGGGCGGCTCCCCCGCCTCGACCAGGGCGCGCAGGTCGCGCATCAGGTCGCGGAAGCCGCGCAGCGGGTTGAGGGTGCGGTTCGACATGCCGGGCACGTCCTCCGCCCGGTCGAGCGCGGCACCGAACGAGATGCGCTCGCGTTCCGCAAGGCCCGCGACCAGCGCTTCCGCCCGCTCACCGAGGCCGCGCTTGGGCACGTTGAGCACCCGGCGCAGGTTCACGTCGTCGTCGGGGTTGGCCAGGGCACGCAGGTACGCGATGGCGTCCTTGATCTCGCGGCGCTCGTAGAACCGGGTGCCGCCCACCACCTTGTACGGCAGGCCGACGCGCACCAGCACCTCCTCCAGCGCGCGCGACTGCGCGTTGGTGCGGTAGAAGATCGCCACGTCGCCGGGACGCACGGAGTCGGCGTCGCCGAGCCGGTCGATCTCCTCGGCGACGAACCGGGCCTCCTGGTGCTCGTCGTCGGCCACGTAGCCGACGATCTTCGCGCCCTCCCCCGCCGCCGTCCACAGCCGCTTGGGCTTGCGGTCGGCGTTGCGGCTGATCACCGCATTGGCCGCGGACAGGATCGTCTGCGTGGACCGGTAGTTCTGCTCCAGCAGGATGGTGGTCGCGTCCAGGTAGTCCTTCTCGAACTCCTGGATGTTGCGGATCGTGGCACCACGGAACGCGTAGATGGACTGGTCGGCGTCACCGACGACGGTCAGCTCACCCGGCTCCAGGCCGTCGTCCGTGCCACCCACCAGCTCCTTGACCAGCACGTACTGGGCGTGGTTGGTGTCCTGGTACTCGTCCACGAGCACGTGGCGGAACCGGCGCCGGTAGTGCTCGGCGACGTTCGGGAACGCCTGGAGCAGGTGCACCGTGGACATGATGATGTCGTCGAAGTCGAGCGCGGACGCCTGCTGGAGGCGGGCCTGGTAGCGCGTGTACACGTCGGCGAGGACCGGGTCCTTGTCCTCACGACCCGCGTAGTCGTCGGGGGTGACCAGCTCGTTCTTGAGGTCGCTGATCCGGTTCGACAACCCGCGCGCCGGGTACTTCTTGGGGTCCAGGTTGAGCTCGCGCGTCACGAGCGTGACGAGCCGCTGGCTGTCCGCGGCGTCGTAGATCGAGAAGCTGGACCGCAGCCCCAGGGTCTTGTACTCGCGGCGCAGGATGCGCACGCACGCCGAGTGGAACGTGGATACCCACATGCGCGACGCCGACGGGCCCACCAGGTGCTCGACCCGCTCACGCATCTCGGCCGCGGCCTTGTTGGTGAACGTGATCGCCAGGATCTCCCCCGCGCGCGCCCGCCCCGTCGCCAGCAGGTACGCGATGCGGTGGGTGAGCACGCGCGTCTTGCCCGACCCGGCACCCGCCACGATGAGCAACGGCGACCCGGCATGCTCGACGGCGGCCCGCTGCTGCGGGTTCAGCCCGTCGAGCAGCTTCTCCGGGTCCAGATGCGCGTACGGTCCGGTCCGCCGCGGGGCGTCGTCATCGGAGTCCGACGACGCCGGAGCCGCACTTGGGCCGCGGGACCCGGCCCAGTCGGGGGCGTCGTCCCACGCATCCCATCGCGGCGCGGTCGATGGCGCAAGGCGTGCGGACTCGTCGGACACGGCAGCGCCGAACCCGGGCAGAGGCAGGTGATCGAAGAGAGAAGTCATCGCGGCCTCAGCCTAGGCGGCCCGACCGACACTCACGGTCGCACTGCCGCCCAACCGTGCAGCAACCGTCCACCGCACGTCGCGGTTCGTCACGGAAAACGTACCGATGCCGTGACATACCGCAACACGCGTCACCCCGCGCCGACGGTCAGGGGCCCAGCAGGGCCAGGGGCACGACGGCGACTCCGTCCTTCCTGCGGTACGCCGTCGTACCCGTGGTGATGACGACCCGGTCGATGACCCGGGAGCCGTAGGCCTCCGCGAACCAGTTCAGGTGGCGGACGTCGCGGTCGGAGATCGTGCTGGAGAGCTTCACCTCCATCGCCACGACTCGTCCCTCCGGATCGGTGACCAACAGATCGATCTCCCGGTCTCCGTTACGCGTGCGCAGGTGGGCAACTGTCGCCTCGGCGCGCTGGGCGAGGACTCGCACGCTCAGCGTGGCCAGCGACTCGAAGAGGCGTCCAAGCAGCGTCCCGTGCTGCGGCCCGAGCGGCACCCCGGCGCCGTCGAGCAGCGAGAGCTCAGTGAGCCCCAGCAGCCGCGCCGCGAGCGCCGGGTCGGCAAGGTGGTGGACGGGCGTCTGCCCCAGCCGTGCGAACTCTCTGCCCCGAGGCGCCCATGCGGGCAGCGGGTCGACGAGCCACAGTTGCTGGAGCGCGTCGCGGTATCCGGCGGTCGTCGTTCGCGCCGGCTTGTCGGCCAGGCCCGCCGACGCCGCGTCGAGTATCTCCGTGTAGGACGCGGTGCTCGACGTCGCGGCGGCGTAGGAGCGAAGCCAGTCCAGCAGGACAGCGGGCTTGCGTACGGCGATGCCCTGTTCCGGAATGTCCCGATCCACCGCGTTGCGGAGGTAGCTGTCGAGTTCGCCGCGGAGCAGTCGCGGCGGGAGCCCTCGGAGTCCGGGAAACCCGGACGCCATGATCTCGGCGACGTAGTCCGCCAGCCTGAGCTCGGTGTGACCACCGACTGCGGGAGCACCACCGCGCAGCAGGTGTTCCAGGCTGACCGACGGCGTCTCCACCCCGCGTTCGCTGAACGCGAGCGGACGCATCCGGACGCGGGTGATGCGGCCGGCACCGGAGTGAGCCGTCGCCCCGGCGCGTGGTGTCGCACTTCCGGTGAGCAGGAACTGTGCCGGCGTCCGGTCCCGGTCGACGGCTCGCCGCACGACGTCCCACACCTCGGGGACCTTCTGCCACTCGTCCAGGAGGACGGGCCGCTCTCGGATGAGGATGGACTCCGGGTCGGCCTGGACCGCTTCGCGAACCTGGGCGGAGTCGAGGTGCAGCACGCTACAAACAGCAGTACTTCTACGCTCCAGATAGCAGTATTTCTGCGCTACAGATAGCAGGCGTCGTACCCGGCGGCGTCAGCGCACCGCGGTCCCGAGCACCGCGCCGTGCCGGTGCAGGTGCGCTGCGGCCCGCGTCCAGTAGTCGCCGTGGCCCGCCACGGCCATCCGTGCCCACGGCTGCTCCCCCGTTGCGACGGCTCCGAGCAGCAGGTCGCGCATGGCCTCGGTGCGCTCGATCATCGCGGGCACCAGGTCCACCCGCTCCTGCGACGACGCCCCGTAGCCGTCCAGCACGGCGCGCAGCAGCAGCACCGACTCCTCGACGGGGTGCAGGTGGTCGGCCCGCGCGAACGAGCGCGCCGCGTAGGCGAGGTCCGCGATCCGCGTCGTCGGCCCGGCGCCGTCCCAGTCGATGAACGCCCACCGCTCGCGGCCGCGCACCAGGTTCCACGGGGCGAGGTCGCCGTGGGAGATGATCTCGTCACCCGCGCGCCGCGTCGCCGTCGTCCACACGTCGGTGTCGCGCCGCGGGAACGACGCCGTCGCCTCGTGGAGCGACCGGGCGATCGCCCCGACCCGCTCCAGGTCCGGCGCCGTCGGCGTCGCCGCCATACCGTCGCTGCCGGGGACGAACTCCAGCACCTGCCGGCCACGGTCGTCGCGCCCCAGCGGGCGCGGGACGACGTCGCCCACCTGGTCGCGCAGATGCGCCAGGAGACGGTGCACGCTCGACGACGACGCCGTCCACGGCTTGCGGACGGTGTCGCCGGACCGCACGACGAAGGAGGCCGAGTTGCCGCCGTCCAGGGGAACGTCCGGGGATGTCACGGGAGCATTCTCACCGCCTCGGGCAAGCGCGCCCACCTGTTTGTCCGGGTGGCTCCCGGGCGGCCGGGAGAGCCGGCTCAGGTGAGGAACAGGCCCACGATCCAGATCGCCGCCGCGAGCAGCCCGCCCGCGAGCTGGACGAGGATGGTGATGCCGGTGGCCTGCACGGCCGCCTTGGTGGCGGCGAGCGCCGCGGACCGGTCGCCGCGGCGGCGCCACTCGAGCAGGAACACTGCCGCAGGGAAGAAGAGGAACAGCCCGATCACGGGGATGACGAAGAAGCCGACGATGCCCGCGACACCGGCCAGAGCCATCGTGGAGAAGGGCACGTCGGCCTTGCGCAGGTGCCGCCCCGCGAGGAGCCACTGACCGGTCTCGGCGAGCGCGACGACGACGGCGGCCGCCGCGAAGACCCACCACGCGGCGCCGCCGGTCGCCCACGACCAGATGCCGATGGCGGCGATGACGAGGGCGTTGCCGGGGAGCGCCTGGACGACGATGCCGACCAGGCCGACGAGGATCGCGAGGCCGACGGCGACCTCACCGAGCCCGCTCACGGTCGCCTCTGCGTGTTCCCGCGAACCGAGCGCCCCCACGAACCCGGCGCGCGAGGGTCCTCGGCGGCCGGTGCGGTCACCAGAAGACGGCGACGATGATGTTGACCAGCACGAGCACCCCGATGGAGTGCTTGAGGGCGGGGGTCACGGCCCCCGTGCCGTTGTCGGCCTTGCGGCCCTGGCGGCGGGCGAAGAACGCGAGCACGGTGATGATCAGCGCGATCGACAGCTTGGTGATCAGCCAGGGACGCTCGACCCACGCGGGGCCGGCGGTGCCGGACTCGATGAGGCCCATCATGACGATGCCGGAGACCAGGGCCGTGGCGGCGCCGTGGAAGACGCCCCGGTAGAGGCCAGGGGTCTTCAGGGAGGCGAGGTACCCGCCGAGCACGATGGCCCAGCCGACGAAGTGCAGCACGACGAACGCGTTGTACAGGAAGTTCACCCGGGCAGGCTACCGGGCGGACCTGCCATCGCTGTCATTTCGTTGGCGCCGAGCCTCGCCCCGCCCGACGCCCCGAGTCACGAACCCACGATGCGCGAGCGTCCGCTGTCCACCATGTGAGCACATATAGGCATCGTCTTGCCCATTGATAGATCACCGTTCACGCTGTACGGCATGCCTCGCACCTGCATGCGCCACTGCGCCCCCGAGATGTGTCTCCCGGGCGACGTCCGCGTGCACCTCTGACCGGGGGTGGCCGGTGGGCGCCGCCCGCCCCGCCGCACACGTCCACCCCGCGCACCCGGAAGAGGAACCGTCCCATGTCAGCGCAGCCCGCCCACCCTGAACCTGTCGAGACCCCCGAGGTCTCCGTCGCCTCCGCCCGTCGCATCCACCTGTCGGAGGACTGGCTGGCCACCGTCGTCGGCCTGGCCCTCGTCGCCCTGGGCCTGTTCTCGCTCCTGCCGCAAGGGCTGGCCGCCTGATGAGCGCCGAAGCCACGACCGCGACCCCGGCCTCCCTCGAGAACTCCGTCGTCCAGGCCGGCGCCCGCCCCGGACCCGCCTACGCCGTCGCCGGACTGGTGATCCTGCTCGCCCTGGCGTGGCTGGCCCGCTTCCTCGCCGACGGCGTCCCCGTCTGGCTGGAGGACACGCCGCTCGCGGGCGTCGCAGCGAGCATCGAGTACCCCGTCTACGCCATCGCGCTGGGCCTGCTCGGCAACCTGGCCCTCTCGCTCGCCGGGGTGCGCGACCGGCTCGCGGCCGCGTTCCGCACCGAGCTGTTCATCAAGCTCGGGCTGGTGCTGCTCGGCGCCACCATCAACTTCGCCTCGATCGGCAAGGCGGGCGGCCCCGGCATCCTGCAGGCCGTCCTGCTCATCACCCTGGTCTTCGGGTTCACCTGGTGGCTGGGCGGCAGGCTGGGCGTGGACGACAGGCTGCGCGCCCTGCTCTCGTCCGCCGTCTCGATCTGCGGTGTCAGCGCGGCGATCAGCGCGGCCGGCGCCGTCCAGGCGAAGAAGGAGCAGCTCGCCTACGCGGCCAGCCTGGTGATCATCTTCGCCCTGCCGTCGATCTTCATCCTGCCGCCGCTCGCCGAGGCGCTGAACCTGAGTCCCGCCGTCGCGGGTGCCTGGATCGGCGGCAACATCGACACCACGGCGGCCGTCACGGCGTCGGCCGCCATCGCCGGTGACGACGTGCTCCAGGTGGCCGCGATCGTCAAGAGCTCGCAGAACGTGCTCATCGGCGTCGTCGCGTTCCTGCTCACGCTGTACTTCGCGTTCAAGGTGGACCGCACCGGCGGTGCCGCGGCGCCGAAGGCCTCCGAGCTGTGGCACCGGTTCCCGAAGTTCGTGCTCGGGTTCGTGCTCGCGTCGCTCGTCGCGACGCTCTACGTCACGTCCGTCGGGTCCGACGCCGCCGCCCCCGACATCGCGACCCTCAAGGCCCTGAGCACGATCTTCTTCGTCATCGCGTTCGTCTCGATCGGCCTGGAGTTCAAGGTCTCGGGCATCCGCGAGGCGGGCTGGCGTCCCCTGGTCCTGTTCGGTTCGGCGGCCGTCTTCAACCTCGTCGCGGGCCTGGCCCTCGCCAGCCTGATCTTCTCGCACGTCAACCTCTAGGAAGTCATGACGATCACCAGCCACAACCCCTCGGCACCGGTCCACTCCACCATCCGTACACCGCGCCCCGGCCGGTCGAACGGCCAGTGGAAGGTTGACGGTCACGAGCCGCTCAACTCCGTCGAGGTGTTCAAGGGCGAGTCGCACCCGCTGCGGGTCCGCGAACGGATCGAGAACGTCTACTCCCGCGAGGGCTTCGACTCGATCACGTCGGACGATCTGCACGGCCGGTTCCGCTGGTGGGGTCTGTACACGCAGCGCAGGCCCGGGATCGACGGCGGCCGCACCGCCACGCTCGAGCCGGAGGAGCTGGAGGACCGCTACTTCATGATGCGGGTGAGGTCCGACGGCGCCGCGCTGAACCCTGCCGCGCTGCGCGTGCTGGGCAGCATCTCGACGGACTTCGCGCGCGGCACCGCCGACCTCACCGACCGTCAGAACCTCCAGTACCACTGGGTGGAGATCGAGAACGTCCCCGAGATCTGGCGTCGTCTGGAGTCCGTGGGCCTCCAGACGACGACGGCGTGCGGCGACTCCCCCCGCGGGTTCCTGTGCTCGCCGGTCGCCGGGATCGCCAAGGACGAGATCATCGACCCGACCCCCGTGATCCGGGAGATCAAGGAGCGCTGGCTGGGCACGGAGGACATCTCCAACCTGCCGCGCAAGTTCAAGACGGCGGTCACCGGGCATCCGTCCCTCGACGTCGTGCACGAGATCAACGACGTCGCGCTGGTGGGTGTGGTGCACCCCGAGCTCGGGCCGGGCTACGACGTCTGGGTGGGCGGGTCGCTCGCCACGGTGCCGCGCCTGGGCGAGCGGCTCGGAGCGTTCGCCACCCCCGAGCAGGCACCGGAGGTGTGGCACGGCGTGGTCCGCCTGTTCCGCGACTACGGCTACCGGCGCCTGCGCAACAAGGCCCGCCTGAAGTTCCTGCTGGCCGACTGGGGCCCCGCGAAGGTTCGTGAGGTGCTCGAGACCGAGTACCTGGGCTACGCCCTGGCGGACGGCCCGGCCCCCGCGCAGCCGACCCAGACGGGCGACCACGTGGGCGTGCACGAGCAGAAGGACGGCAAGTTCTACGTGGGCGCCGCCCCCGTGGTGGGGCGCGTGGGCGGGGGAACCCTGACCGGTCTCGCGGACCTCATCGAGTCGGTGGGAGCGGAGGCGGCCCGGTTCACCGTGCACCAGAAGATCGTGATCCTCGGGGTGCCCGCCGACCGGGTGGACGACCTGGTGGCCGGCCTGGAACCCCTGGGCCTGACCGCCACCCCGTCCCTGGTGCGGCAGTCCACGCTGGCCTGCTCGGGCATCGAGTTCTGCAAGCTCGCCATCGTCAACACCAAGGACACTGCCGCGCAGGCCATCGCCCAGCTCGAGGAGCGCGCCGCCGACGTGCTGGCCACGCTCGACGCACCCATCGCGATCGGCATCAACGGCTGCCCCAACGCGTGCGCGCGCACGCAGACGGTGGACATCGGCCTCAAGGGCCAGCTCATCACCATCGGCACGGGTGACGAGGCCCAGCAGGTGCCCGGGTTCCAGGTACACCTGGGCGGCGGCCTGGTCACCAGCAACCGGGACGAGCCCGGGTTCGGGCGCACGGTGCGCGGCCTGAAGATCCCGGTTGAGGACGTGGCCGACTACGTGGAGCGGCTGGTGCGCCGGTTCGCCGCCGACCGCGAGGCGGGCGAGACGTTCGCCCAGTGGGCGCACCGCGCGGACGAGGAGGCCCTGCGGTGACGGCGGAGGTGCAGCGCAGGGTGGGGGCGAGGAACGAGCCAGCGCCCGCAGCGGAACCGCAGCCGTCACCGCACACAACCACGGTGAGCGGTTCGACCATGGGCACCGGCGGCCCGCGCGAGCGGTTCCTGGCCCGTCAGGCGGCCCGCGCCGCACATGCCGAGGCGCGCGCGGCCCGCGGCGCCGTGAAGCGGTCGGCGGACGAGCTGCGGGCGATCGCAGCCCGCGGCGCAGCCGAGCTGGGCGGCTCCGGCGTCGGCCCCGACAGCACCGACGGCGAGGCGAGCGCCGAGCAGGTGGTCGCCTGGGTGGCACGCGAGCTGGGCGGCGACCTGGCGGCCGTCGCGTGCTCGATGGCGGACGCCGTGCTGCCGCACGTGGTGGCGCGCGCGCTCCCGTTCGTGGACGTGCTGTTCCTGGAGACCGGCTATCACTTCCCGGAGACGCTGGGCACGCGGGACGCGGTCGCCACCACGATGGACGTCACGGTGGTCGACGTGCTCCCCGAGCTCACCGTCGCCGAGCAGGACGCGAAGCACGGCAAGGATCTGTGGTCCCGCGACCCCGCGGCATGCTGCGCGATGCGCAAGGTCGAGCCGCTGCGGCGCACCCTGGCCGGGTACGAGGTGTGGTTCACGGGCGTGCGCCGCGACGAGGCCGCGACCCGCACGCACACGCCGCTGGTCACGTTCGACGAGAAGAACGGGCTGATCAAGGTCAACCCGCTCGCCGCGTGGAGCAGCGACGACCTGTACGGCTACGCGGCCCGGCACGGCGTGCCGCTCAACCCGCTGCTCGAGGACGGCTACCCGTCGATCGGGTGCGCGCCCTGCACGCGGCGCGTCGCCCCGGGCGAGGACCCCCGCGCGGGCCGCTGGTCCGGCTTCGACAAGACCGAGTGCGGGCTGCACACGTGACCCCCACCGAGACCCGGAAGGACTCATGAGCACCTCCACTCTCTCCCTGCTGGACGCCCTGGAGAGCGAGGCGATCCACATCATCCGCGAGGTGGCCGCCGAGCTCGAACGGCCTGTGCTGCTGTTCTCGGGCGGCAAGGACTCGATGCTCATGCTGCATCTGGCGGTCAAGGCGTTCGCCCCGGCGCCCGTCCCCTTCCCGCTGCTGCACGTGGACACGGGGCACAACTTCCCGGAGGTGCTCGCGTTCCGCGACCGCACCGTGGACCGCCTGCGGCTGCGTCTGGAGGTGGCGAAGGTGCAGGACTACATCGACGACGGCCGCCTGCGGGAGCGCGCCGACGGCACCCGCAACCCGCTGCAGACCCGCCCGCTGCTCGACGCGATCGAGGCCGGGAAGTTCGACGCCGTGTTCGGGGGCGGCCGGCGCGACGAGGAGAAGGCGCGGGCCAAGGAGCGCATCTTCTCGCTGCGTGACGAGTTCGGGCAGTGGGACCCGCGCAACCAGCGCCCCGAGCTGTGGAACCTGTACAACGGGCGCCACCGGCCGGGCGAGCACGTGCGCGTGTTCCCGCTGTCCAACTGGACGGAGCTCGACGTGTGGCGCTACATCGCTCGCGAGCGCATCGACCTGCCCAGCCTGTACTACACGCACGAGCGCGAGGTGTTCGACCGGGACGGCATGCTGCTCGCGCTCGGTCCGCACGCGCAGCCGCGCACCGCCGCGGAGCGGGCGAGCGTGCGCGCCGAGAAGGTCCGTTACCGCACGGTGGGCGACATGTCGTGCACGGGCGCGGTCCGGTCGATCGCGTTGACGGTCGACGACGTCCTGGCCGAGGTGGCCGCCACCCGCATCACCGAGCGCGGTGCCACGCGCGCCGACGACCGCATGTCCGAGGCCGCCATGGAGGACCGCAAGAAGGAGGGCTACTTCTGATGAGCACCCTGACCGAAGAAGCGACCGTGCCGGTGACCGAGCCGATCCGGGCGGTGGGGCCTGTCGAGACCACCACCTTGCTGCGCATCGCGACGGCCGGGTCCGTCGACGACGGCAAGTCCACCCTGGTGGGCCGCCTGCTGTACGACTCCAAGTCGGTGCTGACCGACCAGCTCGACGCCGTCGAACGGGTCAGCCGGGACAAGGGGTACGACGTCACCGACCTGGCGCTGCTCACGGACGGCCTGCGCGCCGAGCGGGAGCAGGGCATCACGATCGACGTCGCGTACCGCTACTTCGCCACGGCGCGGCGCAGCTTCGTGCTCGCCGACTGCCCCGGCCACGTGCAGTACACGCGCAACACGGTCACGGGGGCGTCGACGGCGGACGTCGTCGTGCTGCTCGTGGACGCGCGCAAGGGGCTGCTGGAGCAGACCCGCCGCCACCTGGCCGTGGCCGCCCTGCTGCGGGTGCCGCACGTGGTGGTCGCGGTCAACAAGATCGACCTGGTGGACTGGTCGCAGGACCGGTTCGCGCAGATCGCCGCCGACCTGCGGCGTGCCGCCGGCGCACTCGGGGTGGCCGAGGACGCCGTGCACGCCGTCCCGGTGTCCGCGCTGCGCGGTGACAACGTGGTGGACCCGTCGGGGAACACGCCCTGGTACGACGGTCCGACGCTGCTGGAGCTGCTGGAGACGCTGCCCGCGGCCGACTCCGCCGAGTCGGGGTCCTTCCGCCTCGCGGTGCAGCACGTGGTGCGTCCCCGCACGGACGACGACCTGTTCCGCGACTACCGCGGCTACGCCGGCCAGGTGGCCGCCGGGGTGGTCCGGCCGGGGGACGCCGTCGTCGTGCTCCCGAGCGGGCGCCGCACCACGGTGGTGGGGATCGACACGGCGGACTCGCTGGCCGCGGGACGGGACACGCTCCCGGCGGCGTACGCGCCGCAGTCGGTCACCCTGCGCCTGGCCGACGACGTCGACGTCGCGCACGGCGACCTGCTCGCCGCGGCCGACGACGCCCCTGTCCCCACGCAGGACGTCACCGCGACGCTCGCGTGGCTCGCGGACCGCCCGCTGGCCGCCCGCACCACCGTGCTGCTCAAGCACGGCACCCGCACGGTCAAGGCGCAGGTGCGTGAGATCCCAGGCCGGATCGACCTGGACTCGCTGCACGGCGACACCGTCGGGCTCACCGCCACCGACAGGCTGGACCTCAACGACCTGGGCCGGGTCGTACTGCGCCTCGCGGCACCCGTGCCCGTCGAGCCGTACGCACGGGCACGCCGCACCGGCGCGTTCCTGCTCATCGACCCCGACGACGGCGCCACGCTCGCCGCCGGCATGGTCACGGCGGCCGGCTGAGCCACCCTCCCATCCCGCTGGTCGAGCCTGTCGAGACCGCCCCGTCATCCTGCGCAAGGCCGCAGGACCCACCCCAAGGAGAACCTGATGAAGACGACCCGCCTGCCCGCCGCCCTGCTCGCCACCGCGCTCGTGGCGGCGATGGCGGCGTGCGCCGGCCCGTCGTCGGCGGCGGGGGACGCCACGACCGGCCCGGCGGACGAGGTCCGCGTCGGGTACTTCGCGAACGTGACGCATGCGGCGGCCCTGGTGGGCGTGGGCGGCGGCTACTTCGAGAAGGAGCTGGGCGACACCGCCCTCACGACGGAGGTGTTCAACGCCGGCCCGGCCGAGCTCGAGGCGCTCAACGCGGGGGCGATCGACGTCGCCTTCATCGGCCCGAACCCCGCGATCAACGGGTTCGTGAAGTCGCACGGCGAGGCCCTCAAGATCGTCGCCGGGGCCGCCTCGGGCGGTGCCGCGCTCGTGGTGCGGGACGGGATCGACTCCCCGGCGGACCTCAAGGGCACGAAGATCGCGTCGCCGCAGCTCGGCAACACGCAGGACGTCGCGCTGCGGGTGTGGCTGGCCGACCAGGGGTACACCGCCGACCTCAAGGGCGGCGGTGACGTCGCGGTGACCCCCACCGACAACGCCCAGACCCTGCAGCTCTTCCGCAGCGGCGACCTGGACGGCGGGTGGCTGCCCGAGCCGTGGGCGTCGCGCCTGGTGCTCGAAGCCGGGGCGCACGTGCTGGTCGACGAGAAGGACCTGTGGCCCGACGGCAAGTTCGTCACGACGAACGTGGTGGTGCGCACCGAGTTCCTGGAGGAGCACCCGCAGACCGTCGAGGCGCTGCTGCGCGGTGAGCTCGCGGCCATCAAGGCGCTGACGGACGACCCGACCGGGTCGTCGAAGCTCGTCAACGACCTGATCGCCGACGCGTCCGGCAAGCCGCTGCCGCAGGAGGTCCTGGACCGGGCGTTCTCGAACATCGAGTTCACCGTGGACCCGCTGGCGGGCACCCTCCAGACGGTCATCGACCACGGGGTGGCGGCCGGCACGACCCAGGATGCCGACCTGACCGGCATCTACGACCTGCGCCCGCTCAACGCGGTCCTGACGGCCGACGGCCAGGACCCGGTCTCGGCAGCCGGCCTCGGCAAGGAGTAGAACCATGACCACCGTCACGTCCGCCGCCGCGGCCACCACCGCCGAGCGGGACCCCGCGCCCGCCGTGCGCCTGACCGGCGTCGGCAAGCGGTTCGGCGACGGACCACCCGTGCTGGACGGCGTCGACCTGGAGATCGCGCACGGCGAGCTCGTCTGCCTGATCGGCGCGTCCGGGTGCGGCAAGTCGACCCTGCTGAGCCTGCTCGCGGGGCTGGAACCTGCCACGACGGGCGACGTGGTGGCCGAGCCGGCCGCCCTCATGTTCCAGGAGTCGGCGCTGCTGCCCTGGCTCACCGCCTCACGCAACGTGGAGCTGGCGCTCAAGCTGCGCGGCGTGCCCCGCGAGGAGCGCCGCACGCGGGCCGCCGAGCTGCTCCACCTGGTGCGGCTCGGGCCGCCGCCGGGTGCCCTCCGCTCCCCCGCGGGGCGGCGCGAGGCCCGCCGGGGTGACAGCGGCGCGGCCGACAAGCGCGCCCACGAGCTCTCGGGCGGCATGCGTCAGCGCGTCGCCCTGGCCCGCGCGCTCGCCCAGGACCGCGACCTGCTGCTGATGGACGAGCCGTTCGCGGCGCTCGACGCCATCACCCGCGACCTGCTGCACGACGAGCTGGAGCGCATCTGGCGCGCCACCGGCCGGACCATCGTGTTCGTGACCCACAACGTGCGCGAGGCGGTGCGCCTGGGGCAGCGGGTACTCCTGCTGTCCTCCCGCCCGGGCCGCGTGGTGCACGAGTGGGTGGTCGGCGACGCCGGGACCACCGACCCCGTGGCCCTGACGGGCGAGATCACGGCCCGCCTGCGCGAGGAGATCAGCCGCCATGCCCACTGACGCCCGCACCTGGTTCACGTCCGGCCTGTCCACCGAGGACAAGGACAGGATCGCCGACGCCGTGGCCCACGAGCCGCCCGCCGACACGGGGACCGACGTCACGGCGGGCCTCGACGCGCTCCAGACCCCGGCCGGGGCGATCCCCGGCGCCATGGCCGTCGCCTGGCGTCGCGTCTGGCCCCCGCTGCTCGCCGTCGCCGTCGTGCTGGTGATCTGGCAGGCCGTGGTGTGGTCGGGCGTCCAGCCCATCTGGAACCTGCCCGGCCCGCGTGAGGTGGCCCAGGCCGTCGGCCGCGCCGCGCAGGACGGCTCGCTGTGGGAGGCGCTGACGACGTCGCTGTCACGTGGCGTGCTCGGCTTCCTCGCCGCCGTGGCCATCGGGACGCCGCTCGGCATCGTCGTGGCTCGCGTGAAGTGGGTGCGCGTGGCGTTCGGCCCGATCATCACGGGGCTGCAGGTGCTGCCCTCGGTCGCGTGGGTGCCTGCCGCGATCATCTGGTTCGGGCTGTCCAACGGCACCGTCTACTTCGTCGTCCTCATGGGTGCGGTGCCGTCCGTCATCAACGGCATCGTCGCGGGGGTGGACCAGGTGCCACCGTTGCTGCGGTCGGTGGGGCGGGTGCTGGGTGCGGGGCGGCTCGCGATGGTCACCGAGATCGTGCTGCCCGCCGCGCTGCCCGGCTACCTGGCCGGTCTCAAGCAGGGCTGGGCGTTCTCGTGGCGTTCCCTCATGGCCGCCGAGATCATCGCCGTGGGCGGCTCCATCGGGTTCGGCCTCGGCCAGTTCCTCGACCAGGGCCGCCAGCTCGCGGACATGGCCCTCGTGTTCACCGCGATCCTGCTCATCCTCGCCGTCGGCATCGCCATCGAGCTGGTCGTCTTCGCGCCCGTGGAGCGGGCCGTGCTGCGCCGCCGCGGGCTGCGCCAGGATGCGTGACGCCGCCGACCACGGGTTGTGACCATCCGGAAACATCCGTCAGCGATTCTGGGCACCGGCAAACACCACAGACAGGAGGCGCGCATGAGCGGCAAGGTGTGGCTCGTGGGCGGCGGTCCCGGGGACCCCGACCTCATCACCGTCAAGGGCCTGCGCCTGCTAGAGGCGGCCGACGTCATCGTCGTCGACCGCCTGGGCCCGCGCGCCCTGCTCGACTCGCTGCCGCGCGTCGTGTCCGGCGAGGTCACGGTGGTCGACGTCGGCAAGCAGCCGGGGCACCACCCGGTGCGGCAGCCGCAGATCAACGAGCTGCTCGTGGCGCACGCGCTCGCCGGACGCCGGGTGGTGCGCCTCAAGGGTGGCGACCCGTACGTGCTGGGCCGCGGCGGCGAGGAGGTCGCGGCGTGCGTCGCGGCCGGCGTCCCGGTCGAGGTGGTCCCGGGCGTCACCAGCGCGGTCTCCGTGCCCGCCGCGGCCGGCATCCCGCTCACGCACCGCGGCGTCGCGCGCGCGTTCACCGTGATCTCCGGGCACGACGACGTCGCCGACCTGCTGGGCGGGGTCCCCGGTGGCCCGGAGCACACGGTGGTGCTGCTCATGGCCGTGGGTGGGCTGGCCCACACGGCGTGGGCGCTCGTGGCGGGGGGCCGCCCGCAGGACACGCCCGTGGCGATCGTCGAGGACGGGTACGGGCCGCGGCAGCGCACCACGATCGCGACGCTCGGCACGGTCGCGCAGGTGGCAGCCGAGGCGGGGGTGCGCAACCCGGCGGTCGTCGTGGTGGGCGACGTGGTCACCCTGGCCCCCGCCTGGGTGGGCGAGGTCGCCGGGGGTCACAGGATGTGGCGTGCCGCCGCCCAGCGCGTGAGCTCGTAGCGCGAGGAGAGCTGGAGCTTGCGCAGCACGGCGCTCACGTGGGTCTCCACGGTCTTGATCGAGATGAACAGCTCGGAGGCCACCTCGCGGTACGAGTACCCGCGCGCGATGAGCCGCATGACCTCCTGCTCGCGACGCGAGAGCCGGTCCAGCTCGTCGTCCGCCACGGAGACCTCACCGGCTGCGGTACCGAACGCGTCGAGCACGAACCCGGCCAGGCGCGGCGAGAACACGGCGTCCCCGCCCGCGACCTGCACGACCGCCCCGGACAGCTCACGCGCCGAGATGTTCTTGGTGACGTACCCGCGTGCGCCCGAGCGGATGACGGCCACGACGTCCTCCGCGGCGTCGGACACGGACAGCGCGAGGAACTTCGTCTCCCCCAGCAGGTCGGCGCACAACCGCACCACCTCGGCGCCGCCCCCGCCCGTCCCGCCGGGCAGGTGCACGTCGAGCAGCACGACGGGCGGGCGGGTCTGACGCACCACGGCCACCGCCTCGTCCACGGTGGCGGCCTCCCCGACCACGGTCACGCGCTCGTCGAGGGAGGCGCGCACGCCCGCCCGGAACATGGCGTGATCGTCGACGAGCACGACGGGCACGGGCAGGGCGACCTCGGCGTTCGGGGTCATCACGGGGACTCCTCAGGGATGGTTGAGCCTGGCGGCTGTCGGACCGGTCCGGAACCACCCATCATGTCAGCGGGGCGCCCCCGGGTCCTGCGACACCCCAGCGTTGGCCGAGCCGGCCGGAACCAGGCGCGGCATGCGCAGCCGGACCTCGGTGCCCCACGCTTCGCGGCTCGTCACCTCGGCCGTACCGCCCCGGCGACGCACCCGGCCCAGGATGGACTCGCGCACCCCGAACCGGTCGGGTGCGATGTCGTCCATGGCGAACCCGTCGCCCCGGTCGCGCACGAACACGGCCACCTCCCGCTCGGTCACCTCCAGGTAGACGGTGACGGGCGGGCGCCCGTGCGCGGCCGCGTTGACCAGCGCCTCCCGGGTGGCCTGGAGCAGCGCGGTGGTCGCCTCGGTGGGGGCACAGTCACCGACGACGACGACGTCGATCGCGACGGGTCCCCCGCCGGGCTTGCCGACGCGCCCGTCCTCGACCTGCCCCACCAGGTCGCGCAGCTCGGCCGCCAGCGACGTGCCCGCCTCGTGCCGTTCGGCGTAGAGCCACTCGCGCAGCTCGCGTTCCTGGGCGCGCGCCATGCGGGCGACGGCGTCGGCGTCGTGCGACCGGGAGCGGATCAGGGCGAGCGTCTGGAGCACGGAGTCGTGCAGGTGCGCGGCGATGTCGGCGCGCTCGGCGGCGCGGGCGTGCGCGGCGCGCTCGTCGCCGAGCGCCCGCACGAGCCGTAACCACCAGGGGGCGAGCACCAGGGCGAACCCGATGAGCACCGCGACCGCCGCGGTCGCCGCCTGGAGCAGCGCCCAGCTCGGGGTGTCCTGGCCCACGATGAGCAGCGCGCCGACGACGACGAGGGCCAGACCGGCCGCGGGACGCACCCAGACCGTCCACCGGCGTGCGGCGCCGACGGCGTCGTCCGTGCCGCGCTGCACGGCGTCGAGCTGTGACCAGGCCAGCGCGAGCCCGCCCAGGGAGAGCGCGACGGGGATCACCCACGTCTGGCGCCACTGCCACCCGAACCGCACCGCGACGAGGAACACGGCGACGGCGAGCAGCACGCCGCCGATGATCAGGTCGCGCACCTGGACGCGGGACACGATCCGGTCGATCCGCAGCCGCGGTGCGAGCCGTCGCAGCGCGGCCGGCAGCTCCTGCTCGGCGGCCGCCTGCGGGTCCCCGCTCGGGACGGTGACCCACCAGAACACATACCCGGCCAGCCCGGCCCCACCCACCGGGACGAGCAGCACCATGAGCACACGCACGAGCCGCACGGGCAGGCGCAGGTGGGTGGCCAGGCCGGCGCACACGCCGCCGATGACGCGGCCGTTCTCGGGGCGGCGCAACGGCAGGCGCACCGGGGGTGCGCCACGGGGGCTGCTGGCGGGGCTCACCCTCAGATCGTGGCACGCCCCCGGGCCGTCACCGGCATCCGGGCCGCGGAATCAGGGGTTCCGCCGGGGGCTCCGGGGCGGGTTCAGGGTCCGGTCAGGGCGGCACCCCATAGCGGGCGGGGTTGCGCACCGGAAAGGATCGAGCCATGAGCGAGAACCCGTACCCCCCGCAGCCGGAGGCCGGTGGCGAGCAGGTGCCACCTCCCGGCGTTCCCCCCTACTCCCCGCCGCCACCGGTCGGCTCCAGCAGCGACCGGTTCTTCGACTCGATCCGCCGCACGGGGCTGGCCCGGTCGGAGGACCGGTGGGTGGGCGGCGTCGCCGGCGGCATCGCCGAGCGCCTCGGCTGGGACGCCCTGCTGGTGCGCGGCCTGCTGTTCCTCAGCTTCTTCATCACCGGCGTCGGCCTGGTCGCCTACGGCATCGGCTGGGCGCTGCTGCCCGAACGGCGTGACGGCCGCATCCACCTGCAGCAGGCGATCCGCGGGGACTTCGACGTCGCCCTGGTGGGCGCGATCGTCGCCGTGATCGCCGGGCTGAGCAACACCAACGGCGTCGGCACCTGGTGGACGGGCGACTGGGGTGGCTGGGGCTGGATCCTGCGTCTCTTCTGGTTCGCCGTGTGGATCACCGCGATCTGGCTGCTGGTGCACTTCCTGCGCGAGCGGCACCGCAACCGGCCCGGCCCGGGCCAGCCGCCGGTGCCGCCGGTGCCGCCGGTGCCGCCGGTGCCGCCCGTGCCGCCGACGCCGTACGGCGGCACCGCCCCGTACACGTCCGGCGCCGCGTACACCGCCCCGCCGGACGCATGGGCCAAGGCCGAGTCCACGCGCGCCGCGGCCAGCGCCCGCGCGGAGGCCGCCCGCCAGCGGGCCGCCGCCAGCCGCGAGCAGGCGCAGGCGCGCGCGTTCGCCGCCCGTCAGCGTGCCGAGGCGAAGGCTGCCGAGCGTGCGACCCGGCCCATCACCAAGAGCGCCGGCGGAGGAACGATCGGCATCGTGTTCGGCCTCGTCCTGGTGGCGGGGGCGCTGCTGCTGGCCGCCGACCGCTCCGGGTTCCGCTTCCCCGCACCGTTCGACGGGTCCTTCGACCCGATGCTGCTGTGGGTGGGCATCTCGCTCGCGATCGTGGGCGCCGGGATCGTGATCAGCGGCGTGCGCGGCCGGTCCTCGGGGTGGCTGGGCTTCCTGGCGATCGTCGGCCTGGTGGTCGCCCTCCCGTGGAGCGCGTCGGTGAGCGACTCCCCCGCGCGCGGCGTCTGGATCGGTCAGGACTCCGGCACGTGGCGCACCGTCACCGACGGCGTCGAGGTGGGCGCGGGCACCGTGACGCCCACCTCCGTCACCGAGGCCGAACGCGGCTTCCGCGCCCAGTTCGGTGACCCGACCATCGACCTGACGGGCCTCGACCTGTCCGGCGCCACCGTCACCGACCCGGTCGAGGTGCCCATCCAGATCGCCGCCGGGGACCTGACCGTGATCGTCCCCGAGGGCATCGCGGTGGAGGCCGACATCCGGCTGCTGGCCGGGGAGATCACCTGGAACGTCGACGACGACGACCGCACGCTGACCCGAGTGGGTCCCGGCACCGCACACCTGCGTTCCGACCAGGCCGAGGACGACGGCGCCGTGCTGCGCCTGCTCGTCTCCGCCGGCGCCGGCAACGTCACCGTGGCCAACGACTGACGAGGAGAAGACGATGAGCCAGAACCCGAACGACGACCAGCCGCTGGACACCACCGCCGCGGAGACCGGCCCGGCCGACACGACGGCACCGGACGCCGTGGACGGAGCCGACACAGACGCCACCCAGGTGCTCGACACCGCCGGGACGGACCGTCAGTTCACGCAGGACGACCCGCTGTCGGTGTTCGACCGGGGCGTGCCCCTGGACGCCGACGCCGCGCAGCCCGAGTCCGCCCCGGACGTTGAGGCACCGCAGTACGCGACACCCCCCACGACGTCGTACGGCACGGCACCGTACGGCACTGCGTCGTACGGGCCGACGTCGTACGGCACAGCGTCGTACGGCCCCGCACCTACCGTCGGCTGGGCGGTGCCGCCGAAACCGCTGGTGCGCACGACGCCGCGCACGTCGACGATCGTGTGGGGCTTCATCATCCTGGCGATCGGGGTCGGTGCCATCTCGGTCGCGGCCGGCGCCACGCTCGACGTCGGACTGGCGATGATCTGGCTGCTCGCGGCGGCAGGCGCCGTGCTCATCGTCGCCTCCGTGGTGGGGGCGGCCCGGCGGCGCAACCGTGCGGAGGGCACCGTTCAGGGGTAGGGACGGCCGGTGACCGACGTCGGACGTGGGCCGGGTCCTGCACCTCAGCGGTGCAGGACCCGGCCCACGGTCTGTCCCGGTCGTTCTGTCCCGGTCGTTCTGTCCCGGTCGTTCTGTCCCGGTCGTCGAGCGGTCAGTCGGCCGGCCGGGGCGGCGTCGCCCCGGGATCCGGGGTGATCGCCGACGGCGGGAGGTCCGCCGCCGCAGGACCGGCTGCCGAAGAACCGGCTGCCGTGGGACCGGAGTGGCGGCCCAGGCCCTCCCCCGACGCTCCCGGCAGGGCTGACCCCGTCGAGGACGGGGACGACGACGGCGCTGCGGACGACGGCAGGGACGACGGCACCGCGGAGGACAGCGCCGGTGCGGGCGCACCCGCGAGTGCGACGTCGGGGCCGTTCGCCAGCTTGCGCAGCGCGACGCCCACCAGGAGGAACAGCAGGCCGAGCGCGATGACCAGCGCGCACAGGCCGAACGACACGACCGACGTGAACAGCGACGCGCGCAGGAACGACGCGGTCATGACGACCTCGCGCAGCGGGTCGTCCTGGGCCAGCTCGGCGTACGTCTGGCCGTTGGTCGAGTCGAGGGCGTGGTGGTTGATGATGTCCGCCTGCGCGAACGCGGTCAGCGGCCCGCGGACGGGGTCACCTTGGAAGATGCCACCCAGGAAGGGGGCGTCGTCCGCGACGGTGATCTTCTCGGCGGCCAGCTGGGTGGCCACGAGGATCCAGACGAGGATCCCGGCGACGATCATCACGATGCCCGCGATGACGGCGAACGATCCGATCCCGCGAACCCCGCGGACCGGCCGGACGGTGACTGTGCTCGACATGAGTGCTCCTCCCAGACGTTGGGCGCCTGACGAACACGCTATCCGTGCAGCCCGCGCCCTGCCTGGTGAGCGGTGCCGACCGGCCCGGGCCCCCGGCCCGGGCCCCGGCTCAGGTCACTCCCACTCGATGGTGGCCGGCGGCTTGGAGGTCACGTCGAGCACCACGCGGTTGATGTCGCGCACCTCGTTGGTGATGCGGGTGGAGATCACGGCGAGGGTCTCGTAGGGCAGGCGCGTCCAGTCGGCGGTCATCGCGTCCTCGGAGGACACGGGGCGCAGCACCACCGGGTGGCCGTAGGTGCGGCCGTCGCCCTGCACGCCCACCGAGCGGACGTCGGCGAGCAGCACCACGGGGCACTGCCAGATCTCGCCGTCCAGCCCGGCCTTGGTGAGCTCCTCGCGCGCGATGGCGTCGGCCCGGCGCAGGATGTCCAGGTTGTGCTCGGTGACCTCGCCGATGATGCGGATGCCCAGGCCGGGGCCGGGGAACGGCTGGCGGGACACGATGTCCTCGGGCACGCCGAGCTCGCGGCCCACGGCGCGCACCTCGTCCTTGAACAGGGCGCGCAGGGGTTCGACCAGCTCGAACTGCAGGTCGTCGGGCAGGCCGCCCACGTTGTGGTGCGACTTGATGTTGGCCGCCCCCTCGCCGCCGCCGGACTCGACGACGTCGGGGTACAGGGTGCCCTGGACCAGGAACTTCACTTCCTCGCCGTGGGCACCTGCTTCGGCGACGATCTGGCGCTGCGCGTCCTCGAACACGCGGATGAACTCGCGGCCGATGATCTTGCGCTTGGTCTCCGGGTCGGTCACGCCCGCGAGCGCGGTGAGGAACCGCTCCTTCTCGTCGCGCACGATGAGGCGCACGCCGGTCGACGCCACGAAGTCGCGCTCGATCTGCTCGACCTCGCCCGCGCGCATCAGGCCGTGGTCGACGTGCACGCACGTGAGCTGGTCGCCCACGGCCCTCTGCACCAGGGCGGCGGCGACGGCGGAGTCGACGCCGCCGGACAGCGCGCAGATGACGCGGGCGTCGCCCACCTGGGCCTTGATGGCGGCCACCTGGTCGTCCACGATCGACGACGGCGTCCAGTCGGGGGCGAGCCCCGCGCCGTCGTACAGGAAGTGCTCGAGCACGGTCTGGCCGGTCTCGGAGTGCTTGACCTCGGGGTGCCACTGGACGCCGAACAGGCGCTGCTCGCGGTTCTCGAAGGCGGCCACGGGCGCGCCCGCCGTCGTCGCGAGCACGGCGAAACCCTCGGGGGCGCGATGCACGGAGTCGCCGTGGCTCATCCACGCGGACTGCTGCACGGGGGTGCCGGCGAGCAGCACGCCGGCCTCACACACGTCCACCGGGGTGCCACCGAACTCGCTGAGCCCCGTCTTGGCGACCTCGCCGCCCAGCGCCTGCGCCATGACCTGGAAGCCGTAGCAGATGCCCAGCACGGGCACGCCGGCGCGGAACAGCGCCGGGTCCACGGAGGGGGCGCCGTCGGCGTACACCGACGACGGGCCGCCGGACAGGATGATCGCGGCCGGGTTCTTGGCGAGCATCGCGGAGACCGGCATCGAGTGGGGGACGACCTCGGAGTACACCTTCGCCTCGCGCACGCGGCGGGCGATGAGCTGGGCGTACTGGGCGCCGAAGTCGACGACGAGGACCGGGCGCAGGGCGGCAGGGGCAGAAGCGGTGGGGGCGGTCACCCGAGCATTCTAGGTGGGCCTCCCGCGGCCTGGCTCATGGGGTCGGGGTGGCCTGGCTCAGCCGGTCGGGTACGTGACCTCGACGCGGCGGTTGAGCGCCCGGCCGGCCGGGTTGTCCACCCCGTCCACCTCGTTGTCCGCGACCGGTTCGGCCTCGCCGTGGCCTTCGACCGTGAGCCCCAGGTCGGGGCGCGCGGCAGCCAGCACGTCCGCGACGGCCTGCGCCCGCTGCTGGGAGAGCGTGAGGTTGAAGTCCTCCTCGCCCACCGAGTCCGTGTGCCCCGTGACGAGCACCGCGGCGTCCTGCGGGATGGTCGCGGCGAGGTCGGCAACGGCGGCCTGCGCGGCGTCCGTGAGCGCCGCCTCGCCGAACTCGAACAGCAGATCGGCGGTCAGGGTGACGACCGTGTCGTCCTCCACCTCGGCCGTGCGCTCCACGGTGATGGTCGAGTCGTCGGGGCGCAGGTCGAAGGCGGCGTCGTCGGCGTCGATCGTGAGCGCCGCACCCGCCCCTGTGAGATCGATGACGGCGGCGGCGCGCATCGCGTCGGTGATCTCGATCTCCGCGACCTCCGCCGCGCGCTCGTCGAGTACCTCCTGGGCCTCGGCCATGAGGTCCGGGTCGGGCGCCGTGGCCGCGGTCGCCGAGGTGGCGCCCGAGGGCGACGGCGTGTCCGCGGCCGCAGCACCCGCCGTGATGGTCCCTACCGCGATCCCCGCACCGGCGAGCAGCACCGCGGTCACCGCGGTGACCCCTGCGCGCCGACGACGGCGGAGAGTCACTCGGCACCGCCGTCGAGGTAGGTGACGGTGGCATCGGTGAACAGGGGCAGGCCCTCGACCGGCGCGACGTCGACCGTGGCGGGGTTGCCCTCGGGAGCCGGGAGGATGGCCCACGACTCGATGGCGCCGTGGTTGGGGAAGTAGAAGGAGCCGCCGGTGTCGAGCGGTGAGACCAGCATCGAACCCCCGCACCGTATCGCCGCGATACCTGCTTCGGTCGCCGTTGCCCCCTCCGGCGCCTGCCACGATCCGTCGGTGCAGTACGGGCGGTATGCCTTGAGCCCGGAGCGATCCGTGACGAGGGTCGCCCCGCCGAGTCCCATGTCGATGTACCGCACCGTGGCGTCGGCGGCGGCGTCGTCATTGTCCCAGCGCAGCGCCCAGCGCACGGTCATGTTCCCGCCGCCCACCTCGACCGCGCGCAGCGTCAGGGTGAGCTCGCCGCCGACGTCGCCGGGGGCCGCACTGGTCTGCTCGGCCATCACCTGGTCGGCGGCGTTCGCGGTGCCCGGACCGGTGGTGCCCGAACCCGTCGTGCCGGCGTCGTCTCCGGCCGCCTGACCTGCGGTGGTCGCGTCGTCTGCGGCGTCGTCCCCGCTGCCGGTGCACCCGGCGAGCAGGAGGCCGGCCGCGAGGGCGAGGGCGGCGGCACGGCGGAGGGGTGTCGTGGTGCGGCGCAACGGGGTCATGGGAACTCCGGGGTCGGGGCAGGCGGCGTCAGGGGTAGGCAGCGACCGGGGTGAGCCGCGGCGAGCGGGTGGCGGTCAGGCGGCGGCGACGTCGTACCGGGCGGCGAGCCCGTCGAGCTTGGCGACGCCGTCGGCGTGGACGCGGCGCTCGACGACGAACGACATGACGGGGATCACGCCCGCGAACACGAGCGCGGCGAGGCGGCCCCAGCTCCAGCGCATGACGGACCACCCGTGCAGCACGGTGACCAGGTAGATCACGTAGATCCACCCGTGCACGATGCCGACGTACATGGTCAGGGTGGTGGCCCAGTCGACGTCGAACCCGAGCCACGAGCCGAACCCGTACTTGATGATCATCGACGTCGTCAGCAGCAGCAGCATGACGCCGGTGACGATCGCCATGACCCGGTAGCGGGCGAGCGCCCCGCGGGCCTTGCGGATGGCGGTGGCGGCCTGGGCGCTGGAAACGTCGGTCACCGTCCCACCCTATCCAGGGTGGCGCGCGTCGATCGCTCGTGTCTCGCGAGGCGTGCACCACAGCGAGTGGTCGTACAGCGGGCCACAGCGCTTGACGCCGCACGCTTACCCGGTAAGTATGACCATCAGCACCACGTCCTTACTCGGTAAGCATGGAGTTGACGATGTCGATCAGGCAAGGCTTCCTCGCCCTTCTCTCGGAGGAGCCCATGGGTGGCTACCAGCTCCGCCAGGAGTTCGAGGCGCGCACGGGCGGCACCTGGCCGCTCAACATCGGGCAGGCCTACACCACGCTGCAGCGCCTGGAGCGCGACGGGCTCGTCGAGCCCGTGCCCGACGACGCCGGTGCCGGTGCCGGTGCCGACACCCCGGCCGAGTCGCGCGGCGAGCGGTACCGCCTCACGGCTGCTGGACGCGCCGAGGCGACGAGCTGGTGGCAACGGCCCGTCGAGCGCAACGCCCCCGCCCGCGACGAGCTCGCCATCAAGCTCGCCCTCGCCGTCACCATCCACGTCGACGGTCACGGGGTCGATGTCGGCGCCGTCGTCCAGCGGCAGCGCACCGAGACGCTGCGGGCGCTGCGCGACTACACCCGGCTCAAGAAGGACGCCGCTGCCGACGGGCCGGGGCTCGCCTGGACGCTCGTGCTGGACTCGCTGATCTTCGCGGCCGAGGCCGAGGTGCGCTGGCTCGACCACGTCGAGGCGTCGGTGCTGCGGGCCGCGCACGCACACCCGGTAGTTGATCCCCCGGTGGTGGAGCCCGCCAAAACCACCACCACCCCGAAAACCACCAAGAACACCCACACGAAGGCAGGCCGCTGATGTCCTCCCCCGTCATGCTCACGATGCGCGGGGTCACCCGCGTCCACGGCCATGGCGCCGCCCAGGTGCACGCCCTGGGTGGCACGGACCTGCGCGGCGTCGACCTGGACGTCGCCATGGGCGAGCTCGTCGCCGTCATGGGCCCGTCCGGTTCGGGCAAGTCCACGCTGCTGCACCTGGCGGGCGGGCTCGACTCCCCGACGTCGGGCACCGTGCGGGTGGGGCGCGACGACGTCGGCGCCCTGGACGCAAAGGGCCGCGCCCGCCTGCGGCGCAAGCACGTGGGCTACGTGTTCCAGGACCTCAACCTGGTGCCGGCACTGACCGCGATGGAGAACGTGACCCTGCCGTTGGAGCTCGACGGCGTCTCCGCGCGCCGGGCCCGCGCGGCGGCCACGGCGGCGCTGGCCGAGGTGGACATGGACGACCTGGCCGACCGGTTCCCGGACGATATGTCGGGCGGGCAGGCGCAGCGCGTCGCCATCGCCCGCGCGCTCGTGGGGCCGCGCCGCCTGCTGCTCGCCGACGAGCCCACGGGTGCGCTCGACTCCGTGACCGGCGAGGCCGTCATGCGGGTACTGCGCGCCCGGGTCGACGCCGGGGCCGCCGGGCTACTGGTCACGCACGACGCACGGCACGCCGCGTGGGCCGACCGCATCGTGTTCCTGCGCGACGGCCTGGTGATCGACGAGACCGGCACGGCAACGGACGCGGACACGCTGCTCGACGGGGCGGTGACGGCGTGACCGCCACGCTCGACCGGACCACGAGGGACGGCTCCCGCGCGGCCGGGGCGAAGCCCGGCGGGCCGGGCGCCCGGTTCCGCGGACGCTGGCGGGTGGCGCTGCGGTACGGCGCCCGCGACGCCCGCCGCAACAAGGGCCGCACGGCGCTGATCGCGATCATGGTGACCCTGCCGGTGGCCCTCGGGTCGTTCGCCGCGACGGTGCTGTGGTCCACTCAGGAGACGCCGGAGCGCATGGCGGCCCGGGAACTCGGCCCCGACCTGGTCGCGTCGGTGACGTTCACCAACCTGCCCGGCCTCCAGCAGGCACCCGACCTATCCATGAGCAGCCAGAGCGGAGAGGCGCTCCCCGGCCCGGTCACGCAGGACGACGTGGCCGCCACGCTCGCCGCGACGCTCCCTGCCGGGTCGCGGGCGACCATGGGCCTGACCGCCCCGGTGGTCGCCTACGGCACCGATCTGCTGACCTACGCGCCGGCGCTACAGGTCGACCTGACCGTCCCGGCCGTCGCCGCCGCCTTCCCCCTGGCCGACGGTGCCCTGCCCGGGCCGGGCGAGGTGGCCTTGACCCGCAGCATCGCGAACGACCTGCACCTGTCGATCGGCGACCCGGTCTCGGCCCGCCTCAACGCGGGCTCGGGCGTGGGCACGGGCACGGGTGACGGGCAGACCGAGCTCGGCTCGGCGACCCTCTCCGGCATCCTCGCCGCCGACCAACCCGCGGGCACCTCGGTGCTGTACCCCGGTACGGGTCCGCTCGTCGCCCCGGCCGACCTGACCACCACGGACTCCGGCAGGGACATCCAGCCCCGCTGGTTCATCTCGGGTGAGTCCCCCGTGACGTGGGACGACGTCGTCGCCCTCAACGAGTCCTCCCTTCTCGTCACCAGCCGCGCCGTGCTCCTCGACCCGCCACCCGACTCGGCCGTGCCGCTGTTCGCCACCACCCCGTCGTCATCGTCGTCGTCATCGTCATCGTCATCGAGCGACTTCCTCATGACGTGGGGCGTGTTCGGCGCCGTCATCGTCGTCGCCCTGCTGGAAGCCGTGCTGCTCATCGGTCCCGCCTTCGCCGTCAGCGCGCGCCGGTCGTCCCGCGCCCTCGCGATCATCGCGGCGAACGGCGGGACGGCGCGCTCGCTGCGCGCGATCGTGCTCGGCACCGCCGTCGTGATCGGGACGTTCGCCTCGCTGGCCGGGGCCGCGCTCGCCGTAGGGGCCGCCGCGATCCTGATGGCCGTCGACGGGACGCTCCGGTTCCTCTCCCCGCCCTGGCCGATCCTCGGCGGGATCGCACTGGTGGGCCTGCTCATCGCCGCGGCCGGTGCGTGGCTGCCCGCACGCGGCGCATCCAAGGCCGACGTCGTCGCCGTCCTCGCGGGGCGCCGCGGCGAGGTGACGGCCCGGCGCTGGCCCGCCGTGGTCGGCACGGTGCTCGCCGTGGGCGGGTTCGCCGCGGCGATCGTCGGCGGCCTGACCACGCAACCGATGCTCATCATGGGCGGCGTGGTCGCCGGGGAGATCGGCCTGGTGCTCGCGTGCGGCGGCATCGTGGCCGGGCTCGGACGCCTCGCGGGCGCGTTGCCGCTGAGCTGGCGTTTCGCACTGCGCGACGCCGCCCGCAACCGGTCGCGCACCTCGCCGGCCATCGCCGCCGTGCTGGTCGCGACCGCCGGGGCCACCGCGGGGCTCGTCTACTCGACCGCGCAGTCCCAGCACGACTACTTCTCGCAGGCCCTGATCGCGGCGCCCGGCGTCGTCATGCTCTCGTCGGGCAGCGAGCCGCTCACCGACGACGGCGTCGACGCCGTCACCGCCATCGTGCACGACGTGGTCCCCCGGATCGGGGACCTGCTCCCCGTCACGGTGGCCCGCCCACCGGCGGAGCAGGACGGCGTCTCCACGTACATCCACCTGCAGCAACCGGAGGGCACGTCGTGGGGCGCGTCCGGCAACGCGATCTGGGGTCCCATCGTCGACGACGGCGGCCTTGTCGACCCGCTCGGCATCCCCGACCCTGACGCCGCCCGCGCGGCGCTTGCCGCCGGCCGCGTCGTGACCCTTGCCGGGCTGACCAGCGAGGACGGCACCGCGACGTTCGACGTCGAGACGCGGAAGACCGACGGCGACGACTCGCAACTCCTGAAGACCACGACGGTCAGCGTGCCGGGCGCCGGCGTGGGCAACCCCCGCGGCCCGTCCAACACCAGCCTGCCCCTCGTGCCCGCCTCGCTCGTCGACGACCTGGGGATGCATACCGAGCTCGGCGGGCTCGTCTCCGCCGACGCCGTCCACCTCACGACGGCCGAGCAGCAGACCCTCCAGGCCCGCCTCGACGACCAGTTCGGTCAGGACGAGTGGGGCCTGAGCAAGGTCTCGGTGAGCGTCGGCGCGGACCTGGTGGACTACGGCGCGCCCGACTGGCTCGCCACCCTGCTCATCGCGGGCGCGGGCGGCATTCTCGCCCTCGCCGCGGCGTGGATCGCGGCCGCCCTGGCCGCCACCGAGTCCCGGCCGGACCTGGCCACGCTCACCGCCGTCGGCGCCACCCCCTCGACCCGCAAGCGCATCGTCGCCGCCCAGGCCGGGACGATCGTCGCCGTCGGGGCGCTGGTCGGGGTGCTGTCCGGGTACCCGCTCGGGGCCGCGTTCGTGCTGTTCGAGCGGCACCGCTGGCAGGCCCCGGACCTGGCCTGGGCGCTGACGTTCCCGTGGCCGTGGCTGCTCGCGCTGCTGGTGGGCCTGCCCCTGCTCGCGGTGACGGCCGCCTGGCTCGCGACGCGCTCACGCCTGGTGCTGACCCGCCGCGTGGCGGAGTAACGCCCGCATGCTCCGTCGTCCTGCGGCCCGACACCCGCAGGACGACGGAGGCAGGTCAGGCCGTTGCCAGCGCGGCGATCTCCTTCGGGGAGAGGGCCGAGTCCCAGACGGTCAGCTCGTCGAGGTCGCCCTGGTACGGGGCATCCCACCAGTTCACGCCCAGGCCGAACGCGCTGGTGGCGGTGAGCACGTCGGGGAACCCGGTGCCCGCGAACCGTTCCTCGCCGTCGACGTAGACGGTGACCGCCCCGCCGTCGACGACGAACGCGACGTGGCTCCACTCGCCCAGGGGCAGGCTCAGGCCCGTCCCGGCGTCGTACCAGGCGGACCCGGACCACAGCATGGTCGAGCCGCCGACGCCGTCGTGACCGCGCGGCACCAGGCTCACCCAGGAGTCGGTCGAGCCGGCGAAGAACGCGGTCGTGTACTGCGTCAGGGCCGAGGGGCGCAGCCACAGGCTCACCGAGTAGGTGTCGTCCGCGACCAGGCCGTCGGGCAGCCGCACCCCGGCGGCGCCGTCCAGGTGCAGGGCGCTACCCGTGACGCCGTCGGCCACGTAGGCGGCCGTGCCGCCGAGGGCGTCGATCCGGCTGCCGGTCGGCACGCCGTCCGGGTGGGTACCGGTCCCGTCGGCGAGGTCGCCGTCGAACGACCAGGATGCCGCGAGCACCCCGGGAACGCGGGCGGGGACGGTGACGTCGAACGTGACGGTCCTGGTGGCGGAACCGTTCGTCACGGTCGCGGTGAGGGTGGCATGCGTATCGGGCTGCCCGGCGTCGGGCCGGGTGACGGCACCGTCGGCGCTGATCACCGCGGCGTCGGACGTCGCCCACGTGATCGTGGTGCCGTTGGTGCCGCTGGTGGGCAGCGTGAGCGGCGCGACGACGGCGGAGGTGTCCCCGAGATCGAGGTCGGCGAGCACGGCCGCGACCGCGGTGGCGCCGCTCAGCTCGGTGGTGCGCCGGCCCCACACCGTGACCCCGGCGTCGGACAGTGCGGTGAAGCCGACGGACCAGGCCTCGGTGGCGGGGTCCCAGGTGGGCACGAACCGACCGTCGTACGTCTGCCCGTCGATGGTGAGCGTGGCGGTGTTCTGACCGGTGAGCTTCCAGGTGCCGCTCGCGGCACCGGTGATCGTGCCGGTCTTGCCGAGCGTGATGTCGGTGGACGTCGCGGCGACCGCGGTGATGTCGTGCCCCATGTCCACGAGCTGCCACGTGCCGACGACGTCGGCGCGCTTGATCTTGCCGGCGGTCTCGCCCGCGTACCGCATCGGGGAGACGACGGGCCAGCCGTCCGCGTTCATCCACATCTGGTGCACCCGCACGTGGTGGACCTCGCCGGTACCCGGGAAGCGGCTGTGGAACACCATGAACATCTGCCCGGTGTCCGGGTCGGTGTACCAGGAGGTGTGCCCGGGCGAGACGTAGCCGAAGCCCGTGCCGGTACCGGGCTCCCCCAGCTCACGGGTGAACAGGTGCCCACCCATCAGCTTGGTGCCGTACGGCTCGATGGAGGCGTCGTCGAACAGGGGCTGGGCCGGGTCCGCCTTCACGGTGCGCATGTCGTTGCCGGACGCGTCGAGGTACGGGCCGGTGACGCTGCGGGAACGGGCGACGCGCACGTCGTAGCCACCGCTCGCGTCGAGGCCGCCGAACGAGACGTAGAGGTAGTAGTACCCGGTGCTGGCGTCGTACTGGATGGTGGGGCCCTCGATGCGGCTGTGGTTGCCACCCACCAGGTGCTCGCCGTAGCCCTGGCCCGGCAGGGGCTTGCCCGTGGCGGGGTCGAGCTGCAGCAGGAAGATGCCGCCCGAGTACGAGCCGTACACCATCCACAGGCCACCGTCGGCGTCGTAGAACGCGTCGGGATCCACGGCGTTCGGGTGGATGCGGGCGTCGTACGTCTCCCCGGGGTTCTCCGACTCGCCGACCATGCCCGACTTCAGCAGGATGCCCTGGTTCTCGTAGGGGCCGTCGACGTCGTCAGACGTGGCGAGGCCGAGCGCGGACAGCGGCGAGCTGCCCTCGCAGGCGTTGTAGTACATGGCGTAGCGGCCGTCGGGGAGCTGGATGACGTCGGCGGCCCAGAGGGTCGCGGTACGCGCCCATGCGAAGGTGTCCGCGAGCTCCGTCCAGACGTCGTCGAACAGCGCGTTGTCGGGGTTCTCGGACAGGTCGACGGTGTGCTGCTGCCACGAGATCAGGTCCTGCGTGAACGCGGAGGCGCCGTGCGAGCCGAACACCCAGATGTCGTCGCCCGCGGTGACGATCGAGGGGTCGTGGACGGTGACGTCCGTGAAGGCGGGCGCGGGTGGGGCGGTCTTCTGGCCGGGCACCCCGGGGCCGGGATCGGCGTCGGCGGGGACGCTGCCGGCGGCGAGGAGCACGCCGACCGCGAGGGCGCTGGTGAGGGTACGACGGATCGGGTTCAACGAGGGCTCCCAGTACGACGTCGGAGAGGAGGTCCACGGCGCTCGACGACGAGCACCGCTCGTTCTGCAACGTTGGAAAACTACAACGTTGCAGAACGACCTGGCAACAGGTTCCCCGGGCAAAAAACGATTCGACCCGTGTCGGTGCCCAGCCCTAGCCTTGTCCCTCATGCGCCCCCTTCCCCTCCCGGATCCCGGCACACCCCCGCTCGGCGGGCCGTGGCGGCTGCTCGGCTGGCTCGCGCGCCGGCAGGGCTGGATGCTCGCGGCGGCCCTGACCTGCGGCGTCGTCACGTTCGGGCTGCAGGCGCTCCAGCCCTACCTGGTGGGTCGCGTGGTGGACGCGGCGACGTCGGGCGGGCTGGACGGAGAGACGTGGCGCTGGGTCGGCTGGCTGCTCGCGGTCGGCGTCGTCATCACGGGCGTCGCGGTGGTGGGGCACCGGTTCGACATCCGCAACTGGATGGAGGGCGCGTTCCGCTCCTCGCAGCTCGTCTCGCGCACCGTGTCCCGCTCCGGTCACGCGGTCTCGGCCGAGCTGCCCACGGGCGAGGTGGTGGCGTCGATCGCGAACGACGTGCACCGCATGGGCGACCTGTTCGCGATGTCGGCCCAGTTCCTGGGCTCGCTGGTGGCGTACGGGGTGACGACGGCGCTCATGCTGCGCGCGTCGGTGCAGCTCGGCGTGGTCATCGCGCTGGGCCTGCCCGCGGTGGCGGCCATCCTCGCGTTCCTCGTCAAGCCGCTCAGCCGCCGTCAGGCCGCACAGCGTGAGGAGTCGGGCCGGCTGACGACCCTGGGCGCCGACACGGTGTCCGGCCTGCGCATCCTGCGCGGCATCGGCGGCGAGCACGTGTTCGCCGCCCGCTACCGCGAGCAGTCGCAGAAGGTGCGCGCGGCCGGGGTGCGCGTGGCGGGCGTGCAGTCGTGGCTCGACGCGCTCCAGGTGGTGCTGCCGGGGCTGTTCACCGTGCTGGTGGTGTACCTGGGCGCGCTGTCCGCGGTGCGCGGCGAGATCACGGCCGGGCAGCTCGTGTCGTTCTTCGGGTTCGCCGCGTTCCTCTCCTGGCCCGTGCAGCTCGCCGTGCAGTTCCTCAAGATCGCCACGAACGCGCACGTCTCCGCCGCGAAGGTGGTCAAGGTGCTGCGCGTGGTCCCGGCCACGGGCGCGACCCCGCCCACGGCTCAGCCCCCCGCCCCGGGTGCGGTGCTGCACGACGAGACGACCGGGGTGACGCTGCACCCCGGCCGCGTGGTCGCGCTCGTGGCGGCCGACCCGGACGAGTCCGCCGCCGTCGCGCTGCGCCTGGGCCGGTTCGACGACGACGCCGAGGCCGCCACACCCGTGACGCTCGGCGGGGTGCGCCTGGCCACGCTGCCCAAGGAGCACCTGCGCGCGCGGATCGTGGTGTCCGAGGCGACGCCCACGATCTTCTCGGGACGCCTGGACGCCGAGCTCGACTCCCGGGGCCGCGCCGCACGGGAGCACCTGGACCGCGCCATGCACGTGGCCGACGCGCACGACGTCCTCGACTCCGTGCCCGGCGGCCTGACGGGCGAGCTGCCCGAGAAGGGCCGGTCGCTCTCGGGCGGGCAGCGTCAGCGCGTGGCACTCGCGCGCGCCCTGCTCACCGAGCCCGAGATCCTCATCCTCATCGAGCCCACGAGCGCCGTGGACGCGCACACCGAGGCACGCATCGCGGCCCGGCTGGCCGCCGAGCGCCGCGGCCGCACCACGCTCATCGTCACCGCCAGCCCGCTCGTGCTCGACCACGTGGACGAGGTGCTGTACCTGGAGGGCGGCCGGGTGGTCGCGTCCGGGGTGCACCGGGACCTGCTGGCACGGCGCGCGGCCGACGACGACGGCGCCGCCGCACGCTACCGCTCCGTCGTCGGACGCTCGCTCGACGACGAGACCGGCGACGAGACCGCTGACCACGGGGAACCGATCACCGCGACATCGATGGAGGAGGTCCGGTCATGAAGCTGCCCATCGCGGACGCGCGCACCACCTGGGACTACACCCGGCGCCTGCTGCTCACCCATCGCCGCGAGTTCCTGCTCATCGCGGCCATGACCATGCTGTCCGCCGTCGCGGGCCTGGTGGGGCCGTGGCTGCTGGGCCGCCTGGTCGACGACGTGCGCTCCGGTACCACGGCCGACCACGTGCGCGACCTGGTGCTCATCGCGGTCGCCGCGACGCTGCTGCGCGGCGTGGTGCAGAAGATCGCCCAGCAGCGCGCCATGGTGTTCGGCGAGACGGTGTTCGCGGCCATGCGCGAGGAGTTCCTGGACACGGTCACGGCCCTGCCGCTGTCCACCGTCGAGCGGGCCGGTACGGGCGACCTGGTGGCCCGCACCACGAACGACGTCGCGAAGATCCAGAACGCGGTGCGCTTCGGGGTGCCGCAGCTCACGGTGGCCGTGGTGACGATCGTGCTCACCGTGGCAGCGTCCGTGGTGATGGCGCCGCTGGTGGCCCCGGCGATGTTCGTGGGCCTGCCGCTGCTGATCGCCGCGGTGCGCTGGTACCTGCGCCGGGCACCGGAGGCGTACCAGCGCTCGTCGGCCACGTACGCGGACCTCAACGGCACGATCACGGAGTCCGTGGAGGGCGTGCGGACCGTGGACGCGCTCGAGCTGGGCGGGCGCCGCAACGACCGGTCCGACGCCGACATCGCCGCCGCGTACCGGGCCGAGGTCCGCACGCTGAACCTGCGGTCCGTGCTGTTCCCCGGGGTGGACGGGACGTTCGTGATCGCGCCGATCGCGGTGCTGGTGTGGGGCGCGTTCCTCGCCTCCCAGGGCCGGGTGTCGATCGGTGTGGTCACGGCCCTGGTCATGTACACGTTCCAGCTCACCGGCCCGGTGTGGAACCTCGTGTACTGGCTCGACGAGATGTCGGTCGCGGCGGTCTCGCTCGCGCGGATCATCGGCGTGCGCCTGGTGCCGACCGACCGGGTGGCGTCCGGCGCCGCCCCGTCGTCGGGCGAGGTGGCGGCCACGGGCGTGCGGTACGCGTACCGCGAGGGCGTGGACGTGCTGCACGGCATCGACCTGGACCTGCGCCCGGGCGAGCGGCTGGCCATCGTGGGGCCGTCCGGGGCGGGCAAGTCGACGCTCGGGCGCATGCTCGCGGGCATCCACCCGCCCACAGGCGGCTCGGTCACCGTGGGCGGGGTGCCGCTCGTGGACCTGCCGCTCGAGGAGTTGCGCCGCCGCGTCGCCCTGGTCACCCAGGAGCACCACGTGTTCGTCGGCTCGATCGCGGACAACCTGCGCCTGGCCGACGTCGGCGCGTCCGAGGAGCGGCTGCGCGACGCCCTGGCCGCCGTCGACGCGCTGGGCTGGGTGGACGAGCTCGCGGACGGCATCCGCACCGAGGTCGGGTCGGGCGGGGCCCCGCTCACCCCGGCCCAGGCGCAGCAGATCGCGCTCGCCCGCCTGGTGCTCCTGGACCCGGACGTGCTGGTGCTCGACGAGGCGACGTCGCTGCTGGACCCGCGCGCGGCCCGCCACCTGGAACGGTCGCTCGCGGCCGTGCTGCACGGGCGCACCGTCGTGGCCATCGCGCACCGGCTGCACACCGCGCACGACGCCGACCGGGTCGCAGTCGTCGAGGACGGCCGCATCACGGAGCTGGGTCCGCACGACGAGCTGGTCGCGGCGGGCGGCAGCTACGCGGCCCTCTGGCAGAGCTGGCAGCACGAGTAGCGGCGAACCATACCGCCTGCCCGGCGCGCGGCACTCCCCACATCGCGCCGCGCACCCTCGCGCGGCGCGCTTTCGGTCATTTCGCAACCCTGAGGACACGCCCGCGAACAGTCGGGGCAGGATGGACGCCATGCCGACCCCGAGCGACCTCGACGCCATCACCCTCGACCACCTGCGGGCCGTCCCGTCCGAGAAGTGGTCGACCTTCCCCGACGCGATCGGCGCTTTCGTGGCGGAGATGGACTTCGGTACCGCGCCCGCGATCCGCGCGGCGGTGCACGACGCCGTGGACACGGGCCGCCTCGGCTACCTGTCCGCCCCCGTGCTCGCGGCGCACCAGGAGGCGACGGCCGGGTTCGCGCTGCGCCGCTACGGCTGGGAGGTGGACCCCGCCTGGGTGCGGCACGTGCCCGACGTGCTCGCCGCGTTCGAGGCCACGATCCGGCACTTCACGTCCCCGGGGGCGGCCGTCGTCCTGCCCACGCCCGCGTACATGCCCTTCGCTCCCCTGCTGCGCCACCTGGGCCGCGAGGTGGTCGAGGTGCCCCTGGTGCGCGACGGCGACCGGTACGTGCACGACCTCGACGCGCTGGCCGCGGCGTTCGCGGCCGGCGCCCAGCTCCTGGTGCTGGTCAACCCGCACAACCCGACGGGACGCGTGTACGAGCCGGCCGAGCTGGCGGCCCTCGCCGACCTGGTGGACACGTACGGCGGCATGGTGTTCTCCGACGAGATCCACGCGCCGCTCGTGTACGCCGGGCACGCCCACGTCCCGTACGCGTCGGTGTGCGAGGAGGCGGCGGCCCACACCGTCACGGCGTCGTCGGCGTCGAAGGCGTGGAACATCCCCGGCCTCAAGGCCGCCCAGGTGATCCTGGCCGACGACGGCGTCGCCGCGCACTGGCGCGAGCACTGCCTGTGGACGGAGAAGACGACGTCCACGGTGGGCGTGCTCGCCCACACCGCCGCGTACACCCACGGCGAGGCGTGGCTCGACGACGTGGTCGCTTACCTGGACGGCAACCGGCGCCTGGTGGCCGACCACCTGGCCGCGCGCCTGCCGGACGTGGGCTACACCGCCCCCGAGGGCACCTACCTGGCCTGGCTGGACCTGCGGGCCTACGGCCTGGACCGCCCGGGCCGGTGGCTGCGCGAGCACGCGGGCGTCGCGGTGACCGACGGGCTGCGCTGCGGCGCGGCCGGCGCGGGGCACGCGCGCCTCACCATGGCGACGCCACGCCCGATCCTGCAGGACATCCTGGACCGGATGACGGCGGCGCTCACCGCGCGCTGAGACGGCCGGTCGTCACGTCCACAGACGCTCGATCGGCAGCACGTGGATGCGATCGTCGACCTCGTACCCGGCAGCTCCCGTGTAGAGGATGAGGCCCGCCGCGAACGACGCCCCCAGACGGTCCCGCAGGGCCCGGAGCGGCGCGACCTGTCCCTTCTGGACGTGGTCGCCGGCCTTGACCTCGACCGCGACGACCGCTCCGTCGTGGCGCTCCAGGACCAGGTCGACCTCGACATTGTCCCGAGTGCGCCAGTACCCGGCCGTCACGGGAGCGTCCATCCAGGTGGACTGACGGATCAGTTCCTGCACCACGAAGGACTCCAGGAGGTGCCCGAACTCGGTCATGGCCGAGGGGTCGAGGCGGCTGAGCTTCGCAGCGCTGAGGCGCAGCAGGTGCGCGCCGATCCCGGAGTCGACGACGTGGATCTTGGGCGCCTCCACGCTCCGGGGAAGGAGTGTCACCCCCCAGGCAGGGAGCCGCGCGACCAGGAACAGCGACTCGAGGAGCTCGATATATGCCGATGTCGTGCCCCACGACGGGGACACATCGGAAGCCACCTTGGCAACGTTGAGCACGCTCGCCGTCTGCCCGACCGTTCGGGTCAGAACGGCACCAAGGTCGGATCGGCGACCGATGCGGCGTAGTTCACCCGCGTCTCGTTCGATCGACTGCCGGACGTGCGCCTCGAACCACCGCGCTCGGTCCGCCTCTGCTTCGTGAGCCAGCGCCAGTGGCATGCCACCACGCATGACACGTTCGGCGTACTCGACCCGCGTGGTGCTCACCAGGCGGACGGTATGCGCGACGTCTCCTTCGAAGGCCCGCTCAAGGAGGTTGTTCGCCGTACCGTCGATCTCCGTCTGCGTCAGGGGCATCACCGGGACACGCTGGACCCGGCCGGTGAGCGCCTGGGTCCCTCGCGGGAGCGAGTCGAAGCTCGCCGACCCCGCCAGCAGGAACATCCCTGCCCTCGTCTCGCGGTTCAGGCGCGCCTTGATGGCATCGAGCAGCGCAGGGACTCGCTGATACTCGTCGATGACCACGGGCGGGGCCTCGGCGACGACCGCGGCCGGACTGTTGACGGCAATCTGCCGGTAGTCCTCCCGGTCGAGATCGATCACCGGAACGTGCGACGACTCCGCGAGGCCGGACAGGAGTGTCGACTTTCCGACCCCGCGAGGGCCCTCCAGGAGCAGCACCGGCGTCGCCGCGGATCTCCGTGCCACGACCGGCGCGATGCGGCGAGCAATCAGGCTGTTCACGGGGAAGATGCTAGCCCGGTTGTGATTCAGCCGCCCGGGGAAATGAGATCTAGCCGTGGTATCGGCTGGAATCTGGCCGTCCCGATATCTCGGAATGAGCCGCCGACACGTACGCAGGGACGACCGTGGACTCAGGACGCCGTCAGCCCGGCAGGCCCGCGATCCCCGGGTCCTCGCCGCGTCGTGGCGGGGCCGCTCCCCCGGCCACCCCGGCCGCGAGCGCCGCCCGTTCCGCGCGGACCTCATCGCGGGCCAGGCGCGCGTAGAACGCGAGGGCGAACAGGGCGAACACGGCCCATTCGAGGGCGTAGAACGCGCTCTGGAGGTTGAGCCCGGTGCCGCCCTCGGCGACGGGGCGCGGCAGCAGGGTGGGCCCTCCGGCGTCGGCGGGAACCTGCGCGGGCGCGGAGGCGGTGACGACGACGTAGCCGTCCCAGATGGGTCCGCCCCAGTCGTTGACCAGGGAGGCGGGGGCGATGTCGTCGGTGAGCGGAGGGCCGCCGGGGTTGTCGGGGACGGCCTCACGGGAGGTGGCCTCGGCGGCCTGGAGCCATCCGGTGACGCGCACGGTCCCGTCGGGCACGGCGAGCCCGGGGGCGTCGTCGGGCGTGGCGACCCAGCCGCGCACCACGGGCAGCACGGGATCGCCGGACAGGCCGGCCCAGGAGGCGCCGCCGGTGCCGTCGTCGGTCACGTACAGGGGGGTCAGCACCAGGTAGCCGACCCGGCCGTCCACGGCGCGGCCCGTGACCAGCCGTTGCCCGTCGACGTCGTACGTGCCCTCGACCCACACGGCGCGGCCCACGTGGTCGCCGGGCACTGGCGCCTGCGGGGCGACGAGGGTGCCGAGCCCGACGGGTCCGGCGGCGGCGAGCTCGGCGGCGGCAGTGCGGGCGGCGGCCGCCGAGCGTTCCGTGGCCCGCGAGAGCTGCCACATGCCGAGCCGCAGGCAGCCCGCGGCGACGGCGAGCGCGATCAGCAGGGCGGCGAGCATGCGCGGGCGGACCAGCGCCTGCCACGCCCGCGCGCGCGGGGTTCGAAGGGGTGGCACGTGGCCCACGGTATCGGCGGTGGCGCTCGGGCCACGAACTGCCCGTCCCCGATGTGCCGCGACTCACGGCCGTGCGCCCCGGAAGGGATGCCAGACGTGCGGCGATGTCGTCGCGAAGGTGCTTGACTGTGGTCAGTCCACGGTCATGCGCCGTACGCCGACGAGGCACGGGCGACACCGCGCCATCAGGCGCTCCGCTCCCGCGCACAGCACCCGGTTCTGCGGTGGAATGAACGTCGGACCCCCAGCGAACTGCACGAGGAATGGGAGCTAGTGATGACGACGACGATCCCCTCCGCGCCCGGTGGGTGGCAGGCGACCGGTGTGGCCGACCTCTCCGAGGAGACGCTCAGCCTGATCGACAAGTGGTGGCGAGCCGCCAACTATCTGTCGGTGGGCCAGATCTACCTGCTGGACAACCCGCTGCTGCGCACCCCGTTGCACCGCGACGACGTCAAGCCGCGGCTGCTGGGGCACTGGGGCACGACGCCGGGCCTGACGTTCCTGTACGCGCACCTGAACCGCGCGATCAAGCAGCGCGAGCAGTCCACCATCTACATCACCGGCCCCGGCCACGGGGGCCCGGGCCTGGTGGCGGCCGCCTACCTGGACGGCACGTACTCCGAGGTGTACTCGGACATCACGCACGACGACGAGGGCCTGCAGCGCCTGTTCAAGCAGTTCTCGTTCCCGGGCGGCATCCCCTCGCACGTGGCCCCGGAGACGCCGGGGTCGATCCACGAGGGCGGGGAGCTGGGGTATGCGCTGTCCCACGCGTACGGCGCGGCGTTCGACAACCCGGACCTGCTGGTCGCGGCCGTGGTGGGCGACGGTGAGGCGGAGACGGGCCCGCTGGCGACGTCGTGGCACTCCAACAAGTTCGTCAACCCCGTCCAGGACGGCGTCGTCCTGCCGATCCTGCACCTGAACGGGTACAAGATCGCGAACCCGACGGTGCTGGCCCGCATCCCGCAGGAGGAGCTGCAGGCACTGCTGGAGGGGTACGGGCACAAGCCGCACTTCTTCGAGGTGCCGGACGGGTCCACCGAGTCGCACGTGGACATCCACCGGCGGTTCGCCCGCCTGCTGGACGAGGTGCTGGACGAGATCGCGGCGATCAAGGCGCGCGCGGCCGCGGGTGACGAGTCCCGCCCGCAGTGGCCCATGATCGTGTTCCGCACCCCCAAGGGCTGGACCGGCCCGGCCGAAATCGACGGGCACAAGACCGTGGGGTCGTGGCGTGCCCACCAGGTGCCGCTGTCCAACGCCCGCGACACGGACGAGCACCTGCGCACCCTGGAGACGTGGTTGCGCTCGTACGGGCCACAGGAGCTGTTCGACGCGACGGGCGCGGTGTTCCCGGAGATCACCGAGGCCATCACGCCGCCGGCCGCCCTGCGCATGAGCGACAACCCGGTGGCGAACGGCGGCCTGCTGCTGCACGACCTGCGGCTGCCGGACTTCCGCGACTTCGCGGTGGACGTGCCCACGCCGGGCGGCGCGATCGCGGAGGCCCCGCGCGAGCTCGGCAAGTTCTTCACCGAGGTGATCCGGCGCAACCCGGACAACTTCCGCATCTTCGGCCCGGACGAGACGGCGTCGAACCGCCTCCAGGCCGTGTACGACGTCACGGACAAGCAGTGGAACGCCGACTTCTTCGGCCCCGACGTGGACGAGCACATGGCCCGCGTGGGCCGGGTCATGGAGATGCTCAGCGAGCACCAGGTGCAGGGCTGGCTGGAAGGCTATCTGCTCACGGGCCGCCACGGCATGATGTCCAGCTACGAGGCCTTCATCCACATCGTGAACTCGATGTTCAACCAGCACGCCAAGTGGCTCAAGGTCACCAACGAGATCCCGTGGCGCCGGCCCATCGCCTCCCTGAACTACCTGCTGTCGTCCCACGTGTGGCGCCAGGACCACAACGGTTTCAGCCACCAGGACCCGGGCTTCATCGACCACGTGGTCAACAAGAAGGCCGAGGTGGTGCGGGTCTACCTGCCTGCCGACGCCAACACCCTGCTGTCCACGTACGACCACTGCCTGCGCTCGCGCCAGCTCGTCAACGTGGTCGTCTCCGGCAAGCAGCCCTCCCCGCAGTGGCTCACCATGGACCAGGCCGTGGAGCACTGCACGCGCGGCGTCGGCATCTGGGAGTGGGCCGGCACGGAGCGCGACGGCGTGGAACCGGACGTGGTGCTGGCCGCCGCGGGTGACGTGCCCACCATCGAGGTGCTGGCCGCGGCCGACATCCTGCGCCGCGAGGTGCCGGACCTGATGGTGCGCGTCATCAACGTCGTCGACCTCATGAAGCTGCAGGACCCCAAGGAGCACCCGCACGGGCTCAGCGACAAGGAGTTCGACGGGCTGTTCACCACGGACAAGCCGATCATCTTCGCCTACCACGGCTACCCGTGGCTCATCCACCGCCTCACGTACCGCCGCGGCGGGCACGACAACCTGCACGTGCGCGGGTACAAGGAGGAGGGCACGACGACGACGCCGTTCGACATGGTCATGCTGAACGACATGGACCGGTACCACCTGGTCATGGACGTCATCGACCGTGTCGAGGGGATGCCGGCCCGCTACGCCGGGCTGCGCCAGCGCATGCAGGACGCCCGGATCCGGGCGCGCGCCTACACGCGCGAGCACGGCGACGACATCCCGGAGGTGCGCGACTGGGTGTGGCCCGACGCGCAGGACATCGCGGACAGCCAGCAGGTCGAGGCGACGCTCTCCACGGGCGGCGACAACGAGTAACCCCCGCGAACCCGCGGTTATCAGAAGGAGCAGTCACCCCATGCCGTCCAAGCGCACCATCGTCATCGCCTCCCCCGAGGGGGAGTCCGGCAAGTCCACGATCGCCCTGGGCGTCATCGACCTGCTGGTCCGTCAGGGCCTGCGCGTCGGCGTCTTCCGGCCGGTGTCGCGGGTGGCCGCCGGCCAGGTCGCGGTCGCCGGGCGGGACCACGTGCTGGAGATGCTGCTCGAGCACGACGGCGTCGACCTCAGCTACGACGACTCGGTGGGCGTCACGTACGAGGACGTCCACGCGGACCCCGACGCCGCCATGAGCCGCATCGTGGCGCGGTTCCACGAGATCTCCGCGCTCTGCGACGCGGTGCTGGTGCTGGGCACCGACTACACGGACGTGTCCTCCCCCACGGAGCTCGCGTTCAACGCGCGCATCGCGGCGAACCTGGGCGCCCCGGTGCTGCTCGTGGTCTCGGGCCACGGCCGCGCGGACGAGGAGATCCGGGCGCTGACCCAGATCGGCCTGGTCGAGCTGCGCAACAACCACGCGCAGCCGATCGGCGTGATGATCAACCGGTACGACGGCCCGACGCCGGCCGACCTCGCCGCGGTGACCGCCGACCCGGGGCTGCCCGTGTGGGTGGTGCCGGAGGAGACGTTCCTGCACGCCCCCACGGTCGCGCAGCTCATGGAGGCGGTGGACGGCACCCTGTGGCTGGGTGACCCTGAGCTGCTGTCCCGCGAGGCGCTCGACGTCCTGGTGGGCGCCATGTCCACCGAGCACCTGCTCGACCACCTCAGCGACGGCGCCGTGGTCATCACGCCGGGCGACCGCTCCGACGTCATCCTCTCGCTGCTCTCCGCGCAGGCCGCAGCGAGCTTCCCGTCGCTGGCCGGCATCATCCTGACCGGCGGGCTCACCCCCGGCGGCCGCACCGGCCAGCTCATCGCCGGCCTGCAGCCGCACGTGCCGATCATCGTCACCGAGCAGGACACGTTCCCCGTGGCCCGCACGGCCGGGCAGACCACGGGCCGCATGTCGCTGGACGCGACGCGCAAGATCGACGTGGCCCGCGGCCTGTTCGAGGCGTCGGTGGACGGCGCCGACCTGCTGGCCCGGCTCGAGGTGCCCCGCCCCACGGCGGTGACCCCGTTGATGTTCGAGTACGAGCTCATCGAGCGCGCCCGCGGCGACCGCCGCCGCGTGGTGCTCCCCGAGGGTTCCGACGACCGCATCCTGCGCGCCGCGTCGTCGGTGCTGGCCCGCGGCATCGCCGACCTGACCATCCTGGGCGACGAGGTCGCCGTGCGGGCCCGCGCCGCCGAGCTGGGCCTCGACATCTCCGCGGCCCAGGTGCTGTCGACGCACGACCCGGAGCACGTGGAGCGCTACGCCGCCGAGTACACGCGCCTGCGCGCCCACAAGGGCATGACCATCGAGCGGGCCCGCGAGGTGGTCACGGACGTCTCGTACTTCGGCACGCTGATGGTGCACCTAGGCGACGCCGACGGCATGGTCTCGGGCGCCGCGCACACCACGGCCCACACCATCCGGCCGTCGTTCGAGATCATCAAGACCGCCCCCGGCATCTCCTCGGTGTCCGGCGTGTTCCTCATGTGCCTCGAGGACCGGGTGCTGGTGTACGGCGACTGCGCCGTCATCCCCGACCCGACCGCCGAGCAGCTCGCCGACGTCGCCATCGCCTCGGCGGCGACGGCGGCCCAGTTCGGGGTGGAGCCCCGCATCGCCATGCTCAGCTACTCGACGGGCGAGTCCGGCTCGGGCGCCGACGTCGACAAGGTCCGCGCCGCCACCGCGCTGGTCAAGGAGCGCCGCCCCGACCTCTCGGTCGAGGGGCCCATCCAGTACGATGCCGCGGTCGACGTCGCCGTGGCGGCGTCCAAGCTGCCGGGGTCCGACGTCGCCGGCCGCGCGACGGTCTTCGTGTTCCCCGACCTCAACACGGGCAACAACACGTACAAGGCCGTGCAGCGCTCTGCCGGTGCCGTGGCCGTGGGCCCGGTGCTCCAGGGCCTCAACAAGCCGGTCAACGACCTGTCCCGGGGCGCGCTCGTCCAGGACATCATCAACACGGTCGCCATCACGGCGATCCAGGCCCAGGGAGCCCCCGAGTGAGCACAGTCCTCGTCCTGAACTCCGGTTCGTCGTCGCTGAAGTACCAGCTGCTGAACCCCTCCACGGGAGAGGTTCTCGCCGTCGGGCTCGTCGAGCGCATCGGCCTCGAGTCGGGGCGTGTGGTCCACGAGGCAGGCGACGCCGAGCACGAGGTCGAGGCGCCCATCAAGGACCACGCCGTCGCGCTGCACCTGGTGCTCGACCTGTTCCAGGAGCACGGCCCGTCGCTGGACGAGGCCGGGATCGTGGCCGTCGGCCACCGCGTCGTGCACGGCGGCACCCACTACTCGGCGCCCACCGTGATCGACGACGACGTCGTCGAGGGCATCCGCGAGCTGATCCCGCTGGCCCCGCTGCACAACCCCGCCAACCTGACCGGCATCGTCGCGGCGCGCGAGCTGTTCGACGTGCCGCACGTGGCCGTCTTCGACACCGCGTTCTTCTCCACCCTGCCCCCGGCCGCGTACACCTACGCCATCGACCGCGGCGTGGCCGAGCAGTACCAGGTGCGCCGCTACGGCTTCCACGGCACCTCGCACGAGTACGTGTCGCAGAAGGTCTCCGAGGTCCTCGGCCGGGACGACCTCAAGCAGGTGGTGCTGCACCTGGGCAACGGCGCGTCGGCGTCGGCCGTCGTGAACGGCGTGGCCGTGGACACCTCCATGGGGCTCACCCCGCTGGAGGGCCTGGTCATGGGCACCCGTTCGGGCGACCTGGACCCGGCCATCGTGTTCCACCTGAAGCGCGTCGCCGGCATGAGCGTCGACGACATCGACAACCTGCTCAACAAGAAGTCCGGCATCCTGGGCCTGTCCGGGCGCGCCGACATGCGCGACCTGCGCGACGCCGCCGACGCCGGTGACGCCCTGGCCATCGCCGCGCTCGACGTGTACCGCCACCGCCTCGTGAAGTACGTGGGCGCGTACGCGGCCGTCATGGGCGGCATCGACGTGCTGACCTTCACCGCCGGGGTGGGCGAGAACTCCTACCCCATCCGCCAGGAGGTGGCCGACGCGCTCGGGTTCCTGGGCCTGGCCGTCGACCCGGCCAAGAACTCGGTCCGGTCCAAGGAGCCGCGCAGCATCTCCCCCGACGGTCACGAGGGCCCGCTCGTCATGGTGGTGCCCACCAACGAGGAGCTGGCCATCGCCCGCCAGTCGGTCGCCGCGATCGCCTGACCCACCGCCCCTCTGGATGTGGGGTTCGTAGGATCAGGCGCGTGATCCTCATCGATCCGCCGGCGTGGCCCGCGCACGGGCGGCTGTGGTCGCACCTCGTCTCCGACACGTCGCTGCACGAGCTGCGCACCTTCGCGCGCGCGGCCGACCTGCCCGACCGGGGCTTCGACCTGGACCACTACGACGTCCCCGACCGGCGCCATGACGACCTGGTGGCGGCCGGGGCGGTCCCCGTCGACGGGGGCACCCTGGCCCGCCGGCTCGGCGCGTCCGGGGTGCGGGTGCCGGGCCGCGAGCGGTTCCCGGCCTCGCGCGCCGCGTTGACCGCGCGGTGGGCACGGCTGGCTACGCCGTCGTCGGCACACGATGCGGCCTGGATCGCCGTCGGCGACGACCTGTTCACCCGCTGGAACGAACCGCACCGCGTCTACCACGGGCGGCTGCACCTGGCCGCGACGCTCGACGCGTTCGACCTGCTGCTCGCCGGGTCCGGGCTCGGCGCGCACGCCGCACGGACCGCCCGCCTGGCCGTGTGGTTCCACGACGCCGTCCACGGCGGGGAGGCGAACCGCGACGAGGAGCGGTCCGCGACCCTCGCCGTCAGCCTCCTCGGCGCGTTCCCCGGGGTGGCCGCCGACGACGTCGCACGCCTGGTGCTGGTGACCGCGACCCACGACCCGGAGCCGGGCGACGTTCCTGGCGCCCTCGTCAGCGACGCCGACCTGGCCGTGCTGGGCGGCGCTCCGGCCCGGTACACCCGGTACGCCCAGCAGGTGCGCGCCGAGTACGGGCACGTGCCCGACGGCGACTTCCGCCGCGGGCGGGGCGAGGTCCTGGAGCAGCTGCTCTCCCTGCCCTCCCTCTACCGCACCCCGCAGGCGCGAGCGCGCTGGTCACAGCGGGCGGCGGCCAACCTCCGCGCGGAGCTGGCCGCGCTGGATCACCGCCCGTTCGTGGCGTAGATCTCGGTGATCACCCGCTCCATGGGGAGCTCCCGGATGGAGATGTCGGTGATCTCCAGGCGTTGCGAGAGGGTGGCGAGCAGCTCGGCGGGGTTGAGCGACCGCAGGTCTGCCTCGATCGTGACCTCCAGCTCGGAGCGCCGCCCGACGACGGCGAGGCCCGCCGCGCCGAGGCCGGCGAGATCCGCGCCGCCCGCCGGCCGGGCCAGGGTCAGCTCGACGATCCTGGTCTCGCCCAGGCTGCGGCGCAGGTCGTGGAGGGTGCCGTCGAAGACCTTGGTGCCGCCGCCGATGATCACCACGTGCTCGGCTAGCCGCTCGACGTCCTCCAGGTCGTGCGTGGTGAGCACGAACGTGGTGCCGCGGGCCTGCATGCCGCGCACGAAGTCCCGGATCGCGGCCTTCGCGATGACGTCCAGGCCGATGGTCGGCTCGTCGAGGAACACGACCTTCGGCCGGTGGAGCATGGCCATGATGAACTCGCACTTCATGCGCTCCCCCAGCGAGAGCACGCGCGTGGGCACCTGGATCTTGTCGGCCACGTCGAGCAGCGTCACGAGCTCGTCCAGCGTCTCGCGGTACTGCGCGTCGGGAACGGCGTAGATGGCCTTGTTCATCGCGAAGCTGTCGATCGGCGCGATGTCCCACACGAGCTGCGACTTCTGGCCGAACACCGCGCCGATCTCCTGGACGTAGCGGCGCCGGTCGCGGAACGGCTCATACCCGAGCACGCGCACGGTGCCCGCGGACGGCAGCAGGGCGCCGCACAGCATCTTGATCGTGGTGGACTTGCCCGCCCCGTTGGGGCCCAGCATCCCGCAGATCTCGCCCGCACCGATGGTCAGGGAGACGTCGTCGACGGCCGTGACGGTGACGCGCTCACGGCGCAGCAGGCCCTTGCCGCGCCGGTAGGTCACATAGCTCTTGGAGAGGCCTTCGACCTCGATGACAGGTTCCATCGGCGTTACCCGCCCACCCCTTGATAGTTCCGGATCTGCCGGTGGTAGAGCCACACGCCCCCGGCCAGGAAGGCCACGCACATCGCCGCCGCCGGCCACATGCCGGCCGCCTCGCGCCCCAGCAGGGCCGACGCCGGGTAGAAGCCCACCATGGCCACGGGCACGACGAACGTGACCGCCCCCTGCACGGCCCCCGGGAAGACTCGCAGCGGGTGGCGGCCGAACGCGTGCACGCTGTCGGCGATCTCCGGCAGGCGGGCGTTCCCCACCCACCGGAACGAGGTTGCCGCCATGATCAGGGCCACCCCGGCCATGACGCACAGCCCGGCCACGAACAGCCCGAGGAACGCCAGCACCCCGGCGGCGGTGAGCCCGTGCACCGAGCGGGACGCCGCCCAGCCCATCAGCACCGCGCCTCCCAGGCCGACACCCGCGCTCTCGGGCTGCACCGTGGTCAGCACGATGAAGGGCAGCGGGCGCAGGGGCTTGAGCAGCACCACCTCGAGCGTTCCCTCGCGCACCCGCAGCGTGGTCACCCAGACCACCGCGCCCAGCACCATCCCCGACAGGCCGGTGGACAGCGTGAACACAGCCTGGATCAGCAGCACCTCGTCGGCCGTCCAGCCGGGGAACCCGGCCCCGGAGCCGTAGATCAGCACGGTGACCAACGGGAAGGCGAGGTTGGCCGCGAGCGCGATGAGGCTCGACAGGACGAAGCTGGCCCGGTAGGTGGTGGCCTGCCGCACCGCGATCCGCAGGCAGACGCGGTAGGCGGCCAGATAGCGGCGCATCAGCTGCCCGCATCCGTGAACCGCCGCATCGCCGCCCGGTACAGCACCTCGCTCAGCGCGTACATGACGACGACGGCGCCCGCCTGGCAGCCCACCACCTGCGGGACGGACATCGCGATGCTGCCCAGCGAGTACGTGCCCGTGAACACCATCGCCGGGACGTAGACCATGTACTGGAACGGCAGGAAGAACTGCGCCACCTGCAGCCAGTGCGGGAAGAAGACCAGCGGGATCAGCGCACCCGAGAACAGCCCGCTGAGCAGCGCGAACACGCCCTGCAGCCCACCGGCCTCCACGAGCCAGAACGAGGTGAGCCCCAGGCAGTACCGCACCAGGAAGCCCATGAGGAAGGCCAGCGCCAGCGTCACGACCAGCCACCCGATGGCGGCGGGACGCATGTCCACCCGGAAGAGCAGCACGAAGATCGCCAGGCACGGCACGAACTCGAACGCGAACCCCAGCGTGCGGTGCCCCACCTTCTGCGCGAACGCGAACGAGCGGTGGTGCACCGGGCGCAGCGCGAACGTCAGGTACCGGCCCGTGCGCACCAGCATCGACAGGTTCCAGTCAGCGAAGTCCATGGTCAGGTAGCCGATCAGGGTCGCGGCGCCGAAGTACCGGATCATCTGCGTGAGCTCCAGGCCGTGCAGCGTGCCGGCGTCGGCGTACACCGCCGTCCAGATGAAGTACTGGACCACGAAGTAGACCGGCCCCACGAACGCGGACACGAGCGAGTGCGTGCGGTACGCCGCCCACTCCTTGTACGTGACCACCGACACGGCCCGCAGGACCGCCCAGCCCCGCGTCCACCCCCGCATCCCCTGCCGCGCCATCGGCGCGGCGGTCACGTCAGCCCTGACCAGATGACGTTCTGCGTGCCGTGCAGCGCCTCGGGGTGGAACTGACCCGGCTCGGTGAACGGCACGAACACCGAGGAGACGAGCTCCTCACGCGGGTCGACGACGAGCTGCACGTACCCGGCACCCTCGTGGCAGTAGGTGCTGTCCGAGAACGTGAACTCCAGCCGGTCCACCATGTCGAAGCCGATGCCGTAGCGGCGCGGCGCCCCGTCGGCCCCCCAGCAGTAGTTGGGCAGCGCGACCGCGGGCGTGGTCATCTTCTCCACGGTCTTGCGCCCCAGGATCCGGGCACCGTCCAGCACGCCCCCGTTGAGGAACGCGTTGCCGAGCCGGTTGAGGTCGTACGGGGTGGAGCTCATCCCGCCGCCCGTGCCGGGCAGGCCGCGGAAGATGTCCTCCCCGCGGCGGGCCTTCTCGATCCGGTTCGAGAACCACGGCGTGACCATGTACCGGTCCAACGCGTCCGACGGCGGGGCGAAGAACGTGTCCGCCAGGCCGAGCGGTGCGGCGATCCGGTCCTCGATGACGGCGTGCGCCGAACGACCCGTGACCTGTTCGATCACCCAGCCGAGCACCACGTACCCGAACGTCGAGTAGAGCCACTGCCGGTTCGGCTCGTCGCGCACCCCGACGGCGAGGGCCGCCGCGATCGGGTCGAACGGTTCACCCGATGCGGCGTCGTACAACCGGTAGGCGTACTCCATGGCACCCCAGTAGTTGACCTCGTACTTGTTGGGCAGGCAGCCGGTGTCCGGGTGCATCCCGGAGGTGTGCGTCAGCAGGTGGAAGAGGGTGATCCGGTCGAACGGCGGCGTGGCGAACTGCGGCAGGATCTCGCCCACGCCCTGGTCCAGGCGGATCAGCCCGTCCTCGACGAGCTGCATGATCGCCGTCGCCGTGAACACCTTGGTCATCGACGCGACGAACTGGAGGTCGTCGGGCCGCAGGGCGGAGTCGTCGCCGTCCAGGCAGGAGCGCGCCCCGATGGCGCCGTGCAGGAACACCCGTCCGCCCCGCGAGAGGCAGTACGAGGCGCCCTGGAGCTTGCCCTCGTCGATCAGGCGCCCGAAGTGGCGCAGCAGGGCGTCGGCCCGGCTCTCGTCGAACCCGACGTCGGCGGGTGAACAGTCGACCTCACCAGCGATGACCTGCAACTCCGGCTCCTCCCTGACCTCCCACGCCGGACGACCCGGGCGCGGGCTCCTGTGACGGGCACCACAGTTGCGCGCCGCCGGGCGCGAGCGTAGCGCGACACGCGGCGCCACGGGAATCGTTTTCCGGGCGCCCGCACCGGTTGCGACCCCGCCGCTGATGCCGAGCCGCGGGTAGCGTCCCCCCATGAGAACCGGGCACCGCCGCGCGCTGCTGACCACGGCCGGAGTGCTCGTGATCGCACTGGTCGCCCCCGTCGCGTGGGTGCAGGGCGTGGGCCGGGCGCACACCCGGGCGATCGACGACGTCCCCTCGGTCGACGCCATCGTCGTGCTCGGCGCGGGCCTGCGCCCCGACGGCACCCCGTCGACGTATCTGCGCCGCCGCCTCGCGGCCGCCGCCGACCTCTACGCCGCCGGCGCCGCGCCCACCGTGATCCTCTCGGGTGACGCCCACGACACCCCCGGCGGCGGCTCCTACGACGAGCCCGCGTCCATGCGCGACTGGATCCTGGACCTGGGCGTTCCCGATGACGCGCTCGTGCTCGACCGCGAAGGGTTCGACACCACCGCCACCTGCCGCCGCGCCGGTGACGTGTACGGGGCGCGCACCGCCGTCGTCATCACGCAGGACTACCACCTGCCGCGCGCCCTGTTCTCCTGCGCCCGCGCGGGCCTCGACGCCGTGGGCGTGGGCGTCTCCGCCGCGAGCGCCACCCGCGCCCAGTGGCTGTGGTGGCACGTGCGGGAGGTCCCGGCGTCCTGGAAGGCGGCCGCCCGCGAGGCCCTGGGCCGCTGACGACGACGCCGACGCCGATCCGCGTTGCGGTCTGTCACGGCAACCGCGGCGTTGCCGTGACAATCCGCAACGTTCATCCCCCGAGGCCGACGGGGAGGGCGGCGCGAACGCCAACTCCCGGCGCGGGGGTGCGGCATCGGCGAGGATCGCTGTCATGGTGACCAAGCCGGGTGCTGCCACGGGCCGGAGCCCGGCGCGCGGAGGCGGGAAGCGGCCGCAGGCCACCGCCGCCCGCCGCCCCACGTCAGGTCGCCCCACGTCAGGTCGCCCCACCCCAGGCCGCGCCACCCCAGGCCGCCCGACCGGCCGCCGCCCCGCGACCCCGCCGCGCCGGCGTCGGTGGCTCGGAGTCCGGGTGCTGATCGTCCTCGCGGTGGGTGCGTTCTTCATGTTCCCCGTGCTGGCGGTCCAGTTCGACGGGTCGGCGGTCCCCACCGCGAGCCAGGCCACCCTGCCCGCGGGCGTGGAGGCCACCCGGTCGGGCCGCGAGTGCGGGCCGGGCGGGTGCTGGCTGCGGGTGACCTTCGACGACGCGGGGCTACCCGGCACGGCGCGCGCCGATCTGCTCGCGCAGGACGGGGTGTGCACGACGGTCGCCTGGTTCGACCTGCGCCGCGTGTGCATCGCCGCCCAGGAGCACGGCACGCAGGTGATCGCGGACCTGTCGTTCGAGCGGGTGTCGAACTGGTAGCGCCGCGTCCCGAGCGCAGCGTCAGAGCGCCGGGACGCGCACCCCGAACACGTCGCGCAGCGCCCGCCGGGCAGCGTGGTAGCCGGACATGCCGTGCACGCCGGGCCCGGGCGGCGTCGACTGCGAGCACAGGTACACGCCCCCGCCCGCCGCGTACGGGTTCGCGCGGGCGGTGGGCCGGGCGATCATCTGCCACATCGTCACGGCGCCTGCCGCGATGTCCCCGCCCACGTAGTTCTGGTTGTGGCGGCCCATGCGCGCAGCCGGGACGCACCGCGAGGCGACGACGACGTCGCGGAACCCGGGCGCGAACCGTTCGAGCTGCGCGGTGACCGCCTCGGTGACGTCGACGTCGGACCCGGCGGGCACGTGCGCGTACGTCCACAGGGGCCGCAGGCCACCCACGACCCGGCCCGGGTCGGCCACGGACGGGTCGCTGACCAGCGTCATGGGCCGCTCGGCGTGCCGCCCGGCCGCCACCTGGGCTTCCGCGTGCGCCATCTGCTCGCGCGTGCCGCCCACGTGCAGCGTCCCCGCCCGGGCCACGGCGCCGACGCCGTCCGGGTCCGCCCAGGGCACCGGCCCGCTGAGCACGAAGTCCACCTTGGCGGCGCCGTTCCCGTACCGGAACCCGGCCAGCGCACGCCGGACGCCGACGGGCAGGGAAGGCCCGACGACGTCGAGCAGCGTGCGCGGCGCGGTGTCGAACAGGTAGGCGCGCGCGGCGGGCAGGTCGGCGCGCCCGCGCACGCGCACCCCGGTGACCACCTCGCCGCCGTGGGCGAGCAGGTCCCGCACCAGGGCGTCGGTGATGGCCTGCGACCCGCCGCGCGGGATCGACCACCCGGCGCCCGCGTGGGCCAGCGACGCCAGCAGCAGGGCCGTGCCCGCCCCGGCCAGCGACGGCAGGGGCGTGATGGCGTGCGCCGCGACCCCCGTGAGCAGGGCGGCAGCGTCGGGCGTGCGCCACCGGCGATCCCACACGCGCGTGCCCTGTTCGAGCACCCCGAGCCCGAACCGGGCCGCCGCCACCAGGGCGCCCGGCGACCCGAGCCCCGGCGGCAGGGACCGCTTGTCGCCCAGGCCCACCGCGGCGACCGCCTCCCACCGCCGCGATGCCGCGCCGACCAGCGACCGCCACGCCGGCCCGTCCGCCCCGAGCTCGGCCACGGTGCGCTCCAGCGACCGGTACGCGACGGCGGGCGACCGGCCGTCCAGGGGCTGCGCGTACGACACCTCCGGGGTGATGAGTTCGACGCCGTGCGCGGCCAGGTCGAACGCCCGGAAGAACGGCGACGCCCACGCCATCGCGTGCACCGCCGAGCACACGTCGTGCACGACCCCGGGCGCCAGGCCCAGGTCGAGCGTGCGCGCCCCGCCCCCGATCGTGTCGTTCGCCTCCAGCACGGTGACGTGCGCCCCGGCCTGCGCCAGGGTCACGGCCGCGGCCAACCCGTTGGGGCCGGACCCGACGACGACGGCGTCCTGCACCGCGCTCTCCCGTCAGCTCACGGCCGCCGCAACGCCCGCAGCGCGCGCATCGACGCCGTCAGCGCGCCCGCCACCGTGTCCCCACCCAGCGCGTACAGGCGGTCGAGCGGTACCCGCTGGGTCGCGATGGTCTGCGGTTCGGTGAGAGCCTCGATGATCTGGCGCCCGTGCCGCCGCCCCAGGCCGGACGCGCCGAACCCGCCCATGGGTGCCGCGACGGAGCCGAACGCCGCCATGTACCCGTCGTTCACGTTGACGGTCCCGGCGCGCAGCCGCCCCGCGACGGCCCGTGCCCGCCGCGCGTCGCGCGACCACACCGACGCGTTGAGCCCGTAGGGCGAGTCGTTGATGACGGCCACGGCCTCGTCGTCGGACGCGACCCGGCGCAGCGAGACCACCGGCCCGAACGTCTCCTCGCGGGCGCACACGGCGTCGTCGGGCACCTGGTCCAGCACGGTGGGCGCGTAGAAGTACGGGCCGACGTCCAGGCGGTGCACGGCCCCCGCGAGCGCCCGCGCCCCGCGCGCCAGGGCGTCGTCCACGTGGTCGGTGACGCGGGCAAGCTGGTCGGCGGAGACGAGCGAGCCGACGTCGGCCGTGTAGTCGAGCTGCGGGCCGAGCCGCAGCGCCCGGGTCGCGGCGACGAACCGGTCCGTGAACTCGTCCGCGACCGCCTCGTGCAGCACCAGCCGTTCCACCGACACGCAGAGCTGCCCGGCGTTCGCGAAGCAGGCCCGCACCGCGCCGTGCACCGCCGCGTCGAGGTTCGCGTCGGCGGCCACGTACATGCCGTTCTTGCCGCCGAGCTCCAGCGTGGCGCCGATGAGCCGGCCCGCGGCCTGCGCCGCGACCGTGCGGCCCGTGGCGGTCGACCCGGTGAACACCACGTGGTCGACGGCGTCGACCAGCGCTCCCCCCACCGTCGCGCCGCCCGCGACCACCTGGAACAGCCCGGGCGGCAGCCCGCACGCCTCCAGCCGCTGCGCCACCCACAGCGCCGTCAGCGTGGTCTGCGGATCCGGCTTGACGACGACGGCGTCGCCCGCGAGCAGGGCGGGCAGCGCCTCGGAGACCACCATGGACAGCGGGTAGTTCCACGGCGCGATGACGCCGACGACGCCCACCGGCCACAGGTGCACCTGCGCGGCCGTGGCCAACGGGATCATGCCGCCGACGGCGCGTGGCGCCAGGTACCGGGGCCCGGCGACCGCGAAGTGGCGCGCCACCTGGGAGGCGTACGCGACCTCCTCGAACGCGTGGGCGCGCGCCTTGCCGCCCTCGAGCTGGAGCAGGTCGAGCACGTCGGCCTGCCCGTCGAGCACGTCGCCCGCGAACCGCAGCAGCACCCGGGCGCGCTCGCGCACCGGGACCCCTGCCCACGCCGGCTGCGCCGCACGCGCACCCGTGACGGCGGCGGCGACGTCGTCGGGCGACGAGAGCGGGATCGTGACGAGCGGCGCCCCGGTGAACGGGGTCAGCGCGCGATGCTCCCCTGCGGCGTGCGCGGTGGCGATGCGCGCGACGAGCGGCGCGACCGCGTCGGGTTCGAGCCGGTAGGTCCCGGCGGGCAGATCGGGATCGACGAGACCGGGCGTGTGCGACGCTGCATGACCGCTGTCCATACGTCGCACACTACCCATGCCGTGGGACACGCCGTCAGGGACGTCGTGGGCCCCGAAGGGCGGGTCGCCCCGTCAGTTCGGGCGGTACGGGGAGACCACGACCTCGACGCGCTGGAACTCCTTGAGGTCCGAGTACCCCGTCGTGGCCATCGCACGCTTGAGGGCGCCCACCAGGTTCAGGGAGCCGTCTGCCTGGCGACCCGGGCCGAACAGGATCTCCTCGAGCGTGCCCGCGGTGCCCACCTCGACGCGCTCGCCGCGCGGGAGCTGCGAGTGGTGCGCCTCGGGCCCCCAGTGCCAGCCCTGGCCCGGCGCCTCGGCCGCCCGCGCGAGCGCGGCGCCCAGCATGACGGCGTCCGCGCCGCACGCGACGGCCTTGACGATGTCGCCCGAGCGCCCGACGCCGCCGTCCGCGATCACGTGCACGTACCGGCCGCCGGACTCGTCGAGGTAGTCGCGGCGGGCCGCGGCGACGTCGGAGACGGCGGTGGCCATGGGCGCGTGGATGCCCAGCGAGACGCGCGTGGTGTGCGCGGCGCCCCCGCCGAAGCCGACCAGCACGCCCGCGGCTCCCGTGCGCATGAGGTGCAGCGCCGCGGTGTAGGTGGACGCGCCACCCACGACGACGGGCACGTCCAGCTCGTAGATGAACCGCTTGAGGTTGAGCGGTTCCGCGTTCGTGGAAACGTGCTCCGCCGAGACCGTGGTGCCACGGATGACGAACAGGTCCACCCCGGCGTCCACGACGGCCTTGTAGTGCTCCTGCGTGTTCTGCGGGCTCAGCGCGCCCGCGACCGAGACGCCCGCCGCCCGGATCTCCTTCAGGCGGTGCGCGATCAGCTCCGCCTTGATGGGCTCGGCGTAGATCTCCTGCATGCGCCGCGTCGCCTGGTCGGCGGGAAGCTGCGCGATCTGCGTGAGCAGCGCCTCGGGCGCCTCGTACCGCGTCCACAGCCCCTCGAGGTCCAGCACGCCCAGGCCACCGTGGTGGCCGAGCGCGATCGCGGTGGCCGGGCTCATCACGGAGTCCATCGGGGCGGCCATGATCGGCAGGTCGAAGTGGTAGGCGTCGATCTGCCACCCCACCGAGACGTCCTTGGGGTCGCGGGTGCGACGGGAGGGGACGACGGCGATGTCGTCGAAGGAGTATGCCCGGCGTCCGCGCTTGCCACGGCCGATCTCGATCTCGTTGCTCACCGGGCCAGACTACCGGCGCTCACCCGCACCGCCGCGGGCGCCGGGCGGGTTAGCGTGACCCCGTGTCCACGCGGCCCCCCTTGCGCACCCTCACCGACACCCCGCTGGGGTCGCGCTCGATCCTGCGCGAGGTCCTGGTGCGCGGACCCCAGTCCCGCACCGAGCTCGCGGCCACCCTGCACCTGACCCTCCCCAACGTGACCCGGCTGACGCGCCCGCTCATCGCGCTCGGGGTGCTCGCCGAGACGGCCGCCGAGCGGGTTCCCGGCACGGGCGGGCGGCCCCGCATGCCCCTCGACGTCGTCATCGAGAACCACCATGTGGCCGGCGTGAAGATCACCGGGGACCACCTCTACGTGGTGCGCACCGACCTGCGCGCCGCCGTCGTCGCGGAGGCGCGCGAGCCCCTGGCGTCCACCGCACCCGACGCGGTGCTGGCGCAGATCGCCCGGCTGGTCGAGCAGACGCCGGGCGGCACCGACCTGCTGCGTGGCATCGGCGTGACCGTCGGCGGTCACGCCCCCGACCGGGCCACCGTCACGGCCGCCCCGTTCATGGGCTGGTCCGGCGTCGACGTCGCCGGGGGCCTGACCGCCCGCACGGGCCTTCCCGCCGTCGTCGACAACGACGTCGCCGGGCTGGCCGGGTACCTGCACTGGTACGGATCGGCGCGCGAGCTGGACCGGTTCGCGGTGATCACCATCGGCGCCGGCGTCGGGTTCGCGCTCGTGGTGCACAACCGGAACCTGCGCAGCCGGGCCGCCGACCTCAACGGCCTGGGGCAGCACGTCGTGTCCGTGGCCGCCGACGGGGCGGTGCGCACGGTCGCCTCGTTCCTGACCACCACGGAGATCTGCGCCCGCGCGTCAGCCGACCACGGCCGCGACCTGTCCTACGACGACGTGCTCACGCTCGCCGACCACGGCGACCCCGCCTGCCGCCGCGTCGTCGACGACGCCGTGGCGGTGTTGGGCGACCTGGTCGCGTCCGTCGCGGACTTCGCCCTCGTCGAGCACGTGGTGCTCTCGGGTGAGGGCGCCGCGCTCGCGACGCTCAACCGTGCCGCCCTCGACGACGCCATGCGCGTGCGCCGCCCGACCGACCCGCCGCCCCTGCTGGACGTGCACGGCGTCGACTTCTCCGAGTGGGCGCGCGGCGCCGCGGTGCTGGCCGTCCAGGAGTTCGTGGCGGCGCCCGCCACCGTCCACCCGCCGCTCGGCGGGTAGCCGGCGGCGCTCAGCGCAGCAGGTCGTTCGCGCACCGCACGGTCGCCGCGAACGCCGCCGCATCGGCCCCCGCGGACGTCGTGACGTGGAACGTCACCGCCTGCCCGGCCGTGAGCGTGACCATCCCGCCGTCCACGCGCGCGGCCGGGTCGGCCCGGTCCGCCAGCACCATCACGTCGCGCGCGTACGACGACGCCGTCACCGTCACGTCCACCCCGCCGGCCACGGCCTGCGCCGTGACGGTGAGCGGGTCCGGGTCGAGCGCCTGCCCGACGACGTCGGCGCCGTCGAGGTACGCACGGGCGAAGCCGGAGGCGGCGGCGTCGGGCGTGACCACGACGACCTCGCGCGACGCGTCGGCGAACGTCACCACCTCGGGCGGGAGCACCACCTCGGCCGCGCCCCGCGCGGGCACCGCGGCGCTCAGGCTCGCCCGCGCCAGGACCGTCCCGTCGAAGAGCTGCCGGGTCGCGGTGAAGGTCCCCGCGAACGGCGCGCCGGTGTCGTTGACGAGCACGAGCGCGGTCGTGTCCGGCACGGGGTCCAGGCCCTCCCAGGCCGCCTCGCGCGCGGCGGCCGACGCCCGGGGCTGGACCGTCGCCAGGCGCGGCGCGAACGCGTCCCGCAGGGCGTGCCACACGGGCTTGCGGTGCCCGTGGTGGTCCACCACCGCCCAGGACACCACGGGCCAGTTGTCGTTGAGCTGCCACAGGATGGCACCCGTGCAGTGCGGGGTCAGCGACCGGAAGTGCTCGACCCCGAGCCGGACGGCGTGGGCCTGGTTGAGCTGGGTGGTCCAGTGCCAGTCCTCGATGCCGCGCGGGTCCGGCAGGTGCCCCTGCCAGCCGCGCTCGAGCTTGCGGTTGCCCAGGTGCGCCTTCTGGTGCACCAGCATCTGCGGGCCGAACGGGTCCAGCGGGGCGTCGTGCACCACGGAGGTCAGCGTGGACCACGCCGGCGGGGCCTGGAAGCCGAACTCGGAGACGAACCGGGGCCGGTAGTCCCGGTACACCGTGTAGTCCGCGCGGTTCCACACGTCCCAGATGTGCATGGTGCCGTAGCGCTCGTCGTTCGGGTGGCGGTAGTCGCCGAACGAGAACGGGGAGGCCGGGGCGTAGCAGCGGGTCGGGTCCAGCTCGGCCAGCACGCCCGGCAGCAGGCGCGTGTAGTAGCCGTCGCCCCAGGCCCGGCCCGCGAGCTCGTGGCCCCACCCCCAGTCCACCGACCCCCACGTGTTCTCGTTGTTGCCGTTCCAGATGACCAGGGACGGGTGGGGCGAGAGCCGGGTCACGTTCTCGCGCGCCTCCGCCTCGACCTCCGCCCACGTCCCGGGATCCTCCGGGTACGCGGCGCACGCAAACGGGAAGTCCTGCCACACCAGGAGCCCCGACTGGTCCGCCAGGTCGTACAGGTCGTCGCTCTCGTAGATCCCGCCACCCCAGATCCGCAGCAGGTTGACGTTCGCGCCCAGCGCGTCCGCGACGCCGCGGGCGTGCCGCTCCCGGGTCACCTGCGTCAGGAACGCGTGGTCGGGGATCCAGTTCACGCCGCGCACCTGGACCGCCTCGCCGTTGACGCGCAGCACGAACGGGGCGCCCGCGGCGTCGTCGGCCGTGTCCAGCGCGACCGTGCGGAAGCCCACCCGCCCCGACCAGGACGCCCCTGCCGCGACGACGCCGACGCCGTACAGCGGCTGCTCCCCGTGCCCGGCCGGCCACCACCGCTCCACGTCGGGCACGCGCACCTCGACCACCGCCGTGGTCCGGCCGGCCGGCACGAGGCCCGCGGCGACCCACTCCTGGCCGGCCGGGGACGTCACGGTCACGGTCACCGGCACATCGTCGTCCGCCGCACCGTCACGCTCGATCTCGACGTGCGCGGTCAGCACGCCCTCGTCGTCGACGACGTCGACCAGCGGCCGCACGGACGCCACCCGCACGCCCGACCACGCGTCCAGACCGATGGGCTTCCAGATCCCGGCGCCCGCGACGTCGATCCCCCAGTCCCACCCGAACGAGCACGCCATCTTGCGGAGCTGGTTGTACTCGTGGTGGTTCACGCGGGGCAGCGCGCCGCGCTCGGCGGCCCGCGCGGCGGCCTCCGGCACGGGCGCCGCGAACGTCACCGCGAGCGTGTTCGCGCCCTCGCGCAGCACGGTGCCCACGTCCCACCGGTAGGAGCGGTGCATGTTCTGCGTGGTCGCGACGACGACGCCGTTGAGCTCCACCGTGGCCACCGTGTCCAGGCCGTACGCCACCAGGTCGTGCCGCGTGGCGCCGTCCGGGGACCAGTCGAACGTGGTGGCGAACCGCCACGACGTGTCCCCGATCCACTGCTGCGCCGACTCGTTGTCGCCGTCGAACGGGTCGGCGATCAGCCCGGCGGCCAGCAGGTCCAGGTGCGCCTCGCCCGGGACGGCCGCCGGGACGCCCGCCCGCAGCGCCGCCGCCGCGGCGGCCGGGACCGGCCCGTCCACGGCCGTCAGGGTCCAGTCGGCGTGCAGCGGGCGGAACGTCGTGGGGGTCATCGCTCGTCCTTCGGGAGTCGTGGTCACGGATGGGTCACGGATGGGTCACGGATGGGTCCGGTGCTCGCGCACCACGCGCGCCGCACCGGGCGGCACCAGCATGCGCCCTGCGACGGCGGCGCCCGTGAGCAGGTCGGTGCCCGCGAGGTCCGCAGCACCGGACCCGGTCACCGCGTGCTCGGCGTCGGTGTGGTTGAGGAGGAACAGGTAGGAGCCGCCGGGCCCCACCCGGCGCACCGCCTCGACGCCCGCCGGGGCCTCCACGGTGCGGGGCACTCCCGTCTCCGCCAGGAGGCGGTCGACGACGCGGCCCAGGGAGTCGAGCTCCAGCGCGGCGGAGACGTACCAGGCCGCGCCGGTGCCCACGGGGCGCTCGGTCACGGCGGGCGCCCCGGCCAGCGAACTCGACGTGTACCGGACCACGGCCTGGGCGCCGTCCAGCACCACGCGCTCCGTCCAGTCGGCCACGGTGGAGCCGTCGTCGAGCGCCACCCGCTCGCCTGGCTGCAGCGGGTAGAACTCGTCCGTCCACACGCCCAGCACGTCGCGGAAGCGCCCGGGGAACCCGCCCGGGATCACCTGGCCGTCCGCGTCGCAGATGCCGGACAGGTACGTGACCACCAGCGTGCCGCCACGCTCCGGCACGCCCGCCAGGCGCGCCGCGGCGTCGTCGTCCACCACCAGCAGCGTGGGCACGATGACCAGGTCGTAGCCGTCCAGCGCGGCCGTGACCGGCACGACGTCGCACAGCACCTGCCGGTCCCACAGCGCACGATGCCAGGCCCGCAGCTCGCGTCCGTAGCTGAGCCCGCGGTGCGGCATGAGGCCGTGCTGGAGCGCCCAGCCGGCCGCGTCGTCCACCACGACGGCCACGCGGGCGGGCTCGACGCGCGTCCCGGCCACCTCCGCGATACGGCGCAGGTCCGCGCCCAGGGCCACCACCTCGCGCCACACCCGGGTCCGTGTGCCGCCGTGCGGCAGCATCGCCGAGTGGAACTGCTCGGCGCCCGCCCGGGACGCACGCCACTGGAAGAACAGGACGCCGTCGGCGCCGCGAGCCACGTGGCCCAGGGCGTTGCGGGCGATCTCGCCGGGGTCCTTCGCGCGGTTGCGCTGCTGCCAGCTCGGGGCGCCCGTCGAGTGCTCCATGAGCAGCCACGGGGCGCGGCCCGGGCTCATCCCCCGCGTCCGGTCGCCCGCGAGCGCCAGGTCCTGCTCACGGCACTCGTCGTCGACGAGCGTGTAGTGGTCGGTGGCGACGACGGCCGTGTGCGGGGCCCAGGACGCGTAGTCGACGATGTGCGCCCCGGCGCCCACCATGAAGTTGGTGGTCACGGGAGCCGCGGAGTGCCGCGCGATGACCTCCTTCTCGGCCAGGTACTGCGTGAGCAGCGCGTCGGAGGAGTACCGCTCGAAGTCCAGGTAGAGGGACGGGTTGGGTGCGCCGTGCCGCCCGCGCGGCGGGTCGATCTGCTCCCACGCGCTGAACCGGTGCCCCCACTGCGCGGTGCCCCACGCCTCGTTGACGGCGTCGAGCGAGCCGTGCCGGTCGGCCAGCCACGCGCGGAACGCGGCGGCGGACCGGTCGCAGTAGCAGCGCACGTTGCCGCCGCCCAGCTCGTTGCCCACGTGCCAGAGCCGCACGGCGGGATGGGCGCCGTAGCGGCGGGCCAGCTCCTCGACGTGCCGCAGCGCGTAGCGCCGGTAGACGGGGTGGGCGGGGCACCAGGCGTTGCGCCCGCCGGGCGGCTCCCGGTACCCGTCGGCGAGCACGGGGGTGATGTCGGGGTGCGCGGTGAGCAACCAGCTCGGCGGGGCGGCCGTGGGCGTGGCGAGGTCGACGGCGATGCCGTGGGCGTGCAGCAGGTCGATCGCGTCGTCCAGCCAGGACCAGTCGCGTACGCCGTCGGCCACCTCGACGGTGCCCCAGGCGAACACGCCGAGCGTGACGATCGAGACGCCCGCCTCGCGCATGAGGCGCACGTCCTCGTCCCACACGTCGCGGGGCCACTGTTCCGGGTTGTAGTCGCCGCCGTAGCAGATGCCCGGTGCCGGCCACGTCATCTTCGACGACGTCCCTGGCGCGGCCGGTCCCGGGACCCGGGCGGGCAGGAAGTCCGTCACGCGGGCTGCCCGGCCCGGCCGGCGCGGGCGCCCCGTGCGGCCGGGGTGCCGGCCTGCACCCACTCGCCGAGGAAGTGGTCGTAGCACACGGAGTTGTCGATGGCGTCCCGGTCGATCACCGCCTCGGCCGTGACGCGTTCGGGCCCCCGTTCGGGGTCCGGGGCGGCCTGCGCGAGGAGCTTGGTGTAGTCGTGGTGCGGGTCCAGGATGACGGCGTCGGCCGGGCCTCGTTCCACGACGCGGCCCCGGTAGAGCACCACGATCTCGTCGGAGAAGTGCCGTGCGGTGGCCAGGTCGTGGGTGATGTAGAGGACGGCCAGCCGGTCCTCGCGCTGGAGGCGTCCCAGGAGGTTGAGCACGCCCAGGCGGATGGACACGTCGAGCATGGAGACGGGCTCGTCCGCGATGAGCACCTGCGCGCCGGGGGCCAGGGCGCGGGCGATGGCGACGCGCTGGCGCTGGCCACCGGACAGCTCGTGGGGTCGGCGCGGCGCGATCGTCTCGGCCGGGGTCAGGTTGACGCGCTCGAGCATCTCGAGCACCCGCTCGTGCGTCTGCGCGGCCGTGCGGGTGCGCTCATGGATCAGCAGCGGCCGCGCGATGTGGTGCTCGATGGAGTGGAACGGGTTGAGCGACGCGAACGGGTCCTGGAACACCATCTGCACCTGGCGCAGGTACATCGGCCCGCGCACGGGCGTGCCGTCGTCGAGCGCCACCTCCACGGTGCCCGATGTCGGCTTCTCCATGCGGGTGAGGATCTTCGCGATGGTCGACTTGCCCGACCCGGACTCGCCGACGAGCGCGACGGTGCGCCCGGGCACCAGGTCGAGGCTCACGTGGTCCACGGCGCGCAGGCGCCGGCGCCGCAGGCCGGAACGGATCGAGTAGTCCTTGACCAGATCGGTCACGTGGACGGTGGTCATGCCTGGTCCTCCTCGGTCTCGTCGACGCCGCTGCGGATGAACCCGCCGCGCTCCCCGGACAGGCTCGGGAACGAGCCCAGGAGCTTGCGGGTGTAGGGGTGGCTGGCACCGGCGAGCAGGTTCGCGGCGGTGTCGAGCTCGACGATCTCGCCGTCGAGCATCACGGCGATGCGGTTGCTGATCTCCAGCAGGAGCGGCAGGTCGTGCGTGATGAACATGACCGCGAAGTCGAGCTCGTCGCGCAGCCGCACGATCTCGCGCAGGATCTCGCGCTGCACGACGACGTCGAGCGCCGTCGTCGGCTCGTCCATGATCATGATCTGCGGTTCGAGCAGCATGGCCATGGCGATCATGACGCGCTGGCGCATGCCTCCGGACAGCTCGTGCGGGTAGGACGTGAGCCGGGCCGGGTCCACGCCCACGCGCTCCAGCACGTCGCGTGACCGGGCGTGCACGGCGGCGCGCGAGAGCCCGGGGCGGTGCGTGCGCAGGGTGTCGGCGAGCTGGGCCCGCACGGTGGTGACGGGGTTGAGCGCGTTCATCGCACCCTGGAACACCATCGAGAGCTTGTTCCAGCGGAACGCCCGCAGCTCGCGGTCGCCCAGCGCGAGCACGTCGACGTCGTCGCCGCCGACGTCGTGGAACGTGATGCGACCGGACGCGACGCGCGCGGGCGGGCGGTGCAGGCGGTTGACGGCGTAGGCGAGGGTCGTCTTGCCGCAGCCGGACTCGCCGGCCAGACCCAGGATCTCGCCCCGTCGCAGGGTCAGTGACGCGCCGCGCACGGCGGTCACGGGCGGGTCGACCTCGTAGACCACGGACAGGTCCTCGACGGTCAGGACGGCGCCAGGGGTCGCGCCACGGGCCGCGGTGGCCGCGGGCGCTTGGACGGTGCTGGTCATCGGTCGGCCTCCTGGGCGGCGCCGCGGCGGGTGAGCTCGCGTTCGAGCCGCGCGGCACGCTTGGCGAGCCGGCGGTGCCGGCGCAGGTTCTTGAGCTTGGGGTTGATGATCTCGTCGATCGAGAAGTTGATGAGGGACAGCCCCATGCCGAACAGCGCGATCATCAGGCCCGGTGGGACGAACCACCACCACGCCCCCAGCGACAGGGCGAACCCGTTCTGCGCGTAGAACAGCATGGTCCCCAGGGTCGAGGAGTTGGACGCGCCGAGGCCGATGAACGCCAGGCCGGCCTCCCCGAGGATCGCCGCGATCACCGCGAACACGAACTGCGACGCGATGACGGGCAGCAGGTTGGGCAGGATCTCCACGACGATCACCCGCCACGGTTTCTCACCCGAGGCCCGCGAGGCGGCGACGTAGTCACGGTGGCGTACGGAGAGCGTCTGGGCGCGCAGCACGCGTGCCGACGCCGCCCAGCTCGTCACGGCGAGCACCAGCGCGATCGTCCACAGCCCGCGGCTCTCGCGCGGCACGAACCCGGAGATGACGATGATCAGCGGCAGGCCGGGGATCACGAGCGCCACGTTGGAGAACAGCGAGAACGCCTCGTCGACGACCCCGCCGCGGTAGGCGCCGTAGATGCCGAAGAACCCGGACAGCGCGGTGGCGATCACGCCCACGATCGCGCCGATCTCGAGGGAGCCCCGGGTGGCGAACGCGAGCTGGGCGAACACGTCCTGCCCCGTCTGGGTGGTGCCGAGCCAGAACTGGGCGCTGGGCCCCGTCAGGCCCTGGTCGCGGATGCGCTGCGGATCCCCCACGAGCAGCGGGCCGAGGATCCCGAACAGGGTGATCACGATCACCAGGCCCAGGCCGATCGCGAGCCAGGGCGTCATGGTGGGCAGGAGCGAACGCCACCCGGGCCGCGCTCGCGTCCCCGGACCGTCGGGCTCGGCGGCGGGCCCGGTGAGCTCCGCGGCCGCAGGCTGTGTCTGGGCAGTCACATTGGTCATGTCTGCTTCCCTCGCTCAGGACCGGGCGCGCGTGCGCGGGTCGATCAGGCCGTACAGGAGGTCCACCACGAGGTTCGCCCCGAGCACGCCGAGCGTGATGAACAGGAACAGGCCCTGCATGAGCGCGTAGTCGTTGTTGGTGACGGCGCCCAGCAGGCGACCGCCGATGCCGGGGTAGGAGAACACCTGCTCCGTGATGACGGAGCCGGACACCACGAACCCGAGCGAGATGGCGAACCCGGCGACCGACGGCAGCACCGCGTTGCGGGCCGCGTACGACCGCAGGATCTTCATGGGCGACAGCCCCTTGGCGTCGGCCGTGAGCACGTAGTCCTCCGACAGCGTGGAGACCATCATGTTGCGCATCCCCATGAGCCAGCCGCCGATCGAGGCGAGCACGATGGTCAGCGCGGGCAGCACGCCGTGCTGGATCGCCGAGGCGATGAACGGCCCGTTCCAGCCCGCGTCCAGGACGACGTCGTAGCCGCCCTGGAGGGGGAACCAGCCCAGCACGCGTGCCAGGACGTACGCCAGGATCAGCGCCAGCCAGAAGTACGGCACGGCCGCCATGAGCGTCGTCGCGGGCACCAGGGAGTCGAGCCACGTGCCCGGCTTCCAGCCGACGACGGCGCCGAGCAGCACGCCCAGGAGCGCGGCGATGACGGTGGCGACACCCACCAGCACGAGCGTCCACGGCAGCGACTGCATGATGACGTCGGAGACCTTGGCCGGGTAGTAGCTCACGGAGACGCCCAGGTCACCGTGAGCGAGGTTCTTCAGGTAGCTGACGTACTGGGACCACAGGGACCCGGTGCTGTCGCCCCCGAGCAGGAGCGTGTAGGCCTTCCTCGTGGCGGGTGTCACCACCCCGCCGCGCTGCTGCAGCTTCGCGAGCATGATGTCGACCGGGTTGCCCGGCATGAGACGCGGAATGGCGAAGTTCAGCGTCAACGCGGCCCAGAGGGCGACGACGTAGAAGCCCAGCTTGCGCAGGATGTACCGCACGGATTCCTCCTTCGGGGGCGACGGCTCGGGGCCGGCTCAGCTCGCGGGCGTGAGCTTCTTGAAGATCTCGGCCGCGTCGAGCGCCGACCAGACCGCGGGGAACGCGTACAGGTCGTCGTCGGACGGCCAGCCGCTGAACTTCGCGGTGTTCCAGATGCTCGTGGTGCCGCCCGTGAGGATCGGGATGTACGGCATGTCCGCGACCACGGCCTCCTCGATGGTGTCGAAGTACGGCTGGCGCGCGGCGGTGTCGCCGGGGTCGAGGGCGGCGAGCGCCTCGATCGCGGCGTCCACGTCGGCGTTCGAGTAGCGCGCGAAGTTGTTGCCCGCGGACTCACCGACCTTGGCGCCCGAGCTGGAGTCGAAGAAGTAGTTGTACAGGTAGTACGGGTCGGGGGCCGGGCCCTGCCACAGGGAGTCGATGACCAGCTGGAAGTTGCCCTTGCCCTTGCGCTCGGTCCACTCGTTCCACGACGACTGCGACGTCTTGATCTCGATGCCGGCGTCCTTGGCCTGCGAGGTGATCGCGTCGAGCGCGGTGATGTAGTCGGTCCAGCCGGTGACGACCTCGACCGTCAGGGACAGGCGCTCGCCGTCCTTGGCGTAGATCCCGTCGGCGCCCTTGGCCCAGCCGTCGGCCTCGAGCAGCGCGGCGGACTTGTCCGCCTGCGCCGTCATGGGCACCTGCTTCTCCGCGATCGAGTCGGAGACGAAGGAGTCCTGGCTCGGCGTGAGCGCGAAGGTCGGTGACATGGCGGACGCGGTGTCCATGAACGCGAGCTTGTTGAGCTGCGTGCGGTCCATCGCGTAGTAGAGCGCCTGGCGCACGGCGGGATCGGTCTGCGGCCCGGTGCAGCCCAGCTCGGCGCTGGAGCAGGTGGCGAGCACCATCTGGTTCTGCGCCTGCGTGTACGCGTCGTAGTCGGGGAAGTTCGTGTGGGTGTTCTGGATGTCCGGGATCGGGCCGGTCTGCCAGTCGATGGTTCCGGCCGCGATGGCGTCGGCGCCGGCCTGGTTGCCGGACAGCGAGATGAACCGGACGGTCTTGACCGCGGGCTCACCACCCCAGTAGTCCGGGTTCGCGGCGAGCGTGTATGCCTGCGGCTTGAAGTTGTCGAGCGTGTACGCGCCCGTGCCCACCGGGTGCTCGATGACGTCCGTGGTGGGGTCGATGCTGCTCCACAGGTGCTCGGGCACGATGGGGGTGCTGAGGATGTCGGGGCCGCGCACGAAGGCCGGCTCGTCGAAGGTGAACGTCACGTGGGTGTCGTCCGCCGCCGTCGCGGTGCCCTCGAACCCGCTGCCGTTGACGGCCGGGTACTTCTGCATCATCGCGAACGTGAAGGCGACGTCCTCGGCGGTGAACGCCTCGCCGTCGGACCAGGTGACCCCATCGCGCAGGGTCACGTCGAGCTCGGTGCCGTCGTCGTTCCAGGAGAACTCGGTGCCGAGCAGCGGCACCGGGTCGCCCACCTGGGCCTTGTTGTAGAAGAACAGGGGCTCGTAGATGGTGCCGAGGCCACCGATCTTCGAGGGCGAGAACGGGTTGAAGTTGATCTGGTAGTCACCCGCCTGGCCCGTGTAGGCGATGAGCGTGGAACCGCTACCACCACCGCTCGAGCCTCCCTCGCCCGCCGAGGCTCCCGAGCTGCAGCCCGCCACCATCAGGGTGAGCGCGGCGGCACCAGCCAGCAACGCGCCCGCACGCCTTGTGAGGAACATCCGTGGTCCTTTCTCAGTACCGGGCGGCACCGCCCGGCGGACGAGTCGGGGCTGGTCTCCCCCGACGTGCGGTAATCTTCATGGACTTAATTATTCATGTCAAGTAATCCGGAGGAGTCTCGATGGCGACACGCCGCGTCCGGCGCCCGACCGAGACGACGATGCTCGACCTGCTCCGCTCGAGCGGGCACCTGAGCCGCGTCGAGCTCGCCGCACTCTCGGGCCGCACGCAGCCCGCCGTCACGCCCGTGATCAAGGGGCTGATCGGCGAGGGGCTCGTCCGTGAGGCCGGGATCGAGCGGATCTCGCGCGGCAAGCCGCGACGCCTGCTCGGTCTGGTCCCGGACGCCTGGTACGCCGTCGGCGTCCAGGTGGACCGCACGTCGAGCGCCATCGTCGTCATCGACTTCGCCGGTCGGCAGGTGGCCGGCACCCGGCTCCAGGGGTCCGGGAACGCGTCACCGCAGACCACCGTCGCGGGCCTCGTCGACCACGTGCGGGACGTGCTGGCGAGCGCGGGGGTTCCCCACGAGCAGGTGCTCGGCGCCGGGCTCGTGACGCACGGCCCCCAGGATCGCGAGCGCGGCGTCCTGCTCACGGCGCAGCCGACACCCCAGTGGTCGGGCTTCCCCCTCGCCGCCACGTTCTCCGACGGCCTCGGCCTGCCCACCCTCCTGGAGAACGACGCCACGGCCGCCGCCATCGCCGAGCAGTGGGGAGGCTCGGTGCCCGTGGACACGTTCGGGGTCCTCTACATGGCCACCGGCATCGGGGGCGGCGTCGTCGTCGATCGCGAGCCGTACCGGGGGCGGGCCTCGAACGCCCTCGAGATCGGCCACATCAGCCTCGACCGGAGCGGGCCGCCCTGCGTGTGCGGTTCGCGCGGCTGCGTCCAGGAGCTCGCCAGCCCGGTCGCCGTCGTGGCGGCCGCGTTCCGGCAGGCCGCGACCGCGCACCGGCTCGGCCTGCGCGGGACGCCGGGCGACGTGCTCGCCGACTTCGAGCGGATCGCGCGCGCCGCACGCGACGGGGACCGCACGGCCACCACCCTGCTGGAGGCGTCCGCGGACCACCTGGCAGCCGCCGCCGTGACGCTCGCCAACCTGTTCGACCTGGCCACGTTCGTGCTGGCCGGGCCCGCCTTCGCCACCGCCGGGCCGCTGTACCGCGCGCGTATCGAGGCCACGCTGCGCGCCGAGGTGCTCAGCCGTGACCTCATCACCCCCGACGTGCTCGTCAGCACCAACACCAGCACGGCCGCCGCGCTCGGGGGTGCGCTGCACGTGCTGCGCACCCTGCCACCGCGGCCCGCGGACGGCGCCGTGCCCCTGACCACCACGCCCCCGACCGCCACATCCCCGACCACTGCATCCCCGACCCCCACCGACCGGCCCGCCGTCCCCGCGTTCTCGACAGGAGCACCGTGACCTCCCCCCACACCGCCCCACGACCAGGCACCACCGCCCCCGCCTGGACGGTGCTGCGCCGCGACGGCGTCACCCTCCTGCTGCGGCACGACACCACCGGCCTGCCGTCCGTCGCGTACTGGGGCGCCGACCTGGGCGAGCTCGACGACGACGCCCTCGCGGCACTCGACCCGATGACGGAGCGTCAGACCGCGCCCGGCACGCTCGACGCGGCGTGGCACCTGCCCCTCGTCCCGCAGGAGTCCGACGGGTGGTCGGGGCGCCCCGGGCTGCTCGCCACGCGCGGCGGCCGGCCCCTGTACCCGCGCTGGCGGGTCACCTCGGTGGACCGCGGCAGCTCCCGCGTCCGCATCGTCGCCGACGACGACGCCGCCCACCTGACCCTGGCCGTCACCGTCGAGCTCGGCGCCGGCGGGCTCGTCCTGCTCACCCCCGCGCTGACGAACACGGCACCGGGCGCCGACGACGCCGTCGACGTCGCCTGGCTCGAGGCGACCCTCCCCCTGCCCAAGACCGCCGACCACCTCACCACGTTCGGCGGCCGGTGGACGCGGGAGAAGGCCCCGCTGACGACGCTCATGCCCCGTGGTTCGACCACCCGGCAGTCGCGGCGGGGGCGCGGCGGGCACGACGGCCCCTGGGTCACCCTCGCGAGCACCGGAGCCCCGCTCAACCGCCGCGGCGAGGTCTGGGGCGTGCACGTGGGCTGGAGCGCCGACGTGACCCACCGCGTCGACCGCGTCACCGAGCACCCCACGCTCCTCGGTGCCGGCGAGCTGCTCCGACCCGGCGAGATCCGGCTCGGGACCGGCGAGACGTACACCGCCCCGGTGGGCTACTTCGCGTGGTCGGACCGCGGCCTCGACGGCCTCTCCGAGCGGTTCCACACCTGGCTGCGCGCCCGCCCCCAGCACCCCCGCACCCCGCGTCCCCTGGTGCTCAACACGTGGGAGGCCGTCTACTTCGACCACGACCCGGACCGGCTCGCACGCCTCGCCCGACGTGCGGCGCAGGTGGGGGTGGGACGCTTCGTGCTCGACGACGGCTGGTTCCGTGGCCGCGACGACGACACCTCCTCGCTGGGCGACTGGGTGGTCGACGAGTCCGCGTACCCGGACGGCCTCGAGCCCCTCGCCGGCCTGGTCCACTCCCTCGGGATGCAGTTCGGCCTCTGGTTCGAGCCCGAGATGGTCAACCTGAACTCCGACCTGGCGCGGCGGCACCCGGAGTGGATCCTCGGCAACCCCGCCTCCGTCCCCGCCCCCGACGGCGTCTCCTACCGCACCCAGTACGTCCTGGACCTCGCCGACCCGGCGGCCTGGGACCACGTGCGGGCGCAGATCAGTGAGGTGGTCGGCCGGCTGGGCGTCGACTTCATCAAGTGGGACCACAACCGCGACCTGGTCGAGCCGGTGCACGGCGGGGCCCCGGGCACGCACGCGCAGACCATCGCCGCGTACCGGCTCATGGACCGGCTCAAGGCCGACCATCCGGGCCTGGAGATCGAGTCCTGCTCGTCGGGCGGTGCCCGCACGGACCTCGGGGCCCTCGCCCACACGGACCGCGTCTGGGCGTCCGACTCCAACGACCCGGTCGAGCGGCAGGACGTCCAGCGCTGGACCGAGCTGCTGCTGCCGCCCGAGCTCGTCGGCGCACACGTGGGCCCGTCCCCCGCGCACTCGTCGGGACGTGCCACCGACTTGTCCTTCCGGATCGCCACGTCCCTGCTCGGCTCGCCCGGGTTCGAGTGGGACATCCTCGCCTGCTCCCCCGACGAGACGGCCACGATCACCGAGTTCGCACGCCTCTACGCCGAGCTCCGCGAGCTGCTGCACACCGGCACCGTCGTGCACCCCGACGTCCGCGACCCGGCTCTTCGCATCCGCGGTGTCGTCTCCCCCGACCGGTCCGAGGCCGTGTTCACGATCGCCACGGTCGCCTCGCTCGAGGAGATGCAGGCGGAGCGCCTGTACCTGGAGGGGCTCGACCCCGACCGGCGCTACGAGGTTCGCGTGCGCAACGAGCTCGGCCCGGGCCGGCACGGCTGGATCCACCCCGGGTGGATGGGCAAGGACCCGCTGGTGGTCCCCGGCCGCGTGCTGGCACACGTGGGCCTCCAGCTCCCCACGCTGTGGCCCGCGCAGGCCGTCGTGCTGCACGTGGTGGCCGTGTGACGCCTGCCGCGAGGAGGCCGGCGCGGATCAGCCGCGGTGCGGCGCCCGGGCCTCCTCGGGCGCCACGGGCCACGCCGTCGACGCCCCCGGACCCGCCAGCCCTTGGCGCGCCCGCCACTCGTTGAAGTTGCGTGCCCAGTCGTCGTGCGCACCCACCTGGGCGCGGTGCAGCTCCTCCAGGCTCATGGCCGCCAGGTCCGGGTAGCGGCGGGCCAGGGCGTCGAGCACGTCGAGGGTGGCCAGTACGTCCACGTCCGCCGCGTGCAGCTCGTCCGCGGCGACGACGCCGTAGTGGGTCACCAGATCGCCGAGCCGGCGCTTGCCGCGACGGTAGCGGTCCTGCCAGCGGTCCAGCACCAGCGGGTCGAGCACCGGGGTGACCGGGCGCCTCAGGCGGGCGGGCAGCGTGGGCAGGCCGTGCCGGGCGAGCTCGGCGTCCAGCAGCGACAGGTCGAACGACGCGTTGTAGGCGACCACCGGCACGCCCTCGCTGAGGTGGGCCGCGAGCAGGGCGGCGATCTCCTCCAGCGCCACCGCCGCGCGCATGCCGTGGGCGCGCGCGTGCTCCGTGGTGATGCCGTGGATCGCCGCCGCCTCGGCCGGGATGGGGACTTCCGGATCGATGAGCCACGTACGCACGTCGGTGCTCACCCCCGGGATGCGCAGCACCACCGCGGCGGTCACGATCCGGTCGTACCCGACGTCGACGCCGGTGGTCTCCGTGTCGAACCCCACGAGCGGGCCGCGGGTCCAGCCGGTGGAGTACGCCTCGTCCTGGTGCTCGGTCATCGGGTGCTCCTTGTCGTCGTCCGCCCCATGGCGCAGACGATGCCAGGAGCCTCTGACAGAGGCGGGAGCGCCACGGCCCCGGGCCCTGCGGTGTCGCAGGGCCCGGGGCCGTGACGGGTCAGGGGCGGTCAGGCTCCCGCGTAGTTCGGGGCCTCCGCCGTCACCTGGATGTCGTGCGGGTGGCTCTCCTTGAGGGAGGCCGACGTGATGCGCACGAACCGGCCCTTCTCCTGGAGCTCGGCGATGGTGCGCGCCCCGACGTAGAACATGGTCTGGTGCAGCCCGCCCACGAGCTGGTGCGCCACCGCGGAGAGGTTGCCCTTGAACGGCACCTGCCCCTCGACGCCCTCGGGCACGATGAGCGAGTCGTCGGCCACCTCGGCCTGGAAGTAGCGGTCCTTGGAGTAGGACTTCTTCCCGCGCGAGGACATCGCACCCACCGAGCCCATGCCGCGGTACGCCTTGAACTGCTTGCCGTTGACCAGGATCGTCTCGCCCGGCGACTCGGCGGTGCCGGCCAGGATCGAGCCCAGCATCACGGTCTCGGCACCGGCCACGATGGCCTTGCCGATCTCGCCCGAGTGCCGCATGCCGCCGTCGGCGATGACGGGCACGCCCGCCTCGCGCGCGGCCAGCGACGCCTCGTACACCGCGGTGACCTGCGGGACGCCGACGCCGGTGACGATGCGCGTGGTGCAGATGGAGCCGGGGCCCACGCCCACCTTGATCGCGTCGGCGCCCGCGTCCACGAACGACTGCGCGCCCTCACGCGTGGCGATGTTGCCGCCGATGACCTGCACGTCGCGCGTGGCCGGGTCCTTCTTGAGCCGCTCGACCATCTCGATGAGCATGCGCACGTTGCCGTGGGCGGTGTCGGCGACCAGCACGTCGACCCCGGCGTCGATCAGGGTGGTGGCGCGCGTCCAGGCGTCGCCGTAGTAGCCGATCGCCGCGCCGACCAGCAGACGCCCCTGGCCGTCCTTGGAGGCGTTGGGGAACTGCTCGGACTTGACGAAGTCCTTGACGGTGATGAGGCCGGCCAGGCGGCCTTCGGCGTCCACCAGCGGCAGGCGCTCCAGCTTGTGCTTGCGCAGCAGGAGGGTGGCCTCCTCGCGCGAGATGGTGGACGGCCCGGTGATCAGCGGGGCCGGGGTCATGACGTCGGCCACCGTCGTCGTCGCCCACTGCGCGACGGGCGTGAACCGCAGGTCGCGGTTGGTGACGATGCCGATGAGGTGGCGGTCGGCGTCCACCACGGGGAAGCCGGAGATCCGGAACTCGCCGGCCAGCTTGTCGAGCTCCTCCAGGGTGGCACCCGGGCCGATCGTGACGGGGTTGTCGATGATGCCCGTCTGGGTGCGCTTGACGAGGTCGACCTGGCGCGCCTGGTCCTCGATGGAGAGGTTGCGGTGCAGCACGCCGATGCCGCCCAGGCGGGCCATGGCGATGGCCATGCGGGCCTCGGTGACGGTGTCCATGGCGGCGGAGACGAGCGGGATCCGCAGCGAGATCTCGCGGGTCAGGCGGGACGTGGTGTCGATGTCGGTGGGTGCGAGGTCGGAGTAGCCCGGCAGCAGCAGCACGTCGTCGTACGTCAGCCCGAGGTTCGCGAAGGGATCGTGCGGGGTCGTCATGCACCGAGTCTACGGGCGCCGTCCGGCGCCAGGCGTGCGCGGTCCGGCGCCACGGCGGGCCACGGCGGCCCACCCGCGACAGGGCGAACCGTTTCATTTTCAATAAATCGCGCCAGCGGCGGTGCGCTTCGTCGTCGAACCTCTTCAGCCTGTGGTCAGCGCACGACGGCGAGGATCTCGTGGAGCAGGCCGGGGAACGACCTGACGCGCTGCACGGTCGTGGCGAGCGGCAGGTCGCCCGCACAGTCCCCGTTGCGCAGGCTGACGAAGACCGGCAGGTCCTCGAACGCGTCGTGCACCGCGCGCACCACGCCGACGTCGGGGTGCGCGAGCGTGGTGGCCAGCACGAACGCGGCAGGTCGCACCATGGTCACCAGCTCGACCGCGCGGTGCGTGCTGGCGGGTCCCGTGACGATGCGCGCCGCAGCACCGTGAGCCACGAGCGAGGCGGCCAGCGCGTGCGCGGCGAGCGGCACCAGCTCGTCGGGGGCCGCGAAGATCAGCACGATCTTGCGCATCCGGCTGGGATGGTTCTGCGGCGGGTTGCCGGCGCCCACCTGCGCCTGCTCGAACGCTTGGGTGAAGTCGCGCAGGGCCCGCAGGGCGGCGGTCGCGAGCACCAGCTCGGGGACCTCACCGGGGCTGCCCAGCACGGTGCGCTGGGCCAGGCGCAGCCAGGCGGGCTCGACGAGCTGGCTCCACCACGCGGCAGGGTCGCCCTGGACGCCCAGGCGGAGCTGGTCGAGGCATCCCGCCTGGTCGTAGGCGAGAGCGGCGTCGATGACGGCGCCGACGCGCGCCGCGATCGTGCTGGGGTGCGCCCCCGGCTGGGACGTCGCGGACACCCCGCGCGTCCCCTCACCCCCACCGGGCAGCGCCCGCAGGTGGGCCCTGCCCGGCCTCGACGCACCGGTCTCCGTGGGCGCCTCGGCGTCGTCCTCGGGCTCCGGGGCGGGGGCCGTGGTGGATCGAGGGTGGGCCGCCACGGCCTCGTCGAGCTCGTCGGCCGGGGTCTCGATCGCGGCGCGCGCGGCGTCGGCGGGAGCGAACCCTTCGACCGTCAGTCGACGCATGACCAGCAGTCGCGCCACGTCCTCGGGCGTGTACCGCCGGTGCGATCCCGCCGTGCGGGCGGACGGGCCGAGCCCGTAGCGGCGGTCCCAGGTGCGCAGGGTCGCCGGCGCGACCCCGAGCCTGCGGGCCACGGCAGCGACGGCAAGCCCAGGACTCGGCGTGCTGGGCATGCCGGAGAGGGCAGGCCGTGTCGGCGTCATGACTCGATTGTGCCGAGACTCCGGCGCGAAGTGCCACCTCATCCCGATACGTGGCACGGGTCGTCGCTCACACAGCGCCTCGCCGCCGGCCGTCGACGCGCCAAACCTGTGCACCTGCCTGCGCCGTCACTCCTCGGACCGACGCGAAACTGAGGCTTGAACAACTTCTGCACAAGTTGCTAAGTTGTGCGCCATGACGGAGATCTCGAGGTTGCCTGGCCCCGTGATGGAGCTGTGGGAGTGGCAGTACCAGGGCGCGTGCCGTGACGCGGACGACACGCTGTTCTTCCACCCGGAGGGCGAGCGCGGCTCGACCCGCCGCCGCCGCGCCGAGGCCGCGAAGGCCATCTGCCGCACCTGCCCGGTCATGATGCAGTGCCGCGAGCAGTCCCTGCGCGTCCGCGAACCGTACGGCGTCTGGGGCGGCCTCTCCGAGGACGAACGCGCCGCGATCCTGGCCAAGCGCAGCGGCTGAGCCATCCGCATCGCAGGACGCATGCAGCACGAAGCCCCCGGCACCAGGCCGGGGGCTTCGGTCGTCTCACCGGAGCCGTGCGTCGTCACCGGTCATGGTGACGACGCACGGCCGGGTTCGGCTCAGACGACGACGGCGAGGACGTCGCGCGCGGAGAGCACCAGGTACTCCTCGCCCGCGTACTTGACCTCGGTACCGCCGTACTTGCTGTAGATGACCTTGTCACCGACCTTGACATCGACGGGGATGCGCTTGCCGTTGTCGTCGAAGCGACCCTCGCCCACGGCCAGGACCTCGCCCTCCTGGGGCTTCTCCTTGGCGGTGTCCGGGATGACCAGGCCGGACGCGGTCGTGGTCTCGGCCTCGATGGCCTTGACGACGATCCGGTCCTCGAGCGGCTTGATGGGGACCGACACGTCGGACCTCCTCTTTCGCATGAGTTGCGTGCTGGACTAGTTGGCGTCGCTCCACTGGCCGCCGTCGCGGGGGCCGGCACAGCGCGCGGGCGCTGAACACAATCTAGGAGCGCAGTTAGCACTCTGACAAGTCGAGTGCCAGGATCTGAGCCATCGGCGGGAACTGGGCCGGACACCGTGTGGCGCGCCGGGGTCCCGAACCGGCACGATATGCCCCGATGAACACGCAGCAGAACGTCGCCAGCGCCCGGCTCTGGGCTGACTACTACGCGCAGGTGCAGGCGCAGCGCACCCTGGTGCGCCTCGCCGCCGAGCGCGCCCTCGACGAGCTCAAGGCGCGGCTGCGGCCCGTCAAGCTCGACGGCGCCGTGGCGTGGCGGGTGCTCCCCCTGGGTGACGACGACGCGGCCTCGCTGCGCGCCATCTCCCACGCCGTGACGATGGCCCCGGTCGGTGCCGCCGAACGCGAGATCGTCGGCCAGCTCGAGGACGCCGTCCCCGAGGCGCTCGCCGACCTCGCCGCCGTCACCGGCGCCCGGCGCTTCGTGGCGGGCGGCGCCGCCAAGGAGGCCGCGGCCGATGCCACCGAGTTCCTCGCCGAGTACGTCGAGTGGGGCAACGCCGAGGGCATCGTCGCCACGATCAAGTCGCTCGAGCCCGGTCCCGCGCCCGACGACGTCGCCGTCGCCGACGTGCTGTCGCCCCGCGTGGGGCTGGCCGCCGTCTGGCGCAAGCACGGGACGGCGGAGCTGGTCGCCGCACCCGCCACGGTCGGCACGTCTCCCGCGGCCGCGGACGTCGTCGCGCTGCGTGACGCCCTGACCGCCACCGCACCGACGCACCTGGTCGTGTTCTGCGCGGCCGATCGCACCGCCGCAGGCCTGCTCGCGGTGCTCGCCGCCTGACGACGGCAGGGGCCCGACGGGGCGCACCGTCGTCGGACGTGACCGGCCGCGGGCGCGACGATGCGACGATGGGCGCGTGGATCGCCTGAGCATGTCGACACTGGCCACGCTGCTGAGCCCGCAGGGTCAGGCGCTGCTGGCCGCGCTGCCCCCGTACGACGAGGCCGGCGCCATGGCCCTCGCCATGCGTCTGCGGGACGACGGCGTGGACCCCGACCTGGCGGCGGCCGCCATGACGCAGTCGCGCCTGCGCGCCAAGGCCCACGCCAAGCTGGGCGACTTCGCAATGACGATGCTGTTCACGCCCGACGGGCTGGAGCAGGCCACCCGGCTGACCGTCGCCGCCCTGCACGCGCGCCGCTACCTGGCGGCGGGCGTCACCACGGTGGCCGACCTGACGTGCGGCGTGGGCGTGGACTCGCTCGCGTTCGCCGGGGTGGGGTTGCGCGTGCTCGCGACCGACATCGACGAGGCGACGGCCCAGATCGCCGCCCACAACCTGCGCGCGTTCCCCGAGGCGCGGGTGCGCTGTGCCGACGGCCTGAGCGTCGATCTCGCGGCAGACGGCGTCGACGGCGTCTTCGCCGACCCGGCCCGGCGTACCCGTGGCGGCAAGCGCATCTTCGACCCCGCCGCGTACGCGCCGCCGCTCGACGCGGTGTGGGCCCTGCGCGACCGGGTGCCCGCCGTCGGGATCAAGGTGGGCCCCGGCATCCCGCACCAGGGCCTGCCCGACGACGCCGAGACCCAGTGGGTGTCGGTGGACGGCGACGTGGTCGAGGCGGGGCTGTGGTTCGGCCCGCTCGCGCCGGACGGGCCCGGGCGGTCGGCGCTGATCCTGCACAGCACACCGGACGGGATGCGGTCCCGCACCGTGCGCGCGGCACCGTCGTCGGGCGCAGCGGCGTCGGGCGAGGCGCCGCCCGTGGGCGCGCCGGGAAGCTACCTCTACGAGCCGGACGGCGCGGTGATCCGGGCCGGCCTGGTGGGCACCGCGGTGCGTGAGCTGGGCGGACGGCTGCTGGACCCGACCATCGCTTACGTGACCACCGACGCACCGGCACCGCAGGCGGCACTCGACGGCGCCCCTCTCGCGACGGGCTACCGGGTGCTGGACGTGATGCCGTTCGGCGTGAAGCGGCTCAAGGCGTACCTGCGCGAGCGGGAGGTGGGCCGGGTGGCCATCAAGAAGCGGGGCACGGCGGTCACCCCGGAGGCCCTGCGGGCGCAGCTGGCGCTGAAGGGACCGGCCGAGGCCACGGTGGTGCTCACCCGCATCGCGGGCGCACAGCACATGCTGGTCGTGGAGCCGCTGCCCCGCTGAGGTGGCACGGTTCGCACCCCGCGTGCGGCGTCCGCGTGGAAGCATGTGGCCCATGGTGCTGGAGTTCGCCGCGTCGCAGCGCTCGACGGTGGGGCTGGAGTGGGAGATCGCCCTGGTCGACGCCGACTCCGGCGACATGCGCCAGGCCGGGCCCGCGGTGGTCCAGGCGCTGTCCCCGGATCGGGCGCACCCGAACCTGCACCCGGAGTTCCTGCGCAACACGATCGAGATCGTCTCGGGGGTCTCGACGACGGTCGGCCAGGCGGGGGCGGACCTGGCGCGCACGCTGGCGGAGGTGCGCACCGCGACCGACCCCATGCGCGTCGAGCTGGTCAGCGCGGGAACCCACCCGTTCACCCGGTGGGACACCCAGAAGATCACGGACGACGAGCGGTACCGCACTGTCGTCGACCGGGCCCAGCTCTGGGGCCGGCAGATGCTGATCTACGGCCTGCACGTGCACGTGGGTGTGGAGGACCGGGCGAAGGTCATGCCGATCATCCGTTCCCTGCTCGTCTACTACCCGTACCTGCTGGCGTTGTCGGCGTCGTCGCCGTTCTTCGACGGGCGCGACACGGGGTACGCCTCGATGCGCGCGCTGCTGTTCCAGCAGCTCCCGACCGCAGGTCTGCCGTACCAGTTCGGCACGTGGCGGGAGTTCGAGGGGTACGTGGACGGGATGCTGCACACCGGCGTCATCGACTCCGTCAACGACGTGCGCTGGGACGTTCGCCCCGCGCCGGGGTTCGGCACGGTCGAGGTGCGGGTGTGCGACGGCGTCTCCAACCTTTCGGAGCTGTTGTCGCTGGCGGCGCTGACGCACTGCCTCGTGGAGCACCTGTCCGCCATGCTCGACGACGGCGAGCCCCTGCCGACGATGCCGCAGTGGTTCGTCAGCGAGAACAAGTGGCGGGCCGCCCGGTACGGCACGGACGCGATCATCATCCTCGACGACGCCGGGAACGAGGACCTGGTCACGGACGCCACCCGACGGCTCGTGACCCGGCTCGCACCGGTGGCCGAGCTCCTGGGTTGCGCGGCCGAGCTCGCGGGGGTGCTCGACATCGTGGAGCGCGGCGCGTCCTACCAGCGGCAGCGGGCCGTCGCCGCGGCGCACGCCCAGCACCCCGGCATGCTGGGGAACGACGCCCTGGAGGCCGTGGTCGCGCACCTGGTCGCCGAGCTGCGCGCGGGCACCCCCCTGACTCCCTGAACCATCGGCCACGGCCAGAGAGCGAGCAACGATGCACCGGCTGTGCATCGACCAGAAGATGTGGTCCCTGCGCGAACGCTTCACCGTCACCGACGAGCAGGGCGCATCCGTGTACACGGTCGAGGGCGCGTCGTCCTCGCGATCGACCACGCCCAGCACCAGCAGAGCGCGGCCGGCGCCGCCCCATCCGGGGGTGCCGGCTGAGAGGGGTCAGGCGGGCTCCGGGTGCTCCTCGACGGCGTGCGAGTCCGTCAGGGTGCGCGCACCCCAGCCGGCGACGACGCCGACCAGCACGGCGAGCACCGCGTACGTGACGCGCTCGCCGTGGAAGAAGCGGGCGACGAGCTCGGCGTCCCACGTGCCCGACGGCAGCACCTGGGTGACGAGCACGGCGATGACGGTGCCGACCACGGCGGTGCCCACGCTGGTGCCCACCTCCTGCGCGGTGTCGTTGAGTGCCGTGCCCACGGAGGTGCGGTTGGCGGGCATGGCGTCCACGAGCGCGACGGCGCAGATGGTCATGACGGTGCGCAGCCCGATGGTGAGCACCACCAGGGCGACGGCGATGACGGCGTACCCGCGGTCCACGCCCCAGGCGAGGCCGGCGAGCGCCACGGCCAGGAGCGCCGCCCCGACCAGGCAGGCGACGCGGTGCCCGTACCGCTTCGCCAGCGTCTCGGAGATCGGTGTGGCGGCGATCATCGTGACGATGAGGGGCAGGTTGGCCAGGCCCGCCCGCATGGGGCTCCAGCCGTAGGCGTACTGGAAGTGCAGGATCAGGCCGAACATGACGCCCGCCATCGCGATCGAGGTGCCGATCTGGGCGATAGCCGCACCGCGTACCGTCCCGCTGGTGAAGACGGACAGGTCGAGCATGGGCGCGGCGGTGCGGCGCTCGTGGCGCACGAACGCCGCCACGGCCCCGACCGCCCCGAGCGCAGCCCCGATCGTGATCGCAGAGAGCCAGCCGTGGTCGACGCCGCTGGTGAGCGTGTAGCAGGCCAGGCCGATGGCGGCGACGCTGAGCGCGGCCCCGGGCAGGTCGAGCCGCTCGTCGGTGAGATCCTCGCGACGGTCCGCGGGGACGCCGAGCCGCACGCCGACCCAGGCGATCAGGGCGATCGGGGCGTTGACGACCAGCAACCACTCCCAGCGCACGTGGGCCAGGACGCTGCCACCGAGGATGGGGCCCAGCACGAACCCGCTCATGCCGACGACGATCATCACGGTCATCGCGCGCATCCGCAGGTCCTTGCCGTCGAAGAGGCGGAAGACGAGCGAGTTGGTGATGGGTGCCATCGCGGCGGCGGCGAGGCCGAGCGCGGCACGCAGCGCGATGAGCGGGCCGGTCGAGTCCACGGCCAGGACCAGCAGGCTGATGAGGCCGAACGCGGCGAGCCCGGTCAGGAGCACGCGGCGGCGGCCGAGCCTGTCGGCGGCGGACCCGGCGGTGAGCAGCAGCCCGCCGAAGGTCAGGGAGTAGGCCCCGCTGACCCACTGGAGCGCGGTGGTGGTGCCACCGAGGTCGCGGCCGATGGTGGGCAGCGCGATGGTCAGCAGCGTGTTGTCGACCATCTCCACGAAGAAGGCGAGGCAGAGCGCGGCCAGCGGGATCCAGGCGGCGCGCAGCGAGGGGTAGGTGCGTGGCGGTGTCGCCAGGGCGGTAGTGCTCATGGGGGGCCTCCTCCGATCGAACAGCGTTCGATATCGAGCGCGAGGATCACGATAGAACGTCGTTCGATAGAGTGGCAACCTCGAACCGGTGAGAGGAACGTCATGCCCCCAGCCCGCCGCAGGGCCTCGCACTCGATGGAAGCCGTCATCACCGAGGCCGTCGCCCTGCTCGACGAGGCCGGCGAGCCCGCGCTGACGTTCCGGGCGCTCGCCGCCCGGCTCGGCGGCGGCGTGGCCAGCATCTACTGGTACGTGGCCAACAAGGACGAGCTGCTCGACAAGGCCACCGACCACGTACTCCTGGCGCCGCTCGCGGACATCGAGCCGTTCACGAACGACGACGGCGACCCGATCGACCACCTGCGATCGATCGCCGTCACGGTGTTCGACGTCATCGTGCGGCGACCATGGCTCGGCGCGTACTTCATGCGCAACACGGACACCCAGCCCAACGCGCTGCTGCTCTACGAGCGGATCGGCCAGCAGGTGCTGCGACTCGGCCTCACGCCCCGGCAGGCCTTCCACGCCGTGTCCGCCATCATCGGCTTCGTCGTCGGGACCGCGGCCGACCTGGGCCAGGCACCCCCGCAGGAGGTGCTCGACGGCGAGGTGGACCGCGACGACTACCTCGCACAGATCGTCGGCGAGTGGCGCGCGCTGGACCCCGATCGCTTCCCCTTCGTGCACCACGTCGTCGACGAGTTCGCCGGGCACGACGACGCCGAGCAGTTCCGCGCCGGGCTCGACCTGCTGCTCGCCGGCCTGCGCCTCCAGGCCGAGGGACGCTAGGGCCCGGACGTCGGACCGTCAGACGTGGATCGTCGTCAGCGGCATCGACGAGTCGACGCCGAAGTCCAGCGACGACGGCGCCACCCCGGCCCGCACGACGGCGGAGCCGAGCGCGGCGATCATGGCGCCGTTGTCGGTGCAGTACCGGATGGGCGGGATGCGCAGCTCGATGCCCGCCTCGGCGCAGCGGGCCGCGGCCTTCTCGCGGAGCTGGCTGTTGGCGGAGAACCCGCCGCCGATGACGAGGGTGTCGACGTCGTGCGCGCGGCAGGCGGCGATGGTCTTCGCGGTGAGCACGTCCACGACGGCTTCCGCGAACGACGCCGCGACGTCGGCCAGGGGCAGCGGGCGACCGGCGTCCTGCTCGTTCTCCACCCAGCGGGCCACGGCCGTCTTGAGGCCCGAGAACGAGAAGTCGTACGCGTGCTCGGCCTGGTCCTTGCGCGCGGTCAGGCCGCGCGGGAACCGGATGGCGGTGGGGTCGCCCTCGCGCGCGAGGCGGTCGACGTGCGGGCCGCCGGGGTAGGGCAGGCCGAGCAGCCGACCCACCTTGTCGAAGGCCTCCCCCGCGGCGTCGTCGAGCGTGGACCCGAGCTCGGTGACGTTCGTGGCGACGTCGTCGACCAGCAGCAGCGAGCTGTGACCGCCCGAGACGACCAGGGCCATGACCCGCTCGGGGAACGGCCCGTGCACGAGCTGGTCCACGCAGGCGTGCCCGATGACGTGGTTGACGCCGTACAGCGGCTTGCCGAGGCCGACGGCGAGGGCCTTGGCGGCCGAGGACCCGATGGTAAGCGGACCCACCAGGCCGGGCCCGGCGGTCACGGCGACGGCGTCGACCTGGGACAGGTCGACGTCGGCCTCGCCGAGCGCCCGCTGGATCGTGGGGATCATCGACTCCAGGTGGGCACGGCTGGCGACCTCCGGGATGATGCCGCCGAACCGGGCGTGCTCGTCCATGGAGCTGGCGGTGGCGTCGACCAGCAGCTCGTTGCCGCGCACCAGGGCCACGCCGGTCTCGTCGCAGGAGGTCTCGATGCCCAGGACGAGGGGGTCTGCAGCCATGGGGGCAATCTTCCCATCACGCGAGGTGCGCGACGTTTGTGAAGCAGATCACTGTTGAAGCCCGGATTACCGCGGTCACGGCGCGGGTTGCGCCCAACATGACGATCACGCTGGACAGCCAGACTGCCCTTGCCATCGGCGACGCCGAGGCCGACCTCCTCTTCCGCGCGGCGCGCACCACCTACCAGTGGGCCGACGACCCCGTGACGGACGACGAGCTCCAGGCCGCCTGGGACCTCGCGAAGTTCGGCCCGACCGCCATGAACTCGCTGCCGCTGCGGTTCGCCGTGGTGCGCTCCGCCGAGGCGAAGCAGCGCCTGATCGCCCTGATGCCCGACGGCAACAAGCCCAAGGTCGAGGCCGCTCCGGTCACCCTGGTGCTCGGGTACGACCACGACTTCCACGAGCGCATGGGCACCCTGTTCCCGCACGCCGCCGGGATCGCCGACACCTTCGCCCCGCAGACGGAGAAGCGCCACGAGATGGGCGCCCTGAACGCCCACCTCCAGACCGGTTACCTGCTGCTGGCGCTGCGTTCCGCGGGCCTCGCGGCCGGCCCCATGCACGCCGCCGACTACGCCGGGGTGGACGCCGCGTTCTTCGCCGGGACCGGCGTGAAGTCGTTCCTCGTGGTCAACGTGGGGCACGCCCAGGGCGCCGGCACCGAGTTCCCGCGCCTGCCGCGCCTGGACCTCGACGAGGTCGCCACGGTGCACTGAGCCGTCGTGACGCGGGCGCCCGTGTCACCGGGCTCTCGGGTCACTGAGCTCCCACATCACTGAGCGCCCATCACTGGGCGCCCGTGGCCACGGGCCGGTTCGGGTCGCTGGACCACTGGCTCCAGCTCCCCGGGTACAGCGCGGCGTCGATGCCGACGGCGGCCAGCGCCGCCACCTCGTGCGCGGCCGTGACGCCGCTGCCGCAGTAGACGCCCACCGGCACGCCGCCCTGCACGCCCAGCCTCGCGAATCGGGCGTGCAGGGCGGCGTCGTCCAGGAACGTCCCGTCCCCGGTGAGGTTGTCCGACGTCGGCGCGCTGACGGCGCCGGGCACGTGCCCCGCGCGCGGGTCGACGGGCTCGACCTCGCCGCGGTAGCGCTCCGCGGCCCGCGCGTCGAGCAGCACGCCGTCGGCGGAGGAAGCCAGCGCGGCGGCCTCCCCCGCGCCCAGCACCGGCAGGTGCCCCGGGTGCAGCACCACGTCACCCGGCGCGGCGACGACGTCGTGGGCCTCCAGCGGGTGTCCGGCGCGCTGCCAGGCCACCAGGCCGCCGTCCAGGAGTCGCACGTCGCGCACCCCGAAGTACCGCAGCACCCACCAGGCCCGCGCGGCCGCGAGGCCGCCCGTGGCGTCGTAGACGACGACGCGCGAGTCGGTGCGCACCCCCCAGCGGCGTGCGGCCGCCTGGGCCTGGGCCGTGCTGGGCAGCGGGTGCCGACCCGCCGCCGGGGACGGCTCCGCGGCCAGCTCGGCCTCCAGGTCGGCGAACACCGCGCCCGGCAGGTGCCCCGCGAGGTACTGCGCCCGCCCGTCGAACGGCTCCCCCGCCGCCGCGAGCGCCCACCGCACGTCGAGCAGCACGGGCGGTCCGGCTGCGGGGTCGGGGCCGGTCAGGCCCAGGTCGGCCGCGAGCTCGTCGACGGTCACGAGCACGCCGGATCGGGCGTCCGTCATGCGTGGCTTCCTTCCGGACGGTCCCGATGACGGCCGAGCACGAGCCGCATCGTGTAGGCGTCCTTGTCCTCGGGCTGGTAGTAGCGCTTGCGCAGGCCGAGCCGCTCGAACCCGAGCCGCTCGTACAGGGTGATCGCGGGCGCGTTGTCGACGCGCACCTCCAGCAGCACGGCCGTGGCACCCAGCTCGACCGACCGGGAGACGATCGCCTCCATGAGCGTGCGCCCGATGCCGCGGCGCTGCCGTGCGGGGTCCACGCCGACCGTCATGACCTGCGTCACGTCGCCGTCGAACCACAGGCCCGCGTAGCCGATCACCCGGCGAGGGGGCGCGGCGCCGTCCACACCGGCGCGCGTCCGTCCGGCGTCGGCCCGCCCGACGACGCCGGGCAGGGCCTCCTCGGCCACGATGTACCAGCGGCCCCAACCGGCCAGCTCCTCGGCCAGCATGCCGTACGTCCAGGCGCCCAGACCGAACAGCGCCCGCTCCAGCTCCAGGACGCGGTCGAAGTCGTCGCGGCGCAGGGCGCGCAGCCGGACGGGGGACCCACCGGACGGGACGGGGCCGGCCGGCGCCGGGGCAGCGTCGGGCATCGGGGCGGGGGGTGTCACGGCGTCGGGTATCAGGGTGTCGTCGGGCATCAGGCACCTCCGGTGGTGGTCGCGGCTCGGCGCACGGGCTCCTGCACGTCGGGGCGGCGCAGGTACAGCGGCTCGGTCGGTAGCTCCTGGCCCGCCGCGCGCCGCTGGAGCGCCACGCGCGCCAGCACCGCCGCGTCAGGCAGAGCGGGCGCGTCGTCCGCGGCCATCACGTCCGCGGCCATCACGTCCCCCGCCATCACGTCCCCCGCCATCACGTCCGCGGGCAGCGCTGGGGAGCGCAGCGCGTCCGGGTACAGCGCGGCACCCTCGCCGACGACGACGAGACGCGCGCCCGGTGCCGCCGGGTCCTGCGCGGCGGCGACGGCGTCCGCCTTCCCCACGTCGGGTCCGGCGACGGTCTCGACCACGGGCACCCCGCGGGGGCCCTCGTGCGCCCGCACCCGGTAGCGCGCCCAGTACACCTCGCGCCGGCGGGCGTCGGTGGCCACCAGCACCTCGTCGCCGGGCGTCAGGCCCAGGTCGGCGACGGCCTCGACCGCGATCGCGTCGAGCGACGGCACGCCCCACACGGGCACGCCGAGCGCGAGCGCGAGCGTGCGCGCCGTGACCAGGCCCACCCGCAGCCCCGTGAACGGGGCCGGGCCCGTCCCCGCGACGACGGCGGTGAGGTCCGCCCGGGTCAGGCCGGCCTCCGCGAGCACGTCGGCGATCATCGGGGCGAGCCGTTCGGCGTGCCGGCGGCGCTCGTCGACGCGACGGGCGGCCAGGCGCGAGCCGTCGTCGGCGACGAGCGCGACGCCGACCGCGGCGGAGGTGTCGATCGAGAGAACTGCCACGTTCCCAGCGTAGAGCGCCGCACCCGTCAGCCTGCGCGACGTCGCGGGGCCCGGGCGCTCAGGCGGTGCGAAGCAGTGCGCCCAGGTCGACGCCGGCCCACCGCGCCCCGATGCCGCGCACGGTCGCGACGCGGTTGCCCACCTCGGGGTGCTCCAGGTCCACGGTGCCGTCCACGGGGCCGCCGCGGGGCCGCACGAGCTCGATCTCCAGCCGGTCCTCGGTGAGCGCCTCCGCGAGCCCGGCACCCCACTCGACCACCGTGACGCTCTCCTCGAGCGAGGAGTCGAGGTCCAGCGCGTCGAGCTCCCCCAGGCCGCCCAGCCGATAGGCGTCCACGTGCACGAGCCCGGGCCCGGGCGTGCCGTCGGCGCGCACCCCGGCCGCGTGCTCGCGAGCGACGATGAACGTGGGCGAGGAGACGTGCCCGCGCACCCCGAGCGCGGCGCCCAGGCCCTGCGTGAACGTCGTCTTCCCGGCCCCGAGGTCGCCCGTGAGGATGATGAGGTCGCCCGCGCGCAGCTCTCCCGCGAGCGCCGCCGCGAACGCACGGGTCGCGTCCGCGGAGGGCAGGTCCAGGGTCACCGTCACGGCAGCCCGCCCGCGGTGGTGCGGTGCGCGGACGCCGCCGCCCGCTCGGGGAGCACCTCGGTGCCCACGTAGACGCGGGGCACGCGCGGCCCGATCCTGGTGACGATCTCGTAGGAGATGGTCGACGCCGCCTCGGCCCAGTCCTCGGCGCTGGGCACGCTCGCCCCGTGCGCGAGCCCGTCGCTCGACCCGAACAGGGTGACGACGTCGCCGGCCTGCTCGGTGGAGTAGGGCCCGAGGTCGAGCATGAACTGGTCCATGCACACGCGCCCGGCCACCCGCAGCACGCGGCCGCCGTCGCCGTCGGACCCGGTGCCGATGCCCGCGGACGGCGGGCCTCCGACGTAGACGGGGCCGCCGGGGCGCGCGGGGGCCGCGCCGTCGCCCAGGTCCGACGACGCGTGGCGGGGGATGCCGTCCCCGTAGCCGAGCGGCACGACGCCGAGCCGCGTCTCCTGGGAGGTGACGTACCGGTGGCCGTAGGACACGCCCTGCCCGGCGGCGGTGCACTTGGTGGTCGCGAGCCGCGCCTGGAGCGTCATGGCGGGGCGCAGCCCGAACGACGACGCCGCGGCCACCTGCGGCACCGGCGAGAACCCGTACACGGCGATGCCGGGGCGCACCAGGTCGTAGTGCAGGCCGGGCGCGGTGAGCGTGGCGGCCGAGTTGGCGGCGTGCCGCACCTCCACGTCCAGCCCGGCGGCCTCGACCGTGCGCACGGCGTCGTCGAGCACCTCGCGCTGCCCGGCGATCGTGGGGTGACCGGGTTCGTCGGCGTAGGCGAGGTGCGTGAACACGCCGACGACGCGCAGCAGCCCGTCGCGCTGGAGCTCGGCGGCGCGGGCCGCGGCCGAGGGCAGGGCGGCGGGCAGGATGCCGTTGCGACCCAGCCCGGTGTCGATCTTGAGGTGCACGCGGGCGACGTGCCCTGTCGCGCGGGTCGCGGCCGCGGCGGCGTCGAGGGCCCACGGCGCGGCGACGGCCACGTCGACGTCGGCGGCCACGAGCGCCTCGAGGTGAGCGCCGGGAGCGTGCAGCCAGGCCAGGACGCGGGCGTCGTCGGGTGAGATGCCCGCGGCGCGCAGCGCGAGCGCCTCCACACCCTGCGCGACCCCCAGCCACGTCGCGCCGCCGGCGAGCGCCGCCCACGCGGTCGGGACGAGCCCGTGGCCGTACGCGTCCGCCTTGACCACGGCCATGACCGCCGCCGCCGGCGCCCGGTCGCGCAGCGCGCGCACGTTGTCACGCACCGCTTCCAGGTCGACGACGGCTCGGGCGGGGAAGCCCGCCGGGAAGTCCACGGCGAGTCCCGCGGGGTCTGTGGTCACGCCCGTCATCTTCTCACCGCGACTCCGGCGGGCTCGTGCCGTGCGCGGCGTGCGCTGGATGCGCTGTCGCGTCCGGCGGCGCCTCGAAGGGGGCGGCACCCCACCGGGCCAGGCGACGCTGCGAGACGAACTCGCGCGGCTCGCCCGTCAGCGGGTCGGTGAAGGCCACCGAGCGGGACAGGAGCTGGAGGGGGCGGGCCGGGTCCTCGTCGCCGTCGGGGCGCAGCACCGGCCAGAACGGGTCGCCCAGGATCGGCATGCCCAGGCTCGCCAGGTGCAGGCGGAGCTGGTGCGTCTTGCCGGTGTGCGGCTCCAGGCGGTACAGGCCCAGGCCGCGCGCGTCGTCGCGGGCCACCAGGTCGATGCGCGACTCGGCGTTGGGATCGCCGGCCACCTCCTGGGCCGGTGCGGTGCCGCGCACCTTGACGATGCGGGAGCGGACCGTCACGGGGAGGCGCACGCCGTCGGGCGGGAGCGGCGCCACCGCCTCGTACACCTTGGTGACGCGACGGTCCTGGAACAGGTTCTGGTAGGCGCCGCGCACCGCCGCGCGGACGGTGAGCACCAGCACCCCCGCCGTCGGGCGGTCCAGGCGGTGGGCCGGGGACAGCTCGGGCAGGTCGAGCGTGCGGCGCAGGTGCACCAGCGCCGTCTGGGTGACCCAGCGCCCGCGCGGCGTCGTGGCCACGAGGTGCGGCTTGTCGACGACCAGCAGGTTGCGGTCCCGGTACAGCACCGTGATCTCCCCGAGCGCGGGGACGCGGGGCTCGTCGGCGGGCGGGTCGCGGTACAGGTACAGCAGTCCGCGCGGCTCGTACGGCGTCGTGGGGTCGACGGGCCGCCCGGCTCCCGTCAGCACCTCCCCGGCGGTGACCTTCTCGCGCAGCCGGGCGGCGTCGTCGGGGAAGCGTTCCACCAGGTAGGCCATCGTCGTCGGCCACCGGGCCACGGACGCGGCGTCGTGCGGCAGCACGAGCCGCGTCGGATTCAGCCCGTCCCGGACGGGCAACGGGGGCCGGGGCACCGCCCCATGGTCGCATCGCCGGTGCAGGATGGGGGTATGGGGACTGACATCTACGACATCCCGTTCCAGCGCATGGACGGGACGACGACGACGCTCGCGCAGACGGCTGGCGCGAAGGACGGCGTGGTGCTGGTGGTCAACGTGGCCTCGCGGTGCGGGCTGACCCCGCAGTACGAGGCGCTCGAGGCCCTCCAGGAGGCGTACGGTCCCCGCGGGTTCACGGTGGTCGGGTTCCCGTCGAACCAGTTCCTCCAGGAGCTGGGGTCCAACGAGGCGATCGCTGAGTTCTGCTCCGCGACGTACGGGGTGACCTTCCCCGTCATGGACCGCATCCGCGTCAACGGCCACCGCACCGCACCCCTGTACGAGGCGTTGAAGAAGACGCCCGACGCCGGAGGGCACGAGGGGCGCATCCGGTGGAACTTCGAGAAGTTCCTGGTGCTGCCCGGCGGTGAGGTGCGCCGGTACGACCCGCACACCGTCCCGGACGACCCGCAGATCGTGGCCGAGATCGAGGCGCACCTGCCGCGCTGAGCGGCTCCCGGCCCGGTTCAGGCGGTCGCCGTCCACCCTGGCGAGGTGGACCATGTGTTCGCAGCGGTGACCGCCACGTCACCGCCCGGCCCGTAGGAGCACGCATGTCCACCCCCTCCGCCGCCCACCCCCAAACCGCCGCACCGCCCGGCGCCCGCCGCTGGTGGGTGCTCGCCACCGTCGCCACCGCGCAGCTCATGGTGGTGCTCGACGTCTCCATCGTGAACATCGCGATGCCCTCCGCGCAGGCCGACCTGGGCTTCTCCGACAACGACCGCCAGTGGATCGTCACCGCCTACGCGCTCGCGTTCGGCGCGCTGCTGCTGCTGGGCGGCCGCCTGTCCGACCTGCTCGGGCGGCGCCTGACGTTCATCACCGGGCTCATCGGGTTCGCGGGGGCCTCGGCGCTCGGCGGTGCCGCCCAGTCCTTCGGGATGCTCGTGGGCGCCCGCGCGCTCCAGGGCGCCTTCGGGGCCGTGCTCGCGCCCGCGGCGCTGTCCGTGCTGACCACCACGTTCACCGACCCGAAGGAACGGTCGCGCGCGTTCGGCGTGTTCGGCGGGATCGCGGGCGCGGGCGGCGCGATCGGCCTGCTGCTCGGCGGGTTCCTCACGGAGCACCTGAGCTGGCGCTGGACGCTGTACGTCAACCTCGTCTTCGCCGTGCTCGCGGTGGTGGGCGGCCTGACGTTCCTGCGGCGCTCGCGGGGCCGGGCGCAGCGGCTCGACGTCGTCGGCGCCGTGCTGGGCGGGGCGGGGCTGTTCGCGCTCGTCTACGGCTTCTCACGCGCCGAGCCCGAGGGCTGGGACTCGCCCTGGACGTGGGGGCCGCTCACCGCGTCCGTCGTCCTGCTGCTCGCGTTCGTCGCGCGGCAGCGCCAGGCCGGGCACGACGCCCTGCTGCCCCTGCCCGTGGTCGTGGACCGCAACCGCGGTGCGGCGTTCCTGGCCATCCTGGTCGCGGGTGCGGGGATGTTCGGCGCGTTCCTGTTCGGCACCTACTTCATGCAGACCCAGCTCGGGTACAGCCCGTGGCGCACCGGCCTCGCGTTCCTGCCGCAGATCCTGGTGCTCGCGGCCTTCGCCCAGCTGGGCACCAACGTGCTGCTGCCCCGGTGGGGACCCAAGATCCTGGTCCCGATCGGTCTCGCGCTCGCCGGGGTCGGGCTCGCCCTGCTCGTCGGGGTCGGCACCGACTCGACCTACGCCGCCCACGTGCTGCCCGGGCTCCTGGTCATGGGTGCCGGCATGGGCACCGCCATGCCCGCCGCCATCCAGACGGCCACCCTGGGGGTCGACGACGACCATGCGGGGGTGGCTTCCGCCGTCGTCTCCACGAGCCAGCAGGTGGGCGGCGCCGTCGGGACCGCGCTGCTCAACACGATCGCGACCTCGGCGGCCACGGCGTACGTCACCACGAACGCGACGACGAACCCGCCCGATCCCGGTGTCCTCGCGCAGGCCGCGATCACCAGCTACACCACGGCGTTCGGGTACTCCGCGGGGATCTTCGCCGTCGGCGCGGTGGTCACCGTGTTCCTGTTCCGGCGCCACCGCGCGCCGCTCGGCACTCCGCTCGGCACGCCGGGGGGACCGCTCAGTACGCCGTGAGCAGCGCCGCGATCGTGGCGGGCAGGGCGCCGGCCACGGCGAGCGCCGCGACCGGGCCTCCCGGGTTGGCGTGGTCCGCCGCCCGCCCGTGCACCAGGGCCGCCGCGGCGGCGACCTGCGCGGCGCGCTCCGGGTGGGCGACCACCTCGTGCGCCCGTGCGGCGAGCATGGTGCCCAGCAGGCCGGCCAGCACGTCCCCCGCGCCGGCGGTGGCGAGCCACCCGGGGGCGTCCGCCTGCGCGTGGGCCCCGCCCGGCCCGACGACGACGGTCGCCCCACCCTTGAGCAGCACGGTCGCGCCGGTGAGCTCGTGGGCGTGGCGGGCCCAGCGCAGCGGAGCGGCCTCGACGGCGGCCCGGTCCACGTCCTCGCCGCGCGCGGCCAGCAGCGTGGCCAGCTCACCCGCGTGCGGCGTGAGCACGACCCACGCGGGGCAGGGGTGCTCGAGCAGCGAGAGCGCCCCCGCGTCCACGACGGCGGGCACCGGCGGCTGTGCCCCGGCCAGGCGGCCCGACGCCGCCGCGAGCGCCGCCCGGGCCCGGTCCCGCTGACCGTCGTCGTCCCCGGTGGCGGGCAGCCCCGGCCCGAGCACCCACGCCTGCACGCGGCCGCCCGCCGTGACCACCTCGGGCCGGGCCGCCACGACGGCGCGTCCGACGTCGTCGGGCCCCTGGTAGCGCACCATGCCCGCCCCGGCCAGCACCGCGGCCGACGCCGTGAGCACCGCCGCGCCCGGGTACGTGGACGTCCCCGCGACGACGCCGACGACGCCGCGCGTGTACTTGTGGTCGCGCGGTCCCGGAACGGGCCAGGCGGCGGCGACGTCGGCGGCCTCGCGCCGGGTGACGGCGGCGGCGGGCGGCAGGTCGAGCCCGATGTCGATGACGGCGCCCGCCCCCGCGAGGTGGGTGGCGGGCGGCAGCAGCAGGCCCGGCTTGGCGGCGCCGAACGTCACGGTGCGGTCGGCGGGCAGCACCGGGCCGGGCACGGTGCCGTCGTCGACGCCGATGCCCGAGGGGACGTCGACGGCCACCACCCACGGGCGGGCCGGGTCGCCTGCGGCGGGCAGGGCGGCGAGCACCGCGGTCACGAGGTCACCGGCCGGGCCGCGCAGCGGGCCGCGAGCACCGATGCCGAGCAGCCCGTCCAGGAGGACGTCGGCGCGCGCGGCGGCGGCCGCCGCGGCTGCGGGGCCCGTCTCGGCGACGCGGACGGCGCACCCCCCGGCCGCGTGCAGCGCGCTCAGCCCGCCGGCGTGCACCTGCCCCGCGGCCAGGTAGGCGGTGACGGCCAGCCCGCGCCGGGCCAGGTACGCCCCGGCGTGGAGCGCGTCTCCCCCGTTGTTGCCGGGCCCCACCAGCAGGGCCACGCGTGCGCCGCGGACCGGGCCGTCGCGCAGCTCGCCGTCGGGCCCGGCGACCGCCCGGCGCCGGGCGAGGTCCCTGCGCACGACGGCGGCGAGCGCGAACGCGGCTCGCTGCATCAGCGGTGTCCCGGCGGCGAGCAGGGGTGCCTCGGCGGCGCGGACGTCATCGGCGGACCAAGCCTGGATCATGCCCCCATCATGGTTCCCCCGCCGCGTACCCGGCGTGCGGGAGGCCCGGACCAGTACCGTGGGCGCCATGCGATTCGGACTGTTCATTCCGCAGGGCTGGCGTCACGACCTCACGGAGGTCGCGCCCGAGAACCACTGGGACACCATGCGGTCCCTGCTCCAGCACGCCGACACGGCGACGACGCCGGGCGGAGACTTCGCCTGGGAGAGCGTGTGGGTGTACGACCACTTCCACACCGTCCCCGAGCCCACCGACCAGGCCACCCACGAGGCGTGGTCCCTCATGGCGGCCTTCGCGGCGGCCTCGGACCGGGTGCGCCTGGGTCAGATGTGCACGTGCATGGCGTACCGCGAGCCCACCTACCTGGCCAAGGTGGCGGCCACCGTGGACGCGATCTCGGGCGGGCGCACCGAGATGGGCATCGGCGCCGGCTGGTACGAGCACGAGTGGCGCGCGTACGGCTACGGCTTCCCCCGGGCGGGCGAGCGGCTCACGGCCCTCGACGAGGGCGTGCAGATCATGGCGGCCATGTGGCGCACGGGCTCGTCGGGCCGGTTCGACGGCACGCGCTACCAGGTGGACGGCGCGCTGTGCCACCCGCAGCCGCTCCAGACGGTGCCCGTGGACGGCGCCGAGCCGCCGTCGATCCCGCTGTGGATCGCGGGCGGCGGCGAGCGCAAGACGCTGCTGACCGCGGCGAAGTACGCGCAGTACACCAACTACGCGGGCGACCTCGAGACGTTCCGCCACAAGTCCGACGTGCTCAAGGCGCACTGCGAGGCCGTGGGCCGCGACGTCGCCGAGATCACGCGCAGCGCCAACTTCAATGTGCTCATCGGCACCGAGAAGGAGATCGCGGACAAGCTGGCGTGGCTGGAGTCGGTGTACCGCAAGCACACCCCCGCCAAGGCGGACGACGAGCTCGCGGGCTGGCGTACCACGCCGTTGCGCGGCACGCCCGAGCAGATCGTCGAGACCCTGACGCAGTGGAAGGCCGCGGGCCTCGGGTACCAGATCGGCTACTTCCCCAACGCCGCGCAGGACCGTGAGCAGCTCGCCCGCTACGAGAACGAGGTCATCCCCGCGCTGCGGTGACACCTGCCTCCTCGGCGTCCAACACCTCAGCGCCGACGTCGACGCCGTCGGCGCTGAGGCCGGCCACCCGCAGGTCGCGGACGCCCGCCAGCTCCAGCGCCGGGCCGGCCAGCCCCGCCAGGCGCACGTCGCGCAGCGAGACGTCGGCGCACCCCGTCAGCAGGAACCCCCGCCCCGTCATGGCCTCGACGCCCTCGGCCATCGCGGGCACGAACGGGGCGGGGTCCGCCGCGAACGAGATCGTGACGTCGTCGAACGTCACCTCCGTGATCGGCCGCTCGGCGAGGCCCAGCACGAACGCCGCGGCGCCGCGCGCGCCGCGCACCGAGACGTGGCTGACGTGGATGCGCCGGAACGCCGGGGTGCCGGGGCTCACGGGGTGCGGGCGCCGGTCCGAGACGGCGGGCTCGCGCCCGCCCGGCCCGCAGAAGTAGTGCTCCTGCATCACGAAGGGGCAGCCGACGCCGTCCATGATCACGGTGGAGACCCGCACGTCCTCGACCACGCCACCGCGCCCACGCCGGGTCTTGAGCCGCAGTCCACGGTCGGTGCCCTGGAACACGCAGTCCGCGATGACGACGTTGCGGATGCCGCCGCTCATCTCTGACCCCAGGACCACGCCGCCGTGCCCACGGACGAGCGTGCAGCCGATGATCGTGACGTTCTCGCACGGCACGGGATCCGGCGCGGCCTCGGTCCCTGCCTTGAGCGCGATGCAGTCGTCGCCGACGTCGATGTGACAGCCGCTGATCCGCACGGTGCGGCACGACTCGGGGTCGACGCCGTCGGTGTTGGGCGAGTCGGCCGGGTTGACGATCGTGACGTCCCGGACGGCGACGTCGTCGCACAGCAGCGGGTGCACGGTCCACGACGGCGAGTTGCGCAGCGTCACGTCGCGCACCACCACGCGCGTGCACTCGTGCAGCCCGACCAGCGTGGGCCGGGGCAGCTCGAGCGTGCCCGCCCGGAACGCGTCCCACCACGGGTTCCCGCCCCCGTCGATCACCCCGCCGCCGCTGACGGTCACGTGCTCGGCGTGCGCCGCGTACAGGCACGGCCGGTGGACGGTCGCGGGGGCGCCCTCCCAGCGCGCCGCGACCGGGGGGTACAGGTCCGGGTCCGCGACGAACTCGAGCACCGCGCCCGGTTCCACGTGCAGCTCGACGTGCGACCGCAGCTCGAGCGACCCCGTGCGGTGGACGCCCGGACCGACGGTGACGCGGCCGCCCCCTTGCGCCGCCGCGGCATCGATGCGTGCCTGCAGCTCCCGGGTCTCGAGGGTCACGTCACCGCTCACGTCACCGCTCCGAGATGCCACGGGATGAACTCCTCGGTGCCGATGGTCAGCCCGGCGATCTGCAGCTCCTCGGACGCGGGCCGGTGGCCCGAGGCGGTGGCGAGGATCAGGTCGAAGATCTCGCGACCGACGTCCTCGATGCTCGCGGTCCCGTCGACGATGCGGCCCGCGTTGACGTCCATGTCCTCGGTCATGCGCGTGTAGGTCGCGGTGTTCGTCGCCACCTTGATGGACGGCGTCGGGCGGCACCCGAACACCGATCCGCGCCCCGTGGTGAACACGACGACGTTCGCCCCTCCGGCGACCAGACCGGTCACGGAGACGGGGTCGTAGCCGGGGGTGTCCATGAACACGAACCCCTGGTGCGGGGCCATCCGTTCGGCGTACTCGTACACGGCGGCCAGATCGGCCCGCCCGCCCTTGGCCACGGCCCCCAGCGACTTCTCGAGGATCGTCGTCAGCCCACCGGCCTTGTTGCCCGGTGAGGGGTTGTTGTCCAGGCTCCCGCCCCCGGCGGCCGTGTACGCCTTCCACCACTCGATGCGGTCGAGCAGGCGGCGGGCCACCTCGGGCCGGGTGGCCCGCCGGGTGAGCAGGTGCTCGGCGCCGAACACCTCGGGGGTCTCGGCCAGGGCCGACGTCGCCCCGTAGGCCACCAGCCGGTCGGAGGCCCACCCGAGGGCGGGGTTCGCGGTGATGCCCGAGTACCCGTCCGAGCCGCCGCAGTTCAGGGCGAGGACCAGCTCGCACACGTCGCACTCGGTGCGCTCGCGCGCCGCGACCACGGGCAGCATCCGGCGCACCGCGGCGACGCCCGCGGCCACGGCAGCACGCACACCGCCCGCCTCCTGGATGGTGAGCGACTCGACGACGGTGTCCGCCGGGATGTCCGCGAGCACCGGGTCGACCGCCGGGGGCGGGGTGCCCACTGAGGGCATGCCGATGAACACCCCCGTCCCGGCCCGCGTGGTGAGCTGCTCGGTCAGCACCATCTCGCAGCCCAGCCCGAGCACGAGCAGCCCGGCGACGTTGGGGTGCGCCGCATAGCCGCGCAGGGTGCGCAGCAGCATCCGCCCGCCCTCGCTGGCGGGCACCAGGCCGCACCCGGACTGGTGGGTCAGGGCGATGACGCCGTCCACGCCGGGGTAGTCGGCCAGCACCTGGGGCGTGAACTGCGCGGCGATCATCTTCGCGGTCGACGCCGAGCAGTTGACCGAGGTGAGGATCGCGACGTAGTTGCGGGTGCCCACCCTCCCGTCGGACCGGCGGTACCCCCGGAAGGTGGGTCGCGGGCCGGGCGGGACCTCCAGCGTCGCGTGCACGCCGCCGAGCTGGTGGTCGCGGTGGCCCTCCTCGAACCCGAGGTTGTGCCCGTGCACGTGGTCGCCGCGCGTGATCGGGGCCGTGGCCCGCCCGATCACCTGCCCGTACTTGCGCACCTCGGCCCCCACCGGGACGTCCGCCAGGGCGACCTTGTGCCCCCGCGGGACGTCGCCGCGCAGGGTCAGCGTTCCGCCGTCCACGGCCACGGAGTCGCGCGCGTGCAGGTCGCCCGTCGCCACGGCGATGTCATCGCCCTCGTGCAGCACGAGCAGAGCGCCTCGGTGCGGTGCGTCGGCGGTTGTCATGTCAGGCGTCCTCAGTGTCGATGGGTCGGTGCCGGCGGGTCTGGTCCCGCCGGCTCATGCGGGCTGCGCGGCGAGGAGCGCGACCGCTTCGGGGTACCAGCGGTCGGCGACCGCCGCAGGCGTGTGCAGGCCGTCGAGGATCAGTGCGGCCAGCCCGAGCCGCAGCACGGCGCCGCGCGCGAGCTCGGCCGGGGCGTCGCCGGCGACACAGGGCCCGGCAGCGAGGAAGGGCTCGGTCCGCACGAACCAGGGGTACTGGCCGGCCTGGGCCAGCACCACGGTGGTCCAGGCCTGGCCCCGGCGCATCGCAAGACAGATCCAGGGCGAGGGCGAGCCGTGCGTCGCCTCCGGGCCGACGCCGTCGGGCCCCGCGACCGCGCACTCGTCGACGGGCGCGAACCGCCAGAAGATCCCGCCGTAGCCCGGGGCTTCCGCCGCTGCCGGCCGCGCGACGACGACGTCGCGGACCGCCTCGAGCTCGCTGTCCCAGCGCAGCGCCCAGCCGCCTGGGACGAGCCGGGTGGCGACGCTGCGGTGCTCGTGCAGGAGGCGCCCGCCGGCGTCGTCGACCCAGTCGATCTCGTCGCGCAGGGTCGCGGGGTCCGCGGGGTCGAGCTGCGGCCCCGACCGGGAGACCTGGCGTCCGTGACGCGCGAGGTGCTGCCCGCGCTCCCGCCCGCCCCAGAAGCTCGTCCCCGAGACGTTCGGGAGCGCGAGCGAGAGACCGTGGTGCTGGCGGTGGTCGGCCGGCGCGGCGGAGGTGACCCGCGTGCCCGACAGCGTGCGGACCGGGTGCAGGTACGGGCGCGGGGCGTGCTCGGCGCGCATGTCCACCCCGGTCAGGTACCGCCCGAGGCGCAGGTCACCGCTGGTGACCACCGGGCCCAGGAGGTCGCTGCTCCACCGGGGCTCGGCCGCGGCACCCGCGATCGGGGCACGGGTCGGCAGGCCGCCCGGGGCCGGGCCGGTCGACTGGCGCACCACCAGGTGGGTCCGCAGCAGCTCGGTCGTGGGCTGCGTGGCGGCGTCGTCGTCGCCGATGAGCGCCAGGAGCCGGCTCCACGCGCGCTCGCCGAGGCGGGCGCGCGGCACGGAGACGGTGGTCAGCGGCGGCGTCCCGAACTGGGCGAGCTCGATGTCGTCGAAGCCCAGCACGGAGAGCGCCTCCGGCACCGCGACCCCCAGCTCGCGCAGGCGCCACAGGAGCCCGAGCGCGACGAGGTCGTTGTAGGCGACGACCGCGGTCGCACGGGTCGCGAGGACCGCCTCGGCCGCGCCGTACCCGTCGGCGATCGTCGCGCCGCACTGCTGGGCGATGAAGCTGACCCCGCCGAACGTCGCGCGCGCAGCCTCGAACCCGCGCACGCGCTCGGCGTTGGACGCCGACAGCTGCGGTCCGGACAGGAAGACGACCGAGCGATGCCCGAGGTCGATCAGGTGCTCGACGGCGCCGTACATCGCCTCGCCGTAGTCGACCGACACCCCGGGCACGGCGGCGTCGTCGAGCATCCGGTTGACCAGCACCGTGGGCTGGGAGGGCGCGACGATGGCCGCCAGCTCCTCGGCCGGGGAGCGCGGCGCCACGAGGACGAGCGCGTCGACGCGTGAGCGGGTCGAGCGCACCGCGTCGAGCTCGCGCTCGGGCCGCTCCTGGGTCTCGGCCACGACGACCCCGTAGCCGGCGGCGTCCGCACCGCTGGCGATGCCGCGCAGCACCTCCTGGAACATCGGGTTGGTCAGGTCGGGGACCACGACGCCGACGGCCTGGGTGCGCCCCAGCGACAGCGAGCGGGCGAGAGCCGACGGCCGGTAGTCGAGCTCGGCGGCCACGCGCTGCACCCGCTCGGTGAGCTCGGGGTCGACGCGGCGCCCGTTCATCACGCGTGAGACGGTCGCCCGCGACACGTTCGCGGCGCGGGCGACATCGCTGATCGTCGCCCCGGCCCGCCCCCCACCGGCGGCCTCATACGTCATCATCTGCGCTCCGCATCTGGAAACGGGTTTCTCTCAGACGCTAGCGCAGCCGGGCCCCCGTTGTCACCAGCGCTCGCAGCCCTGGCCGGGACCTCGCTCGACACCAGCAGATCCCGGACTTTTGGAAACTCTTGCCATCACTTTCACTCGGCGCTAGTTTACGGAAACCGGTTCCTGTCCGGGCCACGAGGTCGTGGCGTCTACCCACGAGGAAGTGAGTCCATGTCCGCGATCAGCGAGCTGCGAACGCTGAGCACCAAGCGCAGGGGTCCACGGCCCACCGCGGTCACCAACCTCCGCAAGTCGGACGGCCGGGCCGCGGCGGTCTTCCTCGCGCCGTGGTTCCTCGGCCTGTTCGCCATCACGCTCTTCCCCCTGGGCGCATCGGCCTACCTGTCCTTCACCCGGTACGACATGCTGAGCGCGCCGCAGTGGGTAGGCCTGCAGAACTTCGTCGACATGGTCCACGACCCACGCCTGCTGCAGTCGCTGCGGGTCACGTTCACCTACGTCGTCACGGGCGTGCCGCTGCAGCTCGTCGCGGCCCTCGCGATCGCCGTGCTGCTCAACCAGGGCATGCGCGGCCTCGCGTTCTACCGGTCGGTGGTCTACCTGCCCTCCCTCATGGGCGGCTCGGTGGCCATCGCCATCCTGTGGCGGCAGGTCTTCGGAGAGGACGGCCTCGTCAACAAGGCCCTGGGCGTGTTCGGCATCGAGGGCATGGGATGGGTGTCGAACCCGGACACCGCGCTGTGGACCATCGTGCTGCTGCACGTGTGGACCTTCGGGTCTCCGATGGTCATCTTCCTCGCCGGGCTGCGGCAGATCCCCGACATGTACTACGAGGCCGCCCAGCTCGACGGGGCCTCGAAGTGGCGCCAGTTCCGCTCGGTGACCCTCCCCCTGCTCAGCCCGATCATCTTCTTCAACCTCGTGATGCAGGTCATCACCGCGTTCCAGGCGTTCACCCAGGCCTACGTCGTCTCCGGCGGCACCGGCGGACCCTCGGACTCGACCCTCTTCTACACGCTCTACCTCTACCAGGAGGGCTTCCAGAACCTGCGCATGGGCTACGCGTCAGCCATGGCCTGGGTGCTGGTCCTCATCGTCCTTGCCATGACCGGAGCGAACTTCCTGCTGTCGAAGTTCTGGGTCTTCTACGAGGACTGAAAGGAGACCTCGTATGTCCACGACGACGTTGCCGCCCGGCGGGCTCCGCCCCCGGACCACCGACCTGGCCGCCCAGGTCCCCGCCCGGCGCCGCCGCGGCCGATGGCGCGGTCGCACCGGCTCCGCGATCCGCCACACGGCCATGATCCTGGGCTGCCTGGTGATGATCTACCCGGTGCTGTGGTTGCTCGGGAGCTCGTTCAAGCCGACGAGCCTGATCTTCCGCGAGCTGTCCATCTTCCCGTCCGAGTGGGACTGGACGAACTACAGCGTCGGCTGGAACTCGCTGACCTACCAGTTCGGCCGCTACATGCTCAACTCGCTGGCCATCGTGGGCGGGGCGCTGCTGGGCAACCTGGTCACCTGCGCGATGGCCGGCTACGCCTTCGCCCGCCTCCGGTTCCGCGGCCGCAACATCTGGTTCACGATCATGCTCATCACGATCATGCTGCCGATCCACGTGATCATCGTGCCCCAGTACGTCATGTTCCAGCGGCTCGACCTCGTCAACACGTTCTGGCCGCTGATCGTCCCGAAGCTGCTGGCCACGGACGCGTTCTTCATCTTCCTCATGGTCCAGTTCTTCCGCGGCATCCCGCGCGAGCTGGAGGAGGCGGCCCGCCTGGACGGCTGCGGTCACGCCCGCATCTTCCTGCGCGTGATGCTGCCGCTGGCCGTCCCGGCCCTGGCCACCACCGCGATCTTCACGTTCATCTGGACGTGGAACGACTTCTTCAGCCAGCTCATCTTCCTGACGTCCGACGACGTCAAGACGGCACCGCTGGCGCTGAAGATGTTCACGGACTCGACATCCGGCAGCAACTGGGGGCCGCAGTTCGCGATGTCGATCGTGACCATCATCCCCCTCTTCCTGATCTTCCTGTTCGGGCAGAAGTACCTCGTCAAGGGCATCGCCACGACCGGGATCAAGTAGAAGCCAGTCCCACCCGCACGACACCGGCGTCACCCCCTCGCGCGGACGCGAGGGCCTCACCCAAGGAGAGACATGTCCCAGTCCATGAACCGACGCGCCATGCGTGCAGGCTCCGCCGCCGTCGCCGCGCTGCTCGCGATCGGCCTGACCAGCTGCGCCGCGACGAGCAACGGTGCCACCTCCGCGGACGGGGGATCGTCCGGCGACGGTGCCGGCTCCGGGGAGAAGGTCACCATCAAGTTCGCCTGGTGGGGCTCCGACTCCCGCGTCGCCTCGACCCAGCAGATCATCGACGCGTTCGAGGCCGAGAACCCGGACATCCACGTCGAACCCGTGTCGACCTCGTGGGACGACTACTTCGAGAAGATGAACGTCATGGCGGCGGGCAACGACCTGCCCGACGTCATGACCCAGGACGACCGCTACCTCACCGAGTACGCGTCCCGCGGCCTGCTCGCCGACCTCGCCTCGCTCGACGTCGACACCAGCAAGGTCGACCAGTCCGTCGTCGACACGGGCAAGATCGACGACACGCTGTACGGCATCGCCACGGGCGTCAACGTCCATGCCGTGGTCGCCGACCCGGCAGTGTTCGAACAGGCCGGCGTCGCGCTGCCCGACGACACGACGTGGACGTGGGAGGACTACTCCGACATCGCGGCCCAGATCACCGCCGCCACCGGCGGGTCCGCCTACGGCGTGCAGAACTACTCGTTCATCGAGCCCGTCCTGGCGATCTACGCCCGGCAGCACGGTGAGGAGATCTTCACCAAGGACGGCGCGATCGGCGTCTCGCCCGAGACCATCGAGTCGTGGTTCCAGCGCACGGTCGACCAGATCGCGTCGCAGGCCGAACCCTCCGCGGAGACGGCGACGGAGATCCAGGGCGCCGGCGTCGACGGATCCCTGCCCTCGACCAACAAGGGTGCGATGGCCTGGTTCTGGTCCAACCAGCTCTCGGCCATCGAGAAGAGCGCGGGACGCCCGCTCACGCTGCTGCGCGCACCCGGCGACTCCGAGTTCGAGCGCACCGGCGAGTACCTGCGCGCCGCCATGTACTACGCCGTGTCCGCCAAGTCGGAGCACCCCGCCGAAGCGGCCAAGTTCGTCGACTTCATGCTCAACTCCCAGACGGCCGGTGACATCAACCTCACCGACCGCGGCCTGCCGGCCAACCTCGAGGTCCGCGAGGCGATCCTGCCCAAGCTCTCCGACGCGGACAAGACCAGCGCCGCGTTCATCGAGTCGCTGACCGACGACGGCACCTTCGCCGACTCCAAGCCCGTCCCGCCGAAGGGATCGGGCGAGGTCTCGGACATCACCGGCCGCATCAACTCCGACGTCATCTTCGGCAAGATCACGCCCGCCGACGCGGCGCAGCGGTGGATCGACGAGGTGAACAAGGCCATCGGTCAGTGACCACCCACGCATCGCGCGGGGTGAGGCCACGTGCCGGCCTCACCCCGCCCCCACCTCAAGGAAGGACACCATGATCCTCGACTCGTTCCGCCTCGACGGGAAGGTTGCCGTGGTGACCGGTGGCAGCCGCGGCCTGGGGCAGGGTGCGGCGCTGGCGCTCGCGGAGGCGGGAGCCGATGTCGCCCTGGTCAGCTCCTCGCCACCGGAGCAGACCGCCGCGCAGGTCGCAGCCCTGGGGCGGCGGGTGCACGTCATCACCCAGGATCTTCGCGAGGCGTCACCCGCCGAGCTGGCGCTGTCGGTCGACGCGGTGGTCGCGACGCTCGGGCGCATCGACATCCTGGTCAACAACGCGGGCATCATCCGGCGTGCCCCCGTCGTCGAGCACTCCGCGCAGGACTGGGACGACGTGCTCGCCGTGAACCTGGACGCGGTGTTCCACCTGTCGCAGGCGGCCGCCCGGTACTTCACCGCGCAGCGCTCGGGCAAGATCATCAACATCGCCTCGATGCTGTCCTTCCAGGGCGGGATCCTGGTGCCCGGGTACACCGCCTCGAAGCACGCGGTGGCCGGGCTGACCAAGGCGTTCGCGAACGAGCTCGCCGCCGTCGGGGTGAACGCCAACGCCATCGCCCCGGGGTACATGAGCACCGAGAACACCGCCCCGCTGCGCAGCGACGAGGCCCGGGCCGCCTCGATCCTCGAGCGCATCCCCGCCGGTCGGTGGGGCACCCCCGCCGACCTCCAGGGCACCGTCGTGTTCCTGGCGTCTGCGGCGTCGGACTACCTCAACGGGGCGATCATCCCCGTCGACGGCGGCTGGCTCGTGCGCTGACCTCCCGCACCTCCCTCACAGCCGCCCCCACACCACCCGTCAACCCGTCGTCGAAGGACCATGCCGTGCAGCAGCGCTACGCCACCCACCCCGATCAGATCCCCGCCATGGACACCACCACCCTGCGCGGGCACTACCTCGTGCCGGACGTGTTCACCCCCGGGCAGATCACGCTCACCTACACCCATCACGACCGCATCGTCCTGGGCGGGGCCGCCCCCACCACGGGTCCGCTGACGCTCACGCCCCCGCCGCAGCTGCGTGCGGAGTACTTCCTCGAGTTCCGGGAGATCGGCATCGTCAACGTCGGCGCCCCCGGCTCGGTCACGGTCGACGGGGATCGCCACGACCTGGACCGCGGTGCCTGCCTGTACGTGGGCCGCGGCTGTCGGGACGTCGTCTTCGACGGTGACGGCGCCCAGTTCTACCTGTTCTCCGCGCCCGCGCACACCGCCTACCCCACCGTGCTGGTTCCGCCCGGGCAGGGCAACCGCCTCGAGCTGGGCGACCAGTCCACCTCCAACCGGCGCACCCTGACCCAGTACATCCACGCCGGCGGCGTGCAGTCGTGCCAGGTGGTCCTGGGTGTCACCGAGCTGCACCCGGGCTCGATGTGGAACACCATGCCGGCCCACACCCATGACCGGCGCACCGAGTGCTACCTCTACTTCGACGTGCCCGACGACGCCCGCGTCATCCACCTGCTGGGCGAGCCCGCTCAGACCCGCCACCTCGTGGTCGCCGACCGGCAGGCCGTCATCTCGCCGTCGTGGTCCATCCACTCCGGTGTGGGCACCGCGGCGTACTCCTTCGTGTGGGCGATGGCCGGCGAGAACCAGGAGTTCACCGACATGGACCCCGTGACCGCCGCGGACCTGCGATGACGGTGCACGCCGGCGTGCGGTACCCCTCGTACGGGGACGCGCGGACCGACTGGGCGCGGCTCGGCGCCGAGACCATGCTCGCCCGGGAGCCGGAGATGAACCCCCGCGGCCGCTGGGAGTACGAGGACGGTCTGATGCTCGACGGCGTCTACGCCATCTATCAGAGCACCCGTGACCGCCGCTATCTCGAGTACGTCCGGTCCAACATCGACCGGTTCGTCCAGCCGGACGGGAGCATCGCGGGCTACCGGGCCGAGGAGCTCAACCTGGATCACGTCAACAACGGCAAGGCCGTGCTGAACCTGTGGGAGGAGACGGGGCAGCACCGGTACCGCGCGGCTGCGGACCTGCTGTTCGGCCAGCTCGCCGTCCAGCCGCGGCTGAGCAGCGGAACGTTCTGGCACAAGGCGATCTACCCGCACCAGACGTGGCTCGACGGGCTGTACATGGCCTCGGTGTTCTATGCGCGGTACGCCCGGACGTTCGGGCGCGACGACCTGTTCGACGACGTCGTCCTGCAGTTCACGACGGCGTACGAGCTGACCCTCGACCCCGTGACGGGACTGTGCCGCCACGCGTACGACGAGTCGCGGCAGATGCCGTGGGCCGACCCGGGCACGGGCCGCTCCCCGCACGTGTGGTTGCGCGCCCTGGGCTGGTTCGTCATGGCGATGACCGACGTCCTGGAGCACCTCCCCGACGGGCGGGGACGCACGGAGATCCTCGGCAACCTGCGCGACCTGCTCGGTTCCCTGCTGGCGGTGGCCGACCCCGGCACCGGCCTCTGGTACCAGATCCCCGACCAGGGCGGCCGGCCCCTGAACTACCTCGAGTCCTCAGGATCGTTCATGGTGCTGGCCGCCGTGGCCAAGGGCCTGCGGCTGGGGTACCTCGACGACGCCGCCTGGGCCCCGCACCTGGCCCGCGGCTGGGAGAACGCGATCGAGCAGTTCCTGACCGTCACGGCGCAGGGCTGGGTCAACGTCAACAAGATCTGCTCCGTCGCCGGGCTCGGCGGCGCCACCCGACGCGACGGCAGCTACGCCTACTACCTGAGCGAACCCATCGTGGCCAACGACCACAAGGGCGTCGGCCCGTTCCTCCTGCTCGCGTCGGAAATGCGCGGCCGGCTCGCCTGACGCACCGGGGCGTCCGGCGAGCCGCTCAGGACTCCGCGAGCGCCAGCGCCGAGGCGATCCCGGCGTCGTGACTGATCGACAGGTGCCATCGCGTGATGCCGAGCTCCTGCGCCCGGGCCAGCACGGTGCCGCTCAGCTCGACCTCGGGCGGCCCGCCCACGGTGCGGCGCACGGTGCAGTCGTGCCACCGCAGGTCGCCGGGTGCGCCCAGCACCTTGGCGATGGCCTCCTTGGCGGCGAACCGCGCGGCCAGCGAGTTGTCCGGCAGGTCCCGCTCTGCGGCGGTGAACAGCTTCTCGCGCAGCCGCGGCGTGCGCTCCAACGTCGCCAGGAACCGCGCGACGTCCACGACGTCGATCCCGACGCCGACGATGCTCACTCCACCGTCACCGACTTGGCCAGGTTGCGCGGCTGGTCCACGTCGAGCCCCTTCGCCGTCGCGAGCGCCATCGCGAAGATCTGCAACGGCACCACGGCCAGCAGGGGCTGCAGCAGCGAGGGCGCCTTGGGGATCCAGAAGATCTCGTCGGCGTACTTGCGCACCTCGTCGTCGCCGTCCTCCGCGATGACGAGCGTGCGCGCCCCGCGCGCGCGGATCTCCTGGATGTTGGAGACCACCTTGGAGTGCAACCCGTGGCGCGCCTGCGGGGACGGGGTGACGACGAACACCGGCTGCCCCTCCTCGATGAGCGCGATGGGACCGTGCTTGAGCTCGCCGGCCGCGAAGCCCTCCGCGTGGATGTATGCAAGCTCCTTGAGCTTGAGCGCGCCCTCGAGCGCGACCGGGAACCCGACGTGGCGGCCCAGGAACAGCACCGACGTCGCCTCCGCCATCGAGCGGGCCGTCGCGCGCACGTACTCGCCGCGCTCGATGACGGTCTGCACCTTCGCGGGAAGGTCGCGCAGCTCCGCGAGCAGCGCCGCGATCTCGTCGGGGAACTTGTTGCCGCGCAGCTGGGCCAGGTAGAGGCCCAGCAGGTAGGCGGCCGTGATCTGCGAGAGAAACGCCTTGGTGGAGGCCACCGCGATCTCGGGCCCGGCGTGGGTGTAGAGCACGGCGTCGGACTCGCGCGGGATGGTCGCGCCCTGCGTGTTGACGATCGAGAGCACCTTGGCGCCCTGCTCGCGCGCGTGCCGCACGGCCATGAGGGTGTCCATGGTCTCGCCCGACTGCGAGATGGCGACGACGAGCGTCTTCTCGTTGACGATCGGGTCCCGGTAGCGGAACTCGTGCGCCAGCTCCACCTCGACGGGGATGCGGCACCAGTGCTCGACGGCGTACTTGGCCACGTGCCCCGCGTACGCGGCGGTGCCGCACGCGATGACGATGATCTTGTCGATGGCGCGCAGCACGGACTCGTCGATGCGGATCTCGTCGAGCGTCAGGCGGCCGTCCACGTCGGTGCGGCCCAGCAGCGTGTCCGCGACGGCGTGCGGCTGGTCGTGGATCTCCTTGTCCATGAAGGAGTCGAAGCCCGACTTCTCCGCGGCCGCCGCGTCCCAGTCCACCGTGAACCGCTTGGCGTCCGCGGGCTGCCCGTCGAAGTCCGTGACCGTCACCGACGTGGGCGTGATCGTCACGACCTGGTCCTGGCCCAGCTCCAGTGCCTCCTTGGTGAACGCGATGAACGCGGCGACGTCGGAGCCCAGGAAGTTCTCGCCCTCGCCCAGCCCGACGACGAGCGGAGAGTCGTGGCGGGCGCCGACGACGGTCAGCGGGTCGTCGGCGTGCACGGCCAGCAGGGTGAACGTGCCCTCCAGCCGGCGGGCCGTGGCGGCCATCGCCGCCGTGAGGTCACCCGTGCGCGCGTACTCCTGGGCCAGGAGCTGCGCCGCCACCTCGGTGTCCGTCTCGGAACGGAACGTCACGCCGGCGCCCAGCAGCTCCGCCTTGAGCGGCGCGAAGTTCTCGATGATGCCGTTGTGGATGACGGCGAGCTTGTCGTCACCGGCGAGGTGCGGGTGCGCGTTGAGGTCCGTGGGGCCGCCGTGCGTCGCCCACCGGGTGTGCCCGATCGCGGCGGTGGCGGCAGGCAGCGGCCGCTCCCCCAGCTCGGCCACGAGGTTGCTCAGCTTGCCCGACTTCTTCGCGGACGCGATCCGTACCTGCCCCGGTCCGGCGAGCGCGACCCCTGCCGAGTCGTAGCCGCGGTACTCCATGCGCCGCAGGCCGTCCAGAGTCACCTCCAACGGACGCTGCGTCACGACCGGAGCGTCAGCCGCACCGCCTTCGAGCAGGCCACAACCGGTGTAACCGACGATTCCACACATGGGCCCGAGTGTATCGGCGCCCCCACCGAGGAGTCGTCGGCGTCCACCATGGCCCGACGCGGAAGCGCGCACCGGACGCCCCGGCCCGCCCGAACCACCGGCACGCGCCGGGCGCACCGTCGCGGCACGCAGCCCTCCACCTCGCATGCGGCAGAATCGGACCGTGGTTGCCCTCCCCGAACACGGCGGCGTCGCCGAGACCCACCCGAGCGCCCCCTACGTGTCCGCCCGCACCCCCTCCCCGTACGTGGACCTGGACCGTGCGGCGTGGAGCCGCCTGTCCCGGTCGACCCCCCTGCCGCTGACCGACGCGGACGTCGACCGCTTGCGCGGGCTGGGCGACCCGATCGACCTGGCGGAGGTCGATGCCGTCTACCGGCCCCTGTCGCGGCTCCTCAACCTGTACGTCACCGCGACCGCGGGCCTGCACCAGGCGACGTCGACCTTCCTCGGCGAGGGCGCGCCACGCACCCCCTACGTCATCGGCGTCGCCGGTTCCGTCGCCGTCGGCAAGTCGACCGTGGCCCGCATCCTGCGCGAGATGATGGCGCGCTGGCCCGAGACGCCTCACGTGGAGCTGGTGACCACCGACGGGTTCCTCTACCCGAACGCCGAGCTGGAGCGGCGCGGCCTCATGGAACGCAAAGGCTTCCCCGAGTCGTACGACCGGCGCGCCCTGGTGCGGTTCGTCTCCCAGGTCAAGGCCGGCCGCGACGAGGTGCGCGCCCCCGTGTACTCGCACGTCACCTACGACATCGTGCCCGGCCAGGAGGTCGTGGTTCGCCGGCCCGACGTGCTCATCGTCGAAGGTCTCAACGTGCTCCAGCCGGCCCGCCCCGGCACGTCCGAGAGCTCGAACGTGGCCGTGAGCGACTTCTTCGACTTCTCCATCTTCGTCGACGCCCGCACCCGGAACATCCGCCAGTGGTACGTGGACCGGTTCCTGCACCTGCGCCGCACCGCGTTCTCCCGGCCCGAGAGCTACTTCCGCCGGTACGCCGACCTCACCGACGAGCAGGCCACTGCTCGCGCCCTGTCCATCTGGGAGGCGATCAACGCCCCCAACCTGGAGCAGAACATCCTGCCCAACCGCGGCCGCGCCACCCTGGTGCTCACCAAGGGCGCCGACCACTCCGTCCAGCGCGTGCGCCTGCGCAAGCTCTGACCGGCCCGACCGGCCCGACCGGCCCGACCGGCCCACCCCGCGCGCGGTCACCCCGCCGGGATGGTGGAGTGGCCCGGTGGAGACCACCGCGCTGCCCGCACCGCTCGCCACCTGGTCCGCCCGCGTCCTCGGGGCCGACGTCGACCGCGTCTTCTTCACGCACGGGTCGATGTCCCAGGTGTACGGCGTCGACCTCACCGACGGCCGCCGCGTCGCCCTGAAGACCCGCCGCGGCTCGGCCCGCGTCGTGGCCTGCGCGCAGGCGCACCGGGCCGCCGCCGCAGCCAGCATCGACTGCCCTGCCCTCCTGGCCGGACCCGAACCGCTCGACACCCCCGGTGCGACGACGCACGAACCCACCTGGGTGAGCGCCGAGCAGTGGCGGGCCGACGGGACCGACGGCCCGCCGCCGCAGCCCGCGAGCGCCTACACCACCCTGGCCCTGCGCCTGCACCATGCGCTGAACGTGGCCCTGGACGTGGCCCTGAACGACCACCGGCTCGGCGCGGTCGCCCCGGCCGACTTCGCGCCCCCACCGCCGTGGGCCCACTACGACCACGGCACGCCAGGGCGCGTCTTCCCGCCACCTGCCTCGCCGCGGTGGGACCCGGAGTCCGACGTCGTCCCCCGCGTCTACCGGGACCTGGCCGCCACCGCCGCCGCGCGCCTTTACCGGGCGCACCTGCCCGACGTGCTCGGACACTGCGACCTCAACGGGCACAACGTCAAGTGGGTTGGTGACCACGCCATCGTCCACGACTGGGACTCGATCGCGGCCCGCCCCGAGGCGGTGCTCGCCGGGATCCTCGCCGTCAACCACGTCGAGCTGCCCGGGCGCGGCGCCATCACCCCACCGGACGGGACGGCCGCCGTGCTCGACCTGTACAGGGCACAGCGACCGCTGACCCCCGACGAGGTCGAGGTCGCGTGGGCGGCCGGGGTGTGGGTGGCCGCCTACAACGCCTCCTTCGAGCACCTCCACGGCGCTCCCGGCCAGGTCGCCGCCCAGCTCCTGCGCGACGGCACCGAGCGCCTGCGCCGCGCCGGCTGCTGACCGGTCTTGCGGGCACGACCCGTCATCTCCTCGCGGCCGCAGGACCCAGCACTACGACTCGTTCGACGCCACGAGCGCGGCCTCGTGCGCCGCCTCCCACTCCTCGGGCTCGTCCGTGAGCTCGCCGCGCCGCTTCAGGAGGCGCTGCAGCACGCGGTCGACGACGACGCCGATGAGCACCCCGCCCACCACCCCGGCCACCATGGCCAGGAGCGGGTACTCGTGCAGCCACGCGCTCGCGGTCAGCCCGACGGCGACGGAGTAGAGGCCCCAGGCGACCGCCGCGATCGCCGAGTACCCCACGAACCGGCGCCGGGGATAGCCGACCGCACCGGCCGTCATGTTCACCGCCACGCGCCCGATGGGGATGTAGCGCGCCGCGATGATGAACGACGCCCCCCGGCGGGCCAGTGCGCGGCGGGCCCAGCGCACGGTCGCCCGACCGCGCTTGGTGCGCAGGATGCGCACCCGTTCGGTCCCGACGGACCGGCCGATCTGGTAGGCGATCTGGTCGCCCAGCCAGGCGCCGACCGTCGCGGCGAGGAGCACTCCCGGCAGCCACGGCGACCCGCTGGCGCGTGACGCGACAGCCAGGGTGATCACCACCGACTCGCTCGGCAGCGGCGGGAAGAACCCGTCGACCAGGGCGAGGCCGAACATCGCGGGGTACACCCAGGCGGCGCCGGAGAGCGCGAGGATCCACGCTTCGATCGTGCCCAGGAGCGCGCCAAGGTCCACGGTCGGGTCTCCCTGCGGTCTGCGGTCGAGGGCGCGGTGGCACCCCGCTGACAAGCCTAGGTGGCGCGGGACCACCGGAGTACCGGGGAGGACCCTGGTCCTCCCCTGATCCCACGAACCTCCACCGCGGCTTCACGCACCGCGGTCAGGCGCGCGCCGGCACCTCGAACCCGAGCGCCTCGGCCACCCGGCCCGGCTCCAGTCCCCCGCCCCACAGGGCGGCCAGGTTGGCGTTGCTCACCAGCGACCGGAGCACGGCGCGGTCCACGTACAGCACTCCGTGCAGGTGGTCCGTCTCGTGCTGGACGATGCGCGCCGGCCAGCCGGTCAGGACCTCCTCGATCGGGGCGCCTGCGTCATCCTGTCCGGTCAGGCGCACCCCGTGGTGTCGCGCGACCAGGGCGTGCCAGCCGTCCACGGACAGGCAGCCCTCGAAGAACGGTGCGCTCCGGTCGCCCACCGGCGCGTAGGCCGGGTTGACCAGCACCCGGAACGGCAGGGGGTGCCGCTCGCGGGGGTCGCCGTCGTGCCCGGCGTCCTCGACCACGGCCAGCGCCAGGCCGATCCCCACCTGCGGGGCGGCGAGCCCGACGCCGGGTGCAGCGTGCATCGTGGCGCGCATGACGTCGACCAGCCGCGGCAGGAGGTCGCCGAGCTGCCCCGTGTAGGGCGCCGCCGGGCGCCGCAGCACCGGGTGCCCGGACTGCACGATGGGCAGCACGCCGTCCTGCGCGGTATCGAGCAGCGCCTCGACCGCGTCACGCAGCGGGCCGTCCACGGGTCCGGCGAACCCGCTCGCCGCACCCGTCCTCACAGCGCCCGTCCTCACAGCGCCAGCCGCTCCCGCACCACGGCGGCCAGCGACTCCGCGACGCCGTCGGCCTGCTGCTGGGTGGCCGCCTCGACCATGACGCGCACGAGCGGCTCGGTGCCGGACGGGCGCAGCAGCACCCGACCGGTCTCCCCGAGCAGCTTCTCGGCCGCGGCGACGGCGCTCAGCACGCCTTCGTCGCTCCCGGCCCGGGCCTTGTCGACGCCGCGCACGTTGACCAGGGTCTGCGGCAGGCGCGGGATCTGCGCGGCCAGCTCGGCGAGCCGCAGGCCGGACCGCTTCACCTCCGCCGCGAGGTGCAGCGCGGTCAGCACCCCGTCACCCGTGGTCGCGTGGTCCGCGAGAATGATGTGCCCCGACTGCTCCCCGCCGATGCCGTGACCGTGCGCCCGCATCTCCTCGAGCACGTAGCGGTCGCCGACGCCGGTCTGCACCGTCGCGATGCCGGCCTTCTTCATCGCGAGGAGCAGGCCCAGGTTGCTCATCACCGTCACCACGAGCGTGTCGTTGGGCAACCGCTGCTCGGCCTTCATCGCCTTCGCGAGGATGCCCAGGATCTGGTCGCCGTCCACGAGCACGCCCCCGTGGTCGACGGCGAGACACCGGTCGGCGTCGCCGTCGAACGCCACCCCGAAGTCGGCTTCCGCGGCCACCACGACGGCCTGGAGCTGCTCCGGGTGGGTGGAGCCCGCCTTCTCGTTGATGTTGCGCCCGTCCGGGCTCGCGTTCATCACGACGACGTCGGCGCCCGCGCGGCGCAGCGCCTCCGGTCCGACGACGCTCGCGGCCCCGTTCGCGGCGTCGACCGCGATGCGCAGCCCTTCGAGCGGCCGGTGGTCCACCGTGGTGCCGATGCTCGCGACCAGGTGTTCGACGTACCGCTCGAGGGCGGCACCGGTGTCGACGCGCACGCGGCCCACAGCCGCGCCCGTGGGCAGCTCCCACGTCTCCGTGATCCACGACTCGATACGGTCCTCGACGGCGTCGTCGAGCTTCAGGCCGCCCCGCTGGAAGAACTTGATGCCGTTGTCCGGCATGGGGTTGTGCGACGCGGAGATCATGACGCCCAGGTCGCAGTCGAGCTCGCTGACCAGGTACGCCAGCGCGGGGGTGGGCAGCACACCCAGGTCGACGACGTCGACGCCCGCGCTCGCCAGCCCGGCCGTGACGCCCGCGCCGAGGAACTCCCCGGACGCTCGCGGGTCGCGGCCGAGCACCGCCCGGGATCGGTGGCCCGGCGCCTGCGGTGCGGCCGCCAGCTCGTGCGCGGCCGCGCTGCCCAGGGCGAGCGCCAGCTCGGCCGTCACGTCTCGGTTGGCAAGCCCGCGCACACCGTCAGTGCCGAACAACCGTCCCATCGGTACCCCTCCTCGCCAAAGATGCCCTGGCATCGTAGACGCCCAGCACGCGCCGGACGGCACCGGGTCCACGGACGACGCCCGGCGCTACGCCGGATGTCCGGGCGGCGGGTCAGCGGGCGCGGTGGCCGTGCATTCGACCAGGGGAACGGCAGTGGCCCTGCCGGACATCGTCCAGCAGGGCCACCGTGGTGAGAACCGGAGTGGTCCTCGGTCAGCGTTGAGCGATCAGCGCTTGTGGATCCAAGCCGCGTTCTATCGCTTGGAGTACTGCGGCGCCTTGCGGGCCTTCTTGAGACCGGCCTTCTTCCGCTCGACGGCGCGGGCGTCGCGGGTCAGGAAGCCGGCCTTCTTCAGCGCCGGGCGGTTGGCCTCGCGGTCGATCTCGTTGAGCGCGCGGGCGATGCCCAGGCGCAGTGCGCCGGCCTGGCCGGACGAGCCGCCACCCGTGATGCGGGCGACGACGTCGAAGCGGCCCTCGACCTCGACCAGCTTCAGCGGCGAGTTCACCAGCTGCTGGTGCACCTTGTTCGGGAAGTAGTCCTCGAGGGTGCGGCCGTTGATCTTCCACTGGCCGGTGCCGGGGACCAGGCGCACGCGCGCCACGGCCTCCTTGCGGCGGCCCAGGGCCTGGCCCGGGGCGGTGATGGACTGGCCGCCGTTGGCGACGGGCGCCTCGGTCTCAGTCGTGTAGGTGCTGGGGGTCTCGTCCAGCTCAGTCTCGACGGTGGTCTCTGCCACTTTGCGAATCCTTCGTTCTCGTCTTCAGCAGCGGCTCAGGCCTGCTGCGAAACCTGGGTGATCTCGAACGGCTGGGGCTGCTGGGCCGCGTGCGGGTGCTCCGCGCCGCGGTAGACCTTCAGCTTGCTGAGCTGCTGACGGCCGAGGGTCGTCTTGGGGATCATCCCGCGGACGGCCTTCTCGATGGCCCGCTCGGGGTTCTTCTCGAGAAGCTCGCCGTAGGCGACGGAACGCAGACCGCCGGGGTAACCGGAGTGGCGGTACGCCAGCTTCGCGGCCCGCTTGTTGCCCGAGAGGGCAACCTTGTCGGCGTTGATGACGATGACGAAGTCACCGCCGTCGACGTGCGGGGCGAAGGTCGGCTTGTGCTTCCCGCGCAGCAGGGTGGCAACGTGGGTTGCCAGGCGGCCCAGCACGACGTCGGTCGCGTCGATGACGTACCAGTCACGCTGGACGTCGCCGGGCTTGGGGGTGTACGTACGCACGGTTCGTAACCTTTTCGTGTTCGGTGTCGTCGGGCTAGAAGCGGCGCCCGAGGAGTCGGTTGCTGTGCGCGGGAGATTCCATGGATGACGTCCGGGCCATGCGACCTCATGTGCGAGTGGGCGCGCTGAGATCGCGGGACGTCGGAACCAGAGCACAACGACTGGCCATCTTAGCCCGGAACCTGGCCGATCTCCAAGGCGGGCGCCCGACGACGGCGTACGCCGTGTCCGCCCCTGTCGGCTCCTCGTGCAAAGGCGTGCCAGGGGGAGGATCGTGGACGCATGAGCGAGACTCCTGGGACCGCCCCGGACCCCGAGTCGTGGGCCGAGGGCGACAGCGATCAGCTAGCGGCGGAGGACACCTTGGTCGAGCGCGGTGTCGCCGACCCGCTCGACGAGGGCTACTCCCCGAACGACCGCGAGCGCGCCAACCACTGGGGCGAGACCGCGTGGGAGCAGTCCCGCACCGAGCCGTTGGACTCCCGCCTGGCGGCGGAGGAGCCCGACTGGTGGGAGGCGGGCCGGCAGACCCCGCGGGACGACGCCCGCGCGGGACGCCTCGTGGCGGACGACGACGCCGATCCCGACGACACCGGCCGCACCCGCGGGAACGACCTCTACGGTCAGGACGCGGGAGTCGACGGCGCGGGCGCGTCCGCGGAGGAGGCCGCGGTCCACTGGGCCGACGAGGTCTGAGCCGGAGCGCAGCGCAGGGCGGCGGCGGCTCCAACCGGGCTCAGCCTCCGTGGGGCAGCACGTCCTCGTCCGACCGCATCGCCCGGATGCGTTCGGCGCGCGTGGCGAGCTCGGCGTCGGGTGGGTACACGACCTCCTCCAGCGTGAGCCCGTGGGACGCCACCACGGCGGCGCCCCCTTCGCGTCGTCGTGAGGCGAGGACCTCGGCGGGCCAGCCCACGGGTCTGCGCCCTTCGCCGACGGCGATCGAGGCCCCGACGAGAGCGCGCACCATGTTGTGGCAGAACGCGTCAGCCACGACGGTCGCCACGACCAGTCCCGCGTCGGGCCCCTCCTCGGGTCGTTCCCAGGAGAGCTCTTGCAGCTCACGGATGGTGGTCGCCCCGGGCCGCGGTTTGCAGAACGCAGCGAAGTCGCGCACCCCACGCAGCGCCTGGACGGCGTCGTGCATGGCCGCGGCGTCGAGCGGTCGACGGTGCCACAGCACGTGCGCGCGGCGCAGCGGGTCGCGGTGGCCGGCGTCGTCGGCGATGCGGAACGCGTAGCGCCGCGCGAGCGCGCTGAAGCGCGCGTCGAAGCCGGCGGGGGCGATCTCGGCACGGTGGACGACGACGTCGGGCGGCAGCACCCCGGCGAGGCGCGCGACGAGCGACTCCCCCGGGGTGCGGTCGCTGCGCCCGGGCAGGGCCACCCATCGTTCGATCGGCAGGTCCACGTGGGCCACCTGGCCGCGTGCGTGCACTCCGGCGTCGGTGCGGCCGGCGACGGTCAGGCGCGGTGCGGGCAGACCCAGCGCGGCCACCCGGGTGACCTGGCCCAGGCCGTCCTCCAACGCCCCCTGGACGGTGCGCAGGGCGGGCTGCCGCGCCCACCCGGCGAAGTGCGTCCCGTCATAGGCGAGGTCCAGGCGCACCCGCACGGTGTTCACGTCAGTCACCCGTCCATTGTCGGTGAGTTCCGCTGCCGGGGATGCCGGCTGAGCCATGACGACGTCGGCCGCGGGCCTGGCCACGGGGCCGCCGGGTCACTCTCGGGGATGATGGTGCGGTGTCCGAGACCTTGACCTTGGCGGTCGACTGCGGCGGGGGCGGCATCAAGGCGGCCGTCCTCGACGCGGCCGGCACCGCGCACGCGGCCCCCGTCCGCGTCCCGACGCCGTACCCGCTGCCCCCGGCGCTGCTGGTGGACACGCTGGCCGCGATCGCCGACGACCTCCCGGGGGCGCATCGCGTCACGGTCGGGATGCCGGGGATGATCCGCCACGGCGTCGTCGTCCACACACCGCACTATGTGACGCGTTCCGGTCCGCGCTCTCGCGTGGATCCCGCGCTGCGGGCCGCCTGGTCGAGCTTCGACATGCGGGCGGCGGTCACGGACCGGCTCGGGATCCCCGCCATGGTCCTCAACGACGCCGAGGTGCACGGCGCCGGCGTCATCGCCGGCTCGGGCTGCGAGGTGGTCCTGACGCTCGGCACGGGCCTGGGTTCGGCCCAGTTCGACGGTGGGCGCATCGCCCCGCACCTCGAGTGGTCGCGTGCGCCGGTGCGGCGTGGCACCACCTATGACGAGTACATCGGAGAGCCGGAGCGGCGCCGCCTGGGCGACGGCCTGTGGTCGCGTCGCGTGCTCGCGCTGGTCGAGGGCCTGCGCCCGGTGTTCTGGTGGGATCGCCTGTACCTGGGTGGCGGGAACTCGCGTCGCATCACGCCGACGGCGCTGGCCCGTCTGGGGGACGACGTCGTCGTCGTCCCGAACTCTGCCGCGCTGGTGGGCGGGGCGCGGGCGTGGGAGCTGCCGCGCGAGACGTGGGGCTGACCGCGTCCGAGCCGAGCCGAGCCAGGGCCGGGAACGGCCAGGGCCCCGCACCGGTGACGGTGCGGGGCCCTGGCGGCGGCGCGAGTCGCGCGGAGGCTCAGGCCTCCTTGGTCTCCTCGGCGGGCGCCTCGGCAACCTCGGTGGCTTCGGCAGCGGGAGTCTCGACGGTCTCCTCGACCGCGGTCTCCTCAGCCTTGGGCTCCTCGACCTTGGCGGCCTTCTTCGGCGCGGCCTTCTTGGCGGCCTTCTCGGCCTCCTTGACCACGGCCTGCTTCGGGCTGACGGGCTCGGTCACGAGCTCGATGACGGCCATGGGGGCGTTGTCGCCCTTGCGGTTGCCGACCTTCGTGACGCGCGTGTAGCCACCGTTGCGCTCGGCCATGACCGGGGCGATCTCCGCGAACAGCGTGTGGACCACGCCCTTGTCGCGGACCACGGTCAGCACGCGACGGCGGGCGTGCAGGTCGCCGCGCTTCGCGAACGTGATGAGACGCTCGGCCAGCGGCTGCAGGCGCTTCGCCTTGGTGACCGTGGTGGTGATCCGGCCGTGCTCGAACAGCGCCGTGGCCAGGTTCGCGAGGATGAGACGCTCGTGAGCCGGGCCACCGCCGAGCCGCGGACCCTTGGTGGGGGTAGGCATTATCGGGTTCTCCTTGAGGGGGTTCCCCGTCGCGCGGCGCTACGCCGCGGCGACGGGGCTGCCGAAGCAGGAAATGTCAGAACTGCTCGTCGTAGGTCACGTCGTCGCCGCCGTCGTAGAACGAGGCGGACGGGTCGAAGTCGAGCGGCGAGTCCTTGAGCGCCAGGCCGAGCTCGGCCAGCTTCTCCTTGACCTCGTTGATCGACTTCGCACCGAAGTTACGGATGTCGAGCAGGTCCGCCTCGCTGCGCGCGACAAGCTCACCGACCTGGTGGATGCCCTCGCGCTTGAGGCAGTTGTACGAGCGGATGGTGAGGTTGAGCTCCTCGATGGGCAGCGCCAGGTCCGCGGCCAGGGCCGAGTCCGTGGGCGACGGGCCGATCTCGATGCCCTCGGCCTCGACGTTCAGCTCACGGGCCAGACCGAACAGCTCGACCAGGGTCTTGCCGGCGGAGGCGAGCGCGTCGCGCGGCGTGATGGCCGGCTTCGTCTCGACGTCGACGATCAGCTTGTCGAAGTCGGTGCGCTGCTCCACACGGGTGGCCTCGACCTTGTAGGTGACCTTGAGCACCGGCGAGTAGATCGAGTCGACCGGGATGCGCCCGATCTCGGCGTCCAGCGACTTGTTCTGCGAGGCCGAGACGTACCCGCGGCCACGCTCGACCGTCAGCTCGATCTCGATCTTGCCCTTGTCGTTGAGCGTCGCGATGTGCAGGTCGGGGTTGTGCACCTCGACGCCTGCCGGCGGGACGATGTCCGCAGCGGTGACCGCCCCGGCACCCTGCTTGCGCAGGTACATGACGACCGGCTCGTCGTTCTCCGAGGAGACCACGAGGTTCTTGATGTTGAGGATGATCTCGGTGACGTCCTCCTTCACCCCCGGCACGGTGGTGAACTCGTGGAGCACACCGTCGATGCGGATGGAGGTGACTGCCGCGCCCGGGATGGACGACAGCAGGGTGCGGCGCAGCGAGTTGCCGAGCGTGTAGCCGAAGCCAGGCTCGAGCGGCTCGATGGTGAACCGGCGGCGGAACTCGTTGGTGTCACCAGCGATGACCTCTTCGGTCAGGGTGGGGCGCTGTGCGATCAGCACTGTGGTTGTCCTTTCGGTGTGCGTCCGCTATTTGACGCATCACAGGTTTTGCTCGGGACATCTGCTCGCGAAGACCGGACGGGCTGGGTGTGCCCTGCCGGTCGGGGGCGACCAGCCGGGCACCGAGGCGCCCGGCTGGTCGGCGGTGCTGCGAGACCGCCGGTGGCGTACCACCCGCAACCTCGCATCGCCTGCGTCAGACGCGGCGGCGCTTCGGCGGGCGAACGCCGTTGTGCGCCTGAGGCGTCACGTCCTGGATCGAACCGACCTCGAGGCCGGTCGCCTGGAGGGAGCGGATCGCGGTCTCACGACCGGAACCCGGGCCCTTGACGAAGACGTCGACCTTCTTGACGCCGTGCTCCTGGGCGCGACGAGCAGCCGACTCGGCGGCGAGCTGCGCGGCGAACGGCGTCGACTTGCGCGACCCCTTGAAGCCGACGTGGCCGGCGGAGGCCCACGAGATCACGGCACCGGACGGGTCGGTGATCGAGACGATCGTGTTGTTGAAGGTGGACTTGATGTGCGCCTGGCCGAGCGGGACGTTCTTCTTGTCCTTGCGGCGCGGCTTGCGCGTGCCGGCAGCGGCACGAGTCTTGGGAGGCATGTGCTCGTTCTCTCCTAGTGCTGAGGTCGTCGGACCGGAGCGGGCCAGATGGCCCGGCTACCCGGACTACTACCCGTCAGCGGGCCTTCTTCTTGCCCGCGACGGTGCGCTTCGGACCCTTGCGGGTGCGCGCGTTGGTCTTGGTGCGCTGGCCGCGGACCGGCAGACCACGGCGGTGACGCAGGCCCTGGTAGGTACCGATCTCGACCTTGCGGCGGATGTCAGCGGCAACCTCACGGCGGAGGTCACCCTCGAGCTTGTAGTTGCCCTCGAGGTAGTCGCGGAGAGCGACGAGCTGCGCGTCGTCGAGGTCCTTGACGCGGACGTCCGGGCTGATGCCCGTCGCCTCGAGCGTCTGCGACGCGCGGGTACGGCCGACGCCGTAGATGTAGGTGAGCGCGATCTCGACCCGCTTCTCGCGGGGGAGGTCGACGCCGATAAGACGTGCCATGTGCCTGACGGCTCCTGTACTTCACCGGAGGTCTTCCGCATCGTCGTCCCGCTGTCCTGCGGGCCCCGGCCTCCGGGCCGAGGGTTCCACCGCCCCGCGAACGGGGGGCTTTGTGACGGTGCGCTGGTGGTGCTTCTCGCTCAGCCCTGACGCTGCTTGTGGCGCAGGTTCTCGCAGATCACCATGACGCGACCGTGCCGGCGGATCACCTTGCACTTGTCGCAGATCTTCTTGACGCTGGGCTTGACCTTCATGGTTCGTTCCTTCGCCGCCTCGGCCTCGCACTGCCGTCACACGGTGCGGGGACCCCGCTGCTCGCGCGGCGGGTGTCGGCGTGGTTGAGGGTGGGTTTCGTACCGGTGTCCCGGTCGAACGTGACGGGTGACTACTTGTAGCGGTAGACGATCCGACCGCGGGACAGGTCGTACGGGCTGAGCTCGACCACGACCCGGTCCTCGGGGAGGATGCGGATGTAGTGCTGACGCATCTTGCCCGAGATGTGAGCGAGAACCTTGTGACCGTTGGCCAGCTCCACGCGGAACATCGCGTTCGGCAGAGCCTCGATCACGCTGCCCTCGATCTCGATGACACCGTCCTTCTTTGCCATATCCTCCGCTAACTCTTCGTCCTGACTGCTTCCCACGGTTCCCGGGCGAACCCGACCGCACGCCGCGGCGAAGCGCCGACGACGGGGGCCACCGCCAACGGCCGAGGAGGCCGGTGACTGCGCGGGACGTGGGATGACGTGTGCTGCCGCTCGCGATGCACCGGGCCACCCCGAGGCGGGCCAGAACAGGGCGCGAGCGAACTACACCCAACGGGCGAGTCTACCCGAGAAGATCACACCGGGGAAACGGGAACACCGTGCTCCCAGTCACGCGCAGCGCAGAACGCGCCGCGGTCCGGTTCAGTCCAGGCGGACGACGTCGACGCCGAGCTCGCCCAGCCGAGCCGCGCCCGCATCGGGGGCCGTGAGCACCGTGATCCCTTCATCGAGAATCGCCACCGAGTGCTCCCAGTGCGCGGACCGCGAGCCGTCCGTGGTCACCACGGTCCAGCCGTCCGCCAGCTCGCGGGTCGCCCCGCTCCCCCGCGTCACCATCGGCTCGATGGCCAAGCACATTCCGGTCTTGAGCGCAGGTCCGCGCCGTGCCGTCGCATAGTTGTGCACGTCGGGCTCCTGGTGCATCGCGGTCCCGATGCCGTGGCCCACGTACTCCTCGACGATGCCGAACGTGCGGCCCGCCGCGGACCCCGCGACCTCCAGGGCCATCTCGACGGCCCGGCCCACGTCGTTCAGCCGGCCCCGCTGAGCCAGCGCAGCGATACCCGCCCACATCGCCGCTTCCGTGGCGCGGACCAGCGCGTCGTCCGCGGGGTCGGCCTCCGGCGCTCCCGGCGCGAGCGCGCCGTGCGCTCCGAGCACGAACGTCGTCGCGGCATCACCGTGCCAGCCGTCGACGACGGCCCCGGCGTCCACGGACACCACATCCCCGGCCCGCAGCACGCGCGGACCGGGGATGCCATGGATGACCTCGTCGTTGACAGAGGTGCAGATGGTCGCCGGGAAGCCGTGATAGCCCAGGAAGTTCGACGTCGCGCCAGCGGCCTCGATCACGCCCCGGGCGACACCGTCGAGATCCGCCGTCGTCATCCCGGGACGAGCGGACTCTCGTACCGCGACGTGGATGTCCGCCACCACGAGACCGGCCCGCCGCATGACCAGCACCTGCTCACGCGTCTTGAGCTCGACCTGCCCCCGACCAAAGACCACCGTGGTTCCTCTACCCTCAGGCAATTTCTTCTGTCGGCCGAGCCTGCGGCTCCGCTACAGGCGAGTGCCTCGTACGTCGGCCCTCACCCTGCGCTGCGCCTCCGGCCCAGGCGCCACCCCTAGTCGGCCGAGCCTGCGGCTCCGCTACAGGCGAGTGCCTCGTACCTCGGCCCTCACCCTGCG
>BCWJ01000002.1 GCA_001592145.1 Xylanimicrobium pachnodae JCM 13526 = NBRC 107786 | reverse complement strand
AGGCGGGCGAACACCTCCGCGCCGGTAGGCGCCCCGCCGCTCGCACCCGGATCCGTCCACAGCCGCGTCACGTCCCCGCCGTACTCGTCGACGACGACGCGCGCGAGCGTCTGCACGCGACCCGCCATCGACCGGCCGTAGCGGTGAATCGCCGGCGGCGTGGTCGCGAGCGCCACGAACTCGTCCGGATCGGCGTCGGCGATGGCCTGAGGGTCCAGGGTGCCCAGGCGCTCGCGAATCTTGCGCGGCCCCTGGAACGCGTGGTCCATCGGGTATTGCTGATCCAGGAGCATCCCGACCAGCAGGGCGAACGGGTCGGCGTCGAGGATCCGGTCCGCGTCGGCGTCGCCGGTGAGCCAGAGGGCAGTCATCCGGTCATTGTGGCCGACCGTGCTGCCTTGCGCCGCGGGACCGTGCCTGAGCGGTCACCGCGTCGCGCAGCGCGGCGATATCGGGAACCGTAGAGATGACCGTGGGCACCTGGAGGAGATCATGCGCACCACCGCAACCAAGCTCGCCGCCGTCGTCGGCCTGAGCGCGATGCTCGTGCTGTCGGCCTGCTCGGGCGGGGACGGCGGCGGGGACGCCGCGACGAACCCGGTGACGGACCCGTCGATCGGCATCGCCATCGACGGCACGGGCAAGGCCGTCGAGCCGACGCAGGACACCGTGGTCATCGAGGTCTTCTCCGACTTTCTGTGCCCGTGGTGCCAGCGGTTCGAGGAGGACCACGGCGCGGAGCTCCTGGAGCTGGCGGGCGACGACCGGTTCGACGTGCGCTGGCGCCCGGTCGCGTGGCTCGACCGCAACGCGGGGGGCACCGAGTACTCGACGCGCACGGCGATGCTCCTGCTGCACGTCGCGCAGGAGAGCCCGGAGCACTTCTGGGACGCCGTCGAGGGCATCATGGCCATCCGCGAGACGGGCCCGAGCCTGAGCCACGAGGAGCTGGCCGCCGTCGTCGCCGACCTGGGCGTCGACGGCGATCTGGTGGCCGCTCAGGACGACGACGCCCTGCGCGAGCAGGTGCTCGCGTTCTCCAACGCCGCGTCGGCGCTCGAGGTCGCGCACGTGCCGTGGGTCAACATCGACGGCGAGCAGTGGGACTGGAGCGCCGAGGACGCCGGGAGCGTCGTCGACGCCGCGCACGCCGCGCTGAGCTGAGTCCCGCACCGGCCACCCCACCACGCGGCCGTCACGTCACTGCCCCGATCGTCCGGGCGTAGCGGGCGAGCGCCGGGGCGGACCGGAGCAGCGAGTCGAGCGGCTCGACCCGGAAGGTGCCATGCTCCACGGTCGCAACTTCCACGTGCCGAGCGACGGTGTCGGCGGGGGCCAGGCGCACCTGCGCGCCCCCGATGGCCGTTCGCACCCAGAACTGCCGACCGTGCGTCGCCTCGTCGAGCCAGTCCCACGTGCTGCGGTAGGCGTCGTCGGTCGCGTCGTGCTGCCCCTCGTAGGGCGGCACGGGCAGCGCCGGCTGCCAGGGGTCGACTGCGGGGTCGTCCCGGTAGATCCTCACCATCGCGGGGCGGTCGCTCCGCTGGGTGAGCCACCTGAGCGATGCCCGCGTGTCAGCGAGCGCGATCGCGATGGTCGGCACCTGGAGTGGCGCGCCGAGCAGAGCGAGCGCCGCCGCACCCTCCACCCGATACTCCTGCGGCGGGGCCAGCCCGAGGTCAATGCCGAAGAGGGCGTGCAGGTCCCGCCCGACGGTCGCGAGGCTGCGCGCCACGGCTCGCTCGTCGCCCAGCGCCGCGAAGACGTCCGCGTCGAGCGGTTCGATCTCGACCCGCAGCTGCCGTCCCACGACCTGCGCCAGGTGGACCAGCGTGGTGAGGGAGACGCCCCGGCGGCCACGTTCGATGCTGGACAGAGTGCCCTGCGACGTCCCGGCCCGCGCCGCGAGCACCTCTTGCGAGAGGCCGCTGATCCGGCGTAGCTCACGGATGATCGCCGATGTCTCGCGTCCAAGAATCACGGCGGCATGCTGGCGGGCTGGTGCGCCGCCCGGTGTGCCCCGCGTCGACCTGCTGTGCACACCCTGGCGCGAGGGGCGCCTGTGGTGGGCCGTCCTCGTCGTGGTCCCGTGCCGTGACCGCGCCCACATCCCATGCCCGCCTGGCCCTGCCCGGCTGGCCTTGTCCGGCTGGCCTTGTCCGGCTGGCCTTGCCCTGCTGCGACCTTGCCCTGCAGGGCCCCGTTCTGCAGCCATTGCTGTGAGCAATGTTTATCGCTGCCAGCAATGGCCGCAGAACGAGGTGCCCTACCTCGGGGGCGGGGCGGGGCGGGGCGGGGCCGGGGCCGGGGCCGGGAGCCGGGAGGTCGGCGGGTCGGGAGGTCGGCAGGTGGGCAGGCCGGGCGGGGAGGGGCACGGCGCCGCGTGCGCAGCGCCGGGCGGCCGCGTCGTTAGCATGCGGGAATGACCAGCACCGCTCCCGCCCCCGTTTCGTCATCGCGCCGCGTCCTCGTGACCGGCGCCTCCTCGGGGATCGGGGCCGCGACCGCCGCCCGCCTCGCGGCCGACGGCTGGTCCGTGGTCGCCGCAGCCCGCCGCGCCGAACGTCTTGCCGCTCTCGCCACGTCGCACGATCGGATCGAGGCGTACCCCCTGGACGTCACGTCCGACGACGACGTCGCCGCGCTCGTGACACACCTGGAGACCACGGGTGGCCTGGACGCCGTCGTGAACAACGCCGGGGGAGCGCTCGGCCTGGACCGGGTCGAGGACGCCGACGTCGCGCAGTGGCAGCGCATGTACGACGTCAACGTGCTGGGTGCGCTGCGCGTCACGCGGGCGGTGCTGCCGCTGCTGCGGGCGTCGGCGGCTCAGACCGGCGGGTCCGACGTCGTCTTCCTCACCTCGACGGCCGCCTACGCGACCTACGAGGGCGGCTCGGGGTACACGGCCGCCAAGCACGGCGAGCGCATGCTCGCGACGACGCTGCGCTGGGAGCTGGCGGGCGAACCGCTGCGCGTGGTGCAGATCGCTCCCGGGGCCGTCGCCACCGAGGAGTTCTCGTTGGTGCGCTTCGACGGCGACGCCGAGCGGGCCGCCGCGGTGTACCAGGGCTTCCAGCCGCTCGTCGCCGACGACGTCGCCGACGCCATCTCCTGGACCCTGAGCCGCCCCGCGTACGTGAGCATCGACGAGCTGGTGATCCGCCCGCGCGCTCAGGCGAACAACTGGAAGACGGTCCGGACGGGCGTCTGACGGCGTTCCGGGCACCCGCGGCCCGGCACGCGGCGACTGCAGCGCGCACTCGGGCCCGGATGCCTTGTCGGACGGTCGGCACCTGGTCACACTGGCGGCATGGATCCGTCCCGTCGCGGGGCCGCGCGGGTGGCGGCGCTCGTCTCCGTACCCGCTCTGGCGTTCCTCGCCGTGCTCGCCGCCGGCGGACGTGATCGCGACGGGAGCCTGCGCACCGCCGACTTCGCCCGGGCGGGGACCCAGGAGCCGTGGGTCGCCACCGCGCCGGATGCCGCCGCTGAGATCCTGGCGCTCGCCTACGCGGCCACCGCGCCGACCACGCTGCGCACGCAGGCGGGCACCCGCCACCTGGACCACCGCGACCTCTCGTCGCGAGAGATCGTCGATGACTACACCACGGGGGACTACTCCGAAGTCCTGACCGACGAGGCGAAGGCGCAGTTCGTGGTGCTCATCGACGACCTGACCCGGATCGTGGGCGACACGTACGACCGGGTCGACGTCGCGCCCTGCGCCGTCGACGGGCTGGGGAGCGAGACGCCCGACGAGGCGTGGCACCACAACGGCCTGGGTGAGTCGTTCGCCCGGTCGTGCGTGCATGTGAGCGCGGCGGTCGTGGGCACCGATATCGTCACCGAGTCCCTGGAGTCACTCGTGGTCGGGGCGCAGATCCCGTCGGGGTCCGACGCCGCGGGCATGGGCCCGACGTCGCGTATCACGCTCCTCGACCTCGAGTTGCTGCACGAGATCGCCGACTCGGGCCTGCCCTGGCAGGAGTACATCGCGACGATGCCGTGACACAGGTCCCGACAGGCGCAACCACCGGTGGTTGCGCCTGTCGAAGTCTGGATCCGGATGACCGAGCAGGCTTGCCTGGTGCTGCTTGCGCTCACCCCGGAACCGCTGCACGGGTACGCCGTCATCGCGGTGCGTGGCTCAAGCACGTCGTCGAGGGCAGTGTGCCGCCGTCGGCGCGTCCGGCAGGGGGTGCGGCGGGTACGATGACCCCTGGCGCTGATCCGGCCATCACCGGGGAGCCTCCGGAAGAACGGCCGCGCACTTGAGGGTGCCGGCTCACTAGAACCGGACGGGTGGGCCCGTCACAGCCTCGAACGAGCGGTCGCTCCGGCGTCGTCGCACCCCTGAGGGTGCCTGCGGCGGCGGGACGGCAAGCGGGGTGGTACCGCGGCGAAAGTCGTCCTCGCAGTCCGTCGCCAGACCCGTTCGAGGAGCCCGCTTCCATGGTCTACCCGCTGCACCGATCCCGTCCGGACTCGACAGGCCCGGTTTCGACTGGCTCAACCGCCGCGGGGTCGGCGTTCGGCATTCCCGCCTCGCCGAACCTGCCCGCGATGGAGCGCGAGATCCTGGACTACTGGGCGCGCGACGACACGTTCCGGGCGTCGGTGGAGAAGAACGAGGCGGGCGAGAACGGCGCGAACGAGTTCGTGTTCTACGACGGCCCGCCCTTCGCCAACGGCCTGCCGCACTACGGCCACCTGCTCACGGGCTACGCCAAGGACGTGGTGCCGCGCTACCAGACCATGCGTGGGCGCCGCGTGGAGCGCCGCTTCGGCTGGGACACCCATGGGCTTCCGGCGGAGCTGGAGGCCATGAGCCAGCTCGGCATCAAGACCAAGGAAGAGATCGTCGAGCTCGGTATCGAGAAGTTCAACGCCGCGTGCCGCCAGTCGGTGCTCAAGTACACGGGCGAGTGGCGCGAGTACGTGACCCGGCAGGCGCGCTGGGTGGACTTCGACCACGACTACAAGACGATGGACCTCAGCTACATGGAGTCCGTCATGTGGGGCTTCAAGCAGCTCTGGGACAAGGGGCTGGTGTACGAGGGCTTCCGCATCCTGCCGTACTGCTGGAACGACGAGACCCCGCTGTCCAACCATGAGCTGCGCATGGACGACGACGTCTACCAGATGCGTCAGGACCCGGCCGTGACGGTCGGCTTCAGTGTCGTCTCGCCGCCTGCCGCGGCGTCGTCGGACGTGGTGCGTGCCGGCGACAAGCTGCTCATCTGGACGACGACGCCGTGGACGCTGCCCTCCAACCTGCTGGTCATGGTGGGGGCCGACGTCGAGTACGTCGTCGTGGAGTCCTCGTACACCGGCAGCGCGCAGCGGTACGTCGTCGCCGCCGACCGGCTCGCCGCGTACGCCCGCGAGCTGACCGACGAGGGCGCGGACGCGCCGACCGTCGTCGGGCGCCTGACCGGCGCCGAGCTGGCCGGCACCACGTACCGGCCGCCGTTCACCTACTACGAGGGGCACGCGGGGGCGCACCGCGTGGTGCTCGCCGACTTCGTGACCACCACGGACGGCACCGGCCTGGTGCACGGCGCCCCCGGCTTCGGCGAGGACGACAAGGTGGTGGGCGACCGCGAGGGCGTCGAGGTGGTGCTGCCCGTGGGCCCCGACGGCCGGTTCCGGTTCCCCGTGACCGAGTACGCAGGCCTCCAGGTCTTCGACGCCAACCCGCTGGTCATCGACCACCTCAAGGCGGCCACCCGCGGCCTGGCGGACGAGTCGGGCGCCGTCACCCCGGGCACGGTGCTGCTGCGCCGCGAGTCCTACGCGCACTCCTACCCGCACTGCTGGCGCTGCCGCACGCCCCTGATCTACATGGGCGTGTCCTCCTGGTTCGTGGCCGTGACCAAGGTCAAGGAGCGCATGCTCGCCCTCAACGAGGAGATCGACTGGACGCCCGAGCACATCAAGCACGGCATCTTCGGCAAGTGGCTGGAGAACGCCCGCGACTGGTCGATCACCCGCAACCGGTTCTGGGGCTCGCCCGTGCCGGTGTGGAAGTCCGACGACCCGCAGTACCCGCGCGTGGACGTGTACGGCTCGCTGGCCGAGCTCCAGGCGGACTTCGGCGTCGAGGTGACGGACCTGCACCGCCCCTACATCGACAATCTGACGCGCCCCAACCCGGACGACCCCACGGGGAAGTCCGTGATGCGCCGCGTCGAGGACGTCATGGACGTCTGGGTGGACTCCGGGTCCATGCCGTACGCCCAGGTGCACTACCCGTTCGAGAACGCCGACTGGTTCGAGCACCACTACCCGGGCGACTTCATCGTCGAGTACATCGGGCAGACGCGCGGCTGGTTCTACACCCTGCACGTGCTGGCCACGGCGATCATGGACCGCCCGGCGTTCAAGTCGGCGGTCTCGCACGGCATCGTGCTCGGCTCCGACGGCCGCAAGATGTCCAAGTCGCTGCGCAACTACCCGGACGTCAACGAGGTGTTCGACCGCGACGGCTCGGACGCCATGCGCTGGTTCCTCATGAGCTCGCCGATCCTGCGCGGCGGGAACCTGGTGGTCACCGAGGAGGGCATCCGCGACTCAGTGCGCCAGGTGCTGCTGCCGCTGTGGAGCACGTACTACTTCTTCACGCTGTACGCCAACAACGCCACCCGCCTCGGCGACGGTGAGGGCTACCGGGCCTCGCGCGTCACCGACGAGCGGGCCGCCGGCCTGGGCGCCCTGGACCGCTACATCCTCTCGAAGACCCACGAGCTGGTCATGGACGTGACCCGTCGGCAGGACGCCTACGACATCGCCGGGGCCTGCGAGTCGGTGCGCGTGTTCCTGGACGTGCTCACCAACTGGTACGTGCGTACGCAGCGCGACCGGTTCTGGGCGGAGGACGCCGACGCGTTCGACACCCTGTACACGGTCCTCGAGGTGCTGTGCCGCGTCATGGCCCCGCTCGCCCCGCTGCTGACCGAGGAGATCTGGCGTGGCCTGACGGGAGAGCGGTCGGTGCACCTGGCCGACTGGCCCACGCTCACCGAGCTGGTGGGCGAGTCCACCAGCGAGGACGGCGCGTTCACGTCCGCGCTGTCGATCGAGCGCCCGGACGTGCCGGGGGTGGTCGACGCCGCCCTGATCGCCGCGATGGACGAGGTCCGCTCCGTGGTGTCGACGGCGCTGAGCCTGCGCAAGGCCCACAAGCTGCGCGTGCGCCAGCCGCTCGCCCGCCTCACGGTCGCCGTGGAGGACCCGGCGGCGCTCGCCGACTACGCGGACCTGCTGCGCAGTGAGCTCAACGTCAAGGACGTCGAGCTGGTCGCGGCCGACGACGCCGCCGCCCAGCGCTTCGGCATCGTCGAGCGGCTCGCGGTCAACGCCCGCGCGGCCGGCCCGCGCCTGGGTCGCGGTGTCCAGGCGGTCATCAAGGCGGCCAAGTCCGGCGCGTGGGTGCGCGACGAGGCGGGCGCCGTCGTCGTCACCACCGACGACGGCCCGGTGCCGCTGCTGGAGACCGAGTACGACCTGACCACCGTGGTGGGCGGCGACGGCGCGGCGGGCGCGCTCGCGGCGGCCGTGCTGCCCGGCGGCGGGTTCGCGGTGCTGGACCTGGCGCTCACCCCCGAGCTGGAGGCCGAGGGCTACGCCCGCGACGTGATCCGCGACGTGCAGGACGCCCGCAAGGCTGCCGGCCTGGAGGTCGCGGACCGCATCGCCCTGACCCTCACGGTCCCGGCCGACCGGCTGGCCGCCGTCGAGGCCCACCGCGACCTGGTGATGGCGGAGACGCTGTCGACCTCGTTGACCGTGACGGCCGCCGAGGGTGACCGCACCGTCCAGGTCGCCAAGGCGCGCTGATAACAGGCGACGGCGCCCCGCACTGCGTGGAGCAGGCCGGGCGCCGTCGTCGTGTCATCCCTGCCGCGTCACGCGGCGCAGCGGGTCACTCGTAGCGCAGCGACGAGATCGGGTCCGCCTTGGCCGCGCGCAGGGCGGGCAGCGTCCCGGCCAGGAACGCGACGGCCATGACGCCCAGCACGACGGCGAGCACGGTCACGGGGTCGAACACGAACAGGTTCAGGCCCGGCAGGTCGGCCAGCAGGCTGCCCGAGAGCGCCGAGGAGATCGCCGCGCCGGTGCCCATGGCGGCGAGCACGCCCACCACGGAACCGAGCAGCCCGATGACGGCCGCCTCGACGGAGAACAGGGCGAACACCTTGGCGGACGACAGTCCCATGGCCTTCATGAGCCCGACCTCGCGGGTGCGCTCCTGCACGGCCATGAACAGGGTGTTGACGATGCCGATGGACGCGGCGATCAGCGCGATGGCGGCGAACGCGGACAGCACGAACACGATGGTGTCGATCACGGAGGTGAACATGCCGAGCTGGTCGTCCACGGTCATGGCGTCGAAGCCCTCGGCGGCCAGCGCCGACTGGAGGTCCTCGGTCGCGGTGGGCCCTGCGCCCGGGTCGTAGGTGGCGAAGGCCGCCGCGAACACGGTGGGGGCGCCGGGGTCGCGGCCGACGGCGGCGAGGTCCACGAGCGCGTCGGTCAGGGCCGGGTTGGGGATGGCGCCCGCGGAGCCGAGCAGGCTCGGTTCGGCGATGCCGACCACGGTGACCGGTTGGGTGACCGAGGTGCCGGTGGCGTCGGTCAGCCCGAGGTCGACGACGGCGCCCACGGCGTCGGCCGGGGACGCGAAGCCGAGCGGCTCGACGTAGGAGACGGGCAGGACCACCTGGGGCTCGTCGGTGGCGAAGTCGAGGTTGTCGCCGGCGGCGAGCTCGACGTGCATGCCGGGCATGGTGACGCCGAGCGAGACCTCGAAGGGCTGGGAGCCGTCGGCCTGCACGAAGTCGACCGAGGGGATGCGCAGCGGGGACACGTCGAGCACGCCGGGGACGGCCGCGATGGTGTCGAGGTCGGCGGCGGTCAGGGCGAGCGCCGAACCCATGGCACCCATGCCGCCTCCGGACAGGGTGGCGCGGTCGGGGTCGTACACGGTGGGGCCGTCGCCGGCCGGGGCGCTCTCGTCCAGGGGGGTGACGGTCAGGACGTCGTCGACGCCCACGGTGGCCACGGTGTCGGCCATGAACGAGTTCACGCCCGCGCCCAGCGCGTTCGTCAGCGTCAGGGCGAACGCGCCGATGACGATGGCGAGAGCCGTCAGCGTGGTGCGCAGCTTGGAGCGGAACGCGTTGGCGTTGGCGCGCTGGATGACGTCGAGGGCCTTCACGCGGCCACCTCCTGCGTGGTCGCGGGCACGATGAGCCCGTCGGCGATGGTCACGGCGCGGTCGCAGCGGGCCGCCAGGTCCTCGTCGTGCGTGACGACGACGAGCGTGATGCCCTGCGTGCGGTTGAGGTCGAAGAGGATCGACTCGACCGTGGCGCCGGTGTTGGAGTCGAGGTTGCCGGTCGGCTCGTCCGCGAAGATCACCGAGGGCCGGTTGATCAGGGCGCGGGAGATGACCACGCGCTGCTTCTGCCCGCCGGACAGGTCGTTGGCCTTGTTCCCCGCCTTGTCCTCGATGCCGAGCTGGCGCAGGGCGGCCAGCCCGCGCGCCTTGCGCTCGCGTGCCGGGACGCCGGCGATGGTCAGCGGCATGGTCACGTTGTCGAGCACCGTGTTCTGCGCGTTGAGGAAGAACTGCTGGAACACGAACCCGAACTCGGCGTTGCGCGTCCGGTTGAGCTCGCGCGCCCCGAGCCCTGAGGTCTCGGTGCCGTGCAGCGTGATCGACCCGGACGTCGGGCGGTCCAGGAGTGCGAGCAGGTGCATGAGGGTCGACTTGCCCGAGCCGGACTTGCCGACGATCGCGAGTGACTCCCCGGTGTGGATGTCGAGGTCGATGCCGCGCAGCGCGTGGAACTCGCCGGCGCCCGAGCCGTAGGTCTTGTGCAGGTCCCTCACCGAGATGAGTGCTGGGGACATGGGTGTCCTTCCGTGGGGTGTTCGGTCTGGGCACCACTGTCCGCGGTTCGGGGCGCCGCGGAATCCCCCAGCCGCGTGCACTCGTCTACCGCGGTCGCGGTACGGCCGGTACCGCGCCCGTGCGATGTGGCCGCGCGCGTGATGGACGATGCTGGTCGCCATGCTGGAAGCACTCCGCGGGGTCACGCCGCTGACACCGGTGTCCGCGCGTCCGCCGTGGACGTGGCCCTGGTTCGGGCACGCCATGGCCACGGCGGCCGTGCTGCTGGCCGCCGTCCTGGAGATCGATCCTGGCAAGGCGCAGCACGGGGTGGCCCTGCACTGGTCCCTGCGCACGACGGTGGTCGCCGTGGCGGCCGTCCTGGTGCTGCTCACGCGGCGCCGCCACCCGCGGGCCGCGCTCGCCGCCACCGTGGCCCTCGTGGTCGGGGCGACGGCGTTCGGCGCGTTCGACGCGAGCGTGGTGGTCGCGGTGGGCGTCGCCGTGTTCACCGCGGTCCAGCACCTCACGCGCCGGGCGGCCACCGTGACCGTGACCGGCGTGGCCCTGGTGGTTGCCGCCTGCTCGTTCGTGGGGCAGGAGTGGCAGACCCAGCACGTGCTCGTCGTGCTGCTCGGCGCGGCGTTCGGGGAGGCGGCACGGTCGCAGCGCGAACAGCTCACCGCGGCCCGCGAGCGCGCGGAGCGGGCGGAGGCCACCCGGGACGCGATCGCGCGGCGCCGGGTCGCCGAGGCGCGCCTGTCGATCGCCCGCGACCTGCACGACGTCGTGGGGCACCAGATCGCCGTCATCAACCTGCACGCCGGTGCCGCGACGTCGGCCCTGCCCGCGCGGCCCGCGGACGCGGCGCGGTCCCTGGAGGTGATCCGGGCGTCGTCCCGGGACGTGCTGGCCGAGATCGGCGACCTCATGGCCGCGCTGCGCGACCCCGCCGCGGCCGACGCCGGACCGGCCGGGATGGCTCGGCTCGACGACGTGCTGCGCGACTTCTCGGTGCACGGGCTGGCCGTGCGGTGCCGCGTCGAGGGGAAGGCCCGCGACCTGCCGGGCGCCGTGGACGCCACCGCGCTGCGCGTCGTGCAAGAGGCCCTGACCAATGCGCACAAGCACGGGGCCGACGCGCGCGCCCACCTGCTCCTGGAGTACCTGCCGCAGGCCGTGCGCATCACCGTGACCAACCAGACGGGTCCCGGCAGCGCGCCGCTGAGCGTCGGTACCGGTCTCGGTGTCGTGGGGATGGCCGAGCGGGTCGAGGCGGTGCGCGGCACCATGACCTCGGGGGACGACGGCACCGGGGTGTGGCGGGTCGTCGTCGAGCTGCCCACCGAGGCGCGCGCCACCGACCCGCACCACAACGCGCGCACCGACCCCAGAACCGACCCGCATGACGACCCCCGGGAGGCCCGGCCATGATCACCGTGCTCGTCGCCGACGACCAGGCGCTCGTGCGCTCCGCCGTCGTCGCCCTCGTGGGCCACGCCGACGGGCTCGACGTCGTCGGGGAGGCCGCGGACGGGCGGCGCGCCGTCGAGCTCGCCCGCCGCCTGCGGCCCGACGTCGTCCTCATGGACGTACGCATGCCGGGGACGGACGGGATCGCCGCCACGCGGGAGATCTGCGAGGACCCGGCGCTCGCGGACGTGCGCGTGCTGGTGCTGACCACCTTCGAGGACGACGCCTACATCGTGGGCGCCCTGCGGGCCGGAGCCAGCGGGTTCCTCGGCAAGGGCTCGGACCCGGACGAGATCGTGGCGGCCGTGCGGGCCGTCCACGCCGGGGACGCCCTGCTGTCCCCGGCCGCCACCCGCACGCTCATCGACCGGTACGTGCGCCCGGCCGACGCCGCCACCGGCGAGGTGCCCGAGGCGCTCGGGGACCTGACCGAGCGGGAGGTCGAGATCCTGACCCTGGTGGGCCGCGGGCTGTCCAACGCCGACATCGCCGCCGACCTGGTCATCTCGCCGCACACGGCCAAGACCCACGTGAACCGCGTCATGACCAAGCTGCACGCGCACGACCGAGCCCAGCTCGTCATCGCCGCGTACGAGAACGGGCTGGTGCGCCCCCTCCACGGCTGAGCCATCCTGGGGAACCCCGCCTTGCCGCGCGCCTATCCTGGTGCGGTGAGCAGCCGAAACACGGACCGCAGGCAGGACGACCGCAAGCAGGACGACCGCAGGGCCGCGCAGGCCGCCGCCGAGGAAGCCGTGGCGCAGGAGTCCCTGCGCGAGGTGTACCGCGAGATCATGTCCCGCGCGCCCGAGCACGACATCGACCCCACGCTGGACCGGGTGCGGCGCGTCCTGGAGCTGCTGGGCGACCCGCAGCGCACCTACCAGGTGGTGCACCTGACGGGCACCAACGGCAAGACGTCGACGGCCCGCATGGTCGAGTCGCTGGTCCGCGAGCACGGCCTGCGCACGGGCCTGTTCACCTCCCCGCACCTGACGAGCGTCACCGAGCGCATCCAGGTCGACGGCGCGCCCCTGAGCGCCGCCCGGTTCGTCGAGGTGTGGGAGGACGTCGCCCCGTACATCGGGGTGGCCGACCGCGAGTCGCAGGAGGCGGGCGGGCCGCGCCTCAGCTTCTTCGAGGTGCTGACCGTCATGGCGTTCGCGGCGTTCGCGGACGCGCCCGTCGACGTCGCCGTCGTCGAGGTGGGCATGGGCGGTGCCTGGGACTCCACCAACGTGGCCGACGGCCAGGTGGCCGTCGTGACCCCGGTCGGCATGGACCACCAGCGCTGGCTGGGGGACACGATCGAGGAGATCGCTGCGACCAAGTCCGGCATCATCAAGCCGGGCGCCACGGTGGTCGTCGCGGACCAGGAGCCCGTCGTCACGCACGTGCTGCGCGAGCGGGCCGACGCCGTGGGCGCCCACCTGCTGCGTGAGGGGCACGACCTGGAGGTCGCGAGCCGCCAGGTGGCCGTCGGTGGGCAGCTGGTGAACCTGCGCACCCCCGCCGGCCTGTACACGGGCGTGTTCCTGCCGCTGCACGGGGAGCACCAGGCGCACAACGCGCTGCTGGCGCTCGCGGCGGTCGAGGCGCTGCTCACGGGCGGGTCGGCGCTCGACGCGGGCGTGGTCGAGGCGGGCTTCGCCGCGGTGACCTCCCCGGGCCGGCTCGAGCTGGTCCGCTCGTCGCCCACCGTGCTGGTGGACGTCGCGCACAACCCCCACGGAGCAGAGGCCCTGGTGGCCACCCTCGACGAGGTGTTCGACTTCACGCGGCTCATCGGCGTCGTCGGGATCATGGGGGACAAGGACGCCGAGGGGCTGCTGGCGACGCTGGAGCCGGTGCTCGCCGAGGTGGTGCTGACTCGCAACAGCTCCGAGCGCAGCGCCGACCCGCAGGACCTGCGCGAGATCGCCGACGACGTGTTCGGCGAGGACCGGGTGCACGTGGTCGACTCGCTGGCCGAGGCGCTCCAGGTCGCCACCGACCTGGCGGAGCGTGACGACCCCGTCGGCGTCGGGGTGGGCACGGGCGTGCTGGTGACCGGCAGCGTGGTCACGGTCGCGGACGCACGCATCCTGCTGGGCCGCGGGTAGCGACCCGGTGCGCTCACGTTCGCGGCCTTCCCACTGGATCGGCCGGGCGCGGACGGCCGTCCAGACTGTGACGGTGACCGACCCGGCCCCCCGCGCCTCGTTCGACCCGCTCCCGGGACGGCGACGGCGCGAGCGCGTGCGCACCATCGCGTCCACGGGCGTCGCGGTGTTCGGGTTCGTCAGCCTGTTCGCCGCGATCTCCCGGCCGTGGCGCGACCGGCTGGAGATCGTGCTCGACGTGCTGCCGCGCGTGGTCCCGCGGTCGGCGGCCCTGACGCTGGTGCTCGTCTCCGTGGGCCTGCTGCTCATGGCGCGCGGGCTGCGGCGCGGCCAGCGGCTGGCCTGGGGGGCCGCGATCGGCCTGCTGGTCGTGTCGGTGCTGCTGCACCTGGCGCGCGGGCTGGGCATCGAGGCGGCGGTGTTCGCGGCGGTCGCCGCCACCTGGCTCGCCACGCAGCGGGAGTCCTTCGGGGTGCTGCCGGCGCGCGCCACGGTGCGCCGGGTACTCGTCCTGGGCGGCTCGGGCGGGGTGCTCGCCGTCGTCCTGGCCGTGCTGCTCAGCGAGGTGCTGGAGCCGGTGCGCTTCCACCGGTTCGACAAGGTGGCGTCGCCCGTGGCGATCCTGGCGGTCGCTGCGCTCGCCGCGGCGGCGGCATGGGTGCTCTTCTCCCCGCGTGAGCCACGCGCGCTCAGCCCGGCCGAACATCGCGAGGAGCGGGAACGGGCGCGCGCCGTCGTCGAACGGTACGGGGCGGGGACGCTCGACTGGTTCGCGCTGCGTGACGACAAGGACTGGTTCTTCACGGGCCGGTCCGTGGTGGCTCACGCGGTGCGCGGCGGCGTGTGCCTGGTGTCTCCCGACCCGATCGGCCCCGCCGACGAGCAGGTCACGGTGTGGCTGGAGTTCCTCGCCCACGTCGAGGCGCACGGCTGGTCGGTGGCCGTGCTGGGTGCGCGCCCCGAACGGCTCCAGCTCTACGAGGCGAGCGGGCTGCGCCCCGTGTACCTGGGCGACGAGGCCATCGTCGACTGCGCCGGCTTCGACCTGTCCGGCGCGCGGAACAAGTCGCTGCGCCAGGCCGTCGGCAGGGTGGCCCGCCACGGGTACACCACCACGTTCCACGACCCGGCATACCTGGACGACACGCTGTGCGCCGAGCTGGAGTCGATGCAGGGCGAGAGCCGGAGGGGCGGCAAGGAACGCGGGTTCTCCATGACCCTGTCCCGGCTGTTCGACCCGCACGACACGGGGTTCCTGCTCAGCGTGACGCGTGACGCGCAGGGCCGGGCGGACGCGTTCGTCCAGTGGGTCCCCGCACCGGGGATCGACGGCTGGTCGCTCGACGTGATGCGCCGGCGCCGGGACGCCGACCTTCCGAACGGCCTGCTGGAGGCGACGATCGTGGCCACCATCCGGGAGGTCGAGGCACGGGGGAAGTCGGCGCTCTCGCTCAACTTCGCCCCGATGCGCTCGCTCCTGAGCCGTGAACCGGAGGAGGGCCGCACGCTCGCGGACCTGACGCGTCCGCTCCTGGCCCTCCTGTCGGAGCGGACGCAGATGGCCTCCCTCGCCACGTTCAACGAGAAGTTCTCGCCGCGCTGGGAACCGCGCTACGTGGTGCTCGACTCCGTGGACTGGGTGGCCGCGCAGTCCCTGATGATGGCGGACGCCGAGGGGGTCACCGAGCTGCCCGTCATCGGCCGCTTCCTGGGGCGGGCCGCCGCGTGACCGGCGCCTGACCGTCGGCCGACGACGCACGCTGCGCGACGTCGGCGGCAGGTGGCGTGCCCCCGGGCGCGGTGCGGGCGCACCGGGTGTGGAATGGCCGGGAGGGCGGCACGTCGCACGCCCTGCGGACAAGGGGAGCGCGCCCGATGAAGAAGTTGCTGGACAACCCCGACCAGGCCGTCGACGACTCGCTGACGGGGTTCGCCGCCGCGCACGCGGGACTCGTGGAGGTGCACGGGCTGCACGGTGCGGGGCCGGTGTACGTGACCCGGGCCGGTGGCGCGGTTGCGGGCAAGGTGGGGCTCGTCTCGGGAGGTGGCTCGGGACACGAGCCGCTGCACGCGGGCTTCGTCGGCGACGGCATGCTCGACGCGGCGGTACCGGGCGCCGTCTTCACGTCGCCGACGCCGGACCAGATCACCCCCGCGATCCAGGCGGCGGACGCGGGACGCGGTGTGCTGGCCATCGTGAAGAACTACACGGGCGACGTGCTCAACTTCGAGACCGCGGTCGAGCTCGCCGAGGCGGAGGACGTCCAGGTGGCCACCGTGGTCGTCAACGACGACGTCGCCGTCGAGGACTCCACGTGGACGGCGGGACGCCGTGGCGTGGCCGGCACCGTCATGGTGGAGAAGATCGCGGGTGCCGCCGCGGCGCGCGGGGACGACCTGGCGGCGGTGGCGGCCGTCGCTCAGAAGGTGATCGCGAACGTGCGCACCATGGGCGTGGCACTGGCCGCCTGCACCGTGCCACACGTCGGCAAGCCGTCGTTCGACCTCGCGGACGACGAGATCGAGATCGGCATCGGCATCCACGGCGAGCCGGGCCGCCACCGCGTCCCGATGGCGCCAGCGGCGCAGATCACCGAGCTCCTGCTCGAGCCGGTGGTGGCCGACCTCGGCGTCGGTGCAGGTGACACAGTGTTGCTGTTTGTCAACGGTATGGGCGGAACCCCGTTGTCCGAGCTGTACGTGGTCTATGGTCGGGCGCACGCGCTCCTGGCGCAGCGCGGTGTGACCGTGGCCCGCTCCCTGGTGGGCAACTACGTGACGTCGCTCGAGATGCAGGGCGCGTCGATCACCGTGCTGCGGCTGGACGACGAGCTCGAGCAGCTGTGGGACGCGCCGGTACGGACCGCAGCGCTGCACTGGTGAAGGAGACGGATCGCATGACCCTGGACGCTGCGTGGGCCCGGCGGTGGATGACGCAGGCGGCCGCGGCACTGGCCGACGCCAAGGACGACCTCACCGAGCTGGACCGCCAGATCGGTGACGCCGACCACGGCGTCAACCTGGATCGCGGCTTCCGCGCCGTCGTCGCCAAGCTGGAGGCGACGCCCGCACCCGACGACGAGACGGTGGGCGCCGTCCTCAAGCTCGTGGCGACGACGCTCATGTCCACCGTGGGCGGGGCGTCCGGCCCGCTGTACGGCACGGCGTTCCTGCGGGCCGCGCGGGTGACGGACCGCGCCCACCTCGACCCACCGGCCGTGATCGCGCTGCTGGAGGCGGCGCTCGAGGGCATCACGGCGCGCGGACACGCCACCGTGGGTGAGAAGACGATGGTGGACGCGTGGCAGCCGGCGGCTGACGCGGCCGCTGCGGCCGACGAGGGCACCACGCGTGAGGTGCTGGCCGCGGCGGCGCGTGCGGCGGACGCGGGTGCGACCGCCACCATCCCGCTGGTGGCCACCAAGGGTCGGGCGTCATATCTGGGCGAACGGTCCGCCGGGCACGAGGACCCGGGCGCCCGCTCCACGGCGATCCTGCTCGCCACCGCCGTCGCGGCCGTGGAAGAGCCCTGACCCGTGTCCACGGCCCTGGTGCTCGTCTCGCACTCCGTCAAGATCGCGGAAGGCGTCGTCGACCTTGCCGGGGAGATGGCACCGGACGTGCCCATCCTGTGCGGGGCCGGGACGCTGGAGGGTGGCCTGGGCACGTCGGTGGACCAGGTCACCGGGGCCGTCGAGCGTGCGCTGGTCGCGGCCGACGGCGTCGTGGTGCTCGCCGACCTCGGCTCCGCGGTGCTCACGGTCGAGTCCGCGCTCGACCTGGAGGACGGCTGGTCGGGCCGTGTGGTGCTGGCGGACGCCCCGTTCGTCGAGGGTGCGGTCGCGGCCGCCGTGACGGCGCAGCAGGGTGGGGACGTCGCCGCGGTCCGCGCTGCGGCGCAGGAAGCCGGCACGATGTTCACCCCCGAGCCGGTGCAGGTGCTCCCGCCGCCCGCCGCCGACGCTCCGGTCACCGCGCGGGTCACCGTGGCGAACCCCTTGGGCCTGCACGCCCGCCCGGCCGCGCAGCTCGCGCGCGCCATCGCCGACCTGGGCGTGCCGGTCTCGGTGGGCGGCGTGGACGGATCGAGCGTGCTGCAGCTGATCTCCCTGGGCGCGACGGGCGGCACGGAGCTGGAGGTCGCCGCCCACGGGCCGGGGGCGCCCGAGGCGGTCCGCGCCGTCGTCGGCCTCATAGAGGGTGGGTTCGGCGAGGCCTGAGGGGCGGCGTTCCCCCGATACCCTGGCACCGTGAGCAAGGACCGTCCCGCCCCCGGAGACCGCATCAAGCCCAAGAAGTCGGCGCTGACCCAGTTCACCTCCCTGACCCTCCAGCTCGAGGCGTTCGTGGTCGCGTTCGCCGCCGTGGCGCTGTACGGGTTGCGTGACAGCTTCTACGAGAAGGGCCCGATCACGGTCGGGGACCCGATGGCGATCTGGGTCGTCGGCGGCGTCCTGTTCGTGGTGCTCCTGGTCCTGTCCCGGCTCACGCCCCGTGCGGTGGGGATCGCCGGGGGCACGATCGTGCAGGTCCTGGTGATCGCCACGGGCCTCGCCCTGCCGATGATGTACCTGGTCGCCGCGGTGTTCGTGGCCATGTGGGTGGCGTCGCTGCGCATCGGCACGCGCGTGGACCGTGAGCGCCGCGAGTACGACGCCGCCCACCCTGAGACCGCGCCCAACGTGTGACCGGTCGTGGCCGTTACCCTTCGGGCATGACGACGCAGAAGACCTCCGCGACCCCGGCGAACGCCACCCCCGAGAGCGCCACCTCCGCGAGCACCGAGCGCACGCTCGTGCTGGTCAAGCCCGACGGCGTGCGCCGCGGTCTGGCCGGTGAGGTGCTGCGCCGCCTCGAGGCGAAGGGGTACGCGCTGGCCGGCGTCGAGCTGGTGACCGCGACGCCGGAGCTGCTGGCGCAGCACTACGCCGAGCACGTCGGCAAGCCGTTCTACCAGCCGCTGGTGGACTTCATGCTCTCCGGCCCGATCCTGGCCGTGGTCGCCGAGGGTCAGCGCGTGGTCGAGGGCTTCCGGTCGCTCGCGGGCGCCACGGACCCCACGGCGGCTGCGCCCGGCACGATCCGCGGCGACTTCGCGCGCACGTGGGACACCCCGGTGATCCAGAACATCGTCCACGGGTCGGACTCCCCGGAGTCGGCCGCGCGGGAGATCGCGCTGTGGTTCCCGCGCCTCTGAGGTCCGCCGTTCCGTGCCCGTCCCCCTTTAGGGTTGTGGCGTGCATCTCAAGACGCTGACGCTGCGAGGCTTCAAGTCGTTCGCCACGGCGACGACGCTGAGCTTCGAACCCGGCATCACGTGCGTCGTGGGCCCCAACGGCTCGGGCAAGTCGAACGTGGTCGACGCGCTCGCGTGGGTCATGGGGGAGCAGGGCGCGAAGTCGTTGCGCGGCGGCAAGATGGAGGACGTCATCTTCGCCGGCACGTCGGGGCGCCCGCCGCTCGGCAGGGCCGAGGTGTCACTGACGATCGACAACACGGACGGCGCCCTGCCGATCGACTACACCGAGGTGACGATCAGCCGCACCCTGTTCCGCAGCGGCGGGTCGGAGTACGCGATCAACGGCTCGACGTGCCGCCTGCTGGACATCCAGGAGCTGCTGAGCGACTCGGGCATCGGGCGCGAGATGCACGTCGTCGTCGGGCAGGGCCAGCTCGACGCGGTGCTGCGGGCCACGCCGGAGGAGCGGCGCGGGTTCGTCGAGGAGGCCGCGGGGGTCCTCAAGCACCGCAAGCGCAAGGAGAAGGCGCTGCGCAAGCTCGGTCAGATGGCCGGGAACCTGGCACGACTCACGGATCTGACCGCCGAGCTGCGCCGTCAGCTCGGCCCCCTGGGCCGCCAGGCCGAGGCGGCGCGCAAGGCGCGTGTGTTCCAGGCCGACCTGCGCGACGCGAAGGCCCGCCTGCTGGCCGACGACCTGGCCCAGCTCACCGCGCAGCTCGATGCGGAGCGTGCGGACGAGGCGGTGCTGCGTCAGCGGCAGGCGGCGACCGAGCAGGCGCTGGACACCGCGCGCGCCGAGCTCGCCCGCCTGGAGGTGGTCGCGGCGGGGACGACGACGGCGGCGGCCCGCGCGGCGGACACCTTCCACGCGCTGACGGCCCTGCGCGAGCGGGTGCGCGGTACCCGGACCCTGGCCCAGGAGCGGGTGCGCCTGCTGGGGTCCGTGGACGTGGAGGAGCGGGGGCGCACGGGCGCCGACCCGGACGACCTGGACGCGCAGGCCGAGCGCGCCCGGGCGTCCGAGGCCGAGCTGGCCCGCGAGGTCGAGGCGGCGCGGGAGGCGCTCGCCGCCGCCGTCGAGGCGCGGGCGGCGGCCGAGGAGGCCGCGGCGGTGGCCGAGCGTGACCTGGCCACCGTGCACCGCGCGGCCGCCGACCGGCGCGAGGGCCTGGCCCGGTTGGCGGGGCAGGTCGCGGTGCACCGCTCGAAGGTGGAGTCCGCGCAGGAGGAGCTCGACCGGGTGCGCGCCGGGTTGGCGGAGGCGGAACGCCGTGAGCGGGAGGCCACCCGCCAGTTCGCCGCCCTGGAGACGCAGGTGGTGGGGGCGGAGGCCGGCGAGGAGGGTCTCGACGCCGCGCACGAGGACGCGGCGGCTGCCGTGGCGGCGGCCCGGTCCCAGACCGCCGACCTGGAGGCCGAGGCGGCCGCCGCGGACCAGGATCGCGCGTCGGCGGTGGCACGCATCGACGCGCTCGAGCTCAGCCTGGACCGGAAGGACGGCGCAGGCGCGCTGCTCGCGGCGAACCCACCCGGCGTGCTCGGGTCGGTCGCCGCGGTGCTGGGCGTCGAGGTGGGGTACGAGGCCGCGATCGCCGCCGCGCTGGGTCCGCTCGCCGACGCCGTCGCCGTCGCGGATCTGGACGCCGCGGTGGATGCGCTGCGTCTGCTGCGTGACGACGACGCCGGCCGGGCCGCCCTGGTGGTGGGCGCCCCCGGGCCGGTCGAGCCTGCCCTCGAGCCTGTCGAGACCCCGGCGTCGACCGGTGGGATCCCCGCCGTCGACGTCGTCGCCGCCACGGGTCCCGCCGCCGCGGCGCTGCGCACGCTGCTCGCGGGCGTCGTCGTCGTCGAGGATCTTGCGCAGGCACGTGCCTTCGTGGCGGTGCATCCGGACGCCGTCGCCGTCACCCGGGCCGGTGACCTGCTCGGGGGCGTCCGCGCGGCGGGCGGCTCGGCCGCCGCGCCGAGCGTGCTGCACCTGCAGGCCGCGCTCGACGAGGCGCGCGCCCGGGCCGACGACGCCGCCGCGCGCGGGGAGCGCGCCCGGTTCGCCCTCGCGGGCGCGCGCGACCGGCTGGGTGAGGCCCAGCGCCGGTACGACGAGACCCTGGACCGGTTGCACGAGTCGGACGCCGCGCTGGCCGCGGTCGCCGAACAGCTGGGCACGCTGGGGTCCGCGCAGCGTGCGGCCCGGACCGAGGCGGACCGGCTGCGCGCGACGCTCGCGCGAACGAGTGAGCGCCGGGAGCAGGACGAGGTCGAGCTGGCGCGGCTGGTGGAGCGGCTGGAGGCGGCGCAGGCCACCCCGGGCCAGTCGCAGGAGGAGGCGGCCACCGCGGCGGGTGAGGCGCGTGACGCCGCGCAGCGTGCCGCGTCCGAGGCTCGCGGTGCCGAGACGGAGGCCCGCCTGGCCCTGCGGACGCGCGAGGAGAGGGCCCGGGCGGTGTCGGGGCGCGCCCAGGGGCTGGCCCGGGCGGCCGCCGCGGAGCGCGCGGCACGGCGTCAGGCGGCCGAGCGCGCCCAGGAGCGGGCGCGGCAGGCGCGGGTCGCCTCGCAGGTGGACGCCGACGCGGGGGAGGTGCTCACGGCGATCGACCGGTCGATCGTGCGTGCGGCCGACGAGCGTGCCGCGGCGGACGAGGCGCGCGCCGCGCACACGTCCGCCCTGGAGACGGTGCGCTCCGACGTCGACCGCCTGGCCGGCGAGCTGCGCGACCTGACCGACGTCGCCCATCGCGACGAGGTGGCACGCGCCCAGCAGGTCGCCCGGTTGGAGCAGCTCGAGCAGCGCGCCACCGACGAGCTGGGCACCGACGCGCAGACCCTGCTGGACGAGTTCGGCCCGGACCGGCTGATCCCGGTGCCGCGCCCCGACGACTGGCCACAGGACGAGCCCGACCCGGAGCCGCTGCCCTATGTGCGCGACGAGCAGGCCAAGCGCCTGGCCCAGTCGGAGCGGGCGCTGGCCCGGATCGGGACGGTGAACCCACTGGCGCTGGAGGAGTTCGCGGCCCTCGAGGAGCGGCACCGGTTCCTCACCGAGCAGCTCGCCGACCTGAAGAAGTCGCGCGCGGACCTGCTCAAGATCGTCGAGGACATCGACGACCGGGTGCAGCAGGTGTTCGCCGAGGCGTACCGGGACACGGCGGCGATGTTCGAGCGGGTGTTCCCCACGCTGTTCCCGGGTGGCGAGGGGCGGCTGGTGCTCACCGACCCGTCCGACCTGCTCACCACGGGCATCGACGTCGAGGCGCGTCCGGCGGGCAAGAAGGTCAAGCGGCTGTCACTGCTCTCGGGCGGGGAGCGGTCGCTCACCGCCGTGGCGTTCCTCGTGTCGATCTTCAAGGCGCGCCCCAGCCCGTTCCTCATCATGGACGAGGTGGAGGCGGCGCTCGACGACGTCAACCTGGGCCGGCTGCTGGAGATCTTCCGCGAGCTGCAGACCCACTCCCAGCTCATCGTCATCACGCACCAGAAGCGCACCATGGAGGTGGCGGACGCCCTCTACGGGGTGGCGATGCGCGGGGACGGCATCACGACCGTGATCTCGCAGCGGCTGCGCGAGAGCGTGTGACGGCGGCGGCCGCATACTCAGTCGTCGGCCCGTTCACACGATCCCCACCATCTTGTCAGGAACCCGTCGGACGATTGCGGGACACTGGTCTCATGCTCGCGCTCATCATCTGGCTCATCGCGGCGCTCGCCCTGGCCACGGCAGTGTTCGTGGTCGCGAGCGTCATGGAGCGCGGGCAGGGCGTTCCCGGTGACGTGCCGGAGGGCAGCGGGATCGTCGTGTTCTGGCGGTCGTTCCGCGCCGGCCTGCGCCATCGGGGCCGGGTGGCACGCCCCGTCGACACCAACCTGGACATGATGCTGGCCCAGGGTGTCGAGGACGGGCCCGCCTACGTGGACGCCGAGCAGTTGGCCGACGTGATCTCGCGGGCGCGGCAGCAGGCGACGCGGCACATTCACCTCGGCTCGCTCGAGCGGCCGACCGGGCCGGCGGGAGACCTTGAGGCTCCCGGTCTGCCCGCAGAGCGTCCAGCGCCCACCGAGCACCCGGTCTCGGCCGAGTAGCGCGCCCGGCGGGCGCTGGACCGCCTGCCCGGGTGAACCGGAGCCGGTCTCTGGGAGACTGACCCCGTGAGCGACGTTCTTCCCTGGTTGATCCCCGTCCTGGTCGTCATCGTGCTCGCGGTGGTCGCGGCGCTGGTCGCGCCCCGACTGCGCCGCGGTCGGCAGGTGCCACCGCCGACGACGCCGCCCGCACCGACCGGTACCGCTGCACCGACCGCCGACGGGACGCCAGCGCCCGCGCAGCCTCCCGTCTCCGCGCAAGCGCCTACCGTCGAGGAAGCGCCCCCCGCGCTCGAGCGCCCGGCACCCGCCGCGGGCCGGCTGGTGCGGCTGCGTGACCGGCTCGCCCGGTCGGGTTCGCCGCTGGGCGCCCGCCTGCTGGCCGTGCTGTCCCGGGACCACCTCACCGAGGACGACTGGGACGAGCTCGAGGAGTCGCTGCTGCTCGCCGACGTCGGCGCCGGCCCGGCCGGCGAGCTCATCGACGCGTTGCGCACCCGGGTGCGGGTCGAGGCGGTCAGCGACCCGGCGGATGTGCGGGACATGCTGCGTGAGGAGCTGATCGCCCTGGTGGGCGCCGACCTGGACCGCACCGTGCACACGCACGGCGCGGAGCCGGGCACGCCGGGCGTGGTCCTCGTGGTCGGGGTGAACGGCACGGGCAAGACGACGACGGTGGGCAAGCTGGCGCGCGTGCTCGTCGCCGACGGCGACCACGTGGTGCTGGGCGCCGCGGACACGTTCCGGGCGGCCGCCGCGGACCAGCTCCAGACGTGGGGCTCGCGCGTGGGCGTCGTCACGGTGCGCGCCGACCGGGACGGCGCTGACCCGGCCGCCGTGGCGTTCGACGCCGTCAAGCAGGGCAAGGCGGAGGGCGCCGACGTCGTCGTCGTCGACACCGCGGGCCGGTTGCAGAACAAGGCCGGGCTGATGGACGAGCTGGGCAAGATCACGCGCGTGATCACGCGCGAGGCGGCACTGACCGAGGTGCTGCTGGTGCTCGACGCCACCACGGGCCAGAACGGCCTGCAGCAGGCGCGCGTGTTCGGCGAGGTCGCGGGCGTGACAGGCATCGTGCTCACCAAGCTGGACGGCACCGCCAAGGGCGGCATCGTCGTCGCGGTGCAGCGCGAGCTGGGCGTGCCGGTCAAGCTCGTGGGCCTGGGCGAGGGCCCGGACGACCTGGCCCCGTTCGACGCGACCCAGTTCGTCGACGGCATCCTCGGGGAGTGACCCGGGACCGGTCCTGACCGCACCGTCCGCACCCCGCCAGGAAACCCAACGTTTACCTGCCGTGCCGCGCTGTGACGTCTTCGTAACGCCCGGACGCGCCGTCGGTAACCCCCGCCGGGGACGGTTGTCCCGACCAGCCGCCGCGGCTGGCAGGGGAGGATCACGATGGATTGGGACACCGGGAATGCCGCGTGGATGCTGACCTCAGCGTCCCTCGTGCTCCTGATGACGCCGGGACTGGCGTTCTTCTATGGCGGGATGGTTCGAGGTAAGTCCGTCCTGAACATGATGATGATGTCGTTCGGCGCGATGGGCGTCGTCGGGGTCGTCTACGTGCTGTGGGGCTGGTCGATGTCGTACGGCGCCGACGTCGCCGGGCTCTTCGGCAACCCGTTCGACCAGTTCGGCCTGTCGGGCACCCTGGTGGCCGACGGCGTGCCGGTGGCCGGGCTGGGCAACTACCCGCAGGCGATCGACGTCGCCTTCCAGGTGACGTTCGCGATCATCACGGTCGCGCTGATCTCCGGTGCGCTGGCCGACCGGACCAGGTTCAGCACCTGGCTCGTGTTCGCCGGGGCGTGGGCCACGCTGGTCTACTTCCCCATGGCGCACATGGTGTGGGGCGGCGGCCTGCTCTCCGGCGCGGAGACGGGGCTGGCGGCCAAGCTCTTCGGGGTCACCGACGGGGCCGCCACGGTCGCGCCGATCGACTTCGCCGGCGGCACCGTCGTCCACATCAACGCCGGTGTCGCGGCACTGGTGCTCGCACTGATCATCGGCCGGCGCAAGGGCTTCGGCACCGAGCCGATGCGCCCGCACAACCTGCCGTTCGTCATGCTGGGCGCCGCCCTGCTGTGGTTCGGATGGTTCGGCTTCAACGCCGGTTCGGCGTTCGGCGCCGACGCGACCGCCGGCTTGGCCTGGGTCAACACCACGGCGGCGACCTGCGCGGCGATGCTCGGCTGGCTGCTGACGGAGCGCATCCGTGACGGTCACGCCACCTCGCTGGGCGCGGCGTCGGGCGTCGTGGCCGGCCTGGTGGCCATCACCCCGGCAGCCGGGGCGCTGAACCCCGTCACGTCGCTGATCCTCGGCGCCGTCGCCGGTGGGCTGTCCGCGCTCGCCGTCGGCCTGAAGTACAAGCTCGGCTTCGACGACTCGCTCGACGTCGTCGGCGTGCACCTGGTCTCCGGGTTCTGGGGCACCATCGGCGTGGGCCTCCTCGGCGACGGGGTGGGGTTGTTCCTGGGCGGCGGCATCCGGCAGTTCGTGGTCCAGCTCGTCATCGCCGTCGTCGCGATCCTCGTGTCCGGGGTGCTCACCCTCGTCATCGGGCTCGTCCTCCAGCGGTTCATGGGCTGGCGCGTCAGCCATGAGGCCGAGGTCGGCGGCATCGACCTCGCCGAGCACGGCGAGACAGGGTACGAGACCCTCGCGCAGGCAACGGTCCTGGGCCGGGAGAACAAGGAGATCCGGGTATGAGCAAGCTCGTCACGGGCATCATCCAGCCGCACCGGCTCGACGACGTGAAGTCGGCCCTCGAAGCCGCGGGAGTCCGGGGCATGACGGTCTCCGAGGCCTCCGGGTACGGGCGCCAGAAGGGCCACACCGAGGTCTACCGCGGCGCGGAGTACACGGTGGACCTGGTGCCCAAGGTCCGGATCGAGGTCCTCGTGCCCGACGCCGACGCCGCCGCCATCGTGGACGCCGTCGTGGGCGCCGCCCAGACGGGCCGGATCGGGGACGGCAAGGTGTGGGTGGTCCCCGTGGACGACGTCGCCCGGGTCCGCACCGGGGAGCACGGCGACTCGGCGCTCTGAGCCCCCATGACCGGAACACCGTGGTTCCGCCCAGGCCCGGCCACCGGTTCTCCCGGTGGTCGGGCCGCCGTGGATCCCGGCGGCCGTCCCGCCGTGGTGCTTCTCCCGACGGACGGAGTGCCGTGACCATGACGAGCTCGACGCCCGGCCCCTCTCCCGTCGCCGGCCTGCTCGACGAGCTCACCGGCATGGCCGCGGACCTGACCGGCCCCGGACGCGACGGTGCCACTCGCCGCGCGGCGCTGGTCCGGCTCGTCACCGACCGGTTGGGCGTGCTCTACGAGCAGGCCACCGAGGGCACCGACCCGCGGGGTATCGCGCTGGCCGCCGTCGGCAGCCTCGCCCGCGGTGACCTGGGGCCGCGCTCCGACATCGACCTGGTGCTCGTGCACGACGGTCACACCCACGAGGCCGCGGAGCTGGCCCGCGTGGCCGAACGTCTCTGGTACCCGCTGTGGGACTCGAAGGTCGACGTCGACCACGCGGTCCGCTCGGTCGGCCAGGCGCGCCAGGTCGCGGCGGCAGACGTCCCCGCGGTCTCCGGCTGGCTCGACGTGCGGCCCGTCGCCGGGGACACGTCGGTGGTGCGCCAGGCGGCGTCCGCGATCCTCACCGACTGGCGGGCCGCGGCCCGGCGGCGGCTGCCCGACCTGCTGGCATCGGCCCACCAGCGTGCCGAACGCTCCGGCGAGCTGGTCTACCTGATCGAGCCCGACCTCAAGGAGGCGCGCGGCGGGCTCCGTGACGCCGTCCTGCTCCAGGCGCTCGCGGCCACGTGGCTCACCGACCGCCCGCACGGGGCGGTGGACCGCGCGTACGGGCACCTGCTCGACGTGCGCGACGCCGTGCAGGTGGTCACGGGCCGGAGAACCACCCGGCTGCTGCTGGCCGATCTCGACGAGGTGGCCGGGCGGTGCGGCGTCGAGGACCCCGACGAGCTGCTCGCCTCGCTGGCCGAGGCGGGCCGTGAGATCGCGTACGCGCTCGACTCCACCGTGCGGCGGGCCCGCCGGGCGGCGCGTCCCGCGCGGCCACCGCGCACCCTGCTGGTGCGCGGACGCCGCACCGCGCCGCTCCTGCGCTCGATGGGAGACGGCCTGGTGGAGCACGACGGCGAGCTCGCGCTGGCCGCCGACGCCGATCCGCGCACGGACGCGCTGCTGGCGGTACGCGCGGCCGCGACCGCGGCCAGGACCGGCCTGCCGCTGTCGCCGGTGACCGTCGGATCGCTCGCTGCGGGGGCTGTGCTGCCGCAACCGTGGCCCGCCGCCGCGCGCGAGGGGTTCCTCGAGCTGCTGGGCTCCGGGCCGGCGCAGGTACCGGTGTGGGAGGCCCTCGACCTGGCCGGCGTGGTCACGCGATGGATCCCCGAGTGGGCGGGGGTGCGCAACCGCCCGCAGCGCGCGGCGATCCACCGGCACACCGTGGACCGGCACCTGATCGAGACGGTGGTGCAGGCCGGCGCGGTGCGGCGCGCCCTGCCCGACCCGGACGCGGTGCGCCCCGAGGTGCTGCTGCTCGCGGCGCTGTTCCACGACCTCGGCAAGAGGCGCGGGGCGCAGCACCCGGACCATGCCGTCGAGGGCGCCCGCATCGTGCCCGCCGTGCTCGCCAGGATGGGTGTGGCCCCGGGCGTCGCCGCCGACGTGACCGTGCTGGTGCGACACCACCTGCTGCTCGCCGAGCTCGCCACGTCGGCCGACCCGCAGGACCCGGCGACGGTGCACCGGCTGCTCGACGCCGTCGGGCACCGCACCGCGCTGCTGGCCGAGCTGCGCGCACTGACGGAGGCCGACGCGTCGAGCCTGGGAACGTCTGGCCTGGGGACGACGCCGGGGTGGACCGCCTGGCGGGCGCGACTCGTCGACGACCTGGTGGCGCGGGCGCGCGCGGTGGCTGCCCACGGCTGACGGGCCGCCGGGGCCGCCCGGTAGTCTGGGTCACCGTTCCCACCCGTACGACTGCTGTCGAAGACCTCAAGGACCGTGACTGGTGTTCAACTCCCTGTCGGATCGGCTCACCGCGACCTTCAAGAACCTCCGCGGCCGGGGGCGTCTGTCCGAGGCGGACATCGACGCCACCGTGCGCGAGATCCGGCGCGCGCTGCTGGACGCCGACGTCGCCGTGCCCGTGGTGCGCGAGTTCACGGCAGCGATCCGCGAGCGGGCGCTGGGCGCGGAGGTCTCCGGGGCGCTCAACCCGGCGCAGCAGGTCGTCAAGATCGTCAACGAGGAGCTCGTCGAGATCCTCGGCGGTGCCACCCGCACCCTGCAGCTCGCCAAGGTGCCGCCCACGGTCATCATGCTCGCGGGTCTCCAGGGCGCCGGTAAGACGACGCTGGCCGGCAAGCTCGCGCACGCGCTCAGGGCGCAGGGGCACACGCCGATTCTCGTGGCCGCGGACCTGCAGCGGCCCAACGCGGTCACGCAGCTCTCCGTGGTGGCCGAGCGCGCCGGGGTACCCGTGTTCGCGCCGCACCCGGGCAACCAGGGTTCCGTGGACGTGGACGTGGTGATCGGCGACCCGGTGGGCGTCGCGCGCGACGGTGTGGCGTTCGCCCGGGACAAGCAGCACGACGTCGTCATCGTGGACACCGCGGGCCGCCTCGGCGTCGACGCGGTGCTGATGCAGCAGGCGGCGGACATCCGCGCCGCGATCAACCCCGACGAGGTCCTGTTCGTCATCGACGCGATGATCGGTCAGGACGCGGTGGCGACGGCGTCGGCGTTCCTGGAGGGCGTCGACTTCACCGGCGTCGTCCTGTCCAAGCTGGACGGCGACGCCCGCGGTGGCGCGGCACTCTCCGTCGCGAAGGTGACCGGGCGCCCGATCATGTTCGCGTCCACGGGCGAGAAGCTCACGGACTTCGAGGTGTTCCACCCGGACCGCATGGCCGGGCGCATCCTCGACATGGGCGACGTGCTCACCCTCATCGAGCAGGCCGAGCGCGCCTTCGACGCCGAGCAGGCCGAGAAGATGGCGGCCAAGGTCGCCTCGGGGCAGGACTTCTCGCTGGCCGACTTCCTGGTGCAGATGCAGCAGATGAAGAAGCTCGGCTCGATGAAGAAGATGCTCGGCATGCTGCCGGGCATGGGTCAGATGCGCGAGCAGCTCGAGAACTTCGACGAGCGCGAGGTGGATCGCATCGAGGCGATCATCCATTCGATGACGCCGGGGGAGCGCGAGAACCCCAAGATCATCAACGGGTCGCGCCGCGCGCGCATCGCCCGCGGCTCCGGCACGACGACGACGGCGGTCAACCAGCTCCTGGAGCGGTTCGAGGCCGCGCAGAAGATGATGCGGCAGATGTCGCGCGGCGGCGGTGTGCCGGGGATGCCGCAGATGCCGGGCATGCCGGGTGCGGGGAAGCGCGCGGGGGCGCGGCAGGCGCCGAAGAAGAAGGTCAAGGGCAAGTCGGGCAACCCCGCCAAGCGCGCCCAGCAGGAGCGCGAGATGCTCGAGAAGGCGTTGGGCGGCGGCCCGGCGGCGCCGGCGGGTTCGGCGTTCGGCGTCGGCGCCCCGAAGAAGGACGACGTGGACCTGTCGTCGCTGAAGCTGCCGGAAGGCTTCGACAAGCTCCTCGGCTAAAGCCGGAGGCGCAGCGGAGGGTGTGGGCCGAGGGACGAGGCACGCGCCTGGAGCGGAGCCGCAGGTTTTGGCCGACAAGGAGTGCGGGCTGAAGCCGGAGGCGCAGCGGAGGGGTCATGATTCGGGCGGGTCGTCGATCTGATTCGGCCCGCGCGGGCCGTTGGCATGACGGCGTGCCTAGCCTGGCCGCATGGCAGTGCCGCACGTTCCCTTGCACCTCACGGGCCGGGTGCTGCTCGATGATGCCCGTGAGGCCGGCGAGCTGTTCGTGCGCGACGGCCGCGCACAGTTCGCGCCACCGGCCCTGCAGGCGGGTGCGATGCGGCACCTGGAGGGTTTCGTGGTCCCGGGGCTCGTGGACGTGCACAGCCATCTGGGTCTGGGTCCGCAGGGAACGCTGAGCCTGGACGCTGCCGCCGGCCACGCGTTGGCCGACCGGGATGCGGGTGTTCTCCTGGTGCGTGACGCCGGGTCCCCGTTGGACGTGAGCCCGCTGCAGGATCGCCCGGAGCTACCGCGGATGCTCCGGTCGGGACGTCATATCGCGCGGCCGAAGCGCTATCACCGGGGTGCCGCGTGGGAGCTGGGTGACGTGGCCGAGCTTCCCGAGGCGGTGTACCGGGAGGCGCGCTCGGGGGACGGCTGGGTCAAGGTGGTGGGCGACTGGATCGACCGCGCGGTGGGTGACCTGACCCCGTTGTGGCCGGGCGACCTGCTGGCTCGGGCCGTCGCGCTGGCTCATGACGAGGCGGCCCGGGTGACGGTGCACGCGTTCGCCGCGGAGACGGTGGACGACCTGATCGCGGCGGAGGTCGACGGCATCGACCATGGCACGGGTATCACGGCGGACCAGGCGGAGCGGATCGCCGCCTTGGGTATCCCGGTGACGCCGACGTTGCTCCAGGTGGAGCGTTTCCCGCAGCTGGCGGACCGGGCGGCCGTGCGGTACCCCGCGTTCGCGAAGCGGCTGCGCGCGTTGCACGAGCGTCGCTTCGAGCAGGTGCGGATGCTGCACGAGGCGGGGGTGCCGCTGCTGGTGGGGACGGACGCGGGAGGCTCGCTCGCGCACGGGCGTATCGCGGACGAGTGCGCGCTGCTGGTGGCGGCGGGCGTCCCGGCGTCGGACGTGGTGGCGGCGGCGAGCTGGCGGGCGCGACACGCGCTGGGTTTCGGGGGGCTGGAGGACGGCGCGTCGGCAGACCTGGTGGTGTATCCGGCTGATCCGCGCGAGGACATCGGCGTGCTCAGGTTCCCGACGGCGGTGGTGCTGCGTGGGGAGATCGTCGCCGGCTCGGCCCTCGCCGGGCGGTGACCGCGGGCTGGTGACCGCCGTCGCGCGACACGACGTGCCGCGCGCTGGGGTGCACGCGGCGCTCGGGTTGGGGGAGCACCGCCGGGTCTGGCACAATGTCCGGGTACTCGGCGTGTCCAGGCCCCTCTCTCCTGCGCATCGCCCGGTCTAGACCCTGCACGACGCCCCGGCCCCACGGGGTGGCTTGCCGGGTCGCCCATCCCAGAACCAGGAGTGACCACAACAGTGGCCGTCAAGATTCGCCTCAAGCGCCTCGGCAAGATCCGGGCCCCGTACTACCGCGTCGTCGTCGCGGACTCGCGCACCAAGCGTGATGGCCGTGTCATCGAGGAGATCGGTAAGTACCACCCGACCGAGGAGCCCTCGTTCATCGAGATCACCTCGGAGCGTGCGCAGTACTGGCTCGGTGTCGGCGCGCAGCCGACCGAGCAGGTGCTCGCCCTCCTCAAGGTGACCGGTGACTGGCAGAAGTTCAAGGGCCTGCCGGGTGCCGAGGGCACCCTGCGGACCAAGGCCGGCAAGACCGACGCCGCCACGGCTGTCGAGGCTGTTGCCGCGGAGGCCGAGAAGGCCAAGGCGAAGGCTGCCGAGGCCAAGGCTGCCGCCCCCGCCGAGTCGGCCGAGGCTGAGGCCGACGCCTGATGCTCGCGGAGGCCCTCGAGCATCTGGTCCGCGGCATCGTCGACCACCCGGATGACGTCCGGGTCACCGCGAAGCCGTTGCGTCGCGGGGACCTGCTCGAGGTCCGGGTGCACCCGGACGACCTCGGCCGGGTGATCGGCCGGGGCGGGCGCACCGCCAAGGCGCTGCGCACCGTCGTCGGGGCTCTGGCCACCGACGGCCCGGTGCGGGTCGACGTCGTCGACGTCGACCGTCGCTGAGCTTCAACGCCACGGGGTCCGATCCACCAGGATCGGGCCCCGTCGCCGTATCACCATCTGGAGGAAGGCACCGGCATGCAACTGGTTGTGGCGAGGATCGGGCGGGCCCATTCGCTGCGCGGAGAGGTGGCGCTGGACGTGCGCACCGACGATCCGGAGGGCCGCCTTGCGGTCGGCGCGGTGCTTGCCACCGACCCGGCGTCGGCGGGGCCGTTGACGGTGCTGAGCAGCCGCCTGCACCAGGGTCGATGGCTGGTGAGGTTCGCGGAGGTGGCCGACCGGACGGCAGCCGAGGCGTTGCGCGGCGTCGAGCTCGTGGTCGAGGCGGACGCCTCGGACGAGGAGGACGCCTGGTACCCGCACGAGCTGCGGGGCCTGCGCGCCGAGCTCGCGGACGGCACGGTGGTCGGCGAGGTGATAGCCCTCGAGCACCTGCCCGCGCACGACGCGCTGCTGGTCGAGGAGCCGGGCGGCGAGCGCACGCTGGTCCCGTTCGTCACCGCGATCGTGCCCGTGGTCGACGTCGCGGGGGGCCGCGTCGTCCTGGACCCGCCCGGTGGGCTGCTCGCGTCCGACGCCGCGCGCCTGGTGGTCGCTGCGCCGTCGTCCGACGACGACGCCGACGCCGACGCCGCCGACGATGCTGGCGATGACGACGAGCCCGCCGTGGGCGACGGGGCGGAGCGCTGAGATGCGGATCGACGTCGTCACCGTCTTCCCGGACTACCTGGCCGCGCTCGACCTGTCCCTGATCGGCAAGGCGCGGCAGGCGGGGCTGCTCGACCTGCGCGTGCACGACCTGCGCGACTGGACCACGGACCGGCACCGCACGGTGGACGACACCCCGTTCGGCGGTGGCGCGGGCATGGTCATGCGCCCCGACGTGTGGGGTACCGCGATCGACGCCGTGAGCGGCGACCCCGGCGAGGGTGGGGCGCACCTGGTGATCCCGACGCCGTCGGGGGAGGTGTTCACGCAACGGCACGCCGAGGCGCTGTCGCACGAGAGCCACCTGGTCATCGCGTGCGGGCGGTACGAGGGCATCGACGCCCGCGTGGCCGAGCACTACCGGGGCGCGGGGACCCGCGTGAGCGAGCTGTCGATCGGTGACTACGTGCTCAACGGCGGTGAGGTCGCCGCGCTCGTCATGATCGAGGCGGTCGGGCGCCTCCTGCCCGGCGTCGTCGGGAACCCGGAGTCGCTGGTCGAGGAGTCGCACGGTGCGGCGGGGCTGCTGGAGTACCCCGTGTACACCAAGCCGCCGTCGTGGCGGGAGCATCCCGTCCCCGAGGAGCTGGTGTCGGGGCATCACGCCCGTATCGCCCGCTGGCGCCGCGACCGTGCCCTGGAGCGCACGGCGGCGCGGCGCGAGGACCTGATCGCGCGGCTCGAGGTCGCGACGCTCGACAAGCACGACCTGGCGACCCTGGCGAGGTGGGGGTGGTCCGTGGTCGACGGCGCCCTGCGACGCGACGGTGCGGGCGATGATCGAGGCCGACGGGACTCGTCCGCCCGCGCGATTTAGGCGCCCGCGCGCACGTGTGGCAAAATGGCTCGTTGGTGCACCTGCGGCCCGGTCCTCGTGACCTGGCTGCTGCCGTGACATCTCTGCCATGGGGGAGACGGCGTGCGCACCCGCACCACCCAACAGACACCGACCCGCGCGCCCGCGCGGGCCTGATTTGCGCCTGACCTGTGGCAGGCGGGGAGATCGATCATGCACAAGCTCGACTTCGTCGACGCGGCCTCGCTGCGCTCCGACATCCCGGACTTCCGCGCCGGTGACACCGTCCGCGTGAACGTCAAGGTCATCGAGGGCAACCGCTCACGTGTCCAGGCGTTCCAGGGCGTCTGCATCCGCCGCTCGGGCGGTGGCATCCGCGAGACGTTCACCGTCCGCAAGATCAGCTTCGGTGTGGGCGTGGAGCGTACGTTCCCGCTGCACGCCCCGACGATCGACTCGCTCGATGTCGTGACCCGCGGTGACGTGCGCCGCGCCAAGCTGTACTACCTGCGCGCCCTGCGCGGCAAGAAGGCGAAGATCAAGGAGAAGCGCGACAACACGGCGCGCTGACCCACCCCGCGGCGCTCCGGCGCGTGCGGACGTCTTCGGGCGGCTCCTCTGCGGAGGGGCCGCCCGTCGGCATTCCCGGGGATGTTGCATTCCCGGGGATGCCGACTACCGGGCCGGTGCCACGGCCCGTCACCGTTCACCGGCCCGGCTGCGGTGCCAGAGTGGATCCGTGACAGAATCCGACCCCGTGAGCCCCGATCACCGCGCGTTCCCAGCCGTCGGCCCAGCGCACGCACGTGCGGCATCGCCCGACGGCGGGCGACGGGGCACACCGGCATCCCGCGGCCTGGGGTTCGCGCGGGAGACGGCCATCATCGTGATCAGCGCACTCGTGCTGTCCTGGCTCATCAAGACCCTGCTGGTCCAGGCGTTCTTCATCCCGAGCGCGTCGATGAGCGACACCCTGATCAAGGACGACCGGGTGCTGGTCTCGCGGCTGGTCCCGCGCGTGCTCGACATCCACCGCGGTGACATCGTCGTGTTCAAGGATCCCGGCCACTGGCTGGACCCGACGGTCCCCAAGGACAGGGGCCCGATCGGCAACGCCGTCGTCGACGGGCTCACCGCCGTCGGCCTCATGCCGCAGGACAGCGGGGAGCATCTCATCAAACGCGTGATCGGCCTGCCGGGCGATCACGTCACGTGCTGTGACGCGGAGGGCAAGATCGAGATCAACGGCGTCGCCATCACCGAGACCCTCTACATGCGCCCCGGGTCCATCCCCAGCCAGATCCCGTTCGACCAGGTGGTCCCGTCCGGGATGCTGTGGGTGATGGGGGACAACCGGCAGGACTCCGCGGACTCGCGTTTCCACCTGGGCGACCCCGGCGGCGGGTTCGTCCCGATCGACAACGTGGTGGGCACGGCGTTCGCGACCGTGTGGCCGTTCTCGCGTGCCACCTGGCACCGCAACCCGGCCGAGGTGTTCGCGCAGGTGCCGGAGCCGTGATCGACACCTCCGGCGAGCAGGGGCCGCCCCCGGGACGCACCACGCCTCCGCGGCGCCCCACGCCACCCCGACGGCCCGCGCCCACGGGCCGCAAGGTGCCCACGTTGCGCACCGAGCGGGCGATGATCACCTCCGGTGCCCGCCTGGTCGCCGGGATGGACGAGGTCGGGCGGGGCGCGCTCGCGGGCCCCGTGAGCGTCGGCGTCGTCGTGGTGGACGCCGCCACCCGGACCGCGCCCAAGGGTGTCGCCGACTCCAAGCTCCTGTCCCCCTCGGTCCGCGAGGCCCTGGTCCCGCTCCTCCAGAAGTGGCCCGTCGCATGGGCCGTCGGGCACGCCGGGCCCGCCGAGATCGACGCGCACGGGATCATCGCCGCCCTGCGCATCGCCGGCCGTCGCGCGCTCGCCCAGGTGCGGCGGGTGTGCGGGGACGTCGACGTGGTGCTGCTCGACGGGTCGCACGACTGGCTCAGCCGACCGCAGGCGGACCTGTTCGAGGCGGCCGGCCTGGACGACTCCGACGGACTCGGCGTCGACCCCGCGGTGCGCACCCTGGTCAAGGCGGACCTCCAGTGCGCCTCGGTGGCCGCGGCCAGCGTGCTCGCCAAGGTGGAGCGCGACCTGCTGCTGACCCGGCTCGCCCGCCAGTACCCGATGTACGCGTGGGACCAGAACAAGGGATACAGCGCTCCCGCGCACCTGGCCGCGCTCCAGGTGCACGGCACGACGCCGCAGCACCGGCGGTCATGGAACCTGCGCTCGGGAGGTGGGGCAGCACCCGCCGTCCCGGCCGCTGCGGGCGTGTCCGTGGGCGCGAACCTGGGAGGATGACACGGTGAGCACCGAAGACCTCGAGAACTACGAGACGGAGATGGAGCTCGCGCTCTACCGCGAGTACCGGGACGTGGTGAACCTGTTCTCGTACGTCGTGGAGACGGAGCGGCGGTTCTACCTGGCCAACCAGGTGGACCTCCAGGTCCGGTCGGCGGCGGGCGAGGTCTACTTCGAGCTGCGGCTCGGCGACGCGTGGGTGTGGGACGTGTACCGCTCGGCCCGGTTCGTGAAGTCGGTGCGCGTGGTGACGTTCAAGGACGTCAACGTCGAGGAGCTGGCCAAGGCCGACCTGGCCTTGTGACGCCCCGGGTCGGCATCGCGTCCGGCCGTCGGCACGACCATCCGCGCGCCGGTGACGGTGACGCCGCCCTGTGGAAACGGACCGCGCTGCACCATCGCGTCCGGCGTGCCCTGCGCCGCCCCCGTCCCGGCACCACCCTCGCTCGCGGAGGTGGTCGCAGTGGCGGCGAAGGACGACGTGGGACGGCGGGGCGAACGGGTCGCCGCCGAACATCTGACCCGGCAGGGGTACACGGTGCTGGCGCGCAACTGGCGCGGGCAGGGCGGCGAGCTGGACCTCGTGGCGCTCGAGGCGGGCACGCTGGTGGCGGTCGAGGTCAAGACGCGCAGCAGCATCCGGTTCGGTCACCCGGCCGAGGCGGTGACACGCCGCAAGCTCGACCGGCTGCGCCGCCTGATGGGGCAGTGGGTGGCCGAGCAGCGCCGTGAGCACGGGGGCGGGTTCCGCGAACTCCGCATCGACGTCGTCGCGGTGACCCTGCCGCCCGGCCGCCCGGCCGTGGTCGAGGTCCTGCGGGGGGTGTCCTGATGGCGCTCGGGACCACGGCGGCCGTGGCCCTGGTGGGCCTGACCGGGCATGTCGTGGAGGTGCAGGCACAGCTCGCGTGGTCCGTGCCGGGCTTCGTGCTGGTGGGCCTGCCGGACACCGCGCTGAGCGAGTCGCGCGACCGGGTGCGTGCGGCGGTCCTGTCCAGCGACATCGGCTGGCCGAACCGCAAGATCACGGTCAACCTGTCGCCCGCGTCGTTGCCCAAGCGTGGGTCGGCGTTCGACGTGGCCATCGCCGTCGCCGTGCTGGCCGGGGCCGGTGACGTCCCGGCCGCCGGCCTGGAGACGGTGGTGCACCTGGGAGAGCTCGGCCTGGACGGCAGACTCCAACCGGTGCGCGGCGTCCTGCCGATGGTCGCCGCCGCAGCCGCCGCCGGGTACCGTGACGTCGTCGTGCCCACGGCCGACGTCGCCGAGGCGTCGCTCGTGCCCGGTGTGCGGGTACGCGGTGCCACCACGCTCGCCGACGTCGTCGCGCTGCACGGGGGGACGGCGCGCGCCCTCCCCGGGGTCGAGCCGGCCCGCCCGGCACGCGCCGAGCAGCAGGCCGGCCGTTCGGGCGACCTGCGCGAGGTGGTCGGCCAGGACGTCCCGCGCCTGGCGCTCGAGATCGCCGCCGCCGGCGGCCACCACCTGCTCTTCACGGGTCCGCCGGGTGCCGGCAAGACCATGCTGGCGTCCAGGCTCCCCGGGATCCTGCCCGACCTGTCGGAGCCCGATGCGGTCGAGGTGACCTCCGTGCACTCGCTCGCCGGGACCTTCGACCCCGGTGGCGGGCTCATCACCCGCCCGCCGTACGAGGACCCCCACCACACCGCGACCGCCGCAGCCGTGGTGGGCGGCGGCAGCGGGCTACCGCGCCCCGGCGCGGCGTCCCGCGCGCACCACGGCGTGCTGTTCCTGGATGAAGCGCCCGAGTTCGGCCAGCGGGTGCTCGAGACGCTGCGCCAGCCGCTCGAGCACGGCGAGCTGGTCATCCATCGCGCCGCGGGCGCCGCCCGGTTCCCCGCGCGGTTCCAGCTCGTCATGGCCGCCAACCCGTGCCCGTGCGGGCGCGGCGGGGGCAAGGGGCTGGACTGCACGTGCACGCCGATGGCGCGGCGCCGCTACCTGGCCAAGCTGTCGGGGCCCCTGCTCGATCGTGTCGACCTCCAGGTCGAGGTCGAGGCGGTCGGCCGCGACGGGATGCGTGCGGCACCGGGCGAGAGCACCGCCGTGGTGGCCGCCCGCGTCCGCGAGGCCCGCGCTGCCACCCGGGAGCGTCTCGCCGGCACGCCCTGGACCCTCAACGCGCAGGTGCCTGGCTCCTGGCTTCGTGAGCGGTTGCGTGGCCGGTGGGACGTGCTGCGACCCGTCGACGCCGCACTGGACTCCGGACACCTGTCGCTGCGTGGTGCCGACCGGGTGCTGCGGATCGCCTACACCATCGCCGACCTCGCCGGGCGGGCCGAGCCCGTTGAGGGTGATGTCGGCTTCGCCCTGACGATGCGCCTCGGGAGGATCGCATGAGCACCGTGACCTTCGACCGTGACGACCCCGTCCTGGCGGCCGCCGCCTGGAGCCGGCTCGCCGAACCGGGCGACGAGACCGCGGGCGCGCTGGTGACGCACCTCGGGGCCGCCGGTGCCCTCGCCTGGCTCATGGACCAGTCCGGGTGTGCCGACGCGGGTCAGCGGGGTGACGCGCTGGCGGCGGGTGTGGCCCGCTGGTCGCCGCGGCTCGCCGACCTGGACCCGAGCGGCGAGGTGGCCCGCCTCACCCGGTTCGGCGGCACCGTGCTGGTGCCCGCCGACCCCCGCTGGCCACGCGGCCTGGACGACCTGGGCGCGTCGGCACCGTTCGCCCTCTGGGTCCGTGGCGACCCGGACCTGGCCGGCGCGTGCCGGCGCTCCGTGGCGGTGGTGGGCGCACGCGCCTCGACGTCGTACGGGGAGCACGTCACCGGACAGCTCGTCTCGGGTCTGACCGACCGCGGCTTCACGGTCGTGTCCGGGGGCGCGTACGGCATCGACGCCGCCGCGCACCGCAGCGCCGTCGTGCACGGTGGGCACACCATCGCCCTGATGGCGGGAGGTGTGGACCGGTTCTACCCCCAGGGCAATCACGAGCTGCTGCGCCGGGTGGCGGACAGCGGCGCCGTCGTCGCGGAGGTGCCGCCCGGGAGCACGCCCTTCAAGCAGCGCTTCCTGGCACGCAACCGGCTGATCGCCGCGGCCACCGCGGCCACGGTCGTGGTCGAGGCGGCGTGGCGGTCCGGCGCGCTGTCCACCGCCCGGCGTGCGGCGGACCTGCTGCGGCCCGTGGGGGCGGTGCCGGGCCCAGTGACGTCGATGGCCTCGGGTGGGTGCCACCAGCTCCTGCGCGACGGCGTGGCCACGTGTGTCACCGACGCGGCCGAGGCGGCCGAGCTCGCGGGCTCCCTGGGGGGTGACGCCGCACCAGCCAGAGCGGGCCGAGCCGATCACACCGACGGGCTCGCCGACGTGGAGCGGGTGGTGCTCGACGCGTTGCCCGCCCGCCGGAGCGCGGACGTCGCCTCCCTGGCACGCGTCGCGGGGCGGTCGCTGCCCGAGGTGCTGGGGGCGCTCGGCATCCTGGAGTCGCGGGGGCTCGTGGGCACCGACGGGGCACGGTGGCGGCGGTCCCGCCGACCGGCGCGGTGACAGGGGCGGAGGTGACAGGGGCGGACCGGACGGCGACACGTCGGCCAGCCTCGCCCCACGCGGCGGGGCGTACGGGCACACTGCAGAGATGGCATCGAAGTCGGCCGGCGCCCTCCCGCGCCCGCCCCGCGAGGCGGCCACCGTGGTGGCGGACCGGCCCGTGCTCCCGCGTGAGATGGCCGATGCGCTCGCACAGTTCGGCCGGTATCTCGAGGCGCAGCGTGGCCACTCCGCGCACACCCGGCGTGCGTACCTCGCCGACGTGTCCGGACTGCTGCGGTACGCCGTCCGGCACGGTGCCACCCGGCTCGACGACGTCCAGCTGCACGTCCTGCGCGGGTGGCTCGCCGCGCAGGCGGAGCGGGGCCTGGCCAGGGCGACCCTGGCCAGGCGCGGCGCCGCCGCGCGTTCGTTCCTGGGGTGGGCGCACCACACGGGCCTGACACACGCCGACACCTCGGTGCGCCTGGCCAGTCCCAAGGTGCCGAGCACCCTTCCCACCGTCCTGACGGCCGACGCCGCGGCCCGCCTGCTCGACACGGCCCGCGACGACGCCGAGGCCGCCACGGGCGACGACAGGCCTGGCGCGTTGCGCGCCTGGGCGGCCGCGGAGCTGCTCTACGGCTCCGGCATCCGGGTGGGCGAGCTCGTGGCGATCGACGTGCACGACGTCGACGTGCGCGAACGGTTGGTGCGCGTGCTCGGCAAGGGTGGCAAGGAACGCGTGGTCCCGTTCGGCGTGCCGGCGGCACGCGCCCTGACGGCGTGGTTCGACGACGGCCGGCCGGCGCTCGCGGTGGCCGCCACCGGTGCCGCGCTCCTGGTGGGTGACCGGGGCGGCCGGTGGGGCCAGCGGCAGGCGCGGGAGGCCGTGCACCGGCTGGCCGCGCGGGCGGGCGTCGACGACGTCGCCCCGCACGCCCTGCGGCACTCCGCGGCGACGCACCTTCTCCAGGGCGGGTCGGACCTGCGCAGCGTCCAGGAGGTGCTCGGCCACGCCAACCTCGCGACGACGCAGCGGTACACCCACGTGGACCCGGAGCGGCTCCGGCAGGTGTTCACGCAGGCTTTCCCGCGCGCCTGACCGGCGCCACCGCGTGCGTCAGCCCTGCTCCGGTGGCAGGAGCACGATCGGCGGGGCCTGGCCCAGCAGCGTGAGCGGGTCGACGTACGCCGCGCCGCGCCGCACCCCCCAGTGGACGCACGCGGCGGCGGGGGAGGGACGGGCCAGGTCTGCGCAGTGGTCCGGGCTCGCGGCGGTACCGGGGGCCGTCGCGAGCACGCCCACGGGATCCCCCGCACGCACGGCGGTGCCGCGGCTCACGGTGGCCGTGACGGGTTCGAGCGAGGAGCGCAGGCCGTCGGGGTGCGTCACGACGACGACGGGCTTGCCGGCGACCGATCCCGTGAAGGTGACGACGCCGGTGCCGGGCGCGACGACGACGTCGCCGAGCTCCGCCCACAGGTCGACGCCGCGATGGCCCGGCTCCCATCGGTGCGCAGGGGGCGCGAACGGGTGCGCCACGGCACCGGCCGCCGGTGGGACGTACCGCGCGCGCGCGACGAGCCGATCGCGGCGCCCCGTGACCGGGGGCTGCCGGTGCGTCGCCTCGACGGCCGCCGTCGCGCGGACGCCCCGCGGGACCGTCGCCGGAACCGCGGTCGGTGCGCACAGCGCGACCGTGAGCATGATGGCCGGCAGCGTGACGGCGCGCACCGGTCGGGGTGGACGGACGGGTCGGTGCGGCATCCGGCCATGCTCCCGGCACGGGTGCGGTCACCGGTGCGAGGGCCTGCGGACCTGTGCACCGGTGCTCGGGCCGTGAGGGTGTGGGCAACCCCCGCGCCCGGAATGCCGGCAGAGCTGTCGTGGCGCGGCGGGCGGGCCGTGTCAGGTAGACTTCCTGAGGCGATCCGAACGTTCGCACCCCCTCCTGCCCTCCGGCCCGAGCCGTCACCGGCGACCGGCCGCGGGGAGTCGGTGCGCTCGTCTGGGTTGACTTCGCGCGTCGCGACGCGCCCGGCACTGCGGTGCCGGTGCGTGATCAGGCCGGCCGTGGTCCGTGCCCCTCGTCGAGGGGGTGCGCGGCGCCGGGCTGATGTCGACGCCAGGGGTGCCGCCGTCCGGTGCGCACCGACAACCGAGTACCGCGGGTGCCCAGCACCCGCACGATGCGCGTGAGATGCCGGAGGATCCGGGCTCACGCGGGATAAGGACGTGTCATGGCCGTCGTGACCATGCGCCAGCTCCTCGAGAGCGGTGTCCACTTCGGGCACCAGACCCGCCGTTGGAACCCGAAGATGAAGCGCTTCATCCTCACCGAGCGCAACGGCATCTACATCGTCGATCTCCAGCAGTCGCTGACGTACATCGACAACGCCTACAACTTCGTCAAGGAGACCGTGGCCCACGGCGGCTCGGTTCTCTTCGTCGGCACCAAGAAGCAGGCTCAGGAGCCCGTGGCCGAGCAGGCCGCACGCGTGGGCATGCCCTACGTGAACCACCGCTGGCTCGGCGGCATGCTAACCAACTTCACCACGGTGCACAAGCGTCTCCAGCGTCTCAAGGAGCTCGAGGAGATCAACTTCGACGACGTCGCCGGCTCCGGCCTGACGAAGAAGGAGCTCCTGGTCCTGCGCCGCGAGAAGGACAAGCTCGCGCGCACGCTCGGCGGCATCCGCGACATGGCCAAGGTCCCCTCGGCCGTGTGGATCGTCGACACCAACAAGGAGCACCTGGCGGTCGACGAGGCGCGCAAGCTGAACATCCCCGTCGTCGCGATCCTCGACACCAACTGCGACCCCGACATGGTCGACTACGCGATCCCGGGCAACGACGACGCGATCCGCGCCGTCACGCTGCTCACGCGCGTGATCGCCGACGCCGTCGCCGACGGGCTCCTGGCACGCCACTCGGGCAAGGCCGCGGCCGCCGAGGGCGAGTCGGAGCCGCTGGCCGAGTGGGAGCGCGAGCTCCTGGCCGGCGCCGAGGCCGCTGCCGCCGAGGCACCTGCCGCCGACGCCCCCGCTGCTGAGGCTCCGGCTGCTGAGGCTCCGGCTGCTGAGGCCGCCGCCGAGGTTCCCGCCGCGGACGCTCCGGCCGCCGAGGCCCCCGCGGCCGAGGCCCCGGCCACCGAGGCCGAGAAGTCCGAGTGAGGTGACGCGGGCCGGGGTCCTCGTGACCCCGGCCCGCTCCCTACCCGCTGCCACGTCAAGCACACAGGAGCGCCCACCATGGCGAACTACACCATCCAGGACATCAAGGACCTGCGCGCCCTGACCGGCGCCGGGATGACCGACGTCAAGAAGGCCCTCGACGAGGCCGACGGCGACCAGCAGAAGGCCGTCGAGCTCATCCGCAAGCGTGGTCTCGCGAAGGCCGCCAAGCGCGAGGGCAACGCGACCTCCGAGGGTCTCGTGGCCGTCAAGGTCGAGGACACCGCGGCCGGCCAGGTTGCCACCCTCATCGAGCTGAACGCCGAGACGGACTTCGTCGTCAAGAACGAGAAGTTCACGTCGCTCGCGGCTGACGTGCTCGAGGCCACCGCCGCCGCGGGTGCCGCGGACGCCGCCTCGGCGCTCGCCGCACCGTACGGCGACGCGACCGTGGCCGACGCCATCGCCGCCGCCGCCGGCACGCTGGGCGAGAAGATCGTCCTGGCCCGCGTCGCGCGCGTCGAGGGTCCGTCGATCACGACGTACCTGCACCGCACCGCGAAGGACCTGCCGCCGAGCATCGGCGTCGTCGTCGTCATGAACAGTGCGGGCGAGGCCGTCGACAGCGCTGCGAAGGACGTCGCGCAGCACGTCGCCGCGATGGCCCCGAAGTACCTCACGCGTGAGGACGTCCCGGCTGACATCGTGGCCAAGGAGCGCGAGATCGCGCGCGACCTGTCGATCGCGGAGGGCAAGCCGGAGGCCGCCCTGCCGAAGATCGTCGAGGGGCGCCTGAACGGCTTCTTCAAGGAGAACGTGCTGCTGGAGCAGCCGCTCGCCAAGGACACGAAGGTGACCGTCGCCAAGCACGTCGAGGCGGCGGGCGGCCAGCTCACCGGCTTCGTCCGCTTCCGCGTCGGCAACTGACGCACCCGTGCGGCCCGGCACTACCCGACGGTAGGGCCGGGCCGCTCGTGCACCCGGCTCCGGGTGCCGCGAGACCCGCGCGCCGAGCACGGCGCAGACCCTGTTGCCCAGCACGCGAAATGGACGGTGGCCCGATGCCCAAGAAGACGAACACTGCGACAGGCGCCTCGCGACGCGTACTGCTCAAGCTGTCCGGCGAAGCGTTCGGGGGCGGCTCCGTGGGGCTGGACGCCGTCGTGGTGCGGCGTATGGCCGAGGAGATCGGTGCGGCCGTGCGCCAGGGGGTGCAGGTCGCCGTCGTCGTCGGGGGTGGCAACTTCTTCCGGGGAGCGGAGCTCTCGCAGGCGGGCATGGACCGGGCCCGCGCCGACTACATGGGCATGCTGGGCACGGTCATGAACTGCCTGGCCCTCCAGGACTTCCTGGAGCAGACCGGGACCAAGACCCGCGTGCAGACGGCCATCACCATGGGCCAGGTCGCCGAGTCCTACATCCCGCTGCGCGCGATCCGGCACCTGGAGAAGGGCCGCGTGGTGATCTTCGGCGCGGGCGCGGGCATGCCGTACTTCTCCACCGACACCGTCTCGGTGCAACGCGCACTGGAGGTGGGTTGCCAGGAGGTGCTCATGGGCAAGAACGGCGTGGACGGCGTGTACGACTCCGACCCGCGCAAGAACCCCGACGCGCGCCGCTTCGAGCACCTCACCTATGACGTGGCGCTGCGGGACAATCTTCAGGTCATGGACAACACGGCGATCGCCATGTGCCGCGATCACGACGTGCGGATGCGCGTCTTCGGCCTGGAGGGCGCGGGTAATGTGACGAACGCGCTGCTGGGCGAGAAGATCGGGACACTGATGACGGCCCAGGCGCTGACCGACTGACCACCAAGGAGCACCAGTGATCGACGAGACGCTCTTCGAGGCCGAAGAGAAGATGGACAAGGCGGTCGAGGTCGCCAAGGAAGACTTCGCGGGTATCCGCACCGGGCGGGCGAACGCGGGCATGTTCGCCAAGATCACCGTGGACTACTACGGTGCGCCCACGCCGCTGCAGCAGCTTGCCTCGTTCAACATCCCCGAGGCACGCAGCGTGCTGATCTCCCCGTTCGACAAGAGCGCCATGGCGGCCATCGAGAAGGCGCTGCGCGACTCCGACCTGGGAGTGAACCCCTCCAACGACGGCAACGCGATCCGCATCATCCTGCCGGCGCTGACCGAGGAGCGCCGCCGTGACTACGTCAAGCTCGCCAAGACGAAGGCCGAGGACGCGCGGATCACGGTGCGCAACCTGCGTCGCAAGGCCAAGGACGTGCTGGACCGCCTGGTCAAGGACGGCGACGCCGGTGAGGACGAGGTGGCCCGCGCGGAGAAGGAGCTCGAAGCCCTGACGAAGAAGCACGTCGAGCAGATCGATCAGCTTCTCGCGGGCAAGGAGAGCGAGCTGCTCGAGGTCTGATGTCCGGTTCACCTGAACCCGCGCCGCGCACGTCGCGGGCCGGGCGCAACCTTCCCGCCGCCATCGCCGTCGGCCTCCTGCTGCTCGGCGTCGTCGCGGCGTCGCTGTGGTTCCGTGCCGAGCCGTTCGTCGCGCTGGTGGCGGTGGCGGTCTCAGCCGGGCTGTGGGAGTTGCGGGCGGCGTTCGCGCGCAGCGACATCCACCTACCCATCTGGCCGCTGATCGTCGGCGGCGTCGGGATGGCGGTGTCGGCCCACGTCGGTGGGCCCGAGGCCCTGCTCGTGGCCTACGTGCTGACGATCGCCGCCACCACGGTGTGGCGAGCGCTCGACGGCCCTGGCCCGGGTGCCCTGCGCGACGTCGCGGCGGCAGCGTTCGCGGCGACGTACGTGCCGTTCCTGGCCGGGTTCGTCGTGCTGCTGCTCGGCCAGCGGGACGGCCGGCTGCTGGTGGCGATGTTCATCCTGCTCGCGGTGGCGAACGACACGGGCGGGTACATCGCGGGCGTCCTGTTCGGCAAGCACCCGCTCGCGCCCACGGTCAGCCCCAAGAAGAGCTGGGAGGGAATGGCCGGTTCGGTCATTCTCACCACCCTGGTGGGCATGGTGGGTGCGCACTGGGTGGTGGACCTTCCGTTCCTCCCCTCGGGATGGCACCCCGTGCTGGGCTCGTCCCTGGTCCTGGGGCTCGCGCTGGGCCTGCTGACGGCCGCCACGGCCACGGTGGGCGACCTCGCCGAGTCGCTGATCAAGCGTGACCTGGAGCTGAAGGACATGGGTTCGCTGCTCCCCGGGCACGGGGGCGTGCTGGACCGCATCGACTCGATGCTCTTCACCGCGCCGTTCGTCTACCTCATCCTCTCGATCGCCGTGTCGGGCTCACCCGCGTAAGGAAGTACCGCGATGGCCACCACCCAAGTCCGTCCTGGAGACGAGACGAAGCCCGTTGCCCTGCAGATGGCGCCGCGTCGCGTCGTCAAGGCGCCGCGGCACTTCGCCGATCTCTCTGCCGAGGAGCGAGCCGACGCCGTGGCGGCGCTGGGGCAGCCGCGGTTCCGGGCCAAGCAGCTCGCCACGCACTACTTCACGCACTTCACGGCGGACCCCACCGACTGGACGGACATCCCGGCCGCGGCCCGTGAGGCGATCGCGACCGACCTGTTCCCGGTGCTGCTGACGCGACGCAAGGAGCTGAAGGCGGACAAGGGCACCACGGTCAAGACGCTGTGGGGCCTGCACGACGGCAACCGCGTCGAGTCGGTGCTCATGCGCTATCCGCGGCGCTCCACGCTGTGCATCTCCAGCCAGGTGGGTTGCGGCATGGCGTGCCCGTTCTGCGCGACGGGGCAGCTCGGCTTCACACGCAACCTCTCGGCGTCCGAGATGCTCGAGCAGGTGCGCCTCGCGATGCGGACGCTGGCGCTCGGTGAGATTCCCGGCGGGCCGGCGCGCCTGAACAACCTCGTGTTCATGGGCGAGGGCGAGGGCTTGATCAACTACCGCGCGATCATGACGTGCATCCGCACGCTCGTGGCGGACGCACCGCACGGGTTCGGCATGAGTGCCCGCAACATCACGGTGTCCACGGTGGGCCTGGTGCCGGGGATCAACAAGCTGGCCGCGGAGGGCCTGCCGCTCACTCTGGCGCTGTCGCTCCATGCTCCTGACGACGACCTGCGCAGCGAGCTCGTGCCCATCAACACACGGTTCTCGGTGGGGGAGGCGCTCGACGCGGCCCGCACCTACTACGAGGCCACCGGGCGGCGGGTATCGATCGAGTATGCGCTGATCAAGGACATGAACGACCAGGCGTGGCGGGCCGACCTGCTGGGCAAGAAGCTCAACGCCCGTGGCCGCGGCTGGGTGCACGTGAACCCGATCCCCCTCAACCCGACCCCCGGCTCCATCTGGACGGCGTCGGAGCGTGCCGTGGAGGACGAGTTCGTCGCTAGGCTGCGGGGGCACGGCATACCGACGACGGTTCGCGACACCCGCGGTTCGGACATCGACGGCGCCTGTGGACAGTTGGCAGCCGAGGAGGACGCATGAGTGAGGGCACCGCACGGTTCGGCACCGTGTCGAAGCTGAAGACGGGTTACGAGAAGGACGAGGTCGAGGAGTTCTTCGACCACGCCCGTCAGGCGTACGAGGGCCGGACCGCGGAGCCGATGACGGCCGCCACGATCCAGCAGACCACGTTCGAGCTGGTGCGCGGCGGGTACGACACCCATGAGGTGGACGCGGCGCTGGATCGCCTGGAGGCGGCGTTCGTGGCCCGTCAGCGTGCCGAGTTCGTGGGCGTGCACGGCCAGGAGGCGTGGATGGGCGCGCTGGCCGAGCACGCCCGCACGCTCTACGGGCGCCTGGGGCGGCCCGCGGGGGAGCGGTTCGCGCCGCCCGAGCGGGGGCAGCAGGGGTACGACGCCGACGACGTCGACGAGCTGTGCGACCGCCTGGTCGGGTACTTCGACCGTCAGCAGCCGCTGACGTCCGCGGAGATCCGGTCGGCGACGTTCGGTGCCGCGCGCGGCGAGGACGCGTACGCCGAGGGACCCGTGGATGCCTTCTTCGCGCGAGCGGTCGAGGTCCTGCTCGGGGTCGAGTGACCGCGAGGAAGGAGTCCTGGTGACGATCGACCCGAACGGACGCACCGTCCAGGGCGTGACCGACTTCGTCCTCTTCGCCGTGCTGAACGTCCTGTTCCTGGTCACGTGCCTGCCGGTGGTGACCATCGGCGCCGCTACCAGCTCGCTGCTGGAGGTGACCTACCGGTACGCGGATCATGAGCGCGGCAATCTGGTGCGCGACTACGTCTCCGCGCTGCGCCGCAACCTCGCACGCGGCACCGCGGTGTTCGCGGCACTCGGCGTACCCGCGGCCATGCTCGTGTTCAGCGGTGTCTTCTGGCTGTCCCTGACCAGCGTCGTCTCGGCGGTCGCGGGCCTGCTGTGCCTGCTGGGCGCCGCGTACCTGCTGGCGTCGCTCTGCTACGGGTTCGCCCTGGTGGGTACGCACGAGGCCAGGCTGGGACAGACGGTGCGCAACGCCCTGCTGCTGTCGCTGGCCGAGCCGTTGCGCACGATGGGGCTCGTCGCGATCCCCCTGACGGGGGCGGCACTGCTGTACGTCTGGCCCGTCTCGTGGGTGTTCGCGGTGACCGTCGGGTTCGCGTTCGGCGCGTACCTCCAGGCGCTCGTGCTGCGTGGCGTGTTCGCACGACGGGCCGCGGGGGCCGACCTCGCCCCCGTCAACCCGCACTCCGGGGAGTAGCGGCGGCCGCTACCCGCGGGTGGACGTCGCGAACTCGACCCAGTCGACGGCTACTGTGCCGGCGGTCGCGAACACGCCGATGACGCGGCCGGTGAACCCGCCGGCAACCTCCGTGGAGAGGTAGCGCCCGTCCAGGCGGCCGAGCTCGAGGACGCCGTCGCCCGCCGGGGGCTCGACGGCCAGGCGCACCGTGTCGGGCCCGCCGCGCGGATCCCAGCCGGCCGGGTCCGGTGTGATGTCGAGGCGCACGACGACGGGGTCGTCCCCGACGGCTGCGGTCCCCAGGACGGCCCGCAGCGGGCCGATGCGGGCCTCGGCAGTGGCGACGCCGCCGGTGATCTCCACCTCGTAGTGGTGCTCCTCGTCGATGCGGACGACCAGGCCGCCGGTGCCCGCGGACGCGTCCACGCGGGCGCGCACCCGGCAGTGCAACGCCTGCTGGCGCTTGCCGACGAAGGTCACCCCGGGCTCGTCGAGCGATGGGGCGGCGGCTCTGAGCGTGAGCCAGCCGGGCCTCGCCGCCGTGTCCCCGACGTCGGCCGGGTATCGCCGGGGCGTGATCCAGGAGGGCGCGAGACCTCCGTGGCCGGGGGCGTCGAAGTCGTCACGGTCCGGGGCAGTGGTGGTGAACGTCGCGGGCAGCGCGGGGACGTCGAGCGTGACCGGAGCGGGCAGGGGCCATCCGCCCTGCCAGGTGACGGGCGTGATGAACGTCTCGCGGCCCAGCACGTGCCACCCCGGCGTGCCGCCGCCGGGGCGCACGCCGAGCAGCACCATCCACCACGATCCGTCGGGCGCCTGGACCAGGTCCGCGTGGCCCGTGTTCTGCACGGGTTCGTCGGTGCCGCGGTGGGTCAGGATCGGGTTGCCGGGGTACGGCTCGAACGGGCCCGACGGCGAGGGGCCCCGCGCGATCGAGACGGCGTGCCCGCGCTCGGTGCCGCCTTCCGCGAGCAGCAGGTACCACCGGTCGCCGACGTGGTAGAGGTGCGGCGCCTCCGGTGCCTTGGCACCGGGCGTGCCCGACCAGATCCGGCGTGGTTCGCCGATCGCGCGGCCGGTGGCGGGGTCGATCCGCACCTGGGTCACGCCGGCGACCGTGCACCAGCACGCCCCGTCGTCGTCCCACGCGAGGTCGGGGTCGATGCCGCGAACGTCTGGCAGCGGGACCGGGTCGGACCACGGCCCGGCGGGGTCCGTGGCGCGGAACACGACGTTCCCCAGTGTGCCGACGACGGTGACGACCAGCCAGAACTCCCCGTCGTGGAAGCGCAGCGTCGGGGCGTACACGCCCGCGGAGGATGGGACGGCCTCGAGCGAGGCGAGCTGGGAGGGTCGGTCGATGACGTTGCCGATCTGCTCCCAGGAGGCCAGGTCGGTGCTGCGGAACACGGGGACGCCGGGCAGGTACTCGAAGCTGGAGCAGGCGAGGTAGTAGACGTCCCCGACGCGGCACACGCTGGGATCCGGGTGGAACCCGGGGACTACGGGGTTGGTGGCCACGGGGACCCTCCTTCGGGGTGGTTCATGAGCCGGGGACGGCTGAGGGGGAGGACCCGGGACGGGCCTCCCCCTCAGCGGGCGAGCGGTCGGTCAGCGGCGGCAGATCACTTGAACGCGTCGACCACGGCGACGCGGGCGTCGTTCTGCGCCTTGGCGTTGTCCATGTCGAAGTCCAGCACCTGGCTGTACCCGAGCCCGTCGGCCGTCTTCTGCAGCTCCGCGAGGAGCGAGTCGAACTGCGCCTGGTCCTTGGCGAAGACCATCTTCCACGAGTACTCGACGATCGAGGCCTTGACCTGGTTGCGGATCGACTCGATCTCCGAGGAGTCGGCGGGGGCGCTGAAGCCGGAGCCGGGAGCGACGAGCACCTGGTCGGACTTCTGGAGGTAGTCCATCGTGGAGGTCGCGTCGTCCATGGTGGCCGACCAGTCGTCGGTCAGCGCGGTCCCCGTGATCTCCTGCACCGAGGGCCAGTACTTGTAGTTGTACTGGAGGCCGGTCTTGGGGTCGATGTCGATGGGCAGCACGGTGGTGACGTTGAGCGCCGAGACGCCGTCCGCGTACTTGCCGCCGCCCCATTCGGACGGCACGTCGGCGTCACCGCCCAGGAGGGCGTCCTTGCCGAAGTCGGTGAGCGTCGGCTGGTCGCCGTCGAGCTCCCAGGTCAGGCCCTCCGGGCCTGCCGCACCCATGGTCTGGCTGCCGGACGCCAGGACGCCCTCACGCGAGTACAGCCAGTCGATGAACGCCGCGATGCGGGCCGGGTCCTTGGCCTTCGAGCCGATGGCGAGGACCTGGGTGCTGCCGTAGACCGCGGCACCGTAGCTGAAGATCTGCTGGTCGTCGATCGGCACCATCTCGAAGCCCTTGCCGGCCGCGAGGTTGTCGGTCGTGTTGTACGCCGACTGCCCGAGCCACGGCCACCACGACAGGAGCACCTGGCCGTTCTGGTACTTGGAGAACAGCGTGTCGTAGTTCTGCGTCGTCGACTCCGGGTCGAGGATGCCGAGCTGGTTGGCGTCGAAGTAGAACTGGAGCGCGCGCACGTACTGGGAGTCGGAGTCGAGGATCGACTGGTAGTCCGAGCCGTCGGCCTTGGCGAGGACGAAGCCGAGCTCGTCGTAGCCGTACAGGCACGTGGGCTGCTTGGCCAGGTTCATCATGTTGCCGTCCCAGTCCTTGAACAGGGACAGGGCGTAGGTCTTGCCGCCGTTGTCGGCCGTGGGATGGTTGTCCTGCATCTCCTTGAGCACCGGGAGCAGGTCTTCGAGCGTCGAGATGTCCGGGTAGCCCGCGTCGGCGTAGTAGTCCCACCGGACATAGGCGCCGAAGGTCGGGTCCAGGCCCTCCGACGGGTCCGTCGGTTGGAGCTTCGACACCTGCGTCGGGAACGCGTAGACGCCGTCCTTGCCGTCGTTGAGCTTCTGGACCGCGGCGTCGTACCCGGACACGTTCGTCATCGAGTCGTAGTACTTCGACGTGTCGAGCAGCAGCCCGCCGTCGACGAGGTCGTCCATCTTCTGGCCCTTGTCGGTGATGATCAGGTCACCGAGGTTGCCGCCCGCGACGCGGGTGTTGTAGAGCGTGTCACCGCCGCCCGCGACGTTCGGGGCGATGATGTTGAGCTCCATGTTGAACTTGTCCTTGACGATCTTCGCGAACCATCCGGACTGGATGCCCTGGTAGTTGGCGAGGCCGTCGAAGACGTCGATGGTGATCGGGTCGGCCTTCGACCAGTCCTGGTCGATGGAGACCGCCGCCTGGGACGTGTCGTCGTTGGCGGACGACCCGGACGAGCACGCCGACAGGGCCGCGGCCCCGAGCAGCGGAACCATCAGCAAGGCACAAGCCTTCTTCGTTCGCATGTCTTGCCCTTCTGGGTGGGTGGTAGCGCTGTCAGCCCTTGACGGCGCCGAGCATGATGCCCTTGACGAAGTACCGCTGGAACAGCGGGTAGATGAAGACGATGGGGAGCACGACGATGACGGCCACCGTCATGCGGATGGACGTTGCCGTCTGGGAGGTGGCTGCCGAGGCGATGATGCCCAGGTTGCCCTGGGCGTTCTGGGCGGCCTGCGCCAGGCTGGATGCCTGGTTGATGAACATGTAGAGCAGGTACTGCAGCGAGTAGAGCTTCTGGTCGGTGATGTAGAGCAGGGTGTCCTGGAACGAGTTCCACTGCGCCACGGCGGAGAAGATCGCCACCGTCGCGAGGATCGGGGTGGTGTTCGGCAGGATCACGGAGAAGAAGATGCGCAGCGTGCTGGCGCCGTCGACCTCCGCGGCCTCCTGGAGCGAACGTGGCAGGGACTCGATGTACGTCTTGACGAGGATGACGTTGAAGGGCTGCACGACGGCCGGCAGGATGTAGACCCAGAAGGAGTTGGTCAGCCCCATCGTCTTGATCGTCACGTAGACCGGGATCAGGCCGGCGTTGAAATACATGGTGATGATCACGAGCCGGTACCACAGGGAGCGCTTCCACATGCGCTCCTGGGTGAACATGAAGCCCAGGAACGCGGAGGCGAGCACGGTGGCGGCGGTGCCGAGGACGGTGCGGGCGATCGAGACCCCCGCCGCCGCCGTCAGGCCGTCGAGCCCTAGCACCTGGGTGTAGTTCGTCAGGTGGAAGCCCTGGGGGAACAGGCGGATGTCGCCCGCCGCACTCAGGTCGTTCGCGCTGATCGAGTTCACGACGAGGTACCAGAACGGGTACGCGCACAGGATGGCGAACAGCGTGAACCCGGCGTAGTTCCACACGGCGAACGGGCGGTCACCGCGCGAGCGCGCCTGCTTGGTGGGGCGCCGCAGCAGAGGCGCGGGCGCGGGGTCGTTGGCGAGAGCAGACATGACGGGCCCCTCAGATGATCGACGTGCCACGGACGCGCTTGGCGATGCCGTTGACGGTCAGCAGCAGCGCCACCGAGATGATGGACTTGAGCATGCTCAGGACGGCCGCCATGGACAGGCTGTTCCCGGTGAGCCCGATGTTGTACACGTACAGGTCGAGCACCTGGATGTGTTCGCGGTTGAACGCGTTCTGGAAGACGTAGTACTGCTCCATGCCGTTGTTGAGCAGGTTCGCGATGGAGAGCATCAGCAGCACGATGTAGGTGGGCATGAGCTGCGGGAACGTGATGTGCCGCATGAGCTGGAACCGGCCTGCGCCGTCGAGCTTGGCCGACTCGTACAGTGTCGGGTCGATGCCGGCGATGGCGGCGAGGTACATGATGGCGCCCCACCCCAGGCCTTTCCACAGGCTCCAGGCCAGCATGGTGAGCCACACGTGCTCGCCCGAGTCGAGGAACCGCAGCGGGACGGTGATCAGACCCCAGTCGGCGAGCGTGGTGTTCACCAGGCCCGACGTCGAGAACAGGGAGAACGCGATGGCGTAGACGAGCACCCACGAGATGAAGTTGGGCAGCGTCGTGAGCGTCTGGACGATGTTGCGGAACCACGGGGCCCGCACCTCGTTGAGAAGGATCGCGAAGAACACCGGCAGGAGCGACGTCGCGATCCCCAGGAAGCTCATCGCGAGCGTGTTGGCCATGACCTGGCCGATCTGCTCCAGCTGGGTGTGCGACGAGACGAGCATGCGGAACCACTGGAACCCGACGAACTCGCTGCCGCTGATCCCGAGGGCCGGCTTGTAGTCGAAGAGCGCTGTCGCCCAGCCCGCCAGCGGCAGGTAGCTGAACGCGAACACGAGCAGCAGGAACGGCAGGACGAGGAGGAACATCGAGCGCGACGTCCGCCGGCGTGGGCGCGAGGCCGCGGCGCGCGTGGCCCCGCGACGCAGCGGTCTGCGCCGGTCACGGCGGGTGCCCGGTACGTCCACGCCGTCGAGGAGCATCCCGGGGGATGCCTCCTGATGGAGGGTCACGATTCACTCCTTCGTGCGAAACCACCCTGGTGACGGCTCACCGTCGTCACCCAGACGCGCCCTTCGTCGAAGCGCTTCGACGTTTATAGCAGCGCCTTCGACGTGCGCGCAAGGGGTTGCGGCGTCGGTCAGGTCACGACTGCGACACGAAACGCGGCGAACGCCGCGGGCGCGCCGTCAGCGCGCGGGCGGCGCCCCGGTGCTCGCTCGGCTCGTCATCGTGGGCGTCAGGAGCCGCGTCTCCGCGGGGACGGACGCATCCCGCAGCCGCGCCATCACCATGTCGACGGCGAGCGACCCGATGCGCTCGGCGGGCAGGTCGATGCTCGTCAGCGGCACCTGCTGCGCGTGGGCGGTCGACTCGGGGCACAGCGCGATCACCGACAGGTCGCCGGGCACGGCCCGGCCCCGTTCCCGCAGCCGGTGCAGCACCTGGGGCAGTGCTCGCTCGTTGTGCACGAACAGGCCCGTGGGCCCAGGCGTCCGGTCGAGGAGCCGGTCGACGACGGCGTCGACACCGTCGGGGTCCACGGGGCAGGTGACGGCCTGTGCCGCGACGCCTTCCTGCGCGGCGGCGCCGAGGAAGCCGCGCACCACGCGGTCCGCGTACGACGTGTGCCGCTCGAGCACCTCCGGCGGCGCGCCGACGAGCGCGATGTCGCGGTGGCCCAGCCGGGCGAGCTCGACGGCCGCGAGCTGCCCGGACGCCTCGAAGTCCAGGTCCACGCACGCCAGGCCCGCCGTCAGGCGCGGCAGGCCGATGAGCACGGCGGGCTGCTTGGAGCGCCGCAGCACCGGCACGCGCGCGTCGTCGGCCTCCACGTCCATGATCACCAGCGCGTCGACCATCGACCCGTCGGTGACCCGTTCCAGCCCGTCGAGATCGTCCTGGGTGAGCAGCAGCACGTCGTGCGAGTGCTCACGGGCGCGCAGCACCACGCCGCCCGCGAACTGCATGATCACCGCGACGTCGACGCCCACGCGCATGGGCATCATCAGGCCGATCACCTCGCTGCGGGCCGAGGCGAGTGCCTTCGCGCCCGCGTGCGGGCGGTATCCCAGCTCGGCGACGGCGGCCTCGATGCGCCGACGCGTCGCGGGCGAGATCGGCCGCTTGCCCGAGAGTGCGTAGGAGACCGTCGACGTCGAGACCTTGGCGAGACGGGCGACGTCCTCGATCGTGGGCATGGCAGCTCCTCAGGAGTCGTGGGCAGTGATCGTGACGGCACCCCCGGGTGGGACCGTCACGGACGAGCGGGACCACGTCACGGTGGCGTGCACCCGGTGCGTGGCGTCCCCAGTGTGCCCCGCCGAGGCGGGTGGTCCGACCGTCACCGGGCGCGTGACCACGTGCGGCGTGTCGTTGTGCACCGTGGCGCTCGTGAGCACCGCGTCCGCCCACGTCAGGTCCACGCGCAGGCCGCCACGGGCGCGCAGCCCGCGCACCGCGCCGTCGGGCCACGCCTGTGGCAGGGCGGGCAGCAGGCGGAGCGTTCCGTCGTGGCTCTGCAGCAGGGCCTCGCACACGGCCGCCGTGAGCCCCAGGTTGCCGTCCACCTGGAACGGTGGGTGGGCCGAGAACAGGTTGGGATACAGCCCACCGCGCTCCGCGGTGCCCGTGCCGTCGGCGCCCGGCGCAGGCACGGGGCGCATCGCCTTGCGCAGCTCGCCGTGCACGCGCGCCCCGTCGCCCAGCCGGGCCCACAGCGCGGCACGCCACGCGAGCGACCAGCCCGTCGAGTCGGGGCCGCGCAGCTCGAGCGAGCGGGCGGTCGCGGCCGCCAGGTCCGGCGTGCCCCACGGCGTGACGGAGGCCAGCGGGAACGTGCCGATCAGGTGCGAGACGTGCCGGTGCTCCGGTTCGGCCTCGACCACCTCGCCGGGCCACTCCAGCAGCTCACCGCGTGCGCCCACCCGGGCCGGGGGCAGGAGGGCGACGACGGCCGCGAGATCGGCCGGCCACGCGTCGTCCGCCCCCAGCAGGCGCGCCGCCTGCGTGCACGCGTCCGCGAGCCAGCGCAGCAGCTCGGTGTCCATCAGGGCGCTCGTGCCCAGACCCGTGGGCGCGCCGTCGGCCGCCACCTGGTGGTTCTCGGGTGACGTCGACGGGCTCGTCCAGGACCGCGACCCGTCGGAGCACACCCAGTCGAGGGCGAACAGGCCCGCACCGCGCAGCACGGGCCACGCCCGCTCGCGCAAGAACGTCAGGTCCGCGCCGAACAGCCAGTGCTCCCACAGGTGGTGCGCGAGCCAGATCCCTCCCATCGGCCAGCACGCCCAGGCGGGGTCGCCGTGGCCGTCGCCCACCGGTGCCGCATGGCCCCAGGCGTCCGAGTTGTGGTGCAGCACCCAGCCGCGGGTCCCGTACAGACGCTGCGCCGCGGTCGCGCCGGAGCCTGCCGCGACCCGTTCGACGAACGCCAGGAGCGGCTCGTGGCACTCCGGCAACCCGGCCACCTCGGCCGGCCAGTACGCCATCTGGAGGTTGATGTTGGTGGTGTACGCGCTCGACCACGGGCCGGGCAGCCACGGGTTCCAGATGCCCTGGAGGGTGGCGGGCAACCCGCCGGGGCGGGACGACGCCGCCAGCAGGTAGCGCCCGTAGTGGAAGGCGAGCGCCGCGAGCCCCGGGTCGTCGCCCCGGGTGGCGACGCGTACGTCGGTCGGGAGGTCCGCCGCGCCGGGCGCGGACGGCAGGGTGAGCTCGACGCGGTCGTACGACGCCCGGTGCGCGGCCACGTGGGACGCGCGGCGCTCGCGTGCTTCGGCCGCGGCCGGCTCCGCGCGGGCCGCGGCCGGCGGCTCCGTCGGTGCCGGCTCCGTGGGTGGTTCGGGCGCCGGCCGGGTCCCGGCACCCGCCACGGCGCCCGCCCCGGCACCCACCACGGCGAGCGCCGCCGCTGCCGCCTGCGCCGGGCTGGACACGGTGCCGGTCGCGGGGTCGTGCGTCACCGCCGTGCCCACCAGCAGCAGGTGCGTCGTCCCCGCTCCCGTGTGCAGCTCACCGTCCCTGACGACGACGGCGGCGTCGTCGTGTGCGGCGCGCACGGCGACGGCGAGGCGCGACGACGTGGCCCCGTACCGCACGGGCTCGGGCGGCGACTCGTGGCCGGGTGCGACGTCGAGCGGTGGGACCAGGACGCGCAGCAACGCGGCGCCCGCGGTGGGTGGCCCGGCCGGGCCCGGCCCGTCGTCGTCGGGCCGCAGCGCGCTGGAGAACCGCACGACGAGGCGCACGGGGCGGTCGGCGTGCACCGTGTGGACGACGGCGCCGCCGCCGGCGTCGGCCCAGGTCTCGTGCCGCACGCGGCTGCCGCCCAGCTCGTAGGAGTGCCCGGCCACCGCCGAGGCCAGGTCCAGGGTGCGCTCGTGGGGTCCACCGGGGGTAGCGAGCTCGTCGCCCACGGGCAGCACCAGGATCTCCAGCTCGCCGAGCGGCAGGTATGCCTGGGTCCAGGGTGTCTGCGACTGCTGGAGCAGGCGCTCGGCCAGGCGTACGTCCCCGGCGTCTAGGGCAGCGCGCACGGCGGCGAGGTGTTCGGGCCCGGCGGCCGCGACGCCGTCCAGCGGGTCGGCTGCGACCGGGCCCGACCAGGCCCGCAGGTCGTTGAGCCAGAGCCGTTCGCCCCCCGCGCGGCCCTCGCACATGGCGGCGCGCACCCCGTTGCCCACCGGGAGAGCCTCGACCCAACGGGTCGCTGGGGAGTCGTAGCGCAGCAGGTGCACGGGGGCCTCACGTCGTCGTGGCGGACGGTGGTCGCCTCGGCAGGCCGTGCTGTCGGGGCGGGTTGCGCCGGACGGTGTCTGGACAACGTCCCGGCTCGGTGCCTAGCATAGCGAAGCGCTTCGACAAAGTCATCGATGGAGATCCTCGGGTGCCCCCCACGTCCTTCCCCTCAGCCGTCCCCGACGGCGCACGCCCCCCGCTCGCGGCGGTCACCGCCGACCTCGGCCTGCTCTACGGCGGCGACTACAACCCCGAGCAGTGGGCCCCCTCCGTGTGGCGCGAGGACGCGCGGCTCATGCGCGCGGCCGGCGTCAACCTCGTGACGGTGGGCGTGTGGTCCTGGGCGCGCATCGAACCCGAGCCGGGAGTGCGCGACTTCGCCTGGCTCGACGAGGTGCTCGACCTGCTGCACGCCCACGGCATCGCCGTCGACCTCGCGACGCCGACGGCGTCCCCGCCGCCCTGGCTGGGCGTCGAGCACCCCGAGACGCTGCCGGTCGACCGCGACGGCGTACGCCTCGTGGCCGGCTCGCGCAACCAGTTCGCGCCGTCGTCGCGCCGGTACCGCGCGGCGGCGCTGGCCATCGCGCGCGACCTGGCCGCACGCTACGCGACGCATCCCGCCGTGCGGATGTGGCACGTGGGCAACGAGTACGGGCAGGTCGACCACGGACCCGAGGCCGAGCGGGAGTTCCGCTGCTGGCTGCGCGAGCGGTACGGCACGATCGACGGCCTCAACGAGGCGTGGGGCACCGCCTTCTGGTCGCAGCGCTATCGCAGCTTCGACGACGTGGTGCCGCCCCGGCGCATGCCGTACCTGGTGAACCCGACGCAGTCGCTCGACTTCCGGAGGTTCACGTCCGACGAGCTGCTGGCCTGCTACCGCGAGCAGCACGCCGCGCTGCGCGAGGCAGGCGTGACGACCCCCGTCACCACCAACTTCATGGGCTTCTTCCCGCTGGCCGACTACTGGTCGTGGGCCGACGCCGTCGACGTCGTCGCCGACGACCAGTACCCCGACCACGCCGACCCGCGCTCGCCCGCCGACGCCGCACTGGTCCAGGACCTGATGCGCGGCCTGGGCGGGGGCGCGCCCTGGCTGCTGCTCGAACAGGCCGTCGGGGCGACGTCGTGGCGCGAGCACAACCTGCCCAAGTCCCCGGAGCGCATGCGGCTCGACTCGCTCCAGGCGGTGGCGCGCGGCGCGGACGGCGTCTGCTTCTTCCAGTGGCGGGCCTCCGCGGCGGGCGCGGAACGGTTCCACTCGGCGATGCTGCCGCACGCCGGCGCCGACACCGCGGCCCATCGTGGCGTCCAGCGCCTCGGCGGCGACCTGGCCCGGCTGCGGCCGGTGCTGGGCACCCGCGTCCCCGCGCGCACCGCCCTGCTGTTCGACTGGGAGTCGTGGTGGGCGGCGCAGGAGCCGGGCCGCATCACCGAGCGGCTGCACACCCTCGACCAGGTCCGCGCGTACTACCGCCCGCTGTGGGACCGCGGCGTCGCCGTCGACGTGGTGCGCCCCGGCGCCCCGCTGGGCGCCTACGACCTGGTCGTGGTGCCGCAGGCGTACCTGCTGCCCGACGACGCCGCGCGCGAGCTGCGGGCGGCCGCCGAGCGGGGTGCATGCCTTGTGGTCGGGCCCATGACGGGCGTCGCGGACCGCAACGCGCACGTGCTGCCCGGGCGGTTCCCGGTGGCGCTCGCGGACGTGCTGGGCGTGAGCGGGGAGGAGTGGGTCGCGCTGCCCGATGGTGGCGTGCCCCTGGCGGGAGCCGTCGGCGTCGCACACGTCCACGGCGAGCTGCTCCGCGCGGACGACGCGACGGTGGTGGCGCGGTTCGCCGAGGGCCATCTGGCCGGGGCCCCCGCGATCACCCGGCGGGACCACGGCGCAGGGGCCGCCTGGTACGTGGGCGCCGTCGTCGACGAGGCAACGCTGGAAGGCGTGCTCGACGACGCACTGGCGCTCGCGGACGTGGCCGCCGCCGTGCCGGGCGCGGCCGGGCTCGCCGACGTCGAGGCCGTTCAGCGCGGCGACCTCGTGTTCTTGCTCAACCGGGGCGGCCAGGGCGTACGCGTCGCGCTGCCCGGTGCCTGGACCGATCTCCTCACGGGCCGCGACGTCGCCGACGTCGTCGACCTGCCCCCGAACGACGCCGCGGTGCTGTGCCCGGCCGGACCGACCCAAGAAACGGGTGACCATGAAGTTCACTGACGGCTACTGGAAGGCACGCCGCGGGGTCACCCCGCTCTACGCGGTGGAGGTCGACGACGTCCGCGTCGACGAGGCCGCCGGGAGCATGACCGTGTTTGCGCCCACCACCCACGTGCGCCACCGCGGCGACACGCTCAACCGCCCGATGCTCACGGTGGGGCTCACCGCGCCCGCGCCGGGCGTGGTCAAGGTGCGGATCACGCACCACGCGGGCGCTGCCGAGCGTGGGCCGTTCTTCCCGGTGGCCGCGCAGGACGGGTACCGGCCCATCCTCAAGCTCGACGAGGCCGAGGGTGTGCTGGAGGCCGACGGCCTGACGGTGCGTGTGCAGCGCACGGGGCGGTGGCGGATCGACTTCGAACAGGACGGGCGGCTCCTGACGTCCTCGCTGCCCAAGTCGGTGGGCTACCAGACGTCGGACGGCACGGGCCCGCTGCCGGCGGGGTCCTGGGTGCACGAGCAGCTCACGCTGGACCCGGGCGAGAGCGTGTACGGCCTGGGCGAGCGGTTCGGCGCGTTCGTCAAGAACGGGCAGGAGGTGGACGTCTGGAACGAGGACGGCGGCACGTCGTCCGAGCAGGCGTACAAGAACGTCCCGTTCTACGTGTCCTCCAAGGGGTACGGCGTGTTCGTCGCGCACACCGAGAAGGTGTCGTTCGAGGTGGGCTCCGAGGTCAACACGCGCACCCAGTTCTCCGTGCCGGGCCAGTCGCTCGAGTACTACGTCATCGCCGGGCCCACGCCCAAGGACGTGCTGCGCCGGTACACCGCGCTGACGGGGCGCCCCGCGCCGGTGCCGGCCTGGTCGTTCGGGCTGTGGCTGTCGACGTCGTTCACGACGTCGTACGACGAGGCGACCGTGACGTCGTTCATCGACGGGATGGCGCAGCGCGAGATCCCGCTGAGCGTCTTCCACTTCGACTGCTTCTGGATGCGCGAGTACCAGTGGTGCGACTTCGAGTGGGACCCGCGGGTGTTCCCGGACCCGGTGGGGATGCTCGCCCGCCTGCACGAACGCGGGCTCAAGGTCTGCGTGTGGATCAACCCGTACATCGGGCAGCGCTCGCCGCTGTTCGCGGAGGCGGCGCAGCGCGGCTACCTGCTGCGCACGGCCGACGGCGGGGTGTGGCAGTGGGACCAGTGGCAGGCCGGCATGGGCCTGGTGGACTTCACCAACCCGGACGCCGCGGCCTGGTACGCGTCGAAGCTCGAGCGCCTCATCGACCAGGGTGTGGACACGTTCAAGACGGACTTCGGCGAGCGCATCCCGACCGAGGGCGTCGTGTGGCACGACGGGTCCGACCCGCATCGCATGCACAACTACTACACGCAGCTCTACAACGAGACCGTGTTCGCGCTGCTGGAGCGGCGCCGGGGGGCGGGCGACGCCGTCGTGTTCGCCCGGTCCGCCACGGCGGGCGGGCAGCGGCTTCCCGTGCACTGGGGTGGGGACAACGACTCCACGTACGCGTCGATGGCCGAGTCGCTGCGCGGTGGCCTCTCGCTCGCGCTGAGCGGCTTCGGCTACTGGTCGCACGACATCGGCGGGTTCGAGGGCACCCCGGACGTGGGCGTGTTCAAGCGCTGGCTGCCGTTCGGCCTGCTGTCCTCCCACTCGCGCCTGCACGGCAACACGTCCTACCGCGTGCCGTGGGCGTTCGACGAGGAGGCGGTGGACGTCACCCGGCGGTTCACGCGGCTCAAGCTCTCGCTGATGCCGTACCTGGGCCGGATCGCGCAGGAGGCGCACGCTCAGGGCACGCCCATGATGCGGCCCATGGTCCTGGAGTTCCCCGAGGACCGTGGCGCACACCCGGTGGACACCCAGTTCATGCTGGGGGACTCGATCCTGGTGGCGCCCGTGTTCAGCGAGTCCGGCGACGTGGACGTGTACGTGCCGGAGGGCACCTGGACGTCCCTGCTCGACGGGTCCACCGTGACCGGACCTCGCTGGGTGCGTCAGGTACACGGCTTCGACTCCCTGCCCGTGTACGTGCGCCCGGGGACGGTGCTGCCGGTCGGCGCGCGCGACGACGCGCCCGAGTACGCGTGGGCCGACGGCGTCACGCTGCACGCGTATGCCCTGCCCGACGGGTACGACCAGACGATCACCGTCCCCGGTGGCACGGGCGCGCCCGCGACCTTCCGGGTGCGCCGCGACGGCGACCGGGTGACGGCCACGAGTGACGACGCGACCGGGCCGTGGCGTCTGGTCACCGAAGGAGAGCTGCGATGACCGAGCCGTTCCGCGAGCCGTTCCGTGACCCCGCGCTGCCCGCGGTCGACCGGGCCAAGGACCTGCTGTCCCGCCTGACGCGCGAGGAGCGGGTGGCGATGCTGCACCAGCGCGCTCCCGCGATCGAGCGCCTGGGACTCGCCGCGTTCCACACGGGTGCCGAGGCGCTGCACGGCGTGGCCTGGCTCGGCCGGGCCACCGTGCTCCCGCAGGCCGTGGGCCTGGCCGCGACCTGGGACGTGGGGCTGCTGGAGCGGCTGGGGGACATGGTCGCTACCGAGCAGCGCGCCAAGCACGCCGAGAACCCCGTGGTGTCCCTCAACGTGTGGGCGCCGGTGGTCAACACGCTGCGGCATCCCGGCTGGGGCCGCAACGAGGAGGGTTACGCGGAGGACCCGCACCTGACGGCCCACCTGGCCACCGCGTACTGCCGGGGCCTGCGCGGCAGCCACCCCACGGTGTGGAAGACCGTGCCCACGCTCAAGCACTTCCTGGGCTACAACAACGAGGCCGACCGCTCCTCGACGTCGTCGAACCTGTCGCAGCGCACCCTGCACGAGGAGGAGCTGGCGGCGTTCCGTGAGCCGATCGAACAGGGCGTCGCCGGGGCGGTCATGCCGTCCTACAACCGCGTCAACGGCGAGCCCGCGCACACCAGCGGCGCGCTGTTCGACGAGCTGCGCTCCTGGGCGCCCGACGAGGTCGCGCTGGTCTCCGACGCCTGGGCGCCCACGGCGCTCGTCACGGTGCAGCGCGCCTTCACCGACCACGCCGAGGCGCACGCCGCCGCGCTGACCGCGGGGCTCGACTCGTTCACGGACGGCGACGCGGACTCGGCGCAGACGATCGCGCGGATCACCGCGGCGCTCGACCGCGGCCTGGTCACCGAGGCCGACGTCGACCGCGCCGTGCTGCGCCTGCTCCACCTGCGCGTGCGCACCGGAGAGTTCGACGCCGGGGAGCTCGACGCCGCCGGCCCCTACGCGGGGATCGGCGCCGACGCCGTCGACCTGCCCGAGCACCGGGCGCTGGCCCGCGAGGCGGCCGCCAGGTCCGTCGTGGTGCTCGCCAACGACGGCATCCTGCCGCTCGCCGAGGGCGCCCCGTTCGCCGGGCAGCCCGCGCCTGTCGAGCCTGTCGAGACCCCGCGCCGCCTCGCCGTCGTCGGCCCGCTCGCCGACGCCGTGCTGACCGACTGGTACTCGGGTACGCCGCCCTACGCCGTCGGCATCGCCGCGGGCCTGCGCGAGCGGTTCCCGGACGCGAGCGTGACCGTCGCGACCGGCGCCGACGTCGTCGCTCTGCGCGCGACGTCCACCGACGGGTACCTGGTGGCGAGCAAGGACGGCGCGGCGGTCGCTGCCGACGGCGTCAGCGCCGACGGCGCCGCGCTGTGGGACGTGACCGACTGGGGCGACGGCGTGCTCACGCTGCGCTCGCACGCGTCGGGCCGCCTGCTCACGGGTGCCGCCTGGCCGGCTCGCGCCGATGCCGAGCGCGTGGGCGGCTGGGAGGTGCAGGAGTCGTTCCGATGGCACCGGCACCCGGACGGCACCGGGTCGCTGCTGCACCTCGGCTCGAACCGGTGGCTGCGCGTGACCCGTGGCACGCGGCTCGCCGGCTTCGACGGGCGGACCCTCGAGGAGGCCGAACGGTTCGTGCCGCGCACCGTCACGGCCGGCCACGAGGCCGTCCGGGCGGCAGCCGCGGCGTCCGAGACCGTGATCGTCGCGGTGGGCAACGACCCGCACCTGTCGGGTCGTGAGACGCAGGACCGCCCGCACCTGCGGCTTCCCGAGAGCGCCGCCGAGGTGCTGCGTACCGCGCTGGCGGCGAACCCGGACACCGTGCTCGCCGTCGTCTCCTCCTTCCCGTACGTGCTGCCCGACGCCGCGCACGACGCCCGCGCGATCGTGTGGACCAGCCACGGCGGGCAGGAGCTCGGCCGCGGCGTGGCCGACGTGCTCTCGGGCGACGTCGGGCCCACCGGGCGGCTCGCCCAGCAGTGGCCGGTGGACGAGGCCCAGGCGGGCGACATTTTCGACTACGACACGTACGCCCAGAAGGCCACCTACCGGCACACCGACCGCGAACCGGCGTTCGCGTTCGGGCACGGGCTCACCTACGGGCGCGTCGAGTACGACGCCGTCGAGCTGTCGGTGGGGTCCGTCGCGGCCCCGGAGCCCACGCTGCGGCACGCCCCGCTGCTGGGCGAGGGCGTCACCGCCACCGTGACGGTGACGAACCGGGGGGCGCGCGGCGCCGACGAGCTGGTCCAGGTGTACGCGCTCGGCCCGCAGGATCTTGCGCTGCCGACGCCGCGCCGGCTGCTGCTCGGCTACCGGCGCGTGCACCTCGCGCCGGGGGAGACGCGGGCGGTCGAGGTCCCGTTCGACCCCGCCCGGCTCGCCGTGTGGGACCCGGCCGCCCGCGTGCCGGGAGCTCCCGGCGGCTGGTTGCACGAGGGGGCGCTGCGCGTCCAGCCGGCTCGCTACACGGTGGCCGCGGGCGCGTCGGCGTCTGCCCTCCCGGTCGCGGCCACGCTGACGGTGGGCTGACGCCACGCTGACGGCGGTTCTGGTCGTCGGTTCGTGGTCTGGTAGTCGGGTTGGACCGACGACCAGAGCACGGGTCGACGACCAGACCGAGGGGCCGCGCGCCGTCTCGCGCCGCGCGACCCGTCGAGGTGGGCCAATCCCGGTGTGGCGGGCGGTGCGGGCGGAGCGCGTCGTTAGGTTCGTCGCCGACGACCGTTCCCACCCCCGGAGGTTCCCCCGTGCCCACCGCCACCAAGCAGGCCACCGCCACCAAGCAGGCCCCCGCCGCCAAGCTGACCCCCGCCGTCGCCACCTGGGTCGAGCGCCAGCACACCCCAGGTCTCGGCCTGACCGAGGCGCTCGCCGGGCTGCACCACGACTGGTCCACCGGCCCTGCGGCCGACCACGACGAGCACGTGCGCCGCCTGGAGGCCATGAACGAGCTCGCGGACGCGCTGCGTGCCGCGACGGTGCACGCCGCACTGGAGGCCGTCGACGCCGGGCTGGCGCCCAAGCAGGTGGCCTCCAGCCTGGGCTCGACCGGCGCGACGATCACCAAGTGGGTCACCGAGGCGCGCGCCGCGGCGTGACCGGCGTGCCGGCCGTCGCCGCCTGAGCCGCAGGCGGGCACCACGGCGCCCGGGCCGGTAGCGTCCGCGCCATGACTGCGTTCCGCGCGTTGATCGACGGCCCGAGCCGTGCCCCGCACGCCGTCGCGGTCAGGGGGCTGGCCCGCGGTCTCGACGCGCTCAACGCGCGCACCGCGTGGAGCCACAACGACCACTTCCACGGCTGGGTCCTGCGCCGCCTTCCGGCGACGCGGGGCCCGGCCGTCGTCGTGGACGTGGGCTGCGGCGAGGGCGCGCTGCTGGCGCGCCTGCGCTCCCACGGCGTCGCCCGCGTGGTGGGCATCGATCCCGACCGGGCGATGGCGGCCGTCGCCGCGCGGCGGTTCGCGCACGACGACGCCGTGACGGTCGAGCGCTGCTCGTTCTTCGACCTGGCCCGCGGTGATGCGCTCGTCCCCGCGACGGGTGCGACCGCGGTCACGATGATCGCCTCGCTGCATCACTGTGCCCACGAGCGCGGCCTGGAGGTCTCGCTCGCGCAGGCGCGCGACCTGCTCGCCCCCGGCGGGCGCCTGCTGGTGGTGGGCCTTGGCCGCCCGAGCGGCCCCGCCGACTACGCCGTGGACGCCGTCTCGATCGTGGCGAACCCGGTGATGGGGGCCGCCAAGAAGATCGCGCGCCGCCTCACCGGTGCGGGGGGCGCGGCGTTCGCGGCGCCGGTTGCCGGGCTGGACACCATGCCCGTGCGGGACCCCGGTGAGTCGTTCGCCGACGTCGTGGCGGCGGCCGCGGCCGCATTGCCGGGAGCGCGGGTGCGGCGCCGGCTCTGGTTCCGCTACACGCTGGAGTGGACGCGGGAGACGCCGGCGCGCACCGGGTAGCCACCGGTGAGGCCACGGTGGTGTTGCCCACACCGGGCGCGCTCGTCCGGGAACGGGCGTATCGTGAACACCGTGTCCACTAATAGGGGTGCGGGGAAGCCGGGCCGCCCACGGTCGCAGGCCACCCGGCTCGCGATCCTCGACGCCGCCACCGACCTCGCGCTCGCAGGCGGCTGCGTGCCCACGATCGACGCCCTCGCCACCCGTGCGGGCGTCTCGCGCACCACGATCTACAAGTGGTGGCCGTCCGCCGCCGCCGTGCTGGCCGAGGGGCTGCTCGAGCGGTTCCACGAGTCCATCGAGTTCGACGACTCGCTGCCCGTGCGCACGGCCGTGACCCGCCAGGTCGAGGCACTCGCCCGCCTCATGACGCAGACCCCCGCGGGTGCGCTGCTGCGCCAGCTCCAGGCCGCCAGTGCGAGCGACGAACGGCTCAGCGCCGCGCTGCTCGCCCGCTGGCTCGCACCGCGCCGCGACCGGGTCGCCGAGCACCTGGCCCGCGGCATCGACCAGGGCACCCTCCGCGCGGACGTCGACGTCGACCTCGTCGTCGACGTTCTCTTCGCGCCCCTCTATCACCGGCTCGTCTGGGGTCACGCCCCGCTGGACGACGCCCTGGCCCGGCGGCTGTGCGACCTCGTGTGGCCCACGATCGCCGCTGACGTCTCCGAGACCACACCCACGTCCCACCCATCATCGAGAAGGGCATCATGACCACCGTCGCCAAGAACATGGTCGACACGCTCGTCGCCGCGGGCGTCCAGCGTGTCTACGGCATCCCCGGGGACTCGCTCAACGGCTTCACCGACGCGCTGCGCGGCTCCGGCATCGACTGGGTGCACGTGCGCCACGAGGAGGCCGCGGCGTTCGCGGCGGGTGCCGAGGCCGCCCTGACCGGGCACCTGGGTGTCGCGGTCGGCAGCGCCGGGCCGGGCAACCTGCACCTCATCAACGGGCTCTACGACGCGCAGCGCTCGGGGGTCCCCGTGCTCGCGATCGCGGCGCACATCCCCACCGCGGAGATCGGCGGCGGCTACTTCCAGGAGACCCACCCCCAGGAGCTGTTCCGCGAGGCGTCCGTGTACTCCGAGTACGTCGCCTCGCCGCTCCAGATGCCGCGCGTCCTGCGCTCCGCCATCACGGCGGCCGTGGAGAAGAAGGGCGTCGCCGTCGTCGTCATCCCGGGTGACGTGGCGCTCGCCGACGCCGTGGACACGACGACGACGCCGCTGCGCGTGACGCGGCCGCGCGTGCTGCCCTCGCCCGACGAGCTGGCCGAGGCGGCCGAGCTGCTGAGCGGCGGCAAGCGCGTGACGATCCTCGCGGGCGCCGGCGCCGAGCACGCCCACGACCAGGTGGTCGCCCTCGCGGAGCGCCTGGCCGCGCCCGTGGTGCACACCCTGCGCTCCAAGCCGTTCGTGGAGCCGGACAACCCGTACGACGTCGGCATGACGGGCCTGCTCGGGTTCGCCTCGGGGTACCGCGCGATGGAGAACGCGGACACGCTGCTCATGCTGGGCACCGACTTCCCGTACCGCGCGTTCCTGCCGGAGAAGGCCACGGTCATCCAGGTGGACCTGCGCGGCGAACGGCTGGGTCGGCGCGCGCCGCTCGCGCTCGGCCTGGTGGGCGACGTGGGCGACACCGTGGACGCGCTGCTCCCGCTGCTGCCCCAGGCCGGCGACCGCGCGCACCTGGACGACTCGCTGGCGCACTACGCCAAGACGCGCACCAAGCTCGACGAGCTCGCCACGCCCCGCAAGGATGGCCAGCCGCTGCACCCGCAGTACGTCGCCCGGCTCATCGACGAGCTGGCCGCCGACGACGCCGTGTTCATCCCCGACGTCGGCTCACCCGTGATCTGGGCAGCGCGCTACCTGCGCATGAACGGTGCCCGTTCCATGATCGGCTCGTTCGTGCACGGTTCGATGGCCAACGCGGTGCCGCAGGGTGTGGGTGCCGCGGCGGCCACCGGGCGGCAGGTGGTCACCCTGTCCGGGGACGGCGGGGTGGCGATGCTGCTGGGCGAGCTCCTGACGCTGCGGCAGAACAACCTCCCGGTCAAGGTGGTCGTGTTCAACAACTCCTCGCTGAACTTCGTGGAGCTCGAGATGAAGTCGGCCGGGTTCGTCACCCACGCGACCGGGTTGGAGAACCCGAGCCTGGCCGCGGTGGCGGAGGCGGCCGGGCTCAAGGCGTTCCGCGTCGAGAGCTCGGGTGAGCTGCGCGGCGCGCTCACCGAGGCGTTCGCGTACGACGGCCCCGCGCTGGTCGACGTCGTCACCGAGCGCCAGGAACTGACGATCCCGCCGTCGGTCAAGCTGGAGCAGGCCAAGGGATTCGCGCTGTACGCGCTGCGGACCCTGCTCTCCGGGCGCGGCGACGAGCTCGTCGACCTCACGAAGGCGAACCTGCGCCAGGTGTGGTGAAGCCGTCGCTCAGCAGCGGGGCGCCACGGGCCTCCCGGTGCCGGTGATCACGTAGGCGTCGGACACCCAGTTGTCCGGACCGATCCGGTACCAGAGGTTCGTGGTGCCTCGCGTCCCCGTGACCCATTTCCCGTACGCGTGGCACAGCAGCGGCACCCGCGCCGTGTTCACGGCCGAGCCGACGGCCGCGTACCGGGTGCTCGGGCCGCTGCGCACGTTGAGCGGCTGGGCGGGGGAGTCGATGACGCCGGTGCGGGCATCGCCCTGCCACAGGTAGGTGACGGAGATCCACGCGTTGGCGGTCAGCCCCAGGCCGGAGAACGTGCCGTCGGCGAGGTCGATGCCGGCAGGGTTGGAGACCGTGCGGCCGTACTGGTCGAGACCGCCCTGGTGCCCGAGCCGGAAGGCGGCCGACGCCTGCGGGGTGCCCACGGGCAGGTCGGGCGCGTAGTGCCGGGTGGTGGACCAGTAGTCGTCGCCCGTGTTCCACGGTCCGACGTCCCACACGGGCGCGTACTCGCAGCGACCGGTCGCCGGAGCGCACACGCGCACCGTGTACGCGCCCGACCCGTCGGCGGACAGGGCGCGCGTCGAGGGCAGCGCCACGAAGTGGTCGTTCTCGACGATCACGTGCCCGTTCGCGGTGGTCTGGCCGACCAGCCCCTCCCGGGTCGCGAAGATGGTGTGGGTGCTGCCGTCGCCCTGGTCGGCGGAGGCGGGGGCGGCGAACGCCACGGTCGTGCCCGCCGTCAGCAGCATGACGACGCCGGTCAGGAGCCGGCGCCGGGACCCGCGCAGGGGCCGCTTCGACTGTGTGAGCATCCAGCGAAGGTAATCTGGGTCACACCGCCGTGCGACCGGAATCGTTATCGGCGCCGCGCCCGACCAGGGCCGGCTGCAAGGATGACGCCATGCAGGCCACCCCACGCACCGTCGCGATCCTCGGCTCCACCGGCTCCATCGGCACGCAGGCGCTCGACGTCGTGCGCCGCCACCCGGACCGCTTCCGCGTCGAGTCCCTGACGGCGGGCGGCGCCGACGTCGGCCTGCTCGCACGGCAGGCCGCCGAGCTCGGCGTGACAACCGTCGGTGTCGCCGACCCCGCCCGAGCCGGTGCGCTGCGCGACGCGCTCGCCGACGCCGGGGCGCGCGGCTCCGGCGGCGGTGTCGAGGTGCTGGCCGGCCCGGACGCCGCCGTCGAGCTCGCGGGGCGCGGCGCCGACGTGGTGCTCAACGGCATCACCGGGTCGGTGGGGCTGCGCCCCACCCTCGCGGCGCTCGCGGCGGGCTCGACGCTCGCGCTGGCGAACAAGGAGTCGCTCGTCGTCGGCGGCGCGCTGGTCAAGGCCGCGATGCGCCGTCCGGACCAGATCGTGCCGGTCGACTCGGAGCACTCGGCCATCGCGCAGGCCCTGCGCGCGGGCACGCACGGCGAGGTGCGGCGACTGATCCTCACGGCGAGCGGCGGCCCGTTCCGGGGCCGTGTCCGCGACCAGCTCAGGGATGTCGCCCCCGAGCAGGCGCTCGCCCACCCGACGTGGACCATGGGCCCTGTCGTGACGATCAACTCGGCGACGCTCATGAACAAGGGCCTGGAGCTCATCGAGGCGCACCTGCTGTTCGACGTACCGGCCGACGACATCACCGTGGTGGTGCACCCCCAGTCGATGGTGCACTCGATGGTCGAGTTCGTGGACGGGTCCACGATCGCCCAGGCCTCCCCGCCCGACATGCGCCTGCCGATCGCGCTGGGCCTGTCGTGGCCCGACCGGCTCGACCCCGTCGCGACGCCCTGCGACTGGGGCCGAGCGACGGCGTGGACCTTCGAGCCGCTCGACGAGGTGACGTTCCCCGCCGTCGGGCTGGCGCGGGCGGCCGTCGCTGCCGGCGCCACGCACCCCGCGGCGTACAACGCCGCCAACGAGCAGGGGGTCGCGGCGTTCCTGGCCGGGCGGATCGGGTTCCTCGACATCGTCGCCACGGTCGAGCAGGTGCTCGGCGAGCACCAGGGCGTCAGTGCGGCGGCGGTGACCCTGGACGACGTCGAGAACGCGGAGCACTGGGCCCGACGCCGGGCCGACGAGCTGCTCGCACGCGCGTAGACCACCGCCGACCGCACTGCCCGCGCACCAGGTGACGCGGTGCCCGACGCGTTCGGCCCGGGTGCCGTTCGCGCGCAGTCGACTCCCAGAACCGGGCCCTAGGCTGGTCGGGTGAGCATCGTCATCGGGGTCCTCGTCATCGTCGTGGGCATCGCCGTGTCCATCGGCCTGCACGAGGTGGGGCACATGGTCCCGGCCAAGAGGTTCGGCGTCCGGGTCAGCCAGTACATGATCGGTTTCGGGCCCACGCTGTGGTCGCGGACCAAGGGGGAGACCGAGTACGGCGTCAAGGCGTTCCCGCTGGGCGGGTACGTGCGCATGGTGGGCATGATGCCCCCAGCCCCCGAGGGCGCGACGGCGCCGCGGCGCACCGGGTTCTTCTCCCAGGTCATCGCCGACGCGCGCGACCAGTCGGTCGAGGAGATCCGCCCCGGTGAGGAGTCGCGCGCCTTCTACAACCTGTCCACGCCCAAGAAGCTCACGGTCATGCTGGGCGGCCCGGTGATGAACCTCCTGCTCGCCGTCGTCTTCATGGCGGGGGCCTTCGCGATCCCCGTCTACCAGGCCAGCACCACGCTCGGCACCGTCAGCGCGTGCGTGCCGACGGCGACGGGCGCCGCGTGCGACGCCGCGACGGCACCGTCACCGGCCGCGCTCGCCGGGCTCAAGGCGGGCGACCGCATCGTGTCGTACGACGGCGTGGCGGTGAAGTCGTGGAACGACGTGCTCACGCAGATCTCCGCGGCCGGCACCCGGACGGTGCCCGTCGTCGTCGAGCGTGACGGCCGGCAGCTCACCGTGAGCGTGACGCCGGTCGAGGCCACGCGTGCCGTGCTCGACGCCGACGGCGCCCCGGTGAAGGACGCGGACGGCGCGGTGCAGACGACCACGGGTGCGTTCCTGGGCGTGTCCTCCTTGGCGCAGCGTGCGTCCCAGCCCATGAGCGAGCTTCCCGCCGTCGTCGGCGAGGTGTTCACGGGCACCGCCTCGATGGTGGCGACGTTCCCGTACCGCATCTACCAGGCGGCCGAGGCGACGTTCACCGACACCCCGCGGTCCGCCGACAGCGCGATGTCCGTGGTGGGCATGGGTCGCGTCGTGGTCGAGGTCGTGGGCGCGGACGCGGGAGTTCCCGAACGGGTCTCGTTCGTGCTGGGCCTGCTCGCCTCGCTCAACATGGCGCTGTTCGTGTTCAACCTCATCCCGTTGCTGCCGCTCGACGGCGGGCACGTGGTCAACGCGCTGTACGAGGGGGCGAAGCGGCAGGTCGCGCGGTTCCGCGGGGTCCACCCGCTGCCCGGCCCGGCCGACGTCGCGCGCATGATGCCGGTCGCCTACGTGATGTTCGTGGTGCTGCTGGGCTCGGGCGTGCTGCTCATGGTGGCCGACGTCGTCGACCCCGTGAGGATCTTCGGGTGACGGCGTGACGACGCGCCGCCCGCACGGCCGGGCGTGGTGAACCGGGGGATACTGACCCGGTGAGCATCGTCAACCTGGGGGTCCCGAGCGCCTCCGCCCCGGGACCCGCCACCGTGCTGGCCCCCCGCCGTCCCACCCGCAGGATCCAGGTCGGCACGGTCGCCATGGGCGGTGATGCCCCGATCAGCGTCCAGTCGATGACGACGACGCCGACGTCGGACGTCAACGCGACGCTTCAGCAGATCGCCGAGCTGACGGCGGCCGGCTGCGACATCGTGCGTGTCGCGGTGCCCACGGCCGACGACGCCGCCGCGCTGGCCCAGATCGCGCAGCACTCGCAGATCCCGGTGGTGGCGGACATCCACTTCCAGCCCCGGTACGTGTTCGCCGCGATCGAGGCCGGGTGCGCGGGTGTCCGCGTCAACCCGGGCAACATCCGCAAGCTCGACGACCAGGTCAAGGAGATCGCGCAGGCCGCGAAGGACCACGGAACCGCCCTGCGGATCGGCGTCAACGCCGGCTCTCTCGACCCGCGTCTGTATGCCAAGTACGGCAGGGCCACCGCGGAGGCCATGGTCGAGTCGGCGGTGTGGGAGGCGTCGCTGTTCGAGGAGCACGACTTCCACGACTTCGCGATCTCCGTCAAGCACAACGATCCGGTGGTCATGGTGCGCGCCTACGAGCTGCTCTCGGCGGCGGGCGACTGGCCGCTGCACCTGGGCGTCACGGAGGCAGGCCCGGCGTTCCAGGGGACCATCAAGTCGGCCACCGCGTTCGGGGCTCTGCTGAGCCGGGGTATCGGCGACACGATCCGCGTCTCGCTGTCCGCCCCGCCGGTCGAGGAGGTCAAGGTCGGCATCCAGATCCTCCAGGCGCTGGGCCTCAAGGAACGCAAGCTCGAGATCGTCTCGTGCCCGTCGTGCGGCCGCGCGCAGGTGGACGTGTACACGCTCGCCGAACGCGTGACGGCCGGGCTCGAGGGTCTCGACGTCCCGCTGCGGGTGGCCGTCATGGGCTGTGTCGTCAACGGGCCGGGCGAGGCGCGCGAGGCCGATCTCGGTGTCGCCTCGGGCAACGGCAAGGGGCAGATCTTCGTCAAGGGCGAGGTGATCAAGACCGTCCCGGAGGCGCAGATCGTGGAGACCCTCATCGAGGAGGCGCTGCGGATCGCGGAGACCATGAGTCCCGGTGAGGGCGCCGGCCCGCTCGTCACGGTGAGCTGAGAGCCGACGCCATGAAGGACCGTGGGACGGGGGGACGCGCCGTGGCCGACGTGGAGCGGGTGATGGCTCACCCGTCCCTGATCCGGCTCGCGCGGGTGCTGCACGCCGAGGACCTGCCGGAGGCGCTGGCTCTGTGCGCGCTCGACCCCGTCGCCGCCGTGCTGGCGTCGGCGCGCCTGGAGATCGCGCAACGCGAGGGCCTGGCGGCGGCCGGGGGACAGGTCTGGGGGTGGCCGACCGTCGGCCCGCTGCGTGCGTTGTGCTGGGCCGGCGCGAACCTGGTCCCCGTCGTGCCCTCGGCGCACGCCGCGGACGCCGCGGAGGCCCTCGACGCGTTCGCCCGTACCGCGCGTGGTCAGGGGCGGCGGTCGTCGTCGATCGTGGGGGAGTCGGACGCCGCGCTCGCCCTGTGGCGCGGGCTGGAACGGCACTGGCCGCCGGCCCGGGAGATCCGTGCGCACCAGCCGTCGCTCGCGATTGCCCGCGACCCCGACGTCGACCCGGACCCGCGGGTGCGGCTCTCGCGTCCCGAGGAGGTGGGTCTGGTGCTGCCGGCGTGCATCGCGATGTTCACGGAGGAGGTGGGCTACTCGCCCGTGGCCGGCGGGGCGACCGCCTACCGGGACCGGGTCCGCTCACTCGTGTCCGGGGGCCGTTCCTACGTGCGGTTCGGCGTCGCCGCCGACGACCCGTACGCGCGGGCGGACCCGGTCGTCGAGTTCAAGGCCGAGCTCGGTGCCGTCGCCCAGGGGGTCGCCCAGGTGCAAGGCGTATGGGTCGCCCCCGAGGTGCGTGGGCGCGGCCTGTCCGAGTCGGGCATGGCCGCCCTGGTGGTCGACGCGCGGCGGCGGGTGGCGCCGATCGTCTCCCTGTACGTGAACGGCTACAACACCCCCGCGGTGCGCGCGTACCGGCGGGTGGGGTTCGAACAGGTGGGCACGTTCGCCACGGTCCTGTTCTGACCGGACTCCGCACGGGCGTCCCGCGCTACTTGAGCAGCCGCGACAGCCGGCGGTCCGCGAGCGGTTGCCCGCCCGTCTGGCACGTGGCGCAGTACTGCAGCGACCGGTCCGCGAACGACACCTCGCGCACCACGTCGCCGCACTCCGGGCATGCCTGCCCGGTGCGCCCGTGCACGCGCATCCCCGCCCGCTTGGCGTCCTTGAGCTCCTGGGCGGGCTTGCCCGACGACGCCGCCACCGCGCCGGTCAGGGTCTGGGTGATGGCCCGATGCAGCGCGGCGACGTCGTCGGGCGTGAAGCTCTTCGTGAGCTTGAACGGGGAGAACCGGGCGACGTGCAGGATCTCGTCGGAGTACGCGTTGCCGATCCCGGCGATGGCTCCCTGATCGCGCAGCAGCCCTTTGACCTGCTGGTTCTTGGTCGCGAGCAGCCCCGCGAGCACGTCCGCGGTGAATGCCGGGTCCAGGGGTTCGGGCCCGAGCGAGGCGACCTGCGGCACGTCGGCGGGATCGCGCACTACGTGCACGGCCAGGCGCTTCTGCGTTCCCGCCTCGGTGAGATCGAACCCTGACCCGTCGTCGAACCGCACCCGCAGGGCGATCACCGCCCCGCGCGCCGAGCCGCCCAGCCGCGGCCGCACCGTCGTCGTCGGCACACGGTCGTACCAGCGCAGCCACCCGCCGCGCGACAGGTGGACGAGCAGGTGCGGGTCTACCGAGTTCTCTGGCGCGTCGAAGGTGAAGGTCGCCAGGTCCAGCCACTTGCCGTGCCGCGACCACCCGCGCACGGTCGCCCCGACCAATGCGGTCAGCGGCGGGTCGAACGTCTTGAGGGCCGCGATGTTCCCGACGTCGGCGCCCGTGATCGTCCGGCCGCGCGACCGTTCACCCAGGAACCGGACCAGACCCTCCACCTCGGGGAGCTCAGGCATGCACCCATCCTCCCCGAGGCGGCGGGACCTCGCCGGGCGGTGGCGGCCCAGCGTCCGGTCAGTGCTCCTCGGTCAGAGCTCATCGGTCCGGACGTCGCCGAGCACCGTCCCGTCGCGCAGCGTCACGGTGAACCGTGCGTCGACGTCCGTGGTGCCGGGCTCCCAGCCGAGGCGTCCGGAGTCCGGCCACCAGGCGAGGAACGAGCCGTCGCTGACGGTCGCCTCGACGTCGCGTCCGTCGGCGTGGATCACGACGCCGACGACGTCGGCGCCGACGGTCCCCTGGACGAGGGTGAAGTCGCCCGCGTCGACGATCCGGCCCCCCGACACCGAGGTCAGCGAGACGGCGTCGACCGGCACGTCCCCGCGCGGCGGCCCCCAGCGGCCCCAGCCGTCGACGACGGCGTGGTCCTCGTCGGGGGTGACGGACATGGAGGTGCTCCTGGCGTTGTCGGCGTTCGCGATGACGGCCTGGACGACGACGGGGACGCCGTCCTCGACGAAGGCCAGGCAGTGGGCCGACTCGGCGCGCGGGCCCAGGAGGATCGGTCCGCGGCCCGCGGTGCTCGTGTAGACCGCGACCGCGACGTCGCCCCGCCGTTCGGCGATCGAGAGGGTCGGCGCGTCGAGGGTCACGCGAGGGGACTCGGCGAGGCCTTCGGCGATCACCGCGGTGCATGCGTGGTCGAGCGCGCTCCGGGCGGTGCCGTCGAGCGGTCGGGGCTGCGCGGTCCAGCTGGCGAAGGCCGTCGTGGTGGCGATGCCGCCCGGCAGGACGACGGTGACGACGAGCGCCAGCACGGCCAGCGCGGGGACGGCGGCCCAGCGCAGTCCGAGCCGGAGGGCAGCCCCGCGGTGCGGGCGCTGGGAGCTCGGCGCGGGACCGGCGGCCAGGATCTGGTCGAGCCGCGCCTGCGCCCGCGTGGCGGCCGCGGCGTCGTACGACGATGCGGGGGCGGCGTCGTACGGCCGGATCATGTCGAGGACGTCCTTCATCGCGCTCCCTCCGGGGCGAGTGCGGCGGGCGCCGCGGGTGTGGGGGTCAGGGCGGCACGCAGCGCTGCGCGGGCCCGGTGCAGCCTGATGCGGTACGCGGCCGAGGAGATGCCGAGCACCTGTGCGGCCTGCGCCGAGGTCAGATCCTCCCAGGTGGCCAGCGCGAGGGCCTCCTGGTGTGCCGCGGGTAGCGCGTCCCAGGCGGTCGCCAGGTCCACCCGGGCCGCCGCGGCGTCGTCGTGCCCGGGGACCACGCCGCTCGCCTCGGCCGCGATCCGCACCTCGAGCGCCGTCCGCCGGGACGTGCTGCGCTGCGCGTTGAGCAAGCAGTGGCGTGCGACGCCGAAGAGCCAGGCCCGGGCGTCGGCCGGCTCGACGGGCACGTCGTCGAGACGCCGCCACGCAACCAGGAACGTGTCGTGGGCGACGTCCTCGGCGTGCGTCGGCGTGGTGCGGCGCGCGAGGAAGCGCAGCACGCCTGCGTGCTCGCGGTGATAGATCGCCGCGAAGCGCTCCTCCCGGCTCATGGGCTGCCCCTTCTGGTGTCGATACCCGCTCCTGTCCAGCATGGGCGGGGGTGTTACGCGGGAGGTGCACGACGGCGCACCGCGTCCGGCGCGGCGGCGCGGCGCCGGTAATCTTGGCCGCATGTCTGCCCTGGCCCGTCGCGGTGACCTGCTCCGCCTGTCCACGTTGTTCGTCCGCACGCTGCGCGAGGACCCGGCCGACGCCGAGGTCGCGTCGCACAAGCTGCTGATCCGGGCGGGCTACATCCGCCGCACCGCGCCGGGCATCTACACGTGGCTGCCGCTGGGCCTGCGCGTGCTGGCCAAGATCGAGGCGATCGTGCGCGAGGAGATGCAGGCGATCGGCGCGCAGGAGGTGCACTTCCCGGCGCTGCTGCCCCGCGAGCCGTACGAGGCCACGGGCCGCTGGACGGAGTACGGCCCCAACCTGTTCCGCCTCCAGGACCGCAAGCGGGCCGACTACCTGCTCGCGCCCACGCACGAGGAGATGTTCACCCTCCTGGTCAAGGACCTGTACTCGTCGTACAAGGACCTGCCGCTGACGCTCTTCCAGATCCAGACCAAGTACCGCGACGAGGCCCGCCCGCGCGCCGGCCTGATCCGCGGCCGCGAGTTCGTCATGAAGGACTCGTACTCGTTCGACCACACCGACGCGGGGCTCGACGCCGCCTACCAGCGGCACCGCGACGCGTACGAGCGCATCTTCACGCGCCTGGGCCTGGAGTACGTCATCGTCTCCGCGATGTCGGGAGCCATGGGCGGTTCGCGCTCCGAGGAGTTCCTCTCGCCCTCGCCCATCGGCGAGGACACCTTCGTGCGTACCGCGGGCGGCTACGCCGCCAACGTGGAGGCCGTGGTCACGCCCGTGCCCGACGCCGTCGCCTACGACGACGCCCCCGCCGCGCACGTGGAGCCGACGCCGGACGCCGGCACCATCGACGCGCTCGTGGCGCTCGCGAACGCGAACCACCCGCGCCCCGACCGCGCGTGGACGGCCGCCGACACCCTCAAGAACGTGGTGTTCGCGGTCACGCAGCCCGACGGGACGCGCGGCCTGCTCGTCGTCGGCGTTCCCGGCGACCGCGAGGTGGACCTCAAGCGCCTGGAGGCGGCCCTCGCCCCGGCCGAGGCGGAGCCCGCGGGCGACGCCGACTTCGCGAAGCACCCCGAGCTGGTCAAGGGCTACATCGGCCCGCTGGTACTGGGCCCGCAGGGGGCGCAGGTCACGGCGGAGGACGGCACGACGTCGTCGGCCATCCGCTACCTGCTCGACCCCCGCGTGGTGCCCGGCACGCGCTGGATCACGGGGGCCAACGTCGCCGACCACCACGTCTTCGACCTGGTCGCGGGGCGCGACTTCGCGGCGGACGGCACCATCGAGGCCGCCGAGGTGCGCGCGGGCGACCTGGCCCCCGACGGCTCCGGCCCCGTCGAGCTGGCCCGCGGCATCGAGATGGGCCACATCTTCCAGCTGGGCCGCAAGTACGCCGAGGCCCTCGGCCTGAAGGTGCTGGACGAGAACGGCAAGGCCGTCACCGTCACCATGGGCTCCTACGGCATCGGCGTCACGCGGGCGCTCGCCGCGCTGGCCGAGGCCAACCACGACGAGCGCGGGCTCGCGTGGCCCGCCCAGGTGGCCCCGGCGCACGTGCACGTGGTGGCCACCGGCAAGGGCACCGAGGTGTTCGAGGCCGCGGCGTCGATCGCGGAAGGCCTCGTGGCCCACGGCGTCGAGGTCGTGTACGACGACCGGCCCAAGGTCTCCCCGGGCGTGAAGTTCGCCGACGCCGAGCTCCTCGGCGTGCCGCTGCTGGTCGTCGTCGGGCGCGGCCTGGCCGACGGGGTCGTGGAGGTGCGGCCGCGCGCGGGAGAGGCGGAGACCCTGCCCGTGGCCGACGCCGTCGCGGCGGTCACCGCGCGGGTGGAGGGACTGCTGGCCTAAGGTTTCGCGCCGCTGCGCGCAGGCCCGGCCCTACTTCGTGTCCGCCTGCTCCGGCAGGCCGGGGAACGCCGACGGCGGGGCGCCCCACGCGTCGAGCGTGAGTGCGGCGTCGATCACCAGGTCGACGAGCACCCCGCGGGTGGTGGCGGTCGTCGTCCCGACGAGGGAGGCGTAGTCGACCGCCAGGCCCGTGTGGAGCACCCGCACCAGGGTGGCGTCGTCGTCGGTGCGCGGCACCTCGTAGGCGACGCGGCGGGGGTCCTGCGGCGTGCCGGCGATCGATCCGAGCGTCGCCCACGCCTGGGCGCGCTCGCCGTGCTGCACGGACCGCGCCAGGAGCCTGGCCCGCTCGTCGCCGCTGGTCTGCGCGGCACGCAGCTGGAGGGCGTAGCGCGCGCCGTCCTCGGCGAGCACCAGCGCCTCGTAGTCCGACGCCGTCATGCCCTCCGGCGGCACCGGCGCCTCGCCGGGGGTGGTCGTGGCGATCCCTGACGGTGACGCGTCGTCGTCGGGCTCGTCGCTCGCCTCCGGCTCGTCCGCGTCCGGCGGTGCCGGGACCACCGGGGTCACGGCGGCCGGGCCCTCGACGTCCGCGAGCGCTGCGAGCCGGGTGGCCGAGACCGTCTGCGCCGCCCCGATCGACGCGAGCAGGCGGGCCATGCCCCCGTCCACCGTCGTCGTGGCGGCGGTCCGGTTGCGGCCCGCCGCGTCCGTCAGAGCACTGACCACGGCCGCGGGGTCGTTCGCGGCGGCGGTCGGTTCGGGTTCGGGCGAAGCGTCGACGTCGTCGGTCTCCAGGCCGGAGACGTAGACGCCGCCGAGCTCCTCGGCGTGCCGGTGCGCGTCCGCGGCGATGCGCGTGAGCTCGGCGTCGACCGGCTCGGGCAGATCGGCCGCATCCTGCGCGGCGGTCGCCAGGTCGGCGACGCCGAGCGCGTCGGTGACGGCGGCGCGGCGCACCTGTTCGAGGGCGTCGGGGATCGGCTCCGTGGGCGGGACCGTCTCGAACCGGACGCCGCAGCCGGCGAGCGCCGGGGCCACGAGCACGGCGGCCAGCAGTGCGGCGACCAGGCGGGCGGCGCGCCGCGGGCGGGTCTCGGGGGCGGGAAGGCGGCTCATCGTCCCCGATCATCCCATCTGGCAGCGCCTGTCGGTGTGGGGTACGTCGCGTCGCGTTCCCGGGTGCGACGTGGTGGTTCGGGTCGTGCGACGGCCCGCGCCCGTTAGGCTTGACGTCGCACAACAACACACCGGTCGTGCCTGACCCTCAGCGGCCAGCCGGTAGCCCGACGGGAGGCAGGACGATGGCAGCGCCGAAGGACGACCGCAGGAGCGCGGACGGTTCCGCGATCGCTGACGCGGTGCGCCGCGTCGTGGCCCCCGTGGTTGCCGAGCAGGGGCTCGTCGTCGAGACCGTGACCGTGTCGCGCGCGGGCGCGCGATCCGTGGTGCGGGTGACGGTGGACCTCCCCGACGACGCCGTCGGTGCGCTCGGTTCGGACGCCCTGGACGCCGCGTCCCGCGCCGTGTCCGCGGCGCTCGACGTCGACGACGTCGTCCCGGGGGTCTATGTGCTGGAGGTGTCGACGCCGGGGACGGCGCGGCCGCTGACGCAGCTGCGCCACTTCAAGCGCGCCCGCACGCGCCTCGTGACCCTCGCGCTGGTAGACGGCGGCGAGTCGGCGGGCCGACTGGTGGACGTGGTCGAGGGCGCCGACGGCGCCGAGCTGGTGCTCGACGACGGCACGCGCGTCCCGCTCGCCGCGGTGCGCAAGGGTCGGGTGGAGGTCGAGCTGAAGCGGCTCGACGACGTCGTGCTGGACGACGTGGATCTTGATGATGGTGACCTGGACGACGCGGTCCTCGCCGATGACGATGACGATGACGACGCGGGCGAGTCCCGCACCCAGGAGGGCTGACATGGAGATCGACATGAGCACGCTGCGGCTGCTCGAACGTGAGCGGGACATCAGCCTGGACGTGCTGGTCGAGGCGATCGAGTCGGCGCTGCTGCACGCCTACCACCGCACCCCGGACGCGTACGACCGCGCACGCGTCGAGGTGGAGCGGCGCTCCGGGCACGTGACGGTCTGGGCGCGCGAGGAGATCCGCACCCCGGACCCCGCCGATCCCGAGGGCAGGCCGCTCGTGGAGTACGGCCCCGAGTTCGACCACACACCGCACGACTTCGGCCGGATCGCGACGGCGACGGCCCGCCAGGTCATCGTCCAGCGGCTGCGTGATGCCGAGGACGACCAGGTGCTCGGCATGTTCCGTGGCAAGGAGGGCGAGGTCATCGCGGGCGTCATCCAGCAGGGCCGCGACCCGCGCGTGGTCTTGGTCGACGTCGGCGGCACCGAGGCGGTGCTGCCCCCGCACGAGCAGGTGCCCACCGAGCAGTACGTCCACGGCGAGCGTCTGCGCGCGTACGTGACCGAGGTGGCGCGCGGCCCCAAGGGTGCGCAGGTGACGCTCAGCCGCACGCACCCCGGGCTGGTGCGCAAGCTCTTCGAGCTGGAGGTCCCGGAGGTTGCCGACGGATCGGTGGAGATCACGGCGATCGCGCGGGAGGCCGGGCACCGGTCCAAGGTGGCGGTGCGTTCGCGGGTGCCGGGCCTGGGCGCCAAGGGTGCGTGCATCGGTCCGATGGGTGCCCGGGTCCGGGCCGTGATGGCGGAGCTGCACGGGGAGAAGATCGACATCGTCGACCACTCGGACGATCCGGCCCGGTTCGTGGCCAACGCCCTGTCCCCGGCGCGCGTGACGTCGGTCACCGTGGTCGATGAGGCCGCCCGAGCCGCTCGTGCCGTCGTCCCCGACTACCAGCTGTCGCTGGCGATCGGCAAGGAGGGGCAGAACGCCCGCCTGGCCGCCAAGCTCACCGGCTGGCGCATCGACATCCGTTCGGACGAAGCCCCCGGTCCGGCGGCTGCTGCGGACGCCGACGCACCGTGACCCGCGCCGGGCACGGAGCAGGGGAGTCCCCCTGGATGCCCGGGAACGCGTCGTCGCGCGCTAGACTGTCGCCGACCGGGCCGCGCGCCCAGGATCCTGCACACTCCGCCACCCCCTCGCCGTCACGCGACGTCGGACCGGTGCGCACCTGTGTGGGATGCCGGAAGCGCGACCTGCGGTCGGTGCTCCTGAGGTTGGCCCTCGTGCCGGACGCCCCCACCGGGATTCCCCGGGTCGTGGCGGATGTGCGCGCGGACCTTCCGGGACGCGGCGCCTGGGTCCATCCCACGCTCGCGTGCCTGGACCTCGCCGTTCGGCGCCGGGCCGTGCCGCGCGCATTGCGCGTCACGACCGGTGTGGACCTGGCGCAGGTCCGCGAACACCTGGAGAGCACCTCACGCGTACGTCGACAAGGAAGCGGGTCAGAAGCCGATGGGCACCCGATGAGTCCCCAGCGATGAGTACTCGGTACTAACCACGGTCCCCCTGTCCCGGGAGGGCCGAGACAGGAGAGAAGTGGCGAAGGTCCGCGTGCACGAGCTCGCGAAAGAGCTCGGCGTGACTAGCAAGGCCCTGCTGGACGATCTGAAGGCAGCAGGCGAATTCGTCCGGTCGGCGTCCTCGACGCTCGAGGCCCCGGTCGAGCGCATGATGCGCGAGAAGCACAAGAGCGCCCCGGCACCGGCCGAGGCCGCTGCTGCGCCCGCGCCCAAGGCTGCCCCCGCGGCGCCCACCCCGGCCCGTCCGGCTCCGGCCGCGAAGGCTCCGGCGGCTCCCGCCCCGGCTGCCCCCGCGCCCCAGGCCCCGGCTCCGGCCGCGTCCGCGCCCACCCGTCCGGATGCGGCTCAGGACCGTGGCACCCAGGACCGTCCGGCGCCCGCGCCGGGTCGTCCGGCTGCGGCACCGGGACCGCGTCCTGCCGCTCCACGTCCCGCCGGTGGCGGCGACCGTGGCGGCCGCCCCGGCGCGCCGCGTCCCGGGAACAACCCCTTCGCCCCGTCGCAGGGCATGCCCCGCCAGGGCGGTCGTCCCGGCGGCGGCGAGCGGACCCCGCGTCCGGGCAACAACCCGTTCGCGACGAGCCAGGGGATGCCCCGCCCGGGCCAGCGCCCCGAGCGCGGCGAGAACGCACCTGCGGCGGCGGCGGGCGAGCGTCCGGGCGGTCCCCGCCCCGGCGGTCCTCGTCCCGGCGGCCCGCGTCCCGCGGCGCCGCGTCCGGGCGGCCCGCGTCCCAACCCGGGCATGATGCCCGGCCGCACGTCGATGCCGCGTCCGGGTGAGCGCCCGGCCGCGGGTGCCGGCGGCGGTCGTGGTCGCCCCGGCGGCGGCGGTGGCGGCTTCGGTGGTCGCCCCGGTGGTGGCGGCGCACCCGGTGGCGGCGGCGGCTTCGCCGGTCGTCCCGGTGGTGGCGGTCGTGGCGGTGCCGGTCGCGGTTCCACGCAGGGTGCGTTCGGTCGCGCCGGCGGTCGTCCCGTCCGGGGGCGCAAGTCGAAGCGGGCGAAGCGCCAGGAGTTCGAGGCGATGCAGGCTCCGTCGCTGGGCGGCGTGTCCGTCCCGCGCGGTAGCGGCGAGACCACGATCCGCCTGCGGCAGGGTTCGTCCCTGAACGACTTCGCCGACAAGATCGATGCCAACCCGGCGTCGCTCGTCACGGTCCTGTTCCACCTGGGTGAGATGGCCACGGCGACGCAGTCCCTCGACGAGGCCACGTTCGGTGTGCTCGGCGAGGAGCTGGGCTACAAGATCGAGATGGTCTCGGCCGAGGAGGAGGACCGCGAGCTGCTTGGGGCCTTCGACATCGACCTGGACGCCGAGCTCGAGGCGGAGGGCGACGAGGACCTGCAGCCGCGTCCGCCGGTCGTGACCGTCATGGGTCACGTCGACCACGGCAAGACGAAGCTCCTCGACGCCATCCGGCGCACGGACGTCGTCGCGGGCGAGGCCGGCGGGATCACGCAGCACATCGGTGCCTACCAGATCCGTGCCGAGCACGAGGGCGTCGAGCGGGCCATCACGTTCATCGACACCCCGGGTCACGAGGCGTTCACCGCCATGCGTGCCCGTGGTGCGCAGGTCACCGACATCGCGATCCTCGTGGTCGCGGCCGATGACGGCGTGATGCCGCAGACCATCGAGGCGCTGAACCACGCCCAGGCGGCCGGTGTGCCGATCGTGGTCGCGGTCAACAAGGTGGACAAGGAGTCGGCCAACCCGGCGAAGATCCGCCAGCAGCTCACCGAGTACAACCTGGTGGCCGAGGAGTACGGCGGCGACACCATGTTCGTCGACGTCTCGGCGAAGAACCGCATGGGTATCGACAGCCTCCTGGAGGCCGTCCTGCTCACCGCGGACGCCGCGCTCGACCTGCGGGCCAACCCGGACAAGGACGCGCGCGGTGTCGCGATCGAGGCCAACCTCGACCGTGGCCGCGGTGCCGTGGCCACCGTCCTGGTGCAGTCCGGCACGCTCCACGTGGGCGACGCGATCGTCGCGGGCACGGCCCACGGGCGTGTGCGCGCCATGTTCGACGAGCACGGCGAGTCCGTGACCGCCGCCGAGCCGGCCCGGCCGGTCCAGGTGCTGGGACTCTCGTCGGTGCCGAGTGCCGGCGACACCTTCCTGGTGGCGCCGGACGAGCGCACCGCCCGGCAGATCGCGGAGAAGCGCGAGGCCGCCGAGCGTGCCGCCCTCCTGGCCAAGCGCCGCAAGCGCATCAGCCTCGAGGACTTCACCAAGGCGCTCGAGCAGGGCAAGGTCGAGACCCTCAACCTGGTCATCAAGGGTGACGTGTCCGGTGCCGTCGAGGCACTCGAGGACGCGCTGCTCAAGATCGACGTGGGCGACGAGGTGTCGCTCAACGTCATCCACCGCGGTGTCGGTGCGGTCACGCAGAACGACGTGAACCTGGCCACGGTCGACTCGGCCGTGATCATCGGCTTCAACGTCAAGTTCGGTGAGCGCGTCGAGGAGCTGGCGGACCGCGAGGGCGTCGAGGTCAAGTTCTACTCGGTCATCTACCAGGCGATCGAGGACGTCGAGGCAGCGCTCAAGGGCATGCTCAAGCCGGAGTTCGAGGAGGTCCAGCTCGGGACCGCCGAGATCCGTCAGGTGTTCCGTTCCTCCAAGTTCGGCAACATCGCCGGTTCGATCATCCGCTCGGGCACCATCCGACGGAACTCGAAGGCGCGCGTCCTGCGTGGCGGCAAGGTCATCGGGGACAACCTGACGATCGACTCGCTGCGCCGCGAGAAGGACGACGTCACCGAGGTCCGCGAGGGCTTCGAGTGTGGTATCGGCCTCGGGTCGTACAACGACATCACCGAGGGCGACATCATCGAGACGTTCGAGATGCGTGAGAAGCCGCGCAACTGACCGACTCCCGTGATCCTGCGCGGTGTCGCAGGACCGGAACCAGCGGCGGCCCGGAGCGTCCACGGACGCTTCGGGCCGCTGCCGCATCGCAGAATGGAGCCACCATGAGCACCGAGAACCCGCGCGCCAAGCGGCTCGCCGACCGGATCAAGGTCATCGTCGCGCAGCTGCTCGACACCCGGATCAAGGACCCTCGCCTGGGCTTCGTCACCGTCACGGACGTGCGGGTGACGGGCGACCTGCAGATGGCGTCCGTCTTCTACACCGTCTACGGCTCGGACGAGGAGCGTGCCGGTACGGCGGCCGCGCTGAACAGCGCGAAGGGGCTGATCCGTTCCGAGGTCGGCAAGCAGACCGGCGTGCGCCTGACCCCCACGATCGAGTTCCACCTCGACACGGTCCCCGAGACCTCCGCACATCTGACGGCCGCCCTGGACGAGGCGCGCCGCCGCGACGCCGAGCTCGCGGCACTTCGCGCCGGAAAGTCGTACGCCGGCGACGCGGACCCGTACCGTTCACCGCACGAGGAGGTGACGGAGATGACCGAGTCAGAGTCGACCGAGGACCAGTTCGACGAGACCGCGGGGTTCGCGGGCTACGACGACGTGGATCGCGACGCCCAGCCGTCGGCGGGCGCCGTGATCGAGAAGCTCGACGACGCCGCCGGGTTTGCGGGCTACGACGACGAGCGCTGACGTGGCGCGCACCGGTGAGCACGGCCGCGCCGCGGGGGAGCGTCCCCCGCGGCGCCCCGTCGCACCGGACGGCTTCGTCGTGGTCGACAAGCCGGCCGGGTGGACGTCGCACGACGTCGTCGCCGCGGTGCGGCGACTGGCCGGAACCCGGAAGGTGGGACACGCCGGGACCCTCGACCCGATGGCTACCGGCGTCCTCGTGGTCGGTGTCGGCCGTGCCACCAAGCTGCTCACCTACGTCGTCGGTGCGGACAAGACGTACGACGCGACCATCCGGCTGGGTGTCGGCACCACGACCGACGACGCCGAGGGTGAGACCTCGAGCACCCCGGGATACCTGCCTGCGGCGCGGGCGTCGGACTCCGCGGCGCAGCACCTGCCGGCCGCCGTCCGGACCGCGATCGCGTCCCTGACCGGCGACATCCTCCAGGTACCCACCACCGTCTCCGCGATCAAGGTGGACGGGAAGCGGGCATATGCCCTGGCTCGCGCCGGAGAGTCCGTGGAGCTCGCGGCCCGACCCGTCACGGTCAGCGAGTTCACCGTTCACGCCACCCGCGCGGCCACGTTCGCCGGAACGCCCGTCCTCGACCTGGACGTCACCGTCACGGTCTCCTCGGGCACCTACGTCCGGGCGCTCGCCCGCGACCTGGGCGCGGCAGTGGAGAGCGCCGGTCACCTCACGGCGCTGCGTCGCACGCGCGTCGGGGGCCACACGCTCGACGAGGCACTCACGCTGGCCCGGCTGGAGGCACAGGCCGACGCCGACGGCGTGCTCGCCACGATCCCGCCGGCGCAGGCAGCGGCCGCGCACCTGCCCGTGCGCCGGCTCAACGACGCCGAGGCGATCGACCTGGGCTTCGGCCGCTGGGTGACGCCCAGCGGTCGCCCGGGCACCGTCGCGGCGATCGGCCCGGACGGCACCCTGGTCGCGCTGCTGGAGGACACCCGCCGTCAGGGCGTTCCGCTCGCCAGGCCGGTCCTGGTGCTCGCCCCCGCCTGACGCCCCGGCCTCGCCACCACCGACCCCGACGCCAGGGCCGCCACGCGGTGAGATCGGTCACACGGGACGGGATCCTCCCTGCACCCGGTGCCCGCGGCGGCCCAGCGGGCGGGCCGGACTGCTATGACATCGCCATGGCGAACGCACGGGGGCTCCGCGCGCTCCTCGGCGTGCCCCGGCGGCACAAGGTTCTCGCTGCCGTGGGCGCTGGCGTGGCGATGAGCCTGTTCGCCGGCGTCGTCGCCCTGGTCTCCGGGGTGGACGCGGCTGCGGTGGACGCCGTCGTCGGCGAGGCGGAGCAGACGTCCGTGCAGATCGACGCGGCGCACGGCGCGCTGGCCGACACCATCGAGGAGGCCGTGCTGCTGGCGACGCAGGTGCGCGGCGAACTCGACGCGGCCGACGAGGCCGACCTGCAGGAGGCGATCGCGGCAGCGCAGTCGGTGGCGGGGGACGCGCCCGTGACGGCGACGCCGCAGATGTCGCTCGCGGAGGCGAAGAAGGCCCATGCCGAGGCGGAGGCACATCTGGCCGGACTCGAGTCCGTCCACCAGGAGCTGCGCGCGGCCATGGACGCGGCAGCGGCGTCGCACGAGGCGTTCCTCGCCAGCGCGTTGACGGACGCCAGATCGGCCTTCGACGATGCGCGCCAGGCCCTGCGCGTGATCCTCGACGCCGCCGACCAGGTGCTGAGCGGCTCGGCGGGCCGCGTGGCCGACGAGTCGGTGCGAGACCAGTTGCGCGTCGCGATCGAGGCGGCACGCACCGCGAGCGGAGCGCAGCCCGACCAGGACCACCGGGCCTACGGCGCCGCGACGGAGCAGGTCGTGGCCGCGGGACGGCAGGCGGAGGTGGCGAGCGACGCGGTGACCGCGGCGGTCGCCGCCCAGGACGAGGCCGACCGCATTGCCGCAGAACAGGCGGCGGCGGAGCAGGCAGCCGCGGAACAGGCGGCGGCGGAGCAGGCGGCGGCGGAGCAGGCAGCCGCGGAACAGGCGGCGGCGGAGCAGGCGGCGGCGGAGCAGGCGGCTGCGGAGCAGGCGGAGCGCGGCGATGCCGAGGCCGTGGTCTACGCCAGCTGCCGGGCGGCGTGGGATGCGGGCGCGGCGCCGCTGTACGCCGGTGACCCGGGATACGGGCGTCACCTCGACCGAGACGGTGACGGCGTCGCGTGCGAGAACAGCCCCTGGCAGTGACCCCGCGCGTGACGCCCGGGTGTGCCCGTCCTGGCGGCAGCGGGCGTGCGGGATGCGTACGCTGGGGCGGCGCCGGGTGAGAACGGCGGCCACCGCAACCGACCCGAGGAGATGCGCGCGTGCAGGTGTGGCATGACTTGGCCCAGGCCGCTGAGGCCTTCGCAACGGGCGTCGGGGAGGGTGGCTGCACGTCGTCGGTGGTGACGATCGGCAACTTCGACGGTGTGCACCGCGGCCACCAGGCGGTGCTGGGCCGCGTGGTGGCTCTGGCCCGCGCGGACGGGCGGGCGGCGGTGGCGGTGACGTTCGACCCGCACCCGGCGCAGGTGCACCGTCCGGACGCCGCACCGGAGCTGCTCACGGGGCTCGCCGATCGCCTGGACCTCATGGCGGCCACCGGGCTCGACGGGGTCCTGGTGGCGCCGTACTCGCTCGACGTGGCGGCGCTGACACCGGACGAGTTCGTCACGCGGTACCTGGTCGAGGCGTTGGCGGCGCGCACCGTCGTCGTCGGGCACGACGTGCGGTTCGGTGCGCGCAACGCGGGCACGCTCGCGACGATGGTCGAGCTGGGCGGGCTGCACGGGTTCGAGGTCGTGGCGGTCGACGACGTCGGTGTCTCGCGGCTGCGGACCCCGGGGGGCAGCGCGCGCTGGTCGAGCTCGGCGGCCAGGATGTTGCTGGCCGAGGGGGACGTGGCGGGCGCGGCCGCGATGCTGGGCCGCCCGCACCGCCTGCGCGGCGTCGTGGTGCACGGTGACGCCCGGGGGCGTCAGCTGGGCTTCCCGACGGCGAACCTGGGCGCGATCAGCGGCATGGTCCCCGCCGACGGCGTCTACGCCGGACGGCTGCTGCGCCCGCAGCTCGATGCGGGGGACGCGGACCGGGAACTGCCGGCTGCGGTGTCCGTGGGCACCAACCCGACGTTCGACGGCGTCGACCGCCGCGTCGAGTCCTACGTGCTGGACCGCGACGACCTGGAGCTGTACGACCAGGAGGTGGTGGTCGAGTTCGTGGACCGGTTGCGCCCCACGCTCCGGTTCGACGGCGTCGACCCGCTGGTCCGCCAGATCCAGGACGACGTGGACCGGGCCCGGGAGATCCTGAGCCGCTGAGCGGGGCGGTGGCGGGCTGTGGTGGCCCGGTGGGCACGGATGCGCTGGTAGGATGGGGTCGCCGTGTAACGGCCGCGGAGACAGAGCGCCCGGTGGAACAGCCCCGGTGCACCGCGCAACGACACCCAAGGAGAGCCATATGCCGCTCGACACCGCCACCAAGAAGGCGATCATGACCGAGTACGCCACCCACGAGGGTGACACGGGCTCGCCCGAGGTGCAGATCGCGCTCCTCACGCAGCGCATCAAGGACCTGACGGAGCACCTGAAGGCCCACAAGCACGACCACCACTCGCGCCGCGGCCTGCTCCTGCTGGTCGGCCAGCGTCGTCGCCTCCTGGGCTACCTCCAGAAGATCGACATCGCGCGCTACCGCTCGCTGATCGAGCGTCTCGGCCTGCGCCGCTGACGCCCTTCGGCCGAGCCGCTCGCGGCGGTGACTGTGCTCCGCTTCCGGCTGGACGCCTGCGCCGCTGCTACACCTGACGCCAGACTGGCCCGGCCCCTTTCGCAGGGGTCGGGCCTCTCTGGTGTGATGGTCCCCGTACCACCACCCGATTCGTAGAACCCGCCGCGCCGAGCCTCCGCCCGGTCCTCGGTAGTGGCCTCCCGACCCTCGCCCCGCGTTCGATCGCGGGCGGGACGACGTCGGTGGGCCTCGATCGAAGGCCGCCGGGGCTGGCGCCATCGCAGACAAGGAGGGCACCCGTGGAGGGTCCCGAGATCCAGTTCGCCGAGGCCGTGATCGACAACGGTCGCTTCGGCACCCGCACCGTCCGTTTCGAGACGGGCCGCCTGGCCCGCCAGGCCGCCGGCTCCGTCGCCGCGTACCTGGACGGCGAGACGATGCTGCTGTCGGCCACGACGGCCGGCAAGCACCCCAAGGACCAGTTCGACTTCTTCCCCCTGACGGTGGACGTCGAGGAGCGCATGTACGCCGCGGGCCGTATCCCCGGCTCGTTCTTCCGCCGCGAGGGCCGTCCCTCGACCGAGGCGATCCTGGCCTGCCGCCTGATCGACCGCCCGCTGCGCCCCCTGTTCGTCAAGGGCCTGCGCAACGAGGTCCAGGTGGTCGTCACCGTCCTGGCCATCCACCCGGACGACGCGTACGACGTGCTCGCGATCAACGCCGCGTCGCTGTCCACGCAGATCTCCGGCCTGCCCTTCTCGGGCCCGGTCGCGGGGGTGCGCATCGCGCTCATCGACGGCCAGTGGGTCGCCTTCCCGAAGTACTCGGACAAGGAGCGCGCGGTCTTCGAGATGGTCGTCGCCGGCCGTATCGCCGGCGATGACGTTGCTATCGCGATGATCGAGGCGGAGGCCACCGACGACGCCTGGAAGCTGATCCAGGAGGGCGTCCAGGCGCCCACCGAGGCCGTCGTGGCCGAGGGCATCGAGGCTGCCAAGCCGTTCCTGCGCGCGCTGTGCGAGGCCCAGGCCGCGCTGGCCGCCCAGGCCGCCAAGGACGTCCAGGAGTTCCCGCTGTTCCCGGACTACCAGCCCGACGCGTACGAGGCCGTCGAGGCCTCGACGGCCGGCGCCTGGACCGCTCAGGCGCTGACGATCGCCGACAAGCAGGCCCGCGAGGGCCGGCTCGACGAGATCAAGGCCGCGCTGGTCGCCGAGCTGGGCGACCGGTTCGAGGGCCGCGAGAAGGAGCTCTCCGCCGCGTTCAAGTCGCTGCAGAAGAAGCTCATGCGCCGCCGCGTGCTCACCGAGCAGATCCGCATCGACGGTCGCGGCCCGCGCGACATCCGCACCCTGGGTGCCGAGGTCGAGGTGCTGCCCCGCGTCCACGGCTCGGCCATCTTCGAGCGCGGCGAGACCCAGATCCTGGGCGTCACCACGCTGAACATGCTGCGCATGGAGCAGCAGATCGACTCGCTCGGGCCGGTCACGCGCAAGCGCTACATGCACAACTACAACTTCCCGCCGTACTCGACCGGTGAGACGGGTCGCGTGGGCTCGCCCAAGCGCCGCGAGATCGGCCACGGTGCGCTCGCCGAGCGTGCGCTCGTGCCGGTGCTGCCGAGCCGCGAGGAGTTCCCCTACGCGATCCGCCAGGTGTCCGAGGCGCTCGGCTCCAACGGTTCGACGTCGATGGGCTCGGTGTGCGCCTCGACGCTCGCCATGCTCAACGCGGGTGTGCCGCTGCGCGCGCCCGTGGCCGGCATCGCGATGGGCCTCATCTCGGACGAGATCGACGGCGAGACCCGCTTCGTCGCGCTGACGGACATCCTGGGTGCCGAGGACGCGCTGGGCGACATGGACTTCAAGGTCGCCGGCACGCGTGACTTCGTCACGGCCATCCAGCTCGACACCAAGCTCGACGGCATCCCCGCCTCGGTGCTGGCCGGCGCGCTGACCCAGGCGCACGAGGCTCGCCTGACGATCCTCGACGTCATCAACGAGGCCATCGACGTGCCCGACGAGATGTCCCCGAACGCTCCGCGCGTCATCACGGTGAAGGTCCCGGTCGACAAGATCGGCGAGGTCATCGGCCCGAAGGGCAAGATGATCAACCAGATCCAGGAGGAGACCGGCGCCGACATCTCGATCGAGGACGACGGCACGGTCTACATCGGCGCCACCGACGGCCCGTCGGCGGAGGCCGCGCGTGCGGCGATCAACGCGATCGCGAACCCGCACGTTCCCGAGGTGGGCGAGCGGTTCGTCGGCACCGTCGTCAAGACGACGTCGTTCGGCGCGTTCATCTCGCTGTCCCCGGGCAAGGACGGGCTGCTGCACATCTCGCAGATCCGCAAGCTCGTGGGTGGCAAGCGCGTCGAGAACGTCGACGACGTGCTGTCCGTGGGCCAGAAGGTCCAGGTCGAGATCGGTGAGATCGACCCGCGCGGCAAGCTGTCGCTCGTGGCCGTCACGGAGGACGAGGCCGCCGAGGCTGCTCCCGAGACCACCGAGGCCTGAGCATGACCTGGCACCTTCCGCTCGTCTCCGCGGGCGAACCGGGTGCCGAGCTGACCGCCGGGCAGGACGGTGCGACGATCCGTCGTTCCGTCCTGCCCGGCGGCGTCCGCGTGCTCACCGAGCACATGCCGGGTCAGCGCTCGGCGACCGTGGGCGCCTGGGTCGGCGTCGGCTCCCGTGACGAGACCGACGGGCACTTCGGCTCCACCCACTTCCTGGAGCACCTGCTGTTCAAGGGCACGGCCCGGCGCAGCGCCATGGACATCGCCGAGGCGTTCGACGCCGTCGGGGGTGAGGCCAACGCGGCCACGGGCAAGGAGCACACCTGCTACTACGCCCGGGTGCTCGACTCCGACCTGCCGATGGCGATCGACGTCATCTTGGACATGGTGACCTCCGCGCGGCTCGACCCTGACGAGCTGGAGGTCGAGCGCGGCGTCATCCTCGAAGAGCTCGCGATGAACGACGACGACCCGTCCGACGTCGTGCACGAGGAGTTCTCGCAGGCCGTGCTCGGCACGCACCCGCTGGGCCGCCCGATCGGTGGCACCCCGGACGCGATCAACGCCGTCCCGCGCGACGCCGTCTGGGAGCACTATCGCCAGCACTATCGCCCCGAGACCCTGGTGGTCGCCGCGGCAGGCGGCGTGGATCACGACACCGTCGTGGCCCAGGTCACCGATGCGCTCAGCCGGGGCGGCTGGTCCCTCCAGGGACCGGTGCCGCCGCGCGCCCGTCGCACCGACACGGCTGACGTCGCGGGCGTCCCGACGGATGGTGTCACGCTGTCCGTGCGCCGCACGGTCGAGCAGGCGAACGTCGTCGTCGGCACCACGGGGCTCAGCGCCACCGATGACCGACGGTTCGCGCTGTCCGTGCTCAACGCCGTCCTCGGTGGTGGCATGAGCTCGCGCCTGTTCCAGGAGATCCGCGAGAAGCGCGGCCTGGCGTACTCCACGTACTCGTTCGCGGCCGGTCACGGGGGACTGGGGACCTTCGGCCTGTACGCGGGCTGCGCCCCGGGGAAGGTCGACGCCGTCGAGAAGCTGCTGCACCACGAGCTGGACATGCTCGCGAACGACGGCGTCACCGCCGCCGAGCTCGCCCGGTCGGTCGGGCAGCTCTCGGGCGGGCTGGTGCTGGGCCTGGAGGACTCGGGCTCGCGCATGAGCCGCCTGGGCAAGGCCGAGCTGGTGTTCGGCGAGATCCTCAGCCTGGAGGAGTCGCTCGACCGCATCCGCGCGGTCACGGCCGACGACGTGCGGGACCTGGCCGCCGAGCTCGCGGGTCGCCCGCGCACGACCGTCCGCGTGGGCCCCTTCGGCGACTGACGTCGCCGCGCCCGCGTTCCACCACCGCCAAGGGAGATCCGTTGACCGAGAAGACTCGCGTGGCCGTGCTCGGCGCCGCAGGCCGCATGGGCGCGACGACGTGTGCCGCGATCGAAGCAGCCGCTGACCTGGACCTTGTCGCCCGCGTCGACGTGGGTGACGACGTCGGTACCGCCGTCCGGGACTCCGGCGCCCAGGTGGCGGTCGACTTCACCGTGCCGAGCGTCACCGAGGCGAACGTGCACGCCGTGCTCGACGCGGGCGCGCACGCCGTCGTCGGGGCCACCGGCTGGACGGACGAGTCCCTGGCTCGCGTGTCCGAGCACGTGGACCGGCTGAACGCGGGGGGCGCGGGCCTGGGCGTGGTCGTCGCGCCGAACTTCGGCCTCTCCGCCGTCCTCGCGATGCAGTTCGCGGCGAAGGCGGCCGCGTACTTCGAGTCGGCGGAGGTGATCGAGCTGCACCACCCGAACAAGGTGGACGCCCCCTCGGGGACAGCGCGGCACACCGCCACCGCCATCGCCGCGGCACGCCGGGACGCGGGCCTGCCCGCGATGCCGGACGCGACCGCAGAGGGTTGGGATGCCCGCGGCGCGGACGTCGACGGCGTGCGCGTGCACGCGGTGCGCCTGCGCGGCCTGGTGGCGCACGAGGAGGTGCTGCTGGGCAACCCGGGCGAGCAGCTCGTGATCCGGCAGGACTCGTTCGACCGGGTGTCGTTCATGCCCGGGGTGCTGCTGGCCGTGCGTCAGGTGGCGACCCGCCCGGGCCTGACCGTGGGCCTGGAGCACCTGCTGGACCTGGGGTGACCCAGGTGGCCGAGGAGAAGCGCCGCCGCCTGCCCCGCGGGCTGGTGGGCGTCGTCGCGGTGACCGCGTTGCTGGGCCTGTACGGCTGGGCGGTCGCCGGGCGCGGGATCGCGATGATCCGCACGGGCGAGCCCGTCCTCATCGCGATCGGTGCGGCGGCGCTGGTGATCCCGCTCCTGGTCCTGCTGCTCATCGCCGCGGAGTTCCGCCTCGCCACCCGGGTGCAGCGCATGGCCGACGAGCTGTCCGACGCCGGGCAGCTGCCGGTGGACGACCTGCCGCGCTCACCCGGGGGTCGCGTGGACCGCGCGGCCGCGGACGCCGCGTTCGGCCCCTACCGGGATGCCGTCGAGGCGGCACCCGAGAGCTGGCAGGCCTGGTACCGGCTCGCCTTCGCGTACGACGCCGCGGGTGACCGCCGTCGCGCCCGTGCCGCACTGCGCAGGGCCGCCTCCCTCCACTGAGCGCGGGGATCGCGCGTGGTCAGGCGGCGTCGGCGTGCGCCAACTCCTGTTCGACGTCGTGCGGGGGCACCCAGGCGAGCACGGTCATGACGAGCCCGACGGCGAGGAGCACGGCGGTGAGCAGGAACGGGTAGGTGCGGTCGATGCCCGAGAGCCACCCGCCGATCCAGCCGAACGGCGCGGCGGCCAGCATGACCGCGGTGCGCTGCAGGGCCATGACGCGGGACCGCTCGGCCTCGTCGACATGGAGGGCCACGAGGGACTCCGACAGCATGAACATCATGCCGCCGCCGAACGCGTCGAGCAGCAGGCACACGGCCAGGAACAGGTAGGTGCCCAGTGTCGCGCTGCCGTCTGCGGCCGGCACGAGCACGAGCAGGACCTGCCCGGCCAGGTAGATGCCGAACCCCCAGAGTGTGGGCCTCTTGAGGTCGACCGACGCCATGAGCCGCGGGATCAGCGTGAAGAAGAGCAGCACCGACAGCAGCGAGCGCACCATGGGGAAGAACGGGAGCACGGCGTCGGGCACGTGCAGGTGCTGGTTGGCGAGCACCTGCCAGAAGGTGGCGTTGACCAGGGTGACCGCGGCGACCACGGCCATGATGGCCAGGGACAGCAGGGAACCGCGCGACCCGCGCAGCAGCCGGGCGACCTGGCGGTACTGGGCCAGCAGCGTCCAGACGCTCACTCCGCGCGTCTGCTCCCTGCGGATCGCGCCCTGGCGGGTCTCCGAGGACCACCGGTAGAGCCAGATGATCTTGGCGGTCATGATGACGGCGGCGTTGACGAACAGGATGCGCACGGCCGTGTCGAGGCCCAGCCGGGACACGAGGATCGCGGCGATGGGTGCGAACAGGGCCGAGCAGTCGGCCGCCACCTTGACCAGGCCGTAGATCCGGGTGATCTGCCCGCGCTCCGCGTCCTCGACCATGAGGGCGTCCCAGGAGTTCTGGGTGACCTGCCAGGTGCCGTTGATGAGGGAGGCGGCCAGGAACGCCCAGAAGTTCTGCGCGAACGCCCAGATCAGGCAGGGGATCACCCAGGCGACGACGTCGAACCATGCCGTGGTGGCCCGGCGTCCCAGCTTGTCGGTGATGATGCCGCCGGCCAGCCCGAAGACCACCTGCGACACCATGCCGATGGTCGCCAGCAGACCGATCTGCTGGTCGTGCAGGCCGACGGCGAGCATGAACACCGACAGGTAGGGGAGCGCGAGGGCCATCGACAGGCCCCACAGCGGCTCGGTCCACACGCAGGCACGCGGGTTGCCGCGCAGCTGGACGAGGCTGCGCCACATGGAGTCACGGGTGGTGGGCATCGGGCAAGTCAACCAGCCGTCAGGAGTGCGTGCCGCCGGTGCGGCGCTCGATCACAGCAGCGCTGACCACCGGCGTTCGACCACCGAGCGCACGTCCTCCTCGTCCACTCCGACGGCGAGCGCGCGCTCGTGGCCGTCCGGTCCCATGCCGGACTGGGTGAGGAACCGTTCCCGGCCCGTGTCGCCGTCGAGCACCCAGGTGACGATCTCCTCGGCGCCGTCCGTGCGCAGGCGGTCGACCGCCGCCGAGAGCAGGCGTGACCCGTGGCCGCGCTGCCGGTGTGCCGGGTCCACCTCCAGGTTGAGGAGCTGGCCGGGGGCGACGGCTGCGAACCCGACGATCGTCGGTCCGTCCTGCGCCACGAGCACCGCGAACCCGCGCGCGGGTGGTTTCGCGACGGCGTCGGCCCAGCGCGCCTGGACGGCGTCGGCGTCGATGAGGTCGACGACGTCGTCGCCGATCGCCGGTGCGACGCGCCACGCGGCCCGCTGCACGCGGGTGACGGCCGTCTCGTCGCCGACGACGGCGGGGCGCACGGAGACGTCGGCGGCGGCGCCGTCGGCGGACGTGAAGAGGGCCATGGGGTGACGGTACCGCGTGCGGGCCTACGGCCTGGTTGCCGCGAACGGGCCTCCCCAGGCCGGTACGGTGATCCCATGGTCCTGACCTCCAACGCCGCGCGCCCGTTCGGTGCCCTGCTCACCGCGATGGTGACCCCCCTGACACCGGACGGGGCGGTGGACCTGGAGCAGGCCCGCACCCTGGCCACCTGGCTGGTCGACCAGGGCTGCGACGGACTGGTGCTCAGCGGGACCACGGGCGAGTCCCCCACCACGTACTCCCCGGAGAAGGCGGACCTGGTCGCGGCCGTCGCCGACGCCGTCGGGGACCGCGCCACCATCGTGGCGGGTGCGGGGTCCAACGACACGGCGCACGCCTCCCGGATGGCGGAGCAGGCCGTCGCGGCGGGTGCGGACGGTCTGCTGGTGGTCTCGCCGTACTACTCCCGCCCGTCGCAGGAGGGGCTGGCGCGGCACATCGAGGCCGTCGCCGAGGCGGGCGGCAAGCCCGTCATGATCTACGACGTCCCGGGCCGCACCGGGGTGCGCGTCTCCGCCGCCGCCTACGAACGGCTCGCGCAGCATCCGCTCATCGTCGCCACGAAGGACGCCACGGGCGACGTCGCCGCTGCCGCGGGTCTCGCGGCGCGCACGGGCCTGGCCTGGTACTCGGGCGACGACGCGCTGCTGCTGCCGTTCCTCGCACACGGGGGAGCGGGCCTGGTGTCGGTGGCCGCCCACGCCACGCCGGCCGCGTTCGCCGCCACGATCGCCGCGTGGGACGCCGGTGACCACGCCGGCGCGCTCGCCGCGTTCCGCACCACCCTGCCCGCGATCCAGGCGCTCAACGGCGCCGGGTTCCAGGCCGTCATGGCCAAGGCCGCCGTCGAGGCGCTCGGCGTCGTGCGCGGCCGCACCGTACGCCCGCCGCTCGTCGAGGCGTCCGACGACGAGGCGGCCGAGGTCCGCGCCGGACTCGTGGCCGCCGGCGTGCTCGCCGCCGCGTGACACCCCGCCCCACCGCCTGATCCACAGCTTGCCCGCACACGACGAGGAGACCCCGTGAGTCACCCGCACCCCGACATGCCCCTGCCCCCTGCGTTGCCGGCCGACGGCCTGCGCATCGTCGCGCTCGGCGGCCTCGGCGAGGTCGGCCGCAACATGGCCGTGCTGGAGCAAGCCGGGCGCCTGCTCATCATCGACTGCGGCGTCCTGTTCCCCGAGGACAACCAGCCGGGCGTCGACCTGATCCTCCCCGACTTCGACTACATCCGGGACCGGCTCGACGACGTCGAGGCGGTCGTCCTCACGCACGGCCACGAGGACCACATCGGTGCCGTGCCGTACCTGCTGCGCCTGCGGCGCGACATCCCGCTGTTCGGCTCGCAGCTCACGCTCGCGTTCGTCGAGGCGAAGCTCAAGGAGCACCGCATCTCCCCGCTCACCGTGGCGGTCAAGGAGGGCCAGACCGAGCAGGTCGGGCCGTTCGCGCTCGAGTTCGTGGCCGTCAACCACTCCATCCCGGACGCGCTCGCCGTCGCCGTCACCACGGCCGCCGGCACGGTGCTGCACACCGGTGACTTCAAGATGGACCAGCTCCCGCTCGACGGGCGGGTCACCGACCTGCGCGCCTTCGCGCGGCTGGGGGAGAAGGGGGTCGACCTGTTCATGGTCGACTCCACCAACGCCGAGGTGCCGGGCTTCGTCACGCCCGAGGTCGAGATCGGCCCCGTGCTCGACTCCGTGTTCGCGCAGGCGGAGAAGCGCATCATCGTCGCGTCGTTCGCCTCGCACGTGCACCGCGTCCAGCAGGTGATCAACGCGGCCCACCACCACGGGCGCCGGGTCGCGCTCGTCGGTCGGTCCATGGTGCGCAACATGGCCATCGCCGCCGAGCTCGGCTACCTCACCGTGCCCGACGGCGTCCTCATCGACCTCAAGAAGGCCGGCGACCTGCCCGACGACCAGATCGTCTACATGTCCACCGGCTCGCAGGGCGAACCCATGGCCGCCCTGAGCCGCATGGCAAACGGTGACCACCAGGTCAAGATCAACTACGGCGACACCGTGATCCTCGCGTCCTCGCTCATCCCGGGCAACGAGAACTCGGTGTTCCGGGTGATCAACGGCCTGACCCGCCTGGGTGCGCGCGTGGTGCACTCCGGCAACGCGAAGGTGCACGTCTCGGGGCACGCGAGCGCCGGCGAGCTCCTGTACTGCTACAACATCCTCAAGCCGCGCAACGTGATGCCCGTGCACGGCGAGGTGCGCCACCTGGTGGCCAACGGGGCGCTCGCGGTCAAGACCGGTGTGCCGCCCGAGCGGGTGGTGCTCGCCGAGGACGGCGTGGTCATCGACCTCGTGGACGGCAAGGCGTCCGTGGTGGGTGCGGTGCCCTGCGGGTACGTGTACGTGGACGGCTCCAGCGTCGGGGAGATCACCGAGGCCGAGCTCAAGGACCGCCGCATCCTGGGCGAGGAGGGCTTCGTGTCCGTCTTCGCCGTCGTCGACACCGCGACCGGCAAGGTGCTGGCCGGGCCTCAGATCCTGGCCCGCGGCATGGCCGAGGACGCCGCCGTGTTCGACGAGATCCAGCCGGAGGTCGTCAGGGCCCTGGAGGACGCGATCACGGGCGGTGCCGCCGACACCTACCAGCTCCAGCAGGTGATGCGCCGCGTCGTCGGCCAGTGGGTCAGCCGTCGCCTGCGCCGCCGCCCGATGATCGTCCCCGTCGTCGTCGAGGCGTGAGCCGGAGCGCAGCGGACGGTGTGGGCCGAGGGACGAGGCACGCGCCGGGAGTGGAGCGCAGGTTCGCGCCGAAGAGTGGGACCGGTGGCGTGAGCCGGAGCGCAGCGGACGGTGTGGGGACTGTGTGAGTTTCGGTGCTCCGTCGCAGTTGAGCCGCCGGGGGCGGCGATGATCGTGCCGATGGAAGGAGCTTCATGGTCACCGCGACACCCTTGACGTCCGGCCTGCTGGACGCGACCTCCCTGCTGCACTCGTTCGGCGGGTGGGCGCTGCTGGGCATCGCCGTCGTCGTCTTCATCGAGTCGGGGGTGCTGTTCCCGTTCCTGCCGGGTGACTCGCTGCTCGTGACCGCCGCGATCCTGGGGCCCGTGCTGGGACTCTCGCCGTGGCTGGTCGCGCTCGTCGCGAGCGCAGCCGCGGTCGCGGGCGACCAGGTGGGGTACACGATCGGACGCCGGTTCGGCCGGCGCCTGTTCACCCCCGACGCGCGCGTGCTCAAGACGAGCCATCTCGCGGAGGCGGAGTCCTTCTTCCGCAGGTACGGGCCGCTGGCCCTGGTGCTGGGCCGGTTCGTCCCCGTGGTGCGCACGTACGTGCCGCTCGCGGCAGGTGTCAGCGATCTGCACTATCCGCGGTTCGCGCGGTGGAATGCGCTGGGCGGGACCCTGTGGGCCTGCTCCATGGTGTTCATCGGCGTCGCTCTCGGTCATGTGCCGCTCGTGCGCGACCACATCGACGTGCTTGCGGTCGTCATCGTGCTCGTCTCGGTCGTGCCCGTCGCCATCAGCGCCTACGTCAAGTGGCGGCGTGCGCGGGTGGCGGTGGTGGAGGCCGCCCGGTAGACGACCGGTGCCGCTCGGCCTGAGGTCCGCGGCGGTGGTGCTGGCACGTCGCGCCGGAGGCATCCGGGGCGACCCGGTGGTACCCGCGACTCGTCACCCGTGTCGCGCTCCGAGGAAGGCGGCCTGTGCTGCGTGCTCGCCGGCGACCCAGGCGTCCGCGAGGCGTGGGTCGGCCATCGGTGCCTGCCCGCGGCCCGGTCGCCCTGCCGAGGCTGCGCGCAGCTCCCGCAGGTAGGCACGGTCGGCCTCGAAGCGGCGCCGAACCGCCGGGCGGCCCACCGCCACCGTCCCGTGCCCGGGGACCAGGACGTCGACGTCGTGCACCGCGACCGCCCGTTCGAGGACGTCCAGGGCCTGCTCGTAGTCGGCCAGGGGGTCCGCGGGTGCGCGGGCGGCGTCACGCCCCGGTCCGACGTCGAGCAGCGGCACCTCCACGTCGGACAGCATGTCCCCGGCCACCAGGACGCCGCGAGCCACCAGGGCCACGTGTCCGGGGGCGTGGGCGCGGTGCGACACGACGTGGCAGTGGTGCGGGGCGGGCAGCCCGAGCGGGACCTCTGTGCCCACCGGTGCCCCTGCGAGGCGGCCGATGGGGGTCAGTGCGCCGAAGAGCGCCCGGTCGTGCGCGGGATCCACGGACGACGCCTCGGCCCAGCACCGCTCGACGTCGGAGGCCAGCGCCGCGATCGCCGCCGGGCTCGCGAAACGGGGTACGTCGCCCAGCGAGAGAGCCCACAGCACGTGGTCCCAGTGCGGGTGCGTGGACAGCCCGGCGACCACCCGCCACCCGCGGCCGTGGATCGCGTCGGCCAGCGAGTCGAGCTCGGTGCGCGTGATCCCGGGGTCGATCACGAGCGCCCCGCCGTCGTCATCCACCACGACCGTGGTGTTGGACGTCCAGATCGCGGCGGTGGCCACCCAGACGCCGGGGGAGACTTCCGCCAGGTCACGGCTCATCAGGCTCCCCCTCGGCTGTCGTGGTCGTGACATCGTCGCACGCCAGTGGCTCCGGGCCGGCCGTCGGTTCGCCGAGACGGTCGCACCGGGCGCGCGGCACCTGACGAGGCCGGGGCAGGTGGTGCGACCAGCGGGGGTGCCGTGTCGGTCCCGGGTGGTGTCCGGCCGCGCCGCTAACGTAGAGGCACCATGCCGAGCCGGACACCCGCACCGCGGTCCACCACTTCCCGCACGTCATCGGCCGGGACCGGGCGCTCTGCGGCGTCGTCCCGGACCGGGCGCGTGGGTGGTTCTTCGCGCCCGACGGCGGTGGTGCGCGAGCAGGCGACGGCCGTTCGGTCGGCGCAGCGCAGGACGCAACCCGCGAGCAGCGCGGCAGGCAGGCAGGCCGCGCCCCGGGCCAAGGCCGGCGCGGCGTCGGGGCGCCCGGCCCGCAAGGCACCGCGGCGCGCCCCCTGGCCGGTGCGAGCCGTCCGCGCCACGTGGCTCGGCATCGCCCACGGCGTGGGCGCGACCATCCGCACGATCTTCAAAGGAGCGAGAGACCTGGACCCCGAGCACCGCCGAGACGGCGTCGCCTTCTTCCTTGTCGCCCTGGCCATCGTGGTGGCCGCGCGCGAGTGGTGGAACATCCAGGGCGCCGTGGGCACCGTCATCCACGCCGTCGTCGCGGGCACCGTCGGTGCGGCCGGGGTGGCCGTCCCCGTGCTGCTGCTGTGGCTCGGCGTGCGGGTCATGCGGCATCCGGAGCGGCCGGAGTCGAACTCGCGGGTCGGCATCGGCGTGACCCTCCTGGTGGTTGCCGTGTGCGCGCTGCTCGCCGTCACCGCGGGCAACCCGCGCCCCCAGGACGGGTTCGCCCCCGTCCAGGCGGCGGGCGGGATCGTCGGCTACCTGGTGGGCAACCCGGTGGTCGCCGGGCTCACCGAGTGGGCTGCCATCCCGCTGTTCCTGCTGCTCGGGTTCTTCGCGCTGCTGGTCATCACGGCGACGCCGGTGCGCAAGATCCCGGACCGGTTGCGGGCCGGGTACGAGCGGCTCACGGGGAACCATGACGCGGTGCCCGACGACGGTGACGGGCTCGAGCTGGCCGACGGCGTCTCCGCGCACGACGGCACCGGCGAGAAGCCGAAGCGTCGCCGCAAGACGCGCGCGGAACGCGCCGCCGAGAAGCGGGACCTCGACCTGCCCGACGGCGGGTTCGCGGGCGACGAGGCGTTCACCAAGGCGGCGATGCTGGAGGAGGAGGGTGCCGCCGGCGGCAAGAAGCGCCGTCGCGGTGCCGGGAGCCCGGCCACGGCGCCGGGGCCGACCGTTCCGGTCGCGGCCGCGGACACCGACATCCCGAACCCCGCCACGGAGATCCTGGTCGCAGCCCCGGCCGCCGGGACGACGCCGCCACCGCCGCCGCCTGCACCGAGCGGCCGCCCGGTGCAGCCCATGCTCGACGGGGACACCGTGTACGTGCTGCCCGACGAGGACGCCCTGGTCAAGGGTGCCCCGCACAAGACGCGGTCCGCGGCCAACGACCGCGTGGTCGAGGCGCTGACGGGCGTGTTCGAGCAGTTCGAGGTCGACGCCTCGGTCACCGGCTTCACGCGGGGCCCGACGGTCACGCGCTACGAGGTCGAGGTGGGGCCCAAGGTCAAGGTCGAGCGCATCACGTCGCTGTCCAACAACATCGCGTACGCCGTCGCGTCGGCGGACGTGCGCATCCTGGCGCCCATCCCCGGCAAGTCGGCCATCGGCATCGAGATCCCGAACACCGACCGCGAGATCGTGGTGCTGGGCGACGTGCTGCGCTCCGGTGCCGCCCGGCGCACCGAGCACCCCATGGTCGCCGGGATCGGCAAGGACGTCGAGGGCGGGTACGTCGTCGCGAACCTGGCGAAGATGCCGCACATCCTGGTCGCGGGTGCCACCGGAGCCGGTAAGTCCAGCTTCATCAACTCGATGATCGTCTCGATCATGATGCGCTCGACCCCCGAGCAGGTCCGCATGATCCTCGTGGACCCCAAGCGCGTCGAGCTCACGATCTACGAGGGCATCCCGCACCTGATCACGCCCATCATCACCAGCCCCAAGAAGGCCGCTGAGGCCCTCGAGTGGGTGGTGCGCGAGATGGACGCGCGCTACGACGACCTGGCCGCGTTCGGGTTCAAGCACATCGACGACTTCAACGCTGCGGTGCGCGCCGGGAAGGTCAAGCCGCTGCCCGGCTCCGAGCGGAAGATCGCCACCTACCCGTACCTGCTCGTCGTGGTCGACGAGCTCGCGGACCTCATGATGGTGGCCCCGCGCGACGTCGAGGCGTCGATCCAGCGCATCACGCAGCTCGCGCGCGCGGCAGGCATCCACCTGGTGCTCGCCACCCAGCGTCCGTCGGTCGACGTCGTCACGGGCCTCATCAAGGCGAACGTGCCCTCGCGGCTCGCGTTCGCCACGTCGTCGCTCGCGGACTCCCGCGTGGTCCTCGACCAGCCCGGCGCCGAGAAGCTCATCGGCCAGGGTGACGCGCTGTTCCTCCCGATGGGTGCTGCCAAGCCCATGCGTGTGCAGGGGGCGTGGGTCTCGGAGTCCGAGGTGCACACCGTCGTCGAGCACGTCAAGGCGCAGCTCAAGCCCGTCTACCGCCAGGACGTCACCGCACCGGCCGCGGCCAAGAAGCAGGTGGACGACGACATCGGCGACGACCTCGACGTGCTGCTCCAGGCGGCCGAGCTGGTGGTCACCACCCAGTTCGGGTCGACGTCGATGCTCCAGCGCAAGCTGCGGGTCGGCTTCGCCAAGGCGGGGCGGCTCATGGACCTGCTGGAGTCGCGGGAGATCGTCGGGCCGTCCGAGGGGTCCAAGGCGCGCGAGGTGCTGGTCCAGCCCGACGACCTGCCCGCCGCGCTGGCCCTGCTGCGCGGCGAGCCGGCCCAGGTGTACGACCAGGCGGATCCGGGTGCCGACCAGTACGCCGACGGCGTCGACGGCCACCGCCCGCAGGAAGCCACGGACTACCACGACGACGCGGACACGGACCCGGAGCACGGCTGGCGCTGAGGCACCCTCCGGCGCCGCACCGGGCGGGCCGCGCACCGGGCGGGCCGCGCTACGGGCGCCGCAGGACGGTAGGCGCGGGGCCGGTCGGCGTCGGCGGCGTGGTCCGCTCGGGCGCCTCGGTACCGACGACGTCGCGCACCCGCTGCTCGCGGGCCGCGAGCTCGTCGGCGGAGAGCGTTCCGGCGCCCGGGTCGGCGGCCGCATCGACCAGCGCGCGCACGCGGTGACCGGCGGCGCGGTCCACGGTGATCCCGGTCCATTCGACCCCGGTCACCCGCGCGGGCTCGTCCGGCTCGGCGGTGACGGTCGCCGTGAGCAGCAGCCCGTTGGAGGTCGCCGCGGTGCAGCATTCCGCGCTCTGGTTCGACACCATGTTGCCCAGCCCGTAGGCGACCCACATGCCGGTACCGCCCGGGCCACCGGCCAGCCGGGCGACGGCCTGCGGTACGTGTGCGTGATGGCCCAGCACCAGGTCGACGACGCCGGAGTCCGCCAACGCCTGGGTGACCGTGAGCTGGCTCTCGGTGGGCGCCTCGCGGTACTCGGTGCCGTCGTGCAGGCTGACCACCACCAGGTCGGCGCCGGCGGCTCGTGCGGCGGTGGCCCGGGCGACGGTCCGGTCCACGTCGATGAGGTCGACCGCCCACGGCTTGTCAGCGGGCAGCGCCAGACCGTTGAGGCCGTAAGCCATCGAGAGCTGGGCCACCGTGAAGGTCCGCCCCGCGCGCTCCAACCGGTACAGCTGGGGCGCGTCCGACTCGGCCTGGTTGCGCGCGGTGCCCACGTGACCGAGCCCCGCGGCGTCGAACGCGCCGAGCGTGGCCTCGATGCCCGCGAAGCCACGGTCGATCGAGTGGTTCGACGCCGTCGAACAGCCGTCCCAGCCCTGCTCGGCGAGGTCCGTGACGATCTGGGTGGGCACCCCGAACATGGGGTAGGTGGTCACCTTCTCGCCCGGCGGCACGACCGGCGTCTCGAAGTGGCACAGGGCCAGATCGGCGCCCTGGACCCACGGGTCCAGCCCCGACAGCACCGTGGAGTAGTCGATCACGCCGCCCTGGGTGGCCGCGAAGGTCACGGCGTTGTGCAGCAGCACGTCGCCCGCGCCGAGGATCGTGAACACCGCAGGCTCGCGCGGCGTCGGGCTTGGTTCGGGGCTCCGCTCGGCGACGGGGGAGGCCGCGGCAGCCACCGGACCCGCCACGTCCGCCGTGGCTCCGGCGCCGTCGGGCCGGTGCGCGAAGGCGAGTGCGGCCGCTCCGCCACCGAGCAGCGCAGCGGCGACGGCGATGGCGGCGACCGCCGTCGGCAGGCGCCGGGACGTCGACGAAGGGGAGCGGTGCCGCGCCGTAGCGGGTCCGCTCGACCGGGATCCTGCGTCGCGCACAGCGCAACCGTAGGGCATCGCCTGCCCGCGAAGGCATGCAGTGTCGTCACGGTGCGGGGGCGATCTGGGGAGACCATCTACTCTGGGCAGGTGGCCGACCCAACACCCTCCCCGTGGAACGCCGCCAACCTGGTGACGATGGCACGCATCGTGCTCGTACCGTTCTTCGCGTGGGCGTTGCTCACGGAAGGCGGGGGCACCGTCATGTGGCGGCTCGTCGCGACCGGAATCTTCCTGGTCGCGGCTCTCAGCGACCGCGTGGACGGTCACATCGCCCGGTCCCGCAACCTCATCACCGACCTGGGCAAGCTGCTCGACCCGATCGCCGACAAGGCGCTCGTGGGAACCGCGCTGATCCTCCTGTGGGTTCCCCTGGGGGAGCTGCCCTGGTGGGTGCCCGTCGTCGTGCTGGTGCGTGAGCTGGGGATCACCGTGATGCGGATGGTGCTCAAGAAGTACGTCGTCCTTCCGGCGTCGAAGGGCGGCAAGCTCAAGACAGCCCTCCAGGTGGCCGCCATCACGCTGTTCCTGCTGCCGCTCGCTCACCTCCCCGCGGCGGTGCTCGTGATCGCCTGGGTGGTGCTCGCCGCGGCGATCCTCGTCACCGTGGTCACGGGTGTCGACTACGCGGTGACCGGCTGGCGGATCTACCGGGATGCGCACCGCGCGCCAGGCGTGGTCCCGCCGGCTCGGTGACCGTGGTGTCTCGCGACGACGGGAGGGCCGCGATGTCCGACCCCACGCCGCCGCTTCCCGGCCGCGCCGTGACCCCGGAGGGCATCCTGGGCGCGGCCGCCGAGCGCGGCTGGACCATCGGCGTGGCCGAGTCGCTGACGGGTGGGCTGGTCGCGGCGACGCTCGTGGCCGTGCCCGGTGCGTCGACGGTGTTCCGTGGCGCGGTCGTCGCCTACGCCACCGACCTCAAGACGTCCCTGCTCGCGGTCGACGCGGGGCTGCTCGCGCGGCGTGGTGCCGTGGACGCCGACGTCGCGACGGCCATGGCGGCGGGAGTGCGTCACGCCACCGGCGCCGACGTCGGGCTGGCGACCACCGGCGTGGCCGGGCCCGACCCGCAGGACGGGTGCCCGCCCGGGCTGGTGTTCGTCGCCGTCGTGACCCCTGCCGTCGCGGCGGTCCGGCGCCTCGACCTGTCCGGGGACCGGTCGGCGGTTCGCGCCCAGGCGGTCAGCAGTGTGCTTGCGCTCGCGGCTCACGAGATCGCCCGTGGGTGATTCTGAGGTCACGATTCACGCCTGGCGGTGGCGCACGTCCGCTGAGCGTGGGAGGTTCGTAGGTATCGGCGCCTGTGACGGACATCACGGCCCGGTGGTGTGGGGAACAACCCCCTGGCGTGCGGCGTTGGGACCGTCGTGATCACCACCAGGCCGTCGGGACGGCCGCAACTGCGTCAGACCCGGCCGGAAGCCGGGCGCACAGGGTACGGTAGGTCGACTCCGGGCCAGATCGGCCGGACGGGCAATGAGAGGGGGCGTGAGATGGTCGTACTTCGACGTGAGATCGGAGACGTGCTGCGCGACGCGCGGCAGAATCAGGGACGCACCCTTCGCGAGGTGTCATCGGCGGCGCGAGTCTCTCTGGGCTACCTGAGCGAGGTCGAGCGCGGCCAGAAGGAAGCGTCGTCGGAGCTGCTCGCCTCGATCTGCGAGGCACTGCACCTTCCGATGTTCCTGGTGCTGCGTGAGGTCTCCGACCGCATCGCCGTCGCCGAGGGTTTCACGATCCCCGACACGATCCCTGCCGACTTCGCAGGCAGCCAGTGGCGCGGCGTCGAGCGCGCGGAGCTCGCCCCCGTCGGCTGACCGGCAGCATCCAGCACGTCATGGACGGGCACCCCACCGCCGGGTGGGGTGCCCGTCTTTCGCGCGCCCGGAGACCCGCCTGCCGGAGAGCGAGGCGGCCGACCCCGCCACGGGCCATGGGCCGTGGGGCTCAGCCGCCCGCGACGCGCAGGCCACGCGGCGTGACCGCGAAGCCCGCGTCCAGCAGAGCCGCGGCCGGCGGCGTGCGGTCCCGGGCCGCGGTCAGCGCGGGCACGCCGTCGACCCGCTGCACCAGAACCCGCCCGAGCACTCCGGCCCGCGTCGCCGTGGCGAGCTCGTGTGCCGCGGTGGCGAGCCGCCGGACGTCCCCGGGGTGGGCCGCGGTGAACGACAGGACGGTCCGTCCACCCCGCTCGACGTACAGCACCAGGTCACCGTCGGCCAGCACGACCACGGCGCCCGCCTTGCGTCCCGGTCGGTGCGGGGATGGCGCGTCGGACCGGTCGTGCGCCGGCGTCGTGGGCCCGGTGCGGTTCCCGCCCTGGCGAGGCCACGGCAGCGCGGCGCCGTACGGGTTGGCCGGGTCGGTGGCGGCGAGCAGCACGGCACCGGACGGGCGGGTGCTCGCGACGCGTGACACGTCGGCGTCATCGGCGTCGTGGCTGCGGGCGCGGTCGGCGGCGTCGGAACGCAGCACGTCGACCGCACCGGGCAGTGCGAACTGGGACCCTCCCAGCCCCTCGACGAAGTAGCCGCGGCGTACTGCGCCGCGCTCCTCGAGGCCGCGCAGCACCCGGTACACATCACGGAACGCTGCCGTGGCCCCCTCGGACGGGGCCACCGCCCGGGTGAGCACGCCGTGCCGTTCCAGGAGCACCTGGGTGAGCGCGTGGGCGCGCACCGTGGGGTCCGGCTCGACCGCGGGCAGGGCAGACCACCGGCCACCGCCCGTGCGGACCGTCACGGCCGCGGGAGACCCCGTCGGCGCCACCCGGGCCAGTCCGCTGAACCGTGCTCCCCGCACGGGCCGTGCGCGCGCCGGGGCTCGCGGCGCCCGGTGAGCACCCCCGGAGCCCGCACCCACCGACTCGCGCAGCGGCCCGAGCCCGTCGTTGGTGACCCGGCCCGCCCACACGAGGTCCCACAGCACGGTGAGGGTGTCCGCCACCGGCGCCCCCGCCCGCTCGGCCAGGCGGGTCAGGAAGAACCCGCCGGAGCCGTCCAGCAGGTCGAGCACGGCCCGGTGCAGCGGCGTGTCGAGCGGGCCCTCGACGGGGTCGGGTCCGCGCAAGGTCAGGGCCGCGCCGTCGGCCAGGTGCAGGGAGACCATGCCGTCCCCGCCGCCCGAGCCCGGCAGGCGGGCGTGACCGCACCACAGCACCTCGCCCGACGTCGTCAGCTCGTCGAGCAGCGCGGGCGAGTAGTCGCGCACCCGCGCGGGCAGCACCAGTGTCTCCAGAGCGCTCGCCGGGACCGCCGCCCCCGCGAGCTGCTCCACCGCCCGCAGCACCCCGTCCGCGCCCCGCAGGCCCGCCGCCGTGCCCGCTGCCGTGCCCACGTGCTGCCAGCGCGGCAGGAACACCCCGAGCGCCTGCGGCTCGACGGGCTCGACCTCGGCGCGCAGCGCGGCAAGGGAGCGGCGCCGCAGCAGGCGCAGCACCTCGGGATCGCACCACTCGTCGCCCGTACCGCCCAGCGCAGACGGTCGCAACGCACCCCGCACCACGAGGCCCGCAGCCTCGAGCCGTGCGAGCGTGTGCTGCACGACGGCGATGCCCAACCCGAACCGTGCCGCGACCCCGGCGGCACCCACGGGTCCGTGGGTCCGCACGTGCCGTCGCACCAGGTCGCCCAACGGGTCGGCCACCGGCTCCGTGAACGCCTCCGGCACCCCGGTGGGCAGCGCCGCCCCCAGCGCGTCACGAAGCCGCCCCGCGTCCTCGACCACCGCCCACTGATCGGCACCGGCGAGCCGGACCCGGATCACCCGCCGGGCCTGGTTCAGCTCGTCCAGCCACGCGGCCGTCCGGTCGCGCACCTCCGCACGCGTGCGCGCCTCGAGCGCCGCCACGGGGTGCGGGCCGGTGCGGCGCAGCACGTCCCACAGCCCCTCCGCGTCCCTGGCCTGCCGGCCCGGCGCCAGCGCCTGGAGCTCGGCCTCCGTGCGCTCGACCGTGTCCGGGTCCAGGAGGTCGGCGATCGCCGTCGCCCCCTGGTCGCCCAGCAGCTCCGCCAGCAGCTCCGGATCGAGCGACAGCGCCGCCGCACGCCGTTCCGCGAGCGGCGCGTCGCCGTCGTACAGGAACTGCGCGGTGTACCCGAACAGCAGAGACTGCGCGAACGGTGACGGGCTGGGCGTCGTCACCTCGACGATCTGCACGCGCCCCGCACCGACGTCACCCATGAGCGCGGCGAGAGCCGCGACGTCGAAGTCGTCCTGGAGGCACTCGCGCGCCGCCTCGAGCGTCATCGGGAAGTCCGGGAACTGCGCCGCCACGCCGAGCAGGGCGGCCGCGCGCTGCCGCTGCTGCCACAGCGGCTGACGCCGGTCCGGGCGACGCCGGGGGAGCAGCAGCGCACGGGCCGCCGCCTCCCGGAACCGCGCCGCGAACAGCACCGACGAACCGAGCTCGTCCCGCACCAGCCCCACCACGTCCTCGGGGTCGACCAGCAGGTCCTCCGCGGTGACCTGCGGCGCCTCACCCGCATCCAGGCCGCCATCCGCCCGCGCCGGAGCCGTCCCCAGGTCGTCCCAGCCCGCGCCGGTGTCGGGCAGGCGCAGCACGATCCCGTCGTCCGCGTGCATCACCGCGACGTCGATGCCGTACCGCTCCCGCAGGCGCCCGCCCAGGATGAGCGCCCACGGGGCGTGCACCCGCGCCCCGAACGGGGAGTGGACCACCACTCGCCAGTCGCCCAGCTCGTCGCGGAACCGCTCGACGACGACGGTCCGGTCGTCCGGCACGCGGCCCGTCGCGGTGCGCTGCTCCACCAGGTACGAGGCCAGGTTGTCGGCCGCCCACGCGTCCAGCCCCTCGGCGCGCAGGCGCTCGCGGCCCGCCGCGGCGTCGTCCGCGAGGAGTGCTCCCGCGGTGCGGACGAACGCACCCATGGCCCGGCCGAGCTCGGCCGGGCGGCCCTGCGAGTCACCCTTCCAGAAGGGCAGGCGCCCGGGCAGGCCCGGCGCGGGCGTGACGAGCACGCGGTCCGGGGTGATGTCCTCGATCCGCCAGGTCGAGGACCCGAGGGTGAACGTGTCGCCCACGCGCGACTCGTAGACCATCTCCTCGTCCAGCTCGCCGACCCGTTTGCCGCCGCGCTGCTCGGAGCCCTCGGCGCCCGCGATGAACACGCCGTACAGGCCGCGGTCGGGGATCGTGCCCCCGCTCGTGGCCGCGAGCCGCAACGCGCCCGGGCGGGCGCTGAGCAGGTCGGTGGCCCGGTCCCACACGATGCGCGCGCGCAGCTCGGCGAAGTCCTCGCTGGGGTAGCGTCCCGCGAGCATGTCGAGCACGGCATGCCAGGTCGCGTCGCCCAGGTGGGCGTACGGGTGCGCGCGGCGGACCAGCGCGAGCAGGTCTCCCGCGTCCCAGTCGTCGGTCGCCAGCGCGGCGACCACCTGCTGCGCCAGCACGTCGAGCGGGTTCGTGGGGACGTGCAGCGGTTCGATCTCACCGGTGCGCATACGCTGTGCCACCACCGTCGCCGGCACCAGATCGCCGCGGTGCGTCGGGAAGACGACCCCGTGCGACACCGCCCCCACCTGGTGCCCGGCACGCCCGATGCGCTGGAGCCCGCTGGCCACCGAGGGTGGTGCCCCGACCTGCACCACCAGGTCGACGGCGCCCATGTCGATCCCCAGCTCGAGCGAGCTCGTGGCGACGACGGCGGGCAGGCGTCCCTCCTTGAGCTCCGACTCGGTGCGGGTGCGCTCGGTGCGGCTCATCGACCCGTGATGGGCGCGCGCGAGGACCTCGCCCTCGGGCGGTCGCGCCGCGGCGGTGCCCGACTGCCCCGGTGCCTGCGCGGGCCAGGTACCGCCCGGGTCGGGGGCTGCGCCGCCGTGTCGCTGGGCCCACAGCTCGTTCATCCGGCTGGTCAGCCGCTCCGCGCCGCGCCGTGAGTTCGTGAACACGAGCGTGCTGCGGTGTGCCGCAACCAGGTCGACCACGCGCTCCTCGACGTGCGGCCACACCGACGCGCGGCGTACGGCGTCGTCCGCGGGGGTGGCTCCGTGGTCGGCACTCGTCGCTGTCGGGGTCGCTGTCGGGGTCGCGGTCGTTCCGACGGCGTCGAGGTCGGCCAGGTCGGGCACGGGGACGACGACGTCGATGGCCCACTGCTTGGCCGACGCCGGCTGGACGACCACCACGTCGCGGCCTCCGTCGTCGGACGCTCGGTGACCACCCAGGAACTGTGCGACCGCCTCGACGGGACGTACTGTCGCCGAGAGCCCGACGCGCTGGACGGGACGCCCGCCCGCAGCCACGAGCAGGGCGTCGAGACGTTCCAGGCTCACCGCCAGGTGCGCGCCCCGCTTGGTGCCGGCGACGGCGTGGATCTCGTCGACGATCACGGTCTGGGTACCGAGCAGCCCCGCGCGTGCCTGCGAGGTGAGCACCAGGAACAGTGACTCCGGGGTGGTGACCAGGATGTCCGGCGGGCGCGTCGCGAAGGCGCGACGCTCGGTCGCGGGGGTGTCACCGGTGCGCATGCCGACCGTGATCTCGGGAGTCGAGGTCCCACCGCGCGCCGCGGCCTGCCGGATGCCCGTCAGCGGGGAGCGCAGGTTGCGCTGTACGTCCGCGGCCAGCGCCTTGAGCGGGGACACGTACACGACCCGGCAGCGTCGGGAACGCTCCGGAACGGGTTCGTGATGGAGCCGGTCGATCGCCCAGAGGAACGCGGCGAGCGTCTTGCCCGAACCGGTGGGCGCGACCACGAGCGCGTGCTTGCCCTCACCGATGGCCTCCCAGGCCCCGTGCTGCGCCGCCGTCGGGCTCCTGAAGGCGCCCTCGAACCACTCGCGGGTGGCGGCACCGAGGAGGTCGAAAGGGCTGGTCACCCCGCCCATCTTGCCCTGAGGCACCGACATCGGCTCGCGTCCAGCCGAACGGCGGGTGAAAGTTCCTGGACGGGGGCATCGGGGCTGCGTGCGTGCCGCTATGGTGTGCGCGACCCGCCCCATTTACCCCATGTGCGGGCGAGTCTCCACTCGGATGGCGCCCTGTGCGCGTCCGGTCACTGCTGCCCGGAGAAGGTTGAGAAGAATTGCATACTGTCACTACACGCATCGGCGGGCCCAAGGTGGTGTCCAGGGTCCTTGCGATCGGCGCCGGCGCGATGCTGATGGCGTCCGTCTCGCTCGTGGCGGCCACGAGCGCCTCGGCGACGTCGGGCCGATCAGGAGCGTCGGACTGCTGGTGCACGACCAAGCAGGTGGACCGCTCGGTCAACACGTACGACCAGGCGCAGGTCGTCGACCCGGGCGTCGCGGTGTATGTGGGCGGTGACCTGACCGTCGACTCCGCGACGGAGATCGAGGGTCGCGTCGTCGTCGCAGGGGATGCCGACTTCACCGGCTCGGGCACGCTGAACGTCGGCACCGCGGGCGGTGGCGGCTCGGCGATCGCACCCCGGGGCCGTACGGACCACCTGGTCGTCGGCGGGAACCTCACGACCGGCCCCACGGTGCAGGTCGGGTTCAACGCGGCGGGCGGTGGTGGCAACGTGCGGGTCGGCGGGCACGTCACCGGGAACGTGAGCACGAAGTCATATCGCGGTAGCGCCGGGTCGGTGCGCAAGAACCTGGGTGCTGACGCGCTGAAGGGCTACGCGGACCTGGGCCGGCTCATCACACAGGCAGCGGACGACGCCGTGGGCGCCACCCCCGCCCGGGTGGTGGGCGGCGTGCTCACGATCGCTCCGGGTGTGCACGAGATCAGTGCGGCGGACGCCGCGCGCCTCTCCCGGCTGGACATCACCTCGCGCGGTGCCGTCACGATCGCCGTGCGTGGCACCTCGGTCGCGATCGAAGGCCTTCGGCACGTCGAGGTCGGCGGCACGCGGGTCTACCAGAAGACCGAGTACCTCTCCCGCGACATCCGATGGGTGTTCCCGGACGCGACCACCGTCCGGCTCGGGACGAACGACCAGTTCCCCGGAACCGTCGTCGTGCCGCGCGACAACAGCACGCTGTCGGTGGCCACCAGCACCAACGGCCGGATCCTGGCCGCCGGTGACGTCGCGTACCGCGGTGGCGCCGGCATCGAGCACCACAACTACCCGTGGAGCAGCGAGTGCGACGACACCCCTGCCCCCGGGCGCTCGTCCACCCCCTCCCCGTCATCCTCCCCGTCGACCGCCGAGGGCGATGACGCGGCGCCCTCTCCGGAGCCCTTCGCCGCCGACGAGCCCTCGACGTCGCCGTCTCCCGAGGTGACCGAGACCACCGAGCCGACAGCGACCGCCGAACCGACAGCGACCGCCGAGCCGACCGCGAACCCCGAGCAGGTCGAGTCTGCCGAGCCTGCCGCCACCGTGATCCTCGCGGCCGACTCGCCGGAGTCGTTGGCGTCCCCGGTGGCTGTTGCCGCCGGTGACGACGGGAGCGGTGACACCGGCGGTGACGCCGCGCCGGCCGACCAGGACGGCCTGGCCCACACGGGTGCAGCCGTCTCGGGCGGCATCGTGGCCGCCGTCGTGCTGGTTGCCGGGGGCCTGGTGCTGCTCCGGCTCCGCCGCCGCTCGGGCCGTCACACCGTCGAGGCCTGACGCCCGCAGGTCCGTGATCCCCGCAGCCCCCGCCCGGGGGGCTGCGGGGATCAGTGCGCTCCGATGAGGTTCGGACGGGTGGGTTCGAGCCGGTGGGGCGCTGGGCGAGGGACGGCGAAGTGATGGACATGGCAGGCTGTAGGCGTGCGTCTGCGGGAGTTCTGGCAGCTGGTCGACGAGGTCTTCGGACCCGGGTACGGCCGCGTGCTGGTGCGCGAGCAAGTGCTGAGCGCACTCGACGGGCGCACCCCGTTGGAAGCGCTGGACGCCGGGGCTCAGCCCCGTGACGTCTGGCACGCGCTGTGCGATGCGCTCGACGTGCCCGATGCGGTGCGTTGGGGGAGCGACCCGGGGCGGCAGGCGCCGCCCCCGTCACGCTGAACGGGTCAGGCGCGCGACACGCGGCCGACGACGTCGCGTTCGAACAGATGTGCGAGTACGCTCTGTGCACAGGCACGGGTTCCGGAACCTCGTCAACATGCCGAGGGCCGGAGAAGGTACCCGTGTCGGTGGCTGCGCATACGGTCCCTACCGATGAGTCCGCAGACACGCTCCGCAACGCGCGCACGCCGCGCCCCGACCACGAAGGTGAACGACATGCCTGCACCGGCAGACCGCGAGAAGGCGCTCGAGGCAGCCCTCGCTCAGATCGACCGCAGCTTCGGCAAGGGCTCGGTCATGCGGCTCGGCGAGGAGTCCCGCGCCCCCGTCGAGGTGATCCCGACCGGCTCGATCGCGCTCGACGTCGCACTCGGCATCGGCGGTCTCCCTCGGGGCCGCGTGATCGAGGTCTACGGCCCGGAGTCCTCCGGCAAGACGACGGTGGCGCTGCACGCCGTGGCGAGCGCCCAGCGCGCCGGCGGCATCGCCGCGTTCATCGACGCCGAGCACGCGCTCGACCCCGAGTACGCCAAGAAGCTCGGAGTCGACACCGACGCGCTGCTCGTGTCCCAGCCCGATACCGGCGAACAGGCGCTCGAGATCGCGGACATGCTGATCCGCTCGGGTGCCCTGGACATCATCGTCATCGACTCCGTCGCGGCGCTGGTGCCCAAGGCCGAGATCGAGGGCGAGATGGGTGACAGCCACGTCGGCCTCCAGGCCCGGCTCATGTCCCAGGCGTTGCGCAAGATCACCGGCGCGCTCAACACGTCGGGTACCACGGCCATCTTCATCAACCAGCTCCGCGAGAAGATCGGAGTGTTCTTCGGCAGCCCTGAGACCACCACGGGTGGTAAGGCGCTGAAGTTCTACGCCTCGGTGCGCCTGGACATCCGCCGCATCGAGACGCTCAAGGAGGGCACCGAGCCCGTGGGCAACCGCACCCGCGTCAAGGTGGTCAAGAACAAGATGGCCCCGCCCTTCAAGCAGGCCGAGTTCGACATCCTCTACGGCGTCGGCATCTCCCGTGAGGGCGGTCTGATCGACATGGGGGTGGAGCACGGCCTGGTGCGCAAGTCCGGTTCGTGGTTCACCTACGAGGGCGACCAGCTGGGGCAGGGCAAGGAGAACGCCCGAGGATTCCTGCGCGACAACCCCGACCTGGCGAACGAGATCGAGAAGCGCATCAAGGAGAAGCTCGGTGTGGGTGCCGTCCTGGACGCCCCGGCCGAGGCCATGGCTGTGCCCGGGGCCGGTGCCGTTCCCGTGGACGCGGCGGCCCCCGCGTCCACGAAGAGCGCTGGTGCTGCAGCGAAGTCGTCGACCAGGGCCAAGAAGGCTCCGTTCTGATGGATGACCTGGGCGGTCGCGGCGTGGGGAAGCGTCGCGGCCGCTCCGGTCGGTCGCCGGATGGCCGCGAGGGACCGGCGGCGCGCGTCCGGGCTCCACGCAAGACGGTGGGTGAACGCCTCGACGAGGGCTCGCTCACCCCCCAGGAGGCTTCAGAGCTGGCCCGTGAGCGGCTGCTGCGCATTCTCGCCGCGGGCCCGAAGAGTCGGCGCGAGCTCGAGGCGTCGATGGGGCGCAAAGGGTACCCGGAGCACGTGGTCGCGCCGTTGCTCGACCGGTTCGGTGAGGTCGGTCTGGTCGACGACGCCGAGTACGCACAGATGGTGGTCCGTACGAGACATGCCGAGCGAGGGCTCGCCCGGCGGGCGATCGCGGCGGAGCTGCGCCGCCGTGGCATCGACGACGACACCGCCGTCGAGGCGCTGGAGATTGTTGGCGACGAGGACGAGCGGGAGACCGTCACCCTGCTGGCGGCCAAACTGATCGCCCGCACCCGCGGCCTGGACCGTGACACTCGCGTCCGGCGTGCCGTCTCCGCGCTGGCTCGCAAGGGTTACGGGCCGGGGCTCGCCTTCGGCGCCGTCCGCGATGCGCTCGCGGCGGATGGTGAGGAGCTGGACGACGCGGCCTGCCTCGGCTGAGGGCGGCGGGCGCCGTGGCACGTACTGTTCGAAGTGTGTGGTTTGTGGCAGGCGGAGTACTGGTGCTCCTCGGCGGGTTGCTCACGTGGTGGATGATGCGAGGCGCACCCGATTCGCGGGCGGTGCCCGGCTCGGGGATCGCGATCGCCGTCGGCCTGGCACTGGTGTTCTGGGGGCTGGTGGCCGCGGCTGTCGGGCTGGTGACTCGCGGCTGACCCGGTCCACGGCGGGCGTCGGGGGCGGGTTGCGCGGCGGGTGGCGTGGAAGAATGCACGCATGGCGACCCGAGAGATCCGTGTGGTTCCCGACCCCGTGCTGCGCACCCCGTGTGACGAGATCACCACGATCGACGACCGCGTCCGGTCCCTGGTGACCGATCTGCTGGAGACGGTCGACATGGAGGGCCGTGCGGGCCTGGCGGCCAACCAGATCGGGGTGAACCTTCGGGCGTTCTCCTGGAACATCGACGACGAGGTCGGTTACGTGCTGAACCCCCGGATCGTCGCGCTCGGGGAGGACGTGCAGGACGGCGATGAGGGGTGCCTGTCGGTGCCGGGTCTGTGGTACCCGACGACGCGCGCCAATTACGCCCGGGTCGAGGGGATCGACCTGGACGGTAACCCGGTGGTCGTCGAGGGGACGGGCCTGATGGCCCGGTGTCTCCAGCACGAGTGCGATCACCTGGACGGGCATCTCTACCTGGACCGGTTGGAGCGGGGGGTACGGGTCAAGGCGATGCGTGAGCTCCGCGCCCGGCTCTGATCGGTCGTCAGGGCCGCAGTCACCCGCGATGCTGAGGGACGCGATGCTGCGAGGCCCGCGCCCGCGGACCCGTCGTGGGAGCGCCGCTGCCGCTCGCGCATCGGCGCGCAATCGTGCATCATGGCGCGGAGCAGTCATGCACCGCTGGTGACACGCCGACAGTGACTCACCGTGATCGAGGACGTAGGGGAAGACGGACCTCGACCCAGGGAGGATTTATGTCCGGCGCCATCACACGCGGTGTGTTGTTCGTGCATTCGGCCCCGCGCGCCCTGTGCCCCCACGTGGAGTGGGCGGCAGGGGGTGTGCTTGGTGCGCGCGTATCGCTCGACTGGACGGTGCAGCCCGCAGCGCGTGGCCTGCACCGCGCGGAGCTGTCCTGGCAGGGGCCCCAGGGTACGGGAGCGCGCCTCGCCTCGGCACTGCGCGGCTGGGCGCACCTGCGTTATGAGGTGACCGAGGAGCCGAGCTACGGGGCTGACGGCGCACGCTGGTCGCACACGCCTGACCTGGGCATCTACTACGCGATGGCCGACGTGCACGGCAACGTCGTCATCCCGGAGGATCGGGTGCGTGCGGCGCTCGACCTGGCGCACGACCCTCGCGCCATGCAGGACGCACTGGACCTGGCGCTCGGCACGGCGTGGGACGAGGAGCTCGAGCCGTTCCGGTACGCGGGCGCGGGCGCCCCTGTGCGATGGCTCCACCGCGTGGGCTGACCGTGGACGCGCTGTAGCGCACCGCATCCCTGGGAACGTCGGACGGCGCCCCACCCGAGATCGGGTGGGGCGCCGTCGTGTGCTCGGATGTCAGGCGTTGGTGACCGCGAGGGCGACGTTGTGCCCGCCGAAGCCGAACGAGTTGTTGATCGCGACGACGTCGCCCGCGGGCAGCGCGGCCGGGACGTCGCGGACGAGCGGGACGTGCAGCTCGGGGTCCGGGTTGGCCACGTTGATGGTGGGGGGCGCGAGGCGCTCGTGGACCGCCTTGACGGTGAAGACGGTCTCGAGCGCGCCGGCGCCGCCGAGCAGGTGGCCGGTCATCGACTTGGTGGCGGAGAGCAGCACATGGTCGGCCTCGTCGCCCAGCAGGGTGCGGATCGAGTTCGTCTCGGTGAGGTCGCCGACCTTGGTGGAGGTGGCGTGCGCGTTGATGTGGACGACGTCGGCGGCGGTAGCGCCGGCCATCTCGAGCGCCCGGCGCATCGCGGACTGCTGGCCCTTGCCCTCCGGGTCGGGGGAGGTGATGTGGTAGGCGTCGGCGCTCAGGCCGACACCGGCGAGCCGGGCGTAGACGCGGGCGCCCCGTGCGGCGGCGTGCTCCGCCGACTCGAGCACCACGACCGCTGCGCCCTCGCCGATCACGAAGCCGTCCCGGTCGACGTCGTAGGGGCGTGACGCGCCCTGCGGGTCGTCGTTGCGCAGCGACAGGGTGCGGGAGGCGGCGAAGGCGGCGATGGGCATGGGGTGGATGGTCGCCTCGGTGCCGCCGGCGACCACGACGTCGGCGCGGCCGCTGCGGATCATCTCGATGCCGTACCCGATCGCCTCGGCGCCGGACGCGCAGGCGGAGACCAGGGCGTGCGCCCCGGCCTGGGCGCCGATCTCCAGCGACACGTACGCGGCGGGGGAGTTCGGCATGAGCATGGGCACCGTCATGGGCAGCATGCGGCGCGCCCCCCGCTCGCGGAGCGTGTCCCAGCCTTCCAGGGTGGTCCAGATGCCACCGATGCCGGAGGACACCACCGCCCCGAGGCGTTCGCCGTCGACCTCGGGAGTACCGGCGTCCGCCCACGCCTCACGCGTCGCGATGATCGCGTACTGGGTGGACGGGTCCATGCGCTTGATCTCGGGGCGGGCCAGCACCTCCTCCGGCTTGACCTTGATGGTCGCTCCGAAGGTGACGGGGATGCCGTACTGCTCCGCCCAGTCGTTGTCGAAGGGGCGCGCGCCCGACTCGCCGGCCAGGGCCGCTGCCCACGTGGACGCTGCGTCCCCGCCGAGGGGGGTGGTTGCGCCGATGCCGGTGACGACGACGTCGCGAGGTGCGTTCATGGGGTGGCTCCTGGGTCGATGAGGTGGGGCGCGCGCCGCAAGGTCAGGCCTGGGCGCCCGCGATGTAGGTGACGGCGTCGCCGACGGTGTTGAGGTTCTTGACCTCCTCGTCGGGGATGCGCACCGAGAACTTGTCCTCGGCGTGCGTCACGATCGTCATCATCGACAGCGAGTCGATGTCGAGGTCGTCGGTGAAGGACTTGCCGAGCTGGACGGCGTCGGTGGGCAGGCCGGTCTCCTCGGCGACGATCTCGGCGAGGCCCTCGAGGATCTCTTCGTTGCTGAAAGCCATGGTGGTTCCTTCTTTCGTGGGGGAGGTGTGGTGGTCTCGACAGGCTCGACCACCGAGGGTGGTCGGGAACTAGGGGAGCACGACGACCTGGGCGGCGTAGACCAGCCCGGCGCCGAAGCCGATCTGCAGGCACACGTCACCCGACTTGGCCTGGCCCTCCGCGAGCAGTCGTTCGATCGCGAGCGGGATCGACGCGGCGGAGGTGTTGCCGGTCTCGACGATGTCGCGGCCGACGACGACGTTCTCCGGGAGCCTGAGCTGCTTGACCATCTGGTCGATGATCCGCAGGTTGGCCTGGTGCGGCACGAACACGTCGATGTCCTGTGGTCCGACGCCGGCCGCCTCCATGGCGGCCTGGGCGAACTTGCCCACCTGGAAGCTGGCCCACTTGAACACGCTGGGGCCGTCCTGGCGCAGCGTCGGCCACCCGAGCGAGGGGTCCTCGCGCAGCTCCATCCAGGTGTGGGTCTGGCGGATGGTGCCCGCCTTGGAGCCGTCCGATCCCCACACGGTGGGGCCGATGCCGGGGAACGTGGAGGCGCCGACGACGGCGGCGCCCGCACCGTCGCCCAGCAGGAACGAGATCGACCGGTCGGTGGGGTCGATGATGTCGGACAGCTTCTCGGCCCCGATCACCAGCACGTTGCGCGCGGCGCCGGAGCGCACGAGCGCGTCCGCCTGCCCGATGGCGTAGCAGTACCCGGCGCAGGCCGCGGAGATGTCGAAGGCGGCGGCGGGGGTGATGCCCAGCCGGTCGGCGAGGATCGCGGCGGCCGACGGCGTCTGCACGAAGTGGGTGATGGTGGACGTGATGATCGCGTCGATCTCGTCCAGCGCCACCCCGGAGGCGGCGATGGCCTTGGTGGCCGCCGCCTCGGACAGGTCGAGCACGTCCCGGTCGGCGCCTGCGCGGCGGCGCGTGACGATGCCGGTGCGCTGGCGGATCCACTCGTCGGACGAGTCGATGGGGCCGGCGATGTCGTCGTTCGTGACGAAGAGCTCGCCGCGCTCCGCCCCGATGCCGAGGATCCGCGAGTGGGCGACGGGTGTCGCCTGCGTCAGGGTGGTCATTGCGCGGCTCCTTCGGTTGCCCCGGCGGCGGCCAGGGAGTGACGCTCGATGAGGTCGCGCGCGGCCTCGACGTCGGCGGGTGACTTCACGGCGACCAGCTCGACGCCCTTCAGGGCGCGCTTGGCGAGCCCGGTGAGCACCCCGCCGGGGGCGAGCTCGAGCAGGGCGGTGACCCCGCGGGCGGCGAGCTCGTCCATGACCAGGTCCCAGCGCACGGGCGCGGTGACCTGCGCGGCGATCGTCGCGAGGGTGGTCGCGGCGTCCCCGTGGGGGGCACCGTCGGCATCGGCGAGGAACGTGAGCTGCGGGTCGTTCGCGGGCCACGCGGCGGCGACGGGCGCGAACTCCTCGCGGGCGGCGTCCATGAACGGCGTGTGGAACGCACCGGCCACCTGGAGCGGGATGACACGGGCGCGGGTGGGCGGGTGCTGCGCGAGCCGTCCGAGACCATCGAGCGCGCCGCCCGCCACCGTCTGGCCGGCGCCGTTGACGTTCGCCGGCCACAGCCCGGCGGCCTCGATCGCGGCCAGCACCTCGGCCGGGTCTCCGCCGACCACCGCGCTCATCCCCGAGGGTGCGGCCGCCGCCGCCCGGGCCATGGCCTGCGCGCGGCGCGCCACCAGGCCCACCGCTCCGGCGTCGTCGAGCACGCCCGCGACGGCGGCCGCGGAGATCTCGCCGACCGAGTGACCGGCGGTGACGTCGACGACGTCGGACGCGGCACGGCCGTCGAGGATGACGCGCAGCGCGAGCAGCGACGAGGCCACGATGAGCGGCTGGGCCACGGCGGTGTCCCGGATGGTGTCCGCGTCGGACGTCGTGCCGTGGGCGACCAGGTCACTGTCGGCGGCAGCCGACAACGCGGCGAGCTGTTCGGCGACGCCCGGCAGCTCAAGCCAGGGGGCGAGCATTCCGGGAGTCTGGGAGCCCTGTCCAGGGCAGACGACGGCAAGCACGGGTCAACGTTGTCAGACGTGCCGCGCTGTGCACCGTACCGACGGGCACGAACCTGCCGGAGACGGCTTGTGGGATTCCCACAACGTCATGCCGCCGTCGCGAGCCGGCCCAGCGCCAGGGCCACCTGGAGCACGAACGACTCCCGTGCGTCCAGCGGGTCCCAGCCGGTGATCTCGGAGACCTTGCGCAGGCGGTAGCGCACCGTGTTGGGGTGCACGTACAGCTCGCGGGCCGCCGCCTCCAACGAGCGGCCGTTGCCCAGGTAGGCCGACAAGGTCTCCAGCACGGCGGCGCCCGCCGTCAGGAGCGGCCGGTACGCTTGCTCGACCAGCTGGGTGCGCGCCGACTCGTCCCCGATGAGCACCCGCTCGGGCAGCAGGTCGTCCGCCAGCGCCGGACGCGGGGCGTGCGGCCACGCCGGAGCCGCGGCCAGCCCCGACAACGCCGCCGCGGCCGACCGGGACGCCTCCGCGACGGACGGCACCAGGCCGCCCACCACGACAGGCCCCGGGCCGAACTTCGGCAGCAGCGCCGACGCCGCCGCCATGAGGTCGCTCTGCCCGCCCAGCACCAGGATGATGCGGTCGCCGTGGATGCCCACGAGGGCGTCGCCCGCTACCCGCCGCGCCGCCCGGCGCAGGTCCGCCGTGCGCAGCTCGTCCAGCGCCGTCGTCGCCGTCCCGACGACGACGAGGGTCTGCCCGGTGCCCGACCAACCGAGCGCGGACACGCGCGAGCGGATGCTGTCGAGGCCGTCGCCGCCGGGATCGTCGCGCACCAGCGCGTCGACCACGAGCGCCTCCAGGCGCGCGTCCCAGGCACCGCGCATCTCGGCGGCGCGCGCGTAGACCTCGGCCGCCGAGAACGCGACCTCGCGCGAGTAGCGCAGCACCGCCTCGCGCACCTCGCGCTCCGCGCCAGGCGCCGCGATCTGGTCGGCGTGCGTCTCGACGACGTCGACCATCAGCCGCACGAGCTGGAGCGTGTGCTGCAGCGAGATCGACTGCGTCAGCTCGCGCGGCGCCGCGGAGAACATCTCGCCGACGCCGGTGGGCGTGCCGGACGGGTCCGCGAACCAGGTCACGAACGAGGTGATGCCGGACTGCGCGACCATGCCCACGTAGGAGCGCTCCTCGGCGGGCAGGCCGCGATACCAGGGCAGCTCCTCGTCCAGGCGGTGCAGCGCCGCGGCCGTCAGGACGCCCGTCCCCTCGCGGACCCGCTGTACGGTCGCCGCCCGCCGCTGCGTATCGGCCCCCGCGTCGGGCTCCGCGTCGCGGGCGGCGGCGGGCCCGGTGTCGGGAACGGTGTGGGCAGAGTTGGCGGGCACGGCACGAGGATACGGGGGGACGGGCGCGAAACCCGGGAGGCTCTTGTGGAGAAGCGACAAACCTGCCAGAAGAATCGCTCGGTTTGACCCAGCGGGGAGGTCCCACCGGCGTGGGATGTGGATATGGTCAAGGCATGGCTTTGATGCCCCGGATACGTTCGCTGCTGCGCCGGCCGTTCGCGGCCGCCACAGCAGGTGCGCGTCGACCACAGCCGCCGGACCACCGCCGCGGCGAGACCGTCCTGGAGGACGCCCTGCGCACCATGCTGATCGATGACCCCAACGACGTGCGGGCGTTCGACGCCCTCGCCGACCTCGTGCGCCGCCGGGCCGTCGCGTCCGCCAACCCCGAGGACCCGCTGACCGCTCCGGCGGACGACGAGACGGCCGCCGAACAGCGCCAGCGCGCCGAAGAGGTGGCCGTGTGGGCGCTCGCGGCCGAGCTCGCGGGGCATCCGCGGGCCTGGTACCCGCTGATCGAGCTGGGCCGGCTGTCGCTGGCTTCGGATCCGGAGGGTGCGGTGCGACGCCTTGCGACGGCCGCCGACCGCGACCCTGCGGGAGAGGCGCTGGCCGCCGGGCTGGAGATCCTGCGGGACGCCGGGCTGCCGGGGGAGGCGCTGAGCCTCGGCGTCGGTCACTGGCGGTCCCGGGAGCACGACAGCGCGGTGGGCGGTCAGATGGTGCTTGCCGCCTTGGAGGCCGGCCGGCCGGACGAGGCCAGGCAGCACCTGGAGGCCCTCGCGGCCCACCCCGATGCGGCTGCGGTCGCACGGTTGCGACCCGCGCTGGACAAGGCGATCGCCGAGTACACCGCGTCGCAGCAGACGGCACACTGACGGGCACCTGTCCGGCGACGTCGCAGGGCCTCCACCCAGTTCGGGTGGAGGCCCTGCGACGTCAGTGCGGCCGGCGCCGTCGGTGCTGCAGGCTCAGCTGTCGCCGCCCGCGTTGCCCGAGGTGCCCGCGTTGACGTCCATGAGCTGGTACTTCTCGATGGCCTGGCCGACGACGGCGGGGTCGATCTCACCACGACGCGCGAGCGTCTGGAGCGTCTTGACCACCATCGACGGACCGTCGATCAGGAAGAACCGCCGGGCGGCGGCACGGGTGTCCGAGAAGCCGAAGCCGTCGGCACCCAGCACCTCGTAGTCGCCCGGGACCCACTTGCGGATCTGGTCGGGGACCATGTGGTCGAAGTCGCTCGACGCGATGAACGGACCGCCCGTGCCCTGCAGCTTCTGGGTCACGAACGGCACCCGCACCTCGGCGCCCGGGTTGACGAACGCGTCACGCTCGGCGGCCAGCGCGTCGCGGCGCAGCTCGGTCCAGCTCGTCACCGACCACACGTCGGCCGAGACACCCCAGTCGTCGCGCAGCAGCTGCTGGGCCTCGAGTGCCCACGGCACGCCCACACCGGACGCGAGGAGCTGAGCGCGGGGGCGCCCGCCGTCGGCGATGTCCGAGGTGGAGACGCGGTGGATGCCGCGCTTGATGCCCTCGACGTCCACGTCCTCCGGCTCGACCGGCTGGATCATCGGCTCGTTGTACACCGTGAGGTAGTACATGACGTTCTGGTCGCGGCCCAGCGCGTCGTGCACGCCGTCGGCGGACTCGCCGAACATGCGCTCGATGCCGTCGCGGACGATGTGCCGGATCTCGTACCCGTAGGCGGGGTCGTAGATGACCATCGCGGTGTTGGTCGCCGCGAGGATCGGCGAGTGACCGTCCATGTGCTGCAGGCCCTCGCCGGCGAGCGTGGTGCGGCCCGCGGTGGCGCCGACGATGAAGCCGCGCGTGAGCTGGTCGCCCGCCGCCCAGAACTGGTCGCCCGTGCGCTGGAACCCGAACATCGAGTAGAAGATGTAGAACGGGACGAGGTGCTCACCGTGCGTCGCGTACGAGGTACCGACGGCCTGGAACGCCGACGCCGAACCGGCCTCGTTGATGCCGGTGTGCATGATCTGCCCGGCCTCGGACTCCTTGTAGGACAGCATCAGCTCGCGGTCCACCGCCAGGTAGTGCTGGCCACCCGTGTTGAAGATCTTCGCCGACGGGAAGATGGCGTCCAGGCCGAACGTGCGCGCCTCGTCCGGGATGATCGGCACGATGCGCTTGCCGAACTCCTTGTCCTTGATGAGGTCCTTGAGCAGGCGGACGAACGCCATCGTCGAGGCGACCTCCTGGTGTCCCGAGCCCTTCTTCAGCAGCTCGTACACCTTCGGGTCGGGCAAGGTGAGCGGTTTGGGCGCGTGCCGACGCTCCGGCACGAACCCGCCGAGCTGACGACGGCGCTCCAGCATGTACTGGATCGCCGGGTCGTCGGCACCCGGGTGGTAGTACGGGGCGCTGTACGGGTCCTCGAGCTGCTCGTCCGGGATCGGGATGCGCAGCGAGTCCCGCAGCGCCTTCAGGTCGTCCGACTTCAGCTTCTTCATCTGGTGCGTCGAGTTGCGCCCCGCGAACCCGGAGCCCAGGCCGTAGCCCTTGACCGTCTGCGCCAGGATCACCGTGGGCTGGCCCTGGTGCGCCCGCGCCGCGGCGTACGCCGCGTAGATCTTGCGGTAGTCGTGGCCACCGCGCTTCATGCCCCAGATGTCGTCGTCCGTCATGTTCTGGACGAGAGCCTTGGTGCGCGGGTCGCGACCGAAGAAGTGCTCGCGGATGAACGCGCCCGACTCCGCACGGTACGTCTGGTAGTCGCCGTCCGGCGTGACGTTCATGAGGTTGACCAGCGCGCGGTCCTTGTCCGCGTTGAGCAGGGCGTCCCACTCGCGGCCCCAGATCACCTTGATGACGTTCCAGCCGGCACCCTTGAACTGGGCCTCCAGCTCCTGGATGATCTTGCCGTTGCCGCGCACCGGGCCGTCGAGCCGCTGCAGGTTGCAGTTGACCACGAACGTCAGGTTGTCGAGCTGCTGATGCGCCGCGAGCTGGAGCATGCCGCGCGACTCGGGCTCGTCCATCTCCCCGTCGCCCAGGAACGCCCACACGTCCTGCTGCGAGGTGTCCTTGACGCCGCGGTTGTGCAGGTACTTGTTCGTCCACGCCTGGTAGATCGCCGACGACGGGCCCAGGCCCATCGACACCGTGGGGAACTCCCAGAACTCCGGCAGCAGACGCGGGTGGGGGTACGACGGCAGAGCGTGCCCGGCCTTCGACTTCTCCTGGCGGAACCCGTCCAGGTCCTCCGCGCCCAGCCGGCCCTCCAGGTAACCGCGCGCGTACTGGCCGGGGGAGGAGTGACCCTGGAAGTAGATCTGGTCGCCGCCGCCCGGGTGGTCCTTGCCACGGAAGAAGTGGTTCAGGCCCACCTCGGTGAGGGTCGCCGTCGAGGCGTACGAGGAGATGTGCCCGCCCACGCCGATCCCCGGCTTCTGTGCTCGGGTCACCATGACCGCGGCGTTCCACCGGATCCAGCCGCGGTACTGGCGCTCGATCACCTCGTCGCCGGGGAAGTACGGCTCCTCGTGCACGCCGATCGTGTTCACGTACGGGGTCACGAACGACGCCGGGATGGTCACGTTGCGCTCACGTGCCCGCCGCAGCAGGTTGAGCATCACGTAGCGGGCGCGCGGGCCGCCCTTGTCGTCGAGCAGACCGTCGAAGGACTCGACCCACTCGGCGGTCTCCGCGGGGTCGATGTCGGGAACCGAGCTGAGCAGACCGTTGATCAACGGCCCGGACTCGTCGTACGAAGCCACCAGCACCTTCTCTCTGTTCGTGTCCGGCCATTCGAACGCGCAGGATCGGACACGCCTGTACGGGGATCAGCACCATTGTGGCCCCAACGCGTGATCGGGCCTACCCGTTCCGCACGCGGTTCGCGTGACGTCGGTCATGCTGAAGGGGTGCCGACGCCGCCCGCAACCCTGCGCATCGGTGCCGGACGGCGGGCATCGACGGCTCAGGTGGACTAACTTGACCACCATCCCGGGACGGTCCCGCACCGGGCAGACCACCATGGAAGGAACGGATCAACCCCGTGGGTAAGCAGACGGATCACCTGGCCGACCGACTCGGCTTCGCCGCCGGCCAAGTGGTGCAGGAGTTCGGGTGGGACGACGACGTCGATGACGACCTGCGCCTCGCGATCGAGGCGGTCACCGGCACCGAGCTCGCCGACGAGGACTACGACGACGTCGCCGACGCCGTGATCGTCTGGTGGCGGGCCGACGACGGCGACCTCACCGACATGCTCGTCGACGCGCTCACCGTGCTCGACGACGGCGGAGCGGTGTGGTTGTTCACCCGTAAGCCCGGCCGTACCGGCACCGTGGGCCACGACGTGATCCAGGAGGCCTCGACCACCGCCGGCCTCCACGCCATGAGCACCTTCGCCGTCGCCGACGACTGGTCGGCGACACAGCTCGCCAACCGAGGCCGCGGCCGCTGATGACACCGCAGCCGGGCGACCCCGCACCCGACTTCACCCTCCCGGACACGCACGGCACCCCCGTGCACCTCGCCGACGTGCTCGCCGAGACCGGAGCACCCGTGCTCCTCGTGTTCTTCCCCTTCGCCTTCTCCGGCATCTGCACCGGAGAGCTGTGCGAGCTGCGCGACAACATCGACGAGTTCGACACCGCCGGCGTGCGCCTCATCGCCGTGTCCACCGACCCCGTGTTTGCGCTCAAGGCCTGGCAGCAGGCCGAAGGCTACGGGTTCGACCTGCTCTCCGACTTTTGGCCCCACGGCGACGTCGCCCGCGCCTACGGTGTGCTCGACGAAGACCACGGCCACGCACTGCGCGGCACCTTCCTCATCGACGCCGGCGGCGTCGTGCGCTGGGCCGTCGTCAACCCCCGAGGTCAGCGCCGCGACCTCGACGCCTACCGGACGGCGCTCGCGGAGATCTGACTCGATTATTCTGTGCGAGTCGCGCGCCCGCTGGCGGCGTGTGCAGGGGCCTGTAGCTCAGTTGGTAGAGCGCCACGTTTACACCGTGGATGTCGTCGGTTCGAGTCCGGCCGGGCCCACCGAAGAAGGCCCGCGCCGACGGGGTAGCGGAGCTCGGCAGAGCCGGACGGACCTGTCGGATGGCGGTTCGGAGGGAAGAACTCGGGCGCCGTGACCGTCCGGTGGCCGTGTCGGTGCAGGGCCTGGGCGGCCGGGTGTGCGGCGGTTCCGGGCTGGTGCTGGACGGCCCCGACCCTGGTGTCGAGAGTGGCATCGGCACGGTCGGTCTCCGTGGTTCGAGGGCCGGTGGCCCCTGGTGAGGGCCGCGCGTGTGTCAGAGTTGATGCGCGTGTGTCAGAGTTGAGGTAGGCGCAGCCCGTGGCCACAACGACGACGTTGGAGGCGATGACTCGTGTCGGACGAGCACGGAGGCCTTGTTCCCAGCGGTGCCTGGCAAGACCCGGCGGACGTGTCCCGGATGGACAGCCACTTCTCGTCGTACGACCCGACTGCTCAGGCCATCAGGATCGCGACGGACCTGCCCGGCGCGCTGGGCAGGGCACGATCTCGGTACGTTCGCCGGATCGGCCTGGGACTCCTGGGCGGAGCCGTTCTCGTGGGGATCGCCCTGGTGGTGCTGGCCCTCGTCCTGTAGCCGAGCCGCACCCGCGAGCGGAGCGCCGGGTCGAACGACGGTCCCGGATCCGCCCACGCGGTCAGGTCATCCGGCCTGCCGTGTCCAGGCGTCGGTGACGAGGTCGACGACGGCCTTGGTGTGGGCCACCGAGTCGGTGATCTCGTCGAAGACCGTGCCGTCGAGGGTGCCGCCCAGGGTCAGGGTGAACCGGGTGAGGTGGCCGGAGCCGTCGAGGTCGGCGTGCGGGAGCCGCTCGGCGACGTCGGAGGTGACGCGCACCGCGGTGTCGGGCATGGTTCGCATGGGCCCGATCTCGGGATCCTGGGTGCTCATCGCCACGACGTCGATGCCCAGCGCGTTCAGGCCACCGCGGACCGCGCCGACGAGCAGCAGCTGGCTGGTGCATCAGTGCCAGATGCAGCCATGGGTGAACGCCGCGAGGTGGCTCGCGTGACGGAGGTCACCAGGTGTTTGGTTGCACTGAGTGCAGCCAAACGCCTAGCGTCGCCGGGTGCCCGCATCCCGTCCATCAGGTGAACCGGACCACCCCGCGCGCTCCGGCTCCCGAGCACGCCTGAAGGCCGTCACCCGGCAGAGCATCGTGGACGCCGCGCGGGTGCTCATGCACGAGACCGCCGGCGTCGAGTTCTCGGTGGACGATCTCGCGGCCCGTGCCGGTGTCTCCCGCCGCACGGTCTTCAACCATTTCGCCTCGTTGGACGACGTCGTGGCGGCGGTGGGTGCGGGGGCGTTCGGGTCGATCCGTGATGCGCTCCGGGCGACCGACGTTCCGGTGCACCCGACCGGCCAGGATGTGGGCGACCCGCGGGCCGTCGCCGTCGCGGACCTCGTCGCGGCACTACGCCGCGCCGACCTCGTGGGTCAGATGGCCTCGCTCACCCGGGGCCTCGGCCTGGACCGGGAGAGCGGCCGGGGCGGCGTGATCCCGCAGCACCAGGCGATGCTCCTGCTGCGAGCGCTGTCGGAGATCAGCGACGACATCGCCGGTGACCTCGCCCGGCGACACCCCCGGCTGAGCCGTCTCGACGTCGACCTCGTGGTCGGCCAGACCATGAGCAGCCTCGTCGTGCTGCACCGCCACTGGCTCCAGGAGACGGGCGCGGCCACCGACGCCGCGTCCCGGGCGATCTGGGCCGGCCTGCTCGATCACCTCGCTCCGGGCGCTACCCCCGCCCGCCCTTCGGAAGGACACCATGGCTGAGCTTCTCTACCGCCTGGGGCGTTTCGCGTCCCGGCGCGTCGCCACCGTCATCGTCGCGTGGGTCGCGCTCCTCGCCATCGCGGGCGTGGGCTACGCCACCGGGGCGGGGACGCTGAGCGACAGCTTCTCGATCCCTGGCACGCCCACGCAGGAGGTGACCGACCGGCTCGCCTCCGCGATGCCGGACGCCGTCGGCGGCACCGGAACAGTCGTGCTGAGCACCACCGACGGTGCGGCCTTCACCCGCGACCAGCGGGACGCCGTCGGCACCGTGCTGGCCGAGGTCGGGAAGGTCGACGGCGTCGAGACGGTCGTCGACCCGTTCGCCACGGAGGCGGACCGGCAGGAGCAGGCCGATCAGGTCGCGGACGGTGCGGCACAGATCGCCGCCGGTCGTGCCGAGCTCGATGCGCAGCGAAGCGCGCTCGACGAGGAGTCCGCTGAGCTGGAGGCCGCCGCCGCCGAGCTCGATGCGCGGGCCGCCGTGCTCGACCAGGGGCAGCAGCTCATGGAGCTCGCGTCCGGCATCCGCACGGTCTCGCAGGACGGCTCCGCCGCCGTCGCGACCATCGTCTTCACGCAGGACCAGTACGACATCACGCAGGAGACGAAGGATGCCGTGATCGCGGCGGTCGAGGACGGCGTCGCCGGGATCGACGGCGTGCAGGTCGACTTCGGCTCCGACGTCGCGATGGAGACCCCGGCCGTCGTCGGACCCGGCGAGGTGGTCGGGCTGATCGTCGCCGCAGTCGTGCTCGTCCTCATGCTCGGTACCCTCATCGGCGCGGGCCTGCCGCTGCTCACCGCCCTCGTGGGTGTGGGCGTCGCGGCCCTCGGGGCGCTCGCGTTCTCCGGCCTGGTGCAGATGTCGTCGGTGACCCCCGTGCTGGGCCTCATGCTGGGCCTGGCGGTCGGCATCGACTACGCCCTGTTCATCGTGAACCGGCACCGCCGTCAGCTCAAGGCCGGGATGGACGTGCGCGAGTCGATCGCGCTCGCGAACGGCACGTCCGGCAACGCGGTGGTGTTCGCCGGGACCACCGTGGTCATCGCGCTGCTGGCGCTCAACGTCACCGGCATCCCGTTCCTGGGCCTGATGGGCACCGTCGGCGCGGTCAGCGTCGCGATCGCGGTGCTCGTCGCCATCACCCTGACGCCGGCGCTGCTGTCCGCCATCGGGCCGCGGATCCTCAGCCGCAAGGAGCGCGCCCGGCTCACCGCCACACCTCAGGCGTCGGGTCGCGGCCAGGCGAAGCACGGGTCGACGACGACGTCCCGCCCGGTGCGGCCGATGCGGACCTCGCTCGCGGTGGGCCGCGTGATCCTCGGTGTCGGGGTGCTGGCCCTGGTGGCGATCCCCGCCATGGACCTGCACACGAACCTTCCGGACGGCTCCTCGGAGTCGCCCGACTCGACGCAGTACCAGGCGTACACGACCGTCGCCGAGAAGTTCGGCCCGGGTGTCAACGGCCCCCTGCTCGTGGTGGCGGACCTGCCGCAGGCCGTCACCGACGACGACGCGGTGGCGACGCAGCTCGCGATCGCCCAGCAGCTCGCAGCCGTGGACGACGTCGTCGCCGTTGCGCCGGCCGCGACGTCGCAGGACGGCACGGTGCTCGCATTCCAGGTGATCCCCGCCGACGGGCCCACCAGCGAGTCCACCGAGCAGCTCGTGCACGCCCTGCGGGACCTGTCCCCGCTCACCCTCGGCACACCGGGCACGGGTGACGCGCCTGTCTCCGGCGACGTCGAGATCGGCGTCGCGGGCGCGGCGTCGGGCAACATCGACATCTCGCAGAAGCTGTCCGACGCGCTGCCCCTCTACCTCGGCGTCGTCATCGGGCTGTCGCTGATCATCCTGATCGTCGTGTTCCGGTCGCTGCTCGTACCCGTCATCGCGACGCTCGGTTTCGTGCTGTCGTACTTCGCGGCGCTCGGCGGTGTCGTCGCGATCTACCAGTGGGGCTGGCTGTCCAGCGTGTTCGGGGTCGACAACCCGGGCGCGATCCTCAACTTCCTGCCCACCATCCTGGTCGGCATCCTGTTCGGGCTCGCGATGGACTACATGCTCTTCCTCGGGTCCGGCATGCGGGAGGCGTACGCGCACGGCGCCCCGGCCCGGCATGCCGTGGTGCAAGGGTTCCGGGCCGGGCGGTCCGTGGTCACGGCGGCCGCGATCATCATGATCTCCGTGTTCGGCGGGTTCGTGTTCTCCGAGTCCGCGATGATCCGGCCCATCGGCTTCGCGCTGGCGTTCGGCGTGCTCGTCGACGCGTTCGTGGTCCGGATGCTCGTGGTGCCCGCCCTGATGCACCTGCTGGGCGATGCCGCGTGGTGGTTGCCGCGCTGGCTCGACAGGCTCCTGCCGAACGTCGACGTCGAGGGGTCCGCGCTCGAGCGCAGCCACCCCCAGGCCGAGGCCGCGAAGACGTCGACCATCTCACCCAGCGAGAGCAGCCCGGAGGAGTTTGCCAAGTCCGGCGTTGCGTAAATAACTTAGGCAAGGCATCCCTAACTACCGGCGATCGACTGCCGGTAGTCAGGGCGCTGCTCTGCCCTTCTCGCCCGTGCGGAACCTCCCGCGCGTGGAGCTGGGTCAGGCCGGGACCCAGCTTCGTGAGGAGAAGCACTGTGGCAGTTGCGACAGCCCTGCGGGGCGAGAACCTGGTGCTGGGCTACCAGCGCACCACGGTGGTGCACGGCGTCGCCGTCCACCTGCGGGCGGGACGCGTCACCGCGATGGTCGGACCCAACGGGTCGGGAAAGTCGACGGTGCTGCGCTCGCTCGCCCGCCTGCATCATCTGGACCAGGGCGAGGTCACGCTCGACCCCGGGGCGGACGACGCGGTCGACGCGGCCGCGCTGTCGGCACGCGAGTTCGCGTGCCGGGTCACCCTGCTCGCGCAGTCACGGCCCCACCCGTCCGGCCTGGACGTGCACGACGTCGTCGCCTTCGGACGTCACCCGCACCGGCGCCGGTTCACCGCGTTGACCGACGCGGACCGTGCGGCGATCGATCGGGCCATGGCGATCACCGGGATCACCGAGATGGCGCGCCGCGGCGTCGACCAGCTCTCCGGCGGGGAGCTCCAGCGCGTCTGGCTCGCCACCTGCCTGGCGCAGGAGACCGGCGTCGTGCTGCTCGACGAGCCGACCAACCACCTCGACCTGCGCTACCAGGTCGAGACCCTCGACCTGGTCCGCGACCTGGCCGAGGAACACGACACGGCCGTGGGCGTCGTCCTGCACGATCTCGACCACGCCGCGTCGGTGGCCGACGACGTCGTGCTGCTGCACCACGGCCGGGTGCTCGCCGTCGGCGCACCGGCGGACGTGCTGACCAGTGAGCACCTGTCGCACGCCTACGGCCTGCCGATCGACGTCACCACCGACCCCCGCACGGGGCGTGTCCGTGTCCACCCGCGCGGCCGCCACCACGGCCGCACCCGCTGAACCGACGAGTAGGAATCCCGATGTCTCTGCGCAGAACCGCGTCCCTGGCGGGCTCCGCCGCCCTCGTGCTCACCCTGAGCCTGTCGGCGTGTGGCACGACCGACCCCGGTGCGGCGGCCGCCGCCCCGGTCGAGAACGCCACCGACCAGTGTGCCGACGTCTCGACCTCGACCGGACCCGTCTCGCTGACGGACTCGTTCGGTCGCACCGTCGAGCTCGACAAGCCCGCGGAACGCGTCGCGGTGCTCGAGTGGCAGCAGGTGGAGGACGCGCTCACGCTGTGCGTCACGCCCGTCGCCGTCGCCGACGTCGCCGGGTACACGACGTGGAACGAGGCGGAGAAGCTCCCCGAGGGGGTCGCCGACGTCGGGACCCGTGGTGAGCCGAACCTCGACGCCCTCTACGCCGCCGACCCCGACCTGGTGATCATCGAGGCGTACACGCCGGACGACGAGATCATCGCGAAGCTCGAGGCCTACGACGTGCCGGTCCTGGCGACCAAGGGCGCCGACGCTGCGGACCCGATCGCGAACATGCTCGCCACGTTCGACCTCATCGCCCAGGCGACCGGCCGCGCCGACCGGGCCGCGAGCGTCACCCACGAGTTCGAGGCGCACCTCGCCGATGCGACGGCGAAGATCGTGGCGGCCGCGCCCGAGCACACCGGCTTCGTCTACTTCGACGGCTGGGTCGACGGCGGCAACGTGTCGCTGCGCCCGTTCGGTCAGGGGTCGCTCGTCGGTGAGCTCGGCGAGAAGATCGGCCTCACCAACGCGTGGACCGGCGACGTCGACCCCGCCTACGGCCTCGGTCAGTCCGACATCGAGGGCATGTCCGCCGTCGGCGATGCGACGTTCCTGTACACGGGCACGCAGGACGGTGACGACTGGACCGCCGCGCTGGCGAAGAACGCCGTGTGGGCGAACCTGCCGTCGGTGGCCGAGGGTCGCGTGCACGCGTTCCCGGAGCACATCTGGACCTTCGGCGGGCCCCGCTCGGCGGAGAAGATCGTCGACGCGTACGTCGACGTCTTCGCGCACTGACCCGATGACCGCCACGAAGCCCGTCGCCGATGCGCCGCCGTCGGCACCGATCGGCGTGCCGTTTCCGACGCGCGTGGGCCGCGTCACCGGAACGGCAGTCGTGCTCGCGCTCGTCGTCGCCGTCGTCCTGGTCGGGGCCTGGCACCTGACCCAGGGCACGTCGGACGTCGGTCCGCGCGAGCTGCTCGGGCTGCTGACCGGCGGCAGCGACGGCGACGTGGCGGTCCGCGACATCCTGGTGGGCTCACGCCTGCCGCGCCTTGCGGCAGGCGTGGCCGTCGGCTTCGCCCTCGGGGTGGCCGGCGCGCTCTTCCAGTCCGTCTCGCGCAACCCGCTCGCGTCACCCGACACCCTCGCGGTCACCGCGGGCTCCTACCTCGCGGTCGTCATCGTCGCCGCCTTCGGCCTGACCGTGCCGTTCTGGGCGTCGGGTGCGGTCGCCTTCGCCGGCGGGCTCGCGGCGGCCGCGCTCGTGCTGGGTCTCGCCGGTGGAGCCGGGGCCGGAGGCAGCCGCCTGGTCCTGGCGGGGGCCGCCGTCGCGATGGCACTCCAAGCGGCCGTCTCAGCCCTGCTGATCCTGTTCCAGACCGAGACGACCGGGCTGTTCGCGTGGGGCAGCGGCTCGCTGAGCCAGCTCGACCTCACCGCGTTCTGGCGTGCGCTGCCCGTCGTCGTCCTCGCCACGGCCGGCGGGCTGCTGCTCTCGCGACGCCTCGACGTGCTCGGCCTGGGAGACGACACGGCCGGGGCCCTGGGGATCCCGGTCCGCGCGACCCGCGCCCTCGGGGTGGTGCTGGCCGTCGTCCTGACCGCGGCGGCCATCACGCTGGCCGGGCCGATCGGGTTCGTGGGCCTGGCCGCGCCGGCGATCACCCGCCTGCTCGCGGGACTCGTCCCAGCCCTGCACCGCCACGCGTTCCTCCTGCCGGCCGCGGGTCTGCTCGGCTCCCTCGTCGTCGTGCTCGCCGACGCGATCGTCCGGGCGTTGCTGGGGGCTCAGGCGGCGCTGGCGGTGCCCACCGGGGTGGCGACCACCGTGGTGGGCGCCGTGATCATGGTGCTGCTCGCGCGCCGGCTCCGAGACGCCGGGCCGACGCGCCGCCCGCCCGCCGCGGTCGGCGGGCCGCGCAGCACGCGGCGCTTCGTCGTCGTCGTGGTGGCCGTGGCCGCGCTCGCCGTCGTCGTGGTCGTCGCCGGTCTGCTCGCCGGGTCCACCTGGCTGCGCACGGGGGACATCGCCCTGTGGCTGCAGGGCGAGGGACCGGCCGTGGTGCGGTTCGCCCTCGACGAGCGCGCCCCCCGCGTCGCGGCCGCGGTGGTCGCCGGGGCGGCGCTCGCGCTGTCCGGGACGATGGTGCAGGCCACCGCCCGCAACCCGCTGGCCGAGCCCGGCATCCTGGGCATCACCGGGGGCGCCGGCCTCGGGGCGGTGATCGTCGTGACCTCCGTGGCCGGCACGGCCTGGGGCAACGGGATCGCGGCCGGGACGGGTGCCACGCTGGTCGCGGCGGTGATCGGGGGCATGGTCGCGTTCGCGCTGGTCTACCTGCTGGCGTGGCGGTCCGGGCTCCTCGCCGACCGGCTCGTGCTCGTCGGCATCGGCCTGTGGAACCTGACGGCGGCACTGACGACGTTCCTGCTGCTGCGCTCCGACCCGTGGAACACGCCCCGCATCTACACCTGGCTGTCCGGCACCACCTATGGGCGCGGCTTCGCCGAGGTGCTGCCCGTCCTGGTCCTGCTCGCCCTGGCGGTTCCGCTCGCGGCGTCGATGCCGCGCGAGCTGGACCTGCTCGCGCTCGACGACGACACCCCCCGGCTGGTGGGTGTCGGGCTGGAGCGGACCCGGCTGCTCGTCCTGGCCGTGGCCGCGGCCCTCGCCGCCACGAGCGTCACTGCCGTGGGCGTCGTCGGGTTCGTCGGCCTGGTGGCACCGCATGCCGCACGGGCGCTCGTCGGCGGCCGGCACGCCCGCGTGCTGCCCGTCGCGATGCTCCTGGGTGCCGTGCTCCTCGGTCTGGCGGACCTGCTGGGGCGCACCGTGATCGCGCCCGCTCAGCTACCCGCAGGGCTCGCCGTCGCGCTCCTCGGGGCGCCGTACTTCGTGTGGCTGCTGGCCCGGTCGCGCCGGTAGGGGGCGGCACCGTACGGTCGGACCGTGCACCGCCTGGACCCCGAGACGTTCTTCCTCCCGATCGACGACCAGCTCCCGATCGTCGTGGACGACTACCGTGCGCTGCTCGCCGCGTCGCTGGACGGGCTGTCCGAGGAGCAGGTGCGGCGGCGTCTGGTCCCGTCGAGGACGACGTTGCTGGGCCTGGTCAAGCACGCTGTGTTCGTCGAAAAGGTCTGGTTCGACGAGGCCGTCATGGGCCGCTCACGCGCCGAGATCGGCATCCCCGCGACGCCTGATGAGTCGTTCGTTCTCACGGAGGAGGACACGGTCGCCTCCGTCCTGGCGGACTACGCGGCGGCGTGCGCGGCGTCCCGGCGTGCGGTGGCGGGGATGGACCTGGACGACGTCGTCACCGGCAACCGGCGTGGCCCGCTCCCGCTGAGGTGGGTGTACCTGCACATGGTGGCCGAGCTGGCGCAGCACTGCGGGCACGCCGACATCCTGCGCGAGCAGGTCCGCGCCGGGGGAGCCGCGAGCTGAGGGGCACGTCTTAGCAACCAGGGTTGCTTATCTGGTGAATAAGCAACTATGGTTGCTTGCATGACCCCGGAAGCGCCCTCACCCACAGGGGGGATCGCCGACGACCTGGCGGCCGTCGTCGCGCTGCGCGAGCTGGCGGACCAGCTCGAGGACGCCGGCGTCGAGCGCGCCCTGCGCGAGGGCTGGTCCTGGGCCCAGGTGGCCGCCGCGCTCGGCGTCACCCGCCAGGCCGTCCACAAGAAGCACCTGCGCCGCGTCGAGCAGGCCGGCATCGACCTCAGGAGGCGCAATGGTTGAGCACCAGGGCCGGCCCAACCCCCGGTCCAACCCGTTCGAGGACCAGGCGTTCCGCGTCGATCTGCGCTCCGCCATCGGCGTCGCGACCGTCGAGGCGTCCAACCGCGGCTCGGCCGCGATCGAGGCTGAGCACCTGCTGCTCGCCTTCCTCTTCGACCGCACCAACGCTGCGACGCAGGCGCTCGCGAGCGCGGGCCTCACCTACGAGGCGTTCGACGCCGCGCTCAAGTCCGAGCGTGCCCGGACGCTGGCCGCCATCGGCATCACCCTGCCCGACCCGTCGCGCCTGACCGCGACCCGGGTGGCTCGCCAGCCGCGGTTCGGTGCGTCGGCCAAGGACGTCTGGGAGCGCGGGGTGCGCACGTTCCGGGGCCGTCGGGGGCGCGCCCAGCGTCCGGGCGCCGCCGACTTCCTCGCCGCCATCGTCTCCGCGGAGCTCGGCACCGTGCCGCGTGCTCTCGTTCAGGCCGGCTTCGACCGGCACGCACTGCTCGCGGCGCTCACCCAGGGCGCCGCCACGTCGAGCTGACCTGCTCGCCCGGCGCGTGACCGCGCCACCGACCCGCTTAGAACCCATGCCGCGCTCGTGACGGGGTACACCCATGCCTGAAAAGGGGATTCGTCATGCCATCCACCCTGCCCGACCGGGCGATCGAGGCCGACGGCCTCGTCAAGGTCTTCGGCACGAACCGCGCCGTCGACGGCGTCGACCTGCGCGTGGACACCGGCACCGTCTACGGGGTCCTGGGCCCGAACGGTGCCGGGAAGACCACCACCATCTCCATGCTCGCCACGCTGCTGAGGCCCGACGGCGGCAACGCCCGCATCTTCGGGCACGACGTCGTCGGCGAGCCCCATACCGTGCGCCAGCTCATCGGGGTCACCGGCCAGTACGCGAGCGTCGACGAGAAGGTCTCGGGCATCGAGAACATGATCGTCTTCGGTCGCCTGCTGGGCCTGTCCCACCGCGCCGCGAAGCTCAAGGGGCGCGAGCTGCTGGAGGCGTTCGGGCTCGCCGAGGCGGCCAAGCGGCCCGTGGGCAAGTACTCCGGCGGGATGCGCCGCCGCCTGGACCTCGCGTCGAGCCTGATCGCGCACCCGCCGCTGATCTTCCTCGACGAGCCCACCACGGGGCTCGACCCGCGCACCCGCGGGCAGATGTGGGACGTCATCAGGGGTCTGGTGGCAGGCGGGTCGACCGTGCTGCTCACGACGCAGTACCTCGACGAGGCCGACCAGCTCGCCGACCGGATCGCCGTCATCGACCGCGGCAGGGTCGTGGCCGAGGGCACCGCCGACGAGCTCAAGTCGTCCGTCGGCACGGCCGCCCTCCAGCTCCGGCTGGCCGACACGGCGCAGACGGCCGTGGCCCTCACCGTCATCGAGCAGGTGCTGGGCGTGAGCGCCACGGCCACCCCCGAGGCGGCCCGCATCACGGCACCCATGGGGGACCCCGACCGCGTCACCGACCTGCTGCTCGCCCTGCGCGAGCGCGGCATCCCCCTGGCCGAGGTGAGTGTCACCAAGCCCACCCTCGACGAGGTGTTCCTGACCATCACCGGCCACGCGACCGACGACGCCGCGTCCGCCGAGCACGAGACCGAGGAGGTCGCGGCGTGAGCGCGATCATCGAGACCCAGCCCGCCGTCTTCCCGGCACAGCTCTCCCGGCACGTCGGGCCGCGCGAGACCCTGTCCCACACCCTGACGATGGCCTACCGGGCCCTGCTCCGGCTGCGCCGCACCCCCGAGCAGTGGGCCGACGTGCTCGTGATGCCGTTCCTGTTCACGTTCATGTTCGCCTACCTGTTCGGTGGGGCGATCGCCGGGAGCGTCACCGACTACCTGCCCGCCCTCATCCCCGCGATCATCGTGCAGGGAGTCGTGCAGGCGTCCGTGGTCACGGGAACCCAGCTGCGTGAGGACATGGACACCGGCGTCTTCGACCGGTTCCGGTCCCTGCCCATGGCCCGCATCGCGCCGCTGGCCGGGGCGCTGCTCACCGACACCATCCGCTACGCCGTCCTGACGGTGCTGACGATGCTCGTCGGCGTCATGATCGGGTGGCGCCCGGGCGGCGGCGGGGCCATCGTGCTGGCCGGGCTGCTCGTCATCCTCACGGCGTGGTCCCTGAGCTGGTGCTGGGCCCTGCTCGGCGTCACGGCGCGCACCGCGGGCACCGTGCAGGGCATCGCGATGCTCATCATGATGCCGCTGACGTTCCTGTCGAACGCGTTCGTCCCCACGCAGACCCTGCCCGACTGGCTGCGGGTCGTGGCCGAGTGGAACCCGCTGTCCCACCTGATCACCGCGATCCGCGAGCTCGCGAACGACGGCGTCTTCGGGGCCGACGTCGGGTGGACGCTGCTGGGCGCCGTCGGCATCGCGGCGATCTTCGCCCCGCTGGCCGTGCGCGCCTACATGCGCAAGGCGTGACCGGCCGGGACACGGCGGTGGTCCGTCGATGCGGAGACGAGCACCCAGCGCCACCCGGCAGTCAGACGCGGCCACCCGGCTACGGTGAGCGCTTCATCCGGACGGGACCACCAGGGGGCGGCCGTGCAGTGTTTCGAGTGCACCGATGAGATGGCGACGACGTCGGCGGTGGCGATCTGTGTGAGCTGCGGCGCCGGCCTGTGTCTGCAGCACACGCTGACGGGCCACCAGGAGGAGCCGGTCGTCAGCGTCGGCAACCCGGCGTCGCGCCGCCTGCCGGGCCGGCGGCTCTTCTGCAGCGCGTGCGCTCCCGCGTACGTGGTCCAGGACGCGCTCCCGGAGGCGGCGCTGCTCGACGCGCGGTGACGCCCGCGGGCGTCACCGCGCGCGAGCCCCCGCAACCGCCTGTGGGCGGCGGCGGGGGCTCGCCCGTGGGTTCTCGCGTCAGGCGCCGACGGCGGCGACGCTGACCGAGTCCTCCTCGTCGAGCTCGGCGAGCATGCGCGCCTGCTCATCGGGGGTGAGGCGCTGGATGCCGATGCCGGTGAAGCCCCACAGGGTGGCGAAGATGATCCCGGTCCAGCACAGCGTGGCCCACGGCAGGTACGCGATCGTGGCGACGCCCAGGGTCGCGGCCATATAGGCGCCTGCCGCGGTCCAGGGGAGGATCGGCTCGATGATCGTCCCGGCGTCCTCGACGGTGCGGCCGAGGTTCTTCGGGTGCAGACCGCGGCGGATATAAGCGGGGCGCAGCAGCTCCCCGGGCAGGAGCACCGAGACCTGGCCGTTGCAGGTGGTCGCGATGGTCAGGGCGCCGGTCGCGATCGTTGCGACGATGAGCGAGCCGGTGCTCTTGACGACCCTGAGCAGGTTCCCGACGATGACGTCGAGCGATCCCATGCACGACAGGATCCCGGCGAAGCACAGGGCGCAGAACGCGATGAGCAGGGTGCTCATCATGGACGCCATGCCCCCGCGGTTGAGGAGCCTCATGATGTCGCTCGCGGCCGGCCCGAGGTCGAACCCGTCGCCGAGCATGTCGGTCGAGAAGCCGGTGACCGCGGCGTTGAACGTGTCGGCCGCCGAGAAGCCCTGCAGGGTGATCGCGTTGACCATCGCGACGGCGGACGACGTGATCATGACGGGGATGGTGGGCATCTTGCGCATCGACCCCACGATGATGATCACGACCGGTACCAGCAGCAGCGGGTTCCAGGTGAACGCGGAGGACAACGCGCCGTTGATGGCGGCCACCTGGTCGGACCCGCCCGGGGTCGTCGGGGTGTACAGCACCAGGCCGGCGACCAGCGTGACGACGGCGGCGATCGCCCACGAGGGCACGGTCGTCCACAGGAGGTGGCGGATGTGGGCGAAGAGGTCGACGCGCGTGACCGCCGCGGCAAGGTTGGTCGAGTCCGACAGCGGCGAGAGCTTGTCGCCGAAGTAGGCACCGGAGATGACGGCGCCCGCGACGATGGCGACGTTCACGCCGGGTAGGCCCAGCGCGACGCCCATGAACGCGACGCCGATGGTCCCGGCCGAACCCCAGGACGTCCCGGTGCAGATGGCGACGATCGACGTCACGACCAGGGCGGTGATGTAGATGTACTGCGGCGAGACGACCTCCAGGCCGTAGTAGATGAGCATCGGGATCGTGCCGCCTGCCATCCATGAGCCGATCAGCATGCCCACCGTGACGAGGATGAGCAGGGCGGGCATGACCTTGGCGATCTTCTCGGCGATGACGGCGATCATCTCGTGGTACCGGTGGCCGAGCGACCACGCGACGACGCCCGCGATGATGCCGGAGGCGATGAGCATGGCTTCTGCCGGGAGGCCGAGGCCGACCGAGCCGATGCCCATGAGGGCGAACATCGCGACGATCGGGGCCAGCGCGAGCGTGAGTGACGGGGCCTTCTTTGGCCGCATTTCGGGTCTCCTCCGTGGTGTCATGGCGCGGTGGGGTAGCGACGCGAGCCTCGTGGTCCCGCGCCGGGTCCTGTGGTGGGCGTGCGCCCGTTCAGGTCGGGTGGATGCTCAGGTCCGGTGAGCCGGGTCAGGCCCACGCGGTGACGAGCCGCCGGATCCCCTCGGTGACGAGGGCGGACGGTGCGGCGAGGTTCATCCGGACGAACCCGCTGCCGGCTGGGCCGAACGACGGGCCGCCGCTGAGGACGAGACCTGCTGCTGCGAGCCGTGCGGCGATCGCCGCGTCGGGGACGTGCAGGTCGCGCAGGTCGATCCAGGCGAGGAAGGTGCCCTCGGGCTCGACCAGGCGGACGGCGGGGTGCATGGCGGTGAGCGCGTCGCGGAGCACGTCGAGGTGGTGGCCGACGAGTCCGCGCAGCTCGTCGAGCCAGGCGGCCCCCTCGCGGTAGGCGGCAGCGGTGGCGACGCCCGCGAAGAAGCGGGGGTTGCGGCAGCCGGCGTTCTCGACGGCGTGCCGGACGCGTGAGCGCAGCGCGGTGTCCGGGACGACGATGTTGACGGTCTCGAGTCCGGCCAGGTTGAAGGACTTGCCGGGAGAGGTGAAGGACAGCGTGCGCGCCGGGTCCGGCGTCGCCTGCAGAGCCGAGGTGAACCGCGCGTCCCCGAGAAGGATGTCCGCGTGGACCTCGTCGGACATCACGTACAGGCCCGCCTCGGCGGCGATCCTGGTGAGCGCGCCCAGCTCGGACGGGCGCCACACGCGCCCGGTCGGGTTGTGCGGGTTCGTCAGGACGATCGCGGAGGCGTCCACGCACAGGGTCTCGAGGGTGGCGAGGTCGTGCTCGTAGCGGGCGCCGTCGAGCTGCAGCGGCCAGTCGACGACCTGGCAGCCTGCCGCCCGGACGGCGGCCGGGATGGGTCCGTACGCGGGCTGGGGCACGATGACGCGGGCCCCGGTGGGCAGCAGGTCGCGCAGGATGGCGGGCATGGACTCGACGACCCGGCCGACGCTGACCACCTCGTCGGGGGTGATGGGCCAGCCGTGCCGGGCGCCGAACCAGTCGCACACCGACCGAGCGACGTCGTCGGTCGTGTAGGTGTAGCGGTACGCGCCCGTCGCGGCCCGTTCCACCACGGCATCGATGACGGCCTGGGGGGCGCGGAAGTCCATGTCGGCCACCGAGAGGGCGACGACGTCGGGTCCGCAGGCCCGGACGGCGTCGTCCCACCGGACGGACGCGATGTCGTGACGCGTGGCGGGGACGAGCAGGCTCACCGGCCCTCGCCCTCGACGCGGCCTTCGATCTCCTTGAGGTAGTTGTAGATCGTGAACCGGGTGACACCGAGCTCGCGGGCGACGGACTCGGCGGCGTCGCGCAGGAGGAACATGCCGCCCGCCTTGACGCGGCGCACGACGTCGAGCTTGTGCTCCTTGTGCATGAGGTCGACGGGCAGGCCCTGGGCGTCGATCGCGCGGTGGATGAGGACGTCTGCCAGCTCGTCGACGTCGCGTGCGAAGTGCTCGCCCTGGGCGTGCTCGCCCGATCCGGTCATGGCCCTGGCCATGCGCTCGATCTCCTGCCAGATGCCGACGTCGGAGTTGAGGCACAGGGCGGCGACGGCGGTGCCGGAGCCGTCGCGCACGATCATCGTCGTCGAGCGGACCTCGCGTCCGTCCGTCAGCCGGGAGCGGTATCCCACCCGCGTGGCGAAGCTCCCGGTCGCCGCCTGCTCCAGAAGCAGGTCGGTCGCCGGGTCGCCTGCCTTGCGCCCCGTGAGCCTTCCACCGATCGCGACGATCGAGTGGGGGAGCCTCGCCAGGTCGTGGAGGACCACCTCGGAGCGGTCGAGTGCGGCGGCGAGCGGGACGACGATCTGCGCGAGCACGTCGATGACGAGGCTCGCGGGGGCTCCTTCGAGCGCGCGTGCGGCGTGGATCAGGGCCTCGTCGGCGTGCCTGGATGGGTCGGACATGGTGGTTGCCTCGCGTGATCCTCTGTGATCGTGGGCGGGGCGGGAGCCGGCTCGGTCCACGCCGTCGCGCTGATGTCACGAACACTAGGAGATTTCGGACAAAACGGATTCAACGTGGCGTTGAGTGAACTACACGTGATGTTGAGCCCGGTACGCGGCACCTCGTGACGGTGCACCGTCGACCCGCGAGGACCTACCGGCGTTCAGCGTCGACGGCCTCGCGCACCGCGGGCGCGACCTCCCGGCCGAAGACGCGGATGGCGTCGGGGTCGTCGCCCATCGCGAGGAACGTGCCGATGCCGTCCTCGAGCGCGAGACGCACCAGGTCGTCGACCCACTGCGACGTGCTCCCGGTCGGGGCGCCCACGTTGAGCAGGCGGCGGATCTGTGCCGGGTCGCGGCCCGCGGCGAGGGCCGCCTCGTCGATGACGGCGTTGCCGCGAGCGAGGTCGCCGTCCTGGAGATAGGACGCCGACGGGAGCCAGCCGTCGGCCTGACGGGCGACCAGCCGCAGCATGCGCGGCTTGTAGGCGCCGACCCAGATGGGCACGTCGTGTGCGGGGGCGGGCCCGCGCTTCGCGCCGACGACGCGGTGGTGCTCACCCTCGACGCGCACGGCCCGGCGGTCCGTGGTGTCCCACAGCGTGCGGACGACGTCGATGGCCTCGCGGAGCGCGTCGACCGACGCGCCGGGCGTCAGGCGCGTGCCACCCATGGCGACGATCGGGTCCCAGAAGCCGCCGGCGCCGATCCCGAGCGCCGCCCGGCCCCCGCTGAGCAGGTCGAGGGATGCGACCGCGCGGGCGAGCACCGCGGGTGGCCGCAGCGGCAGGTTGAGGACGTCGCCGGACACGGTGACGCGCTCGGTGGCGGCGGCGACCCAGGTCAGCAGCGTCCAGGTGTCCAGGAACGCCGGCTGGTACGGGTGGTCCTGGAAGGTGACCAGATCCAGGCCGGACTTCTCGCTGAGCCGGGCGAGCCGGACGGGCTGGTGCGGATCGTGGCTCGTCGGGGTGATGAAGCTTCCGAAGGCCAGGTCGTGGCCGTAATCCGTCATGCCCGCGACAACCGGGATCCCCGAACCGTTTGTTCCGCGCGGTGCGGGCCGCAGGTGACGATGCCGCGCCGACCGACTCCGGGCGGACGCTCGCCCCACGGACGGCCGAGACCCGCGACACACTGGAGTCGAGGTGCCCCCGGCAGCGTGGCCGGGAGTGCGGGCACCGCCCGTCGCCGGCTGCGACATCGTCGTCGGAGCCGACCCGACCGAGGGAGACCACCATGACCACCTCCGCGGAGACGTTGCTCGACCGGGTGAGCGTGCCGGGTGGCCGCCCGATCCCCGATGCGGCGACAGGGGAGATCATCGGGTACGCGGCCCGCGGAACCGTGGCCGATCTGGATGCCGCGGTGGCACGGGCCCGCGCGGCGCAACCCGCGTGGGCGGCCCTGAGCGCGGGGGAGCGCGGCGCCGCGCTGCACGCGGCGGCGGCAGCCGTCGAGGCCCGCGCGGAGGAGCTGGCCGCGCTGGTCTCCCGCGAGCAGGGCAAGCCGCTGAACGGCCCTGGGGCACGCCTGGAGGTGGGTGCCTGCCAGGGCTGGCTGCACGCCAACGCGGACCTCGACGTGCCCACCGAGGTGCTGGTCGACGACGCGGACAACCACTCGGAGCTCCTCTACAAGCCGGTCGGCGTCGTGGGGGCGATCGGGCCGTGGAACTGGCCGCAGATGATCTGCGTGTGGCAGATCGCGCCCGCGCTGAAGATGGGCAACGCCGTCGTCGTCAAGCCGAGCGAGTACACCCCGTTGTCGGTGCAGGCACTCGTCTGCGTGATCAACGAGGTGCTGCCGGCCGATGTGCTCCAGGTGGTCTCGGGCGGGCGTGAGGTGGGCGCGGCGATGAGCGCGCACGCCGGGTTCGGCAAGCTGATGTTCACCGGGTCGACCCGGACGGGCCAGGCGATCGTGCGCGCGTCGGCCGACCATCTGACGCGGCTCACGCTCGAGCTGGGCGGCAACGACGCCGGGATCGTCCTGCCGGGCACAGACCTGGGCAAGCACGTGGACAACCTCTTCTGGGGCGCGTTCATCAACACGGGGCAGACGTGCGCGGCGCTCAAGCGGCTCTACGTCCACGAGTCGCAGTACGAGGACGCGGTGCAGATCCTGGCGGCGAAGGCGGCGGGCACGCCGATGGGCGTGGGTCTGGTGGAGGAGAACCTGCTCGGCCCCCTGCAGAACCCGATGCAGTTCGCCGTGGTCTCACGGCTCGTCGACGACGCCCGTGAGCGTGGCGCCCGCATCGTGACCGGCGGCGAGCCTGCCCCGGAGCTGGGCGCGAACTTCTACCGGGCCACGATCGTCGCGGACGCCACCGACGGGATGCCCGTCGTGGACGAGGAGCAGTTCGGCCCCGTGCTGCCGATCGTGAGGTACGCCGACGTCGAGGACGCGATCGCGTCCGCGAACCGCCTGGACGCCGGGCTCGGCGCGAGCGTGTGGTCCGACGACGCCGCCGCGGCGCGTGAGGTGGCGCTGCGGTTGGAGGCGGGCACGGTGTGGATCAACAAGCACGGTGGCATCCACCCGTCGGTGCCGTTCGGCGGCGTCAAGGGCTCTGGTTACGGGCTGGAGTTCGGCGTCGAAGGACTCAAGTCGGTGGGGGTCCCGCAGGTCATCACGAGCCGGTGACGGTGGGGACGACGGGATCCCACCCGTCGCGAAGTGTTCGAAACTTCGAACACATCCTTGCGATATCCGGACTCCGAGGGATCTGATGTGCGAACCAAGGGAGGTGCACATGGGCCAGGACGATGAGGTCGGGACCGGGGCGGACCGGGTGATCGACGGGACCGCGAGCCTGGAGCGGCTGGCCACCGGCGCCTCATGGTCCGAGGGCCCGGTCTGGCTCCCCAAGGCGAGGCGGGTGCGCTGGAGCGACATCCCGGGGGACCGGATCCTGGAGTACAGCCTCGACACCGGGACGCTGTCGGTGTACGGCACCGATGTCGGTTTCACCAACGGCCGCACGCTCGACCTCGAGGGCCGCGTGGTCCAGTGCTCGCACGGGCACCGCCGGATCGAGCGAGACGTCGCCGGTACCGTCACGGAGGTTGTCGCCTCGTACGGCGGGGTCCGGCTCAACTCCCCGAACGACGTCGTCGTCGCGCTCGACGGAGCCCTCTGGTTCACGGACCCCGCCTACGGGATCACCTCCCCGCACGAGGGGTATCCAGGCATCGAGGAGTACGGCGGCAGGTTCGTGTTCCGGCATGACGAACGCACGGGTACCACCACGGCCGTCGTCACCGACGTCGAGGATCCGAACGGTCTGGCCTTCTCGCCCGACGAGAGCCTGCTCTACGTCTCCGACACGTCGCTCGCGTCGAGGCCGGACGGTAACCACCACATCAGGGTGTACGACGTCGTCGAGGGCCACCGGTGCGTGAACGGGCGGGTCTTCGCCACGGTCGGTCCCGGCGTCCCGGACGGCTTCCGGGTCGACGAGCGGGGGAACCTGTGGACGTCGGCTCTCGACGGCGTCCACGTCCTCGCGCCGGACGGCGCCGACGTGGCGTTCGTCCCGGTGCCGGAGAAGGTGGGGAACCTCTGCTTCGGCGGGGACGACGGCCGCACTCTGTTCATCGCAGCGACGACGAGCCTGTACTCGATCCGCACGAGCGTGCGCGATGCCGCCGCGGTGGCTCGGGCGCGGCAGGCGGCGAGCCGACCATGACGATGGGCGCAGCGCCGCGAGCGGCCGAGACCCGGGCGCCGTCCCCGGCGATCCTGCGGGCCGTGCAGATCCTCGAGGTGCTGGCGCAGCGCAAGACGCCGGTGACCGCGTCCGAGGTGGCGCGCGCGACGGGCCTGGCCAAGTCCTCCGTGTCCAACCTGCTCTCGACGCTCGGTGTCGCGGGGATGGCCCGGGACACCGGCAACGGCTGGCTGCTGGGCTACCGCGTGCTGGAGCTCGGGCAGTCGGCCCTCGCGTCGACCGACCTGGTGTCCGAGTTCCGCCGGCTCACGATGCGGCTGCCGCTGCTGCGCGAGGAGACGGTGCTGCTCGCCGTGCTCGACGGCCTCGACGTGCTCTACGTGGCCCGTCACAACGGGAACCAGCCGATCCGGCTGGGGACGGACATCGGCTACCGGCTCCCCGCCGTCGTGACCTCCCTGGGCAAGGCGATGCTCGCTGCACTTGCGGAGACGGACCTGGACGCCCGGTTGGCCGGCCTGCCCCGACTGCCGCGCCTGACACCGCGGTCGTACACGACGCTTCCTGAGCTGCGCGCGGACCTCGCCGAGGTGCGACGACGCGGGTACGCGATCGACGACCAGCAGAACACCCGCGGCGTGGTGTGCCTGGGAGCTGCCATCACCGGCTACCAGCAGCCCACGGCCGTGAGCACCACGATTCTCGCGCAGCGCGCCACGGCCGAGCTGCGCGCGGGCCTCGCCGCCGACATCAAGGAACTTGCCCGCCAGCTCTCCGGCGTCGCGGGCCGGTGACCGGTGCGCACCCCAGGCCCCCGTCCCCTCCTCGACAGGTGATCTCCATGGTTTCCCTCCTCGAAGTCCGTGACCTCGACAAGTCGTTCTTCGCGACGCACGCGGCCCGCGCCGTGAGCTTCGACGTCCACGAGGGCGAGATCGTCTCGCTCCTCGGTGAGAACGGGGCCGGGAAGTCGACGGTGATCAAGATGCTCGCGGGCGTCTACCGGCCGGACTCGGGGTCCATGCGCCTGGACGGCGAGGACCTCTCACGGCCCGAGGTGCGCCGGCAGGTCTCGTTCGTGCACCAGACGCTCGGCCTGATCGAGTGGATGACGGTGGCCGAGAACATCGCGCAGCTGCTCGGCTACCCCCGCCGTCGCGGCCTGGTCTCCCACCGCCGCATGCACGAGCAGGCCCGGGAGGTGCTGGCGATGGTCGGCGGCGGCATCGACCCCGGCGCCCGCGTGTTCGACCTGCCGCGCACCGAGCGGAACCTGCTGGCCATCGCCCGCGCGCTCGTCACCCGGCCCAAGCTCCTGGTGCTCGACGAGCCCACGGCGTCCCTGCCCGCCGCCGACGTCGAGCGCCTGTTCACCGTGCTGCGCCGGCTGCGGGACTCGGGCGTGGGGATGATCTACGTCAGCCATCGCCTCGACGAGATCTACCGGATCTCCTCGCGCACCGTCGTCATGCGCAGCGGACAGGTGGTCGGCGACCGCCCGGTGGCCGACCTGACGCACCGCGAGCTGGTGGACCTCATCGTGGGCCACGACGCCGTGAACCCGACCTTCGACGCCCCCGGCACCGAGGTCCGGCTGAGCCTGCGCGGCGTCGTGGCCGACGGCGTGGGCCCCGTCTCCCTGGACGTCCACCGCGGCGAGGTCGTCGCGCTGTGCGGCCTGCGCGGGGCGGGCCACGCGGAGATCGGCCGCGTCGTCGCGGGTGCCGCGCACCTCGACGGCGGGTCGCTCACGCTGGACGGGCGGCCGTACACCCCCACGAGTCCTGCCGTCGCCGTGGGGGCCGGCGTCGGGTTCGCCACCTCCAACCGCGAGACCGAGGCCGTGGGAGCCGGACTGACCGTCCGGGAGAACCTCTTCCTGAACCCCAAGGTGTGGGGGCGCCGCTGGTGGCAGCTGCGCGGTGAGCGTGAGGAGCGCCGCGCCGCGCACCGCCAGACGGTCCGGTTCGGCGTGCGGCCCGCCGACACGGAGCTCTCGCTCGACACGCTGTCGGGCGGCAACCAGCAGAAGGTCATCCTGGCCCGCTGGTTCGGCGTCGGCCGCAAGGTCATCGTGCTGGAGGAGCCCAGCATGGGCGTCGACGTGGGCGCCAAGGTCGACATCTACGAGATCCTGCGCGACGCGGCGCGCGACGGGACCGCCGCCATCGTCGTGTCCACCGACATGGAGGAGGTCACGACGATCTCCCACCGTGCGGTCGTGTTCGGCCGCGGACGCGTGGTCGACACCCTCACGGGCGACGAGCTGACCGTCGCCCACCTCATCGCGGCCGCCTCGGACCTGACACGGACGACGCCGGACCTGGAAGGAACCCACCCATGAGCACGAGCACCTCGGTCCAGTCGACATCGCTCGAACCGCCCCCGGGCGCACCGTGGCACCGCAAGCTGATCACCGTCTACGGCATGGTCGTGCTGACCGCGGTCCTCTTCGTCGTCTTCGCCCTGGCCCGGCCCGACTCGTTCGCGACGGTGCTCAACTTCAAGCTGCTCGCGTCGAGCAAGTCCACCCTGATGATCCTCGCCATCGCGGTGACCATCCCGATGGTCGCGGGCAAGATCGACCTGTCGATCGGGTACGGGGTGGGCCTGTGGCAGGTCGTGGCACTCATGGCACAGATGGCCGGGCTCGACTACCGGCTGGCGATCCTCCTGTGCCTGGTGGGCGGGGCGATCACGGGCCTGCTGAACGCGATCCTCGTCGAGCTCGCGCAGGTCGACGCCTTCATCGCGACGCTGGCGATGGGGCAGGTCATCTACGCGGTCACCTACTGGATCACCGGTGGGCGTCAGATCACCGACAGCGACGGAGTCCGCGCGGCCGCGTTCGACGAGCTCTCGAGGTGGTCGGTCGGCCCCGTGCCGGGACCGTTCATCGTCGCGCTGCTGCTGGCGGTCGTCCTGTGGCTCGTCCTGGAGCGCATGCCTGCCGGCCGCTACCTGTACGCGGTGGGAGCCAACGCGCGCGCCGCCGAGCTCGTCGGCATCAACCGGCGCCGCTACGTCATCGGCGCCATGGTCACCTCGGGGGTCCTGGTCGCGGTCGCCGGCGTCCTGCTCGCCTCGCGGCAGGCGGGCATCGCCCAGGCCAACATCGGCCCGGAGTACCTGCTGCCGGCGTTGACGGCCGCCTTCCTGGGGTCGACGACGATCCGCACGGGGCGGGTCAACGCCGCAGGCACGGTGCTGGGCGTCCTGATCGCCACCATCGGCATCTCCGGGCTCCAGCAGCTCCTGCCGGGGAAGTTCTTCCTCGAGCCCCTGTTCAACGGGCTCACCCTCGTCGCGGCCATCACCATCGCCGCCCTGGCGACGCGCCGGCGCATCGCACGGGCCGACGCACCGATCGTGGCCGCCACCGACGAGCCGAACGCCACCGAGAAGGATGGAGAGTGACCCATGAAGGCATCACGAGTGCGGCGGCTGGCCGCCGCGACAGTGGCGATGACCGTGGCGGGGCTCGGCGTGACCGCGTGCTCCAGCGAGAGCGTGGGCGGCGGTTCCGGCAGCCCGACGGCGGGGGACGTGACGTCCGGCAGCCCGAGCGACTACGCGTCGATCATCCCGGAGGGGGACATCGTCGCCGCCTCCCAGGAGATCGTCTCCACGTCCCTCAGCGGAACCGAGGGCTTCACGCCACCGAGCACGGGGCCTGCGGCGCAGAGCCCGGGCGCCCACATCGCCTACGTGGCTGCGGACATGACCAACGGTGGCATCAACACCGTGGCGCAGGCGGTCACCGACGCGGCCACCACCATCGGGTGGACGGTCGACGTCTACGACGGGCAGGCCTCGGCGCAGGGGCGCCGCGACGCCATGAACCAGGCCATCGCCGCCAACCCCGCCGCGATCATCCTGTCGGGTTCGGACCCCTCGGAGCAGGCCGCGGAGATCCAGGAGGCCGCCGCCCAGAACATCCCGGTGATCGGCTGGCACGAGGGAACCCAGGCGGGGCCGGGAAACGGGTTGTTCACCAACGTCACCACCGATCCGCTCGCGGTCTCCCAGCTCGCGGCCGCGTTCGCGGTGGCCGACTCGGACGGCCGGGCCGGGGTGGCGATCTTCACGGACGGGCAGTACCCGATCGCCGTCGAGAAGGCCGAGGCGATGAGGGCGTACGTCGAGGCCTGCGCCACGTGCTCGGTGCTGAGCTACAACGACTCGCCGATCGCCGAGGCGACGCAGCGGATGCCCGGGCTCATCTCCCAGCTCCTCCAGCAGCACGGGGACGCGCTGACCTACCTGCTGGCGATCAACGGCAACTACTTCGGCGGCGCCCAGGAGGCGCTGCGCTCGGCCGGCAAGGAGCCGGCGGGGCCGCCCTACGCGGTGGCCGCCGGTGACGGGGACGCCGCCGAGTTCCAGCGGATCCGCAACGCCGACTACCAGACGGCGACGGTCGCCGAGCCCATGCTCCTGCAGGGATGGCAGCTGGTCGACGAGGCGAACCGTGCCATCGCCGGGGAGGACCCCTCGGGCTTCGTGGCGATGCCCGGGCTGATCACCCAGGACACCGTGCCCACCGGCGACGTGTTCGACCCGCCGAGCGGGTACGAGGACGTCTACCGGAGCATCTGGGGCAAGTAGGGGGCTGAACCGCGATGAGTCTGCAGAGGGTTGATCAGTGGCGGGCGCAGATCGAGGAACGGTACCTCGCGGCCCGTGCGGCCGATCCCGGGCGGTTCGAGCCCCGCCTGAGCTTCTCCTGGTCGAACTGGGGGTTCGGGCTCGAACCGCTGGAGGCGTCGTGCGACCGGCTCGCCCGGTCGGGCATCGAGCTCATCGAGCTGCACGGGAACCACTACGGGCCCGACCTCGGCTACCGCGTCGAGGAGACCCTGCGGATCCTGGGGGATCGCGGGCTGCGCGTCTCGGGTGTCTGCGGGATGTTCTCGGACGACAACGACCTGTCGAGCAACCGGCCGCTCAGCCAGCAGGCCGCCATCGACTACATCCGCCGCGAGGTGGCGTTCACGAAGGCCGTGGGCGGCACCTACCTGCTCGTGGTGCCCGGTGCGGTGGGGCGGCCGCAGGCGTACGACGCCTCGGAGCTCGCGCGCAGCAGCGCCGCCCTGCGGCTCGTCGCCGACGAGTTCACCACCCACGGGGTCCTGGCGGCGATCGAGCCGATCCGTTCCGCCGAGGTGTCGCTGGTCCACTCGGTGCGCGAGGCCGTCGCATACATCGAGGCGGTCGGGAGCGCCGGGGTCCAGCACCTCAACGGCGACGTGTACCACATGCAGGTCGAGGAACCCCACGTCGCGCTGGCCGTCATCGAGGCCGGTGACCGGCTGGTCAACCTGCACCTGGCGGACAGCAACCGCCTGGCGCTGGGCCACGGATCGATGGACCTGGACTCGATCATCATGGCGTCGTACCTGATCGGGCACAACGCCCCGGGGCGGTTCGTGACCGCGGAGCCGCTGGGCCCCGGGGCGGGACCGTACGCGGCGCGCACCGCCCGTCCCGACCCGGCCGTGCTCGACGCCCTCGTCCACGACTCGATCACGTACTTCCGTGAGCGCGAGGACGCGGTGCGCGCCCTGTGACGCCTCCCCGGGCCGCCACCGACTGCTCCCGACCGAAGGAGAGGCGCGAGATGTACTCCGCCGACGACTGGCCCATCGCCGCGGCCATGCTGCCGTTCCAAGGGGCGACCGCACCCGACGGGACGCCCCTCGCCGAGGCGAGCGCGACCGTGTGGGCCGGGTTCCTCCAGCAGGTGGCGGACGTGGGGTTCACCGCGGTCGACCCGCTCGACTCGTGGCTCCCGCTCGCCGAGATGCCCGCGGCACGGTTCGCCGAGTTCAGGCGTGTCTTGGCCGACCTGGGCCTGAGCGTGCCGTCCATCTCGACGACGCGGCGCAGCGTCATCGACCCGGTCCACGGCGACCGGTACCTCGCGCAGGGACACGCGTTGATCGAGCGGGCCCCCGAGCTCGGGGCGAGCGTGGTGAACTTCGGGCTCCACCAGGAGCTGCGCCCGGCCCAGAAGGAGGCGCTGTGGTTCTGGCTCGAGGACGGCCACCACGACGACCTGGACGACCCGGCGATGCGGGACCGCGCCGTGCGCAGGTTCCGCGAGCTGGGCGACCACGCGGCGGCGCTCGGCATCGAGATCAGCCTGGAGATGTACGAGGACACCTACATCGGGACGGCTGACCTCGCGGTCTCCTTCATCGAGGACGTCGCACACCGGGCGGTGGGCCTCAACCCGGACCTCGGGAACCTCGTGCGTCTGCACCGCCCCGTCGAGCCGCCGCGCTCGATGCTCGACAAGGTGCTTCCCTACACGAACTTCTGGCACATCAAGAACTACGCGCGGGACGAGGACCGCCGGACCGGGGCCGTCACCACCTTCCCGGTGCCCCTCGTCATGGGCGTCATCGACTACCGCTACGGCATCCGCGCCGCGATCGAGGCCGGGTTCCGCGGGCCCTTCGTCTGCGAGAACTGCGGCACCGACGGCCTCGGCGTGTGCGCGATCAACCACCAGTACATCCGCGACGTCCTGCGCGGTGCCCTGCGAGCGCACCACCCGGGGCACGCCGACGGGAGGACACCATGACAGCGCACCCGGCCGACTACACGGTGGGCCTGACACCCGACTGCCGCTACGACGACGGCCGCACGCTCTGGGGGGACCTGCACCTCGAACGCCTGGGAGCGGCGGGCATCCGGTGGCACCTCCTGGACGGCCTGCCGTCGCCGCCACCGGCAGCGATGCTCGACGGGCTCGACGCGATCATCTCGTTCGGGCACCTGCCGTTCACGTCCGAGCTGGTCCGTGGGCTGCCACGCCTGCGGCACGTGGCCAGGTTCGGTGCCGGGTACGACGGCATCGACGTCGCGGGGCTCGCCGCCGAGGGTGTCATCGTCACCACGACGCCGGAGGCGGTCCGGGTACCGCTCGCCCTGAGCGCCGTCACGCTCCTCCTGGCGAGCGCGCACCGGCTCGTCGAGAACCACGAGGCGACGAGGGCGGGTCGGTGGGCGCAGGACCGAGGTCACCACCGGGGTCTCGGGCTGCCCGGGCGAACCGTGGGCATCGTGGGCTTCGGGAGCGTGGGCGCCGCCGTGGCCGAGATCCTGATCGGGATGCACCTGGGCGTCACCGTCCTCGCGGTGGACCGGCCGTCCGCGCGGCGCCGGGCGCACGCGATGGGCGTGGAGACCGTCCCGTTGCGCGAGCTCGCCGAACGGTCGGACTACGTCGTCGTCACGGCGTCGCTGACCGACGAGTCCTACCAGATGTTCGACGCGCGCTTCTTCGCCGCGATGCGGCCCCACGCGCACTTCGTCAACGTGGGTCGTGGCGCGCTGGTGGTCCAGCCCGCCCTGACCGCTGCGCTGGCCGAGGGGCGCATCGGGGGAGCGGCGCTCGACGTCTTCGACCCGGAGCCCGTCGCGGCCGGCGATCCGCTCCTGGCGATGGACAACGTCACGGTGACCCCGCACGCCCTGGCGTGGACCGCGGACTTCACCGACGCGGTGGCGACCAGCATGCTCGACGCCGTGATCACCGCCTCGCACGGGCAGATCCCGAGCACCACCCTGGCCGCGGTGGACCGGGCAACCTGGCGTGGGGCGCAGCGGGCGCGCGGGTAGCGCAGCTCACGCGGAGGAGCATCGGCCCGTGACCTGGCAGGATCGCGCCATGCTCCGCTTTCCCGCTCCGCTGCGTCCCGGCGACACGATCGCGGTGACCTCGCCGTCCTCCGGTGTCGAGGGCCCGGGCGCCCGGCGGGTGGCGTTCTGCGTGGACTGGCTGCGCCGCGCGGGGTACGAGGTGGTGGTCGGCGAGTGCATGGACGGGTCCGGCCTGACCGCGGGACCGGCGGACCGGCGTGCGGCCGAGCTCACCGCGATGCTGTGCGACCCCGAGGTCCGGTGTGTCGTGCCACCGTGGGGCGGGGACACCGGCATCGACGTGGTGGACCTGCTCGACTGGGACGCGCTGGCCCAGGCCGATCCCACGTGGCTCGTCGGGTTCTCGGACATCTCGACGCTCCTGGTGCCGGTCACCACCAGGCTCGGCTGGGCGACGATGCACGGCGACAACCTGGCCGACACCCCGTACGAGCCCCCGGCGGGCCTGCTGCGGTGGACCGAGATCGCCTCGGGGGCCGGTCCGCACGTGCAGCGGGACAGCGGCCAGGTGGCCGCCTGGGTGCCGCTGGCGGAGGACGCCGCGGCGGTCCGGTGGCGGGAGGTCGGCACGGGGAGCTGGCGCCTGCACGGTGCCGACTCGCTCGCGGTCTGCGGCCGTCTGATCGGCGGGTGCATCGAGACGATCGCCAACCTGGCGGGGACGGCGTACGGGGACGTGGCCGCGTTCGGTCGCCGGCATGCGGACGAGGGCCTGATCGTCTACCTGGAGGCCTGCGAGGCCAACGCGGCCGCGATCTGCGCGAACCTCCACGCGCTGCGGCTCGCCGGGTGGTTCGAGGACGCGACGGCGATCCTGGTGGGGCGCACGAGCGCTCCCGACCACCCCGCGATGACCCAGGAGCAGGCGGTGCTCGACGCCCTGGGCCGCCTGGCCCTACCCATCGTCTTCGACCTGGAGATCGGGCACGTCCCGCCGCACCTTCCCCTGGTCAACGGGGCGCTCGCGACCGTGACGTGCGACGCCGGGACCCGCCAGATCGTCCAGGAGCTGCGGTAGGGCCGAGGCGGCACGTCTCCGCAGCCGGTCACCGGCCACCGCACCCGGGCCGCCCGTGTAGCGTTGCCGTCCGTGCCGCACGTCCCACCTGCTCCCGCCACGGGGAATGCCGAGGGGAGCGGCGAGGGGAGCGGCGTCGACTACAGAGCGCTCCCCGGCCCGGGCGGACGGCCGTCGCGGATGCCCGCGCAGGACGCGAAGCGGTGGACGCTCAAGGTCGCCCTCTCGCAGCGGCCGTGGAGCTTCGTCGCCTCGATCGGCATGGCGGCCGCGTTCCTGTGCAACGGCCTGACGCCCGTGGTGGTGGGGCGGGCGGTGGACGAGGCGATCGCGACGTCGTCGGCCGACCGCCTGGGCTTCTGGATGCTCGTGCTGGCCGGCCTGTTCACGGTCGCGGTGGGCGTGAACTGGGTGGCGCGGTTCTTCCTGATCCGCAGCCAGCAGCTCGTGAGCCACGACCTGCGCACCATGGTCACGGACCGCATCGCGGACCCGCGCGGCTTCGCCGGCTCCGAGCGCACGGCGGGCGGCCTGCTGTCGATCGCGTCGTCGGACACCACGCGGGTGGGCGAGATCGTGATGATGACCGTCATGCCCGTCGCGGAGGCGGCGTCGATCACGTACGGCGCGATCATGATGTTCACGATCAGTCCGTGGCTGAGCCTGGCCATCCTGGTGGGCGGGCCGCTGCTGGTCGTCGTGGCGCTGCGGGTGGCCCGTCCGCTCCAGGCCCGGTCGATCGCCCGTCAGCAGGCGATCGCGCAGGCCGCCGCGACCGCCGCCGACGTCGTGCAGGGGCTGCGCATCCTCAAGGGCCTGGGCGCGATCGTCACGGTGCGCGGCCGCTACGCCGAGGTCTCAGGCGTCGCCTACGGCCGCACCGTGCACGCCAACGCCGCCGAGGCGCGGCTCAACGGCGCCACCGAGGCGGCCGGGGCGATCCTCGTGTCCGCGCTCGGCATCACGTCCGGGGCGCTCGCGCTGGGCGGGCACCTGAGCATCGGCGAGCTCATCACCGTCGTCGGGCTCACGCAGTTCCTCATCACCCCCATGACCATGTTCGGGCGCAACCTCGCCTCCCGCTGGGCGTCGGCCGAGGCCTCCGGGCGGCGCATCCGCGAGGTGCTCGGGGCCGGGTTCGAGCGCGCCGACGAGGCGGACGCGGCGCGCACCGCGAGCCTCGTCGCCGCGCTGCCCGCCGGGCTGACCGTGGTGCGCGGCACCGACGACGCGCTCATCGACCTGCTGGAGTCCCTGCCGCGCAGCACCGTCGTCGTCGCCCCGCACGCGGCCGACCTGTTCGACGGCTCCGTGGCCGACAACGTCTACCCCGACCGCGCCGTGGCCGACCAGGCGCTGCACGTCGCGTGCTGCGAGGACATCCCCGAGGGCGGGGACAAGCGCGTGGGGGAGGGCGGGTCGATGCTGTCGGGCGGCCAGCGCCAGCGGGTCGCCCTGGCCCGTGCCGTCGCGTTCGCCCCGCGCGTCCTGGTGCTGCAGGACCCCACGACGGCCGTGGACTCCGTCACCGAGCAGAACATCGCCGAGCGCGTGTCGCGGCACCGCGCGGGCATGGTCACCATCGTGCTCAGCGAGGCCCCGGCGTGGAACGCCGTCGCCGCGCACCACGTCCCGGCCACGGAGCTGCGCGCGACGGCGGAGCGGTACCTGGGGGAGGGCGTCCGATGACCGCACCCGCCCCCGCGGGCGCCGACGCCGCACTGCGCTTCCCGCTGGCCACCTTCGGCCAGGTGCGCCGCGAGGTGGCCAGCCAGGTGCGCACCGTCCGGCACGCCACCTGGTGGTTCGTGCTCGCGCTGGTGCTGCTCGGCGCGGGTGCGTACGCCGCCGTGCTCGTACCCCGGCTCATGGGCCAGATCGTCGACGTGGTCTCGGGTGCGTCGACGCGGTCGCTGTGGCTCATCGGTGCCGAGCTGCTCGGTGCCGCGGTCACCGGCGCGGCCCTGAGCGCCACGGGCTTCTATCTGGTCGCGCGGCTGTCCGAACGGGTCATCGCCACCTTGCGCGAGGACATGGTCGGCACCGCCCTGGAGCTGCCCACCCACCGCGTCGAGGACGCCGGCACGGGCGACCTGGTCAGCCGCTCCACCGACGACGTCGCCGAGCTGTCCGCCGCCGTCACGGAGACGGTGCCCACGCTGTCCACCTCGCTCTTCACGATCGTGGCCACCGTCGTCGCCCTGTTCACGCTGGACTGGCGGTTCCTGGTGATCCCCGTCGTCGTCGGCCCGGTGTACTACGTCGCAGCGCGCCTCTACCTCGGCAAGGCGCCGGCGCGATACGCCGCCGAGCGTGCCGCCATGGCCGAGCGCGCCCGCCGCGTGCTGGAGGCCATCCGTGGGCGAGCCACGGTGCGGGCCTTCGCGATGGAGGACCGCATGCACACCCGGATCGCGAACGCGTCGTGGGGTGTGGTCCGCAAGGGCATCCGGGCCCGCACCACCATGCTGGTGCTCAACTCGTGGATGCTCGGCGCCGAGCTGCTCATGCTGACCATCGCCCTGGCGGTCGGCTACCGCCTGGTGGCCACGGGCGCGCTCACGGTCGGAGCCGTGACCGGCGCGGTGCTCATGATCATCCGGTTGCGGGGCCCGCTGAACATGTTCATGCGCGTGCTCGACGTCGTCCAGTCCGGGTACGCCTCCCTCGCCCGCATCGTCGGCGTCGTGGCCGACCCGCCCGCGCCCGTGCCGGACAGCGGCGTCGGCGACCCCGTGGGCCGCGTCGAGCTGCGCGACGTGAGCTTCAGCTACGGCGGCGGCTGGGCCGTGCGCGACGTCGAGCTGGTCATCGAGCCCGGCCGCACGGTCGCCCTGGTGGGCGCCTCCGGTGCCGGCAAGACGACCGTCGCGGCCCTCGTCGCCGGGCTGCGCGTGCCCGACGCCGGCCAGGTGCTCGTGGACGGGTACCCCGTCTCCGCGCTGTCCGATCGCGACCGCATCGCGCGCCTGGCCATGGTGAGCCAGGAGGTGCACGTGTTCTCCGGCACGCTGCGCCAGGACCTGACGCTCGCCAAGCCCGGCGCCGACGACGCCGAGCTGCTGGCCGCGCTCGACCGGGTACGCGCCCGCGCCTGGTTCGACCGGCTCCCGCACGGCCTGGACACGGTGGTCGGCGCCCGCGGCGCCCAGCTCGACCCCGTCGCCGCGCAGCAGCTCGCCCTGGCCCGGGTGCTGCTGCTCGACCCCGCCGTCGTCATCATGGACGAGGCGACCGCGGAGGCGGGCTCCGCCGGGGCGGGCGCCCTGGAGGACGCCGCCGAGGAGGTGACCTTGGGGCGCACCGCCCTGGTGGTGGCGCACCGCCTCGACCAGGCGTCGCGCGCGGACGCCATCCTGGTCATGGACGCCGGGCGGGTCGTGGAGCGCGGGACCCACGCCGAGCTGCTCGCCCGCGGTGGGACCTACCACCGCTTGTGGTCCGCGTGGAGCGCGGGCCGCCGGGAAGTGACCGACTGACGGGGTGCCGTCAGAACGGGTCTGCGGTGAGCGTGTACTTGGTCTGCAGGTACTCGTGGATGCCCTCGACGCCGCCCTCGCGCCCCAGGCCCGACTGCTTCCAGCCGCCGAACGGGGCGGCCGCGTTCGACACGACGCCCACGTTGAGGCCCATCATCCCGGTGGCGAGCCGCTCGACCATGCGCTGACCGCGCGCGAGGTCCTGCGTGTACACGTAGGAGACCAGCCCGTACTCGGTGTCGTTGGCGAGCCGCACGGCGTCGTCCTCGGTGTCGAACGTGGTGATGGCCAGGACGGGCCCGAAGATCTCCTCGCGCCAGAGGTCCGCGGTGCGGTCGACGCCGGTCAGCACGGTGGGCTGGTAGAACGTGCCCGGCCCGTCGATCGGCTCGCCGCCGGTGGCGATATGGGCGCCGCGGGCCACCGCGTCCCGCACCAGCGCGTCGGCCTTGGTGACGGCGGCCTGGTCGATGAGCGGGCCGATCGCCACGCCGTCGTCGGTGCCGCGGCCGATGCGCATGGCGCGCACGCGCTCGGTGACGCGCGCCGCGAACTCGCCGGCGACGTCGGTGTGCACGACGAACCGGTTGGCGGCGGTGCATGCCTGGCCGATGTTGCGGAATTTCGCGACCAGGGCACCCTCCACGGCCCTGTCGAGGTCGGCGTCGTCGAACACGACGAACGGGGCGTTGCCCCCGAGCTCCATGGAGGTGCGCAGGACGCCGGGCGCGGCCTGCTTCAGGAGGGCCACGCCCACGGGCGTCGAGCCGGTGAAGCTGAGCTTGCGCAGGCGGGGGTCGGCGATGATCGGCGCGGACACGCTCGATGACGACGTCGTCGTGACGACGTTGACGACGCCTGCGGGCAGTCCGGCCTCGATGAGCACCTGGGCGAAGGCGAGGGTGGTCAGCGGTGTCTGGTGGGCGGGCTTGACCACCACGGTGCACCCGGCGGCCAGGGCGGGCGCGATCTTGCGCGTGGCCATGGCCAGGGGAAAGTTCCAGGGCGTGATCAGGTAGCAGGGGCCCACGGGGTGCTGGGTGACGATCATGCGCCCCGTGCCCTCGGGGTTGGGCCCGTAGCGGCCCGTGATGCGCGGCGCCTCCTCGGCGAACCAGCGCAGGAACTCGGCCCCGTACGTCACCTCGCCGAGCGACTCCGCGTACGGCTTGCCCATCTCGAGTGTCATGAGGAGCGCGAAGTCGGCCCGCCGCTCCTGGAGCAGGTCGAACGCGCGGCGCAGGATCTCCGCGCGGGTGCGTGCCGGGGTCGCGGCCCAGGCGTCCTGTGCGGCGACCGCCGCGTCGAGCGCCGCGATCCCGTCCTCGGGGGCGGCGTCGGCGATCGTCGCGAGGGTGGCCCCGGTCGCAGGGTCGAGGACGTCGAAGGTGGCGCCGGTGGTGGCGGGCCGCCACGTGCCGTCGATGAGCAGCGCCTTCTCGACGGACGCGAGCAGCGCGTGTTCTGCTGCGGTGGTCATGCGTGGACCTCCTCGGTGGAACGACAGGCGGTGGCGAGGTGGGGCGACGCCGCGTCGGCTTCGGTGCCCACGCCCGGATGAAACCGTATACGATTCGGGAGCAACGACGCCAGCCCTCCGGCAACGGCCCACCACCCAGTGTGCCCACCGGACGGGCCCACCGACGGACGAAGGAGTCCCGAGTGACCGAGCCGACCGCGCCCCTCCCGGCTGCTGCCGAGGTGCCCGCCGCGGCCACAGCGCTGACCCCCGAGCTGCTGGCCACGCTGCGCCGCGTCCCGGTCGCAGCGCTGTCCGCCGAGCTGCGCCGGCGTGGTCTGGTGGGCGTGTTCGTCGACGGCCCCCGCCCCGCCCGCCCGGAGCACACGATCGTGGGCGTCGCCACCACCCTGCGGCTCGTGCCGTATCGCGAGGACCTGTTCGCCGCCCGCGGGGGCGGGTACAACGCCCAGAAGCGCTGCTTCGACGCCGCCGGGCCCGGGCAGGTGATCGTGATCGAGGCGCGCGGCGTGGCCGACGCGGGCACGCTCGGCGACATCCTCGCGCTGCGCGCCCGGGCCAACGGTGTCGAGGGCGTGGTCACCGACGGAGCCGTCCGCGACCACGAGGCCGTGGTCGCCACGGGCCTGCCCGTCTTCAGTCGGGGCGCGCACCCCTCCGTCCTCGGGCGGCGGCACGTGCCCTGGGACGTCGACGTCGCCGTCTGCTGCGGGGGAGCGACCGTGCTGCCCGGCGAGATCATCGTGGGCGACGCCGACGGCGTGATCGTCATCCCGCCCGCGATCGCCCAGGAGGTCGCCGACGCGGCCCTGGCCCAGGAGGAGCAGGACGCCTGGGTGGCCGCCCAGGTCGCGGCGGGCTACGCGCTCGACGGCCTGTTCCCCCCGGACGCCACCTGGCAGGCGCGGTACGCCGCGCGCGACGACCACCGACCCGCTCGCACCGAGGAGGAGTCCTCATGACCATCGCCCAGCGCCCGCCCGGCCTGCCGAGCCGGATCCAGCACTACATCGACGGCAGCTATGTGGACAGCGTCGACGGCGACGCGTTCGACGTGCTCGACCCGGCCACCAACGAGGTCTACGCGAGTGCCGCGGCCGGCACGCAGGCCGACATCGACCTCGCCGTCGCCGCGGCGAGGCACGCGTTCGACGACGGTCCGTGGCCGCGGCTCCAGCCGCGTCAGCGTTCCCGCATCCTGCACGCCGTGGCGGACCTGGTCGAGGCGCGCGCCGACGAGGTCGCGGCGCTCGAGAGCTTCGACGCGGGCCTGCCCATCACCCAGGCCCAGGGCCAGGCGCGGCGGGCCGCGGAGAACTTCCGGTTCTTCGCCGACCTGGTCGTGGCGCAGGTCGACGACGCCTTCAAGGTGCCGGGCCGCCAGCTCAACTACGTCAACCGCAAGCCCCGAGGCGTCGCCGGGCTCATCACGCCGTGGAACACGCCCTTCATGCAGGAGTCGTGGAAGCTCGCCCCGGCGCTGGCCACGGGCAACACGGTGGTGCTCAAGCCGGCCGAGTTCACGCCGCTGACGGCCTCCCTGTGGGGGGCGGTCTTCGCGGAGGCGGGTGTCCCGCGCGGCGTGGTCAACGTGGTCAACGGGCTGGGCGAGCAGGCGGGCGACGCCCTGGTCAAGCACGCGCACGTCCCCATGCTCTCGTTCACCGGCGAGTCCCGCACCGGGCAGGTCATCTTCGCGAACGCGGCCCCGCACCTCAAGTCGCTCTCCATGGAGCTGGGCGGCAAGTCCCCGGCGATCGTGTTCGACGACGCCGACCTGGACGCCGCGCTCGACGCCACCGTGTTCGGCGTCTTCTCCCTCAACGGCGAGCGGTGCACCGCCGGCTCACGGGTGCTGGTGCAGCGCTCGATCTACGACGACTTCGTGGAGCGGTACGCGCAGCGCGCCCGCAGCATCGTGGTGGGCCTGCCGAGCGACCCGGCCACGGAGGTCGCGGCGCTCGTCCACCCGGAGCACTTCGCCAAGGTCATGCGCTACATCGAGCTCGGCGCGTCGGAGGGGCGCCTGGTCGCCGGCGGCGGGCGCCCCGAGGCGTTCCCCACGGGCAACTTCGTGGCCCCCACCGTGTTCGCCGACGTGCCCGCGAACGCCCGCATCTTCCAGGAGGAGATCTTCGGGCCCGTCGCCGTGATCACCCCGTTCGACGACGACGCCGAGGCGCTGGCCCTGGCCAACGCCACCAGGTACGGCCTGGCGGCCTACGTGTACACCTCCGACCTGCGCCGGGCCCACAACGTCGCGAACGGCATCGACGCGGGCATGGTGTGGCTCAACTCCAACAACGTGCGCGACCTGCGTACGCCGTTCGGCGGGGTCAAGGCCTCCGGCCTGGGGCACGAGGGCGGCTACCGGTCGATCGACTTCTACACCGACCAGCAGGCCGTGCACATCAACCTCGACCAGACCCACTCCATGCGGTTCGGCGCCGGTGCCGAAGCGATGGCCCAGGGTTTCGTCCCCGGCACGTGACCCGCCGATCACCACGATCACCACCACCGATCACCACGCGTAGCAAGGACGCTGCCATGACCCTCGATCGCCAGCTCACCTCCTCCGGGTTCTTCGTCACCGCGGAGGCCCCCATCGAGTCGCCCCACCCGGTCGCGACGCCGTCGTCGCCCCCGCCGGACATCCTGCGGTGCGCGTCCATGGAGCTCGTGGTCACGGACCTCGCGCGGTCGCGCGAGTTCTACGTGGACGTGCTCGGCCTGTTCGTCACCGAGGAGGACGACGACGTCGTCTACCTGCGCTCGGCCGAGGAGTTCATCCACCACAACCTGGTGCTGCGCCAGGGCCCGGTGGCTGCCGTCGCCGCGTTCTCCTACCGGGTGCGCTCCGCGGCGGACCTCGACCGCGCGGTCGCCTTCTACACCGAGCTGGGCTGCGACGTGCGCCGCGCCCCGGACGGCTTCGTCAAGGGCGTGGGCGACTCGGTGCGCGTGAGCGACCCGCTGGGGTTCCCCCTCGAGTTCTTCGCCGACACCGAGCACCAGGAGCGGCTGCACTGGCGCTACGACCTGTTCGTCCCCGGGCAGATCGTGCGGCTCGACCACTTCAACCAGGTCACCCCCGACGTCCCGCGGGCCGTGCGCCACCTGCAGGACCTCGGCTTCCGTGTCACGGAGGACATCGCGGACGCGGAGGGCACCGTCTACGCGGCCTGGGTGCGCCGCAAGCCCACCGTGCACGACACGGCGGCGACCGGCGGGGACGGCCCGCGCATGCACCACGTGGCGTTCTCCACCCACGAGAAGCACAACATCCTGGCGATCTGCGACAAGCTCGGCGCACTGCGCCGCTCGGACTGCATCGAGCGCGGCCCCGGCCGCCACGGCGTGTCCAACGCGTTCTACCTCTACCTGCGCGACCCGGACGGGCACCGGGTGGAGATCTACACGCAGGACTACTACACGGGCGATCCCGACAACCCCGTGGTCACCTGGGACGTGCACGACAACCAGCGGCGCGACTGGTGGGGCAACCCCGTGGTGCCCTCCTGGTACACCGACGCCTCCCTGGTGCTCGACCTCGACGGGAACCCGCAGCCCGTGGTGGCCCGCTCCGACGCCTCCGAGATGGCGGTGACGATCGGTGCCGACGGGTTCTCCTACACCCGCGCGGACGACGAGGAGCCCATGCCGCAGTGGAAGCTGGGCGAGTACAAGCTCGGCCACCAGCTCTGAGGCCGGGCGCACCCATGCTGGACAACGCGACGCACCGGGCGCTCGCCGCCGAGCTCGCCGAGGCGGACCGGGACCGGACGATGGTTCCCCGGATCACCGCGCGGTTCCCCGACGCCGAGGTCGAGGACTCCTACGCGATCCAGGGCCTGTGGCGCGACCGGATGATCGCGGCGGGCCGGCGCCTGGTGGGCCGCAAGATCGGCCTCACCTCGCGCGCGATGCAGCAGGCCACGGGTATCACCGAACCCGACTACGGCGTCATTTTCGACGACACCGTGGTCGAGTCGGGCGCCGTGATCGAGCACGCGCGCTACTCCACGGTGCGCATCGAGGTCGAGCTCGCCTTCGTGCTGCGCGCGCCGCTCGAAGGTGCGCACCTGACCGTCCTGGACGTGCTGCGCGCCACCGAGTACGTGGTGCCGGCGCTCGAGGTCCTCAACGCGCACATCGAGCTCGAGGGCCGCACCGTCGTGGACACCATCGCGGACAACGCCGCGTACGGCGCCATGGTGCTCGGGGGCAGGCCGGTGCGGCCGGACGACGTCGACCTGCGCTGGGTGGCCGCGATGATCTCCCGCAACGAGACCGTCGAGGAGACGGGGGTGGCGGGCGGCGTCCTGGGCCACCCCGCCACCGGCGTCGCCTGGCTGGCCCGCAAGCTCGGCCGGCACGGGGCGCGGCTGGAGGCGGGGGAGACCATCCTGGCCGGGTCGTTCACCCGTCCCGTGTGGGTGAACCCGGGGGACACGGTGCACGCCGACTACCGGGACCTGGGGGTCGTCACATGCCGCTTCGTGTGAACCCGTACCGGTTGCCGCCCACGTTCCGTGACCGGCTCGCCGTTGCGCGCCGCCCGCTCGCCGGGGCCTGGGTGTGCACCGGGTCGCCGCTCGTGGCAGAGATCGTGGCCGGCTCCGGTCTCGACTGGATCCTCGTGGACGGCGAGCACTCGCCGCTCGGCCTGGAGACCACCACGGCGATCCTCCAGGTGGTGGCCGCGTACCCCGTCACCGCGGTGGTGCGCGTGGCGGCCGGGGACGTCGTCCTGATCAAGCAGGTGCTCGACCTCGGGGCGCAGAACCTGCTCGTCCCCATGGTCGAGACGGCCGAGCAGGCCGAGGCGGCGGTCGCCGCCGCGTCCTACCCGCCGCGCGGCGTGCGCGGCGTCGGCTCGGCGCTCGCCCGCGGGTCCCGGTGGAACAGGGTCGAGAACTACCTCGCGGACGCGGCGCGGCACGTCAGCGTGTTCGTTCAGATCGAGTCCGCGGCCGGGGTGGCCGACGCCGCCCGCATCGCCGCCGTCGACGGCGTGGACGGCGTGTTCGTCGGACCCTCCGACCTCGCCGCCTCGCTCGGGCACCTGGGGGAGCAGGACCACCCCGACGTCGTCGCCCACGTGCTCGCCACGTTCGACGCCGTCACGGCTGCGGGCAAGCCCGTGGGCGTCAACGCCTTCGCGCCCGAGCAGGCGCGCCGGTACCTGGAGGCGGGAGCCGCGTTCGTCCTGGTGGGCGCCGACGTCACTCTGCTCGCGCGGGGGAGCGAGGCCCTCGCAGCCGTGTGGGCCACCCCCGCCCCGCAGGCCCCCGACCCGCACGAGACCCGACCGGAGTACCGCTGATGGTTCCGCACCCGCACGTCGCCAACCCGAACCGCGCCGACCTGTTCGGCGTCGACCTGTCCGACCGTGGCCCCGTCTACACGCAGGGCTTCACGCACGCCAACCCGGTGCCGAGCGCCTACCGGGTGGGGCCGTTCGTCTTCTCGAGCGTCATCACGGGACGCAGCCAGCGTGATCGCTCCCTGCCCGGCACGCTCGAGGAGCAGGCCGCGGCGATGGCCGGTGCGCTGTGCGCCGTGATCGAGGGGGCGGGCGGCACCCCCGACGACGTCGTCCACGTGACCGTGTGGCTCGCGGACCTCGGCCGCAAGGACGTGCTCAACCGCGAGTGGGTCGCGCTGTTCCCCGACCCCGCGAAGCGTCCTGCCCGGCACGTCCTGGCCGGGGTGCTGGAGGGTGGCAAGCTCATCGAGTGCGAGTTCGTGGCGGTGCTGACCTCCTGAGATGATCCCCGCATGGGGACCTGGACCTGGCCTGCGGTCATCGCCGTGCTGTTCGGCTCGCTGCTCTTCGTGGGGCTGCTCATGCCGCTCGTCGTCTGGCAGTCGCGCCGGTACGGCCGCCTGAGTACGCGCCGCACGATCGGGGCGGCGGCCGTCGCGGTCTACGGTGTCGCGCTCGCGGCGTACACGCTGCTCCCGGTGCCGTCGGGCGACCTGGCCGCGTGGTGTGCCGTGCACGGCGTGGCCGGCATGCAGACGCACCTGTTCCAGTTCGTGGCGGACATCCGGCGTGAGACGGCCGGCCTGGGCCTGCGGGGGACGCTCCTGCACGCGGCCACGCTCCAGGTGGTGTTCAACGTCGTGCTGTTCGTGCCGTGGGGTGTGCTCTGGCGTCGGTTCCTCGGCCGGGGTGTCGCCACCGCGACGCTGTCGGGCCTGCTCGTCTCCCTCGTCATCGAGACGACGCAGTACACGGGGATCTTCGGTCTGATCGGCTGCGCCTACCGCGTTGCCGACGTCGACGACCTGCTCGCGAACACGGTGGGGGCGCTGCTCGGGGCCGTGATCGCCCCCGCGGTGCTGCACTGGATGCCGCAGTCCCGCGATCTGGCGCGCGAGCGCGGCGTGCCGCGCCCCGTCACGCTGCGGCGCCGCTGGGGGTCGATGCTGCTCGACGCGTTCGCCTACCTCGCGCTCGGCGCGGTGGGTGCCATCGCGTGGCGGACGGCAGCGTACGCGCAGGGCGACGAGCGGGTCGTGACCGCCTGGGGCGAGTGGCTGGCCGGGTCCGCCGTGCCGTTCGTCCTCGTCTTCGTGCTCCCGGTGCTCGGCTCGGGCGCTTCCCTGGGCCAGCGGGCCCTGTGGCTCGCGCCCGTGCACGCCGGGGTGCGGCCCTCGTTCGGGCGCCGCGCGGTGCGCGCCCTGGTCCCCGGCGCCCTGTGGGGCGCCTGCTCGGCGCTCGCCTCCCTGCCCGACGACGCCGCCGTGCCGCACTGGCTGCTCACGGTCCCGTTCGGCGCCGCGGCCTCGCTCCTCGCGCTGGTCGCCGTCGTCGCGGTGGTGGCGACGCCGGACCGCCGCGGGCTGTCCGGCGCCGTCGCGGGCGTCGCGTTCACGGACGTGCGGTCGCTTCCGAGCCGGTGACCTTGGTCCGGGTGCCTGCCCTCACCCCAGGCGGTGCCGCCCGTTCGAGCCGCGGCTCAGCTCCCGGTTGAGGGCGGCCGCGCCGGGGATGTCGGTGGCGGAGGCGTCGAGCGGCCGTCCGGTGCGGTCGCGGATGATGAGGCTCGCCACCAGCCCGATCGCCGCCATGAAGGCCAGGTAGGTGGACACCGCGGCGGACGTCTGGAACGTCGCCTGGAGCCAGGTGGCGATCAGCGGGGCGAACGCGCCGCCCACGATGGCGCCGGCGGCGTAGGCGAGGGCCGCACCCGAGAAGCGGACCTGGGCGGGGAACATCTCGGTGAACAGTGCGGCCTGGGGGCCGTAGGTGAACCCGAGCCCCACGGACGCCACCACCATGGCGAGCCCGATGCTGCCGACGTCGGCGGAGTCGATGAGCAGGAACAGGGGGAACGCCCACAGGATCATCCAGACGAACCCGATGCGGTAGACGGCCATGCGCCCGATCCGGTCGGACAGGATCGCACCGGCCATCGTGGTGACGCCCCAGGCCGCCGACGCCAGCAGCACCATGTTCAGCACGGGGGTGCGGTCCAGCCCGAGCTCGCTGGTCGAGTACGACAGGATGTAGCCGCCGGTGATCATGTAGCCGTTGGCGTTGTTCGCGGCGAACGTCAGGGCGCCGAGCACGATGGCCGGCCAGCAGAACCGCAGCACCTGCACCACGGGCAGCCGCACCTGCTCGTGGCTCGCGGCCTGCGCCATCTTCTGGAAGACGGGCGACTCGCTCACGCCGAGCCGGATCACGAGCCCGATGACGACCAGGACGATCGACAGCAGGAACGGGACGCGCCACCCCCAGGCCAGGAACTGCGCGTCGGTCGTGGTGGCCGTGATGATCGCCAGCACGGCCGTCGCGATGAGCATGCCGATCGGGACGCCGATCTGCGGGAACCCGCCGAACAGCCCGCGCTTGGCCGCGGGCGCGTGCTCGACGGCCATGAGCGCCGCGCCGCCCCACTCGCCGCCCGCGGAGAAGCCCTGGAGGATGCGCAGCAGCACCAGCAGCAGCGGCGCCGTGACGCCGATCTGCGCGTGCGTGGGGACGATGCCGATGAGGGCCGTCGAGACGCCCATGACCAGGAGCGTCGCCACGAGCATGGACTTGCGCCCGATCTTGTCGCCCAGGTGGCCGGCCACGATCGCGCCCAGCGGCCGGAACAGGAACCCGATGCCGAGCGTCGCGAAGCCCAGGATGCGTCCGGCGAGCTCGCTGCCCGACGCCGTGAAGGGCTCGAAGTACAGCGGCGCCAGGACGAGCGCGGTCGCGTTGGCATAGATGAAGAAGTCGTACCACTCGATCGAGGTGCCGACGAGGGTCGCGAGGGCGACCCGGCGATCCTCGCGGCTGCGGGGGTTGAGGACGATCTCGGACATCACAGCTCCCTTGCTGTTCCGGTCCGCCGCCGCGACGGGTCGCGGCGGCCAGCCGTGGCGACGTTGCCGTGGCGGTGACATCATATATGATTCCGGCTGGAAGGAAGATCGGATGACCACCGTCGCCGCCACCGTCGCTGCCGCGCTCGCGGCCACCACCGATCACGTCTTCGCGCTCCTGGGCAACGGCAACGCCTACGTGCTCGACGCCCTGGCGCGCTCCCGCACCCCGGTGACCTGCGTGCGGCACGAGGCGGCCACCGTCGCCTCCGCCGACGCCTACCACCGCGTGTCCGGCCGCCTCGCCGCCGCGACCACCACCTACGGGGCGGGCCTCACCAACGCCGTCACCGCGCTCACCGAGGCCGCCCTGGCCGGGACGCCGCTGCTCCTGCTGGCGGGAGACGCCCCGGCACAGGGGCGGCGCAGCTTCGACATCGACCAGGGCGAGCTCGTGCACGCCACGGGCGCCCGCTTCGTGCACCTCGACGCCGCCGCCCCCGGCACGCTCGTCGCCGAGGCGGCCTGGGACGCGGTCACCCACCGGCGCCCCGTCGTCCTCGCCCTGCCCTACGACACGGCGACGGCGCAGGCCGCCGACCCGGGCGTCCCCGCGCCGCACCCGCCCACGGCGCCGCGTGAGGCCGGCGCGGACGAGCTCGACGCCGTCGCAGCGCAGCTCGTGCAGGCCGCACGGCCGCTCGTCGTCGCGGGCCGTGGCGCACGAGGCTGCGGTGCCGAGGTGCGGGCGCTCGCGGAGCGGCTCGGCGCGCTCACCGCCACGACGGCTCCGGCCCGGGGCCTGCTCGCTGGGTACCCCGGCGACGTGGGCATCTGCGGCGGGTTCGCGGGCGACGAGGCGGCCGGCCTCATCCAGGGCGCCGACGTCGTGCTCGTGCTGGGGGCCGGCCTGAACCCGTTCACGGCCAGGGAGGGGCGCGCGTTCGCACCCGACGCGGCCGTGATCCAGGTCGACCTGCGTCCGGCGGCGACGCACCCGCTCGTCACCCGGTTCGTGAGGGCCGACGTCGGGGCGACCGTGCGTGGGCTCCGCGCCCGGCTGGACGCGGGCGGCGCGTGGGAACCACGGCCCGGCGCGGCCCCGAGGGTCCGCAGCGGTGTCCGCTACCTGCGCAGCCACGACGGCGCCGAGGTCGCGGCGGACGGCCGGCTCGACCCGCGCGCCGTGTTCACCCGGCTCGAGCGGATCCTGCCGGCCGAGCGCCAGGTGGTCTCCGACGGCGGCCACTTCATCGGCTGGGCCAACACGTACCTGTCGCTGCCGCGCGAGGACTCGATCGTGCTGGTCGGCACGGCGTTCCAGTCGATCGGGCTGGGGTTGCCGTCGGCGCCCGGCGCGCTGGTCGCCCGCCCGGAGGTCACCACCGTCGTGGTGGTCGGCGACGGTGGCGGGATCATGGGGCTCGCCGATCTGGAGACCGTGACCCGGTGCGCCCGCAGCGCGCTCGTCGTCGTCGTCAACGACGGTGTCTACGGTGCCGAGGTGCACCAGTACGGGACGCTGGGGCTGGACCAGGCCGCGATGCGGGTGGGCGAGATCGACTTCGCCGCCCTCGGCCGGGCACTCGGGGCCCAGGGTGCCGTGATCCGCACCCTGGGCGACCTGAGCGTGGTCGAGCAGTGGCTGTCCGCGGGGGCGCGCGGTGTGCTCGTCGCCGACGTGCGGGTGTCGCCCGACGTCGTCGCGCCCTACCTCAGCGGGCTCGTCACACCTCGGGAGCAGCCGGCGCGGTGACCGCGGGCGCGGGCCCGATCCCGGTGCCCGGGTGGGGTGAGCCGGAGGTGCGCGACGACAGCCGCCGCGCGAGGCGACCCGCCACGAAGGACAGGACGACGTTGAGGACGATGAACAGCGCGGCGGCGACGAACAGCGTCTGGAGCGGGTTGCCGCCGCCCGAGGACAGGATCTGGGCGGTGCGCAGCAGCTCCCGGTACCCGATGAGCTGGCCGAGCGCCGAGTCCTTGAGCACCACGACGAGCTGGGACACCACGGCCGGGAGCATCGCGACGAGCGCCTGGGGGAGCTGGATCGAGCGGAGCGTCTGCCCGCGCGTGAGGCCGAGGGAGAACCCGGCCTCCGCCTGCCCGCGGGGCAGGCTCCCCACGCCGGAGCGAACCAGCTCGGCGATCACCGCGCCGTTGTAGAGCACCAGGGCGACGACGACGGCGGCGTAGGCGGAGTCGGGCACGATGCCGCGCAGCGACACCCCGAACAGGGCGTTGAGGAACACCATCATGAGCAGCACGGGCACGGCGCGCAGGAACTCGACGATCACCGAGCTGAGCCAGCGCACCACGCGGACGGAGGAGAGCCGTCCCATCCCGAACACGATCCCGAAGACGACGGCGCCGACGGTGGCCACCGCGGCAGCCTGGAGCGTGTTGCGCAGGCCGGGCAGGTAGTAGTACTGCCAGGCGCGGGCGTCGGTGGCCGCACGCCACAGCCCGGAGTCGAACTGGCCCTTGGCGACGAGCGTGAGCACCACCCACACGGCGATACCCGCCACGACCACGGCGCCCAGCACGTTGGACGCCAGCATGGCCCGGCGGCCGCGCGGCCCGGGCTCGTCGAACAGGACGGCGGCGCCGGCGGTCACCGGGTCACCGCCAGCCGGCGCGACAGCCACGTGGTGGCCAGGCCGATGGGGATGACGAGCACGACGAACCCGATGGCGAACGTCACGAAGACCTGCCACCGGTAGTCGGGGTGGAACTCGATGAGGGTCTTCATGGTTCCCGAGGACTCGGCCACCGACGCGGCGGCCGCCACGGTGGAGTTCTTGAGCAGGGCGATCAGAGTGTTGCCGAGCGGCGCGACCGCCCCGCGGAACGCCTGGGGCAGCACGATGATCCGGGCGGCGGCCAGGAACGGCAGGCCGATGGCCCGCGCCGCCTCGGCCTGTCCCACGGGCACCGTGTTGACGCCCGAGCGGATCGACTCGCACACGAACGCTGCGTGGTAGACCCCGAGGCCCGCGACGGCGAAGTTGAAGAAGTTGCTCGTGAAGTCACCGGACAGGGTGACGCCCAGCTGGGTCCACACGGCCAGTACCAGGAAGACCATGATGACGGTCAGCGGCGTGTTGCGGACCAGGTTGACGTAGGTGGCCCCTGCCCACCGCAACGACGTCAGCGGTGAGATCCGCATGACGGCGAGGACGGTGCCGATCCCCAGGGCGAGGAGCCCGCCCCAGAACGTGAGCTGGAGGTTGACCCAGAACGCGTGGGCGACGTCGTACTGCCGGAGCAGGTCGAGGAACTCGGACAAGGCACCTCCTGGTGGGCGCGGGGTGGGGGTCTCGGCAGGCGCGACCACCGGGGCCGGGGGTCAGCCGCCTCCGGTGGTCGCGCCTGCCGGGACCCGGGGGATCAGGAGCAGGCGTCCTGCGCCGGCGGGTTCTCCGCGTCGTTCGGGGTGTACCCGGTGCCCTCGGTGTTCTTCTCGATGAGCTGCTCCCAGGTGCCGTCCTCGATCATCTCGCCGATCGCGGTGTTGATGGCCTCGCACTGGTCGGAGCCCTGGGGGATGCCGACGCCGTAGCGCTCGGTGGAGAAGGGTGCGCCGACCACCTTGAGCTTGCCCTTGTTCGCGTCGGTCGCCGCGAGACCGGCCAGGATGATGTCGTCGGTGGTCACGGCGTCCACCTGGCCGGCGGCCAGGGCCGTGGCGCACTCGGCGTAGCCGGGGCGCTCCAGCAGGTTGACCCCCGGGTACTGGTCCTTGATCTTCTGCGCCGACGTCGAGCCGGTCACCGAGCACAGGTTCTTGCCCTCGAGCGACTCGGGGCCCGTGATGTCGGTGTTGTCGGCGGACACCAGCAGGTCCTGCCCGGCCACGAAGTACGGTCCGGCGAAGTCGACGACCTCCTTGCGGGCGTCGGTGATCGAGTAGGTCGCGAAGATCATGTCGACCTGACCGGTCTGGAGCATCGACTCACGCTGCGCGGAGGGCGACTCGACGAACTGGATCTGATCCTCGGTGTAGCCGAGCTTGCCGGCCACGTACCGGGCGACGTCGACGTCGAAGCCGGTGAAGTTCGCGCCGTCCTGGAAGCCGAGGCCCGGCTGGTCGTACTTGATGCCGATGCGGATGGTCTTGCCGCCGCCGTCGGCGGTGTTGGCGGTGTCCGACGAGCCTGCCTCGTTGCCGACGCTGCCGCTGGAACATGCCGAGAAGGTCAGGGCGGCCGTGGCCGCGAGGGCGAGAGCCCCGATGGTGTGCTTGCGCATGATGTCCCTTCCGTTGGTGCGTCCCGTGGGGCGCTGCTGCGTGAGCCGGTTCGTCGGTGAGCCGGTTCGTCGGTGGGTCAGTGGACGAGGATCTTGGACAGGAAGTCTTTGGCGCGCGCCGAGGTCGGCGCGGTGAAGAACGTGTCGGGGTCGGCCTGCTCGACGATCTGCCCGTCCGCCATGAACACGACGCGGTCGGCGGCCTTGCGGGCGAACCCCATCTCGTGGGTCACGACGATCATCGTCATGCCCTCCTTGGCGAGCGCCACCATCGCGTCGAGCACCTCCTGGACCATCTCCGGGTCCAGGGCCGACGTCGGCTCGTCGAACATCATGACCTTCGGCTGCATCGCCAGCGCCCGGGCGATCGCGACGCGCTGCTGCTGGCCGCCCGAGAGCTGGGCGGGCAGCTTGCGTGCCTGGTCCTCGACGCCCACGCGGCGCAGCAGGGTGCGTGCGGCCTCCTCGGCGTCCTTCTTGGCAGCCTTGCGAACCTTGCGCGGCCCGAGCGTCACGTTGTCGAGCACCGTCTTGTGGGCGAAGAGGTTGAAGGACTGGAACACCATGCCCACGTCGGCGCGCAGGTGGGCGAGCGCCTTGCCCTCGGCGGGTACCGGCTTGCCGTCCACGGTGATCGTCCCGGAGTCGATGGTCTCCAGCCTGTTGATGGCGCGGCACAGGGTGGACTTGCCCGACCCGGAGGGTCCGATGACCACCAGGACCTCGCCCCGGCGGACGGTCAGGTTGATGTCGCGCAGCACGTGCAGGTCGCCGAAGTGCTTGTTGACGTCCGTGAGCTCGACGAGAGCGGGCGCTGATGCCTCCATGGCGACGGTCCCTCCGTTGTAGACGTCGTGGTGCTGACGGTGTGACGCCAAGACTCACCCCCTAGCATGCGGAGGAAACAGCCCTGAGACGTCGTCGTCCGGCTACGGTTCGGTCACGATCGGCCGCGCCGCCGGTCATGTCTTGCCCCGCTCGCCGATCGCTTTCGTGACCTGCGGATGGGACCGTACCCTAGGAATGATGTCCTCCACCACACAGCACAGCACAGGTATGCCCCCCGCGTCCGCCCGCACGTACGTGGTTCGCACGCTCGGCTGTCAGATGAACGTGCACGACTCCGAGCACATGGCCGGCATGCTGGAGCAGGCGGGCTACGTGCGCGCCTCGAAGGAGGACGACGCCGCGTCCACCGCCGACGTCGTCGTCATCAACACCTGCGCCGTGCGGGAGAACGCGGCGACGCGGCTCTACGGCAACCTCGGGCAGCTCGCCAGCATCAAGGCGGCACGTCCCGGGATGCAGATCGCCGTGGGCGGCTGCCTGGCGCAGAAGGACCGCGGCGAGATCGTGGCCAGGGCGCCGTACGTCGACGTCGTCTTCGGCACTCACAACCTGGACGCCCTGCCGGTGCTCCTGGAGCGTGCGCGGCACAACGAGGCCGCCCAGGTGGAGATCGCCGAGTCCCTCCAGGTGTTCCCGTCCACGCTGCCCACGCGCCGCGAGTCGGTCTACGCCGGCTGGGTGTCCATCTCGGTGGGCTGCAACAACACGTGCACCTTCTGCATCGTGCCGCACCTGCGCGGCAAGGAGCGCGACCGCCGCCCGGGCGAGATCCTGGCGGAGGTGCAGGCGCTCGTCGACGCCGGGGCCGTGGAGGTCACGCTGCTGGGCCAGAACGTCAACAGCTACGGCGTCGAGTTCGGCGACCGTGGTGCGTTCGCGAAGCTGCTGCGCGCCTGTGGGCAGATCGACGGCCTGGAGCGGGTGCGGTTCACCTCCCCGCACCCGGCGGCGTTCACGGACGACGTCATCGAGGCGATGGCGCAGACCCCGAACGTCATGCCGTCGCTGCACATGCCGCTCCAGTCCGGCTCCGACCGCGTGCTGCGTGCGATGCGGCGCTCCTACCGTTCGGAGAAGTTCCTCGGCATCCTCGACCGGGTGCGGGCCGCCATGCCCGACGCCGCGATCACCACCGACCTCATCGTCGGGTTCCCGGGCGAGACGGAGGAGGACTTCGCGGAGACCCTGCGCGTCGTCGAGGCGTCCCGGTTCTCCTCCGCCTTCACGTTCCAGTACTCGCCCCGCCCCGGCACGCCCGCCGCCACCATGGGGGACCAGGTGCCCAAGGAGGTGGTGCAGGAACGGTTCGACCGCCTCCTCGCCCTCCAGGAGCGGATCAGCACCCAGGAGTCGGCCGCCCAGGTGGGCCGCACGCTCGAGCTGCTCGTCACCGAGGGCGGTGGCAAGAAGGACGGCGCCACCCACCGGCTCTCCGGCCGTGCCCCCGACAACCGCCTGGTCCATTTCGCCGTCCCGGCCGACGTCGCCGGCGCCACCCCCGGTGAACCGGCCGATCTCGCAGACCCCCGCCTGCGCCCGGCCGCGGAGCTGGACCACCACCTGCCCCGCCCCGGAGACCTGGTCACGGTCCAGGTCACGCACGCCGCCCCGCACCACCTCATCGCGGACTCGGCGCTCGCGGGCGGCACCTTCACCGTGCGACGCACCCGGTCCGGGGACACGTGGGCCCAGCGCGAGCGCACCCGCCTGGGCGGCGGCGACGAGGGCCACAGCCACGGGATGCCGGCGTCGTCGGGCCCGGTCACGCTGGGCATGCCGACGCTGCGCCGCTGAGCGTGACCCGCGCCGACCGGCTCTACGCCCTCGTCGAGGAGCTGCGCGCGGCGTACCCCGGGCGGCGCAGCGCTGCCCGGCTCGCCGCACGCTTCTAGGTCAGCGCCCGCACGATCGAGCGTGACATCGCCGCTCTCGAGCACATCACCGGCCTGACCGCGCTGCGCCCCGCGCCCGTCTTCGCCGAGGTACACACCCCGACCGCCTGAGCCCCGACCCGGCCACGAGTCAGTCGGCGTCGGGGGACATCGACCCCAGCGACTCGAAGAACTGCGACGCCGTCACCAGCCCGCACGACACCGTCGCCGCGAGCTGCTCGTCCGTGGCGCCGTGCTCGAAGTCCACCGACACCTCGGTGTACAGGGCCAGGCCGGGCTCCTCCTCGCGGACGTAGATCTTGGGCCACAGCCGCTCCCGGTTCCAGTCGTTGACCGACTGGAGCACCGCGAGCCGCGCCTGCGGGGACACCGTGCCGGCCCACTGCCCGCGGACCTGGAGGATCTCCTTGCTCTCGCCCAGCAGCAGGAACCAGAACCGGTTGCCGTCCCACGTGCCGGTCAGGTCGCCGTCGTCGTCGGTGCGGAACCGGTACCCGCGCCGTGTCAGGTCGTCCGCGATGCGGCCCGCCGTGAGCGCGGTGGGACGCTGTGCGCTGACGTGAACCTGCGCCGAGCCGGGTTGGCGGCGCCACCGGGGGCGAGCCGGCCATCCGGCCAGCGCACGCGCGACACCGCTCGCGGCGCGCCGTACGGAGCGTGCCGAGGCCCGCTGCGCGGAGCGTGCCGGCGAGCCCTCGGAGCCGTCCGGGCGACCGTACGGGCGGTCGGCGGCGCCGCTCATGGTGCCGCACGCAGGGGGTCGGGGAACTCGGCGTCGAGCCTCTCGAAGAACATCAAGCCCGTCGACAGGCCGCACATGAGGATCTGGGCGAGCTGGTCGTCGGTCGCGCCGCCCTCGACATCGACCGTGGTGTCGGCGCAGACGACGACGCGGCCGTCATCGCGCACCCGCGTGTACGCCTTCGGCCAGATGTGGTCGGCGTTCCACTCGTTGCACAGCTCGAGCAGCTGCTCCAGCCGTTCGATGGTGGCTTCGCGGTGCCACTGAGCGCGGACCTGGACCACCTGGGAGTCGGACCCTGCCAGGGTGAAGGCGAAGAGCCGGCCGTGCCAGAGACCCCCCAGGTCGCCGTCGGAGTCCACGAAGTAGCTGAAACCTGACTGCTCCAGCCAGGCGACCACCCGCCCCGTGGTGATCGGGACGGGCACCAGTCTCGGGTCGAGGTGCACGCGTCCCGGTGCCGTCCGCGGACCACCCGCCACCCAGCCGAGCAACGAGTCGATCCGGTCGCGGAGCTCCTGATCGTCCGGCTCGGCCTCTGGTGCGCTGCCGATGCCGGTGCCGTCCCGCCCGTCCGGGCGATCCGCGTGTCCGCCGATCCGTCGTGACCCGAAGAACCTCACCGGCCCCACGATACCGGCGCGGCGTCCTCCGGCGGCCAGCCAGGTGGGCGCCGTGTCGGTCGGTGTGTCGGCAGCCCCGGTAGCCTCGGCGCGTGCGTCTCGTCATCATTCCCGCCACCCCGCTGCTCGTGCGTGCTGCGGCGGGTCGGGTCGATCCGGTCGCCGCCCTGCGCGACGTCGTCAGGGAGGTCCTGCGCGACGCCGTCGACCATCTGCCCGGTGTCGCGTCCGGCCTCCCGCCGGGCGCCGCACCCGCGGCGGACGTCGTCGTCCTGGGCACGGGGCCGACGTCGCGCGCGGGGCGGCTGCGGCCGACGCTCGCGGCCGCGGGGGTCGCGGACGCCTTGCTGCCCGTGGCCGCACCGCGAACCGCGGGCGCGGCGACCCGCTGGGAGGGCGTGGCGTCGCCGGGGCCGTCCGTCGCACTCCTGGCGCTCGCCGACGCGGGGCTCGACGTCGTGGTCCGGCGGGTCGACGTCGTCGAGCTGCCGACGCAGGCTGCCCACGAGGAGGTTGCCGGTGCGGTCCGCCGCGTGCGCCACGACGCGACAGCGGAGCGCCTGCTGGTCGTGGCCGATCATCCTGGGACCGGGGTCGACGCCGTGCTCGCCACCGTGCTGGGCGAGGGTCGCTGGAGCCGTGAGGTGTACGAGGTGGCCCCCGGGCACGAGCACCTGCCGTCGAGCTACCGCGTCACCGTGCACCGTACGGTGGGGCCGTGATCGTCGTCGCCGTCGTGGGACCCACGGCCACCGGGAAGTCGGATCTCGCGCTGGACCTGGCACAGGCGCTGAGCACGGCTCACGCCCCGGCGGAGATCGTCAACGCCGACGCGTACCAGCTCTACCGGGGTATGGACGTCGGCACCGCGAAAGTTCCGGTCGCGGACCGCCGCGGCGTCGTGCACCACCAGCTCGACGTGCTCGACCCGCACCAGGACGCGTCGGTGGCCCGGTACCAGGAGGCCGCGCGCGGTGACCTGGACGCCATCGCGGCCCGGGGAGCGCGCGCCGTCGTCGTCGGCGGTTCCGGCCTGTACGTGCGGGCGCTGCTGGACCGGATGGACTTCCCCGGCACCGACCCGGCGGTGCGTGCCCTCCTGGAGGAGCGCGCGGAGCGCGAGGGGGTCCGGACGCTGCACGCCGAGCTGGAACGGCTCGACCCGCAGGCTGCCGCCAGCATCGGCCCGCGCAACACCCGACGCATCGTGCGCGCGCTCGAGGTCATCGCGATCACGGGACGCCCGTTCACCGCGAACCTGCCCCGTCAGGAGTACGTGCGCCCCGCCGTACAGCTCGGCCTCGACTGCGACCGGGCCGCGCTCGACGCGCGCGTCGGAAGTCGCGTCGAGCACATGTGGGCCGCAGGTCTCGTCGCGGAGGTCCGCGAGCTCGCCAGCCCCGAGCAGGGCGGTACCGGGCCGGGGCTCGGCACGACGGCGGCCCGGGCGGTCGGGTACGCCGAGGTGCTGCCGCTGCTGCGCGGCGAGGTGGACGAGGCCACCGTGCGCGACCAGATCGCGGCCGGAACCCGCCGGCTCGCCCGCAAGCAGATGGGCTGGTTCGGCCGCGACCCGCGTGTCCAGTGGCTCGACGCGGCCGCACCGGACCTGCTGGACCAGGCGATCGCCGTGATCCGGGCCGCCGACGCGGGCGCCCTGGCCCCCGCGGCCCCCGGTCCCGTGCGCCGTACCCTGGGCTCATGACGAGCCAGCCGAGCGCCCGGACCACTCGTGCCACGCGATCCACCACCCGGTTCGCCAAGGGCCACGGCACCCACAACGACTTCGTCCTCATCGCCGACCTGCGCGGCAGCCTCGACCTCACCGCGGACCGGGTGCGGGCCCTCGCCGACCGGCGCGGCGGCATCGGTGGGGACGGTGTCATCCGGCTCGCGCCCACCGCCGCGATCGCCCGCGCCGGCGAGGCCGTGGCCGACCGGGTGCTCGCCGAGGAGCCCGCCGCGATCTGGTTCATGGACTACCGCAACGCCGACGGTTCCGTGGCAGAGATGTGCGGCAACGGCGTCCGCGTGTTCGCCGCGTTCGCCGAGTCGCTGGGCCTGGCCGACCTCTCCGACGGCGACCTGGCGCTCGGGACGCGCGCCGGGGTCCGGCGGGTGCGCGCGGACACCGGACCGGACGGCGAGCGCTGGTACGCCGTCGACATGGGTGCGTGGTCGTTGCCCGGCGGTGACGACGCCGCGGCCGCCGGTGCGGACGCCGCCGTCGCCGTCCGCGGCTGGAACGCCCCGCGCCCCGCGCTGAGCGTGGACCTCGGCAACCCGCACACCGTCGTCGCCCTCGGGTCGCTCGAGGAGCTGCGCGGGATCGACCTGTCCCAGGCGCCACAGGTCGCCCCGCTGCCCCCCGACGGCACCAACGTCGAGCTCGTCGTCCCGCTCGGCGAGCAGACCCGCGGCGACGGGGTCGTCGGCCGGCTCCGCATGCGCGTGCACGAGCGTGGCGTGGGCGAGACGCAGTCGTGCGGCACGGGTGCCGTCGCGGCGGCGCTCGCGGTGCGCACGTGGGCGTCGGCGGGTGGGCGGACCCCCGCCGACACCTGGTACGTCGAGGTGCCGGGGGGGCTGCTGCGGGTCCGTGTCCTGGCCGGCGGTCATGCCGAGCTGGCCGGCCCGGCCGAGCTCGTCTTCACGGGCGATACGACCCTCTGAACCGTCCACTCCTCGGGCAGCCGGTGCCCCGGGAGCAGGCGTCCGTGGGCCCGGTGCTCAGCACGTGACGTGCAGGATCCGGTAGCCCTTCGCGCTGTTCGTCCGCGTGACCGGCAGGCCCAGGTCCGCCTCGATCCACCGTGCCAGCGAGTCGGAGCCCAGGTTCTTCTGGACCACCAGCCAGGCGCCGCCACCGGCGCCGTCAGGACCTGGAGCCGGGTCCGGGGCCGACGGCGTCAGCCGGGCCAGCCAGCGCCGCAGCATCTCGTGCAGCACCGCCTTGCCCACCCGGATCGGCGGGTTCGACCAGATCGCCGCGAAGGTCACCTCGTCCGGGACGTCGTCGGGCAGGCAGGGACGCACGTTGGGCAGGCCCAGGCGCTCGGCGTTACGACGGGTCAGGTCCAGCGCGCGCTCGGACACGTCCACCGCCCACACGGTCGCCTCCGGGGACAGCGTCGCGAGGGTGAGCGTGAGCGGACCCCACCCGCAGCCGAGGTCCAGCAGGTCGCCGCTCACGGGTGGCGCCGGCACCTCGCGCAGCAGCACCTGCGTGCCCAGGTCGATCCGTGCGGGGGAGAAGACGCCCGGCGCCACCTCGACCTCCACCGTCCGCCCCGCGATGGGCACGGTGACGCTGCGGCGCTCGGCGGCGGTGGCGGGGCCTCCCGTGAAGTAGTGGTCGGGCACGTCCGGCAGGTGGGCGGTCACGCGGCGATCCTACGGCGGACGCGGGACGCGTCCCCTGGGGAAAAGGGTGGGTCGCGGAAGAACCGGCGTGTCAGACTTGTTCAGTCATGTGCCGCCGGTGGACCGGCGGACCCCCGACCGAGAGGCCCCGCTTTGACGCACGCCCCGAAGGACCCGAACGCTCCTGGCGCGGAGCACGCCGACGACACCCACAGCGCGGTCGACGAGGGCAGGTCAGCCCAGGCGATCGCGAACGACGTCGTCGCCCGGGTTCTTGCTCGGGCCGGCACCGCGCGGGCCGACGGCGACACGGTCCACGTCGCGCACGACGGCGAACAGCTCGACCTGGCCGAGCGGGTCGCGCTGCGCCGCGTCGCGGGCTTGTCCACCGAGCTCGAAGACGTCACCGAGGTCGAGTACCGCCAGCTGCGCCTCGAGAAGGTGGTGCTCGTGGGCCTGTACTCCGGCGGCGAGGCGGCCGCAGCGGAGGCCGAGGTGTCGCTGCGCGAGCTCGCCGCGCTGGCCGAGACCGCCGGCTCCCAGGTGCTCGACGGCCTCCTGCAGCGCCGTCAGAAGCCGGACCCCGGCACCTACCTGGGTTCCGGCAAGGCCGCCGAGCTCGCCGCCGTGGTGCATGCCTCCGGCGCCGACACCGTGGTGGCCGACACCGAGCTGGCCCCCTCGCAGCGCCGCGCGCTGGAGGACATCGTCAAGGTCAAGGTCGTGGACCGCACCGCGCTGATCCTGGACATCTTCGCTCAGCACGCCAAGTCGCGGGAGGGCAAGGCCCAGGTCGAGCTCGCCCAGCTCGAGTACCTGCTGCCGCGCCTGCGCGGCTGGGGTGAGTCGATGTCCCGCCAGGCGGGTGGTCAGGTGGGCGGCCAGGGTGCCGGCATGGGCTCCCGCGGCCCCGGCGAGACGAAGATCGAGCTGGACCGTCGCCGCATCCGCAACCGCATGGCCAAGCTGCGCCGTGAGATCAAGGACATGGCCCCCGCACGCGAGACCAAGCGCGTCGAGCGGCGTCGCCACGCGATCCCCAACGTCGCCATCGCCGGGTACACCAACGCCGGCAAGTCGTCGCTGCTCAACGCGCTCACCGATGCCGGGGTGCTCGTGGAGAACGCGTTGTTCGCCACGCTCGACCCGACCGTGCGCCGGGCGCGCACCGACGACGGGCGCGTGTACACGCTCGCCGACACGGTCGGCTTCGTGCGTCACCTGCCCCACCAGCTCATCGAGGCGTTCCGCTCCACGCTGGAGGAGGTGGGCGACGCGGCGCTGCTGCTGCACGTGGTCGACGCCTCCCACCCCGACCCGGAGAGCCAGATCGCGGCCGTGCGCGAGGTGCTCGCCGAGATCCCCGGTATCGACGCCGTCCCCGAGGTCGTGGTCCTCAACAAGGCCGACATCGCCGACCCCGTGGTGGTCGGCCGCATCCAGCGGCGCGAGAAGCACACGGTGGTCGTCTCCGCCCACACGGGCGAGGGCATCGCCGAGCTGCGCGCGCTCATCGCCGCCGAGCTGCCCCGGCCCGACGTCGCCGTGGACCTCGTGGTGCCCTACTCGCGCGGCGACCTGGTCAACCGCGTGCACCAGTTCGGTGAGATCGACCACGAGGAGCACCTGGCCGCCGGGACGCTCCTGCGCGGCCGCGTCGACGAGGCGCTCGCGGCGGAGCTCCAGCGCGCCGCGGTCTGACGTGGTGAGCACGGACGAGGCGAGAGCCGACGGGGCGAGCACCGTCGATCGCGACGACGACGGGGACCTGCCCAGCGTCGACGTGCTGCTCGACCTTGCCGTCGGCATCCTGGGCGGCGCCCGGCGCGAAGGGCAGCACACGATGGTCGTCGAGGTCGCGGACGCGATCGAGGCCGGACGGCACCTGCTCGTCCAGGCCGGGACCGGGACCGGTAAGTCCCTCGGCTACCTGGTGCCCGCCGTGCGGCACGCCGTCCTGGCCGACGAGCGCGTCATCGTGTCGACAGCCACCCTGGCGCTCCAGCGGCAGGTCATCACGCGTGACCTGCCGCTCGTGGCGCAGGCGGTGGCACCGCGCCTGCCCCGCGCACCGCGGATCGCCCTGCTCAAGGGCTGGCACAACTACCTCTGCCTGCACAAGATCCGCGGCGGGTATCCGATCGACGATGCCACGCTGTTCGCGCTGCCCACCGACGCGGGAGCCGATCACCCTTCCCCGGAGCGACCAGGTCCGGCGCCGTCAGACCCCTCTGCCCGCACCGGTCGTGGGCACGACGACGGGAGCCTCACGCTCGCCGAGCACGTGCGGCGCCTGCACGACTGGGCGGGGGAGACCGACTCGGGCGACCGCGACGAGCTCGTACCGGGCGTCCCCGATCGTGCCTGGCGACAGGTGTCCGTCACGTCCCTCGAGTGCCTCGGTCAGAAGTGCCCCCTGCTCGCCGAGTGCTTCCCCGAGCGTGCCCGCCAGACCGCGCGCGAGGCCGACGTCGTCGTGACGAACCACGCCATGCTCGGTATCGCCGCCGCCGGAAACCCGGGCGTGCTGCCCGAGCACGGCGTGGTCATCGTCGACGAAGCGCATGAGCTCGTGGACCGGGCGACGTCCGCCGCGTCGGTCGAGCTGTCCCTGACGACGCTGGACCATGCCGCCCGGCTCGCCCGGAGGCACGCGGGAGCGCAGACCACCACGCTCGACGCCGCGGCGCAGGAGCTGGGCTCGCTCATCGCGCAGGCGGAGGCCGGCAGCTTCCCGCTGGGTCTGCCCGACGCGCTGCGCGCCGCCGTGGGCGCCGTGCGCGACGAGCTGCGCGAGCTGCTGACACGCGTCAAGCCCGAGACCCCCGCGGGCGCCGGTACGCCGGAAGGCGGCGCCAAGATGGCGCAGTCGGCCGTGCTCCAGGCGTTCGAGATCGCGGAGCGGATGGCGGCCGAGGACTCCAGCGCGGACGTGCTGTGGTGCTCGCGGCCGGGCGAGGGGTCCGGATGGGGAGACGGGGTGTCCCGCCTGCACGCCGCGCCGCTCAACGTCGCCGGTCTCATTCGCGCCGGGCTGCTCGCGGACAGCACGGCGGTCTTCACGTCCGCGACGTTGGCGATCGGTGGTCAGTTCGACGCCGTTGCCGGGACCCTGGGGCTGGGCAGGAACGAACCCGGCGGCGACGGGCGTGCGCTCTGGCGTGGCCTCGACGTCGGCAGCCCGTTCGACTACCCCCGACAGGGCATTCTCTACGTCGCGAAGCATCTGCCGGCGCCCGGCCGTGACCCCGCCACCGAGGCCCAGCTCGACGAGATCGCCGAGCTCATCGACGCGGCGGGCGGGCGGACGCTGGGCCTGTTCTCGTCCCGGCGTGCGGCGACCGCGGTGGCCGAAGCCATGCGTGAGCGGCTCGACGTGCCCATCCTGGCGCAGGGTGACGACCAGCTTCCCACCCTGGTCCAGCGGTTTGCTGCGGACCCTGCCACCTGCCTGTTCGGCACGCTCTCCCTGTGGCAGGGCGTCGACGTGCCCGGACCGTCGTGCCAGCTCGTCCTCATCGATCGCATCCCCTTCCCGCGTCCCGACGATCCCGTCAAGGCCGCGCGGGCCCGAGCCGTGGAGAAGGCGGGCGGAAACGGGTTCATGGCCGTCTCCGCCATGCATGCTGCCCTCTTGCTCGCCCAGGGCGCCGGGCGGCTCATCCGCACCGTCGAGGATCGCGGGGTCGTCGCCGTGCTGGACCCGCGGATCGCCACCGCGCGTTACGGAACCTTCCTGGTGCGTTCGATGCCGGACTTCTGGCGCACCACCGACGGGCGTACAGTTCGCGAGGCACTGCGGCGCCTCGCCGGTTCGCCGCTCGCCCCCTAGCCTGGCAGTCTGCTGGCTGCCCCGATCCGGAGGACACCATGGACGCACTACCTCGCCGCGGTACCACCAAGCTGGCCATCGTCGGTGCAGGGGCCGTGGGTTCGACGCTCGCCTACGCCGCCCTCATGCGAGGTACCGCGCGTACCGTCGCCCTGCTCGACGTGAACCGGTCCAAGGTAGAGGCGGAGGTGCTGGACCTCCAGCACGGCATGATGTTCATCCCGCCGGCCGAGATCCTCGGCAGCGACGACATCGAGGTGTGCCGGGACGCGGACGTCGTGGCGATCACCGCCGGAGCCAAGCAGCAGCCGGGGCAGACGCGCATCGACCTGGCCGAGGCGACGGTCGGCCTGACCAGGAAGATCCTGCCCGGCCTGCTCGAGGTGGCACCCAACGCCGTCTACATCATGGTGACCAACCCGGTCGACATCGTGACCTACGCCGCGCAGAAGATCTCCGGGCTGCCCACCGAGCGGGTGTTCGGCTCCGGCACGGTGCTCGACTCGTCGCGGCTGCGTGCCGCGATCGCCCTGCACTGCGGCGTGGCGGTGGGCAACGTCCACGCGTACATCGCGGGGGAGCACGGCGACTCCGAGCTACCCCTGTGGAGCTCGGCCACCATCGGCGGAGTGCCGCTGCTGGACTGGCGCGGGGTGGGTGGGCTGCCGCTCGATGCCGCCGCCCGCGAGCGCATCGCGAAGGACGTCGTCGACTCCGCCTACCGGATCATCGCCGGCAAGGGCGCCACGAACTATGCCGTGGGCCTCGCCGCGACCCGCATCATCGAGGCCGTCCTCAAGGACGAGCACCGCGTGCTCACCGTCTCCTCGAAGCTGGACGACTACTACGGCATCGGCGACGTGTGCCTGTCGGTGCCGTCGGTCATTGATCGGCGTGGCGTGGCCGGAGTCCTGGAGGTGCCGCTGTCCCAGGAGGAACTGGCCGGGCTGCGTGCTTCGGCCGACTCGATGCGTGCGGTCCAACGCCAGTTCGGTCTGTGACGGCGTCGGTCCCGTCGGCGACCGGACGGGGCCGCTGAGACCCCGGACCGCGACGCCGACGGCCACGCGGGTTACAGCGCGCGCAGCACCGCGGTGACGCGCCCCAGGATCTGTGCCTGATCGCCCGGGATAGGAGCGTAGGACGGGTTCTGTGGCAGCAGCCACACGTGGCCATGGTCACGCTTGAACGTCTTGACCGTCGCCTCACCGTCGATCATGGCGGCGACGATCTCCCCGTTCTCCGCGACCGGTTGGCGTCGAACCACCACCCAGTCGCCGTCGCAGATGGCGGCGTCCACCATCGAGTCGCCCTGCACCTTGAGGAGGAACAGGTCGCCGTCCCCGACGATCTGGCGCGGCAGTGGGAAGACGTCCTCGACGAGCTGCTCCGCGAGGATCGGCCCGCCCGCGGCGATCCGACCCACGACGGGGATGTAGGACGGAGCGGGGAACCGCTCCTCGTCCCCGGCCACGGCGTCCGGGCCGACGAGCGACGGCCCCACCGCACCGGCGGGTGGCGCTGCGGGCGCGGTCGCCGACAGCGCTGACGACTCAGAGCCTGGATCGACGACTTCCATCGCACGCGGGCGGTTGGGGTCACGGCGCAGGTAGCCCTTGCGCTCCAGGGTGGTGAGCTGATGCTTGACCGACGACGGGCTTGCGAGGCCGACGGCCTCGCCGATCTCTCGCATGGTGGGTGGGTAGCCGCGCGTCTCCACGGACTCACGGATCGTGTCGAGAACGCGCCGCTGGCGCGGTGTGAGGCCAGGACCCCCGGTGGCTTCGGGGAAGCCACTGACCGTAGCCAGCCCGGAACTGTCTGCGTTGCCCGTCGTACGACCCGTCATGGCCTCTCCGTCCGTCGTCCTCGTCCGGGCGGCGGCATCAAGCTGCGGCCTGCCGAACCGTCCCCCCTGGTCGTGCCCCCAGCCTAGGGCAGCGGGAGCCGGGTTTCAAACACGTGTTCGACGCGTGTCTCGACACCGCCGCCGGTTCGTGTCATGCTACAGGTGTTCGAACGGACAAGTGTTCGACGAACATCTGTCCGGGATGATCATCGGTCGTCGTCGGCAGACCGCATCGAGGAGGAAGTCATGGCCGCTACGTTCCCCAGCCCGATGCCCACCGGTATGGGGGCCGCTCTCGGCTTGAGCGGTCTGCGCCTGACCCGGCGCGGGCGTGCTGTCGCGGTGGTCCTCGCGCTCGCCGTGTCCATCCCTCTGATGGGGCTCGGGGGCCGCGCTGTCGCGAACGAGCCGGGCCGGCCCACCGAGGTGACGGTGCATACGGTCGCCCCTGGGGAGACGCTCTGGGGCTATGCGAGCGAGATCGCGCGTCCGGGTGAGGACGTCCGGGACGTCGTCGCCCGTCTCCGGGAGCTCAACGAGCTGTCCTCCGGAGCGCTCCTGGCCGGTCAGGTGCTGCTCGTCCCGGTGCCCTGACGAACGAGACGCGCCAGATACTCCTCCTCCGGCGCCGTTGCCTGCTGTCCCGGGTGCCGTCTGCACGGTGCGGGTCGCGGGCCGGTAATGTCGGCATCATGCACTGCCCCTTCTGTCGTCACCCAGACTCCCGTGTGGTGGACTCGCGCACCGCAGACGACGGGTCCCAGATTCGTCGCCGGCGCCAGTGCCCCGCGTGCGGGCGGCGCTTCACGACGCTCGAGACCGCCAGCCTGTCGGTGGTCAAGCGCTCAGGGGTGACGGAGCCGTTCTCGCGGGACAAGATCGTCTCTGGTGTCCGTAAGGCATGCCAAGGCCGTCCGGTCAGCGAGGACGACCTGGCGTTGCTCGCGCAGCGTGTCGAGGAGACGCTGCGTCAGCAGGGCAGCGCAGAGATCGACGCCTATGAGATCGGGCTGGCGATCCTCGGGCCGCTGCGTGACCTCGACGAGGTGGCGTATCTGAGGTTCGCGAGCGTCTACCAGGCGTTCGACTCGCTGGACGACTTCGAGACCGCGATCACGTCGTTGCGGGCCGAGCATGCCGCCCGCCTGCAGGGGGGCGACGAGGGCCAGGTCGGCCGCGAGGCGCCGAGCGAGACGGCGTCGAGCCCGGCATAGGACGCACGGGAGCGTCCGCGCGCCAGATCCCACGTCCCAGATCCCACGTCCCGCACCAGATCCCATGGCAGCGCGGGAGCACACCCGCGCGACGCGAGATCACGCGCGTGGCGTCCGCAGGGTGCGGCGGCACACAGATGTACGAGGCCGGGTCCGCCGCAGCAGCGGACCCGGCCTCGTCCCGTGTCGGGCGTTCGACTCAGGCGCCGGCCGCGGGCCCGGGAGGGAACTCGGGGCGGTCGAACGCGTCGCGGATCCGCAGCCGGACCGTCGTCGCCATCTCCATGAGCTTCGCCGACGACCCGCGGTGGGTGACGTCCGAGATGTCGGTGACCACGTAGCCGATCTCGCCGCGTGTGGCGAGCATCTGGCCCTCGATATTGGCTCCGTGCTCGGCGAACACCTGGTTGATCGAGGCGAGAACCCCGGGCACGTTGCGGTGCAGGACCATGATCCGCCCGACGCCCGTGGCGGCCAGCTGGAGGTTCGGCAGGTTGACGCTGAGCATCGTCGAACCGGTGTTGAGGTAGTCGCGCAGCTTGCCCGCCACGAACCCGCCGATGGCCTCCTGCGCCTCCTCGGTCGAGCCTCCGACGTGCGGAGTGAGGATGACGTTGGGCAGGCCCCGCAGCGGGCTGTCGAAGTGCTCGCCGCGCTTCTTGGGCTCGGTGGGGAACACGTCGATGGCGGCGCCGGCCAGGTGGCCGGACTCGATCCCGGCGCGCAGCGCGTCGACGTCCACGACGAAGCCGCGCGACAGGTTCAGGAAGATCGCACCGGGCTTCATGTGCTGGAACAGGTCCGGGCCGAAGAAGCCGGCGTTGCCCGGGCGGCCGTCCACATGAAGGGTCACGGCGTCGGAGACCTCGAGGAGCTCCTCCAGGGTCTCGGCCCGGTGAGCGTTGCCGAGGGCGAGCTTCTCCTGCACGTCGTAGAACACGACGCGCATGCCGAGGTTCTCCGCGAGCACGGAGAGCTGGGAGCCGATGTTGCCGTAGCCGATGATGCCGAGCGTGCGGCCGCGCACCTCGTGGGCTCCCTCGGCCGTCTTGTCCCAGACGCCGTCGTGGAGCGACTTGTCGCGCACCGGCAGGCGACGGGTCAGGGAGATGATCTCGGACAGGGCGAGCTCGACGACGGAGCGGGTGTTGGAGTACGGCGCGTTGAACACGGCAACGCCGTAGGCCGCCGCCGCAGCAAGGTCGATCTGGTTGGTTCCGATGGAGAAGGTGCCGATGGCCTGGAGCTGAGGGCACGCTTCGATGACCTTGCGGGTCACCGTGGTCTTGGACCGGATACCGAGCACCTGGACGCCGTCGAGCGCCTCGATCAGCTCGGCTTCGTCGAGGGCGCCGGAGCGGACCTCGACCTCGAACCCTGCCTTGCGCAGGATCTCACTGGCGACGGGATGGACGTTCTCGAGAAGGAGGACTCGCAGCACGCCCCCATGGTGCGCCCCCGCCCGCCGGGTGGCCAAACCCGTCTCACAGAGTGCACATGCGCCGTGTCGTCGATGCGTGCGGCGTCAGCCCGCGAAACGGTCGGGCAGCGGTTCGGCGTGGACGACGACGAGTCGCTGGGTGGGCCGGGTCATGGCGACGTAGAGGTCGGACCAGCCGGAGTCGGCCCGGGCGATCTCGGCGGGCTCCACGAGAACGACGGCGTCGTACTCGAGGCCCTTGACGTCGCGCGGGGAGAGCACGTCGACCTGGCGGTCCTCGGGACGCTGGGCACGCAGGCGCTCGACGAGGTCTGGCCCCAAGGCGTCCGGGAGCGCGGCGCTCAGGCTTGTGCGCAGGGCCGCCACCCGGGGGGCGGCGACGATCACGGCGACGCGGCCGGCGCCGTCGGGTCCCACGAACTCGGACGCCAGCCGGCCGAGGTGGTGCGTGACGGTGGCGAGCACGTCGGCAGCGGTGGTGGGCACGTCGACGATGGCACCGTCGACGGTGCGGGCCGCTGTGAGAGGGGAGGCGGGCAGTCCGGCGGCCTTGGCCACCCGCTGCGCGGTGTCCGCGACGTCGGCCGGGGTGCGGTAGGAGACGGTGAGCTCCTCGAGGCGCCAGGCATCGCCCAGCACGGGGGACAGCGCGTCCGCCCACGAGCGGGCCCCCGCGAGCGACGAGGTCTGGGCGACGTCGCCCACGATCGTCATGGACCGCGTCGGCACCCGCCGCGCGAGCATCCGCCACGCCATGGGCGAGAGCTCCTGTGCCTCGTCGACGACGACGTGTCCATAGGTCCACGCGCGGTCGCCGGCGGCGCGTTCCGCCGTGGTCAGGCGCGGGCCGGTCGTGGCGAACCGGTCGGCCAGGGTTTCCGCGTCGATCGCGAACATGGCCCCTGCGACGGCACCGGACTCGATGACGGTGCGGGCGTGGGCGAGCGCCTCGGCGCGCTCGGCGGCCCGTGCGGCGTCCTCGGCGCGGGACACGGCGGCGTCCTGCCCGAGCAGCTCGGCGGCCTCGTCGAGCAGGGGTACGTCGGACTCGGTCCAGGGGGCCCAGGGGTCGCGCAGGACCGCGGCCCGTTCGGCCTCGCTGAGCTCGGGGGCGGCCTCGGCCAGCCGGTGCGGGCGCGAGAGCAGGTCGTCGACGAGCTTCTTGGGGGAGATGGGGAACCAGGCGATGTTGAGCGCGACGCGGACCTCCCGCAGCGAGCGCAGGTCCTCGAGCACGATCGCGCGGTCCTCGGGAGCCAGGTCCGCGCCGCTCGCTCGCTGGTACTGCTCGGCGAGGCGCGCGAGCATGTCGCGCACGAACCCGGTGCGTGCTTCGTTGTGCGGCTTGCCCGTGCGGTGTGCCTTGCCGATGGCGTCGCGCACGTCCCGGCGGCGGATCACCAGGTCGTAGCCGTCGAGCCGCACCCGCACGTCGCGCCGGGGCACCCGTTCGCGGGCGCGGACCGCGCGGCGCACGATGTCCGCCCACACGAGCCGGCCCTTGATCTCGGCGGCCGCACCGTCGTCGAACGCCGTCGCCGTGATGTCCGGCAGGAGCTCGCCCAGCGTGGTGGAGACGACGCCCGTCTCGCCGAGCGACGGCAGGACCTGGTCGATGTACCGCAGGAACGACCGGGACGGCCCCACCAGCAGCACGCCGGACTTCTCGAGCGTGCGACGGTGCGCGTACAGCAGGTAGGCGGCGCGGTGCAGCGCCACCGCCGTCTTGCCGGTTCCGGGACCGCCCTGGACCACGAGCGCGCCTGCGAGCGCGGCGCGGATGATGCGGTCCTGCTCACCCTGGATGGTGGCGACGATGTCCGACATGCGGCCCGTGCGCCGGGTGGCGAGAGCGGCCAGCAGAGCACCTTCGCCGGAGAGCGTCGAGGCGTCGATGCCGTCGGCCGCGGCCAGGTCCAGCAGCTCGTCCTCGATGCCCGTCACGGTGCGTCCGGAGGTGGCCAGGTGACGTCGACGCCGGACGTCGCCGGGCTGCAGCGCGGTCGCCCGGTAGAACGACTCGGCCGCTGGGGCACGCCAGTCCGTCAGCAGCGACCGCTGGTCGTCGTCCGCCAGCCCGATGCGTCCCACGTACCGGGCGGTGCCGTCCGCCAGGTCGAGGCGGCCGAACGCCAGGCGGTCCTCGACGGCGTCGAGCTGCGCGGTGCGGTCCTCGTAGAGCGTGGCGAAGGCGTCTCGCTCCGAGCGGTTCTGTGGCGAGCCGGACGGGCCCTCGCGGCGCACGGACCGCAGGCGGGCACGGGCGCGGGACCGCAGCGTGTCGAGGCGTGCGTAGAGCTCGTCGACGACACCCTGCTCGTGCGACAGCTCGTCCTGCCTGCCCCCCACGGGTCCTCCCAGCGCGTCGTCGTCGTGACCCGTCCCACGGGTCGGCCGACCATTATTGCCGACGCCGGGCGGCGGTGGTGTCGGCGCCGGTGACCGGCGGCGCCCGACGGTCGGTGCCGGGGCGCCGGCGCGGGCGCGAGCCGTCGCGCGGGCGGAACGTCCGGCCACGTGAGGTCTCGTAGCGCCATTGCCGGATCGCGGCGCGCCAGGTCTACCATTCCGGGAATGGGCGGCGGGGGGGCTGACGACGACGTGGCTGTGGTGTTGCTGGTCGAGGACGACGACGGCGACGCCTTGCTCGTCTCCGAGCTGCTGTCGGACGCGGCGGTCACGGTGGATCTGCGCCGCGTGCGGAGCCTGGCGGAGGCCCAGGCCGAGCTCGGCTGCGACCGGATCGAGTGCGTGCTGCTCGACCTCGGACTGCCCGACGCCGACGGCATCGACGCGCTGGAGCGGTTGCGCGCGCACACCGCCGGCCGGTCCGAGCCGCCTGCCTTCGTCGTGCTGACGGGGCATGCGGAGGCCGAGCTCGGGGCGCGGGCGGTCGCGGCCGGTGCCGACGACTACCTGGCCAAGGGCGAGACGGACCCTCAGCTCCTGGGCCGGTCCCTGCGATACGCGCTCCAACGCCGGCACGCCGAGACGCAGCGTCGTGCCCTGTTCCGCAGCGAGGTGCGCGCTGCCGAGACGGCCCGTCTCGAGCGCGCGCTGCTGCCCACCCCGCTGGTGGCGGACACCCACGTGTCGGTCATGGTCGGGTACCTGCCCGGACGGGACGGGCTGCTGGGCGGCGACTTCTTCGACACCGTGGAACGCCCTGACGGGACCGTGCTCTCCGTCATCGGCGACGTCGCGGGGCACGGACCGGACGAGGCGGCGCTCGGCGCGACCCTGCGCACCGCGTGGCGCACCCTCGTGCTCACCGGAACGCCACCCGGGATGATCCTCGGTCTGCTCGAGCGGGTGCTGGTCGCCGAACGGACCTCGGCCGACGTGTTCGTCACGCTGTGCCTCCTGGTCGTGGAACCCGACCGGAGCGCGGTGGAGATGTACCTCGCCGGCCATCCCGCCCCCCTGCTGATCACGGGTCCGGCGGGCTCCGCGCGGTGCACGGAGGTGGAGCCGAGCGCTCGTGGCCGCGCGCTCGGAATCCCGGTCGTCGGCGGCTGGCAGGCGCAGCGGCTCTCGTTCGACGGCCCGTTCGCCGTCGTCCTGTACACCGACGGCCTGGTCGAGGCGGTGGTCGCTCCGCAGGACGCCGACGCCGTACCCGCCCGTGGGCGACCGCGACTGGGTGTCGGCGGCTTGCGTCGGGTGTTCGACGAAGAGCTCGCCGACGAGTTCTCGGGCGTCGTCGAGCGGGTGTTGCGTCGCGTGCGTGAGCTGCACGGGGGGCCGCTCGCTGACGACGCCGCGGTCCTGTCGATCGGCTGGACCGCGGACGACCGGATCGTCGGGGAGCGCTCCTCGACGCTCGCGGACACGATCGAGTGGGCGCGGTGAACGCCCGGCGAGCGGCGGCGGCCGAGGGTCTCGACGCGACCCGTTCGGGCCGGCTGGCCGCCATCGTCGGACGGTCGCTGCGTGCCCGGGTGGCGCGCCTGCTGGCCACGAGCGCCGTGCTGATGATCGTGGTTTTCGGGTACGCCGTCGTGGTGGTCGCTCGCTCCGACATGCTCCTGAACGAGTTCACGAGGACGCACCGCCATCCCGAGGAGGTCGTGGGCTACGCCCAGGCCCAGCACGGGCTGCACGTCCTGGTCCTGGTGCTCGCGGTGCTCGCGGTGGTGGCGGGCATCCTGGGGGTCTTCGTGTGGCGTTCGCTCAAGTACGACGTGGTGGAACCCCTGGCCCAGCTCGCGTCGGCCGCCCGGCAGGTCGCGGGCGGGGACCTGGGCCTGGAGATCAGCGGCCGGGGCGTGGACGAGGTGGCCGCGCTCGCCGCCGACGTCGAGCACATGCGCGCCGAGCTGGCCGCGCAGGTGGACGAGCTGCGGGTCTCCCACGCCGAGACCGCCGAGGCGCACGAACAGCTCCGGGCGCAGGCGGCCGAGCTGGAGCGGTCCAACCGTGACCTGGAGCAGTTCGCCTACGTCGCCTCGCACGACCTCCAGGAGCCGCTGCGCAAGGTCGCGAGCTTCACGCAGCTGCTCGGCAAGCGGTACAGCGGTCAGCTCGACGACCGGGCGGACCAGTACATCGACTTCGCCGTCGACGGTGCCAAGCGGATGCAGCGGCTCATCCAGGACCTGCTGACGTTCTCCCGCGTGGGACGCGCCGAGATCCAGGACATCGAGGTGGACCTGGAGCAGGTGCTGCGCGACGTGCTGCGGGAGCTGGCGGATCGGGTGGCCGCCGCGGAGGGGGTGGTCACCCATGACACCCTTCCCGTGGTCCACGGCGACCCGACGCTGATGCGGGTGGTCCTGACGAACGTGGTGGGCAACGCCCTGAAGTTCCGGCGCCCGGACGTGCCGGCGCGCGTGCACGTCGGCGTGCGCGACCTGCCGGACGCGTGGGAGCTCGCCGTGACCGACAACGGGATCGGCATCGACCCCCAGTACGCCGACCGGGTGTTCGTCATCTTCCAGCGGCTGCACCCCAAGGAGGTGTACCAGGGCACGGGGATCGGCCTCGCCCTGGTGCAGCGCATCGTGGAGTACCGCGGCGGGCGGGTCTGGGTGACGCCGGCTCCGGACGGTGGGACCACGGTGGCCTGGACCGTGCCGCACCGCCGTATGCCGAGACGCCCGGGCAGCGGTTCTCGACCGGAGACTCGCATCCGCTAGTCTTTCGCGGTTCGCCCTGACCTGCGGTGATGCGCACCGCAGCGGAAGGGGCAGGGGAGGTGGGGCTGTGGTTGAGCTCGGCGAACGTGGTGTCGCACACGTGCTGCTCGTGGAGGACGACGCCGGTGACGTCCTGATGACCCGCGAGGCGCTCGACTCCTGCGGCGTCCCCACCGAGCTCCATGTGGTGCCGGACGGGGTCGCGGCCCTGGAGTTCCTGCGCAGGCAGGGTGCGTACCGCGGTGTGCCCGTGCCGGATCTCGTGCTGCTCGACCTCAACCTCCCGCGCATGACCGGACTCGAGGTGCTGCAGGTCGTCAAGGGCGACCCGGCGCTGGCGCGGATCCCGATCATCGTCCTCACCACGTCCGACGCCGAGGAGGACATCGTGGCCTCCTACTCGCTGCACGCCAACGCGTACGTGACCAAGCCGGTGGACTTCGACCGGTTCATCGACGTCGTGCGCAAGATCGACGACTTCTTCGTCTCGGTCGTGCGGCTGCCCCCGCGCTGAGGGAGCCTGCCGGGGGCGCGCGGGCAGTGCCGGGAAGCAATCGGGGCCCGATGCGGTTGTCGCGGTACGACGGGCGTGCCGCCATCGGCGCGTGCGTCGTCGGACCGGAGGAGGGGAACCCGTGCTTGACCCACAGGGCATCGTGACCGTCGATGAAGCGGCAGTGGCCGCCACGCTGGGCGCGCGTGCCGGAGCCGACCAGGGCGCCGCGACAGGACCCGTGCTGCTGCACAGCCTGCAGGGGTTCATGGACGCCGGGAGCACCGCGGAGATCGCGACGGAGCACGTGGTGGGTCAGTTCACGGCGACGCGGCTCGCGACGTTCGACATCGACCAGCTGCTGGACTACCGCTCCAAGCGGCCGCCCATGACGTTCGAGACGGACAGGTGGGCGGGTTACGACGAGCCGTTCCTGGTGATCGACCACCTGCTGGACGCCGAGGGTACCGGGTTCCTGCTGTTGCACGGCTCCGAGCCGGACCTGCAGTGGGAGCGAGTGGTGGCCGCTGTCCGCGGGCTGGTCGACCGCTTTGCGGTGTCGCTGACCGTGGGTTTCCACGGCATCCCGATGGGGGTGCCGCACACGCGTCCGCTCACGTTGACGGCGCATGCGACGCGGGTGGGCCTCACCGAGGACTACACGTCGTTCCTCGGGTCGGTGAAGGTTCCCGGCTCGCTCTCTGCCCTGCTCGAGTACCGGTTGGGCGCGGCCGGGCATGACGCGCTCGGGTTCGTGGTGCACGTGCCGCACTATCTGGCGCAGTCGCAGTACACGCCGGCCGCCGTCGTCGCGCTCCAGCAGGTCGAGCGGGCGACGGGGCTGGACCTGCGCACGGCAGGGCTCGCGGCTGCCGCGGCGGACGCGACCATCGAGGTGGAGAAGCAGGTGGCCGAGTCGGGCGAGGTGCTCGCCGTGGTGCGCGCGCTGGAGGAGCAGTACGACCGGTTCGCCAGCCGGCTGGGACGGCGGAACCTCGTGGCCGAGGTGACGCCCATCCCGACGGCCGACGAGCTGGGAGCGGAGTTCGAGCGATACCTCGCCCAGCAGGACGAGCAGTGAGCCCGGATGGTGTCCACCATGTGCCCCGATCGCGGCGTGCGGTGACAGCCGGGGTGTGACGTGTCACACTCTGGACCGACAGTGGGTCGTCCGGCCCGCACGATGTCCGCACGAAGAGGTTGCGAGGAAAGCATGGCGCAGGGATCTGTGAAGTGGTTCAACGCGGAGAAGGGCTTCGGGTTCATCGCCCAGGACGGCGGCGGGGCTGACGTCTTCGTCCACTACTCGGCCATCCAGACCAACGGCTACCGCACGCTCGAAGAGGCGCAGCGGGTCGAGTTCGAGATCACGCAGGGCGCGAAGGGCCCCCAGGCGGAGCAGGTCGTCCCGCTCTGAGTCCGCAGGTGTCGTGGCCCCGTGTCGGTGTCGACCGGGGCCACGACCGTGTTCGGCCCAGCACGACCGTGTCCGGCTCAGGCTGCGGCGGCTGGTTCGGCTGCCGCCGACCGACTCGTGATCGTCAGTAGGGGCGTGCCGTGGCCACGAAGGCGGTGAGCTCCTGACCTGTGACGGCGTGGGCGGGCACGGGGAGGGTTCGGAGCGCGCGGGCGAGCGCGGCCGAGCGGAGGTCCGGCGAGCCCGCGTCGTCCGGGTGGGCGTCCCCGGACCGCTTGACGGCGGCGATCACCAGATTGCCGTAGCGCCGGCCCTTGAGGATCCCCGGCTCGGCGACCAGCGCGAGGCGGCCCTGAGCCGCGGCGTCCTCGCCGAATGCGGCGGCCAGGGTGGCCAGCTCGCGCCGCACGTGTCCGAGCGGAGGCCGGTCGGCGCAGTTGGCCAGGTAGAGCCCGCCGGGGCGTAGCACGGCGGCCACCTGGCGCGCGATCTGCTCCGTCACCAGATGTCCGGGAGTCGTGTCGCCAGCGAAGACATCCCGGACGACGACGTCGTACGACTCCGGGGGTGCCCCGCGGACGGCGGCCGCGGCATCGTCGGCGCGCAGTCGAAGGCGCGGCGCCCGCGGCAGGGCGAACCAGTCGCGGACCAGGTGCACCAGGCGTGCATCGATGTCGACGGCCAGCTGGCGGGAGCCCGGCCGGGAGGCATCCCAGCACCGTGCGAGCGCGCATCCCGCGGCGCCCAGGTGCAGCGCGCGCAGGGGGCCGGCGATGGCCGCGCCGACGACGGCGTCCATCTGCTGCATGTACTCGAACGCGAGGAATCCGGGGTCGTCGAGGTCGAGGAACGAGCTTGGCACCCCGTTGACCTCGAGCGTGACCCGTGCGGGGTCGTCCGGGTCGGCCACGATCCGTGCCGTGCCCGTGTCGATCGGCACGGGTCCGGTGGGGAGTGTCAGTGGCCGCGTGGACGATGAGGGACGCGTCGGGTGACGCGCGGTGCGGCGAGCCATGGGCAGCGAGTCTACGGGCGGCCGGCTCCGCGGGGCGCGATGGCGATTGACAATGTTCGAACACCTGTTCGATACTGGGATCGCGGGGGAAGCCCGCGGACGGGAGGTGCACGATGACTCTCAAGCACACGGCACGCCGCCGGACGGGAGCCCCCCTGGCGGCCCAGGCTGCCAGGACTCACGCTTCCGCGGGGCCGGCCGCGACGGCTGTGCCCGTCCCACGGTTCGGGCCGCCCGGACCGGCGCACGCGGCGGTGGCCAGGCTGCTGGGTCGCGCCGACGCCGAGCTCGCGGAAGCGGCGGGATCTCACGAGCCTGCGGACCAGTTCCTGCACGCCCATCTGGCCGCCCTGCGGAGCGCGGCGGCCGTCGTCGAGCTCCGCGGGCGCCCGGCGTCACGGTCCGGCGCGCGGACGGTCTGGGAGATGCTGGCCAAGGTCGAGCCGGCGCTTGCCGCGTGGTCGGTCTACTTCGCCTCGGGTGCCCGCCTGCGCGCTGCGGTGGACGCCGGGCACGGCGAGGTGGTCGACGCCGCCCGGGCGGCGGAGCTCGTGGCATGCGCCGAGGACTTCCGTGACGAGGTGGCAATGCTGGTGGACCCGGACGCCGGGTTCTCGCGACCGCTGCGCTGGTCCGCCCCCGCGGCCTCGTGAGGGCGGGTCACGGATGAGCAAGGCACCGCGCTCGGCGTCGGCGAACAGGGACTGGGGCTCGGACGAGTCAGGGACGTCCATCCTGCACGTCGACATGGACGCCTTCTTCGCGATGTGTGAGCTCGCGCGGCGCCCCGAGCTGCGGGGGCTGCCCGTCATCGTGGGTGGCCAGGGGCGGGGGGTCGTCCTCGCCGCCACCTATGAGGCACGCGCCTTCGGCGTGCGCTCGGCGATGCCCATGGTCTCGGCGATGCGCTTGTGCCCGGCGGCGGTGATCGTCCCGCCCGATCACCGCCGCTACACCGAGGTCTCCCGCGCCGTCATGGCGACCATGGCCGAGATCACACCGTTGATCGAGCAGATCAGCATCGACGAGGCGTTCATGGACGTCTCGGGCGCGAGGCGCCGGCTCGGTCCGCCGACGGTGATCGGTGCCCGACTGCGGGCACAGGTCCAGGCCGCTCACGGCGTCACCTGTTCGGTGGGCATCGCGCGGAACAAGTTCCTCGCCAAGCTGGCGTCGACCCACGCCAAGCCGGACGGCATGCTGCTGGTGCCGGACGGGGCGTCGGAGGCGTTCTTGCGCACCCTGCCGGTAGGGGCGATCTGGGGGGTGGGGGAGAAGACCGAGTCCCTGCTGGCGCGGTGGGGGATCACCACCGTCGCCCAGCTCGCCGACTCCGACGTGGCCACGCTCCAGGCAGCCGTCGGGCGCGTGCACGGGGCGCACCTGCATGATCTCGCCTGGGGTCGGGACCCGCGGCCCGTCGTCGCCACGGCGCGGGAGCGGTCGATCGGCAACGAGACGACGTTCGGCGTGGATCAGCACGACCTGGTGGTGGTCCAGGCGCGGCTCCTCGAGCTGTGCGACCAGGTGGCCGCACGCTGCCGCGAGCAGGGAGTGGTCACCCGGACCGTCTCGCTCAAGGTGCGTACCAACGACTTCCGCACCCTGTCGCGGTCACGGACCCTGGAGGTGCCCACCGACGTCGCACGGGATCTGTACCGCGCGGCACGGGATCTTCTCGCGGCCGTGGACCTGAGAGGGCTGCCTGTGCGCCTGGTGGGTGTCCGGGCGGAGAACCTGGTGGAGCGGGACGGGTTCGCGGAGCAGCTCACGCTCGACGAGGCGACGTCGTCCCGCCCCTCGGCGCGGCGAGAGGCAGAGCTGGCGTTGGACGCGGTGCGCGAGCGGTTCGGCAGGCGCGCGATCGGCTTAGGTGCGGGGGGAACGTCGGTCGCGCGGCAGCGCCCGGAGGACCGTGGTGACAACACACGTGACTCGCGTCACGTCAACATGACATGACCAGCGCCGCAAGACTGGCCTGACTACCCCTTCACCGAAGAGCGGGCCTATCCTGGTACGAGTAAGAAGTTCACCAGGCAAGGGGGTCTCGATGCCTCTGTCCGAGTACGAGCAGCGCGTGCTGGAGCAGATGGAGCGTGCGCTGACCAGCGACGATCCCCGGCTTGCCAACACCCTTCAGTCGTCCGGGCGCAAGCCCGTCCTGCGATACGTCATCGCTGGAGTCGGTCTCGTCGTGGGTCTGCTGGTGCTCGTTCTGGGTGCGGCGAACTCCAACGTCGTCCTCGGCGTCGTCGGGTTCGCCGTGATGTTCGCCGCAGTCGGGTGGGCGTTCGCGTTCGCCCCACGCAAGCGCGGTCCCCACGGAGTCGTCGGTGCCGACGGCGCGGTCGCCCCCCGCGGTACGGCGAAGGGTCGTACGAAGGGGTCGAGCACGGCGGGGTTCATGTCCCGCATGGAGGCCCGTTGGGACCGTCGTCGCGGGCACGGCCGCTGACCCGCGCTACCTGCCGCTGAGCTTCTCGCCCCGCCGGACACGGCTCGCCCGCAGGACGGGCTCACCGGCTGGGCAGGGCTCAGGCGTTGGCAGGGTTCAGACGTGGGAAGGGCTCGCGGGGCGGGCCTCAGACGCCGGACTTGTGCGTCCGCTGGGCGTGGGTGCCCCGCCGCGCGCCGGACGCGGCCAACCCCTCGGTCACGTCGCGCGTCAGACGTGCGATCCGCTCCAGGCGCGCTGCATGGTCGGCGGCGTTCAGTTCGCGCGGTGTCGCGTACCGCTCCGACTCGACCTCTCCGGCCAACGCGACGAGCCCGTCACGCACGGCCACGGGGAGGCTCGTGCCGGAGCGCTCCCGGAACGACGCGGCGGCGTCGTCGGGGGTGCGCCTCGGGGTGGTGGCTCTCGGCAGGCTGATCCCGGCGTCGGCGAGCGCGCCGAGCACCCGTGACCACGCTTCCTCCGCGTCGCGCGGCGTGCGACGCGTCCGACGGCGCACCAGCAAGATCACGGTCAGCGCCCCGAGGGCGATGACCGCCGCGCCACCTGCCGCGAACCAGGGCGGCTGGCGGGAGCCGTCGACCCGGGGAGCAGGGGCGGCCGTGGGGGAGGGCGTCGCCGTGGGCGCGGTGCCGGCGGTCGGCGGGGCAACGACACCCTGCTCTTCGCGAGGAGCGGTGGGTTCCGCGGTGGTGTCGACGCGGTCGGCCGTGTACTCAGGTGCCGGCCCTGTCTGCACCGCCGGGGTGGGTTCGAACCGGACCCAGCCGCTGCCGGGGAAGTAGAGCTCGGGCCAGGCGTGCGAGTCCTGCCCGGTCACCCGCCAGGTCGGCGAGTCGGATCCCTCGGAGGTCGCGGTGATCTCGCCCGGGAGGTACCCGACGGCGAGGCGTGCGGGGATGTCGAGAGCGCGCGCCAGCACCACCATGGTGGTCGCGAACTGGACGCAGAACCCCTGGCGGTTGTCGAGGAAGTCCCACACCGCGTCGCCCGTGGTGGACGGGGGGACCTCGGTGTCGTACGTGAACTGTGCCGGGTTGCGCAGGTAGTTCTGCAGTGCGACGGCGCGGTCGAAGTCGGTGCGCGCGGTCCCGGCGACCTGGCGTGCGAACGCCTCGATCTGGGCGGTGTGGTCCGTGGCCGGCACGGTGAGGTACGCGTCGTCCACGTCGCCGTTGCGCGCCGGCGTGGCGCGCAGGACGGCAGGGGTCAGGTTCCGCGGGTGGATCTGCATGGTGAAGGTGTCGCCGGACTGCGTCCGGCTCCGCCCGATCACCTCGTCCCGCTCGGCCGAGTACGTCCAGCGTCCGGACGCGTCCACGGTGCGCGGTTCGACCGCGAGCGGGAGCCGCTTCTCGTCCATCGCGCCGATCGTGACGTCGACGGTCGTGGGATCCGCCACGGGGTGCGCCCCGGACGGGAACAGCAGCGTGTCGGGGTCGAAGTCCTGACCGGCGCCGTCCGCTCCTGCGGACCAGCGCCGGCCGTCGAACGCGCTCAACGTCAGCAGGCGCAGGGGGCCCACGTTCGCGGCCGTGGACGTGGTGTAGGTGAGCACGACGTCGCTGGAGCGGAGGTTCAGCGACCGGTAGAGGTCGAGCTGATCGGCAAGCCGCACGGTTCCGGCGGACGTCGTGAACAGGTGGGTCCAGCCGCCCGTGGTGCCCAGGGCCCCGGCGACGAGGCTGGAGGTGACCAGTGCCGCGGCGGTGACCGCGGCGGCGGTGGCAGTCGTCCACAGCGCTCGGCGGCCCTCCGCGCGTCGCACGTGCCCGGCCACGACGCGGTCCTGTGGTCCGGCGGGGGCGCGGCGGCGCGCGGCGGGCCTGCGTGCCGTCGTCGCGTCGAGCGTGAGGCACAGGAGCAGCGCGACGACGGTCACGGCGAAGCTCGGCCACGGCACGGCGTGGAGCAGCACCAGGGGCGGCCACCACAGGACGAGCACGCAGCCCGCTCCCAGGAGGGGCCGCTGCAGGCCTACGGCGAAGCCGTCGGCGATCACGAGGACGACGAGCGCACCTCCGACGCACAGCAGCGCCATCGGAGCCGACCCGTCGACGGGCGCGACGTCCTGGCGGACGGTCTGACCCGCGACGGCGAGCTGGTCGACGAGGCGCCCGAACGCCGCCGGCGTCACGAACCAGTCGCTCCCGCCACCCGGGCCGCCGAATCGCGCGAGCAGATACCACAGCGACACGGCGGCCCCGATGACGGTGGGCCACGCCGACGACGCGCCGCCGTCGTCGGCGATCCCGGTGCGGTCACCGGCCGCCGCGCGACGGGCCCGGCGGCCCCCGACGAGGGCGCGGGTCACGACGATGGAGAGACCGGCGAGGACCACCCCGAGGATGCCGCCGCCCGGCCACGGCGGCAGGACGACGGTGCGCAGTGCGAGCGTCGAGGCGAGGACGGCCGCCACGACGAGCGAGGCCGCGACGGCCAACCGCGACGTCGCCGGGGTGCCGGCCGGCATCATGCGGCGCGCTCCGCGACGGCCGCCCAGGCGGCGGCATGGGGCGTGCGGGCCCGCGCGGTGGCAACCCGCCAGCCGGCGGAGCCGAGCGTGGTGGCACTGTCGTGCGCGCCGGTGGGGTGGTCGGTCACGAGCAGCGCCCAGCAGGTCGCGGACTCGGCGGTGAGGGCCGCGAGCTCGCGGACCACCGCCGTCGAGGGGGTGCGCAGCACGGCGACGGCGATCTCCCCGGGGGCGCGGCTCACGCGCAACGCGGCGGTCGCGGCCACCAGGTCGGCGTCGGCGTCGGCCTCGGTACGCAGCCCGTGCACGTCCACGGTGGAGTCGAGCAGTGCGGCACGGCCGGCGATCCCTCCCGTGACGAACGAGCTGCGGGCGTCCGGTGCCGTGGCCGACCCGGCGGCGAGGCGTACGGGGTGCCCGGCCGCGAGGATGGAGCAGGCGAGCGACGCGACGAGCTCGATCGCCCACTCGCCGTCCGCCGCGGGTGCCCCGGTGGGCGTGCGCGACTCGCCGGGGGCCGCGAGGAGACCGCGGTCGAGGAGCACGCTCACCGGGCGCACGCCGGCGGCCTCGTCGGTGCGGACCATGAGATGGCCCTGCCGTGCGGCGGTGGGCCAGTGCACCCGCCGGGGATCGTCCCCGGGGATGTAGTCGCGGAGCACGGAGTCGTCTGCCGCGGCCAGGCGGGCGCCCGAACCGGCATTCTCCAGGTCGCCCAGCAGGCCGGTGCGCACGGGAAGGTCGACGGTGCGGGGCCACACCGACACGACGGTTCGCTCGCCGAGCGGCTGGGTGGACCGGACCAGGCCGAAGGGGTCGGTGGTGGTGGACAGCAAGGGTCCGAGCGGCCAGCGCCCGCGGCGGGTGGGTTCGATCGAGTAGCGCACCTGGACGTGTCCGGGAAGCGCCGACACACGGGCGCGCACGCCGTGCGGCCCGGCGAGCTCGTGGGCGGCCTGCTCCGCCAGCCGGATACGGGCCAGCCGCTCGTACGCGGCGGCGGTGGGCTGGGCGGGTCGCACGACGAGCGCCACGTCGGCCGGTTCGCCGCGCACCACCGGGTCGGGCCGGACCTCGCGAACGATGGTCAGGGCGCCGCGGCCGGTGTCGAGCCGCACCACGCTCTGCACGACCCATGCGACGGCGACGGCCAGCGCGGCGACGACGCCGAGCCCGACGACGTCGGGCAGTGCGAGCACGATGCCGAGCGCCAGGAGGACTGCGCCGGCCACGGCGAGCGCGATCCCACGGCGGGTGGCACGCACCCGCGCGACGCGGCGCAGGGTGGTGAGCATCAGCGGCGGCCTGCCGGAGTGGCCGGGACGGGGGTGCTCTCCACGATGTGGTGCACGACGTCCTCGGCAGAGGTCCCGGCGAGCCGGGCGTCCGTGGCGAGGATCAGACGGTGGGCGATGACGGGCGCGGCGAGACGCTGCACGTCGTCGGGCAGCACGTGGTCGCGTCCCTCCATCGCGGCGCTCGCCTTGGCAGCCTGGAGGAGCTGGAGCGACGCGCGGGGTGACGCCCCGAGGCGCAACGAGGCATGCCCCCGGGTGGCGCCGATGAGGGCGAGAACGTAGCTCTTGACCGCGGGGGAGGCATAGAGACGCCGCGCGGCCCCGGCCAGGCGCACGATCGTCGCCCCCGTCGTGACGGGCGAGAGGTGATCGAGCGGCGAGGAGGCCTCCTGCCGGTCGAGCATGCGCATCTCCGCCTCGGCGTCCGGGTAGCCGACGGTCAGGCGAGCCATGAAGCGGTCGCGCTGCGCCTCGGGCAGCGGATAGGTGCCCTCCATCTCCACGGGGTTCTGCGTGGCGACCACCAGGAACGGGTGGGGCAGCGTGTGCGAGGCGCCGTCGACGGTCGTCTGGCCCTCGCCCATGCACTCGAGCAGCGCGGACTGCGTCTTGGGGGAGGCCCGGTTGATCTCGTCGCCGATCACGATGTTGTTGAACACGGGGCCGGGGCGGAACTCGAACTCGTGCGTCTGCGCCCGGAAGATGTTGACGCCCGTCAGGTCGCTGGGCAGCAGGTCCGGGGTGAACTGGATACGGCCCACCTGGCAGTCGATCGCCCGCGCCAGCGCCTTGGCGAGCGTGGTCTTGCCGACGCCGGGGACATCCTCGATCAGCAGGTGCCCCTCGGCGAGCAGCACCGCGACCGTCAGCCACGCGATCTCCGGGCGGCCCGAGACGACCGACTCGATGGCGGCGCGGACCCGGGCGCCCACCTGGACCAGCTCGTCGACGTCGGCGGTGCCCGCGGCGAAGGCGTCCTGGGCGAGATGGCCGTGGGGGTCCGGGCCACCGGCGGGTCCGGTCAGCGTGCGGGCGGCGGGGTCTGGATGCACAAGGTCCTCCACGTCGATGCCAGTGCGCCCGCCGTTCCGGACGGGTACGCCGAGCGTAGTTGACCGCCCGTGGTGCGCGGTGGGGTTTCGCGGGTGGAAGGCGCGTCTCGTGGACCTGGTGGGCGGCCCGGCTCGGTCCTCCACCCGCCTCCACCGCAGGCACGGGCGGGTGACCTGCGTCGATGGGGAGAACTCCCCGTCGAGATGGTGCACGTGGCGTCATTTGAGCGGGAAGAGTGGAGTGAAGTGGAGTAGCGTGGAGCGCGCGGGAGCGCTGGGGGAGGTGCAGGCCGTGGCAGGGGTTGACTCGATCGTCGGGACAGGCCTTCTGCTGGGCACGTACAACCCGAAGCTCGACGAGAAGGGGCGGCTGATCCTCCCGGCGAAGTTCCGGGGGAGGCTCTCCGGCGGCCTGGTCATGACGAGGGGGCAGGAGCGATGCCTCTTCCTCATGCCGATGGACGAGTTCTCCCGCATGTACGAGCAGGTGCGGCAGGCTCCCGTGACCTCACGTCAGGCCCGCGACTACCTGCGCGTGCTGTTGTCGGGGGCCAGTGACGAGGTGCCGGACAAGCAGGGCCGGATCTCGATCCCCCCGGTGCTGCGCGAGTACGCCGGTCTCGACCGGGACGTCGCCGTGATCGGTGCCGGTACCCGAGTCGAGGTCTGGGACCGGACCGCCTGGGAGGCCTACCTGGCCGAGCAGGAGTCCGCGTACTCCGACACGGCAGAGCAGATCTTCCCGGACCTGGCGTTCTGAGGCCCGTGATGACGTTCCGCCGCCCGAGCACGAACCCGACGACGTCCTGCCGTTCGGGGGTCCCGTCGAGCGAGGCCTCTCGCCGCGAGAGTCTGGCGCACTTCCCCGGTGCCAGAACGACGCGGAGGGAGACCTGGCACGACGGGATCCTCGCGGGTGGCAGGGCCCGTACCCCGATCCGTATCGACAGCTGAGGAGGAGCCCGTGTCCGACGACGCCGTACGGCCGACGGCCGACCGCCACCGACCGGTGCTCTTCCAGCAGTGCATCGACCTGCTCGCCCCGGCGCTCCAGCCGCGCGACGCGGGGCCCGCGCCGGTGCTGGTCGACTGCACGCTCGGCATGGGCGGGCACGCCGAGGGTGTGCTGGCTCAGCTGCCCCAAGCCCGGGTGATCGGCATCGACCGGGACCCTCAGGCGCTGGAGCTCGCGGGCGAGCGCCTCTCCCGGTTCGGCGACCGGTTCACCCCGGTGCACGCGGTCTACGACGAGATCGGCGACGTCGTCGCCCGGCTCGGATACGCCGGCGGCGTGCAGGGCGTGCTCATGGACCTCGGGGTCAGCAGCCTCCAGCTCGACGAGGCCGACCGCGGCTTCGCGTACGCCCAGGACGCCCCGCTCGACATGCGGATGGACCAGAGCACGGGGCAGACCGCGGCCGACGTGCTGAACACGTACGACGAGCGCGACCTGACCCGGGTCCTGCGCGACTACGGCGAGGAACGGTTCGCGGGCAAGATCGCGCGCTCGATCGTGCGCCGCCGCGCGGACCGGCCGTGGGAGCGCACCGCCGAGCTGGTGGACCTGGTCCGGGCGTGCATCCCGGCGGCCACGCGCAAGACGGGCGGGAACCCGGCCAAGCGCACCTTCCAGGCGCTGCGGATCGAGGTGAACGGCGAGCTCGAGGTGCTGGAGCGTGCCGTGCCCGCCGCCATCGAGGCGCTCGCGGTGGGAGGGCGGATCGTCGTCGAGTCGTACCAGTCCCTCGAGGACCGCATCGTCAAGCGGGCCATCGCCCGCGGGACGACGTCGTCGGCTCCGCCCGGGCTTCCGGTCGAGCCGGAGACGCACCGCCCGTACCTGCGCGCCCTGACCCGGGGCGCGCTCGAGGCGGACGCCGCGGAGATCGAACGCAACCCCCGCTCGGCGTCGGTGCGTCTGCGCGCCGCCGAGCGGATGCGTCCCACCCCGGAGCATCTGCTCGGGCCGGCCGCCACACGTAAGTCCCGCACCGCCAGCACCGCCCGCACCACCCGTACGGAGGACCGACCATGAGCGCACTGCGAGCCCCGGCCTACTCGCCGAGCCGTCCGGCACCGGCACCGCGCCGGCCGCGCCTGACCGCGATCGACGGAGGGCGCGCCCACGGCAGCCGGTTCGCCGTCGTGCGCGCTCCGCTCCAGGCTCGTTCCGCCACCCCGTTCCTGGTGCTGTGCGGGTCGCTGCTGGTGGCGGCCCTGCTGACGGTCCTGGTACTCAACACGACGATGGCGTACGGGTCGTACGAGATGTCCCGCGCGCGCACGCAGTCGAACCGCCTGGCGCAGGACATCCAGGTCAAGCAGCAGGATCTGCGCGCCGCGGAGAACGGGCTGGAGCGCCGGGCCACGCAGCTCGGCATGGTGCCGAACGAGGGCACCACCCCGCTCGACGTCAGCGCCGCCGTGGCGGCGGCCGGTGCGGACGCGGCGAAGGCCGGACAATGACCTCCCGCGAGGCACCCGCGACACGCGGGCGCACCTCGCGGCCCGGAACGACCCGCACCCCGCAGACTCAGGGCATGGGTACCGCCGGACGTCAGACGCAGGGCGGGGTGAAGCGGTCGCAGCCCGCAGCTCGGCAGGCCGCCACCTCGAGTCCGGCCTCGAGGCAGGCCGCCCGCCCGTCCGGTCCCGCGCGGCAGTCCCGGGCCGGGCAGTCGCAGCGTGGGGCTACCCAGGGGCGTGGGGTGGCCCAGGGGCGTGGAGTGGCCCAGGGGCGCGGTCCGGCGCCGCGGGGCCGGTCGGCGGCTCGGGTCCGGACCGGGCAGGAGGCGCCGTCGCGTGCTGTGACTCCCCGCCGCCCCACGGTACCCAAGGTGCCCGCGCCGCCGGCCAACCCGATCAAGCGGCAGCGTTGGCTGGTGATCGCGTCCGCCGTCGTGGTGACGTTGTTCGTCGGGCGGCTCGTCCAGGTGCAGGTGTTCGACGCGCCGAGCCTGGCCGCGGAGGCGCTCAAGCAGCGCACCACCACGGTGTCCGTGCCTGCCCACCGTGGGGACATCACGGACCGCAACGGTGAGGTGCTGGCGACATCCGTGGACCGATACACGGTCTCGGCGGACCCGAAGGCGATCCAGACGTTCGAGGGTCGTTGGCGCACGGACGCCGATGGTGAGCCCGTGGCGGACGGCGCGCTCGGCGTCGCCCAGCTGCTGGCCCCCGTGCTGGGGGCCAACCCGGCCGAGCTCGCCGCGAAGATCAATGGCGACTCCCGCTACGTGGTGCTTGCGCGCGACGTCGAGCCGGAGAAGCAGCGCGAGATCGCGGCCCTCGGACTGACGGCGTGGATCCGCACCGAGCTCGTCTCGCAGCGGGTGTACCCGGCGGGAACGGTGGCCGGACCGCTGCTCGGCTTCGTGAGCTCGGAGCAGGAAGGGCAAGGTGGCCTGGAGCTGGCGTTCGACGAGGTCCTGACGGGCAAGGCCGGCAAGGAGACGTACGAGCGGTCCCGTGACGGCGTGCCCATCCCGGGCGGGGAGGTCGAGTCGACCCCGGCGGTGCCGGGTGGCAACGTCCAGCTCACGCTCGACCTCGAGGTGCAGCGCAAGGCTCAGCTGTCGATCGACGCGGCCGTGGCCAAGTCAGGTGCCAAGTACGGCATCGCACTCGTCGCGGACATCAAGACGGGTGAGCTGTGGGCCGTGGCCGACTCCGGGTCGGTGGACCCCAACGACCGCTCGACCGCCCAGGTCGCGAACGGCTCGCGCGCGGTCCAGGACGTGTTCGACCCCGGGTCGACGGCCAAGGTGATCACCATGGCGGCCGCGATGGAGACGGGCGTGTTCACGGCGGACAGTCAGTTCACCGTGCCGTACCAGTTCACGACGCCGAACGGGCAGGTGTTCCACGACTCGCACGAGCACCCGGTCGAACAGCTCACGCTGGCCGGCGTGCTGGCCCAGTCGTCCAACACCGGCACGGTCCAGATCGCCGAGCAGATCCCACCGCAGGTGCAGTACGACTACATGCAGAAGTTCGGGTTCGGGAAGTTCACGGGCCTGGACCTGCCCGGTGAGTCGCGCGGCATCCTGCACCCGGCTGACTCGTGGGACGGCCGCACGCGGTACGCGGTGGCGTTCGGGCAGTCCGTGTCGGTCAACGCGGTGCAGGCGATGGACGTGTTCGCCACGGTGGGCAACGGCGGCGTGAGCGTCCCGCCGGTGCTCGTCAAGGGCACGCAGGCGCCCGGTGGTGAGTTCGTACCCGCCGAGCGGGCCGCCGGGACCCGCGTCATCTCGAAGAAGACCTCCGATCAGCTCCTGGCCATGATGGAGGAGGTCACGAGCGACGGGGGCACGGCGCCGGCCGCGCGGATCCCGGGTTACCGGGTGGCGGGCAAGACGGGTACGGCCCAGCTCTTCCTGCCGGGCGGCGGCTACACCTACATGGCGTCGTTCGTGGGCGTCGCACCGGCGGACGACCCGCGGTTCGTGGTGGCGGCTTTCCTGCGTAGCCCGAAGACGTCGATCTACGGTGGCACCGTTGCGGCGCCCGTGTTCCGCGACGTCATGAGCTTCGTGCTGCAGAAGGAGGCCGTCCCGCCCAGCGCTCCGGCCCCCGAGCCGATCGCGCTGACGTGGTAGTGGTGATGGCCGACAGTAGTGATGGGCGGTGCGTCGTCTCGCGGTGCGTCGCGCCGCGATTCGCAGCGTCCTGGGTCGCCGCCTCCGACGGCGTCGCACGTCCGAGGCCCTGGCCCGCGCCGTGCGACGCACTAGGGTCTACCCCGTGAGTTTCCCGACCGATCGGATCCGGCCCCGTACGACCCCGCCCCGCCCGGTGCGAGACCTCGCACACGTCTTCGACTTCCGGCTCGTCGGTGCGGTGGGGGAGCAGGCCGTCAGCTCGGTCGCCTCCGACAACCGCGTGGTCGCCGCGGGCGACCTGTTCGTCGCCCTGCCGGGCGGTCACGTGCACGGGGCACGGTTCGCCGCCGACGCCGTCGCCCGTGGTGCCACCGCGGTGCTCACCGACGACGACGGCGTGGCCCGGCTGGCGGGGGCGGACGAGCTCCCGGTGCCCGTGCTGGTGGCGGACGACCCGCGGGCGGTGCTGGGACCGGTCGCCGCCTGGGTGTACGGCGCGCCGGCGGAGGCCATCGCGACGTTCGCCGTGACCGGTACCAACGGGAAGACGACCACCGCCTACCAGCTCGACCACGTGCTGCGCGCACTGGGCAACACGTCGGGTCTGATCGGCACCGTCGAGATGCGGTCGGGCGACCGGGTGCTGCCCTCGCGGCTGACCACGCCCGAGGCGGCCGACCTGCAGGCGCTGCTCGCCGCGATGCGCGAGGACGGCGTGCGGACCCTCGCGATGGAGGTCAGCTCGCACGCCCTCGCCCTGCACCGGGTGGACGGCGTGCGGTACGGCGTGGCGGGCTTCACGAACCTCAGCCAGGACCACCTCGACTTCCACGGGGACATGCAGTCGTACTTCGAGGCGAAGGCGCTGCTGTTCACGCCCGAGCACGCGCGCCGCGGCGTCGTCGTCGTCGACGATCCGTGGGGGGTGCGCATGGCCGAGGCCGCCACGATCCCGGTGGCGACGCTGCGCACCGTCGCGGCGGGCCCGCAGGGGCCCGACCTGACCGCGGACTGGACGGTGTCCGAAGTCGCCCCGCAGGGCACGGGCTCGGCGTTCACGATCACCCACACGGACGGCCGGCGCCTGCGGACGTCGACCTCCCTTCCCGGCCATTTCAACGTGGCGAACGCCGCCCTCGCCGTCGTCATGGTGCTGGAGGCCGGCGTGCACCTCGACGACGTCGCCGAGGCCCTCGCCGGTACGGGCGGGGTCAACGGGGTGGTCCCGGGCCGCATGGAGGTGGTGGGTCCCGGCGACGCGGCGCACCCACGCGTGGTCGTCGACTTCGCCCACAACACCGAGGCGCTCGATCTTGCGCTGGCCGCGCTCCGGCCGACGACGCCGGGCCGGGTCGTCCTCGTCTTCGGCGCGACGGGCGACCGGGACACGGGCAAGCGGCCGGCGATGGGTGCCGCCGCCGTGGCCGGCGCGGACGTCGTCGTGGTGACCGACGACGACCCGCACGGCGAAGATCCCGCCGCGGTGCGCGCCGAGGTGCTGGCGGGGGCGCGCGCTGCGCTCGCCGCGACGACCCGTACCGTGGACCTGCGGGAGATCGCGCCGCGCGCGACCGCGATCCGTACCGCGATCTTCGAGGCGGCGTCGGGGGACACGGTCCTCGTCGCGGGCCGGGGGCACGAGACCGTTCAGGAGGTGGGTGGCGTGGATGTCGAGCTCGACGACCGGGTCGAGGCGCGCGCCGCCCTGCAGGAGAGGACCACCACCGCATGATCGAGCTGACCGCGTCCGAGGTGGCGCAGGCCACGGGCGGCCGCCTGGCCGCGGACCCTGACCTCCGGGTCGTGGGGCCGGTGGTCTCGGACTCCCGGAAGGTCGAGGCGGGGTCGCTGTTCGTGGCACTGCCCGGTGAGAAGGTCGACGGGGCGGACTTCGCTGCCGGCGCCGTGGCCGACGGCGCGGTGCTGGTGCTCGCGGCCCGTGAGCTGGACGGCCTGCCCGTCGTCGTGGTGGACGACGTCGCCAGGGCGCTCGGTGACCTGGCCCGCACGGTCTTGGACCGCCTGCGTGCGGCGCACCCGGACGTCAAGGTCTTCTCCATCACCGGCTCGGCCGGCAAGACCACCACCAAGGACCTGCTGGGACAGGTCATGGCAGCCGAGGACGGCGGCACCATCGCGCCGACCGGCTCGTTCAACTCCGAGGTGGGCCTGCCCCTGACGGTGCTGCGCGGCACGGACGACACCCGCAACTTCGTCCTGGAGCTGGGCGCGGACAAGCCTGGCGACATCGGCTACCTCGCGTCGATCGCGCGCCCCCAGATCGCGATCATCCTCATGGCCGGCACGGCCCACATCGAGTTCTTCGGCAGCCAGGACGCCATCGCGCAGGCCAAGGCGGAGGTGCTGACGGGGATGGCGCCGGGCGGCGTCGCCGTACTCAACGCGGACGACCTGCGCATCGCGGCCCTGGCCGGGCGTGCGACGGAGCTGGGGCACCGGGTGGTCACGTTCGGCCGGGTGCGGGGCGCCGACGTGCGCGCCGAGGACGTCACCGTGGACGCCACGGGCCGCGCGTCGTTCGCGCTGCGCGTGCGCGGCCGGGTCGCGGCCGCCGGGGAGACGGCCGACGACGTGCGCGTGCCCGTGACGCTGCGGCTCGTGGGCGAGCACCACGTGTCGAACGCGCTCGCCACGGCCGCCGCCGCGATCCTCGCCGGGGTCGCCCCGGCCGTCGTCGCCGCGCGTCTGTCCGCCGCCGGGCCCGGCTCGCCGCACCGCATGGCGGTCACCGAGCGCGCCGACGGCGTCACCGTGGTCGACGACGCCTACAACGCCAACCCGGAGTCGATGCGCGCCGCGCTGCGCTCGCTCGCCGTCATGGGCGGCCGCACGCGGCGCACCGTGGCCGTGCTGGGCGAGATGCGTGAGCTCGGGGAGGGGGCCCGCGCCGCACACGACGCGATCGGGCGTCTCGTGGTGCGATTGAACATCAAGCTCCTCGTCGTCGTCGGCGACGGGGCGTACCACATCCACGAGGGAGCCATGCAGGAGGGCTCCTGGGGGGAGGAGTCCGTGTTCGTGCCGGATCTCGACGCCGCGCGCGAGGTGCTCGACGAGCGGCTGCTCGCCGGGGACGTCGTGCTGGTCAAGGCGTCCAACGGCGTCGGGCTGTGGCGGCTCGGTGACGAGCTCGCCGCCGGCACGGTGGGGTCGACCACGGACGCGGGTGCGCAGGAATGATCGCGATCCTGGTCTCCACCGGCGTCTCGCTGCTCGTGGCGCTGTTCGGGACACCGCTGTTCATCCGGTTCCTCGTCAAGCGCAACTACGGGCAGTTCGTGCGCCAGGACGGCCCCACCGCGCACTTCACCAAGCGTGGCACCCCCACCATGGGCGGCGTCGTCATCATCGGGGCCACGCTGCTGGGGGTGGGCGCCGCCATGCTGGTGTCCGACCGCTGGCCCAGCGCCACCGTGTGGCTCGCCCTCTACCTCATGACGGGCCTGGGAGTGGTGGGCTTCGCCGACGACTTCACCAAGATCCGCAAGCAGCGTTCCCTGGGACTGACCCCGCGCGCGAAGATCATCGGCCAGGGCTTCGTGGGGATCACGTTCGCGATCCTGGCGCTGCAGTTCCCCAACGCGAACGCGCGCACCCCCGCCTCGACGCGCATCTCGTTCCTGCGGGACACCAACCTGGACCTCGCGTTCGCGGGCACCACGATCGGCCTGATCCTGTTCGTCATCTGGGCGAACTTCCTCATCACCGCCTGGTCGAACGCCGTGAACCTGACGGACGGGCTGGACGGGCTCGCGACGGGCGTGTCCCTGGTGGTGTTCCTCGGGTACGTGCTGGTGGGCATCTGGCAGTCCAACCAGTGGTGCCAGCGGTTCGCCGTGGCGGGTCCGCGCTGCTACGAGGTGCGAGATCCGCAGGACATCGCGATCGTCGCGGCGGCCGTGGTGGGCGCGTGCTTCGGGTTCCTGTGGTGGAACGCCAGCCCCGCGAAGATCTTCATGGGCGACACGGGTGCCCTCGCGCTGGGCGGTGCGCTGGCCGCGCTGTCGATCCTGTCCCGCACGCAGATCCTCGCGGCCATCATCGGCGGCATGTTCGTCATCATCGTCATGAGCGACGTGATCCAGATCGGCTTCTTCAAGATGACGCGCAGACGCGTGTTCAAGATGGCACCCCTGCACCACCACTTCGAGCTGTCGGGGTGGGGCGAGGTGACGATCGTGATCCGCTTCTGGCTCATCGCCGGGCTGTTCGCGGCGCTCGGCATGGGCATCTTCTACGCCGAATGGGTGGTCTCGTAGTGGTGTTCGAGGCGCACGGCGCGGTCGAGCCGCGAGTGCCGCTCACCGAGGCGCGCGTGCTGGTCGCCGGGTTCGGAGTCACCGGGCGCGCCGTCGCCGGGGTGCTGGCGGTTCCCGGGCGCGTCGGATCGGTGACCACGGCCGCCCCGGCGGGCGGCGGCGCCGACGTCGAACTCCCCGCCGACGACGCGGACCGCGCGGCCCTGCTCGCCGACGTCGACCTGCTGGTCACCTCGCCCGGGTTTGCGCCGCGCCACCCGCTGCTCGTCGCGGCAGGCACGGCCGGTATCCCGGTGTGGAGCGAGGTTGAGCTGGCCTGGCGGCTGCGCGTGGACCGCGCCGCGGGCGGCGGTCCGGCACCGTGGCTGGCCGTCACGGGCACCAACGGCAAGACGACCACCGTCGAGATGCTCGCCTCGATCCTCACGGCCGCCGCGTTGCGCACGCGCGCCGTGGGCAACGTGGGCACCCCGCTCGTGGAGGCCGCGCTCGACCCGGACCTCGACGTGCTGGCCGTCGAGCTGTCGAGCTTCCAGCTCCACTTCGCGCACACCGTCGCGGTGCGGGCGGGCGCCATCCTCAACCTGGCCGACGACCACCTGGACTGGCACGGCTCGATGGCGGCCTACGCCGCCGACAAGGGCCGCATCTTCGAGCGCGCGCAGGTCGCCTGCGTCTACAACGTGGCCGACACCGCCACCGAGCACCAGGTGCGCGAGGCGGACGTCGCCGAGGGTGCCCTGGCCGTCGGGTTCACGCTCGGCGCCCCGCAGCCCGGGATGGTGGGCCTCATCGAGGACGTGCTGGTGGACCGCACCTTCCACGCACCGGCCGACGCCGCAGGCCGCGCGGGCACCGCCGCCGAGCTCGGCACCCTCGCGGACCTGGAGCACCTGGCACCCGGGGGTGCGCTGCCGCCGCACGTCGTGGCCAACGCGCTGGCCGCCGCCGCCCTGGCCCGCGCCCACGGGGTGCCCGCCGCCGCGGTGCGCGACGGGCTGCGCGCCTTCCACCCCGGCGCCCACCGCCTGTCGCAGGTGCGTGAGCTGGACGGGGTGCACTACGTGGACGACTCCAAGGCCACCAACGCGCACTCCGCGGCGGCCGCGCTCGCCGGGTTCCCACCCGGGTCGGTCGTGTGGATCGCGGGCGGCCTGGCCAAGGGCGCGCGGTTCGACGACCTGGTCGCCCAGAGCGCCGGGCGACTGCGCGCCGCCGTCGTCATCGGGGTGGACCCGGAGCCGTTCACCGCCGCGCTGGCCCGACACGCGCCCAAGGTCCCCGTCGTCGTCGTCGACCCCGGCGACACTGGCACGGTGATGCGCCGCGCCGTCGACGCGGCACGGAGGCTCGCCCAGCCGGGCGACACCGTGCTGCTGGCACCGGCAGGCGCGTCACAGGACCAGTTCCGCTCGTACGCGCAGCGGGGAGACGCGTTCGCCACCGAGGTGGGGGCGCTCGCCACCTACGCGTGAGGACGCGGGCGCAACACTCGGAGGGACGGCATGACGACGGCGACCACGCAGGAACGGCAGTGGCTCGGCCAGTGGAACTCCGCCGTCTCCTCCTACTACCTGCTGGTCGGGGCGTCCGGTCTCCTGCTGATCTTCGGCCTGGTCATGGTGCTGTCGAGCTCGGCCGTCACGTCGATCGCCGCCGGGGCGTCCCCGTACGCCACGTTCCTGCGCCAGGGGCAGTTCTTCCTGCTGGGCCTGCCCGTCATGGTGGGCGCGATGCACCTGCCGCTGCACTGGTACAAGCGGCTCGCCTGGCCTGCGCTGATCTTCGCGATGGCGTTGCAGTCGCTCACCTTCATCCCTGCGTTCGCCCGCGGCAAGGGCGGCAACACCGGCTGGATCTACCTGGGCGCGGGCGTCACCATGCAGCCGGCCGAGGTCGGCAAGCTCGCGCTGGCCATCTGGCTCGGGTTCGTGCTGGGGCGCAAGCACCGCATGCTCGGCCAGTGGAGCCACACCCTGATGCCGGCCGTGCCGGGCGTGGTCGCCGTCGTCGCCCTGGTGCTCGCGGGACACGACCTGGGCACCGCCATGGTGATCTGCGCCCTCGCCCTGGGCGCGTTCTGGGTGGCCGGTGCGCCGGGCAAGCTGCTGGCGCTGGGGGGTGGCCTTGCCGCCGTCGTGGTCGGGTACGTGTTCATCTTCGCGCAGGGCACCGGCAACCGTATGGCGCGCATCATGGCCGTCTACAACCCGGACTGCGACGTGAAGGACATCTGCTACCAGGTGCAGCAGGGCATGTACGCGCTCGGGACGGGGGGCGTCTTCGGCGTCGGGCTGGGCGCGAGCCGCGAGAAGTGGAAGTACCTGCCCGAGGCGCACAACGACTTCATCTACGCGATCATCGGCGAGGAGCTGGGCCTGTTCGGCACCCTGATGGTGCTCGCGCTGTTCGTCGCGCTCGGCATCGCGATGTCGCGCGTGGTGCGGCGCCACCCCGACCCGTTCGTCAAGATCACCACGGCGGCCGTCGCGTGCTGGGTGGTGGGGCAGGCGTTCGTCAACATCGGCGTGGTGCTGGGCGTCTTCCCCGTGATCGGTGTCCCGCTGCCGCTGGTGTCCTCGGGCGGGTCGGCGCTCGTGACCACCATGGCCGCGCTCGGCATGGTGATCTCGTTCGCGCGCCATGAACCGGGGGCGGCGGAGGCGCTCGCCGCACGAGGGTCGGTGGTCCGCCGGTCCCTGGCGGTGCTCGGGGTGCGCCGGCGGCGACAGCGGCGGTGAGCCCGGGCGGCCGGGTCGCGGTGGTTCCGATCGGCGCCCGGTAGGGTCGTCGTTCGTGACCGCTCGCGCCGTTCCCTCAGTCGTTCTCGCCGGTGGTGGCACCGCCGGCCATGTGAACCCCTTGCTCGCCGTCGCCGACGAGCTGCGGGCGCGCGACCCCGAGGCGAAGGTGCTGGTGCTGGGGACGACGACGGGGCTGGAAGCCGACCTGGTGCCGGCCCGCGGGTACGAGCTGTGGCCGGTGCCGCGGGTGCCGCTGCCGCGCCGCCCGTCGGCGGACCTGCTCACGCTTCCTCGCAACCTGCGCTCCGCGGTCCGTGCTGCGCAGGCCGCGATCGACCGGATCGACGCGCGCGCCGTGGTCGGGTTCGGCGGTTACGTCTCGACGCCGGCGTACCTCGCGGCCCGGCGCAGCGGGGTGCCCGTGGTGATCCACGAGCAGAACGCGCGCCCTGGGCTGGCCAACAGGCTGGGGGCGCGCTGGGCGGCCCGCGTGGGCCTGACGTTCGAGGGCACCACCTTGCGCGGCGGCGTGGTGACGGGGTTGCCGCTGCGCCACGAGATCGCCGACCTGGTGGGCCGTCGTACGGCCGACGCCGCGGGGACGCGGCAGGCGGCCGCCGCCGCCCTGGGCCTCGACCCCACCCGGCCCACGCTGCTGGTCACCGGGGGGTCGTCGGGGGCGCTGGCCGTGAACGCCGCCGTCGTCGGCGCCGCCGCGAGCCTGCTGACGGCCGGGGTCCAGGTGCTGCACCTGACGGGACGTGGCAAGGACGGTCCGGTCCGTGAGGCGCTGGCGGACCTCGGTACGGCCACCGCGCACTACCACGTGCGCGAGTACCTCTCCGAGATGCACCACGGCCTCGCCGTCGCGGACCTGGTGGTCGCACGTGCGGGTGCGGGCACCGTGTGCGAGCTCGCCGCGCTCGGCATCCCGGCCGTGTACGTGCCGCTCCCCGTCGGCAACGGGGAGCAGCGGCTCAACGCCACGCCGCTCGTGCGGGCCGGGGGAGGCGTCCTGGTCGACGACGACGCCTTCACTCCCGCCTGGGTGACGGCGAACGTGCCCGCCCTCATCGGCGACGCCGAGCGGCTCGGCGCGATGGCTCGGGCCGCGGGGGCCACGGGGGTGCGCGACGGGGCGGCACGCGTCGCCGACCTGGTGGCCGACGCCGTCGCGGAGGCGGCGCGCACGGGAGCGTCCCGGTGACCGCACCTGGCGCCGTTGCCCCGACCCTCCCTGTCGCGGAGCTGGGCCGTGTCCACCTGATCGGCATCGGCGGGGCCGGGGTGAGTGTCGTCGCCCGGTTGCTGGCAGCGCGCGGCATCGCCGTGCAGGGTGCCGACGCCGTGGACGGCCCCACGCTGGCCACCCTGCGCGCCGACGGGATCCGCGTGTGGGTGGGGCACGACGCCGCCCACGTCGTCGCCGCGGACGGCACGCCCACGGTCGACACCGTGGTGGTCTCGTCCGCCGTGCGCGAGTCCAACCCCGAGCTCGCCGCCGCTCGCGCCGCCGGGATCCGGGTGCTGCACCGCTCGCAGGCGCTCGCCTCACTCATGCTCGGGCAGCGCGCCGTGGCCGTCGCGGGCGCCCACGGCAAGACGACCACGTCGGCGATGCTCGCGACGACGCTGCGCGCTGCCGGGGTCGACGCGTCGTTCGCGATCGGCGGCACCGTGCTGGTGCGCGACGCCGCCGGAGCCGTCACCGCGGTACCGGGCGGGCACCGCGGCACCGCGGACATCCTGGTGGCCGAGGCCGACGAGTCCGACGGGTCGTTCCTCAACTACGCGCCCACCGTCGCCGTGGTCACCAACGTCGAACCCGACCACCTGGACCACTACGGCACCCGCGAGGCGTTCGACACGGCGTTCGTCGCGTTCGCCGCACGGTTGCGCCCCGGCGGCGTGCTGGTGGCCTGTGCCGACGACGACGGAGCGGCACGTCTGGTCGCGGCCCACCGCGCGAACGGCGGCATCGCGGTCACCTACGGCACCGTCCCGGGCGCCGACGTCGTCGTCCGTGATCTCGTCACGGGGGCGGACGGTGCCGCCGCGACGGTGGCGGGGGGCCCTCTGGGCGACGACCCGCTCACCCTGCGCCTGGGGGTGCCGGGGGTGCACAACGTGCTCAACGCGACCGCCGCCGTCATCGCGGCCGCGCGGCTCGGTGTGCCCCCCGCGGATGCGGTGGCGGGCGCCGCTGCGTTCGTAGGGACCGGGCGCCGGTTCGAGCTGCGGGGGGAGGTGGCTGGCGTGCGCGTCGTCGACGATTACGCCCACCACCCCACCGAGATCGAGGCGTTGTTGCGCGCGGCGCGCCCGGTCGCGGGGGCCGGTCGCCTGCTGGTGCTCTTCCAGCCGCACCTGTTCTCCCGCACCCGGATCTTCGCCGACCGGTTCGCGGACGCGCTCGCTCTCGCGGACGACGTCGTGGTGACGGGCATCTATGCGGCGCGCGAGGACCCGGACCCCGCGGTCGATGCGCGCACCATCACCGACCTGCTGGCCGGTACCGCCTCGGGAGGGCGGGTCGAGGCCGTCGAGGACCGGGAGCAGGCTGCCCGCCGGATCGCGGAGCTGGCACGCCCGGGCGACCTGCTGCTGACGGTGGGCGCCGGTGACGTGACCGCACTCGCCCCGGTGATCCTGGCGCACCTCGCCGCTGGGTGAGCCCGTCATGGTCCCGAAAGGGGCACCCCCGCGGCGAGGGACCGCCCGTTCCCGGCCGGCGCCTTGCAGGATGGTGGGGTGAGACCCCCCGCCCAGCCTCGCGTGCCAGCACGGCCCACCGTGCCGAAGTCCACCGTGCCGAAGTCCGCTGCCTCCAAGCCCGCTCAGGAGCCGGCACCGAGGCCTGCGGCGTCGTCGGACGTGAGACGCACCCCGAGCGCGTCGCGGGCGCCACAGCGGCGCGTGGCGACATCGCGGTCGGTGGCGGTGGGCCCGTCGCGAGCCCAGACCGGCGCCCGTCCGGCGGTGTCCACCGCCATGGCGGGCCGCCTGGCGGAACGCGACGCGATGCGCCGGCATCGCCTGCGCACCCGGATTGCGTGGTGGGCCGGTGGTGTGGCCGCTGCCGTCGCCCTGGGGTGGGTCGCGTTCTTCTCGCCGCTGCTCACGCTGGACGCGGACGGCATCGAGATCACGGGGCAGGGCACCACGATCGACGTCGAGGCGGTGCGCGCCGTGGTGGCCTCGGAGGCCGGGGTGCCCATGCCACGTCTGGACACGATCGGCCTGCGTCACCAGATCATGGAGCTGAACGGGGTCAAGGACGTGGCGATCTCGCGGCGCTGGCCGCACGGCCTGGGGGTCGCCCTCACGTCCCGTGAGCCGGTCGCCGTCGTCCCGGTGGACGACGGGCTGGCGCTGATCGACGACGAGGGTGTGCGGGTGGGGACGGTCGCCGCGGCGCCCGAAGGTCTGCCGCAGGTGGAGGTCGGTCTGGGGGAGGACGACGCGCCCGCGCTCACCGCGGCGCTGCACGTGCTGGCGGGCCTGCCCCCGGACCTCGCGGCGCAGGTCACGCGAGTGACCGCCGCGACCCGTGATGACGTGCGCACCACCTTGGCCTCGGGGCAGGTGGTCCGCTGGGGGAGCGACGCCCGCATGACGCTCAAGTCCGCTGTGGTCCAGACGTTGCAGCAGAACGCTCCCGACGCGCAGGTGCTCGACGTCAGCTCACCCGAGCTCCCGGTGACCCGGTGACGACCCCTGGGCACCACCGCGATGCGCCGGATGACGACGACACGCCGGGGCGCCTCCATGCGGGGCTCCGCCGCGCCGCTTAGCGTTCATCGCAGCAGCAACCTGACATAACTCTTACCCTCAAGTCGAACCTTAGGGTTGGCCCGTGAGGGCCGAGACGTCGGGGACAAGGATCGACCCGAGAGGCATCGACGTGGCAACTCCGCAGAACTACCTGGCAGTGATCAAGGTGGTGGGCATCGGCGGCGGCGGCGTGAACGCTGTGAACCGCATGATCGAGGTCGGCCTCAAGGGCGTCGAGTTCATCGCGATCAATACGGACGCGCAGGCGCTGCTGATGTCGGACGCCGACGTCAAGCTGGACGTCGGCCGCGACCTGACGCGTGGACTGGGCGCCGGCGCCGACCCAGAGGTGGGCCGCAAGGCCGCCGAGGACCACGCGGAGGAGATCGAGGAGGTCCTGCGCGGGGCCGACATGGTCTTCGTCACCGCGGGCGAGGGTGGTGGCACCGGCACGGGTGGCGCACCCGTCGTCGCACGCATCGCTCGCTCGCTCGGCGCGCTCACCGTCGGAGTGGTGACGCGACCCTTCACCTTCGAGGGCCGCCGCCGCTCGGTGCAGGCCGACCAGGGCATCGAGACCCTGCGCGAAGAGGTCGACACCCTCATCGTGATCCCGAACGACCGGCTGCTGCAGATGTCCGACCGCAACGTGTCGGCGATCGCAGCCTTCCACTCGGCCGACCAGGTGCTGCACTCCGGCGTGCAGGGCATCACGGACCTCATCACGACGCCGGGCCTGATCAACCTCGACTTCGCGGACGTCAAGTCCGTCATGCAGGGAGCCGGGTCGGCGCTCATGGGCATCGGCTCGGCCCGCGGTGAGGACCGCGCGGTGCAGGCCGCCGAGCTCGCCATCTCGTCGCCGCTGCTCGAGGCCAGCATCGACGGCGCCCACGGCGTCCTGCTGTCCATCCAGGGCGGCAGCGACCTGGGCCTGTTCGAGGTCCACGAGGCGGCCCGCCTGGTCCAGGAGGCCGCGCACCCCGAGGCCAACATCATCTTCGGCACCGTCATCGACGACGCCCTGGGCGACGAGGTCCGCGTCACCGTGATCGCCGCGGGCTTCGACGGCGGAGTGCCGCAGGTCCGCAAGGACGGTCGCGGCCTGGGCCAGATCGCCGGGCAGCCCACGGCGCGCCCCGCCACCCCCGGTGGTGGCCAGCCCGCCTTCGCCGCGGCCGGCGCGGCGGCCGGTCCCGCGACGGTGCCCGTCCCGCAGCCGCCGGTCACGGGGGCGCACACGCTGCCGAGGCCGATCCCGGCCGACCCGGACGACGTCCCCGCGAGCCTGCAGCCCGTGGCGGCCGCCCGTCCGAGCGTCGAGACGGTCGGGGAGGGCGTGACGGTCGAGCGCTCGGTCGAGGTGCCGCGCATCTGGAACGAGGCTCCGCCGAAGGAAGAGCTCGACGTCCCCGACTTCCTCAAGTGACGGCGCTCGGCACGATGCCGGGGCTGCGATGACCGCTCTGACCGTCCCGCCCGGGTGGTCGCAGGACGGCCTCTTCGCCGACGGCGTGGGGGCCGGCCTGCTGCGCGCGGACCTCGGCCCGGGCGTCGTGGCGGGCTTCACCACCCGGCACGGAGGAGTCAGCCCCGCGCCGTGGTCATCGCTGAACCTGGGAGCCAACACGCGTGACGACGGCGCCCGGGTCCGGGAGAACCGCTCCCGTCTGGGCGCCTGGCTGGGGGCACCGGTGGCCTTCACCAGCCAGGTGCACGGTGACGGCGTGCTGGTGCTCGGGCAGGCCGAGCGCGCCGAGTGGTTGTCGGATGCGCCGCCCGTCGCCGCGGGGGAGGCCGACGCCGCGGTCACGGCCGCCGTCGGGTTCGGCCTGGGGGTGCTCGTCGCCGACTGTGTGCCCGTGCTCCTGGCCGACCCCGCAGCGCGCGTCATCGGCGTGGCGCACGCCGGCCGAGCCGGCGTGCGCCTCGGGGTGGTGCACCGGGTCGTCGACGCCATGGTCGCCGCAGGCGCCGCGACGGAGCAGCTGCGCGCTGCCGTCGGCCCGGCCGTGTGCGGGCGGTGCTACGAGGTACCGGCGGCGATGCGGGACGACGTCGCCGCCGTCGTCCCGGCCGCGCACGGGACCACACGGGCCGGGACGCCGTCGCTGGACCTCCCGGCCGCCGTGCTCGCGCAGCTCGCCGCCAGCGGTGTGCACGAGGTCGTACACGTCGGCCGCTGCACCCTGGAGGATCCGGACCTGTTCTCCCACCGCAGGGCGACGGCGGCCGGGTCGCTCACGGGGCGCCAGGCGGGTGTGATCCTCCTGACCTGACGGTGGGCCGGAAGGCGGGGGTCGTGCGGCGTGTCGCGCCGATCCCGGCGTGACGGCGTGGATACCGTCGGGGTCACCGACAAGGCGCGACGAACGGAGTAGGGGCGATGGCCGGAGCGCTTCGCAAGACGATGCTGTACCTGGGACTCGCCGATGATCAGGGGCAGCCGGAGAACTACGCCGACGACGAGTACGGCGACGACTACGGCGACGAGCTGGAGGCACCGGTGCGTGACCGCGAGGACTACCCGGCAGAGGTGACGCCGCTGCGTCGCCCGGCGCTGCGGGAGGTGTCGCCCGCGTCGGACCTGCGCCGGATCACGACCATTCACCCGCGTTCGTACAACGACGCGCGCCTGATCGGTGAGGCCTTCCGCGGCGGCACTCCCGTGATCATGAACCTGTCCGACATGGACGACGCGGACGCCAAGCGTCTCGTGGACTTCTCTGCCGGCCTGATCTTCGGTCTGCACGGAGCGATCGAGCGGGTCACGAACAAGGTGTTCCTGCTGTCCCCCGAGCACGTGGAGATCGCGGGCGAGGAGGACGTCGAGGGACCGGCGGCCAAGGCGCCGGGTCACTTCTACAACCAGAGTTGATCCGCGCTGAACCGATCGGCGCCGCCCGTCGTGGCGCCGGTGCCCATAGGGTGGCGTCGTGACGTTCGTTCTCCACGCCATCGGCCTGCTGCTCTGGCTCTATCTGCTCACCCTGGTGCTGCGGATGGTGCTGGACTGGGTGCAGTACTTCGCGCGCGACTGGCGGCCCACGGGTGTCGTCCTGGTGCTCGCGGAGATCGTCTACACACTGACCGATCCGCCGCTGCGCCTCGTGCGCCGCGTCATCCCGCCCCTGCGGATCGGGAACATGGCGTTGGACATCGGTTTCATGCTGGTGTTCTTCGTCGTCCTCGTCCTGTCGCGGACCCTGAGCGCGGTGTGACGAGTCACGGGCACCGCGATGAGCGGGTGCACGTTCCCTGAGCGTGCCGCGACGTTGCGATGCCCAGCCCTCACGTGTCGGATACGGTGGTTCGACGTCCGGCCGTAACCAACGAACACGAGGTGAAACGATGGCGCTGCTGACCGCAGAGGACATCCTCAACAAGAAGTTCGCGGCGACGAAGTTCCGCGAGGGCTACGACGTGGAGGAGGTCGACGACTTCCTCGACGAGGTCGTGCGCACCCTTTCCTCCGTGCAGGAGGAGAACGAGGACCTGCGGTCCAAGCTCGCCGCCGCCGAGCGTCGCGTCGCAGAGCTGTCGCGGTCCGATGCCGCAGCGGCCGCCGCCCCGGCGCCCGTCGCAGCGCCCGCTCCGGCGGCTCCCGCGGGCAAGGCACCCGAGCCGGAGTCCGCCACCGGCATGCTCCAGCTCGCGCAGAAGCTGCACGACGACTACGTGCGCTCGGGCCAGGAGGAGGGCGACCGGCTCATCGCCGAGGCGAAGTCCGAGGGCTCGCGGATCGTGCGCGAGGCCGAGGAGACGAGCCACCGCACGCTGTCGCAGCTCGAGCAGGAGCGCTCGCTCCTGGAGCGCAAGATCGACGAGCTTCGCCTGTTCGAGCGCGACTACCGCACGCGCCTCAAGAGCTACCTGCAGAACCTGCTCGGTGACCTCGACGCACGCGGCGCGGCGCTGCCGGCTCGCAACTCGGGGAGCGGCACCCCCCAGCTCTGAGGATGCTCCGTTCCTGACGGTCCACGGGCGCCCGCACAACGACTACGCAACGTCGTCGTACCTGTTGTGCGGGCTTTCGTGTGCCTCTACGCTTCTGGGACTTCGAGCCGTGCGGGATCTCGACCAAAGGGGCCGACATGACCAGAGCGACACCACTGACCGGGTCCACCCCCGAGTCGCTTCTCGACGCGACGTTCCCGGATCTCGCCCGGGACGTGGCCTCGTTCCCGGTCCGCGAGGGGGAGGAGCCGTGGACGCTGGACGAGATCCAGCAGGTCGCCGGTGACCTCCTCACGGACCGCGACCGGCTGGAGCAGGAGCTCGACGCTGCCGACCGGGACCTGTCCGAGCTGCTGCGCAACTCCGGCGACGGTGCCGGTGACGACCAGGCGGACTCGGGGTCGAGCGCGCTCGAACGCGAGCAGGAACTGACCCTGGTGAACAACCTGCGCGACCTGCTCGCGCAGACGCGGCACGCGATCGAGCGGATCAAGGCGGGTACCTACGCGACGTGCGAGGTGACCGGGCTGCCCATCGGCAAGGCCCGGCTCCAGGCATTCCCCCGCGCCACCCTCTCGGTGGAGGCCAAGGCACGCGAGGAGCGGCGCTGACCGCAGCGCGGCGGCAGGGCGTCGCCCTAGACTGACCCGCGATGTCTACCGAACCTGCCCTGCCGGCACGCCCCGAGAGCCCCGATGCGACGACGCGCGCCCCGGCGACGTCGAGCCGTCGGCTGGTGGCACTCGCGTTCGCGATCGCCGCCGTCGTCATCGCCATCGACCAGCTCACCAAGTGGTGGGCGCTGACGGCGCTCGAACAGGGGGAACCGCAGCGCAACCTGCTCGGCGACTTCCTCTCGTTGCGCCTCGTGTTCAACCCGGGCGCCGCCCTGGGCAAGTTCGCCGGGTACACCTGGGCGCTGACCATCGTGGTGGTGGTCGTGGTCGCCGTGATCATCCGCGTGATCTCCAAGATCCGGTCGCGCGCATGGGCGATCACGCTCGGCCTGCTGCTGGGCGGTGCGATCGGCAACCTGATCGACCGCCTGTTCCGGTACCCCGGCTTCGCGCACGGGCACGTGGTCGACTTCATCGGCTACTGGAACTGGTTCACCGGCAACGTCGCCGACATCGCCATCGTGGTCGCCGCCGTCATGCTCGCGCTGCTCTCCGTGCGGGGGATCGGGCTCGACGGGCGCCGTGAGGCGGATCGCGAGGCAGATCACGGAGCGGACCGCGAGGGGGGCGACGTCCCGAGCGGCGACGCGGCCCCGGGGGCCGGCTCCTGATGGCCCTGCGGACCCTCCCGGTCCCCGACGGTCTCGCCGGTGAGCGGGTCGACGCCGCCCTGGCGCGCATGCTGGGCTTCTCGCGCACGCAGGCGGCGGACCTCGCCGCGTCCGGGGCGGTGAGCGTCGACGGCCGCGTGCTCGCCAAGTCCGACCGCCTCGTCGCCGGGTCGTGGCTCGAGGTGGAGGTGCCGGACCCGTCGGCCCCGGCCCCGGCGGAGCCCGAGCCCGTTCCCGGCATGGGCATCGTCTTCGAGGACGACGACGTCGTCGTGGTCGACAAGCCCGTCGGCGTGGCGGCGCACCCGTCGCCCGGCTGGACCGGACCGACCGTGGTCGGTGCGCTCGCGGCCGCGGGGTACCGGGTGTCGACGTCGGGGGCCGCCGAGCGGCAGGGCATCGTGCACCGGCTCGACGTCGGGACGTCCGGGCTCATGGTGGTGGCCAAGTCCGAGGCGGCGTACACCGGGCTCAAGCGGGCCTTCAAGGAGCGGACGGTCGAGAAGGTCTACCACGCGCTCGCGCAGGGCCACCCGGAGCCGACCGTAGGCACCATCGATGCGCCGATCGGGCGGCATCCGTCCAACGACTGGCGCTTCGCCGTCGTCGCGGACGGCAAGCACTCCGTGACGCACTACGAGGTCCTGGAGATGCTGCCCGCGGCGTCGCTCGTCGAGGTGCACCTGGAGACCGGGCGCACCCACCAGATCCGCGTGCACTTCTCGGCCGTGCGCCACCCTCTGGTGGGCGACCTGACGTACGGGGCCGACCCGGTGCTGGCCACCCGCGTGGGGCTCACCCGGCAGTGGCTGCACGCGGTGCGGCTCGGCTTCGAGCAGCCTGTGACGGGCGAATGGGTCTCGGTCGATTCCACCTACCCGGAGGACCTCGCGGCGGCCCTGGCGACGATCCGGGGTGACTACGGTGCCTGACGCGGTGACTCCTGCCGCGGTGACCTCTGCCGCGGTGACTCCTGCCGCGGTGACGATCGAGCGGGTCACCACCGCCGAGCAGCTCGCGGAGGCGTTCGCGGTCCGCCTCGACGTCTTCGTCGTCGAGCAGCACGTGCCCGAGGCCGAGGAGCTGGACGCGCTGGACCATGCGCCGACGACGACGCACGTCCTGGCACGCACCGCGGACGGCGCCGCGGTCGGCACGGCGCGGCTGCTGACCGACCCCGGGGGCGGAGAGGTGCACATCGGGCGGGTGGCGGTGCGTGCGTCCGCGCGCGGCACCGGCGCGGGCGCGGCGCTGATGCGTGCCCTCGAAGCGATCGCGCTCGCGGAGCACCCCGGCCCGGACGGCACGGTGACGGTGCTGCTGTCCGCTCAGGTGCAGGCCATCGGCTTCTACGAGCGCCTCGGCTACGCGGTGCACGGGCCGGTCTACCTGGACGCCGGGATCGACCACCGCGACGCGCGCAAGGTGCTGCGCCGGGGCTGAGGACTCGGACGGCTCGGCGGCATCGCCGTGTGGGTGGGCCATGGAAGACTCGGTCCGTGCCATCTCCCTCGACCGACGAGTTCGTCCATCTCCACGTCCACACCGAGTACTCGATGCTCGACGGCGCCTCGCTGCTCGACGGGCTCTTCGAGCGGGTCACCGGCCAGGGCATGTCCGCCGTCGCGATGACGGACCACGGCAACATGCACGGTGCGTACGACTTCTACTCCAAGGCGAAGCGGGCGGGCGTCAAGCCCATCATCGGCATCGAGGCCTACCTCACGCCCGGCACGGCGCGAGGCGACCGGACACGCGTGCGCTGGGGCACGGGCGAGACGGCGGAGGAGGGCGGCGACGACGTCTCGGGTGGCGGCGCGTACACCCACCTGACGATGTGGTCGGAGACGACGGAGGGCATGCACAACCTCTTCCGGCTCTCGTCGCTGGCCAGCCTGGAGGGGTACTACTTCAAGCCCCGCATGGACAAGGACCTGCTCCAGCAGTACGGCAAGGGCCTCATCGTCTCGACCGGCTGCCCGAGCGGGGCGATCCAGACCCGGCTGCGGCTCGGCCAGTACGACGAGGCGGTCCGGGAGGCGGGCGAGCTCCAGGACATCTTCGGGCGCGAGAACGTGTACCTGGAGCTGATGGACCACGGCATCTCGATCGAGAAGCGGGTTCGCGACGATCTGCTGCGGCTCGGGCGCCAGATGGGCATGAAGCCCGTCGCCACGAACGACTCGCACTACAACAACCCGGAGGACGCGGCCGCGCAGGAGGCGCTGCTGTGCGTCAACTCGGGCAGCAAGCTCTCGGAACCCACGTACGCGCAGGGCGGCAAGCGGTTCGCGTTCGACGGCAACGGGTACTACATCAAGTCGGCGCGGGAGATGCGCGACCTGTGGGGCGGGCAGGGCCTGATGGAGGCCTGCGACACCACCTTGGAGATCGCGGAGCGGTGCAACGTCGAGTTCGTCGAGTCGACGGGCGGGTACATGGCCCGCGCGGACATCCCGGCGGGGGAGACCGAGGAGTCCTGGTTCCGCAAGGAGGTGTGGCGGGGCATCGAGGGCCGCTACCCGGGGGACGCGCTGACGCAGGAGGTCCGCGACCGCGTCGAGATGGAGCTGGGCGTCGTCGCGCAGAAGGGCTACTGCGGGTACTACCTCGTGGTGGCGGACTTCATCCAGTGGTCGAAGCGCAACGGGATCCGGGTGGGGCCGGGCCGTGGCTCGGGTGCGGGCTCGATCGCGGCGTACGCGTTGCACATCACCGACCTGGACCCCCTCGAGCACGGGCTCTTCTTCGAGCGGTTCCTCAACCCCGAGCGCCCGTCGATGCCCGACTTCGACATCGACTTCGACGACCACCGCCGCGGCGAGGTCATCGCGTACGTCACGGAGAAGTACGGCACGGAGCGGGTAGCCCAGATCGCCACGTTCGGCCGGATCAAGGCCAAGGCCGCCATCAAGGACGCCGCGCGCATCCTGGAGTACGACTTCGGCACGGGCGACCGCATCACCAAGGCGCTCCCGCCCGACGTCATGGGCAAGTCGATCAAGCTCGGTGCGATCTTCGACGAGTCGAACCCGCGCTACGCGGAGGCCGCCGAGTTCCGGACCCTGTACGAGACCGACCCGAACGTCCAGAAGATCTACCAGACGGCGCTGGGCCTCGAAGGGCAGATCCGCCAGACGGGCGTGCACGCCGCCGGCGTGATCCTGTCGAGCGAGCCCGTCATGGACGTGGTCCCGGTCATGGACCCCAAGGGCGACGGCCAGGTCATCACCCAGTTCGAGTACCCGATGGCCGAGGCGCTGGGCCTGGTCAAGATGGACTTCCTGGGTCTGTCCAACCTCCACACCCTGGAGGACGCGCTGGAGGCCATCCGGTCGAACCGGGGTGAGGACCTCGTCCTGGAGGACGTTCCGTTCGACGACCGCAAGACGTACGAGCTCATGGGCCGCGGCGACACACTGGGCGTGTTCCAGCTCGATGGCAGCGGCATGCGTGCGCTGCTGCGCTCGATGCAGCCCGACGTCTTCGCGGACATCACCGCCGTCTCCGCGCTGTACCGCCCCGGCCCCATGGGCGCCGACTCGCACAACAAGTACGCGCACCGCAAGAACGGCCGCCAGCCGATCGAGCCGATCCACCCCGAGCTCGCCGAGGCGCTGGAGCCCGTGCTGGGGGAGACGTACGGCCTGATCGTGTACCAGGAGCAGGTCATGGCGATCGCCCAGGTGCTCGCCGGGTACTCGCTCGGTGCCGCAGACAACATGCGGCGCGTCATGGGCAAGAAGAAGAAGGCCGAGCTCGACAAGCAGTTCGACGGTTTCCAGGCCGGCATGCTGGAGCGCGGGTTCTCCAAGGACGCGGTCAAGACCCTGTGGGACATCCTGGTCCCGTTCGCGGACTACGCGTTCAACAAGTCGCACTCGGCGGCTTACGGGGTGGTCACCTACTGGACCGCCTATCTCAAGGCGAACTACCCGTCCGAGTACATGGCCGCGCTCCTGCAGTCCGTCAAGGACGACAAGGACAAGATGGCGCTCTACCTGGGCGAGTGCCGTCGCATGCGCATCACCGTGCTGCCCCCGGACGTCAACGACTCGGCGGCCAAGTTCACGGCCGTCGGCACTGACATCCGGTTCGGGCTGAACGCCGTGCGCAACGTCGGGGCGAACGTGGTGGCCGCGATCGTCGAGGCGCGCGAGAAGGCCGGGAAGTTCACCTCGTTCACGGACTTCCTCGACAAGGTGCCCGCCGTCGTCTGCAACAAGCGCACCATCGAGTCGCTCATCAAGGCGGGGGCGTTCGACTCGCTCGAACCGTCGCGTCGCGCGTTGCTCGTGGTGCACGAGCAGGCCGTCGACTCCGTGATCGCCGTCAAGCGCAAGGAGGCCGAGGGCCAGTTCGACCTGTTCGCGGGCTTCGGCGGGGACGACGACGCCGGCATGTCGTTCTCGGTGGACGTTCCCGACCTGCCCGACTGGGACAAGAAGCAGAAGCTGGCCTTCGAGCGCGAGATGCTCGGCCTGTACGTGTCCGACCACCCGCTGTCCGGGCTGGAGCACGTGCTCTCCCGGGCGGCCGACACGTCGATCGTCGCGCTCATGGGCGACGAGGGCCGCCCCGAGAACTCGACCGTGACCGTGGCGGGCCTGATCACGAGCCTGCAGCGCAAGATGTCGAAGAACGGCAACCCGTGGGCCGCCGTGACGGTCGAGGACCTCGAAGGCTCGGTCGAGGTCATGTTCTTCGGCGAGACCTACCTGGCGTACTCGACCGCCCTGGCCGAGGACCAGGTGGTCGCGGTGCGCGGCCGGGTCCGGCGCCGCGACGACCAGCTCTCGCTCCAGGCGATGGAGGTGTCCCTGCCCGACACCTCGGCCGTGGCCGACGCGCCCGTGCAGGTCACGGTGCCGCACACGCGCTGCGTCGAGACCGTCATGGTGCGGCTGCGCGAGGTGCTGGGCGCCCACCCGGGGTCCGCCGAGGTGCACCTGGCCGTGGTGGAGCCGGGAAAGCGCACCGTGATCCGCGCGGAGGACGCCCTGCGCGTGGAGAAGTCGCCCGCGCTGTTCGGGGACCTCAAGGCGCTGCTGGGGCCCGCATGCCTGGGCTGAGCGACGCCCGTGTCTGGTCCGACGACGGATCGGCGGATCACCGGTTCCGGGTGGTCCCGGCGGCCTACGTGCTCCTGCGCCGGCCGTCGCGGGGCGAACCCTCGGCCGGGTCGCGAGAGCCCGGGCCGGTGGATCCGGGGGAGGTGCTGCTCCAGCTGCGCCGGGGCACGGGGTTCATGGACGAGCACTGGGCTGCCGGCGCCGCAGGCCACGTCGAGGCCGGCGAGTCCGTGGTGGCCGCGGCGATCCGGGAGGCGCGCGAGGAGCTGGGCGTGGCGCTCGACGCCGCCGACCTGCACCCCCTGACGGTGGTGCATCGCGGCATCCCGGGAGGCCCCGCACTGGAGCAGCGCGTCGACTTCTTCTTCGAGGCCGAGCGGTGGTCGGGCACCCCGCACACCGAGGAGGCCACCAAGTCGGCGGGGCTGCGCTGGTACCGCCTCGACGCGCTGCCGGACCCCGTGGTCCCGCACGAGCTGCGCGTCCTGCGGGCCCTCGCGCGCGGTGACGTACCCCGCCTCATGGTCGACGGCCTGTGATGCTGCACCTCAACCCCGAACAGCTCGTGTTCGTCACCGAACGCCACCTGGCGACGCTCACCACGCTGCGCAGCGACGGGTCACCGCACGTCACACCGGTCGCGTTCATGTGGGACGCGGCGACAGGCACCGCCCTGATGACCACCGAGCGCGGATCGGCCAAGGCAGTCAACTCCCGGCGCCGCCGCGACGGGCGCGCACCGCGCGCGGCCGTCTGCCAGGTGGACGGCGGACGCTGGCTGACCATCGAGGGCACGATCGAGGTCGACGACACGCCGCAGGTGGTCGCGGACGCCGTGGCGAGGCACGCGCGGCGGTACCACCCGGTCGAACCGAACCCCGCCCGTGTGGTGCTGCGCCTGACCGCCGACCGCGTGCTGGCCAGCGACTACATGGCGTAGTCGGGCGCCCCGTCGGGGCACGCGCGTCAGGCCACGACCGCCGCGCGCTCCCCCTGGGGACCTGACACGGCGACCACGTCGCCGCGCCCGAGCTGACGTCCGCGCCGGGTCTCGACCGCGCCGTTGACGCTGACCTCGCCGTCGGCGACGAGGTCGCGCGCCTCGTGGCCCGTGTCCGCCAGGCCGGCGAGCTTGAGGAACTGCCCCAGGCGGATCATGTCGTCACGGATGGGCACTGCTTCGGGGTTCATGAGTGCATTTTCGCAGGCCTCGCGACCCGGCGGCCGAATAGGATGGCGGGCGTGATCCAGCGCATCGACCTTCGTGGCCGCACCCTGACCCGCCGTGACCTGCTCGCCACCCTCCCGCGCGCCGAGGTCGGCGTCGACGAGGCCCTGGCGGCCGTGGCACCGATCGTCGAGGACGTGCGTCATCGTGGGGCCGCGGCGCTGCGCGACGTCGCGGAGCGGTTCGACGGGGTGCGTCCCGAGAACCTGCGGGTCCCCGCCGCCGCTCTCACCCAGGCGCTCGCGGACCTGGCTGCTCCGGTGCGGGCGGGTCTGGAGGAAGCCATCACCCGGGTTCGAAAGGTGCACACCGCGCAGGTGCCGCCCGAGCACTCCACGCAGCTCGCGCCGGGCGCCGTGGTACGCCAGCGCTACGTGCCGGTGGAGCGTGTCGGGCTGTACGCGCCGGGTGGGCTGGCCGTGTACCCGTCGAGCGTGATCATGAACGTCGTCGCGGCGCAGGCCGCGGGCGTGCCGGGTATCGCGCTGGCCTCCCCGCCGCAGAAGGACCACGGGGGCCTGCCGCACCCCACGATCCTGGCGGCGTGCGCGCTGCTGGGCGTCGACGAGGTGTACGGCGTCGGCGGCGCGCAGGCCGTCGCGATGTTCGCCTACGGTGCCGAGGGCAGCGAGCCGCAGGACGGTGCCGTGCTGTGCGAGCCGGTCGACGTGGTCACCGGCCCGGGCAACGTGTACGTGGCCGCCGCGAAGCGGCTCGTGCGCGGCGTCGTCGGCATCGACGCTGAGGCCGGTCCCACCGAGATCGCCGTGCTGGCGGATGACACCGCGGACGCGACCCACGTGGCGCTCGACCTGATCAGCCAGGCGGAGCACGACCCGATGGCGGCCTCGGTGCTGGTGACCGACTCGCTCGCGCTGGCCACGGCCGTCGAGGAGAGGCTCGCCACCTTCGCAGCCGCGACCAAGCACGCCGCCCGCGTCGCGACCGCGCTCGGCGGGCCGCAGTCGGCGATCGTGCTGGTCGACGACCTCGACCAGGGCGTGCAGGTGGTGGACGCCTACGGTGCCGAGCACCTTGAGCTCCAGACGGCCGACGCTGCCGCGCTCGCGGACCGGATCCGCAACGCGGGGGCGATCTTCGTAGGCCCGTGGGCGCCGGTGTCGCTGGGGGACTACATGTCGGGGTCGAACCACGTGCTGCCCACGGGCGGCACCGCCCGGTACGCGAGCGCGCTGGGCGTGCTGTCGTTCCTGAAGTCGGTGCAGGTCATCGAGTACACGCGCGACGCGCTCGCCGAGCTCGCGGACCGGATCGTCGCCGTGGCCGACGACGAGGACCTGCCGGCGCACGGCGAGGCGGTGCGGGGCCGCTTCGTGTGAACCCGACCGGGGGTCCGCCGTGATCGTCCTGCTGACGGGCATGTCCGGGGCGGGCAAGAGCGCTGCGCTGCGCGAGCTCGCCGCCCGCGGGCATGCCGTCCAGGACCTCGACTACGACGGCTACTCGGTGCTGGTGCGCAACCCCGGCCAGCCCGTCGGGTGGGAGCAGCGGTGGGACCTGGGCAGGGTGCGCGCTCTGCTGGACGCCCACGGCGCGGGTCCGCTGTTCGTGGCGGGGACGGCCCCCAACCAGAGCGCGGTGTACGACCGGGTCGGTGCCGTCGTCCTGCTGACGGCGGAGCCCGACGTGCTGCTCGCCCGGGTCGGGGCGCGTACCGACAACCCCTACGGCAAGGACGCGGCGGGGCTGGCCCAGATCCGGTACGACATCGCCGAGGTGGAGCCCCGGTTGCGCCGCGAGGCGACGCACATCGTCCGTACCGATCGGTCGATCCAGGAGGTGGTCGAGGTTCTCCTCGGCATCGCGGGCGCATCGGCAGGGGATCACTACCCGAAATAGCGTGCCAAGCGGCGGCCTCCGAGAAGCGGCGTGCTCCGAGAAAGGCGCGCCAGGAAGCCGGACCATCAGGAAGCCGGCGCGACCGCCTCGCCAGCGAGCCGCATGTCGGCGAGCCGCACCACGGCGTCGGCGACCACCGGCCCCAGCCAGAGGCCGTCGTTGTGCCGGGCACCGTCGACCACCACGTGCTCGACCAGGTGACGCGCGGCGGCCGCCACCTCGACGCTCTGCGCGTGCGGTACCACCTCGTCGGCGGTGCCGGAGATGACGGTCACGGGCACGTCATGGGCGGCGACCTGCTGGGCGATCGGGTAGACGTTCCGGTCGAGGATGAACCGGATCGCCGACCTTGGCAGGGGCACGACGGTGCGGCCCACGTCGGCGAGCGAGGTGAACGGGGAGCGCAGTACCAGACCTGCGGGCGGTACCCGCTCGGCCAGGCCCGAGACCACACCCGTGCCGATCGACTCGCCCAGGTAGATGGTGCGGTCCGCGGGGAAGCCGCGCGCGGCGAGCTCTCGCTGGACGGCGAGCGCGTCGAGCACCAGCCCGTGCTCGCTCGGGGTGCCGGGGTTGCCCGCGTACCCGCGGTACCCGACGAGCGCGACCGTGAACCCGCGGTCCGCGAGCTCGGCGGCCAGTGCGGCGCGACCCGCGAGGCTTCCGCCGTTGCCGTGGGCCAGCAGCACGGCCTGGTCGCGGGCGGGGGCGGGGCCACGGGTGGTCGGCGGCAGGATCCAGGAGGTGAGGTCGAGGCCGTCCTCGGTGGTCAGGGTCACGGCCTCGGCGCCGGGGAGCACCTGGGCGACGGGCGGCAGCGGCGCGCGCGACGGGTGGTACACGAGCTTCGCCTGGCCGGCACGCAACCCGAACACGGCACCGGTGACGACCACGAGCGCCACGGCCACGACGATCGCCGCGCGGGCGAGCCGCCGCACGGGGGTGCGACGTCCCGCGGGACGGTGACCTTGCGCGGCGCCGATCGTCATCGGACCCCGAGCACGAACGGGTAGACGCGCGCAGCTCCCGCCTGACGCAGCAGGCGTGCGGCGACGGTGAGCGTCCACCCGGACTCGGTCCAGTCGTCCACGAGCAGGACGCCGCGCCCGGGCAGTCCCCGCAGCGCCGGCGTCGAGAGCTGGAGCTCGAGCCGCTGGGCGACGCCGGCCAGGCGCATGGCCGAGTTCACGTCGTGCCGGGCGGGCGCCTCGCGGCCCGCGGCGGGCCCGACCGCGCCGATCAGTGGCACCCCCAGGTAGCGGGCCAGCCCGTCCGCGAGGTGGTACGTGAGCTGGGGCCGGGTGACGGAGCGGACCGCCACCACGGCTTCGAGCCGCAGCGGTGCCGCGGTGCCGTCGTCCTGCGGTGACCCCTCGTCAGCCGGCTCGCGCAGCGCGGCCCAGTCGTCGAGCACGCGTGCGGCTGCCCGGCGCAGCGGGATGGGGAGCTCGCCGTCGGGCGCAGCGGGTGCCAGCAGGTCGCGCAGCGGGCCGGACCACCCGAGGCCGTCGAGCCGAGCGATGGCGCACCCCGGTTCGGCGAGCTCGTCGGCGCCGAGCCGGCCGCGCAGGTCGAGCCCGAGGGCCGCGAGCCCGGACGGCCACAGCTTGCGAGGCTCCACCTCGACGCCCGGCCGGTCCATGTCCTGGCGAGCGGCGGCGACGGCGTCGGCGTCGGGCACGTCCGGGAGGGTGACGCCCCCGCACCGGTCGCAGCGCCCGCACCGCCACGCGGGGGCACCCAGGTCCGGCCCTGACAGCTCGGGGTCGTCGAGCTGGCGGCGCAGGAACGCCATGCGGCACCCGGGCGTGCGGACGTACTCGATCATCGCCTGCTGCTCGGCGTCCCGGGTGGCCGCCACGCGGGCGTACCGGTCGGCGTCGTACGTCCACGGTCGGCCGGTGGCGGTCCACCCGCCCTGGACGCGCCGCACCGCGCCGTCGACGTCGAGCACCTTGAGCATGGTCTCCAGGCGTGACCGCTTGAGGTCCACGAGCGGTTCGAGCGCGGGCGTCGAGAGCGGGCCGTCCGCCTGCTCCAGCACCCGCAGCGTGGCGCGCACCTGCGCCTCAGCGGGGAAGGTCTGCGACCCGAACCAGTCCCAGATGGCCCGGTCCTCCTGACCGGGCAGGAGCACGACGACGGCGGAGTCGACGCCGCGGCCCGCACGCCCCACCTGCTGGTAGTACGCGATGGGGGAGGCCGGCGCACCCAGGTGGACGACGAAGCCCAGGTCGGGCTTGTCGAAGCCCATGCCCAGGGCCGACGTCGCGACGAGCGCCTTGACGCGGTTCTCCTTGAGGTCCGCCTCGAGCGCCTCGCGCTGGGTCGGGTCGGTGCGCCCGGTGTAGGCGGCCACGGCGAGCCCGGCCGAGCGGAGCTGCTCGGCGACCTGTTCGGCGGCGGACACCGTCAGGCAGTACACGATCCCGGACCCCTCGACGTCCTGGAGGGCCTCGGTCAGCCAGGCGACCCGAGTGGGCTGGTCGGGCAGCTCGAGCACCGCCAGGTGCAGCGACTCGCGGTCGAGCGGTCCACGCAGCACGAGCACGTCGGCTGCGGGCTCACCCGAGGCGTGCACCGCGAGCTGTTCGGCGACGTCGCGCGTCACCCGCTCGTTGGCCGTCGCCGTCGTCGCGAGCACGGGGATGCCCGCGGGCAGGTCGGCCAGCAGGGTACGGATTCGTCGGTAGTCCGGGCGGAAGTCGTGCCCCCAGTCGGAGATGCAGTGCGCCTCGTCGATCACCACCAGCCCGGCGTCGGCGGCAAGCCGCGGCAGCACCTCGTCGCGGAACCCCGGGTTGTTGAGTCGTTCGGGCGAGCACAGCAGCACGTCCACCTCTCCGCGCGCGATGGCCGCGTGCACGTCCTCCCACTCGGTGACGTTCGCGGAGTTGATGGTCACGGCGCGGATGCCCGCGCGGGCCGCGGCGGCGATCTGGTCGCGCATGAGGGCGAGGAGCGGCGAGACGATGATGGTGGGCCCCGCCCCTCGGGCGCGCAGCAGCGACGTCGCCACGAAGTAGACCGCCGACTTGCCCCAGCCGGTGCGCTGCACCACCAGCGCGCGGCGCCGGAACGCGGCCAGCGCCTCGATCGCGCGCCACTGGTCGTCGCGCAGCGTGACGTCCTCGCGGCCCACGAGCGCGCGCAGCGCCGCCTCCGCCTCGTCGCGCAGCGTGCCCCCGCCGCCGTGCTCGCCGTCGGGCCCGACGGTGTCGATGAGCCCGCGCAGCATGGCCAGCGTGGCGCGGCGGGTCGGGTCGAGCGGGGCAGCACCGGGGCCTGTTTCGGTCACGTCGCGATCGTAGGCGCCGCCACCCACGCGCGGCCCCCTGGTGCCAGGCCGGTGCGCCACGGCGCCCCTGGTTCGGCCGGGGGCAGCGTCCGGGCCATGATGGGCCTATGGACGCCCGTGAACCACTTGGCCCTACCCGCCGTCAGGTCGTGCTCGGCGCCGGTGCCGGGCTCGCCGCCGCGGGGCTCCTCACCGCGTGCGTCGAGTCGCGTGCCACCCCCGCCGACGACGCCTCCGCCGTCGCGGCCCGTGGCGCGGGCACCCGGATCGCCGCACTCTCCGACGTGCCGGTCGGAGGTGCGATCGCCGTCGACGTCGACGGGCATGCGCTGCTCCTGACCCGCCCGGCGTCAGACGAGGTGCACCTGTTCAGCTCGGTGTGCACGCACGCCGGGTGCAAGGTCGCGCCCGCCGACGGCGAGCTGGACTGCCCGTGCCACGGCTCCCGCTTCGCGCTGGCCGACGGTGCGGTGCTGGGCGGGCCCGCGCGGGAGCCGCTCGCCGCGATCGCCGTCACCATCCAGGGCGACGACGTCGTCCTCGCATGACGGTGTGCGCGTGACACCGCTCACGCCCGTGAGATGCGGCCCGTCGGGCCGTGCGCCTTTCGTAGACTGACCGCGTGACCACCCCGACACCAGGGCTGCTCCCGCTGCGCCCCGAGCTGGCCGGCGAGGAACCGTACGGCGCTCCGCAGCTCGACGTCCCCGTGCTGCTCAATGTCAACGAGAACCCGTACCCCCCGTCCGACGACGTCGTCGCCACCATCGCCGCCGACGTCGCGGCGGCGGCGCGCGGCCTGAACCGCTACCCCGACCGCGAGGCACTCGCACTGCGCGGCGACCTGGCCGCGTACCTGGGGCAGGAGTCGGGCGTGGCGCTCGCGCCCGAGCAGATCTGGGCCGCCAACGGGTCCAACGAGGTCATGCTCCACCTGCTCCAGGCGTTCGGCGGGCCTGGCCGCACGGTCGTCAGCTTCGCGCCCACCTACTCGATGTATCCCGAGTACGCGCGCGACACGCACACGCGGTGGGTCGCGGGGCGCCGGAGCGAGGACTTCACCATCGACGCCGGCCACGCCGTCGACGTGATCGAGCGCGAGCAGCCCTCCGTCATCCTGCTGACCAGCCCCAACAACCCGACGGGCACGGCGCTGCCGCTCCCGGTGGTCGAGGCTGTCCTGGCCGCCGCCGCCCGCGTCACGGTGCCCGACGCCCCCGACGGTGCGGGCGCCGTCGTCGTCGTGGACGAGGCGTACGCGGAGTTCCGGCGCGCGGGGACGCCGTCGGCGCTCGAACTCCTGGCCGACCACCCGAACCTGGCCGTGACACGGACCATGTCCAAGGCGTTCGGGGCCGCGGGCCTGCGCCTGGGCTACCTCGCCGCGTCGGCGCGTCTGGTCGACGCGCTGCGCGTCGTGCGGCTGCCGTACCACCTGTCCGCGATCACACAGGCGGCGGCTCGGGCCGCGCTCAAGCACACCGGGGCGCTGCGCACGCAGGTCGCCTCCCTGCGCGACGAGCGGGACGCCCTTGTCGACTGGCTGCGCGCGCAGGGCCTGGACGTGGCGGAGACCGACGCCAACTTCGTCCTGTTCGGGCGGTTCGACGACCGGCGCGCGCTCTGGCAGGGCCTGCTCGACCGCGGGGTGCTCATCCGCGAGGTGGGCCCGCCCGGCTGGCTGCGCGTCTCCGTCGGCACCCCCGAGGAGACCGCCCGATTCAAGGAAGCCCTCACCGAGACCCTCAAGGAGCTGCGATGAGCCGCACCGCACGCATCGAGCGCGCCACCAGCGAGTCGACCGTCGTCGTCGAGCTCGACCTGGACGGCACGGGCCGCACCGACATCTCGACGTCCGTGCCGTTCTTCGACCACATGCTCACCGCGCTGGGCAAGCACTCCCTCATCGACCTGACCGTCCGGGCCACGGGCGACACGCACATCGACGCGCACCACACCGTCGAGGACACCGCGATCGTGCTGGGCGAGGCGCTCAAGGCGGCGCTGGGCGACAAGGCCGGCATCGGCCGGTTCGGCGACGCGACCGTGCCGCTCGACGAGGCGCTCGCGCTCGCCGTGGTCGACGTCTCCGGACGCCCCTACCTGGTGCACGAGGGAGAGCCGGCGGGCCAGGAGTACCACCTGATCGGGGGCCACTTCACCGGATCCCTGACCCGCCACGTCCTCGAGTCGATCGCCCACCACGCCGGCATCTGCCTGCACGTGCGCGTCCTCGCGGGCCGCGACCCCCACCACATCGTCGAAGCCCAGTTCAAGGCCCTCGCGCGCGCCCTGCGCGCCGCCGTCGCGCTCGACCCGCGTGTCGACGGCATCCCGTCCACCAAGGGAGCACTGTGACCGACGACCTCCCCGAGGACTTCGTCGTCCCCGACGACCTGTCCTCCCTCGACGCCCCGAAGGGACGCGAGTTCGCCGTCCTGCTCACGCAGGTCGCCGACGCCGAGGCGCTCGCGGCGGCGTGCGCCATCGCCGAGCTCGACGTCGATGCCGTCCCGACGCCGGTGGGGGCGCTCGCGGTGCTGCGCGACCCGGCCGGCGACGCGCCCGAGCGGGCGGCCGAGGCGATCTCGAAGCTCGTCTCGGGTGCCGCGCTGGTGCTCGTCACCCGGGCCGGTGGCCAGCTCACGTGCGTGCGGTACGAGGGTGGCTCGGCGCAGGGCAACCTGCCACCCGGTCTCGTGCTCTCCGGCGCACCCGAGGCGCTCGAGGACCTGCTGACCGGGCAGCTCACGGTCGCGGACCTGCCCGGCGGGATCGCCTCGGGCAAGATCGGCCGGTTCAAGGCCATGCGCACGCTGACCAACATCGCGCGGAAGGCGAAGAAGTCGAAGTGAGTCTCCCCGTGTCCCCTGCGGACGGCAGCGTCTCGGCCGAACTCAATCCCGCCCCCCGGGGCCGCGCGCGTGGTGGCCACCCCCACGTGGTCGTCCTCGACTACGGGTTCGGCAACGTCCGGTCCGCCGTGCGCGCGCTCGAACGGGTGGGGGCACAGGTCGAGCTCACGGCGGACCGTGGCACCGCACTCGAGGCCGACGGTCTCGTCGTTCCCGGTGTGGGCGCGTTCGCCGCCTGCATGGCGGGTCTGCGGGCGGTGCGTGGCCACGAGGTGGTCGGACGGCGCCTGGCCGGTGGTCGCCCCGTGCTCGGTATCTGCGTGGGCATGCAGGTCATGTTCGAGCGCGGCGTCGAGCACGGCACCTCCGCCGACGGGCTGGGCGAGTGGGCCGGCGTCGTCGACAGACTCGACGCCCCCGTGGTCCCGCACATGGGTTGGTCCCAGGTCGAGGCGCCCGCCGGGACGCGGCTGTTCTCCGGAATCGAGCACGAGCGCTTCTACTTCGTCCACTCGTACGCGGCCCAGACGTTCACCCAGGGCCACGACGACGCCGCCGACCCGCGCTTCACCCCGCCGCTCGTGACCTGGGCGTCGCACCACACCCGCTTCGTCGCGGCCGTCGAGGACGGACCGCTCACCGCCACCCAGTTCCACCCCGAGAAGTCGGGCGACGCAGGGGCCACCCTGCTCGCGAACTGGCTCACCACCCTCTGAACGGAGAACCATGACCGACGACCGCCTCGTGCTCCTGCCCGCCGTCGACGTCGCTGACGGCCAGGCCGTCCGGCTCGTCCAGGGCGAGGCCGGGTCCGAGACCTCGTACGGCGACCCGCTCGCCGCCGCGCTCGACTGGCAGACCGGCGGTGCCGAGTGGGTGCATCTCGTGGACCTGGACGCCGCGTTCGGTCGCGGCTCCAACGCCGAGCTGCTGGCCGACGTGGTGAACCGGCTCGACGTGCACGTGGAGCTCTCGGGCGGCATCCGCGACGACGAGTCGCTGGAGCGCGCACTGGCCACGGGTGCCCGGCGCGTCAACATCGGCACCGCCGCGCTCGAGAACCCCGAGTGGACCGCGCGCATCATCGAGAAGTACGGCGATCTGGTCGCGGTGGGCCTCGACGTGCGCGGCACGACGCTCGCGGCGCGCGGCTGGACCAAGGAGGGCGGCGACCTGTGGGAGGTGCTCGAACGCCTCGATGCGGCAGGCTGCTCACGGTACGTGGTCACCGACGTGACGAAGGACGGCACGCTGCGTGGCCCGAACGTCGACCTGCTGCGTGAGGTGGCCTCGCGCACGGACGCCGCCGTGGTCGCCTCGGGCGGCATCTCGTCGCTGGACGACCTGCGGGTCCTGCGCGAGCTGGTGGGCGCCGGCGTCGAGGGCGCCGTCGTGGGCAAGGCGCTGTACGCCGGGGCGTTCACTCTGCCCGAGGCGCTCGACGTCGCGGGCCGGCCGTGACCGAGTCGGCCACCGGCCGTGAGCAGACCGGAGTGAGCGAGCAGGGTGGCCGGGCGCTGCCGGGTCACCTGCGCGGCATCCAGCCGACGTCCCAGTTCGCGGGCGACGACGGCACGGCGGACCCCGAGCTTGAGGCACTCCTGGCCGGGCACGCAGCGGGGGCCGTCCCGCTGCGCGACGTGGTCGCCCGCCTGGCCGAGTGCCGGGTCCTGGTGCCCGTGCTGGCTGAGCTGGAGGTCGCGGAGACGCTCGTCGTCGACGGTCACGAGATGCACGTCGACAAGGAGGCGTCGTCGGGCGTCGTCGCGCTCCAGGCGGAGGATGGGCGCCGAGCCCTGCCCGTGTTCACGTCCGTGGCGTCGATGCGGCGGTGGCGCGAGAGTGCCCGCCCGGTGCCGGTCGAGGCCGCGCGAGCCGCACTGTCAGCCGTGGGGGAGGACTGGGCGCTGCTCGTCATCGACCCGGGCGGGCCGGTCACCGTCACCGTGCCGCGCCCTGCCGTGTGGGCGATGGCTCAGGGCAAGCCGTGGTCGCCCGCGATCGACGGCACCGCGGTGGACGCGGAGGTGCTGGCAGCCCTGCGCCTGGCGGCCGAACCGGTCCAGCACGTGGTGAGCGTAGGTGCGGAACCGGGGCGGCGGGCGGAGATCGCCGTCGTGCTGACCTTGGACGCGGGTCTCGACCGGGCCGGGCTGGACGGCGTCCTGCGGCAGGTCAACGCCCGCCTGGGCGCGTCGTCGGTGGTCGCGGAGCGCGTCGACTCCCTGGAGATGCGGATCGCGGCGGCACGCTGACCGCGGGTCACGAGCAGGGCGTGACGTCGGTGAAGGCCCCCGCGTCACCCAGCATCTGCTGCACCGTCGAGATGGGGACGAGCAACGACTGTCCGTTGTCCGTCTTGGCGTAGACGACGCCGACCACGCGCCCGGAGTCGTCGAGCGCCGCGGACCCCGAGGAGCCCGGCTCCACGCGCGCGTCGGTGACCAGCACCTGGCCGAGGTTCTCGTGCAGTGGGTCCTTCTGGGTCCCGGTGACGTGGCCTTGGGTGATGGTCAGGGCGCCTCCCTCGGGGTAGCCGACCACGGTGACGGCGTCACCGATGGTGGGATCCGCCTCGGCGAGGGACGGCGCCGCCGGCAGCGCGTCACGGGTGCGAACCACGGCCAGGTCCGCCAGGTCCGCGGTGCTGGCCGCTGCGACCTCGACGTCGCGCCCGTCGTAGGTGCTGACCTGGAGGGTCGCGGCCTCGGCGACGACGTGACGATTGGTGATCAGCGTGTGGTCGTCGATCGCGAACCCGGAGCCGGTGGAGATCTGGCCGCACCCGATGTTGCGGATCCGCACCGCCATGCGCTGCACCGCGTCGAACCCGTCGGGGGACAGCGACGCCGCTGCAGACGGGTCCAGCGAGGGCGCGGGTGCGGCGCTGGGCACCAGGTCGGTGGCCTCGATCTGCGATGGTGCGGCCGAGGGCAGAGTGGGGAACTCCGGGACGACGCCGCACGCCGTCGTCACGGCCACGGCGACGACCGTGACGACGGTCCCCGCGACGCGGCCGGGCCTCCCGGCGGGTCGTGCCGGCCTGCGCAGTGCCCGCGTGCGAGGTGCCCGCGTGCGCGGTGCCCGCGTGCGCGGCATGCGCGATGGTGCGGGGGCGCTCATTGGCTCAGCTCCTGCTGGAGCTGGGTGTTCGCGTCGCTCGCCTGCTGGCACAGCTTCTCGACGTCGCCCTGGTACCGCTCGACGTCCGCGGCGTCGTACTGGTCGGGTGCGCGCAGGTAGGTGATGAGCTGAGCCTGCCCCTGCGTGCACCGGTCGAGTGCCCGGGCGACGACCCCGGCCGCCTCGGACACGCGGCGCTGGTAGTCGAGGTACTGCCCGGAGACGGCGTTCTCGTCACCGAGCTGGGCCTTCTCGTCGGCGAGCTCCGTGATGCGCGCGGTAGCGCTGGTGAGCTGGTCGCGCGTGGATGCCAGCTCCTGGGACGTCGCGTCGAGCTCCGCCTGGAGCTCGGCGACGCTCGCGCCCTGGGTGCGCGCCTGTGCCTCCCAGGCGTCGGCGCCGGATCGCCAGGCCGCGGCCGCATACCAGAGGTATCCGGCGAGCGTGAGTGCCACGACGAGCAGGGCGCTGAGCGTGACGACGACGGCGTTCCCGTGCCGCGGCCCCCGAGCTGCCTCGCGGGGCGACGGCGGTGCCGGGACGTAGAAGGCACCGGGGACGCTCGCGTCGGACGACCCGGCCGGGTCGAAGCTGCCGGGCTGCTGTTCGCTCACCTGTACCCCCGCGTCGTTGGGTGGAGCTGGTCGTTCGGTGGGCCTGATCGCCGACGGGGCCTAGACGACGGAGCCGGTGAACTTCTCGCCGGGGCCCTCGCCGGGTGCGTCCTGGATCGTCGAGGCCTCGCGGAACGCGAGCTGGAGCGAGCGCAGCCCGTCGCGCAGCGAGCGGGCGTGCATCGAGCCGATGTCCGGAGCGGAGGCCGTGACGAGCGCGGCGAGCGCGTTGATGAGCTTGCGCGCCTCGTCGAGGTCCAGATGGCCCTGCTCGTCGGCGTCCTCGGCGAGCCCGCACTTCACGGCGGCCGCGCTCATGAGGTGCACGGCGGCGGTGGTGATGACCTCCACGGCGGCGACGTCGGCGATGTCTCGGGTGGCCTGGCCGGTCTCGTCCTCGGCGATACTCATAGGCGCATCCTACGAGGACGGGCAACGGTGCGACCGCCGCCCGGTGCCGCGGCGCGTCGCCGGGTGACCGCACCGCAGGTGTGGGACGGAGGTGTTCCGTGCTACTGTTTCCCACTGACCGACTCGGCGTGCCCTCGCGGGCCTCGTCGAGTGCATCAAAGTGGAGAACCTCCCACCCGAGTTCCGACGAGCATCGCCCACGGCGATCCGACAGGGGCCGGGTCCGGTCGGACGGTGAGACCTGACGGTCGCTCCGTCCACTCGTGCTCGCGCGACAGTTGTCACGCGGTGTGAGCGTACCGAAGGCCTCCACCTGGATGTTCAGGGCGGGGGCCTTTCCTCGTTCCTGGTGGTCCACCGACGATTTCTAGGAGCATCACCATCAGCGAGCCTCGCATCAACGACCGGATCCGTGTCCCCGAGGTCCGGCTCATCGGCCCCGGCGGGGAGCAGGTCGGCGTTGTCGCTACGGCGGTCGCCCTGAAGCTCGCCCAGGACGCGGACCTCGACCTGGTCGAGGTCGCCCCGGACGCACGTCCTCCGGTCGCCAAGCTCATGGACTACGGCAAGTTCAAGTACGAGTCCGACATGAAGGCGCGTGAGGCCCGGCGCAACCAGGCGAACACCGTCCTCAAGGAGATCCGGTTCCGCCTCAAGATCGACCAGCACGACTACGAGACCAAGAAGGGTCACGTCGTGCGGTTCCTGGAGGGCGGCGACAAGGTCAAGGTCATGATCATGTTCCGTGGTCGCGAGCAGTCGCGCCCGGAGATGGGTGTGCGCCTGCTCTCGAAGCTCGCGGACGAGGTCTCGGACCTGGGTTCGGTCGAGTCCATGCCCAAGCAGGACGGCCGCAACATGACCATGGTGCTCGGTCCCGTGAAGAAGAAGGCCGACGCCAAGGCTGAGCAGCGCAAGCGCGCCTCGGAGGTCAACGCCGGCCGGATCACCAAGTCGGAGGCACGCCGTGCCGCCGCCGGTGACCAGGCGCCCGAGGAACCCGCCGAGCAGGCGCCGGCGCCTGAGCCCGTCGAGTCCGCCCCGGCCATCTCCTTCGAGAAGGCCGTCGCGGCGGCCGTCGAGTCGGCCGCGGCGCAGCCCGTCGCCCCGGCACCGGCTGCGGAGCCCGCACCGCGTCGGACGCCCCCGGCGCCGCGCCCCGCGTCGAAGCCCGCGACGGCGTCGGCCCCCTCCAGGCAGACCGCACCGAGGCCCGCAGCATCGAAGCCCGCAGCATCGAAGCCCGCAGCGGCGAGCCCGGCGGCTCGCCCGGCACCGAGGACTCCCGCCAAGCCGGCGGCGACCCCGCCGGCCGACGCGCCCAAGCCTGCCGCGGCGACGCCGAAGCCTGCAGCCCCGAAGCCTTCGGCTCCCAAGCCGGCTCCGAAGCCCAGCCCGCGCAGCCCACGCTGACGGGCTGCGCCACCCCAGATGAACCCGGGCCACGGCAACCCGTAGCCCGCACCACGTCTCCCACTGTCCGCGGTGGGCGACCGACCCGAGGAGAGACGGCAGTCATGCCGAAGAACAAGACGCACTCCGGCGCCAAGAAGCGCTTCCGGATCACCGGGAGCGGCAAGGTCATGCGCGAGCAGGCGAACGCCCGCCACCTGTTCGAGTACAAGTCGAGCCGCCGTACCCGCCGACTCGCCCAGGACCAGGTCGTCGCGCCCGCCGACGTCAAGAAGATCAAGAAGCTGCTCGGCAAGTGACCACCGCGGCGATCGGCAAGAGCTGATCGCGCGGAGTTGCGCCGGACCCGAATCGAAGCAAGGAGCATCACGTGGCACGCGTGAAGCGGGCGGTCAACGCCCAGAAGAAGCGCCGTACGACCCTTGAGCGCGCCAGCGGTTACCGCGGCCAGCGCTCGCGCCTGTACCGCAAGGCCAAGGAGCAGGTCACCCACTCCCTCGTCTACGCGTACCGCGACCGCAAGGTCAAGAAGGGCGACTTCCGCAAGCTGTGGATCCAGCGCATCAACGCTGCGGCCCGCGCGCAGGGGCTGACCTACAACCGCTTCATCCAGGGCCTCGGGCTCGCCGGTGTCGAGGTCGACCGCCGCATGCTCGCGGAGCTCGCCGTCAACGACATCGCCGCGTTCAACGCGCTGGTCGACGTCGCGAAGAAGGCGCTCCCCGCGGACGTCAACGCTCCCAAGGCTGCCTGAGCACCTGGAGCGCGCTGCTTTGGACGACGACGAACGCCCGGGCGGCGCTCTTCCTGCCGACGTGTCGCTCGCGAACCCGCGAGCCGACCGCGTCAAGCAGGTGAGGGCGCTGTCCGGGCGTTCGGCGCGTCTGCGGCACGGCCGGTTCCTCGTCGAGGGACCTCAGGGCGTCCGGGAGGCGGTGCGCTTCGCGCCCGAGGCCGTCCGCGACGTCTACCTCAACCCGCGGGCTGCGGAGCGTTACGACGAGATCGTCGAGGAGGCGCGCGCCGCCGGGCTGTACGTCCACGTGGGAACACGTGAGGTGCTCGAGGCGATGAGCCCCGACGCCCAGGGCGTCCTCGCCGTCGTCGACACGCGGCCGCTGACGCTCACGGCGGCGCTGGCCGCTCTGGAGGATCCCGTGCGGGGCGGGGGTCGCTCGCTTCTCGTCACCGTGCTCGCCACCGTGCGCGACCCCGGCAACGCCGGCACGGTCATCCGCGCCGCCGACGCCGCAGGCGCCGACCTGGTGGTCCTCGCGGGCGACTCCGTCGACGTGCACAACCCCAAGGTGGTGCGGTCGACGGCCGGGTCGCTGTTCCACCTGCCCGTCGTCGCGGGCGAGCCGCTCGCCGACGTCGTCGACGCGCTGCGGTCCCGTGGCGTGACCGTGCTCGCCGCCGACGGCGTGGGCGAGCACGACCTGGACGACCTGCTCGACGTCGCAGGGCACGCCGGCGCGCGCGGAGCGGGCACTCCGGACCTTGCGGCGTCGACCGCCTGGGTCTTCGGGAACGAGGCGTGGGGGCTGCCCGCCGAGGACCGCGCCCTGGCCGATGCGGTCGTGCGTGTGCCGATCCGCGGGAAGGCCGAGTCGCTCAACCTCGCGACGGCCGCGACGGTCTGCCTGTACGCGTCGAGCCGCGCCCATCGCTGAGACGGTAGCGCGGAGGCGGTTCAGACGGCAGAGCCGTCGAACCCCGTGAAGTCGAAGATCTGGAACGCCGCCTCGACGTTGTTGCCGTCCGGGTCGCGGACGAACGCTGCGTAGTGCCGCGTCACCGGGCCGCCGTGGTACTCGGGCCAGTCACGCGCCTCGTGGAGCACCTCGGCCCCCAGCTCCTTCGCTGCGGCAAGGAACGCGTCGACGGCCTCCTCCGACGGCGCCGAGAACGCGAGGTGCGACTCGCGGAAACCCTCGCCGAACCGGTGGACGCCGATCCAGAAGTCGGGTCCTTCCGTGCCCCAGCCGATGGCGTGGGGCGACTTGTCCTCCTGGCGAGCCGCGCCGAGCGGGGCGAACACGGCGTCGTAGAAGCGCGCGGAGGCGTCGAAGTCGGAGCACTGGATCTCTACGTGGTTGAGGAACATGCCTCGAGTGTGGGCGGGTCGCCGCGCCGGGCCATACTGGGCGGCCGCACCCGCCGGGTCCGGTGGCGTCGGCGGCGGCGCCATCGGGTCCACGAGGTGCGGACGGAGCGGTCACGGGCTTGGGCGAGCCCCGTCGAGCATGTCGGTGCCTGCTGGGAGCATCCGTACATGCGTCTGTTCACCGCCGTCTACCCGTCACCCGAGGCGTCCGCCCATCTCGACCTCGCGCTCGGCGCGCTCGGCGGCCCCGCCGTGTCCGACCCGGGTCCCGGGCTGCGCTGGGTGCCCAAGGAGCAGCGTCACGTCACGCTCGCCTTCCACGGCGAGGTGCCCGACGGCGCCGTGCCCGGGTACGCCGCGGCCCTGGGTGCGGCGCTCGCCGAGGCCGAGCCGTTCGACGTCGCCCTCGCGGGGGGCGGGGCGTTCTCCGGGCGGACGCTGTGGGCCGGGGTCGGCACCGGTGTCGACGGGCTCCGGGCGCTCGCCGCGGCGGTCGGCGAGGCCGCGGCGGAGGCAGGCTTCCGCGCCGACGACCGCGCGGGCGGGCGCCCGCACCTGACGCTCGCGCGGGCCTCGGCCTCACGCGTCCCGCCGCGGGGGACGCCGAGCCGGGGCGGCACCCGCCGCCGGGTCGCGGAGGTCGCACCCCTCGCGGACTGGGCGCGCGCGCTCGCGGTGTACCGCGGCCCGGCGTGGGAGGTGGGCACGGTGCACGTCGTCGCGAGCGTGCTTGGAGCCGGGCGCTCGGGCGGCCCCCTGCACGACGATGTCGCCGTCGTCCTCCTGGGGCCCACCGAGCCGCCATCTCGATAGACTCACCAGGGTGTGGAGGAAGCAGAACGCGCAGCCGGAGGCGCAGAACCCGCCGATCACGCGCGACCGCGTCGAGGCGGTGATGAAGGCGAACGACTGGAAGTACTTCATCGACTCGGACGGCGTGCTCGGTGGGCGCTGGGACGGGTGCGACGTCTACTTCAACCTGCTCACGCTGTTCGGTGACGCGCCGGACGGGCTGCAGGTGCGCGCGTACTGGCGCCGGGAGCTCGCCGCTGCCGCGGAGGTCGCCGCGGCCACAGTCGCCAACCGCTGGAACCGCGAGAAGCTGTTCCCGAAGGTGTACGTGAGCGTGCACGACGGGAAGTGCATGGTCCGCGCCGAGGGCAACTTCCCGCTCCGGTACGGGGTCGCGAACGACCAGCTCGACGACTTCGTCAACTGCTCGATCACCACCGCGATCCAGGCTTTCGAACAGTTCGACGCGCACTTCTTCGAGGACGCCCCGGCGGGCGACGGCCTCTGAGGGCGCCTGATCCCGTGGCGAGCCACGACGGTCGGCGTCGTCGGGCACCTAGTGTCCCGCGCCTGAGATTCGTTGATGAAGTCGGCCGAGGGATTCGAGTGTCTGGTCGGCGGTCTTGGTCCAGACGAAGGGCTTGGGGTCGGCGTTCCAGCCCTTGACCCACTCGCGCAGGTCCTTCTCGAGCGCTTCGACCGAGCAGACGTGCGCCACGGACGGGCACGGGTTCAATGCGTGCAGGTCGGTGAGTGCGACCTTCTTCGCGCCATCGAAGCCGCGCTCACCGGGGGTGGGTGCCGCGGCGATGGTTCAGACGTGCGCCATCGTCCTGACCAGGTCTGTCATCCCAGTCGTTGTCGGTGGTGGCCGGTAGCGTCCTCGTCGTGGCCAGGCATACGACGTTCCAGTGGGCGGCTGACCCCACCGTGGAGCAGAGGCGTGCTATGGCCCGGCATGAGGGTGCGGCGAGGTTCGCGTTCAACCAGGGCCTCCGCTTGCACTTGAACGCGCGCAACGCGTCCAAGATCCCGTGGACGGGGTTCGACCTGATCAACGCTTTCTACGCATGGAAGAAGTCCGAGGACGCCGGGCGCCGCTTCGTCGTCGACGGTGTGGGTGCCGCCGAACTGGAGGTCACTGGTCTGGCCTGGCGTTCGGAGGTGTCCGCACCGGTGTTCGAGGAGGCCGTCGTCGACCTCGGCAGAGCGCTGGGGGCGTGGACTGACTCCCGGCGCGGGAAGCGCAAGGGCCGGGCTGTCGGGCACCCCAGGTTCACGAAGAAGAACGACGAGCGCGGCTCCTTCCGCACGCGCAACAGGATCTCCAGGACGAAGGCCGGTCAACGGTCAACAATCCGGGTTGGCCAGAACGATCCTCGCTCGGTGACGCTGCCTGGCATCGGCGTGATCAAGGTCCATGACGACACCCGGCACCTGCGTCGCATGATCGACAAGGGCCGAGCACGGATCGTGTTCGCGACCGTCTCCCGGCGCGGCGGGCGGTGGCGCATCAGCTCGAACGTCGAGGCCGCCGACCTGCACCCCGCCGCTCAGCATCCCACCTGCGACGCCGACGACCACAGCGGGTGGGCGGGTGTGGACCGTGGACTGCACGCGCCCGTCGTCGTCGCCCTGGCCGACGGCACTCAGACCCTGCGCATCGCCGCGGCACCCAAGGCGTTGCGCGTGGCCCAGCCCGTGACCCGGCGGTTGCAGAAGTCCGTGTCTCGCAAGGTCAAGGGATCAGCGAACCGGCGTGCTGCCGTGCGTCGGCTCGCTCACCATCACGAGCGGGTCCGTGCCCGCCGCCACCACTTCCTGCACCAGGTCTCGAACGTGTTGGTCAAGACCCACGACCGGCTCGTCCTCGAAGACCTCAACATCGCGGGCATGCTCGCGAACCACCGGCTTGCCGCAGCCATCTCGGATGCGGCCTGGGGTGAGCTCGCTCGCCAGATCACCTACAAACAGTCCTGGCGTGGCGGGCAAGTCCTGACCGCGGATCGGTGGTTTCCGTCGTCGAAGACCTGCTCCGGGTGCGGTGACATCAAGCAGATGCTCACCCTCGCAGACCGCGTCTTCACCTGCGAGCAGTGCGGACACACCATCGACCGCGACCACAACGCCGCGGTCAACCTCGCCACCTGGGGCGACAAGCACCACCCCCAGGTCCCGGACCCCGAAGCACGGGGCCGGGTCACCAATGCCCATCGACGGGAAGGCTCTGGCCCACGCTCACGCGCGGACGAAACCAGCCCGGACGACGTGGGAACCCTCACCTCTTCAGCAGCATAGGGACGTCCGAGAAGGACGCTGTCGAACACCCCACTGAGGTTGTTCGGCAGGCTTTAGAATGTGTGCGGCCTGCTCACGGCGCCCTCGGCGCCGCACGGCCCGAAGCCCGGCTTCGCTCCTACCTCCCGATCTGTGGAAGGCACCATGTCTGCTGCTGCTGACCCCGAGCCCCTGAGCCCGCTCGACGTCGCGGGCCTTGACGACGCCGTCGCTGAGGCCCTGGCCGACGTCGCGGCGGCGCCGGACCTCGACGCCCTCAAGGCGGTGCGGACCGCTCATCTGGGTGACCGCAGCCCGCTCGCGCTCGCGAACCGGGCGATCGGCGCGCTGCCGGGGCCGGACAAGGCGGCGGCGGGCCGCAACCTCGGTCCGCGGCGAGGCCGTCTGACGCAGGCGTTCGCGGCCCGACAGGCGGAGCTGGAGGCGGAGCGCGATGAGCGGGTGCTGCTGGAGGAGGCGGTGGACGTCACGTTGCCGACGCACCGCCGCCCGGTGGGTGCCCGGCACCCGGTCGAGGCGATCCAGGAGAACATCGCCGACTTCTTCGTCGGCATGGGCTGGGAGATCGCCGAGGGCCCGGAGCTCGAGGCGGAGTGGTTCAACTTCGACGCGCTGAACTTCGGCCCGGACCATCCCGCGCGCCAGATGCAGGACACGTTCTACGTCGCCGGGGAGAAGAACCTGGTGCTGCGCACGCACACGAGCCCGGTGCAGGCGCGGTCCCTCATCGCCCGCGGGGCGCCGCTGTACGTGGCGGTGCCCGGCAAGGTGTTCCGCACGGACGCGCTGGACGCCACCCACACGCCGGTGTTCCACCAGTGCGAGGGCCTGGCGATCGACAAGGGCCTGACGATGGCCCACCTGGTGGGAACGTTGGACGCGTTCGCGCGGGCCATGTTCGGCCCGGAGGCGAAGACTCGCCTGCGTCCCAGCTTCTTCCCGTTCACGGAGCCGTCGGCGGAGATGGACCTGTGGTTCCCGCAGAAGAAGGGCGGCGCCGGCTGGATCGAGTGGGGTGGCTGCGGCATGGTGCACCCCAACGTGCTGCGTGCTGCGGGCGTGGACCCGGAGGTGTACCAGGGCTTCGCGTTCGGCGTCGGCGTCGAGCGGGCCGTGATGCTGCGCCACGGGATCGCCGACATGCATGACATCGTGGAGGGCGACGTGCGCTTCTCCACCCAGTTCGGGACGGAGATCTGATGCCCCTCGTCGTCACGGAGTGGCTCGCCGACCACGTCGAGCTCCCCGCCAGCCTCACCGCCGCCGAGCTCGCGGCAGCCCTCGTGAGAGTGGGCCTGGAGGAGGAGGCGATCCACGCCGCCAAGGTGACCGGTCCCCTCGTCGTCGGCCGGGTGCTGTATCGCACCCCGGAGCCGCAGAAGAACGGCAAGACCGTCAACTGGTGCCTGGTCGACGTCGGCCCGGAGCACAACGCCACCGCGATCAAGGGCGTGGACCCGGCAGACGTCCCGGAGGGGGGCGCGCGCGGCATCATCTGCGGCGCGCACAACTTCGATGTGGGCGACCTGGTGGTGGTGGCGCTGCCCGGCACGGTGCTGCCCGGCCCGTTCCCGATCGCGGCGCGCAAGACGTACGGCCACGTCTCGGACGGCATGATCTGCTCGCAGCGCGAGCTGGAGCTGGGCGAGGACCACGACGGGATCATCGTGCTGACCCGCCTGGGCTTCGCCGAGGCCGACCTGACGCCGGGGCAGGACGCGATCGCGCTGCTCGGCCTGGGCGACGAGGTCCTGGAGATCAACGTGACCCCGGATCGCGGGTACGCGTTCAGCTACCGCGGCGTGGCCCGGGAGTACGCGCACTCGACGGGTGCCGCCTTCACCGACCGCGCCCTCGTGGACGGCCTGCCCGCGCCGACCCCCGACGGGTTCGCCGTCGAGGTCGAGGACGCCGCGCCCATCCACGGCGTGGTGGGGTGCGACCGGTTCGTGACCCGCATCGTGCGTGGCATCGACCCGTCCGCGCCGACGCCCGCGTGGCTGAAGCGCCGCCTCGAGGGCTCGGGCATGCGGTCCATCTCGCTCGCCGTCGACGTCACCAACTACGTGATGCTCGACCTGGGCCAGCCGCTGCACGCCTACGATCTGGACAAGGTCGCCGCGCCCATCGTGGTGCGCCGGGCCGCGCCCGGCGAGCGGCTGACGACGCTCGACGACGTCGATCGCGCTCTGGACGCCGAGGACCTGCTGATCACCGACTCCCCGGACGGCGCACGTGGTGCGCGCGTGCTCGGCCTGGCCGGCGTCATGGGCGGCGCGTCCTCCGAGGTCACCGCGTCGACGACGGCCGTGCTCGTGGAGGCCGCACACTTCGATGCGACGACGGTGGCCCGCACCGCACGCCGCCACAAGCTGCCCTCCGAGGCGGCGAAGCGGTTCGAGCGGGGTGTGGACCCGCGCCTGCCCGCGGTCGCCGCGCAGCGGGTGGTGGACCTGCTGGTGGAGTTCGGCGGCGGGGTGGCCGACGCCGCGGTGGGCGACCTGGACGAGACGTCGGCGCCCGCCCCCATCGCCTTCCCGGTGAGCCTGGCGTCGCGCGTCGCGGGGGTCGAGTACTCCCGCGAGCAGGTGGTCTCGATCCTGGAACAGGTGGGCTGTACCGTCGCCGCGGGACCGACGCCGGACGAGGTCTCCGTCACCCCGCCCACGTGGCGCCCGGACCTCACGGAGCGGGTCGCCCTGGTCGAGGAGGTCGTCCGCATCGCCGGGTACGACCAGGTCCCGTCGGTCGTTCCGGCCGCACCGGGGGGTCGGGGGCTCACGGACTCCCAGCGTCGCCGCCGGTCGGTGGCCCGTGCGCTCGCGGAGGCCGGGCTGGTCGAGACGCTGTCGTACCCGTTCATCGGGGAGGGCGAGCTCGACGCGCTGGGGCTCGTGGCGGGCGATCCGCGCCGGGAGGCGGTGCGCCTGGCCAACCCGCTGGCCGACGACCGTCCGCTCATGCGCACGTCGCTGCTCACGACGCTGGTCGAGACGGCGCGCCGCAACGTGGCGCGTGGCCTGCCCGACGTCGCCGTGTACGAGATCGGGCTGGTCACGCTCCCGACGCCGGACGCCCCCGCGGCGCCGCAGCTCCCGGTGGGGGTGCGGCCCACGAGCGACGAGCTGGCTGCCCTGCACGCGGCGGTTCCGGCACAGCCCCGCCATGTGGCGGCCGTGCTCACCGGGCGCCGTGACCTCGCCGGCTGGTGGGGAAGCGGGCGTCCCGCAGACTGGGCGGACGCCCTGGAGCTGGCCCGCCTGGTGGCCGAGCGCGCCGGCGTGGCGGTGACGGTCGAACCCGCCACAGATGTCATGCCGTGGCACCCGGGCCGGTGCGCTGCACTCGTGGTGGACGGCGGCGCCGCCGACGAGCGCATCGTCGGCTACGCGGGGGAGCTGCACCCCAAGGTGGTCGAACGCACGGGGCTGCCGTCGCGCGCGGTCGCGTTCGAGCTCGACCTGAGCGCGCTGGACGCCGCCGCGGACGGCGAGCCCGTCGCGGCGACGCCGGTCTCGGCGTTCCCTGCGGCGAAGGAGGACTTCGCGTTCGTCGTCGACGCCGCGGTTCCCGCAGAAGCGGTTCAGGCCGCGGTCGTCGCCGGCGCGGGGGACCTCCTGGAGGACGTGCGCCTCTTCGACGTCTTCACGGGGGAGCAGCTCGGCGAGGGCAGGAAGTCGCTGGCCTACTCGGTGCGCCTGCGCGCCGCGGACCGTACCTTGACCGCGGACGAGGTCCGCGGTGCCCGCGACGCCATCGTCGCCGCGGCCACGGAGGTCGGTGCCACGCTGCGCGCCTGACGGCGCGACGCATGGTCTGACATGCCAAGGGCTCGGCCACCGTCGTGGTGGCCGAGCCCTTGGTCCGTCTATCGCTGGCTTGCGCGGAGCCGTCCCGTCACAGGGCAGGCGGCGTGACCGTGGTGATGGTGCCGTCCGGGGCGATCTCCAGGGGCGTGTACTTGATGTTCCGCAGCTGGGTCTTGCCGCCTGACAGCTCCGAGTCGTGGTAGAAGAGGACCCACTGGCCGTCGATCTCGACGATCGAGTGGTGCGTCGTCCACCCGAGCACCGGCTCGAGGATGCGGCCCTTGTACGTGAAGGGACCGAACGGCGTCTCGCCCTCGGCATACACGAGATAGTGCGTGTCGCCGGTGGAGTACGAGAAGTAGTACTTGCCGTTGAACTTGTGGACCCAGGATCCCTCGAAGAAGCGGCGGTCGGTGTCGGACGCCGTGAGCAGCTCACCGGACTCGTCGAGGATCTCGATGGTGCGCAGGGGTTCGGCGAGGGTGACCATGTCGTCGTTCAGCTCGGCCGCGAAGGGCAGGAGCGCGGGCTCGTCGCCCTGGGGGCCGTCCTCTCCGGCGCTGGCGGCGGGGTTGGGCACGAACTCGCCGGTCTGCCACTTCTCGAGCTGGCCGCCCCACAGGCCACCGACGTACAGATAGGCCCTGCCGTCGTCGTCGACGAACACGGCTGGGTCGATGCTGAACGATCCGGCGATGTAGTCGGCCTCGGGGGTGAACGGCCCCGCGGGGGAGTCGCCCACGGCGGCGCCGATGCGGAAGACGCCGTCCTGGTCCTTGGCCGGGAAGTAGAAGTAGTACTTGCCGTTCTTCGTGGCGGCGTCGGGCGCCCACATCTGCTCGCGCGCCCAGGGCACGTCCTTGATGTGGAGGGCCTCGCCCTCGTCGACGGCCTCGGCGTCGAGCGACTCCAGGGAGAAGACGTGGTAGTCCTCCATCCAGAAGTGGTCGCCGCTGCCGTCGTCCTCCTTGTCGTTGCCCAGGTCGTGCGACGGGTAGATGTAGATCCTGCCGTCGAAGACGTGGGCGGAGGGGTCGGCGGTGTAGATGCCGGTGACAAGCGGGGTGTGGGGCTTGGCCACGGTGTGCCTCATTCGTCGGGGTGCCCGGGCGTGAGCGCGGTGCGAGGTCGAGTTCCGGGAGAAGGCTAGGGCTGTCCTGAGGGTGCGGCGCGCCCCGTGACCGCTTGCTGTGGCAGCGCGCGTCGCGCCACGCCCCTCCCGACGGTCGTCGGCGGCGATCACGGACGCGGGAGGGACGGTGAGCAGGTGCTGTGCGGCCACGGCAGGCTGGACCGATCGGGACGCCCTGGTCGGGTGTGCCGAGCCAGCTAGACCCGGGTGGCGACAGCGAACACCCGGCGGAACTCGAGGGCCGTCCCGTACCCGCGGGCCGGGTACGCCTCGCGCAACGCGGCTCCGTACTCGGTCTCGAACCGCTCCCGTAGCGCGGGGTCGTGGGCGTCGAGCGCCGCGAGCGTGGGCCGCGCGCCCGTGGCGGAGATCCAGCGCAGCACCGGGTCGGGCCCGGTGAGGACGTGCACGTAGGTGGTCTCCCATGCGTCGACCCGCCACCCGGGGCGGGCGAGCAGGTCGAGGTACTCGGAGGGGTCGGCGGTCGCGCGCCGTTCGACGGGCCCGACGACGTCCGCGTAGGGCGGGCGCGCTGCGACGGAGCGCAGCAGCACGTGGCTGGGGGCGTCGTGGTTGCCGGGGACCTGGAACGCGAACGCCTGGCCGGCGCGGTCCGCGAGCCGGGTCAGCAGAGCGCGGTGGTCGGGTACCCACTGGAGCGCCGCGTTGCTGATCACGAGGTCGGCACGGGCACCGGTGCCGCATGCGTACTCGGTCACGTCGCCGAGCTCGTAACGTGCCTGGGGGTCGTCGTTCGTGGCACGGGCCCGGTCGATCATGGCGGGGGACGAGTCGATCCCGACGACGTCGGCGCCCGGCCAGCGCGCGTGCAGCAGGGCTGTCAGGTGTCCCGGCCCGCAGCCGAGGTCCACGATCGTGCGGGGCTGGGCGTCCACGCGGGCGAGGAGGTCGGCGAACGGTCGCGACCGCTCGCCGTCGTAGTGCAGGTACTCGGTGGGGGACCAGTCGGCCACGGCAGTCTCCTTGAGGTCAAGTATCTTGATGTCGAGATACTGCGCGCTGCCGAGCGCCGGCGCGAGTCAGGGGACCAGCAGCACCTTCCCGGTGGTCGCCCGGCCCTCGAGCGCGCGATGCGCCTGTTCTGCGTCGGCCAGCGGGTAGGTCGCCCCGATCCGCGCCGAGAGATTCCCGGTGGCCGCGGCACCCAGCACCTCGGACGCCCGCCATTCGAGCTCGGCGCGCGTGGCGACGTAGTGGGCGAGCGTGGGCCGGGTGAGGTACAGCGACCCGGACCGGTTGAGCACCTGCGGGTCGAGGGGCGGCACCGGACCGGACGCCCCGCCGAACAGCACGAGCGTGCCGCGCCGCCGCAGGGAGGCGAGCGACGCGGCAAAGGTCGAGCGGCCGACGCCGTCGTAGACCACGTGCACGCCCTGTCCGTCGGTCAGCTCGCGCACCGTGGCGGGCAGCTCGGTGGTGATGTCGTCCATCGCGGCGTAGTCGATCGTGTGCGCGGCCCCGGCGGCGCTCGACAGTGCCGCCTTCTGTGGCGTGGACACCGTGGTGATGACGCGCCCCCCGCGGGCCGTGGCGAGCTGCGTCGCCAGCAGTCCGACGCCGCCGGCGCCCGCGGTCAGGAGCACGTCGTGTCCTGGCCCGACCTCGAACGTCGACGCCACGAGGTAGTGCGCCGTCATGCCCTGGAGCATGAGCGCAGCCGCGGTGGGCAGGTCGAGGCCGTCCGGTACGGCGACGGCCTCGGCCGCCGGGACCAGGGCGAGCTCGGCGTACGAGCCTGGCGCCTCGGCCCAGGCGACGCGGTCACCGGCGGCGAAGTCGCCGACCCCTTCCCCGACGGCCTCGACCACGCCTGCGCCCTCGACGCCCACGACGTGCGGGTACGGCATGGGGTACACGCCCGCGCGCCGGTAGGTGTCGATGAAGTTGACGCCGGCCGCGGCCACCCGCACGAGGAGCTGCCCGGGGCCGGGCTCCGGGTCGGGGAGATCGACGAACGACAGGACCTCGGGACCGCCCGCCTCGCGGGCTTCGACTGCGCGCATACTTCCCGAGACTAGTGTCGTCCGTGGATCGACACTGCGCAGCGTTCCTATGCATGTCTATGTATAGTCATGCACATGTCCACGCAGCGTGCCCGAGTCGCCGTCGCAGGCGCCTCCGGCTACGCGGGCGGAGAGTTCCTCCGTCTCGCGACGAACCACCCGTTCCTCGAGGTCGGCACCCTCACCGCGCACTCCAGCGCAGGCGCCACCCTGGGCGCCGTCCAGCCGCACCTGCGCTCGCTCGCCGACCGCGTGCTCGCCCCCACCGACGCCGCGGCGCTCGCGGGCCACGACGTCGTCGTGCTCGCCCTGCCGCACGGGGCGTCCGGGGCGCTCGCCGCCGCGATCGCCGAGCAGCCCGGCGGCTCCGACGTCGTCGTCGTGGACCTGGGCGCCGACCACCGGCTCACGGACGGCGCCGCCTGGCGGCAGTTCTACGGCACCGAGCACGCCGGGACGTGGCCCTACGGCCTGCCCGAGCTGATCCACGCCGACGGCACACGGCAGCGCGACGCGCTGCGCGGCACCCGCCGCATCGCCGTGCCCGGCTGCAACGTCACCGCAGTCACGCTCGGCCTCCAGCCGGGCGTCGCGGCAGGGGTCATCGAGGCCGACGACGTCGTCGCCGTGCTCGCGAACGGCTACTCGGGCGCGGGCAGGTCCCTCAAGCCGCACCTGCTCGCCTCGGAGGCGCTGGGGGCCGCGGCGCCCTACGCCGTGGGCGGCACGCACCGCCACATCCCGGAGATCCGCCAGAACCTCCAGGTGGCCGGGGCGCCCGGCGTCACGATCAGCTTCACGCCCACGCTCGTGCCGATGTCCCGCGGCATCCTCGCCACCGCCACCGCGCGGCTCACCCCCGGCACCGACCCGGCCACGGTCCGTGCGGCCTGGGTGCGGGCGTACGCGGACGAGCCGTTCGTCCACCTGCTTCCGGACGGCCAGTGGCCCAGCACCGCGATGACGCTGGGCGCCAACACGGCCCTGGTACAGGTGGCCGTGGACGAGGCGGCGGGCCGCGTCGTGACCGTCACCGCCATCGACAACCTGGTCAAGGGCACCGCGGGCGCCGCCATCCAGTCCCTCAACCTGGCCCTCGGCCTGCCCGAGACCGCCGGCCTGATCACCGAAGGAGTCGCACCGTGATCCCACCCCACAACGTCACTCGCTCCGCTCGCGACCTTGCGGGGGCCCCGGAATGATCTCACCCCACAACGTCACTCGCTCCGCTCGCGACCTTGCGGGGGCCCAGGCATGAGCGTTACCGCAGCGGCTGGGTTCCGGGCCGCCGGCGTCACCGCCGGTCTCAAGGCCTCGGGCAAGCCCGACCTCGCCCTCGTCGTCAACGACGGCCCCCAGCACGCCGCCGCGGCGGTGTTCACCGCCAACCGCGTGGTTGGCGCGCCCGTCCTGTGGTCGCGCCAGTGCGTCAAGGACGGCGTCGCCCGCGCCGTCGTCCTGAACTCGGGCTCGGCCAACGTGTGCACGGGCCCGGGCGGGTTCCAGGACGCGCACGCGACGGCCGACGCCGTGGCGGACGCGCTCGGCATCGGCGCCATCGACGTGCTCGCGGCGTCCACGGGCGTCATCGGCGTCCGCCTCAAGCGCGAGCTACTGCTCGCGGGCATCCCGGTCGCGGTGTCGGCGCTCGCCGCCGACGACGCCGCGGGCGCCGCGGCCGCCCACGCGATCATGACCACCGACACCGTCCCCAAGGTCGCCGTGCGCACCGTGACGACGACGGCGGGGGAGTTCACCGTGGGCGGCATGGCCAAGGGTGCGGGCATGCTCGCCCCCGCCCTCGCCACGATGCTGTGCGTCATCACCACCGACGCCGCGGTGCCGGACGGCGACGAGGGCTCCGCGCTGCTCGACCGCTCGCTGCGCGCCGCCACCGCGACCACCTTCGACCGCATCGACTCCGACGGCTGCATGTCGACGTCGGACACCGTCGTGCTCATGGCGTCGGGCGCCTCGAGCGTGCAGCCGGAGGAGGCCGAGCTCGCCGAGGCCGTGCGCGCCGTCGCCGCCGACCTGGCCGCCCAGCTCCTCGCCGACGCCGAGGGCGCCTCGCACGACATCGCCATCACGGTCACGGGCGCCACCACCGAGGACGCCGCGCTGGCCGTCGCCCGGGCGATCTCCCGCTCCGCCCTGGTCAAGACCGCCGTGTACGGCAACGACCCCAACTGGGGCCGCATCCTGGCCCAGGTGGGTACCGTGCCTGAGTCCGTCGCCCCGTTCGACCCCGAGCAGCTCGACGTGTCCGTCAACGGCGTCATGGTGTGCCGGGCGGGCGGTGCGCACGAGGACCCGGCCGGCGTCGACATGGCCGGGAACCGCCTGGTGACGATCCTCGTCGACCTGCACGCGGGCGGCGCCGAGGCCACCCTCATGACCAACGACCTCACCCACGCCTACGTCGAAGAGAACAGCGCCTACACCTCATGACCTCGGAAGCCGTCGCCGCGCTCACCCCGGACCAGAAGGCCGAGGTGCTCCTCGAAGCCCTGCCGTGGCTCCAGGAGTTCTCCGGCGCGCTCGTCGTCGTCAAGTACGGCGGCAACGCCATGGTCGACGATCGGCTCAAGGCCGCGTTCGCGCACGACATGGTATTCCTGCGCCAGGTCGGGCTGCGCCCCGTCGTCGTGCACGGCGGCGGCCCGCAGATCAACGCCATGCTCGCCCGGCTCCAGATCCCCAGCGAGTTCCGCGGCGGCCTGCGTGTCACCACCCCCGAAGCCATGGAGGTGGTGCGCATGGTGCTCACCGGCCAGGTGGGCCGCGAGCTCGTGGGCCTCCTCAACGCCCACGGCCCCCTCGCGGTGGGTCTGTCGGGCGAGGACGGCGGCCTGCTGCGCGCCACCCGCCGCACCGCGCTGGTCGACGGCGAGCCCGTGGACGTGGGCCTGGTGGGTGACGTCACCTCCGTGAACCCCTCCGCCGTCGAGGACATCCTGGCTGCAGGCCGCATCCCCGTGGTCTCCACCATCGCGCCCGACGTCGACGACCCCACGCAGGTGCTCAACGTCAACGCCGACACCGCGGCCTCGGCGCTCGCGGTGGCGCTGGGCGCCAAGAAGCTCATCGTGCTCACCGACGTCGAGGGCCTCTACACCTCCTGGCCCGACCGGTCCTCGCTGGTCGAGCAGATCGGCGCCGCCGACCTCGCAGCCCTGCTGCCGTCCCTGGAGTCGGGCATGGTGCCCAAGATGGAGGCGTGCCTGCGCGCCGTCGAGGGCGGCGTGCCCGCGGCCACCGTGATCGACGGGCGCCAGCCCCACTCGGTGCTGCTGGAGGTCTTCACGGCCCGCGGCAACGGCACGATGGTGACCCCCGACCCCCGGCCCCCGGTGGTTGAGCCTGTCGAAACCGAGCCTGTCGAGACCATTCCGACGTCGAACGGAGCGCACGCGTGAGCGACCTTCTCGATCTGTCCGCGACGACGGCCGGCGCCGTCGGCTCGGTCGCGCAGTGGACCACCCGGTACACGCACGCCGTGATGGACACCTTCGGACCGCCCCAGCGCGTGCTGGTGCGCGGCGAGGGCTGCTACGTGTGGGACGCCGACGGCAAGCGGTACCTCGACCTGCTCGCGGGCATCGCGGTCAACGCCCTGGGTCACGCCCACCCGACCCTGACGGCCGCGATCAGCGCCCAGCTCGGCACCCTGGGCCACGTGTCGAACTTCTTCGGCACCCCCACCCAGATCGCGCTGGCCGAACGTCTCCTGAACCTGGCCCAGGCGCCCGAGGGCTCGCGCGTCTTCTTCACCAACTCGGGAACCGAAGCGCTGGAGGCGGCGGTCAAGATGACGCGCCGCGTGCGCCCCGGCGGGCAGGTGGGTCGCATCCTCGCGCTGGAGGGTGCGTTCCACGGCCGGTCGATGGGCGCGCTGGCCCTGACGCACAAGGTCGCCTACCGGGAGCCGTTCGAGCCGCTGCCCGGCGGCGTCGAGCACGTCGCCTTCGGTGACACCGCGGCGCTCGACGAGGCGTTCTCGCCCCAGGCCGTGGCCGACCGAGGACCGGTCGCGGCCCTCGTCGTCGAGCCGATGCAGGGTGAGGCGGGGGTGCGTCCGCTGCCACCCGGCTACCTCACGCACGCGCGCCGCCTGACCACCGAGGCGGGGGCGCTGCTGATCCTCGACGAGGTGCAGACGGGGGTGGGCCGCACCGGGGCCTGGTTCGCGTACCAGCGCCCGGAGATCGGTGGCGGCATCGTGCCCGACGTCGTCACCGTCGCCAAGGGCCTGGGCGGCGGGTTCCCGATCGGGGCCGTCGTCGCCTACGGCGAGCGGTCGGCCACGCTGCTGGGTCGCGGGCAGCACGGCACCACGTTCGGCGGCAACCCCGTGGCCGCCGCGGCGGCCCTGGCCACCCTGGGCGTCATCGAGCGGGACGGCCTGCTGGACCAGGTGCGCGAGGTCGGGGGCCTGCTGCGCACCCAGATCGAGGCAGCCGGGTCGCCCCTCGTGCGCGAGGTGCGCGGGGCAGGCCTGCTGCTCGCGGTCGTGCTCACCGAGCCGGTCGCGGCCGACGTCGCGGCTGCCGCGCTGGAGGCGGGCCTCATCGTCAACGCCGTCGCCCCCGACGCTATCCGGCTCGCGCCGCCCCTGATCCTCACGAGCGAGCAGGCCCGCGAGGCCGCCCACTTCTTCGCCATGCTCGGCGTCGCGAAGCCCTCGTCCGTCCACCACACCGCCGTGCCGACCCCGAAGGACGCCTGATGCCCCGCCACTTCCTGCGTGACGACGACCTCACGCCCGCCGAGCAGAAGCAGGTGCTCGAGCTCGGCATGGCGTTCCGCGAGGACCGCCACATCCGCCAGCCGCTGTCCGGGCCGCGCGCCGTCGCGTTCATCACCGACAAGCCGACGCTGCGCACCCAGCTCTCGTTCGCCACGGGCATCGCCGAGCTCGGCGGGTTCCCGATGGTGGTGGACGGCAACCTCGCCCAGATCGGCAAGCGCGAGTCCATCGCCGACACCACGCGGGTCATCTCCCGCCAGGTGTCCGCGATCGTCTGGCGCACCTTCGGCGACGAACGCATCGCCGAGATGGCGAGCGTCTCCGACGTCCCCGTGGTCAACGCGCTCACGGACGGGTTCCACCCCTGCCAGATCCTCGCCGACCTGCTCACGATCGCCCAGCACCGCGGCGGGGTCGCCGCGCTGCCGGGGCAGACGCTCGCCTACCTCGGCGACGCGGCCAACAACATGGCGAACAGCTACTTGCTCGGCGGGGCCACCGCCGGGCTCCACGTGCGGGTCGGCGGCCCGCAGGACTACCTCCCGGACGCCGCGATCGTCGCGCGCGCTCGCGAGATCGCGGCCGGGACCGGTGGCTCCGTCGTCGTCACCACCGACCCGGTCGAGACGGTGCGCGGCGCCGACGTCGTCGCGACGGACACCTGGGTGTCCATGGGCGACGAGGCGCAGGCCGCGTCGCGGGCGACGCCGTTCCTGCCCTTCCAGCTCGGCACGGACCTGCTGGCCCATGCCGCCGCGGACGCCATCGTGCTGCACTGCCTGCCCGCCTACCGTGGCAAGGAGATCACCGCCGAGGTGATCGACGGCCCGCAGTCGGTCGTGTTCGACGAGGCCGAGAACCGCCTGCACGCCCAGAAGGCGCTCCTGGCCTGGCTGCTGGACCGATGACCGGCGAGACCGAGGCACCGGCCGCCGCCCCGCTGACCAAGGCGGCCCGCCAGGCGCGCATCGTCGACCTCGTGCAGCGCGGCGCCGTCCACTCGCAGTCCGAGCTCGCCCGGTTGCTGGCCGACGAGGGGCACTCCGTCACGCAGGCCACCCTCTCGCGCGACCTCATCGAGCTGCGCGCCGAGAAGGTCCGCACGGCGGCCGGTGGCCTGGTCTACGCCGTGCCGGGGGAGGGCGGGGACCGCAGCGTGCTCGCGGACCAGGACCAGGAGTACCTGGCCGTACGGCTGGGCCGCCTGCTCGCGGACCTGCTCGTCTCGGCCGAGGCGTCGGCCAACCTCGTCGTGCTCCGTACGCCTCCGGGGGCCGCGAACTTCCTCGGCTCGGCGATCGACCACTCCCTGTTCCCCGGCGTGCTGGGCTGCATCGCGGGGGACGACACGATCCTGGTCATCTCCCGCGACCCCGCGGGCGGGGAGGACCTCGCCCAGCGATTTCTGACGCTCGCCACCACCTGAACCCCCTGCGGTGCTCCAGCCCGCTGCGACCGCGCCCGCCGCAACCACGCCCGTCGAACCCCGCACCTCCCGGAAGGCCACGATGCCCGAGAACCCCCCTGCCGCCGAAGGCAAGCCCGCCGCCGCCCTGTGGGGTGGCCGCTTCGCAGGCGGCCCGTCACCGGAGCTCCAGGAGCTGTCCCGGTCCACCCACTTCGACTGGCAGCTCGCCGCCTACGACATCCGGGGTTCGCAGGCCCACGCCAAGGTGCTGCACCATGCTGGCCTCCTCACCGACGACGAGCTCGCGGCGATGAGCGACGCCCTCGACCGCCTCGGCGCCGACGTCGCCGCCGGCGAGTTCTGGCCCCGCCCGGACGAGGAGGACGTCCACACGGCCCTGGAGCGCGGGCTCATGGAGCGCGCGGGCGACGAGCTGGGCGGCAAGCTGCGCGCCGGCCGGTCGCGCAACGACCAGATCGCCACCCTCGTGCGCCTCTACCTGCGCGACCAGGCGCGCACGATCGCCCGCCAGGTGCTCGGCGTCGTCGACGAGCTCATCACGCAGGCCGACGCCGCGGGCACCGCCGTCATGCCAGGGCGCACCCACCTCCAGCACGCGCAGCCGGTGCTGCTCGCCCACCACCTCCTCGCCCACGCGTGGCCGCTGCTGCGCGACGTCGACCGGATCATCGACTGGGACGTGCGCGCCGCCCGCAGCCCCTACGGCTCGGGGGCGCTCGCGGGCTCCTCGCTGGGCCTGGACCCCGCGGCAGTCGCCGCGGACCTGGGCTTCGACGGCCCGGTCGAGAACTCGATCGACGGCACCGCGGCCCGTGACGTCGTCGCGGAGTTCGCGTTCGTCGCGGCCATGATCGGTGTGGACCTCTCGCGGCTCGCGGAGGAGATCATCGTCTGGAACACGAAGGAGTTCGGGTTCGTGCGGCTCGACGACTCGTACTCCACGGGGTCGAGCATCATGCCGCAGAAGAAGAACCCGGACATCGCTGAGCTCGCGCGCGGGAAGTCGGGCCGCCTGATCGGTGACCTGACCGGCCTGCTCGCCACCCTCAAGGGCCTGCCGCTCGCGTACAACCGCGACCTTCAGGAGGACAAGGAGCCCGTCTTCGACCAGGTGGCGACGCTGACCGTGCTGCTGCCGGCGTTCGCCGGGATGGTCCGCACCCTGTCGTTCGACACGGACCGGATGGCGGCTCTGGCGCCGCAGGGCTTCTCGCTCGCGACCGACATCGCCGAGTGGCTCGTGCGCCAGGGCGTGCCGTTCCGGGTCGCGCACGAGGTCGCCGGGGCGTGCGTGCGTGCCTGTGAGCAGCGCGGCATCGAGCTGTGGGACCTCTCGGACGCCGAGCTGGCCGCCGTGAGCGAGCACCTGACACCGGCCGTGCGTGCGGTGCTCTCGGTCGAGGGGTCCGTCGCCTCGCGCGACGCTGTCGGCGGCACGGCTCCGGCCCGCGTGGCCGAGCAGCTCGCCGCGGCGAAGGAGCGCGCCACGGAGTACCGCTTCTGGGCCGAGTCGTGACCTCGAGGCCCTTCGCGCCCCGCGCATGAGCGTCGACCAGGACGTGTTGTCCGCGCTGGTGGGCCTGGTCCGGGTCCGCGCCGCCGGGGCCCCCGGCACGGACCCGTTCCTCGTCGTCGTCGACGGCCCGGCCGGGTCGGGCAAGACGACGCTCGCCGCACAGCTCACAGACGCGCTCGGCCCTGCCCCGACGGTGCACCAGGACGACCTGTACGAGGGCTGGGAGGCGGGCCCGGACGGCGGTGCCGCCCGCCTGGCCCAGTGGGTCCTGACCCCGCTGGCGGCGGGCCGCCGCGCCCGCTACCGCCGCTACGACTGGCCCTCGGGCGAGTACGCCGAGTGGCACGACGTTCCGTCGTCGGCGTACCTGGTCATCGAGGGTTGCGGTGCGGGTGCCCGCGCTGTCGACGCCCTCGACCGTCTGCTGGTCTGGGTCGAGGCCGACGACGCCGAGCGCCTGCGGCGCGGACTGGCCCGCGACGGCGCCGACGAGCGCGAGCACTGGCTGCGCTGGATGGTCGCCGAGGAGGCGCACTACGCCCGTGAGCGCACCCGCGAACGCGCCGACGTGCGGATCGACGGGTTCGGCGCGGTGCTCGCGTGGCCGCAGGACGGGCCTACCCTGCGACCATGACGGCGTTCCGCATCCCCGAGCGTGCCTGGTTCGAGCGTGACGTCCACACCGTCGCACGCGACCTGCTCGGGGCGCACCTGCTGCGCCGCAGCCCCGACGGCACGGTCGTCCTGCGGGTCACGGAGGTCGAGGCGTACGACGGCGCCAACGATCCTGGCTCGCACGCCTACCGGGGTCCGACCGCCCGCAACGCCACGATGTTCGGGGAACCGGGGCACGTCTACGTCTACCGGCACCTGGGCCTGCACCACTGCGTCAACGTGGTGTGCGCTCCTCCCGGCCGGGCCGCTGCGGTGCTGCTGCGTGCGGGCGAGGTGGTCGAGGGCGCCGACCTGGCCCGGGCCCGTCGTCAGGCTGCGGGGCGGTGCGACTCGGACCGCCAGCTCACCCGTGGTCCGGCCCGCCTCACGGTGGCGTTGGCGCTCACGCTCGCCGACGACGGCGCGGACCTGCTCGACCGCGCCGGTGACCTGGTCCTGACGGTGCCCGATCCGGCGCCGGGCGCGCGGGAGGTGGCCAGCGGCCCACGGGTCGGGGTCAGCGGTGAGGGTGGGCGCGCGGACCTCTACCCGTGGCGCTGCTGGCTGGTGGGGGAGCCGACCGTCTCGGACTACCGTGCCGCCTCGCCGCGACGTCGGCGCGCCTGATCCGCGGAATGCTCGTGGCTCGGCGTCCGTCGTCGGGCACACTGGACCACGGTCGACGACGGCCGGCAGGCACGAACAAGCAAGGGGAGTACCACGGTGACCGACATTCTCGACGAGCTGCAGTGGCGGGGCCTGGTGGCGCAGACCACCGACGAGGCCGCGCTGCGTTCCGCGCTGGCCGAGGGACCGATCACCTACTACGTGGGCTTCGACCCGACCGCGCAGAGCCTGCACGTCGGTCACATGGTGCAGCTGCTCAACATGCGGCGACTCCAGCTCGCGGGGCACCGGCCGCTCGCGCTGGTGGGTGGCGCCACCGGGCTGATCGGTGACCCGCGCCCGACGACGGAGCGCTCCATGAACTCGCGCGAGGTGGTCGCCGGCTGGGTGGACCGGATCCGCGCCCAGATCGAGCCGTTCCTGTCGTTCGACGGCGAGAACGCGGCGGTCATGGTCAACAACCTCGACTGGACCGCGCCGCTGAGCGCCATCGACTTCCTGCGCGACGTCGGCAAGCACTTCCGCATGGGCACGATGCTGAGCAAGGACATCGTGGCCCGACGCCTCGCGTCGGACGAGGGCCTGAGCTTCACCGAGTTCAGCTACCAGATCCTTCAGGGCATGGACTACCGCGAGCTGTTCCAGCGGCACGGCTGCACGCTCCAGATGGGCGGAAACGACCAGTGGGGCAACCTGCTCTCGGGGGTCGAGCTGATCCGCAAGACGGAGCAGGCGGCGGTGCACGCCCTCGCGACGACGCTGATCACCAAGGCCGACGGCTCCAAGATGGGCAAGTCCGAGGGTGGCGCGGTGTGGCTCGACCCCGAGCTCACGAGCCCCTACGCCTTCTACCAGTACTGGCTCAACACGGCCGACGCCGACGTCGTGCACTACCTGAAGGTCTTCACCTTCCGCACGCGCGAGGAGATCGAGGCGCTCGCCGTGGAGGTGGCCGACCGCCCGTTCGCCCGGGAGGCGCAGCGCGCTCTGGCGGGCGACCTGACCACGCTGATCCACGGACAGGCGGCCACCGACGGCGTCATCGCGGCAAGCCAGGCGCTCTTCGGACGCGGCGAGCTGGGTGAGCTCGACGCGGTGACGCTGCGCGGCGCCGTCTCCGAGCTGCCGTTGGTGGCGGTCACGGTGGGGAGCCCGGTGGTCGACGCCCTCGTCGGTTCGGGACTGGTCGCGTCCCGTGGGGCGGCCCGCCGCGCGATCGCCGAGGGCGGCGCCTACGTCAACAACGTCAAGGTCACCTCGGAGGAGCAGACGATCCGCCTCGGGGACCTGCTCCACGGGCGGTACGCCGTGCTGCGCCGAGGCAAGAAGACCCTCGCGGTTGCCGTCAGCCCGGTCGTCTGACGATCGGGTCCAAGCACCCGAACAGCCGTGACCAGCGGGTTTGGCACTCCCAGCGATCCCGTGTAGTGTTCTACGACGTCGCCCCGACGGGGAACAGACACCACACGGTGGCTGGCCGCGGGACTTCGACAACAAACCACCCTCCTTTGACCGGGGCGCAGTGCGTCCCGGGTGGGCCAGGGTCGTTCTCACGTGTCGCAGCGGTTCGAAAGAGCCGGTTGGACAAGGGAAAACGAACCGGGTAAGGTTGAGGGGTTGCCCCGGAGGGGTCAGGCCGTGAAGGCTCT
>BCWJ01000001.1 GCA_001592145.1 Xylanimicrobium pachnodae JCM 13526 = NBRC 107786 | reverse complement strand
GAGGTTAGCGGCCAGAGGGTATGTCCGGGTCGGAGTCGACCTCTGCGCGTGACGACGGCGGGGAGTCGGGCGTCACGAGGCGAGCGCTGCAGCCAGTTCGGCAACGGCTGCCGTCACTTCTTCGAGAATCTCGACAGTTCGCTTCCAGTTCCCGGGCACAGCCAAAGCGTGGTCGGCATCGGCAAACTCCACGACTCTCGCGCCCGAGCGCGCGGCGATGTCTTTGTCCCACAGGTGGTCGCTGGTACCGCCAGCGAGCAGCGCCGGGACTCGCGGGCGGGTCGCCAAAGCGAGCACGCCATCGCGAACTCGCGCGTCACCTTGAGGGGACATGATCGGCGTGATCCATGCGCCCGGGAGTCCGAGCTCGACGGCCACAGGGAGGGCAAGGGTCCCGAGCGACTTGCCGACGATGAGAGTTGGGCGCTCGGTGCCGCATGAACGCCCGCGCGCACGACGCCGTCGTAAACATCGTCCGCCTCGTCACGAGAACGGACCGGTTCGCTCCAGACGACCGTGCGGAGCGACCACCCGGTGTCGCGCAACACCGATCTAGCGAACCAGAGCAGCGGTCCCTGTGCTGTGTAGCCGGATCCGGGCAGGATCGTGGCGACGCGGTGCGGGTCGCCGTCATGCGTAATCACGTCGAAGCCGGTCACGGAGACAGCGTCCCACGTGCGCCGGCGAGGGCTTGCGGGGCTATCTAGATAGCCTACATACTTAGGTACATGGACGAACCTAAATGGCCCGGCCCCTGGGTCCGAGCACTCCTGGGGACAGCCATCCTCGCGGTCCTCGAACCTGGACCGCTCCACGGTTACGGCATCGCCGTCGCACTGGCGGAGCGTGGGCTGGGTCGCCCCAAGGGCGGATCGCTGTACCCACTGCTCGGGGCCCTTGAGGGCGACGGCTCCGTCGTCGCATCGTGGGTGCAGGGCGAGAAGGGACCCGGACGCAAGGCCTACGAGCTCACCGACCAGGGGCACGACCGGCTCGACGAAGAACGTCGATCCTGGGGGACGCTCGTCGCCTCCCTGAACGACCCGCGCACCGAGAGGACCAACCGATGAGTGACAGCACCCGCACCATGGACGACGTCGTCGCCGCGTTCGTGGCGGCCCGCGGCGAGAGTGCCGACGCAGACTGGGCGCGGAGAGCCGCGGCACGCTTCGTGCTCGACGGCATCCGCGAGGACGTCTGGTTCACGGCGCTCGACGACGTGGCCGTCCAGGTCGGCCGGTCCGGGGAGTCGCCGCGAGACCTCTACGGCGACCCGCTGGAGTGGGTCGCCGGGCAACGGCGCACCTGGCAGGAGGACGGCGTGCCGACCGTCGCCGTCGAACCCCCGACCTCGCTGCGCGACCTCGTCCTCCTGGCACTGGGCGTCGCGGCGATGATCGCCGCGATCCTGGCCGTGATCGGCTTCCTCGACGGTGGCACGGTTCCCATGACGCCCGGCATCGTGGCCGGGACGGTCGCTCTCGCGTGCGGCGTCGGCGCCGTCCGGGGCGCGTACGAGCGGGCGAACCTCCGGTGGGGGTTCGTGCCCGGCGTCGTCGCCGGCGCGGTGGCGCTCGCCCTGACCACCGCGGTGACGGCCGGGCTGTTCCTCGGGACGGGCGAGGTCGGCGGCTCCGCGGACGTCAGCGCGTGGTGGAGCGTCGCGCTCGCCGGCGGGTGGCTGGCCGTGATCGTGCTCGTCGCGAAGCTCTGGCGAAGCCCCGCGTCCCCGCCACGCCCCCGCGGCGACGTCGACGACACCCTCTGGCTGGAACAGCTCGCCCGCGCATTGCGGGAGCGCCACGACGTCACCGGGCATGACGTCGACGCGATCGTCGCCGAGGCGCGCCAGCACGCGGCGGACGCCGGTACCTCGCTCGCCGACGAGTTCGGCACGCCGGGCGAGTACGCCTCACGGTTCGCGCGACGCCCCGGCGTGAAGGCCCGCCGCGAGTCCCTCTACTGGATCGGCGCGAGCGTGCTCGCGGCCGCGCTTCTCGCGCTGCACCTGGCCGACGGGGGCCCGGGTGGCACCGGCGTCTGGATCACCGCCTCCTGGGCGGCACTGTCCGTGGCTTCCGCCATCATCGCGTGGGGCCGCTACCGCCGCGCCCGCTGATCCGAGCCCCGGTGCGCCACGCTCATGGCTCACGCCTCACGTCGGCGCCGCCCGGTCGATGCCCAGGGTGGCCACCAAGTCCTCGTGGAGCTCGAACCACACGCGGTGGCACGAGTCGACGCCGCTGCCGTCCACCCACGCGTGGTCCCCGCGCCAGGCGCGAGCCAGCGCGCGGCCGAACCGGACGTCGTACCCGGCGAACCGGTCGAGGGTGCCCGTCAGGCGCGCAACCAGCGGGGTGAGCGCGCGGCCGATCGCCGCGAGCTCGTCGAGCACGGCGTCGTCCCACCGGTCGTCGGTGTGGTCGTTGGGGGCGAGCCGGTCCCCCTCGGGTCGGAGCTGCCAGTTCGTCACGGCCTGCTGCAGCCGGGCGTTGAGAGGCAGGAAGTCGTCGTAGACGTTGACGACGCCCGCGCGGCCGCCGGGGACTACGTCGAGCTCGGCGGCGAGCAGGCGCTCGTTCTCGCCCCGACCGGCGTCGGTGAGCCACCACCCCGCGGTCCCGGCGAACTCGGCGCGCTGGACCCAGCCGCGGTCGTGGGCGTCCCGCAGCGCGCGCGTGGCCTCCGCGGGCGGGAGGGCGAACCGGTCGGCCACGGCGTCGTCGTCGGCCATCCCCGCCAGGCGGACGCCGTGCAGCGCGAGCAGGAGGCTCATGGCAGCCGTGCCAGGAGCCGCGTGAAGTGCTGCTGGCACGCCTGCGGGGACCTGAACCCCATGGCGTCGGCGATCTGCGCCCAGGTCAGGTCCGCGCTGCGGGCCGCGAACAGCAGCCCGGCCTCCAGGCCGTCCACCTCGGCGCGTGCTTCGGCGAGCAGCGTCAGCGCGTGGGTGAGGTCCTCCGGGGTGCGTTCGGCCGACCGCCGCAGGGTGAGGTGGATCAGGTCGATCGCCGACGGCGGCGGCGTCGTCGGCGCGGCGGGGACGTCCGGGAGCGCCGCGAGGTGTTCGCGGGCGACCCGGGACCGTGCTGCGGCGGCGTGCTCGGCGTTGCGTTCCATGCCCTCATGGTTCAGAATCAACGAAACGTTGTCAACTGATTGTTGATGTCATGCTGATCCCCCTGCGCGGCGCGGACCCGGGCCGGTGCGGTGCCAAGGCCGCCACCCTGGGACGCCTGCTCTCCGCGGGCCTGCCCGTGCCCGACGGCGTGGTGCTGCCGTTCGGCTCCGACCCAGGCGACCTGGCACGCGACGCGCACGCCGCCTGGAGCACGCTGGCACCCGGTCCCGTGGCCGTGCGCTCCTCCGCCGACGGCGAGGACTCCCCCGAGGCGTCGATGGCCGGGCAGCACGCGACCGTGCTCGGCGCCCGCACCCCGGCCGAGGTCGCCGACGCCGTCCGCACCTGCCTGGCCTCGCTCACCTCGCCAGGCGCGACCGCGTACCGGAAACGCCTGGGCGCCGGCGAGCCGCGCATGGCCGTGATCGTGCAGCGCCTGATCCACGCCGACGCCGCCGGGGTCATGTTCGTCACCGGCGCGCGCACCGTCATCGAGGCCGCCCCCGGCCTCGGCACCGCCGTCGTCGAGGGTCACGTCACACCGGACCGCTACCGGGTCGCCCCGGACGGGACCGTCGACCACCGCCCCGGCGACAGCACCGACGGCGTCGCCCGCGTCCTGGACGACGGCGCCGTGGCCGGGCTCGTGGCACTGGGCCGGGCCGTGACCGCGGTGCTGGGCGACCGCCAGGACATCGAGTGGGCCATCTCGGGCGGCGTGATCTGGATCGTGCAGGCCCGCCCGATCACGGCACCACTGCCTGAGGCAGCCACGCCCACCCGCGCCGCGACCCCCGCCGCGCCCCACGCCGCGACCCCCGCCGAGTCGACGCTGCGCGGCAGCCCGGGCAGCTCCGGCGTCGCCACCGGTCCGGCGCGCATCGTCCGGGGCCCCGCGGACTTCGGAAGCGTGCGCCCCGGCGACATCCTCGTGTGCCCGTACACCGATCCCGCCTGGACCCCGCTGCTCGCCGTCGCCGCGGGGGTGGTCACCCGCACGGGCGGCATGCTCTCGCACGCCGCGATCGTGGCCCGCGAGCTCGCCATCCCGGCCGTCCTCGGCATCCCGGGTGCCCTGGACCGGATCCACGACGGCGACCTGGTCACCATCGACGGCGACGCCGGGACCGTCGCCCTGGGCACGGGCGCATGACCCGTCGGGCCTGCCTCGCCCGGCCCTCCCTCGCCCAGCCCTCCCTCGCCCGGCGCGGTGCCACGCCGTCCGCTCACCTCCCCGCCAGGACGGCCGCCTCCTCCGCCGCCGTGAGACCCGTGACCGTGGCACCGGGGGTGGCGCGCAACCAGGCGAGCGTGTCCCGGGCCGTGTCCGCGACCGGCCGCGTGCGCAGCCCGGCGGCCCGCGCGGGCGCGTCGTCGTGGGCGAGCATGCCGTCGAACTCGGGTCGCGGCAGCCACAGCGGGACCGAGCGCGGCCCGGCCCACGGCACGACGCCGGCCGCCTCGAGCGCTGCGCGCGCGACCCAGCGGAAGGCCGGAGTGACGCCGACGCCCGCCGCGACGTCGTCGAGCAGCCTGCCGAGCGGCACGGACGGGCCCACGGCGTCGAACGTGCCGGCCGTGCGCCGCTGGGCGAGCGTCACGATCCACTCGGCCAGGTCGCGCACGTCGATCACCTGCACCGCGTCCGCAGGGTCCCCTGGGGCGAGAACATCACCGCCGTCCGAGGCGGCGCGTGCAAGGCGCGCCGGCCAGTAGGTGAAGCGGCCCGTCGGGTCGCCCGGCCCGACGATCAGGCCCGGGCGCACGATGGTCGCCGACGGCACGGCCGCCCGGACGAGGTCCTCACAGGCGACCTTGAGCCGGCCGTACGCCTCGGGGTCCTCGCTGGCGTCGTCGGTGAGCGGTGCGAGCAGCGGCAGCGTTCCGGGGCCGCCCGACGCCGTGGCGGTATCGGCGTAGACGCTGATCGTGGAGACGAACACCCGGTGCGCGTCCGGCCACGCCCCGACCGCGTCGCGCACCTGAGCGGTGAACCGGGCGACGTCGACGACGGCGTCGAACGGCTGCGCTCTCAGCTCGTCCGGCAGGCCCTCGTCGCGGTCGGCGATCACGGCCCGGGCGCCGTCGGGCGCCGTGCCCGAGCGCCCGCGGCTCACCGTGACGACGTCGTGACCGCGCGCGACACCCACCTCCGCGACCGCACGCGACAGGAACGCGGTGCCACCCAGGACCAGGAGTCTCATGGCCCCACCCTGGGGGGCGGTCCCTCCGCCGATCAACCGTGTTCGCTCACGGCGCGCGCAGGTCACGCACGCATCGTGCGCCGCGGCGGGACGCCAGCGCCGGTGATCACCGGTCCAGCGACTCGTCCGGGAACATCCGGGCCAGGAGCCGGAGCAGGGTCGCCCCCTCGCCCTCGTCCAGCCGGGAGACGAGCGGGTCCATCGCCTGCGCGAAGTCGCGGAGCCCGGCTGCCAGCGCCTGCTGCCCGACGTCGGTGAGGTAGACGTCGACGGCGCGCCCGTCACCCGTGCCGGGCGCGCGCGCCACGAGCCCCCGCTTCTCGGCGCGCGAGACGAGCCCGCTCAGCGTGGACCTCTCCAGGCCGAGGTAGTCGGCGAGGTCGGCCATGCGCATCCTGCGGTCGCGCAGGATGCCGAGCACCCGGAGCTGCGTCAGGGACAGGTCGAGCTCCCCGGCCAGGTGCGTCAGCGCGCCCATCGCCTCGAAGGTGAGCCGGCCGATCGCGTCGACGAGCGCGTCGGCCCGCGGGTCCGTCGTCGTCATGGCCCCACCCTATCTTGCGCTACTTCGTTCTACGAACTATTTTGATTCGTACTACGAATCATTGGAGCTCCCCATGAGATCTGCCCTCGTCACCGGCCCGGGCCTGCCCCCGCAGTACACGGACGCCCCCGAGCCTCAACCAGCCGACGGCGAGATCGTCGTCGACGTGCTCGCCGCAGCCATCCATCCGCTCACCCGCTCCCGCGCCGCCGGGACGCACTACTCCGACACCAGCCGCTTCCCGCTGATCCCCGGGGTGGACGGCGTGGGGCGCGACGCCGACGGCGTCCTGCGTTACTTCGCGCTCGACGCCGGCCCCGGCTCGATGGCGCAGCGCGTGGCCATCGACCCCCGCCGCAGCATCCCGCTGCCCGACGACGCCGACCCGGTCACCGTGGCCGCCGGCATGAACCCGGCGATGTCGTCGTGGATCGCGCTGCGCAGCCGCATCCGGTTCGCGGCGGGCCAGAGCGTGCTCGTGCTCGGCGCGACGGGCGCCGCGGGCGGCCTCGCCGTCGAGGTCGCCCGGTTGCTCGGCGCCGCACGCATCGTGGCCGCGGGCCGCGACGCCACCCGCCTGGCCGCACTCCCCGCACGGGGCGCCACCGCCGTCGTGCGGCTCGGCACGCCAGATACCGCTGCCGCACTCGCCCGCGAGGCGGCGGACGTCGACATCGTCCTCGACTACGTCTGGGGAGACGTGTCCGCCGCCGCCATGACAGCGCTCGTGACGGCCCGCCCCGATCGCTCCCGGCCCTTGACGTGGGTACAGATCGGGTCGACCGCCGGGCCCACCACACCCGTTCCCGCCGCCGCCCTGCGCGCAGCACGGCTCCAGCTGGTCGGCAGCGGCATCGGGTCGGTCCCGGTACCCGAGCTCCTCGCGGAGCTGCCCGAGCTCGCCAGGATCCTCACCTCCGGCGGCCTCCAGGTCGACGCTCGCCCCGTGCCGCTCGCCGACGTCGAGTCCGCGTGGACCTCGCCCGCATCGGACCGTGCCCGGATCGTCCTGGTGCCGGACGAGCGCTGATCTCCGCACCTCCGGCATTGCCCGTCGCCGATTTACTCAACGCCCGGGTTTCGTATTGTCTGTATACGAAGGCAAGGCACGCCTATGTTCATTCCCGTGCATTTCGAGATGCATTCTTGCGTTATTCGCACTACCCTCGATGATGTTCACCAATTCCGGCCCGACGCCGGAGACCCGGTGCGCGAAACCCCACGGAGGACCTGATCATGAGCACACTGCTGGAGCTGCCCTCGGTCACCGAATGCACCATCACCGACTGCGGATACCACCACGAGGACGGCTGCCACGCCGGCGCCGTGACGATCGCGGGCGCCGTCGGCGACGCGTCGTGCGCCACCTTCGTCCCGCTCGACGCCAAGGGCGGGCTGGCGAAGGTCCTCGCGCACGTCGGCGCCTGTCAGCGCACGGACTGCGCCTTCAACACCGAGCTGGAGTGCAGCGCACCCTCGATCCGCGTCGGCGCGGGCAGGGACGACGCGTCGCACGCCGACTGCCTGACGTTCACCGCACGCTGAGCCCCAGGGCACAAGGCGGCCCGGCACCCCCTCGGGGCCGGACCGCCTCGCCGTGCACGCCGCCGTCGCCACCCTCTTGCGGGCGCACGCCGCGCCATGGTTAGGTAAGGCTCGCCTCACTAACCAGGCGGCGTCTCCCGATCGTCCGGGGACGGAACGGCGGGCTGCGGCCCCGGCGAGAGGAACGCCATGACACGGTCCGGTGGCCCGCAGGTTCTGCTCGCGGGCACCCTGCACGACGTTCCCGCGATCCGGATGGTCCTCGACAACTCCGTGCAGTGCGTCTACGGGCAGATCTACCTCGAGGTCGACGCCGCCCAGGCCGACCTCGCGCTGGGCCTCCTGCCGGCCGACCTCCCTCCCGGGATGTCGCTGACCCTGCTGCAGCGCGAACCCGGCACCCGCCCCGGCGGGCTCCTCGCGCGGGCCCTGACCGCATGGGCCGGCGAATGGGCGACCGACGACGCCGCACCGGCCGCCGTCATCGCCATGTGGGTGGGCTGCTCGGGGAACCCGCTGGTCGACGCAGCGTGCGACTCCCTGGCCGCGCGCCTCGACCGCACCCCCGTGCACCTGCACCGCGACTGACGCCTCGGCCCGCGGCACCTCACCCCGCGAAGATCTCCCGGTAGAGGTCCCCACCGAACGCCGTGTCCTCCGGCGGCGCGACCTCGAACAGGTATCGCACCCCGTCCTCCTGGCGCGGGGCGCGGTAGAACACCGCCGCCGGCCGACCGGACGAGTAGACCTGAGCCGCGAAGTCGGTCAGGTGGGTGACGGCGACGACGCGCACCCCGGCGTCGGCGAGCGCCCGGGTCACGTCGAGCGCGATGCGAGACCCCTCGGTCGCGTTGGTCGACGCGAACGACTCGTTGCTCAGCAGGAGGGCTCCCGGCGCCATGCGGCCGATGGTCGCACTGATGCGCACCAGCTCGTCGTCGAGCTTGCCGTGGGCCAGCCCGGCGTCCTCCTCCCGCGGCCAGTGCGTGTGCACGGAGGTGGCCAGGGGCACGGTCGCGGACCGCGCCGGGGCGGGCATCCCCGCCGCCGCCATGAGATGCAGGGTGCCGATCGCGCGCAGCAGCGTCGTCTTCCCGCCGTGGTTGGCGCCGGTGATCACGACGACGGGGCGGCCCGCCGTGTCGACGGCGGCCGGGGTGGGCGCGGCACCGGTGCGGATCGCCAGGCACGGGTCGTACAGGGAGTCGGCCGCGAGCGTCTCCCGTCCGACGCCGTCGCCCGTCACCTGGGGGCGACATGTCGGGGCACCGAGCGCGGCCAGCGCGTCGCCGACGGCGAGGCACCCGCGGTAGAACCCGACCTCGTCGCGCAGGGTGCGGAAGAACCGTGTCACGTGCGCCGCGGACCCCGTGGCGGCGCGGGCGACGTCCGCGAGGGTGCGGTCGCGCAGCGTGCGCAACGCTGCGAACCCCGCGTCGTCGCGCTCGGGGACGGTCCACGTCCGGGTGGGCCGGTGCAGCGGGTTGCGTGAGAACCGGTGCCGGTTGGACCGCAGCGCGCCACGGAGGTGCGGGGCGGTGATCGTGCCGTCCGGGCCCGTGCCCACGCTGAGGATCATGCCGTCGGGGAACCGCAGGTGGGCGAGCTGGCGGCGCACCTCGGCGCGGTAGTCGTCGTCGAGCTCAGCGGCCACGCCCGCGGCCAGGGCGCGCATCCCCGCCGACCGCCACGCCGGGCTACCGGGGTCGGCGGCGTCCGCCGCGAGCGCGGCGTGCAGCTCGTCGAGCAGGTCGGCCAGGCCTGCGAGCAGCGCGAGGGCGCGGTCGAGCGTGCGCTCGGGGGTATGGCCGAACAGCGTCGCCCGGAAGGCTGCCCGCTCGGCGGCCAGCGCACGGGTGGCGATGTCGTACAGCCGGGCGGCCACGTCCCGGTGCGCGTCCAGGTCGGCCAGCACGTCCTGCCGGTGCCGGACGACGTCGCCCGCGGTGAGCGGGTGCAGCAGGGCGGTGCGGACGCTGGCGCGCACGGCGGCGTCGAGCCCCCCGGAAGCGCCACCGGCGGCCGCGTCGAGCAGGTGGTCGAGCTCCAGGTCGGCCAGCAGGTCCGCGGCCTGCTCCGGGTCGGTGGCCTCCGCCGTGAAGTCCTGGTCGGGGAACATGAGCCGGGCCCTCATGACGCGCTCCGGCCGATGCGGGCGGCGATGGCCGCGGGGGTCAGGCCGTGCCGGGCGGCGAGCGTCAGCGCCTGCGCCCGCCCGGTGGGTTCCCCGCGGGCAAGGCGGAACGTGTGCCGCTCGGGATCGTGGGCGTCGACGCCCAGCACCCAGGACACGGTGCGTGCGGTGTGGGTGGCCAGCTCGTCGAGGAACGTGACGCACACGCAGCGGGCACCGGTGGCGGCGATGCGGTCCAGGATCTGCCGGCTGAGGTAGGTGGCGTCGCGCGCCGGGGTGGAGGCGAACGCCTCGTTCAGCACCACCAGGGACGCCGGCGTGGCCGCCTCGATCAACGCCCGCAGGCGGGTCAGGTCCTCCCCCAGCCGTCCGAGCAGCTCGTCGAGCCGCTCGGGCCGCTCGAAGTGGGTCAGGACGGCGTCGGTCAGGGGGACGTGCGCCGCTCGCGCACCGACGGGGCAGCCCACCGACGCGAGGTGGTGGAGCTGGCCCAGGCTGCGGGCCGTCGTCGTCTTGCCGCCCTGGTTGGGTCCCGTGATCACCGCCAGCCGCTCGTCCGGTCGCAGGTCGACGTCGTTGGTCACGAGCGCGCCACCACCGGCAGCCGCAGGCCCCTGGGCGCCGTCGGCCAGGTGCAGTGCGAGCACGACGTCGCCCAGCCCTTCTGCGGCGAGCGCGCCGTCCCCGCCGACGTCGGGCAGGCACAGGTCGAGCCCCGCCGGTCGCCCCGAGGCGAGGAGGTCGGCGACGGCCAGGAAGAACCGCACCTCGTCGTCGAACCGGGCCAGCACCGGGTCGGCGGGGTTGCCCACCTCCGCCACGAGTGCCTCGACGGGGTCGAACACCTCCGGGTGCAGGCGCCGCACCATGACGAGCACCGCCTCCTCCACGTGGTCGAGCCCCGGGGTGGCGGACGGCAGCTCGACGTCGTCGGACGGCGTGGAGTCGTCGGCGAACCGGGCGAAGGTGGCCAGGACGGGGGCGACGTCGTCGGGCTCGTCGTCGTAGATGCCCGCGGTGACGGTGGGGCCCTGGATCCACAGGCTGGAGCGCAGCGCGTCCAGCGCGGCGGCGCATGCGTCCGCACGGGCACGCAGCGCCCGCCGCCCGGGCGAGGCGGTCAGTGCGGACGCGTATGCGGCGAGACGGTCCAGCGCCTCGGAGCGCGGCCCGGCGCCGAGCGCGCCCGCCTGCGCTTCCGCGGACACACCGGCCAGCGCCTCGCCCAGCACCTCTCCCAGCTGCTCCTCGGCGTCCAGGTCGTGGCGGATCGCCGCCAGACGGTGCAGGGCCGCCACGGGAGGCCGCGTGCGACTGGCAACGCGCAGCGCCTCACGCGAGCGGCCCATCCGGGTCCGGAAGCCCTCGACGGCAGCGCGCACGGCCGGGGCGGCCAGGGCACGGAACACGTCCTGACGCCAGCGCACGGCATTCGCGGTGGCGAGCGGAACCCTCAGGACCGCCGCGAGCTCCGGCCCGACGCGGCGCGCCACGAACTCCTCGACCTGGTCGAGCGCCAGGTCATGCCAGGCGTCGTCGTCGATGCGGCGGGCCAGGCCGGACGGTGCGCCCGGCGGGGTCAGCACGCTGGGCAGCGAGACGTCCAGGGCGGGTGCCGGGACCGTGCGCTCGGGGGCGTCTACGGGCATGGCGTCTGCGGACAGCATGTGTCCTCCTCGGGTCACAGGTGCTGTCAGCCGACGTCGGCGGTTCGGGTGGACGGATCCATCCCGGGCGAGCTCCATCGCCTCTTCGCACCGTCGCACACGAGCGACGCAGCCGCAACCAGCACCCGGCTCGCGTGCAGCGCGCAGCCGTTCGATCCCGTGCACACGGGGCTCTGCTCCCCTAGGCTGCGTGATGGCGATGGATCCCGCCGCGGCCCCGCAGTGCGGGGCCGGAACCGCCGTCCCGGCTGATGGTTCCTGTCCGACTGGGCAGGGCATGCCGTGGGGCCGATCCGGTTCTCTCGACCACGCGTCGCGTGTCCCGAGAGGAGCAACCATGACCATCACGATCAGCGGGGTCGACGCGCTGCAGATCCTGGACTCGCGCGGCAGGCCGACCGTCCAGGTGACGCTGGCCCTCGACGACGGCGCCCGCGTCGACGGGTTCGCGCCGTCGGGCGCCTCGACCGGGGAGCACGAGGCGGTGGAACGCCGCGACGGCGGGACCGCGTTCGGGGGTGCCGGGGTCAGCCAGGTGGTCGACGACCTGCGCGGTCGCATCGCCGAGGGCCTCACGGGCCACCCCTGGGCCACGATCGGCGAGGTCGACGCCCTGCTGCGCGACCTGGACGGCACCGAGACGTTCGCCGCCATCGGCTCCAACGCGGCGGTCGCCGTCTCGACGGCCGCGGCGCGGGCGTTCGCGCACGCCGCCGGGGTACCGCTGTGGCGGTGGATCGCGGACCTGACCGGGGCGAGTCCGCGGCTGCCCGTCCCGCACTTCAACGTCATCAACGGCGGCGCCCACGCCCCCAACGCCCTGGCGTTCCAGGAGTTCATGGTGGCCCCGGTGGGTGCGGCCACGTTCGCCGACGCCCTGCGGACGGGCGCCGAGGTGTACGCGGCGCTGCGCGCCCGCCTGCAGCACGCCGGGCACCAGATCGGTGTCGGCGACGAGGGCGGCTTCGCACCGGACGTCCACGCCCCGGAGCGTGCGCTGCACCTGCTCGTCGACGCCATCGGCGATGCCGGGTACACCGCCGGGGTCGACGACGTCGCGATCGCCATGGACCCGGCTGCGAACGGGTTCGGCACCCCGGGCGGCGCCTACACCGTCGACGGCCCGCCGCTGCCGCGGGCCGGCATGCTGGAGCGGTACGCCGGGATGCTGCGCGACTTCCCGGTCCGCTCGATCGAGGACCCGTTCCACGAGGGCGACGCCGAGTCCTGGCAGGCCCTGACCGCCCGCGTGGGCAACCGGGTCCAAGTGGTGGGCGACGACCTGTTCGTCACCTCGGCCGAGCGGATCGCCGACGGCGCCGCCCACGGGCTGGCCACGGCCGCCCTGATCAAGCCCAACCAGTGCGGCACGGTCACCGGGACCTTCGAGGCGGTCGCCGCCGCCGGCGCCCACGGGCTGGGCGCGATGGTGTCCCACCGCTCGGGCGAGACGGTCGACACCTTCATCGCGGACCTGGCCGTCGGCATCGGCGTCGGGCAGCTCAAGTCCGGCGCCCCGGCCCGCGGCGAGCGGGTGGCGAAGTACAACCGGCTCGCGCAGATCGAGGCCCGGAACCCGGGGCTGCCGTACGGCCTGCCGGAGCAGGCCGCACGGCGGTGAGCAGGCCCGACGACGCGGCCCCGACCGGCGGCCCGGAGGCGCGCGGCGACCCGGCGCCGAGCGGCGACCCGGCGCGCCGGTGGCTGACGCCCGGGGTTGCGTCCGTCGGGGCCACCTCGCTGCTCAGCGACGCGGGGCACGAGCTGGCCACCAGCCTGCTGCCCACCCTGGTCACCACCACGCTGGGCGCGGGGCCGGGCGCACTGGCGGCGATCGACGGCGTGGCCGACGCGCTGACCGGGCTGAGCAAGCTGGCCGGCGGTCCCCTGGCGGCGCAGCCCACCCGGCGCGGGCGGCTCGCGTCGGGCGGCTACCTGACCACGGCGCTGGCCACGGGCGCGATGGGCGCGGCCGTCGCGGTGTGGCAGGTCGCCGTGCTGCGGGCCGTCGCGTGGGTGGCCCGCGGGATCCGGTCCCCGGCACGCGACACGCTGCTGACCGGCCTTGTGCCCGAGCGGGCGCTCGGCCGGGCGTTCGGCGTCGAGCGCGCCGGGGACAACCTGGGCGCGATCGCGGGCCCCCTGCTCGGCGCGGTGCTCGTGGGACTGGTGGGCGTGCGCCACGCCCTCTGGCTCTCGATCGTGCCCGGGGCCCTGGCCGCCGTGGCCATCACGGTCGCCGCGCGGGAGGCCCGCCGGACGCTCGTGACCGCCCCGGACGCGGACCGTGCCCGCGCCCGCCTGCGCCTGGAGTGGCACGCGCTGCGCCGCGCCGGGATGGTGCGCACGCTGGCCCCGATGGCCGCCTTCGAGGCGGGCAACCTGGCCACGACCCTGCTCATCCTGCGGGCCACGGGGGTGCTCGAGTCGGCGGGCACCGCGCCTACGCGTGCCGTGAGCATCGCCATCGTCCTGTACGCGGTGCACAACGCCGTCGCCGCGGGCGTCTCGTTCGTCGCGGGCACGGTGGCCGACCGGGCCGGCGGGCACCCGGTCCTGGCCGCGGCGGCGATCGCGTACGTCGGCGGATACGCCCTGTTCGCCGTCGGCGGCACGGGCACCGCGGCGGCAGCGGCTGTCACGGCCGGGTTCGTGCTCGCCGGGGCCGGAATCGGCCTGGCCGAGACCGCGGAGTCGGCTCTCGTGGCGCGGTCGCTGCCCGTGCGGTTGCGGGCCCAGGGGTTCGGCGTGCTCGGGCTCGTGCAGGCCGGTGGGGACCTGGCCGCCACCGTCGTGGCCGGACTGCTGTGGTCGGCGGTGTCCGCGGCGGCGGCGTTCGGGTACGCCGCCGCGTGGATGGTCGTCTGCCTCGCGGTGGTGGGCACGATCCGCAGACCCGGGTAGCCTGGGCCCCGGCGATGGATCCCGCCCGGGCCCCGGCCCGAACCGCCGTACCGGCTGATGGTTCCTGCCTCGATGCACGACGTCGGGCAGGCCCCTGCCCGCGGAACGGAGATCACGTCCATGGCCGCCAGACCAGTCCCCCAGCCGGCGATCGACCGCATGGTGGAACCAGCCGGCCACGCCGTCGTCGTCGGAGTCACCCCCGGGCAGGACGAGCTCGTGCCGCTCACCGCCCTCGCGTGGGCTCGCGCCGTGCGCGCCCCGATGATCCACCTCGCGTACGCGGACGTGTCCCGGTACATCGTCGAGGAGCACCCGGACGGCACCGTGACCCACGCACCCGTCGACCCGGACACGGCGGACTCCGACTGGCGCACCACCGAGGGCGATCTCCAGGACCACCTGCGCCGCGTGCTGGCCGGCGCCGACGTGCCGTGGCGGTTCACGTACCTGGCCGGGCGGCCCGACCGGGCGCTGACCCACCTGGCCCGGGCGGTCGACGCCGCGGCGATCGTGGTGGGCACCCGCGCACCCGGAACCACCGCGCACCTGCGCGAGCTGCTCGAGGGGTCCGTCGCGGTGCACCTGGCCCACCACCAGCACCGGCCGGTGCTCACGGTGCCGCTGAGCACCGTGGACTGGAAGGCGACGAAGGCACCGTGGCAATGACCCGGGGACGCAACGGCCTGCTGGCCTCAGCGGGCCTCGTCGCCGTCGGCGGCTGCCTGGGCGTGCTGGCCCGGGCCCTGCTGGAGGGCCGGTTCCCGGCCGCCCCCGGGGCCTGGCCGTGGACCACGTTCGCGATCAACCTGGCCGGGTCCCTGCTGCTCGGCGCCGGGCTGGAGCTGCTGCTGCGGACCGGCCCGGACACCGGGTGGCGGCGCACCGCACGTCTCGGCGCGGGCACCGGCGTGATGGGCGGGTTCACCACCTACAGCTCGTTCGCCGTCGAGACGGTCCGGCTGCTGGAGGGCGGGCATGCCGGGCTGGGTGCCGCGTACGCGCTCGGCAGCGTCGCGCTCGGCATCCTCGCCGCCATGGCCGGCATCCGTGCGGCCGCCGTCCTGCACGGCCGCCTGGCCCGACGCCGGGTCGCCACGGGAGGCCACCGATGACGACGACGCTGCTGGTGCTCGCCGGCGGTCTCGGCGCCGCCACCCGGTTCCTGGCCGACACCCTGATCGCCCGCCACAACCGCCTGTCCCTGCCCGCGGGCACGTTCCTGGTCAACCTGTCCGCGTGCTTCCTGCTCGGGCTCCTGACCGGCTGGGCGCTCGCGCACCCGGGGCACGACGGCGTCCACGCCGTGCTCGGCGTCGGGTTCCTGGGCGGGTACTCCACCTTCAGCACGGCGAGCGTCGAGGGGGCGCGCCTCGCGCTCGCCGGACGCGGCGTGGCCGCGCTCGCCCACCCCGTGCTGATGCTGCTCGCGTGCCTGGCGGCGGCGGTCGCCGGGATCGCCCTCACCAACGGGTGACGAGGACGTGCGCCGTCCCACCCGGTCTCTCCGCCGACGATGACAAATCGGACAGACGCGCACCCCTGCCGTGACGTGCCCGCGCCGTTCGGGCAGACTCGGGAGCGTCCGTGACCCCGCACGTCCCCCACCGCATTGGAGACCTCGTGTCCGACAGCAACCCGTACGGCCAGAACCCCGACTCCTCCGGTCAGACACCGCAGCCCTCACAGGGCGCCGCCCCCACCCCACCGCGGTACGGCGAGCCCGCGAGCCCGACCGCCGGCCCGCCCCAGTACGGTCAGCCGCAGTACGGCCAGGTCCCGCCGGGGTACGGCGCGCCGGGATACGCGACGCCCGGCTACGGCGAGCCGGCACCCGCAGTGCAGCCCAAGTCCATCGCGCTGGCCGTCAAGCTCATGTACGTCGGCGCGGCGCTGTCGGTGCTCGGCCTGATCGTCACCTTCACCCAGCGGGGCGCGATCGAGGACGCAGCCCGCAGCGCGACGCCGGCGGGGTCGACCGTCGACATCGACGCCCTGGTGAGCATCGCGATGGGGGTGGCGGTCGTGTCCGCACTGATCGGTGCCGGCCTGTGGATCTGGATGGCCGTCATGAACGGCAAGGGCCGCTCCTGGGCGCGGGTCCTGTCCACGGTGCTCGGCGGCCTGTCGATCCTCAGCCTCCTCGCCAACCTGGCCCAGTCGACCAACACGGCCGCCACCACGATCCAGGGCCTGATCTCCGTCGCCCTCGCCGTGACGATCCTGGTGCTGCTCTGGAAGAAGGAGTCGACCGCGTACTACCAGGCGGTCTCGGCACAGCGGCGCCCCCGCTGACGTCCGGGCACCGGGGGCGGCGAACGTGAGCCGCACCCTGGCGCCCGCGGGGCGATGAGGGCAGGATCGACAGGTCACCCCGTCACCCACCCGGAGGAGAACTCGTGGCAGCCGAACCGATCGTCATCGTCGGCGGGGGCCTCGCGGCAGCGCGTGCCGTGGAGACCCTGCGCACGCAGGGGCACGACGGCGACGTCGTCGTCGTGACCTCGGAGCCACACCGCCCGTACGAGCGGCCGCCGCTGTCCAAGGACTACCTGCGCGGGCAGGCCGAGCGGTCCTCCGTCTTCCCCCTGGGCGAGGACTGGTACGCCGAGCACGGCGTCGAGGTGCGCACCCACGCCACCGCCGTCGGCCTGGCACCCGACGAGCACCGGCTCACGCTCGCCGACGGCAGCGTGGTGCCGTTCGGCACGCTGCTCCTGGCCACGGGGTCGACGCCGCGGCCGCTGCCCGTCCCCGGGCACGACCTGCGCGGCGTGCACCTGCTGCGCACCCTCGACGACGCCGACCGCCTCTCCACCCAGCTGCTCCAGGCCTCGCTGGAGACCGGGGAGCGGCACGCCGGGACGCCGCACGTCGCGGTCATCGGTGACGGGTGGATCGGGATGGAGGTCGCGGCCTCCGCCCGGCAGCTCGGGCTGGGCGTGACCGTGATCGGACGCGGAGCACACCCGCTGGGCCGCGTGCTGGGCCCGGAGCTGGGCGAGGTCTTCGCGGCCCTGCACGAGCGGAACGGGGTCAAGCTCCACCGGCGCGCCACGGTCACGGCGTTGACCGGCACCGAGGGCCAGGTGACGGGTGTGACGCTCGACGACGGCTCGCACGTTCCCGCGTCGATCGTGGTGGCCGGGGTCGGCGCAGCCCCGAACGTGGGGCTGGCCGCGGCGGCCGGGCTGGACCTGCGGCCCGCCGAGCAGGGCGGCGGCGTCGTCGTGGACGGCACGCTGCGCACCAGCCACCCGGACGTGTGGGCGGCCGGCGACATCGCGTCGATCCCGTCGCCCACGTACGGGCGCCCGCTGCGCGTGGAGCACTGGGCCCGCGCGAACGACTCCGGCCCGCACGCCGCCCGCGCGATGCTGGGCGCGAGCGACGCGTACGACATCCTCCCGTACTTCTACACCGACCAGTTCGACCTGGGCATGGAGTACACCGGGTTCGTCGACGGCCCCCACGGGTACGACGACGTGGTGATCAGCGGCGACCCGACGGGCGAGGCGTTCGCGTTCTGGCTCAAGGGCGGGGCGGTCCAGGCCGGGATGGGCCTGAACGTGTGGGACCGCATGCCGGAGGTCGAGGCCCTCATCCGCGACGGCGGCCCCGCCGACCGGGCGGCCCTGGAGTCGTTCGTCGGCTGATCGCTCAGAGCACGCGGCGGGCGCGGATCGACGCCGCCAGCTCGCGGAGCAGGTCCGCCGTCGTGTCCCAGTCGATGCACTTGTCGGTGACCGACTTGCCGTAGGTGAGCGTGTCCAGCGGGCCGGGGGCCTGGGCGCCGGCCTCGATGAAGCTCTCCATCATCAGGCCGGTGATCCCCTGCTCCCCTGCGGCCAGGCGGTCGGCGATCTCGCGCACCACGGCGGCCTGCCGCACGTGGTCCTTGCCCGAGTTGCCGTGCGAGGCGTCCACGACGAGCCCGCTGGCCACCGCCCCCTCCAGCCCGGACCTGCGGGCCACCGCGAGCGCCGCCTCGACGTCGTCACGCGAGTAGTTGGGGCCGGAGCGGCCGCCGCGCAGGATGAGGTGGCAGTCGGGGTTGCCGGTGGTGGCCACGGATGCGGCCCGGCCCTCGGAGTCGGCACCGAAGAAGGTGTGCTCGCTGGCCGCGGTGATGCAGGCGTCCACGGCGGTCTGGATGTCGCCGTCGGTGGCGTTCTTCATGCCCACCGGCATCGACAGGCCGGAGGCGAGCTGGCGATGCACCTGCGACTCGACGTTGCGGGCACCGATGGCTCCCCAGGTGACGGCGTCGGCGATGTACTGCGGCGACGTCGGTTCCAGGAACTCGGTGGCGGCGGGCACCCCGGCGTCGAGCACGCCGAGCAGCACCTCGCGCGCAAGGCGCAGGCCGTGCAGCACGTCGTGGGAGCCGTCCAGGCGCGGGTCGTTGATCAGGCCCTTCCAGCCGACCGTGGTGCGCGGCTTCTCGAAGTAGACGCGCATGACGACGACGAGCTCGTCGGCCAGCTCGCGCGCCAGGGGGGCGAGGCGCTGCGCGTAGTCGAGGGCGGCGGCCGGGTCGTGCACGGAGCAGGGGCCGACGATGACGAGGAGCCGGTCGTCCTCGCCCATGAGCACGTCGCGCACCTCGCGGCGGGAGAATGCGACCAGGTCGGAACGCTCCGTGCCCAGCGGCTGCTCGACGCGCACGTCGCGCGGGGCGGGCAGCGCGTCCAGGGCGCGGATGCGCAGGTCTGAGGTCTCGGCCAACAGCTCGGCCTTCCAGTCGGCGGCGGGGCCTGCGGGGTCAGGCGTACCCGCCAGGCTATCGCTGGGTTCCGAGACGTTCAGCGCGGTGGGGCTCACAGTCATGGCTTCTGGCTCCTCATGGTCCGGCCGAGGTGGTCAGCCGGGGTTCCGGGTCGGGATCGGGGGCGGCGTCGTCGGGCACGAGCGGCGTCCCAGCCCCGGGGTGACCCGGGCGGCGACCGGAGCGCCACGTCTCACGACGAAGGCCCCCGACGCGTCCTGCGTCGAAGGCCTCTGCTGGCTCCGGTGGGGGTGGTTGGTCAGGCGTCCGCCCGCCACGCTCCACACGGAGCCGGCGTAAAGCGCCAATACCAACGGGGGTTCACGCCGAGCACGCTACGGCAGCGCCGCGCGATGGTCCAAATGAATGTCCACGATGCGGGCGTTCTCACGTGGTGGAGAACACCGCCGCTCCCGAGCCGCCCGTCTCGAACCGCTCCAGCAGCCCGAGCCGGAACCGGCTGGACGCCATGAGGTCCCCGGGCAGCGCATCGGGGGCGAACCAGCCCACCTCGAGGTTCTCGTCGTCGCCCACGGCCGCCGCCTCCACCGCTTCCCGTGACACGGGCCGGGCCGTGAACAGCAGGTCCAGGTACACCGACCGGTCGCCGTTGGGGTACGCCATCTCGGGCGTCGTCGACACGGCGGCAAGCTGCTGCACGACGACGTCGACGCACGTCTCCTCCGCGACCTCGCGCGCGGCGGCGACGGCGGGCTCCTCCCCCGGGTCGACGATGCCGCTGATCAGGGCCCACCGTCCGGTGTCGCGGCGGCGGGCCATGAGGTGGCGGCCGACGTCGTCGCGGACCACGACGGTGACGCCGGGCAGCCACAGGAGCTCGTGCCCGACGAGCGAGCGCAGACCGGCGATGTACGGAGGGATCGGCATGATCTGAGCGTACGGACTCAGCGCTCCGCCGCACGCACCGTCCGCGCCGCGCAGAACACCGCGCCGGCCGCGGGCAGCATCCAGCCCTGCCCGTCGTGGGCGATGCCGGCGAGCCATGCGGCACCCCCGACCACCAGCCAGCCGCGCAGCATGTAGGCGGCGACGTTCATCACGGCCAGGTCGCCGAGCGGGGTGACGACCGGCGTGTAGGCGGCCGCGGGCACGGTGGACCCGGACATGGACCACGCCCGCGCCGCCAGGGCGAGCGCTCCGAGGGCGACGGCCTCGACGGCGTCCGCGAACGGCATCGTGCCCAGGGTGAGGGTCCCGGCGATCACGTACGCCGCCACGAACGCCAGGCCGGGCAGCGCGGCGTGCCGGGCGAGCACCATGCGCCCCCGGCCCGGGAGCAGGCCGCCCGGCACGGGTTGGGCGAGGAACGCGCTCAGCCCCCGGCCCAGCGCGCCCGCCGCGCAGTACAGCAGCAGCGCCCCACCGACGACGCCGAGCACGGTGCTCGCGGCGAGCACCAGCCAGGCGCCCGCGAGCGCCGCGACCACGCCGACCACGGTGAGGGCGGGCCGACGCCGCTGCCCCAGCAGGTCGCGCGCGAGGATCGGGGCCCGCCGCACCAGCATCGACGGCACCAGCGCCGGCAACCCGCGCCGCGGGCCGTGCAGGCGGGGCGGGAACGCCTGCGCGGCGGACCGGGTGTCCCCGGCGGCCATGCCCGCGGCGACGCCCGCGGTCCGCGCGCCGCGCGCGGCGACGTCGTCGGGGTCGAGTCGGCCCGGGACCAGGCTCAGCACGACCCACCAGGAGGGCACGACGACGACGGCGACCGCGATCCGGACGCCGCCGGCACCGGTGACGGCACCGATGACGGCACCCGCGACCCCGACGACGGCGACCGCCACGGGCCACCACCGCCGCACACCGGCCCCCGGGGCCGTCGCGTGCGCCAGGGTCGCCTGGGCGAGCGCCGCCACCGCGACCAGAGCCGACGCCGTCGCGGCCGCCCACACCGCCCAGGACGCGACCGTCACGCCCGGCCGGCCGCCGGAGGTCAACGCCACCGCGGTGAACGCCCCGAGCGCTGCCGCCGTCGCCAGCAACCCGATGCCGCGGCGACGCAGCACCACCGCGGGCCGGAACTGGCCGCCCAGCACGTGCACCGCCTCGCGACGCGACACCCACAGCGGCGCTCCCGCCCTGGCCACCACCACGGCCGCCACCAGCACGGCCGCCACCAGCACGATCGCAGCGAGCATGCCGGCGGCCATCACCCCGGGCAGGCCCGTGGCACCGGCGCCGTCGGGCCTCGAGCCCCCGAACCCCAGCGACGCCAGGGCCGACCACGCCATCGACCCGTACACGGCCGCGACCATGACCCCGACGTACACGGCGTACCCGGCGCTGCCCGCGGACACGCGCCGCTGGAGGGGCCGGCGCCACGCCCGGTACGCGGCCGCCTCGCGCGGCGCGACGGTCCCCCTCATCGCCGCGGGGCCGCGAGCGCCACCTCGACCCCGCGCGGGGTCCCGTCCGGGCGCGCGGAGGTGAGTGCGGCCCGCAGCCGGTCGTCGTGCGTGGCGACGACGACGGTGCGCCCCGCGTCCACGGCGTCCGTCAGCAGCGCGGCAGCGCGCTCCCGCCACCGGGCGTCCAGGCGCTGCTCGGGTTCGTCGAGCACCACCAGGGCGCCCGGCCGGTACAGGGTGCACAGCAGCGCGAACATCTGCGACTCCCCCGACGACAGCTCGCCCGGGTACTGGTCCCGCACCCGCGTCAGGCTCGCCGCGTCGAGCGCCTCGTCCACCGGCGGGGCCGGGCGTTCCCCCAGCACGTGCCGCCTGCCCCAGGCCGCCGCGATCAGCGCCAGGTGCTCGGCGACGGTCAGGTCCGGGTAGGTGGGCAGCCCGTCGATCAGCACCGCCAGGTCCTCGCGCCGCCGGATGCGCGAGTCGAACGCGTTGCCGCCGAACGTGCTCACCGTGCCCGAGGACGGAAGGTCCACCCCGGCCACCAGGCGCAGCAGCGTCGTCTTGCCCGACCCGTTCGGGCCGACGACGGCGGCTGCCCGACCGGGAGGAACCGTGAACGACGTCGGCGCGAGCACCTCCACCGTGCCGTACGTGCGCGAGGCACCCACCACCTGGACCACCTCGGCACCGACCACCCGCCGAGTCTACGAACCACACCGCCGCCGACCACGACGTGTCCCCCATCGGCCCGCACCGCACGGTGTGCCGTAACCTCGTGCATGCCTCGGTAGCTCAGCGGTTAGAGCTGCGGACTTTTAATCCGTAGGTCCTGGGTTCGAATCCCAGCCGGGGCACCGTGAGGCCCGGAATCCCGCCGATTCCGGGCCTCGCTCGTTTCGTTCCAAGTCCACGACCCAGCGGAAACCCAGCGCTTTCAACTCAGGCACCGAACGCTTCCAGCAGCCGTGAGTGGTCGGTGGCGGCCTCGGGCCGGGCCACGTAGTGCTTCGCGGTGACGGCGGTGCCCGTGTGCGTCAACTGCTCCCCCGCCGCTGCCAGACCCGCCTTCCGCACCAGCTCGGTGGCCACCGTCTTGCGGAACGTCTTCGGGGTGATCCACGACCACTGTGGGTTCCGCTTCCGGAACGCCCGCCACTGCTTCTCGACGGTGGAGACCTCGCGCAGCCCGTCGGCGGCCGAGGGGAACACGAGACCGAGCGGCCCAGCCGGCACGGTCACGAGGTGCTTCTCCAGCACCTCGACGCACCACACGGGCAGCCACAGCGCCGTGGTCTTCTTCCCCTTCGTGGTGTCCTGCCGGAACAGACCCTCCTTCGGGTCGCGCACCACGGTCCCGGTCAGCCGGACCACGCCGGCCACGAGGTCGACCTCCGCCCAGCGCAGCGCCAGCGCCTCACCGATCCGGCACCCGGTGGCGAGCATGACGTCGACGAGCTCGGGCAGGTGCACGGAGACCGCCGCGGCGTCCGCCCGGAGGCACGCGCGCAGCTCGACGACCTCGCGCACCGACAGCGCGCGCACGTCGGTGGTCTCCGACGTCGCGACCACCTCGACCTCGCGCATCGGGTTCGCGGTGAGCGCCCCCTCGCGGACGGCCAGCGAGAACATGCCCTGGAGGCAGGTACGGGCCAGGCGCGCGTTCCCCGGGCCGCCGTCGGCCGCGTAGCGCTTCACCCAGGCGTCGAGCCGGGCGGTCGAGCACTCGCGCAGCAGCAGCCCGCCCAGGCCCGGCACGACGGCCTTCTCGGTCACCCAGCGGTAGCGGTACTTCGTGTTCACGGCCAGGGCGGAGCCGTCCACCTTCGTGCGGAGCCAGTAGTCCGCCAGCGCCAGCACGCGCGTGGCCGCCGTGATCGTGTCCCCGGCCGCCAGCGCCCTGGTCTGGAGCGCCTTCTTGAGTGCGCGCTCCGCCGCCGCGCCCGACTTCCCCCACGCCTCGACCTGCCGGGTGCGGCCGTCGACGTCGCGGAACCTGGCCCGGGCGACGTGGCGGCCGGTCTCCACCTCGGTGCGCTTGATCGTGCCCCAGGTGCCGACCTCCAGTGGGGGTCTAGGCATCGTCGTCGCCCCAGCCAAGCTGGACCATCCGCTCGCGGTACGCGTCGACGATCTCCGGGAACCGGAGTGGTTGCGGCGTCATGCCGAGCGAGACGAGCTGACGACGAGCCTGGCCGAGTTCCCCCAGCGACTCAGAGAGTGATCCGCGCGCCGCATCGAGTGCACGTCGACGGTCAGTCGCATGGAAGTTCCGCACGTCCGCTGGAGCACCTGGCGCGTGAGCGTCGTCGTCTACCTCGCGGACAAGCGGCTCCAGCTCCGCAACGCGTCGAGCATGCCGAACGGCACGCGTCTGGAGTTCATACTCGCGACGCAGCCAGTCCAGGTCAGCGAGCCGTTGCCCCATGAAGGGACCGTTGTCGCCGCCGACGAACCACTCCACGGCGTCAACCGGCAGGACGGAGTTCCCCGGAAGCACCTCCACGGGTTCGTCGCCCTGGCGAATCGGATAGAGCAGGCTTACGGGCGGGACGCCGAGCGCCTTGGCGAACACGGTCACCTCGTGCACCGGAAGGTCGCGCTTCCGCCCCGATTCGATGCCCGCGATCGTCGCCCGCGTGATCGAGTAGCCGAGCGCTTCACATCGATCGGCGAGTTGCTGTGCCGTGATCCCCGCCGCCTTACGTGCCGCTTGAACGTGCTGCCCGATCCGGACCGACCATGCCGTTGCCCAAGCCCGGCCATCATCATGTGTCATGACGGAACTTTCTCATGGCTGGTTGTGTCTTGTCATCACTACGTGTAGCGTGTGGTTCATCGTCACAAACCAGTGATCGAATGTGAGACTGCGACACATGGAGGAATGATGGCAGAGAGCACCCTCGCTCCGCTGCTGACGCCGGGGCAGGTCGCCGCCCGACTCGGCATCCCGCTCCAGACGCTCTACCGCTGGCGTTCGGCGGGCGCGCCGTCGCCGCGGGCCGTGCGCGTCGGGAAGCACCTGCGCTTCACCGAGGCCGCCGTGGCCGAGTTCATCGAGGCCCAGACGGAGGCAGCTTGACCCCCCGGGGTCGGCACAGCACAGACGACAAAGGCCCCACCGGGGGACGCAACCCCGGCAGGGCCACAACCGAGATAGGAGCTCGGAAGTCATGACCAGTATCCCGCACCACAGCCACGGTGAGAACCGCGGCGACCCCATCGGTCGTGAGCTGCACGACCTGCTCGACTACGAGCACGCCGTCGACACCGCGTTGGCGGTGGCGAACTGGCAGCCGCCGGCGGTGGGCCGCCCGTCCATGACGACGGCGGAGGTCTACAGCGCGATCCGTGGCCGGTTGGCCGCGCACCTGATCGTCAAGGACGACCACGGCCGGTTCCAGGTCCGGCCCTACGTCAACCTCACCGCGGCCCGCCGTGCTCGGGACCGTGCCCACGCCCGCGGCTGCGCCGCAACGGTCGTCCTGGTCTCCCAGGACGTCGCCCGGCTCGTCGACGACGGCGTGAGCCACGGTGGCCGCCTGGAGGTCACCCGAGACGCCGAGGGCAACGTCGTGCCGAACCTGCGCCAGGGCGGTGCAGCGTGAGCGCCCGGGCCGTGCTGACCAGCACGACGGGGACCGCGCCCATCACGTTCGTCCGCACCCGTGACGGCGTGAGGATCGAGCTGGAGGACGGCTCCGCCCAGGTCTACGCCGTCGCCGACGTCAACGAGGCGATGCTCGCGGCGACGCTGTTCGCCCACGACGACACCCCGGCGCCCGTGCGGCACCGGGCGCACCCCGGCTGGGCGAACGTGAACGCCGTCGAGTTCTACCTGGCGACGAAGGCCAGGCCGTACCTCGCCGCTGTGCTCGACGACATGGCAAGCGACCCGGCCGACGTCGCCGCCGCCCTGCGCGGTGTCGCCGCCGTGATCGACGGCGGTGCCCGATGAGCACACAGGCGAACCCGCAGCCGGCAGCGACCACGACAGACGGTGACAAGCCGCTGACGTTCCACTACGTGTCGCGGAGCACCTTCCTCACGTTGTGCGGCCAGTCGCTCCCGCCGCGACACCAGATCCTGCCGGGCAGCAGCAAGGCCCGGAGGCGACGGCCCGTGCTCTGCGTCGTCTGCGAGGCGTCGCACCTGCTGCGTTCGAACGGCGGTGCCTCGTGATCCTCGACGGAGAGCGGGTGCAACTCGACGACGGCACCCGCGGTGTCGTGCAGTGGCGAACCGTGTTCCTCGCGGTCCGGCTCGACGACGGCACCACGGTCACGGTCGACGAGGCCGACGCCGAGGTGGTGCGCTGATGCTGGCCGCCGCGCTCGACCTCGCCGCCCAGGGCTGGGCCGTCCTGCCGTGCCTGCACGCGGACGGTATCGACCCGAGGAACCCCGCCAAGGAGGCCAAGGCGCCGTGGTTGACCCACGGGTTCCACGAGGCGTCTCGCGATCCCGAGGTGATCCGGTCGTGGTGGGCGCGGTGGCCGCACGCACTGATCGGTGCGCCGGTCCCCGAGTCCCTGCTCGTGCTCGACGTCGACCCGCGCAACGGCGGTTCGGTCGCCGAGCTGGAGCGGGTGCTCGGGGACCTGCCCCCGACCCTCACCGTCACCTCTGGGCGTGGCGACGGAGGCGTGCACCTGTACTTCCTGCGCCCGGTCGGCCCGGTGACCTCCACGAGGCTCCCGGCCGGGATCGACCTCAAGGCGTCCGGTTACTGCATCGTCCCGCCGTCCCTGCACCCCGAGACCGGGCGGCCCTACGTGTGGAACGACCTGCTGCCGGTGGCCCTGCCGCCGTCGGCGCTGGCCGTCCTGCGCACTGCTCCGGCCCGTGCGCGACGCCAGGCGGTGCCTGGTGTCGGGTTTCGGTCCAGCCGGTTCGCGGGGCTCATCACGACGGTCTACACGGCCGCAGCGGGCACCCGGAACAACACCCTGCACTGGGCCGCGTGCCGGGCAGCCGACGACGACGCCCCCGCCCAGGTCTTCGACGACCTCGCAGCCGCGGCCGTCGCTACCGGCCTGCCCGAGGTGGAGGCCCGCCGAACCATCGAGTCTGCCCGCCGGCGGACGGAAGGAGTTGCATCTTGACCACCCCGCAGGTGCCCGTGGACGTCGAGCCCTATGGCGCCGACGTGCAGGCACCAGAGCCCGCACCCGACGAGAAGCGCAAGGAGCCCTCAGCGGCCACGGTGCTGGTCGACCTGGCGCTGGAGCGGTACGACTTCGGGTGCACCGAGGATGGGGAGCCGTTCGCTATCCCGCTGCCGGCCGGGCACGTCGTGCGCACGCTGCGCGGCGGGCGGACCTCGCTGCGCGCCGAACTGGCCCGCGCCTACCGGGACCGCACCGGGAAGATCGCCGGGCAGCAGGCGTTGGCCGACGCGCTGCTCGTGCTGGAGGGCGAGGCTCAGGACCGCGACCCGCAGCCCGTGCACCTGCGTGTGGGCGAGCACCGCGGCGCGGTGTGGATCGACCTGGGCGACGCCGACGAGCACGCCGTGCGGGTGGACCCGTCCGGGTGGGAGGTCGTCGGGCGCGGATCGGTCCCGGTCCTGTTCCGCCGAACCGCGCTGACGGCGGCGCTGCCCGTCCCGGTCCCGGGCGGTGACCTGGGCGAGCTGTGGTCACTGCTGAACGTAGCCGCCGACGACCGCCCCCTCGTGCTGGCCTGGCTCGTGGCGGCGCTGGCCGATCCCGCGATCCCGCACCCGGTGCTCGCGCTGCTCGGAGAGCAGGGCACGGGCAAGTCGACCGCGTGCCGCACCGTGGTCCAGCTCGTGGACCCGTCCCCGGTCCCGCTGCGCAAGGCACCGAAAGACGCCGACGGGTGGGTGACCGCAGCAGCCGGCTCCTGGGTCGTCGGGCTCGACAACCTCTCAACCGTCCCGGACTGGCTCTCCGACACCCTGTGCCGGGCCGTGACCGGCGACGGGGACGTGCGCCGCCAGCTCTACACCGACAACGGGCTCGCGGTGTTCGCGTTCCGCCGCGCGCTGGTGCTCAACGGGATCGACCTGGGCGCGCTGCGCTCCGACCTCGCGGACCGCACCATCGTGGTGAACCTCGACGTGATCGACGAGCGCTCACGGCTCACCGAACGTCAGCTCGACGCCGCGTGGTCGGCCGCGTGGCCGCGCATCTTCGGCGCCCTGCTCGCCGAGGTCGCAGGCGTCCTGGCCCGCCGCCCATCTGTCCGTCTCGGGTCGTCGCCCCGCATGGCCGACTTCGCCGTGATCGTCGCAGCGCTCGACGAACTGCACGACACCACCGCACTGGCCGCGTACGCAGACCAGGCCAGGAACATGGCCGCCGACGCCGTGACCGCAGACCCGTTCCTCGCCGCCCTGGCCGACCACGGGCAGCGGTTCGAGGGCACCGCCGCCGAGCTGCGCACCTTGCTGGTCCCGCTCGACGAAAAGGGCCGCGCACCACTTGGGTGGCCCAAGTCCGCCCGCGCCGTCACGTCCCTGGTCAAGAGGTCCGCCCCCGCGCTGCGCAAACTCGGCTGGACCGTCACCGAGACGACATCACGCACCCGCACCGTGGTGTGGCTACTCGACCCGCCCAGAGAAGGCAGGGAAACGTCACCTGCAACACCTACAACACCTGCACCTGCCCTGTTCTCGCAGGTCAGCGCCCCGCAGGCCGCCCAGCGGGGTGCAGGTCATGCAGGTCAACGAGCCGGAAGTGCAGATAGCGAAGACCTGCACGACCCCCACCTTGACCTGCAACACCTGCACCCCAGTGCGGACGTCACCGCAGGTCAGCGCCGCAATGCAGGTCATGCAGGCGTTGCAGGTGACATTTCCCGACCATCTCAGGTCGCCACCTGCCCCGAGTGCGGCGAAGCACTCAACCGCCCCGGCTCGCTGACCAGGTGCCGACCCAACCACCGAACGGAGATCCCGGCATGAGCACCTTCGACCCCGACACCACGGCCAAGCTCGGGAGCCTGCGCGACGAGCTGGTGGCCGCCGCAGAAGCGAACCGCTGCCCGGTCTGCCTCGGCTACCTCGACGAGAAGGCGCCGGGCTGCCCCGGCCCGCACGTCGGCCCGGCCCGCCGTCGTCGGCCCGCCCAGGCGCACACCCGGAGGGCACAGTGAGCACCCCGGCCGCCGCCCCGGTGGTTCGCCTGCTCGGGCTGCTCGGTGGGTACGACCGCACCGGGTTCGTGATCCTGCCGGGCGAACCCGAGGTTCGGGTGCGGTTCCTGCGCGGGAACGGTCCGGTGCAGTGGCGGTGCGACACCTGCGGGAAGCACAGGTTCTCGACCTGTCGCCACGAGCTCGCCATGCGCGACGCGATCCGAGTGGAGGTTGCACGGTGAACGAGCCCGACCCTCTGCGCGATGCCATCGCCCGGTTCGCCGCGATCCCCCAGGAGCGGCCCTCCCCGCGGCGGCGGCCGACACGGGAAGTCGTGGCCCGCCTGCTGGCCGCCAACGGCAAGCCCGTGAAGATGCACGACCACGAGCTGCTGACCGACGTCGACGGCCGCCCGCTCGGGGTGGCGCGCACGACCACCACCGCAACCCTGGCCGTCTCCCTCGAAGCGCTGGGCTGGACCCAGGCCGAGTGGGACGACCCGACCATCACGAAGTGAGGACACTATGACCGAGACCACCACCGAGACCGCCCCGACCACGACGCCGGAACCGGCCGAGGACACGGGCGGGAAGCCGGGCCGCGAGGCTGCCCGCTACCGGACCCAGCTCCGGGAGGCCGAGGCCGAACGCGACACCCTGCGCGAGCGGGTGACGGCGATGCAGCGCGCCGAGGCCGAACGCCTGGCAGGGCTCGCCAAGGGCTCCGCGCTGTGGGCTGCCGGGACCACGCTCGACGACCTGCTCGACGACGACGGGAACCTCGATCCGGAGAAGGTGAGCGCGGCGGCCACGGCGGCGACCGACGCTCTCGGGCTGGCCCCCGTCGTGCGGACCCCGGCGCCCGACCCGACCCAGGGCACCCCAGGCCCGGGCGTCACGGAGAAGACGTTCACCGGAGCGTTCGCCCCGCGCATCTAGCCCACGATGTGGCCCTGGCCCGGTAGAATCGCAGGTGAGCGAGGACGCCGGGCCAGGTGCCCGATCCCCGCCTCACGCGGCCCCAGGAGGGCACGCACGGCAGGCCCGCGGCCGCCGCGCGGAACACACCAGTTCCCCGTTGGCGGCCGTTCCCGTGCCGCCGGAAAGAAGGTCATCATGGCCACCACCAGTTCCAGCGCCGACAAGGCGTGGGCTCCCGACATCCAGGCGTTCGCCCCCGATCAGGTCATCCCCGACGCGCTCGTGCTCAACACCACGACCGTCTCGGGTGAGGTCAACGGTGACGAGCCCGCCGTGCGCGTCGCGTACGTCGACGACGCCACCGCTCAGTTCTCCGCCGAGGCCGCCACGATCCCCGAGGCCGAGCCCGGCCTGTCCGAAGTGCTCGTGCACACCGCCAAGGTCACCCAGCTCATCCGGATCAGCCGGGAGCAGTACCAGGCCGCGGGCACCGCCAACCTGCTGTCCGCGTCCGCCCGCCGGGCCGTGATCCGCGAGGCGAACCGGGCGTTCCTCGCCCAGCCGGCGCCGACCGCGCCCGCAGTCGCACCCGCGGCCGGGCTGCTCAACATCACCGGCCTGTTCAACGGCGGCACCATCACGGACAACCTCGACGTGCTCACCGATGGCATCGCCACCCTGGAGGGCAACGAGGCCGTGCCCACGCACATCATCGCCGCGCCCGACGCTTGGGGCTGGCTGCGCAAGTTCAAGACCGCGACGAGCTCGAACGAGTCGCTGCTCGGAGCCGGAACGAACGACGCTGATCGACGACTGCTCGACCTGCCCGTGCTCGTCACGCCGTCGATGCCCAGCGGTCGCCTCGCTGTCGTGGACCGCACCGCGATCGTCTCGGCTGTCGGCGCCGTCCAGGTCGCGACGAGCACCGACGTGTTCTTCACGTCCGACAGCATCGGTCTTCGCGTCACGTTCCGGTTCGGCGCGAACGTCGTGCGACCTGAGCGAATCGGTCTGTTCACCGTGACGAACCCCGTCGCCGACTGACGCGCTGCGTCACCACGAGCGGCCCGTCGACAGGTTCGGCGGGCCGCTCGACGTTCCAGCCGGGCGGCGACGCCGAGGGCACCCAGGGGAGGGAGGCAGGCCCTCCTGACGGTGAACCGCCGGTGAGCGCTGCGCCATGTGCGGAGGGTTCAGACGTTCGCGGCGCCGCCCCCGGGTGTGCTCTGCCCGCCGTCGACGACAGTGTCACCGAGGAGTCACGGTTCGCTAGAGTCCGCCGCATGGACCAAGGCTCCTCAACTCTCGCACTGCTTCTGGGGGCGCTGCCTGCTCTTGCCGCGATCATCAAGGCTGTTTGGTCATCCGGCGAACGATCCCTCCACCAGCGAGTGCGGCGACTTGTCGAGTTGGCCGACCTCATGCCTGACGGTGACGCGAGGCAAGCCGTTCAGCACCAGGTAGGGCTGCTGGCTCAGGAACTCGCCTTCAACGAGTGCACCCGCGCGCGTCGGCGTTGGAGCGGGGCTTCGATCGCAGCACTTGTGATCATCGTTGGCGCGGTCGGCGGCGGGACCTTTGCACTGTGGCAATCGGGGGTTATCTGGTTGCGGGTTGTCGGCGCACTCCTGGCGATCTTCGGTGTCGCGCTCGTCTTGACTGGCCTGGCCCAAACGAGACCGGTATCGAAGCGGTTCAGGTTTCAAGAGGCGGCCGACGCCGCCGACAACTCCGCCTAGCAGCAGTTGGGCCCCGGCACGAGGCAACGCTCCGATCGCCCGACCCAACGCTTACCCAACGGAAACGACGGCGGAGGACGCACGACGACGCCCGGGTACTGTCACCAGGAAATGGCCCCTGGCCTGCACCGGAGCCACCTTCGGCACCCAACGGTTATGCGACACCAGACGTCGGCCCCGAATCCGTAGGTCCTGGGTTCGAATCCCAGCCGGGGCACCACGTCTGACCGGGGCCGACGGCCCCAGGGTTGTCGTTCGAGCGCCATTGCTCCCAGCAATGAACATTGCGGTGAGCAATGGCCGCACAACGCACCACCCGGACACCCAGCCCTCTCCACCTGGAGCGGGCCGCCTGGAGCGGGCCACCTGCGCCGGTGACCCACGCCCAACCAGCCGTGCCACCATATGCGGCGTGCACAAGACCCCCCTCGTCGTCGCCCATCGCGGCAACTCCGTCGTCGCCCCACAGAACACGCTGGCCGCTTTCGAGGCCGCCTGGCGTGCCGGGGCGGACCTGATCGAGCTGGACCTCCACGTGGCGGCGGACGGCGCCGTCGTCGTCATCCACGACGAGGAGGTGGACGCGACCACGGACGGCAGCGGCGAGGTGGCGGCGATGACGCTGGCGCAGCTGCGCGCGCTGGACGCGGGGGCGGGGTTCGCCCCGGCGTACGCGGGCCAGCGCATCCCGACGCTGGGCGAGGTGCTGACGTTCTTCACGCGCCGCCCCCGGATCGGCCTGCTGCTGGAGCTCAAGGGGATCTGGGAGCCTGCCGACGCCGCCCGCGTGACCCAGGCGATCCACGCGGCCCGGCTGGACGACCGGGCGATCGTCCAGTCGTTCTACCCGCAGACGGTGGCGGCGCTGCGGGACGCGGCACCGGACCTGCGGCGCGGCGCGCTCATCGAACGACGGCACGAGGGCCTGGTCGACATCTGTGCCGCGCTGGGCGTCATGACGTGCAACCCGGAGGTGGATCTGGTGCTCGCGGATCCCTCGCTGGTCTCCGAGCTGCACGCCGCCGGGCTCCAGGTCATGGTGTGGACCGCGGACGACGCCGAGCAGTGGGAGACCCTGATCGCACTCGGGGTGGACGCGATCATCACGGACCGCCCGGACCGTCTGGCGGGCTGGCTGGCGGGCCGCGGCGCGCGCTGATCGTCGCGGTGGCGCGTTCCACCGATCCCGGCGTGGCGTCACCCTGATCGTCACGCGGGTCACTCAGGACCGCGTGGTCCGCTCACTTAGGTGCCCGGCAAGGGCGCCCTGCGTTCCCCGTTCCCGTGGTGTGGTCAGTCCACCCCGCCACGAACGAGGAGCCAGCCTGTGCCCCAGCAGTACCCGAGCCGTGCCGCCCTGCACGCGTCGCACCCCAGCCGACGCGCACGTGTCCTTCGCACCGTGGGCGCGTCGGTCGCGGCCGCCGCGCTGATCGCGGCGCCGCTGCCGCAGGCGGCCTCGGCAGGTTCCACCCTCACGGCGTCCGACGTCGAGGCGTCCGACACCGCGACCCTGCCCGTCGCCCAGGCCGACGAGGCTGTTGCGGCCGCGATGGTGCTGGCGTCCGGCGCGCTGGCCAAGGCGGAGCACGTCGCCGCGGAGGCGCCCCACCCGGAGGTGGTCGCGGAGATCATGGAGACCACGTTCGTGGTGCGGGAGCTGGTGCGCCGCGCCTCGGTCGAGACGACGTCGACCGGCGAGTCGACCAGCACCGCCGCGCTTCCTGCCACGGCCTCCACCGCCGGCTCCGGCGACACCGACACCGACACCGAGGCCGATGCGGCCAGCACCGCCGAAGCCACCGACGCGACCGCAGGGAGCAGCAGCGGGGCCGACGCCGAGGATGCCACCGATGCTGCGGCGGACGTCGCCTCGAACGCCGCCGCCGCGGCCGATGCAGCGGTAGCAGCCGCCGCGGACCTGACCGGCCTGGCCGGCGAGGACCAGCAGGTCGACGACCGTAGCGCGATCGCCGCCGCGCTCGAGCAGCAGGCCACCGCGCTGTCCGAGCTGCTCGCCACCACCCCCGTGGCCACCGTCGACGTGACCCCGGCGCCGTCGGCCGAGGAGATCGCCGCGGAGGAGGCGGCCCAGCTCGCGGCCCAGCTCGCAGCGCTGGCCGCGGAGGCCGCCCAGCACGCCAACGGGCAGATCCCCGCCCACCTGCTCAGCGAGCTGCCCTGGTCGCCCGGCTCGGTGCTGCGCGCCGACGCCGCCCACCAGCTCGCCCTGCTCAACGAGGCGTTCGCCGCACACTTCGGCCGCGACCTGGCCATCACCGACTCCTACCGCTCCTACGCCGACCAGGTGGCCGTCAAGCGCGCACGCGGCCGGTGGGCGGCCCAGCCCGGCACCTCCAACCACGGGTACGGCGTGGCCGTGGACCTGGGCGGCGGCATCGCGAGCTTCGGCAGCGCCGAGCACGAGTGGATGCGGGCGCACGCGGGCGAGTTCGGCTGGGAGAACCCGGCGTGGGCCCAGCGCGGCGGCACCAAGCCCGAGGCGTGGCACTGGGAGTACGTGGGCTGAGCGCACATCCCGCCCGCCCTGCCGGAGCCCGAACAGGCGTCGGTAGGGTGGGCGCATGCGCGTTCTCGTCACCGGCGGAGCCGGGTTCATCGGCTCCCACACCGTCCTGGCGCTCGCCGCCGCCGGCCACGACCCCGTGATCGCCGACAACTTCTCGAACTCGAAGCCGTCGGTGCTGCCCCGCATCGAGGAGCTCGCGGGCCGACCGGTCACGCTGCACGAGGTCGACCTGACGGACACCGCCGCCACGGATGCCCTGTTCGCCGCCGGAGGGTTCGACGCCGTCATCCACTTCGCCGGGTTCAAGGCGGTGGGCGAGTCCGTCGCCAAGCCCGCCCTGTACTACCGCAACAACATCGACTCCACCCTGAGCGTGCTCGACGCGATGGTGAAGCACGGGGTGTCCCGGTTCGTGTTCTCGTCGTCGGCCACCGTGTACGGCGAGAAGGCACCCGTCCCGTACCGCGAGGACTGGGAGTTCTTGGAGGCCACGAACCCGTACGGCCAGACGAAGGTGATGATCGAACGCATCCTGACCGACGTCGCCGCCGTCAACGAGGGCTGGAAGGTGGCGTTGCTGCGTTACTTCAACCCGGTGGGCGCGCACGCCTCGGGCCGCATCGGCGAGGACCCGAACGGCATCCCCAACAACCTCATGCCGTTCGTCTCGCAGGTCGCCGTGGGCCGCCGTGACCGGCTCACCGTGTTCGGCGACGACTACCCGACGTCCGACGGCACGGGCGAGCGCGACTACATCCACGTGGTCGACCTCGCGGCCGGTCACGTCGCCGCGCTCGACCACCTGGACGCCATGGCCACCCCGGCCCGTGCGTTCAACCTGGGCACCGGCACGGGCACGTCGGTGCTCCAGATCGTGCGCGCGTTCGAGGCGGCGTCCGGCCGCCCCATCCCCTACGACGTCGGACCGCGTCGTGCCGGTGACCTTCCGACGAGCTACGCGGACGCGACCCGGGCCCGCGAGGAGCTCGGGTGGACGGCCAAGCTGTCGATCGAGGACATGTGCGCCGACTCGTGGCGCTGGCAGTCGAACAACCCCGAGGGGTTCCCCTCCTGACGCTCAGGCCCAGCCGAGCTCGTGGAGCCGGTCGTCGTCGATCCCGAAGTGATGCGCGATCTCGTGCACCACGGTGATCGCCACCTCCTCGACCACGTCCTCGCGGGTGTCGCAGATCGCGAGCGTAGGGTTGCGGAAGATCGTGATCCGGTCGGGCAGCGCGCCCGCCGCCCAGAACTCGCCGCGCTCCGTGAGCGGCACGCCGTCGTACAGACCCAGCAGCTCGGGATCGTCCGCGGGGGCGTCGTCCTCCACGAGGATGACGACGTTGTCCATCATCGCGGTGAGCTCGGGCGGCACGGCGTCGAGCGCGTCGGAGACGGCGTCCTCGAAGTCCTGGCGGGAAAAGTCCATCACCTGGCACATCCTGTCACTGCATTCTGCCGATCTGCTGCGCCCCGGTAGGATGACGGACGTCCTAGCCCCCATCGTCTAGCGGCCCAGGACCCCGCCCTTTCACGGCGGTAGCACGGGTTCGAATCCCGTTGGGGGTACTCAGAAGCGCGTTTTCGCAGGTCAGCGGTCGATTTCAGGATTGCCGCCGACCTGGGGTACGCTTCTACCCGGCCCAAGCGAGGGAATCGCGGCGGTCAAGGCCCTGTAGCGCAGTTGGTTAGCGCGCCGCCCTGTCACGGCGGAGGTCGCGGGTTCAAGTCCCGTCAGGGTCGCGCAAGGCACGCAAGTGTCGCAGCGAACGCAGAGCGCCCGGTGCGTCGGCAACGGCGACCGGGCTCTTGTGTTCGAGGCTCTGTAGCTCAGTTGGTAGAGCGCACGACTGAAAATCGTGAGGTCAGGGGATCGACGCCCCTCGGAGCCACTCTCGAAGGCCCCGGATCCTGGATCCGGGGCCTTCGCTCTGCTCACGGGGCGTCTGCGGTGTTGCCGCGGGCCTGCACAACGGGTTGAGTGAGACCATGACCGACCAAGACGCCGAACCCACCCTGGGCAGGCTCGTCGAGCAGCTGTCCGAACAGACCAGCCGTCTCGTGCGCGCCGAGGTGGCACTTGCCAAGGCCGAGCTCGCACAGAAGGCAAAGGTGTCGGGGATCGGCATCGGCCTCGTCGCCGGTGCCGGCGTCATCGCGCTCTACGCCGTCGGGGTGCTCATCTGGGCGGCCGTGCTCGGCCTGGGCGAGGCGTGGCCGCTGTGGCTCTCGGCGCTCGTCGTCGGCGTGGCGATGCTGCTCGTCGTCGGCGCCCTCGTCATGGCGGGCGTCAAGCTCCTCAAACGCCTCGCAGAGCCGCCTGAGACGATCGAACGCGTCAAGGCGGACGTGGACGTCGTCCGCTCCAGCTTCGGTTCGCACGCCCGCCAGGAGGACCTCCCGTGACCGCCGACTCCCAGCTCCCTCAGCCCGCCGACGGTTCCCCTGCGGGCGGTGGCGCCGCGCCCACCGGGAAGGCACCGGGCCGCGCCGAGCTCCAGGCGGAGGTGGAGCGCAGCCGGGCCGAGCTGGGCGCCACGATCGACGCCCTCACGGCGCAGCTCACGGTGGGCTACCAGGCCCGGCGCGCGTCACGCGTGGCCCGCGAGGCGGCGTCCGACGCCGGATCGTTCGTCACGGGAGCCGGGCTGCCGGGTGATCACCGCAGGGCGCGGAACGTCAAGGTCCTGTTCGGTTCCGCCGCCGTGGTGGCCGCTGTCGTGACCTTCACGGTGGTACGGCGCGTGGTGGGCCGGGCCGGCAGGAGCGCCTGAGCGCAGGGCCCACGGGGCCGTTCCGGCCACCACGCCACCGGTTCAGCTGTCCGGGTCTCCTTCGCCTTCGGACGCGGCCCCGAGGAGCGCGCGCACCTCCGCCTCCCGGTAACGGCGGTGTCCCCCGAGCGTGCGGATCGACGAGAGCTTTCCCGCCTTCGCCCAGCGCGTCACGGTCTTGGGGTCCACCCGGAACAGGCTTGCCACCTCAGCCGGCGTCAGCAGGACCTCCGACTCCCCGTGGAGTGACATCCCGAACCTCCCCTGTCGTCACTGCGTGGTCGAGGCCCAGGCGGCGCCCAGTGTCTGCCCTCGGTCACTGCAGACCATTGTTGCGCCTCGTCAGGGCGATGCGAGTCGGTTTGTGCGGATGAAATCGCGGGTGGCGTGAATCGGCGTTCCGCGACCGGCGGGGTGTGCCGGACCTCGGGATGGCGCGCCCGGGCGTCCGCCACACGTCACGGAGTGGAGGGAATGGCGTACAGCCGTGTACCGTTGCATCCTGAACAGACACGCACTTACTTCCGGGGCCGCGCACGTCTGAGACGTCGCCGCCCCGCTCCACGTTGAGGGGGAGCCATGGGCCGCGGCCGTCAGAAGGCAAAGCAGACCAAGGTTGCTCGCGAGCTGAAGTACTTCAGCCCCGCGACGAACTACCACGCGCTGGAGGCGGAGCTTCGAGGAAGCGGGCGCACCGACGTGGCCACGGACAACCGGTTGCCCACGCGTGACGACGAGTACGAGAGCAACTACTCCCGCTGGGACGACGACGAGCGCTGATCGAGCGCCGCTTGACCACGTGACGTGAACCCGGGGCGGTGAGACCGTCCCGGGTTCACGCATGCTCGGCGCGGGTGGCCGGTCACCCCCCGGCGCGTCCTTCGCGGTTCGTACCGCTCAGCGACACACACCGGGGAACAACGCCTCAGAACCGGTAGTCGCCCACCAGGTGCACCGCACCGCCGTCCACGCCCTTGGTGCCGGCCACCAGGTCGAGGGCCGACGACGCCGCGTCCCGTTCCGCCACCGTGCCGAGCACCCACGCGGGGACACCCTGGGCTGCGAGCCTGGCCAGCGCGGCGTCCGCGCCGTCGGCCCCGACCACCGCGACCATGCCGACGCCCAGGTTGAGCGTCCCCTCCAGGTCCGACGTCGGGACCTGGCCGAGGGTGCGCACCAGGTCGAACACGGCCGGCACCTGCCACGAGGAGCGGTCCACGGTGGCCACGAGCGCGGCGGGCAGGACGCGCGCCAGGTTCGCCGCGAGGCCGCCGCCCGTCACGTGGGTGAAGGCGTGCACCTGCGCCGCCTCGTCGTCGGCCAGGGCGAGCACGTCGCTCGCGTAGACCCGGGTGGGCTCCAGCAGCTCCTGACCCAGGGTTCGCCCGAGCTCGTCCACGTGCCGGTCCAGGGCCCACCCGGCGTGCTTGATCACGGCACGCACCAGCGAGTAGCCGTTCGAGTGCAGACCGGACGACGCCATGGCGATGAGCACGTCACCCGCGCGCACGCGGTCCGGGCCCAGCACGCGGTCGGCCTCCACGATGCCGGTCGCGGCGCCCGCGACGTCGTACTCGTCGGGGGCGAGCAGGCCGGGGTGCTCCGCGGTCTCCCCGCCCACCAGGGCCGTCCCGGCCACCTCGCAGGCCTGCGCGATGCCCCGCACGATGTCCGCGACCCGCTCCGGCACCACCTTGCCGGTGGCGATGTAGTCGGTCATGAACAGCGGTTTGGCACCCACCACGACGATGTCGTCGACCACCATGCCCACCAGGTCGAACCCGATCGTGTCGTGCTTGTCGAGCGCCTGCGCGATGGCCACCTTGGTGCCGACGCCGTCGGTGGACGTCGCGAGCAGCGGCTGCCGGTAGTGGGCGAACGCGCTGAGGTCGTACAGGCCGGCGAATCCGCCCACTCCCCCGATCACCGACGGCCCGTGGGTGCGGCGCACGGCGTCCTTCATCAGCTCGACCGCCTTGTCGCCGGCCTCGGTGTCGACACCGGCGGAGGCATAGGTCAGGCCATCATTCGTGGTCATCGGAACTCCCAGCGTTGCGGTGTCGGGTCTACGGGCGGGCGAGGGCTCCGCCGCCGCCCGGGGAGGCCGACAGCGCGTGGAGGCCGTCCTCAGGGGCACCGAGGGGCGTCTCGAGCAGGTGCTTGCCGAGCTGGTCGTCGGCGGGCAGCGGGATCGGGTACTTCCCCGTGAAGCAGGCGGTGCACAGCTGCGACTCGGCCTGCTGCGTGGCGGCGATCATGCCGTCGAGCGTGATGTAGCCGAGCGAGTCCGCGCCCAGCGACTGGCCCACCTCGTCCACCGAGAGGCCGTTGGCGATGAGCTCGGCGCGCGAGGCGAAGTCGATGCCGTAGAAGCACGGCCACTTCACGGGCGGGGAGGAGATGCGCACGTGCACCTCGGCCGCACCCGCCTCGCGCAGCATGCGCACGAGCGCCCGCTGCGTGTTGCCGCGCACGATCGAGTCGTCGACGACGACGAGGCGCTTGCCCCGGATGACCTCGCGCAGCGGGTTGAGCTTGAGCCGGATGCCGAGCTGGCGCAGCGTGTCGGACGGCTGGATGAAGGTGCGGCCCACGTAGGCGTTCTTCGTCAGGCCCTGACCGAACGGGATGCCGGACTCCTGCGCGTAACCCACCGCGGCGGGCGTGCCGGACTCCGGCGTCGGGATCACCAGGTCGGCGTCCACGGGGTGCTCGCGGGCCAGCGCGCGCCCCATCTCGACGCGGGCGGCGTGCACCGAGCGGCCGTTGATGACGGTGTCCGGGCGGGCCAGGTACACGTACTCGAACACGCAGCCGGCGCGCTTCGTCTCCGCGAACCGCTGCGAGCGCAGCCCGTCGTCGTCGATCATGATGAGCTCGCCCGGCTCGACCTCGCGCACGAACGACGCGCCGACGATGTCGAGGGCCGGGGTCTCGGACGCGACCACCCAGCCGCGCTCCAGGCGGCCGAGCACCAGCGGGCGCACGCCCTGCGGGTCGCGCGCGGCGTAGAGGGTCCGCTCGTCCATGAACACCAGGGAGAACGCGCCCCGCAGCCGCGGGAGCACCTCGAGGGCGGTCTGCTCGAGCGTGTGGTCGGAGTCCCCCGTCAGGAGGGCCGTGATCAGCGCGGTGTCGGTGGTGTTGCCGCGGGCCAGCTCGCCCCGGTGCTGCGCGCCGTACCGCTCCGCGACCAGGCCCACCAGCTCGGCCGAGTTGGTGAGGTTGCCGTTGTGGCCCAGTGCCACGGTGCCCGACGCCGTCGCGCCGAGCGTGGGCTGCGCGTTCTCCCACGTGACGCCGCCCGTGGTGGAGTACCGGCAGTGGGCCACGGCCAGGTGGCCGCGCAGCGCACCGAGCGCCGTCTCGTCGAAGACCTGCGAGACCAGGCCCATGTCCTTGTAGACGAGGATCTGCTCCCCGTTCGAGGCGGCAATTCCGGCGGACTCCTGTCCGCGGTGCTGCAGAGCGTAGAGACCGAAGTACGAGAGCTTCGCGACCTCCTCACCCGGTGCCCAGACCCCGAAGACTCCGCAGGCATCCTGCGGGCCTTTCTCCCCGGGCATCAGGTCATGGTTGAGGCGTCCGTCAGGGCGCAGGGGCATGGCTCAAGTATCACACGGCGCCGTGCTCGTCCTGTCGGGCGCCGCGGCCCGCCTCCCAGCGCCGCACGGAGCGCCGGTCCAGGACGACGGCGAGCGCGCCGGCGAGCAGGGTGGTCACCGTCGTCGTCCCCAGGACCATGACGGTGAGCCACACGCCCGGCTTCGTCATCGGCTGGTCCCGCGCCGGGTCGAACGTGGACAGCAGGTACAGCCCTACGACCAGGCCCAGCACCACCCCGACGACGACGCCCGCGCCCAGGAAGGACGCGTACCGCGGGGCGCGGCGCACGGTGGCCGGGTCGATGATGCCGGCGAGCTCGACGTCGTCCGGCTCGGACGGGCTGGGCTGCGGGTCGGGGGTTGTCACGGCCCCAGGGTATCCGGGCGCCCACGTGGGCCTGCCCCGGTGCTCTGCCGGCCCGACCGTTCGGGTGGGTCCGCGCCATGAGCAATCGGATGACGCCACCGGTCCTGCCGACCTGAGAACGCCCTTCTAGCGTCAGCCGACACCCCGAACTCTCGGAAGGCCGTGTGATGGTTGATTGGCGCTGGATCTCGGCGGCGGCCGCCGCGCTGGCCCTGACCGGATCGGTGGGGCCGGCATCCGATCCCCCGCCGTCGGCGACCCCATCGGCGACTCCGCCATCGGCCGTGGCGCCGTTGCAGCCGTTGCCGACACCGACCTCCGAGGCGTCGCAGTCCCCCTCACCACCTCCCGCGCCGTCGCAGGCGCCGTCGCAGGCCCCGTCGCAGTCCCCGTCGCAGGCGCCGTCGCAGGCGCCGTCGCCAACACCCGAGCCGTCGCCGTCGCCGGCTCCGAAGCCCTCCCTGCGCTACCGGGCCCACGTGCAGAAGGTGGGCTGGCAGGGCTGGCTGACCTCGGGGAAGTCTGCGGGCACCACGGGGCGCAGCCTGCGCGTCGAGGCGCTGCAGCTGCGTGTCGAGGGGTCCCCGTACGCGGGCGGCATCGAGTGCCGGGCGCACGTTCAGGGCGTCGGCTGGACCGGCCCCGTGGCGGACGGGAGCACGTGCGGTACCCAGGGGCGTGGTCTTCGCGTCGAAGCCTTCCGAATCCGCCTGACCGGGGACCTGGCCCAGAAGATGGACGTCTGGTACCGCGTCCACGTCCAGGACGTCGGCTGGATGGGCTGGGCGTCGAACGGGGACACGGCAGGGACCGAGGGCTTCGCGCTGCGCACCGAGGCCGTCCAGGTGGTGCTGGTGCCGCGCGGGGAGCCGGCCCCGGGATCGACGAGCACGCCGTCCACGTCGCTGGGGGTGCGGGCCTCCGCGCATGTCGCGACGAAGGGTTGGCTGCCTGCGGTGGCGCAGGGCAGGACGGCCGGCACCACGGGCAAGGCCTTGGCCGTCGAAGCACTGCGCGTCTCGACGCCCCCGCTGCCGTGGAGCGGCCGCATCGAGTGCTCGGCGCACGTGCAGAACCTGGGATGGAGAGGGTGGACGGGTCCGGGCTCGACGTGCGGCACCACGGGGCGCGGGCTGCGCGCCGAGGCGTTCCGGCTGCGGTTGACCGGGACCACGGCGAAGCGCCTCGACGTCTGGTATCGCGTCCACGTCCAGGACATCGGCTGGATGGGCTGGGCGTCCAACGGTGACACGGCGGGTACCGAGCGCCTGGGGCGCCGGGTCGAGGCCGTTCAGGTGGTCGTCCTGCGCAAGGGCTCTCCCGCACCGGGACGCACCAGCGACGCGAGCCGGATCGGATATCAGAACCCGGCCGGGACGCGGCAGATCCAGTACGGCGGCATCACCCAGTTCGGCGGCTGCGGGTTCTCGCTGACGCCCGGGATGAACGGCCTGAAGGTCCAGCGGGTGGCCGACCACCTGGGCGTCTCGCAGTACCACCAGTCGATGTCGCCCCTCCTGACCTCCCGCGTGAAGAGGTTCCAGGCCGGGCGTGGGTTGCCGGCCACCGGCGTCGTCGACGAGCGCACCTGGACCGCGATGGGCTTCAGCGCGAGCGACTGGACCGCGCTGGACTGCTACAAGCGCCCCGTGCGCATCGTCCCCGGCAGCTCCCGCCAGGCGATCATCGAGGCGTTCGTCGCCACGGCCCTGGAGTACAACGGCTCGCGGTACATCTGGGGCGGCGCCAACCGCCCCGACCAGGGCGCCGACTGCTCGGGCCTGATCATCCAGGCGCTCTACTCGATCGGCATCGACCCCGACCCGAACAACACCGTCAACCACGCCCTGCCGACGTGGCGTTCGTCGCGCAACCTCTACGACGCACCCGGGTTCGTGCACGTGCCGATCTCCCAGCTGCAGCGCGGTGACGTCGTGTTCTACGCCGTCGGGTCGCCGACCATCAACCACACCGCCGTCTATCTCGGCAACGGGCAGATCATGAACGAGTCGTCCTCGGGTCGGATCCAGGGCCTGCGCGACTTCTCCGGCCTGATGCCCACGGCCGTCAGGCCGATCCCGTGACCACGCGCTCGCGCAGCGCCACCGCTCTCGGCCTCGCGCTGCTGGTGGCGAGCGGCACGGCGGCGTGCACCGCGCCCGACGGTCCGGCGTCGACGTCGACGAGCCCCGCCGCGGAGCCGTCGGCGAGCGCCACGCTCGATGCCGGGGCGTCGCCGGGTCCGGCCGCGGAACCGACGGCGAGCCCCGACCCGGTCCCGTCGGCGGCCGGCCCGTCGGACGACAGGCCGACGTCGCCGACCGTCATCCCGTACGACCCGGGCAGCGACTATGCCGACGCGACGCCCGACGAGCTGCGCGACTACGTCACCGCCAACGACGAGCTCCTCGAGGCCGCGATACCGAGCTTCGCGATGCAGGCGGGCACGTCCCCCGAGCCCGCCGTCCAGGATCTGCTGGACCGCGCCCGGAGGACCGCCGCCGCCGTCGGCCCTGGCACCGACGTCGGCGACGACGAGCTGCGACCCCTGCTGGACGCCCAGGAGCAGATCCTCGCCGAGATGGCCGGGTAGCCGGCACCACTCCCGCTGACCCGGGTCGCCGAGTCAGCGGGAGTGGTCGCCGCCTTCCGCTCAGGCCGCCCCGAGGTCCTTCCACGGGCCCCACGGGGACGCGCCCGGCTCCTGGTTGCGGGTCCACCACTGCGCCTGCCACAGGTGACCGTCGTGCACCACCGTCTCGCCGCCCGTGTAGACCCACGAGCTCGTCCACTGCCGGAACGTGCCGCGCGCGGTGTCGACCTCGTCACCCACCTCCATCCACGACCCCCACGGGCTCGCGTCCGGGGTGACGTACGACGTCCACCACTGGGCCTCGTAGACGGTGCCGCGGTAGACCACGCGCTCCCCGCCGGTGTAGACGGTCGTGCGCGACCACTGCGGGTAGGCAGGTCCGGCGGCCTCGACGCTCACGGGCAGCAGCACCACCGAGCCCGACGGCGCCACGGTGACCCGCAGCACGTAGTCACCCGTGGCGGTGACCGCCGGGACGGTCGCCGCCACGTGCGCGGAACCGTCGGTCACCGTGACGTCACCCAGGGCGACGCCGTCGGCCGTCGGGTCCGCGGCCGGGGCCAGCGCCACCGTGGCACCAGAGTTGGCGGGCGCCCCGAGCGAGGTGAGGTCCAGCCCGCTGAGGTTCACGGAGACGGCGTCCCCCGCGGTCACCGGTCCCGGCAGCGCGTCCACCACGGTGCGTGAGCGGGCGAACGACGGCGTCAGCGGCGAGTGGTCCGTGATGTACGCGATCCACGCGTCCCGGTCCACCAGGCCGGTGTCCCGGGCCGCTGAGGCGTCGGTGAACGCCCGGAAGTTGTCACCGCCCGTGGCCAGGAAGCTGAACGTCGCCACCTGGAACGTGTCGGTGGGCTGCACGAGCCGGCCGTCCACGTACACGGCCAGCACGTTGTCGCCGGGCGTCGCGTTGGGATCGGCCGTGCGCGCCACCCAGGTGACGTTGTCGGAGAGCCCCAGCGCCAGGTACGGGCGGGACGGCCGGTTGCCGTTCTCGTCCGTCTGCCACTGCTGCTCCAGGACCTCCGTGAGCTGCGCGCCCGTGAGCGTGACCGTCCAGAGGTTGTTGACGAACGGCAGCACGGCGTTGGCCTCGGCGTAGGTGATCACGCCGTCGTCGCCGTAGTACAGCTCGTTGCGCAGCCCGCCCGGGTTGACGATGCCGATCTGGGCGCCTCCGCGCTCGGGCGCGGCCAGCGAGTCGCGCAGCGCGTTGCCCACCAGGTTGCCCAGCGCGGACTCCGACATGCGGTCGTCGCGGGTACCGCCCGTCCACACGCCGTCCACGAACGAGCCGCCCAGGAACGCCGTCGTGATGTCGGCGGTCACCGAGCCCACCGGCTGGGAGCCGATGACGTCGGCCTGCGCCAGGGCGGCCTGGACGATCTGGTCCACCTGGGCCACGCGTGGGAACTGCGCCACCAGGTCGGCGGCGGGCGTCGTCGTGCGGGGAACGTTCTCGACCGTGTAGTCGGTGACCTCGAACGTCTCCGGGTCGATCGTCAGCGACGTGTGCCCGACGAACTCGCCGTAGCTGCCCGTCTGGATGATGGGCCGTGTCCGGTCGGTGCCCGTGATCGGGGCGTCCCACGCGTACTGCTTGTGGGTGTGCCCCGTCAGGATGGCGGCCACGCGCGCGTCCGTGTCGGTCACGATCCGCGCGAACGGGCCGCCGGCCGCCACCTCCTGCTCCAGCGTGGCCCCGTCCGGGGTCCCGGCGGGGGCGCCGTCGTGGATCAGGGCGACCACCACGTCGGCCTCGCCGTTGGTCTCGTCGCCGTCCTGGAGCTGGGCGGTCACGCGGTTGATCGCGTCCACCGGGTCCCCGAAGTCGAGCCCGGCGACCCCCGCCGGGGAGACCAGCGTGGGGGTCTCCTGCGTGACGACGCCGACGAACCCGACGTCCACGCCGTCGACCGGTACGACCTCGTACTCGGGCAGGGCCGGCGTCGTCGTCCCCTCGGTGTAGACGTTGGCGCCCAGGTACGGGAAGTCGGCCGCGTCGGCGACGCGGCCCGTGAGGTCCGCGAAGCCCTGGTCGAACTCGTGGTTGCCCACCGAGCTCGCGGCCAGGTCCAGCGCGTTGAGCACGTCGAGGGTCGGCTGGTCCTGCTGGAGGGCCGACGCGAACAGCGAGGCACCGATGTTGTCGCCCGCCGAGACGAAGACCGTCCCGTCGGGGTTCTGCGCGCGCAGCTGCTCGACCGTGCCCGCGAAGGCCACCGTGTTGGCGTCGATGCGGCCGTGGAAGTCGTTGATGTTGACGATGTCCAGGTCGATCGGCTCGTTGGTCTGCGCACCCGCGGCCAGGCCGACGACGACGGGGTCGTGGTCGGAGGACGCGTACACGTCGGGCGCGTAGAAGAGGGTGCCCGAGTAGTTGTACCGGCTGTACTGGAGCGCGATCGACTCCTCGGCGTTGATCTCCCACACGTCCGCGCCCGTGGCCCGGGTCAGCGCCGCGTCGTTGAGCAGCACGTGGTCGAGCGAGCCGGACAGGCCCTGGTACGAGTACGAGAACTGCGGGGCGTCACCGCTGAAGTGCGTGGCGGCGTCCGTGTACCCGGCGTCGTACAGCACCTGCAGCGGGTCCTCGCGCGTGTAGGAGTTGAAGTCGCCGATGAGCGCCACGGCCTCGTCCGGCTCCGTCACGGCGCCCACCCAGTCGCGCAGCGCGGTGGCCTGGCGCACCCGGGACTCGGTCGAGGAGCCCTGCCCGTCGCCCGCGTCCGCGTCACCCGGCCACGGCCCGGCCGACCCCTTCGACTTGAGGTGGTTGACCGCCACGAAGAACGGCTCGCCGCCGCCGGCCGGGGCGAACTCCTGCCCGATCGGCTCGCGCGCGTTCGCGAACGCCTGCCCGTCCGCGGACTGCGTGCCCAGCGCCCGCGCCTCGCCCACCCGCTCCACGGCGGCCGGGCGGTAGATGATCGCGTTCGTGATGACGTCCTGCAGGCTCACGTCCGGCAGGTCGGCCGAGGACGGGACGTACGCCCAGGTACCGGCTCCGGCGTCGTCGTTCAGGGCATCGACCAGGGTGGCCAAGGCCTCGTCGGCCTGCTCGCCCAGCGCCGCCGAGTTCTCGATCTCCAGCAGCCCGACGACGTCGGCGTCGAGCGCGTTGATCGCCGCGACGATCTTGCTCTGCTGACGCTGCAGGTTGGCGGAGTCCCAGGCTCCGCGCGGGCCGTTGCCGGGGCACGAGTCGACCGCGACCGGGTTGCCCTCGCGGTCCTCGTAGGCCGTGCACCCGGCCACGTCCGCGCCCAGGGTGGTGAAGTAGTTCAGCACGTTGAACGTGGCGACGCGCAGGTCGCCGCCCACCGCCTCGGGCGCGTTCGTGCGCGTGTTGTCGAAGCTCACGGGCAACCCGTCACCCGCGACCAGCGGCCGGGTCGGGTTGAGCTTCCACGTGTTGTTGCGGTAGTCCACGATCACCGGTTCGGCGAAGTGCACCGGGGCGCCCACCCGCACCGGGTCCGTCAGGGACAGGTACGGCGGGGTCAGGGAGCTGTTCGCGGCCGTCAGGAAGTCGGTCGAGGCGCCGTCGTCGAGCACGACGCCGCGGGCCGCGTCGTCCGCCTCGACCGCCGCGGCCTCGTCGCTGCCGGGCGCGGCGGCGTCGGTCGGCTGGCGCAGCGGCGTGGTCCCGGCGGCCAGGCCCACCTCCGCGTACCGGTTGGTGGTGTACGTGTTCGTCACCGTGAAGTCGCCCTGCGGGGCCACGAGCATCGACTCCAGCGCCTCGCGCGCGGCGTCGTCGGCGGGCCACGCGACGGTGGCCGGGGTGACCGGGGCGGCGTCGGGCAGCACCCGCAACCCGTCCGCGGAGGCGACCGTGAGCTCCGTGAGGCCCTGGTACTCGCTGACCTGGCCCGTGACCTGCACGGTCTGGCCCACCCGCACCGACCCGGCGGTCGCGGCCGAGTACACGAACAGGGCGTCCGAGGCCGTGTGCGACGCGTCGAGCGCACCGCCCGTGCCGGGCGTCTGGATCACGAAGCCGTTGAAGCCGCCGCTCGGGTACGCGGCCGTGACCACGCCCGACGTCGTCACCGTCTGGCCCGCCAGCGTGGACGCGGCCCCGGTGCCCTGGATCTGGGCGATCGTGTGGGTGTCCTCACCGGGGACCGGCGGATCGGTCGGGTCCGTGGGATCCGTGCTGCCGCCGCTGTTCGACGGCGTCGGGGCGGCCGTCGCGAAGTCCGCGGCGTTGTCCGCCGTGTTCGCGTGGTCCGCGTCGCGCGTCACCGACGTGGCGTTCGTCGTCGCCGGGGCCGGGGCCGACCCCGCGAAGGCGCTCGCCGTCGGCCCCCACCCCACCAGGTCCACGACCTGGGGCAGGGCCGCGCACGCGGCCCCCGCACAAGAGATCGCGGCGGCGTCGGAGACCAGGGCGACCTTGGCGCCCGTCCCGGACATCGCGATGCTGCCCGTGACGTCGGGGGCGGGCAGGTCGGCCAGGTCGCGGTTGGCCCCGAACCCCTGCCCCACCAGGTAGTACCCGTGCGCGGGGACGACGCCGGTCAGCTCCGTGCGGTTGTTGAACGTCCCCGCCGAGCTGGCGTACTGGATCGTCCAGCCGGACACGTCCACGGGCGCGTCGGAGCCGTTCCACAGCTCGACGAAGTCCTGGTCGAACGCGGCACCCGAGTTGCCGCCCCCGCCGTAGACCTCGTTGATGACGACGGCGGACGCGGGATCGACGGCGGCGGCGGCCGGTGGCGCCATCGCCAGGCCGGTGGACGTGGCCAGGGCTGCGGACAGCACGCCGACGACGGCGCTCCGCGGTAGCCGGCTGGCGGGCAATGACGTGGTCACTCTCTGACTCCTCATCGTCGAAGACACCGACCAGCACACGCCGGCCGGCACACAGGCAAGCAGCGACAGGTGAAGCAGCGGTGAACTCCGTCCCACGCGCCGGCGTCAGGTCGGCGTCCGCAACGGTGCGGGTGCTCGCGGAGCACGGGGGAGGGTTACCGTCCGCTGGCAACGTACGCCCGGTTCGCCGGAACCGCAGCGCGATGGAGGGTTGGCTCAGCGGGGCTGGCCCACCCGGCTCAGCGGGGGCGGGCCGCCTGGAGCGGCAGGTACGCCGAGAGGTCGCTGCGCTCGCCCGAGGCGCGCACCGCCCCCGAGTCGACGGCATCGGCCCAGGTGGTGCGGCCCGTCACGAGCGCCAGCCACGTCTCGACGTCCGTCTCGACCACGTTGGGCGGCGTGCCGCGCGTGTGCCGCGGCCCCTCGACCGCCTGCACGACGCCGGCGGGCGGGACGCGCACCTCGACCGCGTTGCCCGGCGCGACGTCAGCCAGCTCCTCCAGGGTGAACCGCACCGCCGACGTCGTCTGCGCGCGCGTGGGCGCACCACCCAGCCACGCCGCGACGGCGGCGCGGCCCACGGCGGGATCGGTACGACGACGAGGGGGCACCCAGCGACCGTACTGTCACTCGCCCCCAAACCGCGCACCCTGGCGGGTTCAGTCGGCCAGCGTGAAGCGCACGCGCCGCTGCTCCACCGACGCCTCCGTGAGGGTCACGCGCACGCGCTCACCCAGCGGGAGCGCCGGGCCGTCCACCCGGGCCCGCACGGCGGGGTTGCGCAGCACCACCTGGCCGCGCGTGGGTGGGTTGCCGTCCTTGCGCTCCTCCGTGTCCACCACCACCGCGGCGAACTGCTGGCCCACGCGCGGCCCGAGCAGCGCCGCTTCCACGATGTCCACGCAGGCGCGCTCGAACCCGGCCGTGGACCTGCCGGTGGCCGCCATCGTGGCGGGCAGGCCGGGCAGGGCCTCGGCCACCCAGCGCGGCACGTCCCGCCCGGCGGCGTGCGCCAGGCACACCTCCGTGCCGTACCGGTCCACGAGCCGGCGCAGTGGTGCGGTCACGTGCGCGTACTCGGCGGCGATGGCGGCGTGGCCCGCGTCCCCTGACCCGGGGGCGTCGGTGCGCGGCGGCAGCCGGAGCGCTGCGCCGTCGTCGCCCGGAACGCCGAACGCGAAGTACCCGGCGCCACGGAAGAGCGTGGTCGCCTCGCTGAGGAACGCCGCGTGGGCGGGTTTGCGCGACTCGAGGTGCGGCAGGAGCTGGGCGTAGGTGGTCTCGTCCGGCCACTCGATGCCCAGCGCGGCGGCGGTGCGGCGCAGGCGGGCCACGTCGCGCGGGTCGGCCGGTGGCAGGGTGCGGAAGATGCCCACCCCGGCCTCGCGCATGAGGCGGGCGGCGGCGATACCGGTAAGCAGCGAGATCTGCGCGTTCCAGCCCTCGATGGGCAGGGTGCGGCGGAACGTCAGCGCGAAGCTGCCGTCGTCGTGCCGCACGATCTCCTGCTCCGGCACGTCCAGGGACACGCCGCCGCGCGCCCGCTCGGCGGCCTGACGCAGCCGCCCGACGTCGGCGAGCAGCTGGAGCGACTCGGGCGCGGTGCCGTCGTCGAGCACGGACTGCGCCTCGCCGTACGTGAGCCGGGCGCGCGAGCGGACCAGGGCGCGCGCCACCGAGACGGACGTGATCTCGCCGTCCGGGTCCAGCCCGATCGACCACAGGACCGCGGGCCGGTCCTCCCCCGGCAGCAGGCTGGCCGCACCCTCGCTGAGCGCCTTCGGGTGGAGGGGCGTGCGCGTCTCGGGGCCGTAGACGGTCATGCCGCGCCGGTGGACCTCGCGGTCCAGCGCGCTGCCGGGCGTCACGAACGCTGCGACGTCGGCGATCGCGTAGCGCACCAGGTAGCCGTCGCCCGACGACGCCACGTGCACCGCCTGGTCGAGGTCCATCGAACCGGGCGGGTCGATGGTCACCAGGTCCAGGTCGCGGCGGTCCTGGCGGTCCCGGGTGATGTCCCGCTGGGCGGCGGCCCGCGCCTCCTCGACGACGTCGGGCGGGAACATCGCGGGCAGGCCGATCTCCGCGCGCAACGCTGCCAGAGCGGCGCGGATCTCGTCGGTGGTGATCGAGGCGAGGCTCAGATGTCGCGTGGGCACGTTCCCGACAGTAGGTCCGACCAGCGCCGACGGCACGGCGGCGGCGTGGTACGGCGTTCGCTGTCGGGTGCGGCTGCCGGGTGCGACGAACGGCCAACGAGGGCCTATTGTGGTAATACCACACGCGCAACCCAGCCCCGAGGACCTCGTGACCCAGCCCCCGCTCGCCACGCCCCGCCCCGTCCCCGCCGGGCATCGCGACCATCCCGACCGGGTCCCCGTCGTGATCCCGGACCGCGTCCCCACCGACGTCGTCGACCGCATGGTCGAGTCCGGTGCGTACAAGGCCGCCCGGACCTCGCGGCAGGTGTTCGTCCAGGCCGTGCTCGCCTCGTTCGTGTTCGGCGCCGTCGTCATGCTCACCGGCACGGTGGTGGTCCAGACGGGCATCCCGTTCCTGGGCGCGCTCGTGTTCCCCATGGCGCTGGTCATCGTCATCCTGCTCGGCCTCGAGCTCGTCACGTCCTCCATGGGGCTGGTGCCGCTCGCCTGGTGGCGGCGGCGGGCCACCGGGCGCGACACCGCCCGCACCCTCGGCGTCGCCATCGCCGGGCACGTCATCGGCTGCGTACTGTTCGCGCTGGTGTTCTGGGCGACCGCCACCCAGATGGGCCACGACCTCGACGCACCGCTGGCCACCTGGGTCCGGGAGCTCGCCCTGCACAAGACGCACGGCTACCAGTCGCTCGGTGCAGGCGCCGGGATCTCCCTGGTGTTCCTGCGCGCCGTCCTGTGCAACTGGCTCGTCTCGCTCGGCGCCGTCATGGGCATGACCACGCGCTCCACCGGCGCCCGCATCGCCGCGATCTGGATGCCCATCACGCTGTTCTTCGCCCTGCAGTGGGAGCACGCGGTGGTCAACCTGTTCGTCATCCCCGCCGCCATGCTCACGGGCGCACCCGTCTCGCTGGGCGACTGGTGGCTGTGGAACCAGCTGCCCGTGCTGGCCGGCAACGTCGTCGGCGCGGTGCTGCTCACCGCGATGGGGCTGTGGGTCGCGCAGCGCGGCACCCTGCCCTGGCAGGCCGACCCCGCCATCGCAGGGCCGTAGCACCCACCGGCCCGTACGATCGGCCGGTGCGCGACACCCTCCACGACGAGTCCATTCTCGACACCGCCACCTGGGCCGCCCTGACCGGCCCCCTCGCGCACCTGGCCGTCGGGGACGGCGACGCGCGCGGCTTCCTGCCCGACGTCTGCTCGTTCACCGCCGCCCGCGACTGGCACGACCCCGCCGTGTGGTCGCACATCGTGACCCTGGTGGGCCCCGGCGGCGAGTTCACGCTCAACCCGCCCGACGTCGCCCTGCCGCCCGGCTGGCAGACCACCTTCACGCTCGACGGCGTCCAGTACGTCGAGACGCCCGACGTCGCCGCCGCGCCCGACGACGAGGCCGTCGAGCTCGGCGCCGACGACGTGCCCGAGATGCTCGACCTCATCGAGCGCAACCAGCCCGGGCCGTTCCTGCCCCGCACCTACCTCATGGGCCGCTACGTGGGCATCCGGCGCGACGGCGTGCTGGTCGCCATGGCCGGGGAACGCATGCGCCCGCCCGGCTGGACCGAGATCAGCGCCGTCGCCACCGACGCCGCCCACCGCGGGCAGGGCCTCGCCGCCCGCCTCGTCCTCGACGTCGCGCACCACATCCGGCAGCGCGGCGACCACGCCTACCTGCACACCGCCGCGGGCAGTCCGGCACGCGCGCTCTACGAACGCCTCGGCTTCCGCGTGCGCCGCGAGGTCACCTTCGGCACGATCCAGGCGCCACCCGCCTGAGCCGCGGGCCTCAGTCGCCGACGGCGGCGCGGTGCTTCTGCGCGAGCTCCTGGTACTCGAACGCGTTGCGCCGCACCCGCTCGGCCGCGGCGGCGTCGAGCTCGCCGCGGTCCTTGGCGGGCACCCCGGCCACGAGGTGGTTCGCCGCGACCTCCTGGCCCTCGCGCACGAGCGCCCCGGCGGCGACGAACGCGCCCGCCCCGATCACCGCCCTGTTGAGGAGCGTGGCGCCCATACCCACCAGGGCGCCGTCGCCCACGGTGGCGCCGTGCACGATCGCGCCGTGCCCCACGCCCACGTTCGTGCCGATGCGTGCGGGCACGCCCGTGTCGGTGTGCACCACGACGCCGTCCTGGAGGTTGCTGCCCTCCCCCAGCACGATCTCGTCCATGTCGCCGCGCAGCACGGCGCCGTACCAGACGCTCGCCCGCGCGCCGATGCGCACGCGGCCGATCACCGTGGCCGTGGGCGCGAGCCACGCCGTCGGGTCGATCTCGGGTTCGTGACCGTCGAAGGGAAGGATCGTCGCCATGGGGCCGACCCTAACGGAGCGTCAGGTGGTGACGAGCTCGGCCGCCGCGGCGAGGCCCAGAGCCTCGCGCAGCGTGGATCCCCGCCGGGTGCGGGGGAACCGGCCGCGCGCCTGGAGCGCCGGGACCAGACCGGTCGCGACGGCGTCCAGGTCCGCGTCGAGGGCCGCGGGGTGCAGCAGGAACCCGTCGGCCACCCCGACGTCGGCCCAGTCCGTGACCACCTGCGCGAACCGGTCCGGGGTCCCGGCGACGACGAGCGCCCCTCCGCCCACCCCGGGTCCGTCCAGCGCCTCCACGAGGTCCAGCCGGGCGCGGGCGCTCTCGCCGTCGCCGGCGAGCACCACGTACGCCTCCGCCAGGAAGCGCAGCTCCGCAGGCGGACGCCCGACGTCGATCGCGGCGTCGTGCACGGCCGCGCGCAGGGCGCGGGCCCGGTCCAGGTCGGGCGCAACGAGCCGGACGACGTCGGCGGCCGTGGCGGCGGCGACGGCGCACGCCTCGGTCCGGACGCGCATCACCACGGGCGGCCGGCCCTGCGGCAGCGGGACGCGCCCGGCACCGCCGGGGCGCACCGCGAACCGGACGCCGTCGTGGTCCACGCTGCGCAGGCCGTCAGCCCCCGTGGAACCGTCGTCGACCCCGCGGGCGAGGTCCCACTCGCTACCGACGCGGTGGACGCCGGCCGCGGCCTGGGCGGGCCACCGCGCGTCGGTCGGTTCGACCCCCGGCGGGCAGCCCACCTGCCAGCCGGAGCGGCCACCGCTCGCGTGGTCGACCGAGGCGATCGCGGCGGCGACCCGCGACGCCTCCAGGTGCATCGTGTCCAGGGCGGCGACGAGGCCGATCCCCTCGGTCAGCGGTGCCACGCGTGCCGCGGCCACAGCGGCGTCGAGCCGACCGGCCGCCCGCCAGCGGCTGGGGTGGAGCAAGAACGACTCGTCGAGCACGGCGAGGTCGAGCAGCGCCCGGTCGGCGGTCCGCACCAGCCGCACGAACCGCTCGGCGTCGAAGGGCCGCGCCACGGGGGTTCCTCGCGTCCGCAGCAGATGGGCACCGGCGGAGGTGAGGTCGATGCCGAGAATCAGGTGGTCCGGGTGACGGGACATCACGGCTCCCTTCATGCCGCCCACGGGGCGGCTCGCGTTGTCATGCCGCCCGAGCGGCTGGCCTGGTCCTCACCCGGGGCACCCACCCGCGCGGGGGTTGCCGTCCGACGAGCCGGGGCTTCCCGCTCTCCGTCGTGCCCGCCAGGGGCGGTGGGCGACGGGAGCGGCGTCGGAACTCATGACCCGGAGCCGTCAAGGCTCCGTGGGGGGACCTTAGACGGCACCCTGTCAGCACATCAACGGGTCATCCATATATTGAGACTTGCTTTTGAGACGCGATCGTCGATGAGTGGTTGCCGCCGGCGCCGGTCGTTTCCCCGCCGAGGGACCGTCAAGTATCTTGATGTCGAGAAAACTCCCCCGACCGCTGCTCCCCGCGGCGGCCCTGCACCCAGGAGCGACGCCGCGCATGGCTGATCAGTCCACGATCATCTACACCCACACCGACGAGGCCCCGCTGCTGGCGACGTACTCGTTCCTCCCCATCGTCCAGGCGTTCGCCGGCCAGGCCGGGGTCGCGCTCGAGACGCGCGACATCTCGGTCGCGGCGCGCGTCCTCGCGCAGTTCCCCGAGCGGCTGACGCCGGAGCAGCAGGTCCCGGACGCGCTCGCCGAGCTGGGCCGCCTGGCCGAGGAGCCGTCCGCCAACATCATCAAGCTGCCCAACATCTCCGCCTCCGTGCCGCAGCTCAAGGCCGCCATCGCGGAGCTGCAGGCCCAGGGCTTCGACGTGCCCGACTACCCCGAGGCGCCGTCCACCGACGAGGAGCGCGAGACCCGCGCCCGGTACGACAAGGTCAAGGGCTCCGCGGTCAACCCGGTGCTGCGCCAGGGCAACTCCGACCGCCGCGCCCCCGGCTCGGTCAAGGCCTACGCCAAGGCGCACCCGCACCGCATGGGCGCCTGGTCGCCGTCGTCGGCCACCAACGTCGCGACGATGACGGAGGGCGACTTCTTCCACAACGAGAAGTCCGTGATCATCGCCGACGACGACACCCTCACGATCCGCCTCGTCGCGGCCGACGGTTCCGTCTCCGTGCTCAAGGACGGGCTCACCGTCCTGGCGGGCGAGGTCGTGGACGGCACGTTCATGTCGGTGCGCGCGCTGCGCGCGTTCCTGGCCGCGCAGATCGAGCGGGCGCAGGCCGAGGGCGTGCTGTTCTCCGCCCACCTCAAGGCCACCATGATGAAGGTGTCCGACCCGATCATCTTCGGGCACGTGGTCCAGGCGTTCCTGCCCGCCGTGTTCGAGCAGTTCGGCGACTCGCTGCGCACCGCGGGCGTCTCCGCGAACGACGGCCTGGGCGCCCTGCTCGCGGCGACGTCGTCCCTGCCCGACGGCGAGGCGATCCGCCAGGCCGTGGCCGACGGGCTGGCCGCCGGCCCGGACCTCGCGATGGTCAACTCGGACAAGGGCATCACGAACCTGCACGTGCCCTCCGACGTCATCATCGACGCGTCCATGCCCGCGATGATCCGCGGCGGCGGCAAGATGTGGGGCCCCGACGGCGCCGAGCACGACACGCTCGCCGTGATCCCCGACTCGTCGTACGCGGGCGTCTACCAGGCCGCGATCGACGACTGCCGCACCAACGGCGCGCTCGACCCGGCGACGATCGGCACCGTGCCGAACGTGGGCCTCATGGCCAAGGCCGCCGAGGAGTACGGCTCGCACGACAAGACATTCGAGATCCCCGTGGACGGCACCGTCGAGGTCGTGGGTGCCGCCGGTGAGGTGCTGTTCTCGCACGACGTCGAGGCCGGTGACATCTGGCGCGCCTGCCAGACCAAGGACGCCCCCATCCGCGACTGGGTGGGCCTGGCCGTGCGCCGCGCCCGCCTGTCGAACACGCCCGCCGTGTTCTGGTTGGACGCTCTGCGCGCCCACGACGCGAACCTGCTGGCCAAGCTGGAGCAGTACCTCCCCGAGTACGACACCGAGGGGCTGGAGATCCACGTCATGGCCCCCGCCGAGGCGACCGCGTTCTCCTTCGCGCGCATGCGCGCCGGCCTGGACACCATCTCCGTGACCGGCAACGTGCTGCGCGACTACAACACCGACCTGTTCCCCATCCTCGAGGTGGGCACCTCGGCCAAGATGCTCTCCATCGTGCCGCTCATGGCCGGTGGCGGGCTGTTCGAGACGGGCGCGGGCGGCTCGGCCCCCAAGCACGTGCAGCAGCTCGTCGAGGAGAACTACCTGCGCTGGGACTCGCTCGGCGAGTTCTTCGCCCTGGCCGCCTCCTTCGAGCACCTGGCCCAGACCACGGGTACCGCCGCCGCGCAGGTGCTGGCGGACACCCTCGACCGCGCCACCGGCACGTTCCTGGACAACGACCGTTCGCCCGGGCGCAAGCTCGGCACCATCGACAACCGCGGCTCGCACTTCTACCTGGCCCTGTACTGGGCTCAGGAGCTCGCCGCACAGCAGGTGGACGCCGGGCTCGCGGCCGCGTTCGCCCCGCTGGCGGCGTCGCTCGCGGAGTCCGAGGAGACGATCGTCGCGGAGCTCCTGGCCGTCCAGGGCTCCCCGGTACAGATCGGCGGCTACTACCGCCCCGACCCGGCGCTGACCAGCGCCGTCATGCGGCCCTCGGCCACGTTCAACAAGGCCCTCGCCGCGCTCTGACCCATCCCCCGCGGGTTTCGGCGGGCTCAACCCCCGGTGGTTGAGCCCGCCGACGCCGCATATCTGCCGTTCGAGTGGCACTTCTTGCCGTAGGCCCTCAAAAGTGCCACTGCGGTAGCACCGTCACGTCTGGCGCGGCCACGCCGCGCGCGCCATCATCGACGGATGCCCCGGACCTCGACGCTGCGGCGTGCTGCCGCCCTGACCGTCATCGCCGTGCTCGCCCTCGCCGCCTGCTCCGGTCCGACGTCGGCCGCGCAGCCCAGCACGGCACCGTCCCCAGCGATCGCCGCGGGCTCCTCGGGGTCCGTCGCGCTCGACGACCGTCCCTTCGCCCTGACCGTCCCGACCGGGTACGACGCGGACACGCCCGCGCCGCTCGTCGTTGGCCTGCACGGGTACACGTCGAACGGCAGCGAGCTGAGCAGCTACCTGGGGCTTCCCGGCCTGGCCGACGACAAAGGCTTCCTGCTGGCCGTCCCCGAGGGAACCACGGACGCCGGCGGCGACGAGTTCTGGAACGCCACCAACGCGTGCTGCAACTTCTACTCCGTGAACGTCGACGACTCCGCGTACCTCGCGCAGGTGATCACCACGGTGGAGAGCCAGTACGCCGTGGACCCCGACCGGGTCTTCGTCGTCGGGCACTCCAACGGCGGGTTCATGGCGCTGCGGATGGCGTGCGACCATGCCGACCTGGTCGCGGCGGTCGTGTCGATCTCGGGCGAGCAGGCGCAGGACCCGGCGGCATGCCAGCCCTCTCAACCCGTCAGCGTGCTCCAGGTGCAGGGCACGGCCGACGAGTCGATCACCTTCACGGGCGGGAGCAACGGCTCGGGCCGCGGCTACCCCGGCGCGCAGGCGACGGTCGACGCGTGGCGAACCCTGGACGACTGCACGGCCGCGCCGGTCACCGGCGCGCCGCTCGACCTGGAGCAGACCCGGCCGGGCGCGGAGACGACCGTGAGCACGTCGTCGGGGTGCGCCGACAGCACCGAGGTGAGCCTGTGGGCGATCGACGGCGCCCGCCACGTGCCTACCTGGACGCCCGACGCGGGCCGGACGATCATCGACTGGCTCCTGGCGCACGGTCGTGCGGCCTGAGCGGGATCACCACGTCCAGCCGCGCTCGGTGAGCTCCAGCTCCTCGCGCAGGCGTTCCGCCTCGCGGGCCACGTCGGTCACGTGGGCCGGGCCCTCGACCGGGATGCCGGCGCGGCGGCAGGCCTCCGCGAGCAGGGCGTCGTAGGCGGCCTGCGCGGCGCGCGTGTGGTGGGCGACGGCGAAACCGCGCGAGTCGGACAGACGCCGCAGCTCGGTGGCGATCTGACCGAGCTGAACCTGGAGGACGAGCGTGTCGAGGGGGTCCCCCTCGACCTGGCGGCGCAGGTACTCGCGACGCCGCCGACGGGAACGGGCGGACGCACGAACCAGCACCGTCACACCCACCACGGCCCAGGCCGAGACGGTGACGAGGAGAAGCAGCACCTGAGGCGTCATCCGCGACCCTCCCTCGTCCCATCTTACGAGGGTGGAGCGGGCCGGGGCATGGTTTCGACAGGCTCAACCACCGACGGTCGAGCCTGTCGAACCGGCGTCAGGCGAAGAGCTTCGGCAGCGTCCCCGTGTGGGCCTCGCGGGCCTCGCCGAGCGCGATGGTCACGTCATCGACGACGACGGCGTCGCCGCCCGTGGTGCCGATCTCGAGGGCGGGCACCCCGGCCGACGCCGCTGCGGCGAGCAGGTCGGCCACGCGAGAGGGCTCGACGGCCACGAGGGCCCGCGCCGTCGTCTCCGAGAACAGCGCGGCGAACGTCGAGACGCCGTCGCGCTCCGAGACCCCGGCGACGGAGGCGCGCACGCCGACGCCGTAGCGCAGCGACGACTCCAGGAGGGCCTGGATCAGGCCGCCCTCGGACAGGTCGTGGGCGGCCACGGCACCCGCCGCGCGCGCCCCGATGAGCACGGAGGCGAGGGCCTTCTCGGCCGCCAGGTCGACGCGCGGGGGCACGCCGCCCAGGTGCTGGTGCTCGACGTCGGCCCAGGCGGAGCCGTCGAGCTCGTCCAGAGTCGTGCCGAGCAGCACCACCGACAGGCCCTCGGACCGCCAGCCGGACGGGACCGCCTCGCGCACGTCGGGCAGCACGCCCAGCACGCCGACCACGGGGGTGGGGTGGATGGCGGAGTCGACCAGGCCAGGGGCACCGGTCTCGTTGTAGAGCGACACGTTGCCACCGGTCACGGGCACGCCCAGGGTCTGGCAGGCGTCGGCCAGGCCCTCGATGGCCTCGACGAGCTGCCACATCGAGTCGGGATTCTCGGGGCTGCCGAAGTTGAGGCAGTCGGTCACCGCCATGGGCGTCGCACCCGAGACGGCCACGTTGCGGTACGCCTCGGCCAGCGCGAGCTGGGCGCCGGTGCGCGGGTCGAGCTTGGCGTAGCGCCCGTTCGCGTCGGTGGCCAGGGCCACGCCCAGGTTCGTGGACTCGTCCACGCGGATCACGCCGCCGTCGTCGGGCTGGGCGAGCGCGGTGTTGCCCTGCACGAACCGGTCGTACTGGTCGGTGACCCACGCCTTGGAGGCGAGGTTCGGGGAGGCGAGCAGGCGCAGCGCCGTCGCCCGCAGCTCGTCCGCCGTCGTCGGCCGCGGGAGCGACGACGACGACGCGGCGACCAGGGCGTCCTGCCAGGCCGGGCGGGCGTAGGGCCGGTGGTAGGTGGGCCCCTCGTGGGCGACGGTGCGCGGGTCGACGTCCACGATGCGCTGTCCGTGGTGGTCGATCGTGAGGCGGCCCGAGTCGTTGACCTCGCCCACCACGGAGAACTCGACGTCCCACTTGCGGCAGATGGCCACGAACTCGTCGTACCGGGCCGGGGTGACCACGGCCATCATGCGCTCCTGCGACTCCGACATGAGGATCTCGCCCGCGTTCAGGGACGGGTCGCGCAGCAGCACGTCGTCCAGGAACACGTGCATGCCGCCGTCGCCGTTGGACGCGAGCTCGGAGGTGGCACACGAGATGCCGGCCGCGCCCAGGTCCTGGATGCCCTCGACCACGCCGGCCGCGAACAGCTCCAGGCAGCACTCGATGAGCACCTTCTCCATGAACGGGTCGCCCACCTGCACGGACGGGCGCTTGGCGGGCACGCCGTCCTCGAACGTCTCGGAGGCCAGGATGGAGGCGCCGCCGATGCCGTCGCCGCCCGTGCGCGCGCCGAACAGGATGACCTGGTTGCCGATGCCGGACGCGTTGGCCAGGTGGATGTCCTCGTGGCGCAGCACGCCCACGCACAGCGCGTTGACCAGCGGGTTCCCCTGGTACGACCCGTCGAACACGAGCTCGCCGCCGATGTTCGGCAGGCCGAGCGAGTTCCCGTACCCGCCGACGCCGCTCACGACGCCGTGCACCACGCGCGCGGTGTCGGGGTGGTCGACCGCGCCGAAGCGGAGCTGGTCCATGACGGCGACGGGGCGCGCGCCCATCGAGATGATGTCGCGCACGATGCCGCCCACGCCCGTCGCGGCGCCCTGGTACGGCTCCACGAACGACGGGTGGTTGTGCGACTCGACCTTGAACGTCACGGCCCAGCCGTCACCGATGTCGACGACGCCGGCGTTCTCGCCGATGCCCACCAGCAGGTTCTGCTTCATCTCGTCCGTGACGCGCTCCCCGAACTTCTTCAGGTGCACCTTGGAGGACTTGTAGGAGCAGTGCTCCGACCACATGACGGAGTACATGGCGAGCTCGGCCGCGGTGGGGCGGCGGCCCAGGATGTCCCGGATGCGCTGGTACTCGTCGGGCTTGAGGCCCAGCTCCGCGTACGGCTGCACCTCGTCGGGGGTGGCGGCGGCGTTCTCGACGGTGTCAAGAGTGGGGCGGACGGCGGAGGCGGACATCAAGCTCCCTGAAGGCTTCGCACGGTGCCACGGACCGGGTGAGCTCCGCGCACAGGGCGCGGTTCCGGCGTCGGCGGTGGCGGGTGTGGGTGCGCGGGCAGCGCGCCGCCAGTCTAGCCGCGACGCCGATCAGTCTCCGACGGCCCGGAGCCACACGCCGAGGCGGCGCTCGAACTCGGCGGGGTCGTCACGGGTCCACAGGTGGCCTCCCCCGGGCACCACGTCGAGCCGCGCCCCAGGAATCGCCGCGGCGGCAGCCCGCGAGGGCCGCTCGGTCGGCGTGTCCCGGTCGCCCCACCACACCATCGTGGGCACCGTGATCTGTGGCAGTACCGGGACGATGCGCACGCCGCGCATCGCCCGGGCCGTCGCGACAGCGGCCCCTTTCGAGGCCTGCGAACTGCGCTGTGTCAGAGCCGACGACGGCATGAGTCTCAGCGCCAGGACCCTCAGGGCGCTGGCAACCGGCGCCGGGTCGGCACCGAGCCCGGAGATCGCGAGCGACCGCACGAGCTCGGGACGCTCCGCTGCGAGGAGGACTGCGAGCCGTGCCCCCAGGGAGACGCCGACGACGTCGACCGCCCCACCACCACCCGCACCGGCCGCGGCGTCCACGAGGGCGTCGATCACCGAGCGCACCGTGAACGGGCCCGGCGCGGTGCCGTATCCCGGAAGGGTGACGGCGACGACGTTGCGCCCCGTGGAGGCCGACCAGTAGTCGGCGCCGAACCCCATCGGGTGGACAAGAAGTACGGGCGAAGCAACGTCCACGGGCCCCACTCCCTTCATCATCCCCACCGATAACTCCGAACGATCGCGATGCTAACGAGGCCGGTGGCCCTCATTGCCACCGTCCACCATGCGGTCGGCACCCCCAACCCGTCGCGTGCTTCCGAGCGAGAGGTACGGCCGCACGGGTCGACGGCGGTACTGCGGGCGCCGACCCGCGTGTGACGCCTCCGGGATGCGGCCGGTCACCGTTCGTCGTCAGATGGAGGAAGAGCACGAAGGGGGCGGGCGTCATGAAGGGCGTGCTGGTGACCGGTGCGGCGATCGCCGTCGTGGACGGCGTCGTCCTGGGGGTGGCACTCGGCGTCGACCGCCTGGTCGTCGCGACCACGGCGCTCGCCGTGGGCCTGGTCGCGGCGTTCGTGCTGGGCCTGCTCACCCCGCCCCGCCCCGCGCCCGACGCCGCCGCCGCAACCGCCACGGCCCCCCTGATCACGCTGGGCACCCGCCCGACCCCGGAGCCCGCCGAGCCGGACGAGCTCGGCGATGGGCTCCAAGGCGGGCTCCCAGGCGGGCTCCCAGGCGGGGCCACCGCCTGACGCCACCGCCTGACCGGCCGCCTCAGCGGCCCCGCTTCTCCTTCGTCGGCAGCGTGCCGGCCGCCCGCTGGGCCGCGTAGTACGCGCGTGCCTCGTCCTGGCGCTCCTGCTCCACACCCGTGGCGATGACGGCGCGCAGGTGGTCGTCGCCCAGGCCCCACGCGTCGACCAGGTCGAGCAGGTGGGGGCGCAGGCGGCGCTCCAGGGCGTCCAGCTCGCCGTCCAGCGCACGTGCCCGCGAGCCGGTCAGGCGGCCGTTGGCCACGAACCAGCCCAGGTCGCGCCGGATGACGGTGAGCGCGTACTCGTCGCGCAGCCAGCCCAGCACGACGGCCGTCCCCGCGTCCTTGGTGCTCGCGACCGCCTCGGTGAAAAGGTCCCAGCGCACCAGCTCGGCATGCGAGCGGGCGACGTCGATGAGGGCCACCTGGTGACGGTCGAAGATCCGCTGGGCCTCGGCAGGGTCGGCCTTCTGCGCGGGGCGCAGGCCCAGGGCCAGGGCTTCGACCTTGGCCGCCACCCGCTCGGTGAGCAGCGCGCGCTGCAGGGCGACGTCGAACACCGCACCGCTGTCGGGGCGGGTGACGTCCGCGACGGCCTGGGCGGCGCGGCGCAGCGGGAACCGGTGCAGGGCGACGTCGGCCGCCCGCCCCGCCACGTACCGTGCCTTGCCCTGGGCGGTCTTGACCTGCCGGCCCAGATCCTTGCCGTAGTCGCCCACGAGCCGCTTGGCCACGAGCTGGAGCAGGATCGTGTTGTCGCCCTCGAACGTGGCGTACACGTCCATGTCGGCACGCAGCGACACGATGCGGTTCTCGGTGATGAACCCGGCGCCACCGCACGCCACGCGGCACTCCTGGAGGGCCTCGAGCGCGAACGTGGTGGACGTCCCCTTCATCGCGGCGGCCATGGTCTCCAGGTCGGCCCGCGTCTGCTCCGTGTCGTTCCGCCCGCTGAAGACGTCGTCGAACATGTCCAGCAGCCGCTCGTGCGCGTAGTGCAGCGCATACGTCTCAGCAACGAGCGGGATCAGCCGGCGGCGGTGGGTCGCGTAGTCGAGCAGCGTGACCTCCTCGTCGGGCGCCGCGCCCGCGAACTGGCGGCGCTGTTCGGCATAGCGCACGGCGATCGCCAACCCGATGCGCGTGGCCGAACCGGCGGCGCCGTCGAGCGAGACGCGGCCCTGGACGAGCGCACCGAGCATGGTGAAGAACCGGCGCCCGGGGCTGGCGATCGGGGAGGTGTAGGTGCCGTCGGCCGCGACCTGGCCGTAGCGGGCCAGCAGGTTCTCGCGCGGCACACGCACGTGGTCGAACCAGAGGCTGCCGTTGTCGATGCCGTTGAGGCCGCCCTTGAGGCCGTCGTCCTCGCCGCCCACGCCGGGCAGGAACTCGCCGGCCTCGTCGCGGATGGGCACGTAGAAGCAGTGCACGCCGTAGTCGGTGTCCTGCGTCTCACCGGGACCGCGCGTGATGAGCCGCGCGAACACCGTGGCGGCCAGGCCGTCCTTGGCCGCGTTGCCCAGGAAGTCCTTCCACGCGCCGCGGAACGGGGTGTTGATGACGAACTCGCCCGCCTCGGCGTCGTACGTGGCCGTGGTGGCCAGCGACGCGACGTCCGAGCCGTGACCCTTCTCCGTCATCGCGAAGGCGCCGGGGACGGACACGTCCATCGCGCCCGGCAGCCAGCGGTCCTGCTGCTCGGGCGTGCCGAGCTGCCAGATCGCGGAACCGAACAGGCCGAACTGCACGCCGGCCTTGATCTGGAGCGACGGGTCCCCGATGGCCAGCTCCTCGAAGCCGGCCAGGTTCGCCCCCGGGGAGTCCTGGCCGCCCAGGCGCTTCGGGTAGGCGAGCCACACCTGGTGCTCCGGGTCCGCCGCCAGCATCTTCACCTGGCCCAGCACGCGCTCGCGATGCTCCGCCATGGGCAACGAGTCGTCCTTCCAGAACCGCGGTTCGGCCGCGTGGGCGCGCGCCTTGGCCCGCCACGTGGGCCAGCGGCCCAGCAGCGCCTGGTGCAGGGCGGTGACGTCGATCCGCGGGCCGCCGGCAGGCGACGTGCGGGACGGGCGGCTGGGCGCGGACGCCGGGAGCGTCGTGTCCCCGGTCGCGGCGGTGATCTGGTCGGCGGTGGTCGTCATCGTTGAATCCCCTGGTTCGTGCTGTGATCGGTGGTGGTGGGAGCGGCGGTCGCAAGGTCCTTGGTGGGCAGGACCCCGACGGGTCCCCGCCACAGCCAGAGCGTCACGTGCTCCGTGAGTTCTTCTCGGGTGAGCGTGGTGGTGCCCGCCTCGCGGCGGCCCAGCCACCATTCGCCGGCGCCGCGCACGTGCCCGACGGCGCCGGCGGCCCACGCGGCGGCGACGTCGTCGGGCACCCCGGCGAGCTCCGCGAACGGGCGGGCCACCACCTCGATGACCGAGTCCAGGTAGGCCGCGAGCGCCGACTCCCCGACGGTTCCGGCCTCACCGGCGTCGTCGGCGTCGGGCTCGACGCCGGCGAGGGTGGTGCGGGTGACGAACCAGTAGACGCGGGGCGAGTGCTCGATCATCTCGAGGTACACGCGGACCATGGCCCGCAGCCCGCCCAGCGGGGTGGGTGCGGCGGCGGCGGCCTGCGTGAGCGCGTCGTGCATGTCGGCGACGACGGCGGTGGCGACGGCGAGGCGCAACCCGGCCTTGTCGGCGAAGTAGCGGTAGACGATGGACTTCGAGGTGCCGGCCTCGGCGGCGATGTCGTCCATGGACACGCCGGGTCCGTGGTGGTGCACCGCCTTGCGGGCGGCGTTCACCAGCTCGGCGCGGCGGGCGGCCCGGTGCTGGTCCCACCGGGTCGAGCGGCCGTCCTGGTCGCGCGTCATCGCGGTCTCCTGTGCGTCGTGAGTGCCTCGGCGTGATGCCGGGCCGGTGCCCGGCGGTGCGCCTCGGGTGGCGTGGCCGGGATGTGACCCGACTCACGGGACTCACGGTATCAGGTACCCTGAGTCTCAGTCGCATACGGTCTCAGTCGCCGTGACTGCCACCGCCTGTTTGCTACCGGCACCCGGCAGCGGGACGATCGACGAGGATCGCGAACCCACCTCAACCGAAGGAATGACAGTGGCCGCACGCTCCAGCACCCCTGCGAAGGGTTCCCCCCTCCGCGACGCCGTCGTCATCGGCGGGAACCGCATCCCCTTCGCCCGCGCGGGCAAGGCGTACGCGGACGCCTCGAACCAGGACCTCCTGACCGCGGCGCTCGAGGGCCTGGTGGCCCGGTTCGGGCTCCAGGGTGAGGTGCTCGGCGAGGTGGTGGGCGGCGCGGTGCTCAAGCACTCGCGCGACTTCAACCTGGTGCGCGAGTGCGTGCTCGGCTCGTCGCTCTCCCCCGCGACCCCCGCCTACGACATGCAGCAGGCGTGCGCGACGGGCCTGGAGGCGGCCATCGCGATCACCAACAAGATCAAGCTGGGCCAGGCCGACTCGGGCGTCGCGGTGGGCACCGACACCATCTCGGACGCCCCCATCGCGGTGAGCGACGGACTGCGCCGGGCCCTCCTGGAGGCCTCGCACGCCAAGACGCTCCAGGCCCGCCTGCGCGCCTTCGCAAAGCTGCGTCCGGCCGACCTCAAGCCCGCCGCCCCCGGCATCGACGAGCCGCGCACCGGCCTGTCGATGGGTGAGCACCAGGCCGTCACCACCGCGCGCTGGGGCATCACCCGCGAGGCGCAGGACGAGATCGCGTACCGCTCGCACACGAACCTCGCCCGGACGTGGGACGAGGGGTTCTTCGACGACCTGGTCACGCCGTTCCGCGGCCTGACCCGGGACGACAACCTGCGGCCCGACACGTCGCTGGAGAAACTCGGCACCCTCAAGCCCGTGTTCGGCAAGTCGCTGGGCCCGGGCGAGGCCACCATGACGGCGGGCAACTCGACACCGCTGACCGACGGCGCCTCCGCCGTCCTGCTGGGCACGCGCGAATGGGCCGCCGAGCACGACCTGCCCGTGCTCGCAAGGTTCGTGGACGCCGAGACCGCGGGCGTCGACTTCGTGCACGGGCGCGACGGCCTGCTGCTCGCCCCCGCGCACGCGGTGCCCCGCCTGCTCGCCCGCAACGGGCTCACGCTGGCCGACATCGACTTCTTCGAGATCCACGAGGCCTTCGCCTCGACCGTGCTGACCACGCTCGCCGCCTGGGAGGACGCGGACTACTGCCGCGACGAACTCGGTCTCGACGGGCCGCTCGGCACCGTGGACCGGGACAAGATCAACGTCAACGGGTCCTCGCTCGCCACCGGCCACCCGTTCGCCGCGACCGGCGGGCGCATCATCGCCACCGCCGCCAAGCTCGTGGCCCAGCGGGCCGCCGAGACCGGCAAGCCCGCCCGTGCGCTGATCTCCGTGTGCGCGGCCGGCGGTCTGGGTGCCACGGCCCTGCTCGAGTCGGCCTGAGGCGGGACGACATGACCGACACGTACACGCTGTTCGTCAACAAGGGCCTGGGCAAGACCGTCGCCAAGAAGCTGGGCCTGCCCCGGCCCGCGCTGCTGCGCCGCTACAAGTCCGGTGCACCCCTGACCGTGGGCCCCGTGCTGCTCGTCGCCGACGCCGCGAGCACCCCCGACGCGCGCGCCCTCGGTGAGGTGATGCGCGGGTGGGGCCTCGACGTCGTCGAACGATTCGTGGCTTCGTCGACGGATCGTGCCCCCGAGGGCACGAACGGTCCACGAACCCCCGAACCGTCGGCCCCCGCCGAACAGCGGTGGGGGGCCATCGTCGTCGTGCTCACCGGGCTCAGCCGCCCCGCCGACGCCGCAGCGGCCGTGCTCGCCCTGCCCGACGCGCTCAAGCGGCTCGCGCCCGGCGGGCGCGTGGTCACGGTCTCGACCGCACCCGCCGACGGCGACGCCCCCGCGCTGGCCGCCGCCCGGCACGGCGTCGACGGGTTCCTGCGCTCGCTCGCCAAGGAGCTGCGCTTCGGGGCCACCGCCAACGGCATCCTGCTGGCGGGCGACGCCGGTGCGGAGCACCCCTCCACCCTCGCGGCCCTGCGGTTCCTGCTGTCCGCCAAGTCCGCGTTCGTGGACGGGCAGTTCCTCACCGTGAGCCCCGCCGACGCCGCGTTCGTCGACAGCCCCCGCACCTGGGAGAAGCCGCTCGACGGCCGGGTCGCCGTCGTCACCGGGGCCGCCCGCGGCATCGGCGCCGCCATCGCGAAGACCCTCGCGCGCGACGGCGCCACCGTCGTCTGCGTGGACGTTCCCGCGGCGGGCGAGGGCCTGGCCCGCACCGCGAACGCCGTGGGGGGCACCGCGCTGCAGCTCGACGTGACCGCGCCTGACGCCGGGGAGCGCATCCTCGCCCACGCGCGCGAGCGGCACGGCCGCCTCGACGTCGTCGTGCACAACGCCGGGATCCTGCGCGACAAGCTGCTCGCCAACATGGACGCGACCCGCTGGGAGTCGGTCGTGGCCGTCAACGTCGAGGCCCAGCTCCGCATCAACGAGGCGCTGCTCGCGGCCGCCGAGCGGGGCGAGCTCGACGGGCTGCGCATCGTCTCCCTGGCCTCGACATCGGGCATCGCGGGCAACCGCGGGCAGACCAACTACGGGTTCACCAAGGCGGGCGTCATCGGGCACACGACCGCCACGGCCGCGCTGCTCGCCGCGCACGGGGGCGCCGCCAACGCCGTCGCCCCCGGGTTCATCGAGACGGACATGACCGCCCACATCCCGTTCGTGCCCCGACAGGTGGCCCGGCGGGCCAACTCGCTGCAGCAGGGCGGCCAGCCGGTCGACGTGGCCGAGGCCGTCGCGTTCCTGGCCTCCCCGCTCGCGGCCGGCATCACGGGCCAGACGCTGCGGGTGTGCGGGCAGAACCTGGTGGGACGGTGATCGTCACCCCGACCACGACGGACGGCGCGGCGCTCGACGTCGACGTCCTGCCCGTGATGCCCGGGCTGGCCGCCCTGTACGCGAAGGGCGCCGCGTCGTCGGGCCGTCTCGCGGCGGGGCGGGCCATCCCGGGGCGGGGCGCGGAGGACTCCCCCGCGCTCACCCTGCCCACCGTGGCCCACGAGGTGGACGGGCTGGCCACCGCCGGGCTGCGCTCGCACCTGCGCGACTACCAGCGGCTGCTGCACGAGCCCGGCTCCGAGCTGCTGCCGTCCGGGTACCTGCACGTGCTCGCCTTCCCGCTGGCCACCTCCGTGATGGTGCGCGGCGACTACCCGCTGCCCCTGATCGGCACCGTCCACGTCGCCAACGACGCGTCGCTGCTGCGGCCCGTCGCGCTCGGCGACGTGCTCGACGTGCGCGCCTGGGCCGAGCGGCTGCGGCCCCACCGCCGGGGCGTGCAGCTCGACGTGGTCGCGGAGATCCGGACCGGCGGCGAGCTCGCCTGGCGGGGCGTCTCGACGTACCTGTCGCGGGGATACGCGCTGCCCGAGCCCCGGCCCGACGACGCCACCGCGCCCGACGCCGCCGCCCCCGTGGTCGAGGACCGCGCACCGGAAGGGACGTGGGCGCCCCCGCTGCCCACCGGGCGGTGGGTGCTGCCCGCCGGGACCGGCCGGGCGTACGGCGCGATCTCGGGCGACCGCAACCCCATCCACCTCTCGGCCATGGCGGCCAAGGCGTTCGGGTTCCCCCGGGCCATCGCGCACGGCATGTACACCGCGGCGCGCGCCCTCGCCGAGGTGGGGCCCGCACGCGGGGAGACCTACCGGTGGACCGTCACGTTCGGCAAACCCGTGCTGCTGCCCGGCACCGTGGACGTCGCGATCACCCAGGAGGACGCCGGGTTCGCGTACACGGCCTGGCACGCCGGGCGGCGGCAGCGCCACTTCCGCGGCGAGGTCACGCCCCTGTGAAGCCCCCACGTCGATGCGGGCGACCAATCCGGAGGTGGCGACCTACGGTGGAGCGGTGAGCCAGTTGCATGAGGTGTCCGCCGTCGGGCTGCGGGAGCGGCTGCGCGGCGGCGAGGTGTCCCCCGCCGAGCTGACCGAGCACTACCTGGCGCGCGTCGCGTCCCACAACGAACGGCTGGGCGCGTTCGCGCACGTCACGGGCGACGCGGCGCGCGAGCGGGCACACGCCCTGGCGGCGGAGGGCGACGACGGCCGGCCGCTGTGGGGCCTGCCGTCCGGGGACAAGGACCTGTGGGACCGGGCGGGCGTGCCGAGCGGGTACGGGTCCCGCGCGTTCACCGGGGCGCACGCGTATGTGCCGCAGGTCAGCTCCGACATCGTCACCCAGCTCGACGCGGCGGGGGCGGTCAGCCTGGGCAAGACGGCGGCGCCCGAGTTCGGCTTCCCCGCCTACACGGAGGGGCTCGCCTTCCCGCCGGCGCGCAACCCGTGGGACCCCACGCGCACCGCGGGCGGCTCGTCCGGGGGTGCGGCGGTGGCCGTCGCCGCCGGGATGCTGCCGTTCGCGCCCGGATCCGACGGCGGCGGGTCGATCCGCATCCCCGCGGCCGCGTGCGGCGTCGTCGGGCTCAAGCCGGGCCGGGGCCTGCTGCCCGCGGGCGGCGGGGTCGACGCCGTGGGCGGACTCGTGGTCAACGGCCCCATCGCGCGGACCGTCGCGGACGCCGCGCTGCTGCTGGAGGGCATGATCACGCGCGGGCCGGACGGCGACGCCGCCTACCCGTACGCACTGCGGTACCCGGCCGGTCCCGCAGGGTCGTACCTGGCGGCGGCGACCCGCGGCACGGAGACGAACGCCGCGGGGAGGTACCGGATCGCCGTGTCCACGTTCAGCCCGTGGACCGGGTTCTACGACATCGACCCCGCACCCGAGGCGCTCGCCGCGCACGACGCCGGGGTGGCCGCGCTGGCCGGGCTGGGGCACCCGCTCGAGGACCTGCACCGCGAGCCCGACGCCGCCTACGCGCCCGCGTTCCGCACCCTGTGGATGGCCGGTGCCGCCGCGCTGCCCCTCGACGACCCGGCCCGGCTCGACCTCCTGGAACCGCTCACCCGGTGGCTCGTGGGCGTGGGCCGCAAGGTCAGCGCGCGCGAGCTCGTGGAGGCACTCGGAGCTCTCGCCGCGTTCGAGCGGACCACCATCGCGCGCATCGCGCCGTTCGACGCCGTCGTGCTGCCCGCCCTGGGGATGGTGCCGCCCGAGCTGGGCTGGTTCGACCCGCAGGACCCCGAACGCAACTTCGAGCAGCAGTGCCAGTTCACGCCGTACACGTCGATGGTCAACGTGGCCGGGCTGCCCGCGATCACGGTCCCCACGATGTGGACGGCGCCGACGCCCACCGCGCCGGCCGGGATGCCGATGGGGATCCAGCTCGTGGGCCGCCCCGGCGGGGAGCACACCCTGCTGGCGATCGCCGCCCAGCTCGAGGACGTGCTGCGCTGGCCGGAGCGGCGCCCGCCCACCTGGTGACGGGTCCGGTCAGGGGACCGTGGGCGTGCAGCCCGTCGGGTCGCCCAGGGCGGCCGTGGCCAGCAGGCCCGTCAGGCCCAGCCCCTCGGGCACGGGGCGCGGGTCGTCGACCACCACCCACAGGCCGTCCACGACGTCGTACTGGGCGCGCGGCCCCTCCTCGCACAGCGACCGGACGGCCGCCAGCAGGCGCTCGACGTCGGAGCCCGGCGTCCCGACGCCCACGGACGCGCGCACGGCCCCGGCGTCGAACCCGAGGCGGCCCAGCAGCGGGTGCGCGCAGAAGCGGCCGTCCCGCACGCCGATCCCGTGCTCGGCGGACAGGTAGGCGGCCACCAGCCCGGGGTCGTACCCGGTCACGGTGAAGGTCACCACGCCCACGGGGTCCACGGCGTCGGCCCAGGCCCGCACCACCTGGACGCGGTCGATCTCGCTGAGGCCCACCACCAGGCGGTCGCGCAGCAGCGCCTCGTGCACCGCCAGCTCGGCGGGGTCCACCGCGCCCAGGGTCTCGGCGGCGGCCGCGAGCGCCACCGCGCCGATGACGTTGGGCGACCCGGCCTCGTGCCGGGCGGGACCCTCGTGCCACGCGGTGCCGGTGACGCGCACGCGGCGCACGGCTCCGCCACCGGCCAGGTGGGGGCGGCCCGCATCGAGCCAGTCGCGGCGACCCACCAGGGCGCCGGCGCCGTAGGGGGCATACGTCTTGTGCCCGGAGAACGCGACGTAGTCCACCCCGGTCTGGGCCAGGGAGAAGGGCCGGTGCGGCACGAGCTGGGCGCCGTCGAGCACCACGCGGGCGCCCGCGGCGTGGGCCGCCGCGACGACGGGGGCGATCGGCAGCGACTCTCCCGTCACGTTGGAGGCGCCCGTGATCGCCACGAGGGCGTACGGGCCGGAGTCGCGGAGCTCGGCGCGCACCAGGTCGAGGGTCTCGGCCACCGAGGGCGCACCCGTGAGCACGGTCGCGTCGGTGTCGCGCTGCCAGGGCAGCAGGTTGGCGTGGTGCTCGACGTCGAGCACCAGCACGCGGCCGGGGCGGCCCGTGGCGGCGTCGTCGGGCACGCACCGGGCCAGGAGGTTGAGGGAGTCGGTGGTGTTGCGGGTGATGATGACGACGTCGTCGTCGCGCGAGCCGACGAACTCGCCGATGACGGTGCGCGCCTGCTCGTACAGGGCCGTGGACACCTGCGAGAGGTACCCGGCGCCGCGGTGCACGGAGGCGTACAGGGGCAGCACGCGCGCGACCCGGGCCTCGACGGCCTCGAGCGCGGGGGCCGACGCCGCCACGTCCAGGTTGGCGTACGGCACCCAGCGGCCGTCCACGAGCGGCACGCGCGTGTCCGCGCCGACGACGGGCAGCACGGGCGCGACCGCGTCCACGCGGGCGGGGCTGTACGTGGGGCTGGCGTGCTGAAGGGTGGTGGGCATGGAGAACTCCTCTCGGCGCTTGCCGCGTGGGATGCGCACGCGGCCAGGTCGTCACCCGGGGCACCCCGCCGCGAGGGAGGGTTGCCGGCCAGCGAGCCGGGGCTTGGCGCTGGCACTCATGACCAGGCTTCAGCCTGCCCCGGCACGGCGGCACCGGTCAACCGCCGCCGCCGTTCGTCCCGCTGGGTGGGACGGCGGCGACGTCGGGCATCCGTTCGGAACCGTGCGCGGCCGCGTCACGCAGGAACAGCCGCACGGCGGCGACCCGCTGGTTGGCGCTGCGGTCCGTCAGGCCCAGCGCACGGTAGATGGCGTGCAGGTGGTACTCGACGCCCTTGGGCGTCATGCCGAGGCTCTGCGCCACGGCCACGTTCGAGAGGCCCTCGACGACGAGGCGCAGCACGTCGAGCTGGCTCGCCGAGAGCCGGGACAGCACGCCGTCGGGCTGCTTCCGAGCGGCGTCGGAGGCCCCCGCCTCGACCACGGCGGGGTCGACGACGAGGCGCCCCTGTGCCATGGCCCGGATCGCGCGCACCAGGCCACCCGTGGCGAGCGACGAGTCCTTGACCAGGTAGCTCCACCGGTGCGACGCGGCGTGGGGGGAGCGCCGCACCATGGCCAGCACGCTCGCCGACGACAGCAGGCACACACGCAACCGGTGATCCCGTTCCTGCAGCCCCGCAGCCAGTGCCACCCCGCTGCCGTCACGCAGGTGGACCTCCGTCAGGAGGAGGTCCACCACGCCGAGGCCCAGGCGCTGCCGCGCCTCCGCGCCCGAGCCCCACGTGCGCACCGACCAGCGGGTCGAGGCGCGGGAGATCTCCTGGGCCAGCAGGGTGCGGGTCAGCGCGTCACCGTCCACCAGCGCGATCCGCAGGGTGTCACGCCGCCCCGTCCCACCTGTGCCGATCGGGACCCTTGCCACCGATGTCGCGCCTCCCTCGTACCAGCAGCCGTGCGGCGTCCGCCGTCGGGCCTGGACGCCACGCCTCACCATTTGCCCCCGGGGAGCGCGTGACGCACCGAGCGGGGCTGGGGCGGTAGGCGCCCGGGTCATCTCGGGTAACGCACGTCCCTCGGCTGAGTGCCCGCGGCCGCGCCGCGCGAACCGTGGCCGGGCTCACCGACGGGAACGGCCCCGCCCGGTGCGACGCACCGGCCACGGGGCCGTCCCAGTCGACGGTGAGGACTACATGCCCTGCCGCCGCCGACGCCGCTGCACCGCGGTGAGTGCCAGGCCACCGGCCGTCAGGGCCGCCGCCAGGCCGAGGGCACCCGCCACGTCGGCGCCCGTCTTCGCCAGGTGCGAGCCGTTGTCGGCCTTCACGGCCTGAGCCTTCGCGCCCGACGACGACGTCCCCGACGAGCGGGTGGCCGACGAGCTGGTGGCCGACGACTTCACAGGGACCTGCGCCGCCTTGTGGGCCCGCACCGGACCGGTCGTGACGGGTGGCACGGAGTCCGTCTCCGCAACCTCCACGGCGTTCGAGGTGTGGGGGCCGTCCGCCCAGCCGATGATGCCGACCGTCAGTGCCTTCCCGGCAGGAGCGTCAGCAGCGACGCGGGCCTGGAAGGTCACCGTCCTCACGGCTCCGGCCGGGAGGTCGCCCGTCCAGCCGTAGTGACCGTCGATGTGGTCCGGAGCCAGCGGGGCGCCGATGTGGTCGCTCATCGACCACGAGCCATCGAGGACCTCGGCGATGCCGGACAGCGCCGACACGTCAGGGAACATGCCCTGGTCCGCCATCGGCAGGCCGCCCACGTTCGTCACGGTCGCCGCGTATGTCACCACGTCGCCGCGGTGGACCGTGTCGTGGTCCGTGAGCACCTTGCCGTTGACGCTCGCCTTGAGGTTCTCGACGAGCTGACCAGCCACGGGGTCGAGCAGGTGCGTGGCCGTGTCGTTCCCCATGGGCTGGAACGCGGCGTCGAGAACGGCACCCGCCGCCACGTCGCTCATGACCGCGACGGTGTCGCTGATCTTCACCACCGCACCGGCGGGGACGTCACCTGTCCAGGTCAGGATGCCGTCGGTGATGTGCGCGTGCCCAGAGCTCACGGACAGCTGCCCGACCGGGTGGGCGTCGTCGAACACGCCCGAGAGGTCCGCGGTCAGCACCTGGTCCTTCAGGCCCTTGCCACCGTTGTTCCGCGCGGTCAGCGTGTAGGTGAGCTGCTCTCCCGGACGCACCTTCGCGCCCGACGCCACGCTTGCCGCGAAGTCCGTGGCGAGCGCGCCGGCCACCGGGTTCGTCAGGTGGGTCGGCGTCTTCTTCCACATGGGCTGGAACGCGGCGTCGAGAACCGCACCCGCGGCGACATCGCCCTTGACCTCGACCGTGTCGCTGATCGTCAGCACGGCACCGGCGGGGATGTCACCGGACCACTTGAGGATCTGGTTCGTCACCTCCAGCGCACCGGCCTTCTCCGACGCGATGGTTGCGGAGATCTGGTTGGTCGGCTCGGCGTCATCGAACACGCCCGAGAGGTCAGCGGTCAGTACCTGGTCCTTCAGCAGGCCTCCCGGGTTCTTCGCGGTCAGCGTGTACGTCACCATCTGACCCGGCATGACCTCGGCGTCCGGCGCCACGTTGGCCGTGAACCCGACAGTGACCCCGGGCGCCGGCGAGCCGGACGGCTCCGGCTCTCCGGCGGCGAAAGCGCTGCCGGCCGTGGGCCCCACCAACGCCGCAGACACCAGTGCGCCGGTGGTCACCGCCCATCCCAGGCGCGATGCGGGCAGTCGGTGCCCGCTCTCCGATTCCGATCTAGGCATGATTCCCCTACTCGTGCTGGTCCAGGCGGCCCGCAGATACCGGAATACCGCCACAAGTGCATCCGGACGGTAGGAGCACCGGCGTCGGCGGCGCTGGGACGGCTAGGGGAACCCCGAGCGACCGGGCCGTACCCCGACGCGCCACGGGGGCACGGGGAGCGCCGCGACCTGCGGCGTCGAACACCGTGCGCCTCGGTGTGGCGTGAGTCACAGAAGGAGAGTTGGCGCGCGCCGTGTCACGCGATGCACCGCCGATCGCCCGCGCGTCCCAGGAAGTGAGACGGCGCGTGAGACGCCGTCGGACTCGCATCGTTGAACGGCGTACGATCGCCGCGACCATCCCGAGCGGCCGACTGACGTGGCAGGACGACGCCGCAGCAACCGGCGGCGCGCAGCGCGCGTGCACCGGTGCTCCAGCCACGATCGATGGAGGTAGGCATGAGCACGATCGACGCCGTCCCCGCCAGCGGCTACGCCGGTGACATCACGCCCGCACAGGCCTGGGAGCTGCTCTCCACCGCGCCCGGGGCCGTGCTGGTGGACGTCCGCACCCAGAGCGAGTGGGAGACGGTCGGGGTGCCCGACCTCACCGGGATCGGCAAGCAGGCCGTGTTCACCCAGTGGGTGCTCGGCAACGGCACGCCCAACCCCACATTCCTCGTCGACCTCAAGGCGGCGCTCGACGGCGACGCCACCTCGATCGTGTTCCTGTGTCGCTCCGGCCAGCGCTCCATCGGCGCCGCCCGCCTCGCGACCGAGGCCGGCCTGCCGCCGTCGTACAACGTGCTGCAGGGCTTCGAGGGCGCCCCCGGCCTCTCGGGCGCGCGGGACCTCAACGGATGGAAGGTCGCCGGTCTGCCGTGGTTCGTCCCGGGCTCCGAGGTCGCCGCGTCCGGCATCACCGCGTCCGACGACGCCGCGGTCCGATGAGCGGCGCGATCGTCACCGGACCGGCGGGCGACGACGCGCGTCCGGGCGGGTCGGGCCGCGGCCCCCTGCCGGCAACCGTGCGCCCCCGCACGCTCGCCGTGCGCGGCGGGCACCGGCGCAGCGAGTACCAGGAGACGTCGGAACCGATCTACCTCACACAGGGGTACACGTACGACACGGCGGCCGACGCCGAGGCGGCCTTCACGGGCGAGAAGCCCCGGTTCGTCTACTCGCGGTACGGCAACCCGACGGTGCACACGTTCGAGGAGCGGCTGCGGCTCATCGAGGGCCCGGAGGCACAGGCGTGCTACGCCACCACCTCGGGCATGAGCGCCGTCTTCACCACGCTCGCCGCCCTGGTGAGCTCCGGGTCCCGGATCGTGTCGGCGCGCGCCCTGTTCGGCTCGACCAACGTCATCTACGAACAGATCCTCGCCAAGTGGGGCGTCACCGTCGACTACGTGGACGGGCACGTCATCGAGCAGTGGGAGGAGGCGCTCTCCCGGCCCGCCGACGTGGTGTTCTTCGAGACGCCGTCCAACCCGATGCAGGACCTGGTGGACGTGCGCCGCGTGGCCGCACTGGCGCACGCGGCCGGAGCCGTCGTCGTCGTCGACAACGTGTTCGCGACACCCGTGCTGCAGCGGCCCCTTCAGCTCGGCGCCGACGTCGTCGTCTACTCCGCGACGAAGCACATCGACGGGCAGGGGCGCGTGCTGGGCGGGGCGATCCTCGGCTCTCGCGAGTTCCTCGAGGGGCCCGTGCAGACCTTCATCCGCAACACGGGGCCGTCGCTGAGCGCGTTCAACGCGTGGGTGCTCCTCAAGGGGCTGGAGACGCTGGACCTGCGCGTACGCACCCAGACGGACGCCGCCCTGCAGGTGGCCACCGCCCTGGAGCAGCTCCCCGGCATCGGCGCGGTGCGCTACCCGTTCCTGGCGTCCCACCCGCAGCACGACCTGGCCGTCTCGCAGCAGTCGGGCGGCGGCACCGTGGTGACGTTCGACCTGACCGCCCCCGACGGCGCCGACGCGCGCGGCGCGAAGGAGCACACCTTCCGGTTCCTCGACCGCCTGCAGGTCATCGACATCTCCAACAACCTGGGCGACGCCAAGTCCATGATCACGCACCCGGCCACGACGACGCACCGCAAGATCGGCCCCGAAGGCCGCGCGAAGGTGGGCATCGCCGAGACGACGGTCCGGTTGTCCGTGGGCCTGGAGGACCCGCTCGACCTGCTGGACGACGTCGAGCAGGCCCTCGCGGGCTGAGCCCCGCCCGCGGGGCGGGTCAGCCGAGGGTGAAGGGTCGGCCGACCATCTGCCGCGTCAGGCTCGCCGCGGCGCAGTCCACCAGGCGCGCCCGCACGCGGTACGTGCCGGCGTGGACGGCTCGCAGCGGCAGCCGGGCCACCCACTCGCCGTGGTGCCAGCCGGGCTCCACGGCACCGGTGACGACCGTCTCGTACTCGTCCGCCGTGCCCCTGGCCGCCCCGGGCGCGGGAGCTGCATCACGGCCCGCGCGCACCAGCGCGACCTCGAGACCACGGCCTTGCTCGTGCGTGCCGAGCGCGAGCTCGCCGGTGGCGATGAGCTCGCCGTCCGACTCGGCGCCGCCGGTCACCTCGAACCCACCGTCCACGTGGACGTACCCCTCGACGAACTCGTCGATGGTCACCCACCGGGTCGCCTCGGCGCAGTTGAAGCTCGCGTCCATCACCCGCCCCGTGATGGGACGTACCCCCACGTGCCGGTGGGTGAGCGCGCCGGCCTCGAAGGCCACCGCCCAGACGCCGTCGGCGACGACTCCCGTGCGGGTCACCCCGGCGGCGCACACCTCGACCTCGGCCCCGTCGACCTCTGACCCGGCGACGCGGCCCGTCACCGTGAACTCACAGAACGTCGTCAACGGACGGGGCACGTCCATCACCACGATCCGCGGGGCCACATAGGTGGTGTCCGGTGCCGGGGCGCCGCTCTCCATCATCGTCATCGGTGATCTCCACAGGATTGGCGTTCCGCGACCTCAGCACCCATCCTCGCGACCGCCGCACGTCACGAGTCCGAGCGGGCGCATTCTGAGCGTCTCGGCTGCCGCGAATGGTGCCGTTCGCGTCACACCAGTGTGCGCTCATGATCGTTCGCGTGCCATGCCGGAGCACGACGCGCCAGGTCGCCGAGCAGGGAGCGCACGCTGCCGCCCATCTGCGCCAACCGGGCCGTCAGCCCGCGCGGGCGCCGCCCCCCTGGCCGGTAGCGTGGTGCCTTGGTGCCGGGACCTCCGGCCCGGAGAACCTGGGAGCACGAGTGACCGACGGGATCGTCGCCAGCCCCCCCGCCTCGGCACGGACGGCCCCCACCGGGCACGGCGCACCTGAGCACGACGGGCGCGGGTACGGCGAACGCATGGAGCGCATGGTGGCCCTGGCAGCCACGGAGGCGGCCGACGCCGTCGCCGAGGCGCGCGCGAAGGCATCGCACCTGCTGACCGATGCACGGCGGGACGCCGACATGACCGTCAGCGAGGCGCAGGTCCACGCGACCGCCACCATCACCGCCGCACGGGCCGAGGCCGAACGGCTGCTCGCCGAGAGCCGGGACGCCGCCGAGGCGACGCGTCGCGACGCGGCCGACGCCGCCGAACAGCTCACGCGCGAGACCCTGCAGTCCGCGAGCGACGAGCGCCGCCGTGCCGAGCATGACGCCGCGGCCACGATCGCGGACGCCCAGGAGAAGGCCCACCGCCTGGTCGAGGAGGCGCGGACCCAGGCCACCCGCATCGAGTCCCGCGCACACGCCCTGCGCGACGAGGCCGCCGCCCTGCTCACCGCGGCCCGCACCGAGGCCGACGAGATCCGGCACCACGCCAAGTCCGACGCCGAACAGGTCACGACGACGGCGGCCGCGCATGCCGCCAGCCTGATCGCCGAGGCGCAGACGGAGGTCGCACGCGTGCAGACCGACGCGGAGCGCACCGTGCGTGACCTGACCCAGCGCCGTGACCAGATCGCCGTCCAGCTCGAGACGCTGCGACGGAGCCTGGGCCTGAGCAGCCCCGCGCCCGCCCCCACCCAGCACGCCGGAGGCCATCAGTGATGCCGTGGTTCCGCAACCAGTCCGGGGACGACGCCCGGCCTGACGACGCCGCGCCGGCGGACTCCGTGCCGCAGCCGTGGTGGGCCTCCCCTGCCGCCGAGGCCGGAACGCCGCCCGCCGTACCCGACTTCGACGCGATCATCGACGGCCGTCAGCCACCCGAGCCCGCCGCCGCCCCGCTCGCGCCGGTGATCCCCGCTCCGGCCACCCAGGATGCTCAGGCCGCCCAGGGCACCGCGGCCGCCCCGGAACGCCGCGCCGTGCTCGGCGGGCTGCCCCGCACGATCGGCACGGTGGCGGCGCCCGACGCCGCCGGGGTCGCGCCTGTTGCGCCCGCACCCCTCACCGACGACGCGGCAGTAATCGACGCGACGGCGACGGACACGACGGCGCTGGACGCGACGGTGATCATCGATTCGGTCGAGACCGGGGAAGCCGTCACGCCGGTCGACGTACTCCCCTCGCACGAGAGCTGGGCGCCCGTCGAGCCTGACGAGCCGCTCGCTCCCCGGGCGTTCGCGAAGCACGCGGACCTGCCCGCCGCGGAAGCCGCGCAGATCGTCGAGACGACGGCCGGCCAGGCGGAGGAGGCCGAGCAGGAGGAGCAGGTCGAGCAGGAGGAGCAGGTCGAGCAGGAGGAGCAGGTGGAGCAGGCGCCCGCCGACGCCGACCCCCTCGGGTCCTCCCCGATCGACCCCGAGGTCCCGCTCGAGGTGCCGCTCGACCACGAGGTCCCGCTCGAGGTCCCGCTCGACCACGCGGACCCGCTCGAGGTCCCGCTCGACCACGCGGTGCCGTCGGTGCCGGCCGAGGCCGGGGACATCGACGAGCCCGCGCCGAGCGTCGCGGACGAGGACGTCCCGGTGCCCGTGGCGGAGATCGGGCTGAGCTTCGGCGAGCGCATCGAGCGCCTGATCGCCGCCGCGGTCGCCGAGGCGGACAACACCCGCGCCGACGCACGGCACGAGGCTGAGCAGGAGCTGCAGTCGGCCCGGTTCGACGCCGAGCACACGGTGGCCGCCGCCCAGCGGCAGTCGGCCGAGATCATGGCCTCCGCACGGCGACGCTGCGATGCCGACCTTGCCGCGGCCCAACGCACGCGCGAGGAGGCCGAACGCGCGCTTGCCGAGGCGCGTGCCGAGGCGGACGAGCTACGACGGCATGCCCGCGACGAGGTCGCCGAGCTGCGCACTGAGGTGGACCTGCACGCGCAGGCCATGCTCGCCCGCACGCACGCCGACACCACCCGCACGCTGGCGGCCGCCCGCGCCGAGCTCGACGAGATCGAGATGCGTAAGGCGGAGCTCGAAGGGCAGCTGGCGGCGATCCGCGCGCTGCTCAACGACACGGTCGTCGAGCCGCTGCCCCCGGTGCCCGCCCAGGCGGCCGTCGACGTCGCGCCCGGGACCGACCCCGCGCCGGAGGCCGCGCCCACCGGCGCGTGACCCGCGGCCCGGCGCGGGGCGTCAGGCGTCAGGCGTCAGGCGTCAGGCGTCAGGCGTCAGGCGTCAGGCAGCGACGAGCGTCGACAGCACCGACGCGAAGAAGCCCAGCCCGTCGGTGCCGCTGCGCGCACCCTGGGCCGAGTCGGGACCGAATCCCGGTTCCACGGCGTGCTCGGGGTGCGGCATGAGGCCGACGACGTTGCCGCGCTCGTTGGTGATGCCCGCGATGTTGCGGCGTGAGCCGTTGGGGTTCCAGCCTTCGTATCGGAACACCACGCGACCCTCGGCCTCGAGCTCGTCGAGCGTGCGCTCGTCGGCCACGTACTGGCCGTCCTGGTTCTTGAGGGGCACCGTGATGCGCTGCCCGGCGTCGTACGCGGTGGTCCAGGCGGTGGTGTTGTTCTCGACCACCAGGGTCTGCTCACGGCAGATGAAGTGCAGGTGGTCGTTCTTCACCATGGACCCGGGCAGCAGGTGCGCCTCGGTGAGGATCTGGAACCCGTTGCAGATGCCCAGCACGGGCAGGCCGCCGTTCGCGGCGTCGGCCACGGAGGTCATGGCCGCGGCGAAGCGGCTGATGGCGCCTGCGCGCAGGTAGTCGCCGTAGGAGAACCCGCCGGGGATGACGACGGCGTCGACGTCGTGCAGATCGGCGTCCGCGTGCCACAGCGGCACGGGCGTCGCACCGGCCAGGCGGATCGCGCGCAGCGCGTCGCGGTCGTCGAGCGTCCCGGGGAACGTGATGACGCCGATGCGGGCACCCGCCGCCCCGGCGGAGCCGGTCGAGACCACCATCAGGCGCCGACCTCGCTCGCGTCGACCACGCGGACGACGTCCTCGATGATCGGGTTGCTCAGCATGGTCTCGGCGGCCTGCTGCGCGGCGGCCAGGATCTCGGGCGTGACGTCGCCGTCGACCTCGAGCTCGAACCGCTTGCCCTGGCGGACGCTGGTGAACTGCGTGAACCCGAGGCGCGGCAGCGCCCCGACCACGGCCTTGCCCTGGGGGTCCAGGATCTCGGGCTTGGGCATGACCTCGACGACGACGCGTCCCACGGGGGCTCCTCGAATGAATCTCTCGCGAGAGGAAGGGGGGTGTGCGCGGGCCAGTCTACGGGCAGCGGGCGCCACCGCGGGCCGCTGTCTCGGCCGGAGCCGCCGACGACGCCATGGCGACTCGTGTTCCACGGGGTGAACCAGCAAATCTGAGGGTTCCACTCTGCGATGCTTGGACCGGCCGACCACCCGGCGCGGCGCACCGACGAAGGAGCACCATGAGCAACCCGTTCACCCCGCCGGATCCCGGCCAGGCGTCCAACCCGTACGCGCCGAGGGACCCGGACCCCGCGCAGTCGCCGTACGGGACCCCGGCCCCGTCGCAGCCGTCGCCCTCCCTGCAGCCGCCCTACGACCAGCCGTCGTATGGCCAGTCCCCATATGGCCAGCCCCCGTACGGGCAGTCGCCGTACCCGCCGACGCCGTACCCGCAGTCGCCGAACCCGTATGCGGGCGCGCCCGTCGGCACCGACGGGGTCTCGATCGCCGCGCTCGTCACGGGCATCATCGGCACGGGGCCGGTCGCCCTCGTGCTCGGGATCGTGGGCCTGAACCGCGTGAAGAAGTCTGGCCGCTCCGGGCAGGGGCTGGCGATCGCGGGCATCGTGCTCGGCGGTCTCGGCACCCTCGCCCTGATCGGCTTCCTCGCCCTGGTCGCTCTGGTCTGGAACAGCGACGAGGCGCGCGACGCGATCCGTGACGGTATTACCGAGTCGCAGCGGCACGCCGAGGACGACGCCGGCGCGCTGGACGACCTGCTCGGGATGCCGCCCACCTGGGCGACCGGTACCTGCCTGCAGATCCCGACCGACCTCAGCACCGAGGAGGCCCCGCTCGACGTGGACTGCGCCGAGGAGCACAACGGCGAGGTGTACGCGGCCCAGTCGGTGGACGCACCCGAGTACCCGGGCGAGGACGCGGTGGTGGCCCAGGCGGAGGAGTTCTGCGGCACGCAGTTCCCCGCCTCCCTGATCGACGGCTCGGCCCTGACCATGCCGACGTACGTGTACTACTACCCGACCGACGAGTCGTGGAGCCTCGGGGACACCGAGGTGTCGTGCATCGCCGTCGAGGACGACCTGTCGAGCTGGACGGGCGCCGTCGTCACGCCCTGACGCCCTGCCACGCGACGGACCCGGCCGGACCTGCCCCGAGGGGCGGGTCCGGCTTTTCGTGCGCCCGGGCCGGCCCGCCGGCGGTGACACCATCGATGGCTTGCGGTGACACCAGATTGGTGTCATCATGGCGTCATGGACCTCACCCGATACGTCGACGACCTCCAGCGCCGGTTGGCCCAGGCGGCCGACCTGGGTGACGAGGAGACCCGAGAGCTCGCGCGACGCCTCGCCACACCGCTCGACGCCGCCGTGCGCCTGATGCTGCTCGACGCGCTGTCCGGCGCAGCCGGTGAGATCTCCGCGGACCTCGCCCCCGGCTCGGTCGACGTGCGCCTGCGCGGCGGCGACCCCGAGTTCGTGGTCACCCTGCCCGAGACCGCGCAGCCCGAGACCACCCTCACCGCGCCCACCGCTGCCCCGGACGCCCCGGCACCGCCGCCCCGCGACGCCGACGACGCCGCCACGACCCGCACCACGCTGCGCCTGCCCGACCACCTCAAGGCCCAGGTCGAGGCCGCGGCGAGCGCCGAAGGCGTCTCGGTCAACACGTGGCTCGTCCGCGCGGTCGCCACCGCGCTCGCCCCGAGCCCCGCCGCACCCCCGCGCAGCCGACGAGCCGCCGGCGGCACCCACCTCACCGGCTGGGTGCGCTGACCGCGCACCGCCGTCCCTCAGGAGTCACCATGCCCACGTTCCCCGCCCCCCGGCCGGTCACCATCGCCCTCGACCAGCTCGCCGGCACCGTCCAGGTCGTCGCCTCCGAGCGCGACGACACCGTCGTCACGATCTCCCCCACCCACCCGGGCCGCGCGAGCGACGTCCGGCTCGCCCAGGAGGTGGCCGTCCAGCTCGCCGGAGACGTGCTGACCGTCGCCGGCCCCGCGTCGCTGCGCAAGCTCGTCATCGGGCCCAAGGGCAGCGTCGACGTCACCGTCGAGGTGCCCACGGGCAGCTCCCTGAGCGGCAGGCTCGCCGCCGGTCCGCTGTACGCGCGCGGGCCGCTCGACGCCGTCACCGCCACGCTGCCTGCGGGCAACGCGTCGATCGAGCAGGCCGCCCGCCTGGACCTGCACGTCTCCGCCGGCAGCGTCGTCGTCGGGCGCGTCACCGGCACGGCCGACATCCGTGCGAGCGCCGGATCCGTGCGGCTGCGCGAGGTGATCGGCCAGGCGACCGTCAAGTCCTCCGCCGGGGAGGTCACGGTCACCACGCTGGACGGCACGCTGAGCGTCGCGGGTTCGCACGGCGCGATCGTCGTCGGGCAGGCACGGGGCACGGTCGAGGCCCGCACGAGCAGCGGCGGGATCCGCGTCGACGCGCTGACCTCGGGCCTCGCGTCCCTGCGCACGGCCTACGGCTCGGTCGAGGTCGGCGTGCCCGAGGGCACCGCCGCCTGGGTGGACGCCGCGACGTCGTCCGGGCACGTCCGCAACGAGCTCACCCCCACCCAGGGCCCGGGTGCCGACACCGGCCCCACCGCCGAGATCCACGCGACGACGTCGTACGGCGACATCGTCATCCGCCGCCCGGAGTCCGCAGCATGACCCCCGCGACGACCTCCACGACGGCGCCCGCGATCACCGTCTCCGGCCTGCGCAAGTCCTTCGGGGACAACGTCGTGCTGCGCGGCGTCGACCTCACCGTGCAGCGCGGCGAGATCTTCGCGCTGCTCGGCGCCAACGGCGCCGGCAAGACGACCACGATCAACGTCCTGTCCACGCTGCTGCGGCCAGACGCCGGAACGGCCACCGTAGCCGGGCACGACGTCGCCGCGGACGCGCCCGCCGTGCGCCGCACCATCTCCCTGACCGGCCAGTTCGCCGCCGTCGACGAGATCCTCACGGGCCGCGAGAACCTGGAGCTCGTCGCCCGGCTGCGCCGCGTGCCCGAGCCACGGCGGGTCGCCACCGGACTGCTGGAGCGGTTCGGGCTGACCGAGGCTGCCGACCGGCGTTCCGGCACCTACTCGGGCGGGATGAAGCGCCGCCTCGACATCGCGATGAGCCTGGTGGGCGCGCCCTCCGTCGTCGTCCTCGACGAACCCACCACGGGGCTCGACCCGCAGGGTCGGCTCGAGGTGTGGGCCACGATCCGGGACCTCGCCGACGCCGGCACCACGATCCTGCTGACCACCCAGTACCTCGACGAGGCCGAGGCGCTCGCGCACCGCATCGCGATCCTGCACGGCGGCACCATCATCGCGAACGGGACGCTGGCCGAGCTCACGGCACTGTTCCCGCCCACGACGGTCGAGTACGTCGAGAAGAAGCCGACGCTCGAGGAGATCTTCCTCGCCATCACCGGCTCCGAGACCAGGGAGTCCTGACCATGTTCCACGACACCACGGCCCTGACCGGGCGTCTCATGAAGCAGATCACCCGCTCGCCCGACACCATCATCACGGTGGCCATCACCCCGCTGGCCCTGTTCCTGCTGTTCCGATACGTGTTCGGCGGGGCCATCGCGGGCAGCGGCGGCGCCAACTACACCAACTACCTGCTGCCCGGCATCCTGCTCATCACGGTCGCCTCGGGCGTCGCCTACACGGCGCTACGCCTGTACAACGACCGCACCAAGGGCATCAACGCGCGCCTCGCCACCATGCCGATCGCCCGCTCCGCGGTGCTGTGGTCCCACGTGCTGACGTCGCTCGTGTCCAACCTGGTCACGGCCGTGATCATCGTGGCCGCCGCGTTCGCCATGGGCCTGCACCCGCACGCGTCCGTCGGCGGGTGGCTCGGGTTCGTGGGCGTGCTGGTGCTGTTCACGCTGACCCTGACCTGGCTGGCCGTCATCCCCGGCCTCACCGCGTCCTCGATGGAGGGCGCCTCGGCCTTCAGCTACCCGCTGATCTTCCTGCCGTTCCTGTCCTCCGCGTTCGTGCCCACGGACACCATGCCCGGCCCGGTGCGGTGGTTCGCCCAGCATCAGCCGATCACGTCGGTGGTCGAGTCGATGCGACTGTTCCTCGACGGCCGCGCACCCGGCGACGACCTGTGGGTCGCGCTCGCGTGGCTCGTAGGCCTGGGTGCGCTCGCGTACGCGCTCGCGGTGCGCATCGACCGGCGGGCCCACGCGTAGGCGCCACCCACCACCGGTTCACACCGCCAGCGGTGCCCCCGTCAGGCGTTCGTACGCCTCCAGGTAGCGGGCGCGCGTGCGCTCCACCACGGCGGCGGGCAGGGCGGGCGGCGCCTGGTCCCCGGCGCGGTCCCAGCCCGACGCCGGGGACGTGAGCCAGTCGCGCACGAACTGCTTGTCGAAGCTGGGCTGCGCACGGCCCGGCTCCCAGGCGTCGGCCGGCCAGAACCGCGACGAGTCGGGGGTCAGCACCTCGTCGCCCAGCACCACGGCGCCGGTGGCCGGGTCGACGCCGAACTCCAGCTTGGTGTCCGCGAGGATGATGCCGCGCTCGCGGGCCACCGCCTCGGCCCGCGCGTACACCGCGAGGGTCAGGTCGCGCAGCGTCGTCGCCGCCTGCTCCCCCAGCTTCTCGACGACGGCGGCGAACGGCACGTTCTCGTCGTGCTCGCCCACCTCCGCCTTGGTGGCCGGGGTGAAGATCGGCTCCGGCAGGCGCGAGCCGTCCACCAGCCCGGCGGGCAGGGCGATGCCCGTCACCTCGCCCGACGCGCGGTACTCCGCGAGCCCCGAACCCGTCAGGTAGCCGCGCACCACGCACTCGACCGGGTACATGTCCAGGCGCCGGCAGATCATCGCGCGGCCCGCGACGGCGGCCGGCACGTCCGTCGAGACCACGTGGTTCGGGACGACGTCGGCGAGCTGCTCGAACCACCACAGGCTGAGCTGCGTGAGCACCACGCCCTTGTCGGGGATGACGGACGTGAGGACGTGGTCGTACGCGCTGATCCGGTCGGACGCGACCACGAGCACGACGTCGCCCAGCGGGTGGGTGCCGTCGGGTTCGTACAGGTCGCGCACCTTGCCGGAGTAGACGTGCCGCCAGCCGGGCAGATCGAGGGCGTCGCTCATGGGCGCCATCCTCCCACCCGGCACGCGCGGTCTGGAACGGGCGGTCTGGTCGTCGGCTCGTGGTCTGAACGTCGGCTTGAGCCGACGACTGGACCACACATCGACGACCAGACCACCGCCCGGAGTGTCAGCGCCGCGGCTAGTGTCCAGCCATGCACATCGACGACGACGCGCCTGCCGGGTCTCCCCACGCCGAGCCGGGGGACCCATCGCCCGACCTCGCGGCCTTCCTCCGCGCGTTCACGCAGGTGGCAGAGGCCGCGGCGCAGGTCCAGCAGGAGGGCCGCCCCGGCGGCGGCGAGTCGATCGGCGACGTCCTGCGCTCACACCTGGGCACCGACCCACGCCACCTGCCCGTGGTCCGCGAGGAGATCTCCCTGCTGCGTGAGATCGACGCCGACGTCGCGCTGGAAGCACTCGTGGCCCGGCACGGCGGCGGCACCCTGCTCGGGGTCGGCGGCGGGGAGCAGCGCATGCACCATTCGTTCTCCGAGCTGGTCGAGCACGCCACGCTGTACAACCAGTTCTGCGTGGGCGCCGTCGACTACACGCGCAGGGCAACCGGGCCGGACACCGTGCGCCGGATGGTCGCGTTCGGCCTCCACCTGTTCGCCGTCGACGGCGAGCCGGTCGCACTCCTGCAGCGCACGTCGTCGCCCCGGTTCGGCCAGAACGCGGCCATCGAGGTGATGTGCGCCTCCGAGGAGACGACGCTCGCCCTCCTCGCCGAGCTGCGCGACGCGATGGTGGAGCACTCCGTGCTGCGCGGGCAGGTGATCGCGTTCACGGGCAACCCCTTCGAGCCGGACAACGCGGGGTTCACGTTCCTGCGCCGCGCGGTCGTACCGGAGGCCGACGTCATCTTGCCGCGCGGGACCCTCGACCGGGTGGCGGGCCAGGTGCTGGGCGTGGCCCGGCATCGCGAGGTCCTGTTGCGGGCCGGGCAGCACCTCAAGCGTGGCGTGCTGCTTTATGGGCCGCCGGGGACGGGCAAGACGCATACGGTCCGTCACCTGATCGGGGCGGCGGAAGGCACCACGGTCGTCGTCCTGACGGGCACGTCGTTGCGGCTCGTCGGGCTCGCAGCCGAGACGGCCCGTGCCATTCAGCCCGCCATCGTGGTGCTGGAGGACTGCGACCTCATCGCGGAGGAGCGCACTGAGCTGGGCGAGCCGCAGCCGCTGCTCTTCGAGGTGCTCGACGCCATGGACGGTCTGGCCGCCGACGCCGACGTCGCGTTCGTGCTCACCACCAACCGTGCCGACCTGCTCGAGCGCGCCCTCGCCCAGCGGCCCGGTCGCGTGGACCTCGCGGTCGAGGTGCCGCTGCCCGACGACGACGCCCGCCGCCGCCTGTTCCAGCTCTATGCGCACGAGCTGCCCTTCACGCCCGAAGCGCTCGACGCCGCCGCGATGGCGTCCGCCGGGGTCACGGCATCGTTCGTCAAGGAGGCGATCCGCCGGGCCGTGCTGCGTGCGGCCGAGCAGGGTCACCCGCTCGGCGACGGCGACGTGCGGGCGGCGGTCGCCGAGATGATGGCCGACTCGGAGTCGATCACCCGCTCCCTGCTGGGCTTCGCCCCGGAACCCGACCAGGCCGGGTAGCGCCAGGCGGGGTCAGGCCGTGGGGACCGTGATCTCGTGGGCGGCGGCCTTGGCGGCGATGTCCGTGCGGTGGTGCGAACCGGGCAGGGCGATGGCGGCCACGCCGTCGTAGGCGCGGGCGCGGGCCTCGTCCAGGTCGGCGCCCACCGCGACCACCGAGAGCACGCGGCCCCCGGCCGAGACCAGGTCGCCCTCCGCGTTCACGGCCGTGCCGGCGTGGAGCACATGCACCCCGTCGAGCGCCTCGGCGTCGTCGATGCCGGTGATCGGGTCTCCCGTGCGGTTCGTGCCGGGGTAGCCGTGCGAGGCGACGACGACGTTGACGGCGTGCGACGACGACCACCGCAGCGCCGGCAGGTCGGCGAGCGTGCCCGCGGCGGACGCCCGCAGCACGGTGGACAGCGGGGTGAGCAGGCGGGCGAGCACCACCTGGGTCTCCGGGTCACCGAAGCGCGCGTTGAACTCGACCACGCGGGTGCCACGCGAGGTCAGGGCCAGGCCCACGTACAGCACGCCCGCGAACGGGGTGCCGCGCCGGGCCATCTCGTCGACCGTGGGCTGCGCGATGCGCTCGATCACCTCGTCCACCAGGCCGTCCGGGGCCCAGTCGAGCGGCGAGTAGGCGCCCATGCCGCCTGTGTTCGGGCCCTCGTCGTCGTCGGCGACGCGCTTGAAGTCCTGGGCGGGCTGGAGCGGGACCACGGTCACGCCGTCGCAGATGACGAACACGGAGACCTCGGGTCCGTCCAGGTACTCCTCGACCACGACGCGCCCCTCGTCGCCGCGCGCGGCGAGCGCCTCGCGGGCGTGGGCGAGCGCGGCGTCCCGGTCGGAGGTGACGACGACGCCCTTCCCGGCGGCCAGGCCGTCGTCCTTGACCACGTACGGGGCGCCGAACGCGTCGAGCGCGTCCGCGACCTCCTCGACCGTGGTGCACACGTGCGCCATCGCCGTCGGCACGCCCGCGGCGGCCATGACCTCCTTGGCGAAGGACTTGCTGCCCTCCAGCCGGGCCGCCTCGGCCGTAGGACCGAACACGGGGATGCCCGCGGCGGCCACGGCGTCGGCGACGCCCGCGACCAGCGGCGCCTCCGGGCCGACGACGACGAGGTCCGCCTCCAGGGTGCGCGCGAGCTCGGTGACCGCGGCGCCGTCGGTCGCGTCGACCGCGTGCAGCGTGGCCTCCCGCGCGATCCCCGGGTTGCCCGGGGCCGCGTGCAGCTCGTGGGCACCGTCCGCCGGGGACTCGGCGGCCAGGGCGTGGACGATGGCGTGCTCGCGGGCACCGGTCCCGACGACGAGGATCTTCACGGGCCAGAGTCTAGGAGACGCGCAGCGGCCCGCCGCGACCACGGGGGTCGCGGCGGGCCCTGGTGCGGTGGTCAGTGCTGCAGGTCCATGACCACGCGGCCGTCGATCTTCGCGGCGATCATGTCGTCGAAGATGTCGTTGACCTCGGCGAGCGGCTGCACCGTGTAGGTGGGCTTGATGAGGCCGCGCGCGAAGAAGTCGATGGCCTCCTCCATGTCCTTGCGGGTGCCCACGAGCGAGCCGCGCACCGTCAGGCCGAACAGCACGGTGGAGAAGATGTCCAGCGGGAACGCCTCGGGCGGCAGGCCCACCAGCGACACGGTGCCACCCGAGCGCAGCGCGCCCATGGCCTGCGGGAACGCCTTGCCGTTGACGGCGGTGACCAGGGCGCCGTGAACGCCGCCCCCGGTGACCTCCTTGATCTTCGCGGCCAGACCGTTGCCCTCGACGGCCGCGTTGAACGCGTACTCGGCACCGTGCTTGCGGGCCAGCCGCGACTTGGCGTCGTCGACGTCGACGGTGACGACGCGCATGCCCATCGCCACCGCGTACTGCACCGCGATGTGCCCCAGGCCGCCGACGCCGGAGATGAGCACCCACTGGCCGGGCTTGACCTCGGAGACCTTCAGGCCCTTGTACACGGTGACGCCCGCGCACAGGATGGGCGCGACGGCGGCCAGGTCCACCGACTTGGGGATGCGGGGCGCGAACCTCGCGTCCACCAGCATGTACTGGCCGAACGAGCCGTTCTTGGTGTATCCGCCGTACTGCGCCTTCGGGCAGAGCGTCTCGCGGCCGGTCTCGCACCACTCGCACGCCCCGCACGCGCTCCACAGCCAGGCGTTGCCGGCCCAGTCGCCCACGGCGAGCCGGGTGACGCCCTCGCCCACGGCGACCACCTCGCCGGCGCCCTCGTGGCCGGGGACGAACGGCGGCGTCGGCTTGACCGGCCAGTCGCCGTGCGCGGCGTGCAGGTCGGTGTGGCAGACGCCCGAGTAGAGGGTCTTGATGAGCGCCTCGCCCGGACCCGGGGTGGGGATCTCGAGCTCCTGGATCTCCAGCGGCGCGCCGAACCGGGTGACGACCGCGGCCTTCATGGTGTCCGTCATGCTGTTCTCCTTCGAACGAGTGACCGGGCCCATGCGTCGGTGTCCACGGGCCTGCCTTCACGCAACCACGGGACACCCGCGGAATCGAGGGCAGGGCGCGTCGCGAGCGTGCCCGCGGCGGTCCCTGCCCCCGAGCCCTCAGCGGCCGTGGATCAGGTCGTGCACCGGGATGATCTCGTCGCGGCGCGGACCCACGCCCACGGCGGAGATGCGGCAGCCGGAGACGTCCTCCAGGTAGCGCAGGTACGCCTGGGCGTTGGCCGGGAGGTCGCCGATCTCGCGGGCCCCCGAGATGTCCTCGTGCCAGCCGGGCAACTCCTCGTAGATCGGCGTGGCGTGGTGGAAGTCGCTCTGGTTGTCCGGCATCTCGTCGAACCGCGTGCCGTCGACGTCGTACCCGACGCACACCGGGACGGTGTCGAGGCCGGTGAGCACGTCGAGCTTGGTGACCACCAGGTCGGTGAGGCCGTTGACGCGCGACGCGTAGCGCGCGATGACGGAGTCGTACCAGCCGCACCGCCGGGGGCGGCCCGTGGTCACGCCGAACTCGCCGCCCGTCCTGAGCAGGTACTCGCCCTTGTCGTCGAACAGCTCCGTGGGGAACGGGCCCTCGCCGACGCGCGTCGTGTACGCCTTGATGACGCCGATGACGGAGTCGATCCGCGTGGGGCCGATGCCGGAGCCGGTCACCGCGCCGCCCGCCGTGGCCGACGACGACGTCACGAACGGGTACGTGCCGTGGTCGATGTCGAGCATGGTGGCCTGACCGGCCTCGAACAGCAGCGTCTTGCCCTCGTCCAGGGCGTTGTTGAGCACCAGCGGCGTGTTCGCCACCATGGGCCGCAGCCGGTCCGCGAACGCCAGCAGCTCGTCGGTGACGGCGTCGACGTCGACGGCGCGGCGGTTGTACACCTTGACCAGCAGGTGGTTCTTCTGGTCCAGGGACCCCTCGACCTTGTCGTGCAGGATCTTCGGGTCGAACAGGTCCGCGACCCGGATGCCGAGCCGGTTGATCTTGTCCGCGTACGCCGGGCCGATGCCGCGGCCCGTGGTGCCGATGCGGCGCGAGCCGAGGAACCGCTCGGTCACCTTGTCGAGCGTGCGGTGGAAGCTGGTGATGACGTGCGCCTGGCTGCTCACCAGCAGGCGGGACACGTCCACGCCGCGCTCGATGAGGGCGTCCAGCTCCTCGAACAGCACCTCGATGTCGACGACGACGCCGTTGCCGATGACGGGGACCACCCCCTCGGACAGGATGCCCGACGGCAGCAGGTGCAGCGCGTACTTCTCGTCGCCGATCACCACCGTGTGGCCGGCGTTGTTACCGCCGTTGAACTTCACGACATAGTCGACGCGGGACCCGAGCAGGTCCGTCGCCTTGCCCTTGCCCTCATCGCCCCACTGGGCACCGACGAGCACGACCGCTGGCATGGGGGATCCTCTCCCTGACGATGGCTGGAGCCCGGGCCGGTGCGCCAACCGCTGCGTCACCGCCCGGACAGAGCGTGAGTTTACCTGGGTTTGACCCACCCGCCCCGGGACGTCGTCGCGTACGCTCGCTGCATGATCGAGATCGTGACGTCGGCGACGACGACCACGCTCGTGATCGCCGGGGAGCTCGACCTCGCGGAACGCGTCCAGTTCCCCGAGATCACCGCACGGGTGGTGGGCTTGCGCCGCCAGCTGCTGGTCATCGACATGTGCCGCGTGACGTTCATGGACTCGACCGGCGCGGCGTTCCTCATCTCCCTGGCCGACGCCGGACGCAAGCGCGGCGGGGCCACGGTGCTGCGCGGCGCCGACGCCCGCGAGCTGTTCGTGCTCGAGGTGTGCGGCGCGCTGGACCTGTTCCGCATCGACACCGGCCACGCCTGCGACGGCGTGGCGACCCCCACGGCCTTCCCGCACCGGGTCCCGGACGAGGCATCGCCCGCACCGCCCGCTACTCCGACCACCGCCCCGGTGCGCGAGCCGTCCGCGCTACCGCAGCGGCCCCGCCGGCAGACGGCCGACTGAGCCGTTCACCCGCTGTCACGCGCGATCTTCGCCCACACCAGCTTGCCCGACGCCGTGGGACGCCACCCCCAGTCCGCGAGCCGCTCGACGATCTGCATGCCGAAGCCGCCCACCCGGTTCGGGTGACCGTCCGTGGTCACGGGCGGTGCCGGGTTGGCGTCCTCGACCTCGAGGCGCAGCCCGTCCCCCGTGTCGAACAGGCGCAGCGAGATGTTGCCCCACCCGTGCAGCACGGCGTTCGCGACCAGCTCGGAGACCACCAGCTCGGCCGTGGCCGACTCCGGCCGCGACCAGTCCTCGCACGCGCGCAGCACGGCGTGCCGCGCGCGCCCGATCGACGCGGCGTCGTTGGGCAGCAGCCAGCGCCTCGTGCGGGCCGCGGAAGCACCCTCGCGCGCCTCGCCGGGAAGGCGGACCACGACGAGCGCGATGTCGTCCTCCGGAGCGTCCGCGAGCCGCGACAGCAGCTCCTCACCCACGCCGGCCGCATCGCACGCCGTCACCCCGGCCGACGCCTCGACCAGCGCCTCGAGCCCCACCTTGAGCGACCGGTCGCGGCGCTCGATGAGGCCATCGGTGTAGAGCACCAGCACGTCGCCCGGGTGCAGCTCCACGCGCGCGGTGGGGCGTCCCCCGAACCCGTAGCCCACCAGCGTCCCGCCCGCCCCGTCGAGCTGCCGGACGTGTCCGTCGCGCAGCACGAGCGGCGGCAGGTGGCCCGCACGCGTGTACTCCAGGTGCCAGCGCGTGCCCGGTGACGTCGCGGCGTCGTCGGCGCCCTCCCGCTGCCGGAGCGTCGCGTACACCAGCGACGCCGACCGCGGGATCCGCATGCCCTTGACCAGCTGGTCGACGCGGTCCAGCACCACCCCGGGCGTGCGCAGCTCGTGCGCGTAGGCGCGCACCACCGAACGCAGCTGGCCCATCGCCGCGGCGGCCTCCACGTCATGGCCGACGACGTCGCCGATCACCAGTCCCACCGAGGTGCCGTCCACCGGCGCGCGCAGCGGGCTCGACGCCGCGCCGCTGAAGTCCAGCACCTCGTACCAGTCGCCCCCCACCTGGGCGTGCCCCGAGCTGGGGGCGTAGTACGTCCACACGTCGAGGCCCGGCACGTCCGCGACCTCGGGGAGCATGTTGCGCTGCAACGTCTCCGCCAGATGGTGCTCGCGCGCGTACAGCCGCGCGTTGTCGATCGCGCCACCCGCCCGGCGGGCCAGCACCTCGGCCACCGTGCGCACGTCCTCCGGTTCGCGCATCGGCTCCACCGGCACGTCGCGATCGGCGCCGCTGCGGCCCTTGTCCCCGTTCCAGGTGACGAGCAGGCCCAGGATCCGGCGCCGCCCACCCACCGCGTGCACGACGGCGGAGCCCGGCCGCACCCCCGTCTCCGCCAGGACCCGCTCGGTGAGGTCGCGTTGCAGCCAGGCGGACACGGTCAGCGGCGGGTACTCGACGTCCAGGCGCAGCGGCACCGGCGCGTCCGTGACACCGTCGAGCAGGTCCTGCACGCGGTCCCGCGTCCCGTCCTCCGCGCGCGGCGACCGCAGGTGGCGGCGGCCGCGACCTCCCGGCGGCGCCGCGATGTCGATCCCCTCGGCATAGAACAGGCCGTCGTCGTTCAGGTAGAAGGCCGCCCACGGCACCACCGAGCGCAACAGCTCGGCGATGTCGCGCAACGCGTACGGATAGTCCAGGTCCACCAGCAGCTCCGTGGACTTCGCGACCAGACCCAGGTCGGCACGCTGGCGCCGCTCCACCGCCAGCGTGCGGAGCTGTGCGGACTGCTCGTCGACGTACTCCGAGACGTCGGTGCAGACACCCAGGACGTGCGTGACCCGCCCCCCGGCGTCCCGCCGGGCCGCCAGGTTCAGGTGGCCCCAGAACGGGCGCCCCTGCGCCCCCGTGCACTGCACGGTGAACGTTCCCCCGTCGTCCGTGACGAGCGCCTCCGCCACCAGGTCACCGTCCACCGGGTCGGCCAGCAGCCGGTCCAGCGCACCCACGCCCGTGCGATCCTGCGCCGCCGCGCACGGTTCGTCGCCGTGCAGGCCCGTCTTGCGCGCGAACGCGTCGTTGGCCCACAGCAGCGGATACCCGTCGTCGGACGGTCCGAGCACGAACATGAACTGCGACGTCGTGGCCGCCAGCTCCACGAGCACCTCGGGTGGCACCGGTGCGTCGCCGGGCGCCTGCGCCATCTCGCCTCCGTCCAGGTGGTCATCTCGGGGATGGATGGTGTTCCTGCTGGTCACTTCACCGTAGTGTGGTCCCCGAAAGCCAGCGAGGCCGCGGCTGCGGAGGGGACTATCGTGCACGAACCATCGGACGCCATGACGGGCAGGGGCGCTGGCAGCGCGGCCGACGCCAACGAGGCCGGAAGCGTCCACCTGATCGTCGGTACCACACGCGCCCGCATCGTGCTCTCCGGCGAGATCGACGCCGACACCGGCCCCGAGCTCAGCGAGGCGACGGCGGAGGCGGAGGCGACCGGGCTCCCCGTCGAGATCGACGCCCACCACATCACGTTCATGGACTCGTCGGGCGTCGCGTTCCTGGCCCGCCTGGCCACCCGCATGCCCCAGCGCGTCCGCATCCTGCGCGCACCGCCCACGGTGCGGTTCCTGCTCGACGTGACCCGCATCGGCGACCTGCTCGACATCGTGGAGTCCGACCACGAGCAGGACCTCGACTGAGGTTTCGACCACACCCACCGGACACGACCGAGCCCCGCCTCCTCGCGATGAGGAAGCGGGGCTCGGTCGTGGTCCCGGGTGGCGGGATCAGCGCATCTTCTGGCCCGCCGAGCGGAGCTGCTGGCTCGCCTCGACGATGCGGGCAGCCATGCCGGCCTCGGCCAGCTTGCCCCAGGCGCGCGGGTCGTAGGCCTTCTTGTTGCCCACCTCGCCGTCGACCTTGAGGACGCCGTCGTAGTTGGTGAAGAAGTGGCCGGCCACGGGGCGCGAGTACGCGTACTGCGTGTCCGTGTCGATGTTCATCTTGATGACACCGTTGTCGACCGCCTCCGCGATCTCCTCGGCCGTCGAGCCCGAACCACCGTGGAACACCAGGTCGAACGGGTTCGCCTTGCCGATCTGGTCGCCCACGGCCTTCTGGATGTCGGCCAGGATCGACGGGCGCAGCTTGACGGCACCCGGCTTGTACACGCCGTGCACGTTGCCGAAGGTCAGGGCCGTCAGGTAGCGGCCCTTCTCACCGGCGCCGAGCGCGCGGACGGTCGCGAGGCCGTCCTCAGCCGTGGTGTACAGCTTCTCGTTGATCTCCGCGACGTGGCCGTCCTCCTCGCCACCGACGACGCCCACCTCGATCTCGAGGATGGTGCGCGCGGCCTGCGAGAGCTCGAGCAGCTCGGCGGCGATGACCAGGTTCTCGTCCAGCGGGATGTCCGAGCCGTCGAACATGTGCGACTGGAACGTCGGGTTCTGGCCCTTCTTGACCTGCTCCGCCTCGAGCGCGAGCAGCGGGCGGACCCACGAGTCAAGGTTCTTCTTGACGCAGTGGTCGGTGTGCAGCGCGATGTTCACGTTGTAGTTCTTGGCGACCTCGGTCGCGTACGCGGCGAGCGCGAGCGAACCGGTGATGCGGTCCTTGATGGTCGAGCCCGAGGCGTACTCGGCGCCGCCCACGGAGACCTGGATGATGCCGTCCGACTCAGCCTCCGCGAAGCCCTGGATGGCGGCGGTGACGGTGGAGGACGACGTGATGTTGACCGCGGGGTAGGCGAACTTGCCAGCCTTCGCCCGGTCGATCATCTCGGCGTAGACCTCAGGGGTTGCGATGGGCATCGTTGATACTCCAGTAGACGTATGGGATGAGCCACCAGCATCTTCCCACGCCTGTGGCCTGACCGTCATATGGGCGTCCGCGCTCGCGTGCGCGGCGGCGCGGGGGCGGCGGTCGGCGCGGCGCCCGATCGCCGTCGCACCGGTGTCGCGGGCGGTCAGACGCCCGCGTCGGCCAGCTCTTCGGGGACCCCGTCGGAGCGCGGCGCCCAGCCGGTCAGCTCGGCGTGCACGGACAGGCGGTGGTCGTTGCCCCACTCGCCCAGCGTCGTCGACGTGCACGTGGTCAGGGTGATGAGGCGCCGTGTCGGCGTCGCCGTCGGGTCGTGCGGCACCGGGGCGACCTCCTCGACCGCCTCCGGCAGCACCACCTCCGGGTCGCCCGTGACCGTGTAGACGTACCAGGTGTCGGCCGTCTCGACGACGACGGAGTCACCCGCCCGCAGCTGGTCGAGGCGCGCGAACGACTGCCCCCGCGAGCGCCGGTGCGCGGCGAGCGAGAAGTTGCCCACCTCGCCCGGCCCGGCGGTGCCCGGGTAGTGCCCGGCCCACGCGTGGTCGATGACGTTGTTGCCCACGCCCTCCGCGATGGGGATGCGCGTGCTCAGGTCCTCCCCGTAGGGGCCCTTCGTGCCCGCCCAGGACGGGACGATGAGCGTGGCCCACGTGCCGGTCGCGGCGGGGGTCGCCTGCGGGGGCGGGTCGGCCGTCAGGTCGGTGCGCAGGTGCGCCACCCCCGGCCCGGGTTCGGGGATCTCCGCGTAGAACTCGGCCACCTGGTCGCGCGCCTCTGCCTGGGCGACCACCGTGGTGCCGAAGAGCTCCCAGACCACCCAGGCGCCGGTGCCCAGGCCCGCCACGACGAGCACCACGCCCAGCGCGGTGACCCAGTCCCACCGGCGGCGGCGCCGGGGCCGCACGTGGCGGGTCGCCTCGGCGACGCGTCGAGGATCGGGTGCAGTCATGGGGCCATGATCCCCACGATCGTTGCGTCCGGGTGCCCACGTGTCGCGTCCTGGTACGTACCGGCCGCGGGCGGCGTCAGCGCTGTTCGTCGCCCCCGTGCTGCAGCGCCCACGCGAACATCGCGATCGCGCCCGCCGCGCCCGCGTTCAGGGAGCGGGTCGAGCCGCGCTGCGTGATGTGGACGACGACGTCGGACGCCGCCTGCGCCTGCGCCGTCAGGCCGGTGGACTCCTGACCGAAGAGCAGCACGCAGCGCGCCGGGAGGGGGCGGTGCTCCAGGGGGACGGAGCCGGGCACGTTGTCGACCCCGACGAGCGTCAGGCCCTCCCCCGCCGCCCAGGTGGCGAGCGCCCCGGCGTCGTCGTGGTGGTGCAGGTGCAGGTACTTCTCGGTGACCATCGCGCCGCGGCGGTTCCAGCGGCGGCGGCCCACGATGTGCACCCCGGCCACGTTGAACGCGTTGGCGGTGCGGACCACGGAGCCGATGTTGAGGTCGTGCACCCAGTTCTCGATGGCGACGTGCAGCTCGCGGCCCGGGTCGCGGCGAGCGTCGAGCTCCGCACGGATGGCGTCCACGGTCCAGTAGCGGAACTCGTCGGCCACGTTGCGGCGGTCGCCGTGGGCGAGCAGCTCGGGGTCGTAGCGGGCGTCGTCGGGCCGGGGGCCGTGCCAGGGCCCGACGCCGACCGACCCGACACCGATGGGCCCCGCCCCGACCGGCTCCCCCGACATGGTCTCAGGCAAGGCGGACCGCCAGGGCTGCCGCGGACTCGCGGGCGCGGGCGCGGGCCTCCTCGACGTCGGCGCCCCGGGCGAGCGTGACGGCGACGCGGCGACGGCCGCCCTCCACGCGCGGCTTGCCGAACAGGCGCACCTGCGCCGTCGGGACGCCGAGCGCCGCGCCGACGCCGTCGAACACGGGGATACCGGTGCCCTCGGCGAGAACGGCGCACGACGCCGCCGCCTGCTGGTCGGCGCCGCCGATCCGGGTGGGTTCGGGCACGGGCAGGCCGAGCACGGCGCGGGCGTGCAGGGCGAACTGGCTGAGGTCCTGGCTCACGAGCGTGACCAGGCCGGTGTCGTGCGGGCGGGGGCTGACCTCGGAGAAGAGCACCTGGTCGCCCACCACGAACAGCTCGACCCCGAAGACGCCCCACCCGCCCAGCGCGTCGGTGACGCGGGCGGCCACCGCCTGGGCCGCCGCGAGCGCCGCGTCGCTCATGGGCTGCGGCTGCCACGACTCGCGGTAGTCGCCGTCCTCCTGCACGTGGCCGATGGGCGGGCAGAACGTGGTGCCCGCGGCGGACCGGACGGTGAGCAGGGTGATCTCGTAGTCGAAGTCGACGAAGCCCTCGACGATGACGCGCACCCCGGCGTCGCCGGTCGCCGTCGCGCGCCCGCCGGTCTGCGCGTACTCCCACGACGCTGCGACGTCGTCGGCGTCGCGGATGACGGACTGACCCTTGCCCGACGACGACATGACGGGCTTGACCACGCACGGCATCCCGACGGCAGCGACGGCGGCGCGCAGATCATCGAGCGTGTCCACGAACCGGTAGGGCGAGGTGGGCAGGCCGAGCTCCTCGGCGGCGAGGCGGCGGATGCCCTCGCGGTCCATGGTCAGGCGCGTCGCGCGCGCGGTGGGGACCACGCGGACGCCGTCGGCCTCGACGTCGGCGAGCACCGCCGTGGCGATCGCCTCGATCTCCGGGACCACGACGTCGGGGCGCTCCGCGTCGATGACGGCGCGCAGGGCGGCGGGGTCGAGCATGTCGACGACGTGCGCGCGGTGGGCGACCTGCATGGCGGGGGCGTCGGCGTAGCGGTCGACGGCGACGACCTCGGCGCCCAGGCGTTGCAGCTCGATCGCGACCTCCTTGCCGAGCTCGCCGGAGCCGAGCAGCAGCACACGGGTGGCGTGCGGGGACAGCGGGGTGCCCAGCGAGGGGCCCGGGGAAGTCATGGGTCAATCCTCCCCCGGCCCGGCGGATGGTTCGTGGGTTTGTCGACGGTTCGTGGCCTCGATTCCACGAATCGTCGACAGACTCACGAACCGTCGTGTGGCGCCTGCCTGCACGCGGGCCGGTAGCGTTCGCGTGGACCCGCACCAGCACTTGGAGGACGACGATGACCCGGCAGATCGACGCATGGCTGACCGACATGGACGGCGTGCTGGTGCACGAGGGCCATGCGATCCCCGGCGCCCCCGAGTTCATCCGGGCCCTGCGCGACGCGGGACGCCCGTTCCTGGTGCTGACGAACAACTCGATCTTCACGGCCCGCGACCTGCGCGCCCGCCTGGCCACCAGCGGCATCGACCTGCCCGAGGAGTCCATCTGGACGTCCGCGCTGGCCACCGCGCGGTTCCTGGCCGATCAGGTGCCGAACGGCTCCGCGTACGCCATCGGGGAGGCGGGCCTGACGACGGCGCTGCACGAGGTCGGGTACACCCTCACCGAGTCCGACCCCGACTACGTGGTGCTCGGCGAGACGCGCACCTACTCGTTCGAGGCCATCACCAAGGCCATCCGCCTCATCCAGGGCGGCGCGCGGTTCATCGCGACGAACCCGGACGTCACCGGCCCGTCGCTGGAGGGGCCGCTGCCCGCCACGGGGGCGGTCGCGGCACTGATCCAGGCGGCCACGGGGCGCGCACCGTACTTCGTCGGCAAGCCGAACCCGATCCTGTTCCGCTCGGCGCTCAACCGGATCGGCGCGCACTCCATGCACACGGCGATGATCGGGGACCGCATGGACACCGACGTCGTCGGCGGCATCGAGGCGGGCCTCGAGACGTTCCTGGTGCTGACCGGGTCCACCGGGATCGACGACGTGGAGAAGTACCCGTTCCGCCCCCACCAGGTGGTCGACTCGATCGCGGACCTGATCGCGCGGGTGTAGGGGGCCTCAGGCGAGGCCGACGTCCGCCAGGGTGAACAGCGGGTGGTACGGGATGCCGAGCGCCTCGATCTTCTCGCCCGCGCCCGTCGCGCGGTCCACGATCGTCGCGACGGCCACGACCTCGCCGCCCGCGGCGCGCACCGCCTCGATCGCCTGGATCGGGGAACCCCCCGTCGTCGTCGTGTCCTCGACGACGACGACGCGGCGGCCCGCGACGCCGGGCCCCTCGATCTGCCGCTGCATGCCGTGCGCCTTGGCCGCCTTGCGCACCACGAACGCGTCGAGGTCCAGGCCGCGCGAGGCGGCGGCGTGCAGCAGGGCAGCGGCGATGGGGTCGGCGCCGAGCGTCAGGCCGCCCACGGCGTCGATCTCGCCCGGGCCGAAGCCCAGCTCCTCGAGGCGGTCGAGCATGACGTGGCCCACCAGCGGGGCGGCCCGGTGGTGAAGGGTGATGCGGCGCAGGTCGACGTAGTAGTCCGCCTCCTTGCCGGAGGACAACGTCACGCGGCCGTGGACGATGGCGAGCTCCTTGATCAGGGCCAGGAGCTGGTCGCGCGGGGACAGGGACAGGTCAGCGTGGGTCACGGCGTCCAGGGTACGGGGACGGGCAAGATGGCACCGTGAGCATCGCCGACGGCAACACCGACCGCACCGCCGACAGCGCCGTGTACGTGAACGGCGCCCGCGCCGCCACCGGGCCGGGCCTCGAAGCCGCCCTCGCGGCCATGGCGGCCCCGGACGCCGTCGGCTGGATCGACCTGCTGCACCCCTCGGAGGCCGAGGTCCACGAGGTGGCCCGGGCGCTGGGCCTGCCCGAGCTGGCCGTCGAGGACACCGTGCACGCCCACCAGCGCAGCAAGCTCGAGCGGTACGACGACGTGCTCTTCGTGGTGCTGCGCCCGGCCCGGTACCGCGACGAGACCGAGGACGTCGAGTTCACCGAGGTGCACCTGTTCGTGGGACCGGCGTTCGTGGTCTCCGTGCGACGCGGCGAGTTCCCGCACGTCAGCCCCGTCCGCCGCGCCCTGGAGGCCCGCCCCGACCGGCTCCGGCTGGGGCCGCTCGCCATCGCGCACGCCCTGATCGACGACGTCGTCGACGACTACGCCCACGTGGTCGACGGGCTGGAGAACGACATCGACGAGATCGAGGACCAGCTCTTCAGCCGTGACCCGCAGGTGTCCCGCCGCATCTACGAGCTCTCCCGTGAGGTCATCACGTTCCAGCGGGCCACGCGTTCCCTGCGGCAGATCGTCGAGACGCTGGCCTCGGGGAGCGTGTTCGGCGCGGCACCCGGCGCGGGCGCCACGGATCTGGGCGTGGGGGTGCAGGTCGAGCGGGCGTTCCGCGACGTGCTCGACCACGCCATCCGGTACGCGGAGCGGGCCACCGAGTTCCGCGCCGTGCTCGACAACGCCCTGACCGTCCACGCCACCCTGGTGGGCCAGGAGCAGAACGACGAGATGCAGCGCATGACGCAGGCGTCGATGAAGCAGGCCGAGGCGGCCAAGAAGATCTCCTCCTGGGCAGCCGTGTTCTTCGCTCCCACCCTGGTGGCCGGGATCTACGGCATGAACTTCCGCGTGATGCCCGAGCTGCACTGGACGCTCGGGTACCCGTTCGCGCTGCTCGTCATGGTGGTCGCCGCGTTCGGGCTCTACCGGGTGTTCAAACGCGTCGACTGGTTGTGAGCGAGCCTCAGCGGTAGTGCCCCATCGCGCGCACCGCCGCGCGCGGCGCCGCCCGCAGCAGCGCCGAGGCCGCCTTGTACCGCAGCGACGGCGTGGACAGGACGACGCCGCGGCGCACGTCCGCGAGGGCCTCAGCGACGACGCGGGGCGCCTGCAGCCACGCGACCTCCGGCAGGCCGGACATGTCGGCCGCCGCGCGCGCGTGGAACTCGGTGTGCGTGAACCCGGGCGCGACCACGGTTGCCGTCACCCCGGTGCCCTTGAGCTCCGCGGCCAGCGACTCCGTGAACGTGCGCACCCATGCCTTGTGCGCGGCGTACGTGCCCCCCGCGGTGAGCGCGGCCACCGAACCCACGTTGAGGATCGCACCCCGCCCGCGCGCCACCATCTGCCCGGCGGCGGCCCGGCTCAGCACCAGCACCGCGCGCACCATGACGTCCAGGGCGCGCAGCTCGACGTCCAGATCGCCGTCCACGAAGTGCTGGCTCGTGGCGAACCCGGCGTTGTTGACCAGCAGCCCCACGGGCCGGCGCGCCCCGCCCGGCTCCTGGCCCGCTTCCCCGCCCGGCTCCTGCCCCGTGACGCGCAGCCGCTGTGCGACCCGCTCGACGTCGTCCGGCACGGACAGGTCCGCGCGCAGCACCTCGACGCGCACGCCCGCCGCGGCGCGCAGCGAGGCGGCGACCTCCTCCAGGCGCGGCTCGTCGCGAGCGACCAGCACCAGGTCGTGGCGGGCCGTGGCGAGCTGCCAGGCGAACTCCAGGCCGAGTCCGGCGGTCGCGCCGGTGACGAGAGCGGTACCCATGCACCCACCCTAGTTGGGGCGGCGCGGGCTACACCCGGCCAGGGAGCACGGGCGTCGCGTCCTGCAAGGTGCGCGTGTACTCGTGGCTCGGGTGCGCCCACACCTGCTCCGTGGGGCCCTGCTCCACGATCTGGCCCGCCCGCATGACGGCCACCCGGTCGCACAGGTGGCGCACCACCGCGAGGTCGTGCGACACCAGCACCAGGGTCAGGCCGCGCTCGTCCGCCAGGCGTGCCAGGAGGTCCAGCACCTGGGCGCGCACCGACACGTCGAGCGCGCTCACCGGCTCGTCCGCCACCAGCACCTTCGGGCGGCACACCAGCGCCCGCGCGATCGAGACCCGCTGGCGCTGCCCCCCGCTGAACTCGTGCGGGTAGCGCTGGGCCGCGTCGTCGGGCAGGCCGACGGCGGCCAGGACCTCGCGCACCAGCGCCTCACGACCGCGGCGCGTGGCCCCCTGGGGCAGGTCGCGGCGGTTCGCGGGGTTGAGCAGCGGCTCCGCCACGATCCGGGCCACCGTCATGCGCGGGTCGAGCGACCCCATCGGATCCTGGAACACGAGCTGCAGGTCGGCGCGGACCCGGGCAACGTCCCGCGAGCCGGCCACGAACGTCCCACGTCGTCGGGCAAACGGGGACCATGGGCGACGTTCCGGGACGCTCGTCGGCCCATCCGGCGGCGTGATGTCTGCGAGCGTGACCCCCGCGACCTCGATGCGGCCCGACGTGGGTGTGTCCAGGCCCGCGAGCAGGCGCAGCGTCGTCGTCTTGCCCGAGCCGGACTCGCCCACGATGCCGAAGCGTTCACCCGGCGCGACGTCCAGGGAGATGCCCCGGAGCGCGTCGACGACGACGCCGCCCGAGCGGTGGTACCGCTTCGTGACGGCGGCGAGACGGATGGCGGGCGGAGGCCCCGGGGTCTCGACAGGCTCAACCAGCGCGGTGGGCTCAACCACCGGGACCGGCTCAACCAGCGACGGGCGGCGCGGCGGCAGGGTGGACGCCGCGAGCAGCGTGCGCGTGTACGCGTGCCGGGGGTCGGCGAACACGTCCGCGACCGGCCCCTGCTCGACCACGCGCCCGTCCTTCATCACCACGACGCGCTCGCACACCTGCGCCACCACCGCGAGGTCGTGCGTGATGAAGAGCAGGCCGGTGCCGCGCCGGGCGACCAGCCGGCCCATGAGGTCCAGCACCTGCGCCTGCACGGTCACGTCGAGCGCCGTGGTGGGCTCGTCGGCCACGAGGAGGCCCGGGTCGTTCGCCAGCGCCATCGCGATCATGACGCGCTGGCGCTGCCCGCCGCTGAGCTGGTGGGGGTAGGCGCGCTCCGCCCCGGGCAGGCCCACCTCCGTGAGCAGGCTCGCGGCCCGCCGCCGCGCGACCGCCCTGGAAGCACGCCCGCGCCCGTGCAGCCCGACCACCTCGGCCACCTGCCGCCCGACGCGCACCAGCGGGTCGAGCGCCGTCATCGGCTCCTGGAACACCATCGACACGGCCGACCCGCGCAGCCGGGCCAGGCGCCGCTCCGGGCGGCGCAGCAGGTCGTGCTCGCCGCCGACGTCGACGCGGCCCGACGCCGTGAGGTTCTCGTCGAGCAGGCCCAGCACGCTCAGCGCGGTGAGCGACTTGCCGGAACCGGACTCGCCGATCAGGCCCACCCGCTCACCGGGGGCCACGGTCAGGGAGACGGCGTCGACCAGCGTCCGGTCGCTCGCGGTGCGGACCGTGAGGTCCTCGATCAGGAGGGCGGGCGGCGTCATCGGCGTCTCCCCAGCAGGCGGGGATCCAGCACGTCGCGCAGGCCGTCACCCAGCAGGTTGAAGCCCAGCACGGCCACCGCGATGGCCACCCCGGGCGCGATCGCCAGGTAGTCGTAGGTGCCCAGGAACTGCTGGGAGTCCTGCAGCATGCGCCCCCACGACGGCGTGGGCGGCGCGGTGCCCAGCCCCAGGAAGCTCAGCGCGGCCTCCGCGAGCACGGCCAGGCCGAAGTTCACCGACGCCTGCACCACCGCGATCCCCGCGATGTTGGGCAGCACGTGCCGCCACGCGATGGCCCACGCCGGCCGGTTCGCGGCGCGCGCGGCCAGCACGTAGTCGGTACGCATCACCTGAAGGGTCCCCGAGCGCGCCACCCGCGCGAAGGCCGGGATCGCGCCGATGCCCAGCGCCACCATCGCCGTCGTCGTCCCCGCCCCGAACGCCGCCCCGAACACGATGGCGAGCAGCAGGCCGGGGAACGCGAGCAGCACGTCCGCGCCGCGCATCAGCGCGGCGCCCGGCACGCCGCCGCGCATCCCGGCGACGACGCCGACGGGGATGCCGACGACGGCGGCGATGCCGACGGCGACGACGCCCACGTACAGGGTGATGCGGGCGCCGACCATGAGCTGGGAGAGCACGTCGCGGCCGAACCGGTCGGTGCCGAACCAGTGCTGCGCGCTCGGCCCCTGCAGGCGGTCGGCGGGCACGGCGTGGATGGGGTCGAACGGCGTCCAGGCGAACGACACCAGCGCGACGACGACGACGAGCGCCACGAGCACCGCCCCGATGACGAGCTGCGGGTGCACGCCGGGCCGGCGGCGCGGGCCCACGGTTGCTGCCTCGCTCATGCGCGCACCTCCCGCCCGGTGCGCAGGCGCGGGTCGAGCACGGTGTAGAGCAGGTCCACCACGAAGTTGATGGCCACCACCAGCACCACGAGCGTCATGACGATCGACTGGACGGCCTGCAGGTCGCGCTGGTTGACGGCGTCGACCAGCAGCGAGCCGAGCCCCGGCACCACGAACACGCGCTCGACGACGATCGCCCCCACGAGCATGCCCGCGAGCTGCACGCCCACCACCGTGACCACGGGGACGCCCGCGTTGCGCAGCCCGTGGTGCACCAGCGCGGTGGTGCGCGTGTGCCCGGACGCGCGGGCGGTGCGCAGGAAGTCCTCGCGCATCACCTCGATCACGGCCGAGCGCACGTACCGGGTGATGATCGCCGCCTGCACGGTGCCGAGCGCCACCGCGGGGAGGATGGCGTGCCGCCAGAACTCGGCCGGGTCCAGGATGGGCGGCACCCACCCGCCCGCGGGCAGCCAGCGGGCGCGCACCGCGACGAACGACACCAGCAGCACGCCCACCAGGAAGTTCGGCACCGCGACCCCCACCTGGGAGGCGCCGCCGATCACGGTGCCCCACGCCGAGCGGTGGTGCACGGCCGCGAGGGTGCCCAGCGGGATCGCCACCAGCAGGGCGAGCAGCATCCCCAGGCCCACGATGATGAGGGTGACCTGCACCCGGTCCAGGATCAGGGCCGTGAGGTCGCGGCCCGTGACGAAGCTGGTGCCGAAGTCGGCGTGCAGCAGCCCGCCCATCCAGTCCAGGTACTGCACGATCAGGGGCCGGTCCGTCCCGTGGGCGGCGCGCCACTGGTCGAGTGCTTCGGGGGTGGCGTTGACGCCCAGCGCGACGACGGCCGAGTCGCCCGGCAGCACCCGCAGCACCCAGAACACCGCCACCGACGCGACGGCGAGGGTCAGCACCAGCTGCCCTGCCAGCCACGCGACGCGAGTTCTCACCGCACCATCCTGCCCGACCAGGTAACCGGGCCGCTGGTCAGGGAGCCCACGCCAGGGTGGTCAGGTCCATCGACTCGGTGACCGCGTTGGGCTTGATACCGGTCAGCGCCTCGTCGGCCACCGTGAGCGTGGGGGCCAGGTAGAGGACCACGCCGCCCGCCTGCTCCACGATGTGGCGGGCCACCTGCTTCATGCCGTCCACGTACTCCTGCCAGGTGCCGGCGTCGGCCGCGGCCGCGAGGGGCGCGATGGTCGAGTCGTCGAACCCCAGGTAGTAGTCGCGGCTGAACACGGTGAGCATGTCGCGCGCCTCGGAGTGCTGGATCACCGACATCTGGAAGTCGTGGCGGGTGAACACCTGGTCGAGCCACACGGCGGGGAACTCGGCGGTCGCGATCCGCACCCGCACCCCCACCTGGGCCAGTTGGGAGACGATCAGCTCGGCCGCCGTCGTCGCATACGTGAGGCTGGGCACGGTGAGGGTCACGTCCAGGTCGGTGGCCCCCGCCTGCGCGAGCAGCTCGCGCGCCCGCGCCGGGTCGTAGGGGAACAGCCCGGTCAGGTCCTCGTAGTACGGGTCCTGCGGCGTCACCATCGCGGCCACCAGGGTGCCGTACCCGCCCGACGCCGTGTCCATGATCGCCTGCCGGTCGATGGCATAGGCGAACGCGCGGCGCACCCGCACGTCGTCGAACGGCGGCACCCGGTTGTTGAACGAGAGCAGCACCTCCCCCGTGGACGTGCCCTCGACCACCTGAAACCCGCCCAGCCTCGCGAGCTGGCGCACCTGGTCGCCCGTCGCGGAGTTGAACAGCATGTCCACGTCCCCCGCGCGCAGGGCGTTGACGGCCGACGTCGGATCCGACAGGTAGCGCACCGTGATGGTCGTCATCGCGGGCGGGCCGCCCCAGTACTCGGGCCGCCCCGCCAGCACGATCCGGTCGCCCTGGCGCACGCTGAGCACCCGGTACGGGCCCGTGCCGATCGCCTCCGTGCGCAGGTCCACCCCGGTCAGGTCGGCCGGGAAGATGGCCCCCACCGACGTGCCCAGGTCGAACAGCCACGCGTTCGACGGGCGGGTGAGCGTGACCCGCACCGTGTGCTCGTCCAGCGCCGTCGTCGAGGCGACCACGTCCATCTTCGCGCTGATCGCGTTCAGCCAGTCCGTGCGCACCCGGTCGAACGAGGCGACGACGTCGTCGGCCGTGAACGGCCGCCCATCACTGAACGTGACCCCGGAACGCAGGTGGAACGTGTACTGCGTGCGGTCGCCCGACACGTCCCACGACTCCGCCAGCAGCGGCACGATCGCACCGTCCTGGTCGATCTTGACCAGCGTCTCGTACACGTTGTTCATCAGGAGCTGCGGGATCGCGGCGCCCGAGGTGGTGGTGAAGTCCAGGTTCACGGGCTCCGCCGCGACGGCGATCGTCACGTCCGTGCGTGCGGCGCCCCCCGGGCCGACGACGGTGCCCTCACCGACCGCCGTCATGCCCGCGCTGCACGCCGCCAGGGCGAACGTCACCGCCACGACCAGGGCCGCGACGAACGGGCGGCGCACAACCATGGCGTCCAGTCTGGCACGCGACCCGTCCCCTACGGTGGGCGCATGCGACTGGCCACCTGGAACGTGAACTCCGTCCGCGCCCGAGCCGACCGTGTGGTCGCCTTCCTGCAGCGGTGGGACGTGGACGTGCTCGCCATCCAGGAGACCAAGTGCCGCGACGAGCAGTTCCCCTACGCCGCGTTCGACGCCGCCGGATACGAGGTGGCGCACGTCGGCTTCTCGCAGTGGAACGGGGTCGCCATCGCGTCCCGCGTCGGGATCGACGACGTCGCCCGCGCCTTCCCCGGGCAACCCGGGTTCAGCAAGGACACCGCGGATCCGATGATCGAGCCTGTCGACACCACACTGTTCGACGACGCGGCTCCCGCAACCACCGGAGGCGAGGACGCGCCCGATGCGCTGCACGAGGCGCGGGCGCTCGGCGCCACCTGCGGCGGGGTGCGCGTCTGGTCCCTGTACATCCCCAACGGCCGCGCCGTCGACGACCCGCACTACACCTACAAGCTCGCCTGGCTGGACCGGCTGCGCACCGAGGCCACCGGGTGGCTCGCCGCCGACCCCGCCGCCCAGATCGCCCTGGTGGGCGACTGGAACGTCATCCCCCTCGACACCGACGTGTACGACCCCGCCGCGTTCGTCGGCTCCACCCACGTCACCCCCGCCGAACGCGCCGCCTTCCACGCCTTCGCCGACGCCGGATACCGCGAGGTCTCCCGCGAACACCTGCCCGCCGAGCACACCTACACCTACTGGGACTACAAGCAGCTCGCCTTCCCCAAGAACCGCGGGCAGCGCATCGACTTCACCTGGGCCACCCCGGCGCTCGCGGACCGTGTCACCGGCGTGACGATCGACCGCGAGGAACGCAAGGGCAAGGGCGCCAGCGACCACGTCCCGGTGATCCTGGACCTGGCTCCGGCTGACAACTGACAGTCCCGGGAACCCGCCGGGTCTACTCCAGGCCGCTGATCGCGTAGCGGCGCTCGATGCCCGCCGTCGCCACGCCCCACGCGCTGGTGGCGACGCGCGTCTGGTGCGCGGCGAACGCATCGGCGTCCGCGAACCGCTCCTCGACCGTCCAGACGAGCGGGTCGGCGGTCGGCTCGACGGCGAACGACAGGCAGCCGGGCTCCGCGCGCGTCAACTCCACGTGTCGTGCCAGGTGCTCGCGGACCAGGTGCGCTTGGGCGTCGTCGGCGCACACCAGCAGCCCGCTCAGGTGAACCGTCACAGGACGGATCATCGCAGCGCGCGTCCGGGCGTCAGACGCCGCCGCGCAGGGCGGCGACCGGTTCGATGGAGGCGGCCTTGATGGCCGGGTAGGCGCCCGCGACCAGGCCGACGACGGCGCCCAGCGCGGCCGAGCCGAGCGCGACGCGAAGGTCGAGGATCGGGGTCCAGTCGCGCGCGATGGCGACGCCGACGACCGTCATGACCCCGACGGCGGCGCCCATGAGCCCGCCGAGCAGCCCGGTGGTGACGGACTCGACCACGAACTGCCCGGCGATCGCCCGCCGGGACGCCCCGAGCGCCCGGCGCAGGCCGATCTCGCCCACGCGTTCCATGACGGACAGCAGGGTGACGTTCGCGATGCCGAGCCCGCCGACGATAAGTGCGATACCGCCCAGGGCGAGGAACAGCGCCGAGATGTCGGCCTGCACGTTGCCGCGCACCGCCGACCCCGCCGACGGCGCCTTGACGGTGTAGGCGTCGGGGTTGTTGGGGTCGAGCGCGAGGGGCGCCTGCCGGGCCACCACCTGCCCCGCGCCCGTGGCGATGTGGATCTGGAGCTGGTCGGGCGGGCCGGCGTCCAGGTCGTGCCGCGCGGTGCCGGCCGGCAGGATCACGGCGTCGTCCAGCGCCGGCACGCGCTTCGCGCCGTCGATGATCCCGATGACGGTGTAGGCCACGTCACCGACGAACACGGCCGGCTGGCGGTCCACCCGGTGCACGCCGAGCTTCTCGGCCGCGCCCGCGCCCAGCACGACGACGCGGTCGGCGCGGGCGTCGTGACCGGCGTCGAAGTACCGCCCCGTGACCACGTGGGCGCGCACGGCGTCGAGCAGCCCGGGGCTGGCCGCCATCACGGCGGGGGGCGCCTTGGCCGCCTGCGACGGGTCGTTGACGGGGACGGCGGTCACCGCGAGCGTCCCGACGTCGAGCGTGGCGACGGCGCCCGCGCTGACCACGCCCGCGATCTGGCTCACCCGCTGCTCGGCGTCCCACGGCAGGGCGGCGAGGGTCCGCTCGGTGCCGCCCGTGGACGAGGTGGCCGGCTCGACCGTCACCTGGGTGGCGGTGACGGCGTCGAACTGCTTGTCGATCTGCCCGGCCGCCGTCTGGGCGAGCCCGACGGTCACGACGACGGAGCCGATGCCGAGCACCGTCCCCAGGATGGTGAGGAACAGGCGGGTGGGGCGGGTGCCGACGCCGTGCAGCGCCTCCGCCCACAGGTCACGCACGTTCATGGGGTCTCCCCGGTCATGCGATCTCCCCAGTCATGCGATCTCCTCCAGGTGGCCGTCCTCGATGCGGACCCGCCGGGCCGCGCGCGCCGAGACGGCCAGGTCGTGCGTGATGACGGCCAGGGTCACCCCGTCGGCGTGCAGCTCGTCGAACAGGGCCATGACCTGCGCGGAGCTGGCCGTGTCCAGGTTGCCCGTCGGCTCGTCGGCCAGCAGCAGGTGCGGTTCGGTGACCAGCGCGCGGGCCACGGCGACACGCTGCCGCTCGCCGCCCGAGAGGGTGGTGGGCCAGAACCCGACCCGGTGGGACAGCCCCACCCGCTCCAGGGCGGCCAGCGCGCGCGCCCGGCGTCGGGCCCGCGGCACCCCGCCGTACATGGTGGCCAGCACCACGTTGTCCAGCACGGTGCGCTGCGGCAGCAGGTGGAACGACTGGAACACGAACCCGATCCGCTGCGCGCGCAGCCGGGCCCGCTCCCCCTCGGACGCCGTGCCCGCCACCCGCCCGTCCAGGAGGTACTCCCCCGACGTCGGGCGGTCCAGCAGGCCCAGCACGTTGAGCAGCGTCGACTTGCCGGACCCGGACGGGCCGACGATCGAGAGATAGTCGCCCCGCTCGACGCGCAGGTCCACGGCCCGCAGCGCCTCCACCACGGGCGGGCCCGGGAACCGTCGCGTCACCGCGCGCAGCTCGACGACGGGCGCTGCGTCGTCGGGCTGGGTGCCGTCGGGCTGGGCGGGCTCGGCCGGTTCGAGGGGCGCGGCCGCCGCGAACAGGTCGACCGTCACTCGCCCACCACGACCTTGTCGCCCACGTCGAGCGAGCCGTCGGCCGACGCGATCTCCACGTACCCCTGCGCGGCCAGCCCGGTGGTCACGGTGACCAGCTCGGTCTCCGTGCCGGTCCCCCGCTGCACCTCCACCCGGGACTCGCCGCCCGACCCGGCGGTGAGCGCCGCGAGCGGCACGGTGAGCACCTCGCCGTCGGTGGCCCCCACGGAGACGGTCACCTTGACGTTCTGGCCGCGCAGCGCCTCGACCTGCTCGGGGGTCAGGTCCTGGGGTTCGAGCCGCACCGGGACGCGCTTGGCGGACTTCGTCTCGCCCGAGTCGTCCTTCTTCTCGCCGGACGTGTCTGCCTGCGCGGCGTCGTCGCCCACCGAGGCGACGGTGGCCTGCGCGGTGGTGCCGTCCGGGAGCTCGAGGGTGCCGACCGCACCGGCCTTGAGCAGCTTCGCGTCCGAGCCCGACACGCCCGCCTGCAGCACGAGCGTGGCCCCGGAGATCGACGCCACCGGGCCGCTCACCAGCCCGCCGCGCTCGACCAGGACCTCGTCGACCCGTCGCGGCAGGGCGCTGACGTACACGACCTCGCTGGCGGGCAGCGCGGTGAGCGTGCGCTCCTGCGCGTCCTGGAGCTCGGCGCGCGCGTCGGTGAGCGCCTGCTGGGCGGCCGTGACCTGGCCCTGCTCGGCGCTCGTGTCCGGGCGCACGTCCAGGGCGGCCCGGTTCGCCCGGGCGAGCGTGAGCTGGTCCTCCAGGCTCGCCACGTCCACCGGCTCCTCCTCCGGCGCCGGCTCACCGGCCGCGGCCGCCGCCGCACGGGCGGCCTCCTGCTGCTGCGCGGTCGCCTGGGCCTGCGCGAGCGCACGTTCGGCGGCCCGCACGTCGTTGTCCGCCGCGAGCTTCTGGAGGTCGTCGGCACCCTTGGCCGCCTGGGCCACCTGCGCCTGCGCGTCGCGCACACCTGCCTCCGCGGCTCGCACGGCCTCCCGCGCGGACTTCAGCGCCTCCTCCGCCTCCTCGCCCGACTCCGGGCCGGCGTACCCGGCCTTCGCGTACAGGGCGTCGACGCCGGCGGCCGTCGCGGCGTCGTAGACGTCGTTCGACGCGTCGCCGGCACCGATCCCCAGCGCGCCCAGGGCGGCCTTGAGCTGGAGCACGTCGGGGCCGGACGTCCCGGCCCGCAGCGAGCGGTACACGGGCAGGTCCCCCGGCAGCACGATCACGGGCCGCCCGGCGATCTCCAGCATCACGCTCCCGGCATCGAGCTGGGCCCCCACCTGCGGCACCTGCCCGGTCACCACGGCGGGTCCGGAGATCTCGGCGGTCTCCAGGCGCACGCTGACGGCGTCGTCGTACACGGCATCGGCCCGGAGCACGACGTCGTTGCTGAGTACGCGCTTCGCCACCGGTGCGGTGACGGGGCCGGCCACGGGCGGGGCCGCCTGTGCGGCCGCCTGCGCGGGCGAGACGACGAACCGGCCCGCCAGCAGCCCCGCCGCCAGGCTCAGCACCGCCACGCCCGCGACCACGAGCACCAGGCGCGGTCCACGCAGCCCGCGCGGCCCGGCGGCCGGTTCGTCCAGCTCGGTCACCACGATCTCGGCGGTGTCCCCGTGTTCGCCACCGGCGTCGGGCTCACCGCTACGCGGCTCGATGATGCTCACAGGCCGAGCTCCTTGAGGGCCGCCTTGTAGGTCTCGATCTCGGGGCCGTGCGCGTCGATGAAGTCCTGCTCCATCGCGAACTGCACCTTCTGACGCGCCGCCACGTAGTCGAGCTTCTTCTGGCAGTCCCAGTCCGCCACCGCCGTGGCGCGCTCCTCGTCCTGGATCTTGGGGTCGATGACGGGCTCCTCGAAGTTCTCGTCGATGGTCTCGACGTCGTCGGGGTACGCGGTCTCGTAGAAGCTGTTGGAGCGCTCCATGAAGTCGTCGATCGCGGCCTGCGGGCTCTCATAGCCGCTGAACCCGGCCTCCGCCATGCAGGCCGACCACTGCGTGTTCAGGTCGGCCAGCTCGGGGGCCGAGTCGATGCTCTCCCACAGCTCGGTCATGGCGTCGTTGAACGCCGTCATCTCCTCGCTCTCGAAGAGATCCTGCTGCCCGCCGTAGAGCTCCTCCTGCGCCTTGCCGCTGCACCCGAGCTGCGACGGGTCCGGCTGGATCTCCTCGCCCTCGGCCGCCTCCCAGTCGAAGTCCCCGTAGAGCGCCGCGTAGTACGCCTGCTGCTCCGACTCCGACATGGCGTCGATGTACTCCTGGTTCGGGTCGACGAAGCTGGCCGCCTCCTCGTCGGTCATCATCCATTCCTCGGGCTGGATCGTCATCGCATAGCCGTTCTTCTCGGCCCATTCGCGTGTGGTCGTGTCCACATCGTTCGTGCTGACCATCTGCTGGCTGTAGTCGACCGGCGTGTACTCGAACCCCTGCTCGGCCATGCACGCGGCGACGATCTCCTCCGACCTCATCTGCTGCGCCGCCATCTCGGCCTCGTCCCACTCGCCGTAGACGTCGGCGAAGATCTTCTCGAGGGGGCTGACGGGCGTCTCGTCGTCGGACGGGGTGTTCGCCTTGGTGGATCCGCTGCACGCCGTGAGTGCGAGCGCGCAGGCGGCGAGCACGGTCGGGGCGGCGAGGCGTCGGGACAGGGGGCGTCGGGACACGGGGCGCTTCATGGGTGACTCCGAGGGTGTTGGTGGGGCGGGACGCTCCGCGCGGGGGTGAGGCATCGGCACCTTCCCCGCAGTAATTGAAATCGCACGAATCGCTACCCGCCCCGGCGGCACCGGCGAGGCCCAACGATTCAGACAACACCTTGTGATCGGTGTTCTTACTGACTCAACCCTGCCAGAACCGGGGCATTTCGACCACCGGCACGGCGCGTCGCAACCATTCGATGTGCGCCAATTCAGAGTCGTTTTCCTGATGGCTTCCCCGGACCTGGCACCAGGGGATCTCGATCGGCCTCATGGGGGGCCTCCTCGTCGACGACGGCGAACTGTCCCATCGTGTCGCGAGAACTCCGCCCTGACATCCCACTTGCGGACCCACGGTCATCCACCCAAAGGAGGACCATCACACCGGGAGAATCATCTCCCGGTGTGATGCGCACCACCGTCCACCACGGCGTCCTCAGTGACACGTCCCCTCAGTGCACCGGACGCCCTCAGTGCACCGCGAGCGTCAGGCCCTCCGCGTCCGCGTCGTCGGGCCGGTCGACGACGACGGCGGCGCCGTCGGGCACCTGCCCCGCGAGCAGCATCCGGGCGAGCCGGTCGCCGATCTCGCGCTGCACCAGGCGGCGCAGCGGGCGGGCACCGTAGGCCGGGTCGAAGCCCTCCAGGGCCAGCCACTCGCGGGCCGCCGGCGTCACGTCCAGGGTGAGGCGCCGGTCCGCGAGCCGGGCGGCGAACGCCCGCACCTGCAGGTCCACGATCGCCCCCAGCTCGTCGAGGGTCAGCGCGTCGAACACGACGACGTCGTCGAGCCGGTTGAGGAACTCCGGCTTGAACGAGCCGCGCACCACCGTCATGACGGCCTCGCGCTTCTCGGCGTCGGACAGCGTGGGGTCCACCAGGAACTGCGAGCCCAGGTTGGAGGTCAGCACCAGGATCACGTTGCGGAAGTCCACGGTGCGGCCCTGCCCGTCGGTGAGCCTCCCGTCGTCGAGCACCTGGAGCAGCAGGTCGAACACCTCGGGGTGGGCCTTCTCGACCTCGTCCAGCAGCACCACCGAGTAGGGCCGACGCCGCACCGCCTCGGTGAGCTGGCCGCCCTCCTCATACCCCACGTACCCGGGAGGCGCCCCGACCAGGCGGGCCACCGAGTGCTTCTCCCCGTACTCGGACATGTCGATGCGCACCATGGCACGCTCGTCGTCGAACAGGAAGTCCGCGAGCGCCTTGGCCAGCTCCGTCTTGCCGACGCCGGTGGGGCCCAGGAACAGGAACGATCCGGTGGGGCGGTCGGGGTCGGCGACGCCTGCCCGGGCGCGGCGTACGGCGTCGGACACGGCGCGCACGGCGGCCTGCTGCCCGATCAGGCGGGCGCCGATGACGGACTCCATGGACAGGAGCTTCTCGGTCTCGCCCTGGAGGAGGCGGCCGGCGGGGATACCGGTCCAGGCGGCCACGACCTCGGCGATCTCGTCGGCGCCCACCTTGTCGGCGATCATGGGCGCCTGCTCGGCGACGGCCTCGTCGGACTCCTCCGAGGCCTCGGCCTGCGCGAGCTCCTTCTCGACGGCGGGGATCTCGCCGTACTGGATGCGGGCGGCGCCTTCGAGGTCGCCGTCGCGCAGTTTGCGTTCGGCGTCGACGCGCAGCTCGTCGAGGTGGGCGCGCAGGTCGCCGACCCGGTTGTGACCGGCCTTCTCCGACTCCCAGCGGGCGGTGAGCGCGGCGAGGGCCTCGCGCTTGTCGGCGAGCTCGGCGCGCAGCCGCTCCAGGCGGTCCACCGACGCCGCGTCGGTCGACTCGGAGAGCACGACCTCCTCCATCTCCAGGCGCGTGACGGCCCGCTGGAGCTCGTCGATCTCGACGGGGGACGAGTCGAGCTCCATGCGCAGGCGCGAGGCGGCCTCGTCCACCAGGTCGATGGCCTTGTCGGGGAGCTGGCGCCCGGAGATGTACCGGTCGGACAGGGTGGCGGCCGCGACGAGCGCGGAGTCGGCGATGGTCACCTTGTGGTGCGCCTCGTAGCGTTCCTTGAGGCCGCGCAGGATCGCGACCGTGTCCTCCACGGACGGTTCGCCGACGAACACCTGCTGGAAGCGGCGTTCCAGGGCGGGGTCCTTCTCGATGTGCTCTCGGTACTCGTCGAGCGTCGTCGCGCCCACCAGGCGCAGCTCGCCGCGGGCGAGCATGGGCTTGAGCATGTTGCCCGCGTCCATGGCGCCCTCCCCGCCGGCGCCCGCGCCGACGACGGTGTGCAGCTCGTCGATGAACGTGACCACCTCGCCGTCGGACGACTGGATCTCCTCGAGCACGGCCTTGAGGCGCTCCTCGAACTCGCCGCGGTACTTCGCGCCCGCGACCATGGACGCGAGGTCGAGCGCGACGAGGCGCTTGCCCTTGAGCGAGTCGGGCACGTCGCCCGCGACGATGCGCTGGGCCAGCCCCTCGACGACGGCCGTCTTGCCCACGCCGGGCTCGCCGATGAGCACCGGGTTGTTCTTGGTGCGCCGGCTCAGCACCTGGATGACGCGGCGGATCTCGGCGTCGCGCCCGATCACGGGGTCGAGCTTGCCCTCCCCGGCCCGCGCGGTCAGGTCGGTGCCGTACTGCTCCAGCGCCTTGTAGGTGCCCTCCGGGTTGGGGCTCGTCACGCGCGAGGAGCCGCGCACGGCGGGCAGCGCGGCCCGCAGCGCGTCCGCGGTGGCGCCCGCGGCGGTCAACGCCTGGGCGGCCGCGGACTGGCCCGCCGCGATGCCGATCAGCAGGTGCTCGGTGGAGACGTACTCGTCCCCCATCGACTGCGCCTCCTGCTGGGCAGCCGCGAGCGCCGCGGTCGTCGCGCGGCTCGCGGAGGGCTGCGCCGTCGTCGACCCGCTCGCGCTGGGCAGCGCGACGAGCGCGGCCCGCGTGGCACGGCCCACCTCCTGGGTGCTGGCGCCGACGGCATCGAGCAGCCCGACGGCGACGCCGCCTTGCTGGGCGAGCAGCGCGGCGAGCAGGTGCGCTGGTTCGAGCTGCGGGTTCCCGGCGGCCGACGCCGACTGGACGGCGTCCCCGAGGGCCTGCTGCGACATGGTGGTGAACTTCGACTCCATCGGTACTCCCGTCCGGTGACTGGTGTTCTGATCGGGCAACCCCCTCAAAGTTGAGTCTATTCCGCTCAACTTCGCAACCGGCGACGGCGGCGCCCCGGGCACTGGCACGATGAGGAGATGACGACCTGGTCCGCCGACGTGCTGGGTGACGACTTCCAGCAGCGCACCCTGACCCTGCCCGCACAGCCCGACGGCGCCGCCCCCACGGCCACGCTCGTGCGGCACGTGCCGTCCACGGGCACCGATCCCGCGCGCCGCGTCGCCGTGCTGTACGTGCACGGGTTCGTCGACTACTTCTTCCAGGCGCACGTCGCGCGCGCCCTCGCGGACGCCGGGTACGCGTTCTACGCCGTCGACCTGCGCGGGTTCGGGCGGTCGATGGCGGCCCACGTCGCGGCGGGCCGCGACCCGAACCTGGCGCCGGACCTCGCGCTGCACGCCCGCGACCTCGACGCCGCGGCCGACGCCGTCCGGGCGCGCGGGCACGAGCGGCTCGTGGTGCTCGGGCACTCCATGGGCGGGCTCGTCACCACGATGTGGGCGGCCACCCGCCCGGGCCGCGCCAACGCGCTGGTGCTCAACAGCCCGTGGTTCGACCTCAACGAGAACTGGCTGCTGCGGGTGCCCGTGACCCGCGCGCTCGACGTCGTCGGGAAGGTGGCGCGGCGCCTCGTCGTCGGCGGGCTGCACGAGCACTACGGGCGGGCGCTGCACGCGGCGACGGGCGGCGAGTGGGACTACGACCTGACCTGGAAGCCCCACGAGGGGTTCCCCGTACGGGCCGGGTGGATCCGCACGGTACGGGCGGCGCAGCGCCGCATCAACGCGGGGAGCATCGACGTCGGCGTGCCCACCCTGGTGCTCGCGTCCGGCCGCACCGGCTCGCACACGAAGGTTCACCCCGATCTGCTGACCACGGACTCCGTGCTCGCCGTCGAGCACATCCGGGCGGGCGCCGCCCGCATCGGGGCCGACGTGCGGTTCGTGCACGTCGACGACGGCGCCCACGACCTGGCCCTGTCGCCGTCACCCGCGCGCGAGCGCTACCTGACCACCGTCACAGCCTGGCTGACGGAGCACGTCCCGCCGGCGTCGTAGCCGACACGCGCCCGAACGCAGCGAACCCGAAGCGCGTCACGGCACGCGGAGGATTCGCAGGGGATCGCGGGTGGCTGCATGTAGGGCGACGGGGGTGGCTGCAGCCAGCGTGAGCAGCAACGTCAGGCCGGCAAGGCCCACGACGAAGCGGACGCTTGGGAGCGACGACGTCGTGGCCTGGAGGGTGACGAGACCGGCAATCGTTCCGAGCATGACGCCGGGGACGGCGCCGGCGGCGGTCTGGGCGAGCAGCCCGGCCACGAGGGCGGAACGGGTGGCCCCGAGGGCGCGACGACGGCCGAGGTCACGTCGCTTGGACACGGCGGCGGCAAGCATCGTCACGGCGATGAGGACTGCGCCGACACCCATGACGACGGCCATGAGCTGGCGAGACGCAGCGCCCATGTTGCCGGCAACGACGTCGCGCAAGGCAATGGCACCCGACGGTGTCTCGACGGTCACAGCGGCAGCTTGTCGCGCGGGGGTCGAAGTGCGGAGCACGTCTTCGAGGCGTTCGACGACCGCGACATCGTTGGCCATGACATACACGAACCGCAGCGTCTCAAGGCCATCGTGGGGATGGGCAGCGACCAAGACGGTGTTCGCCAGCCCATGTAATGGCCCGGTGGCCTCGAACACTCCGACCACTCCGACGGCTTCGTCCCCGAGGTCGGTGCCGCGTACGGCGCCGAGCGCCGCGCCGAGGTTGAGCGGGATGACCGCACCCGTGCCCGCGACCGCCTCACCGGGGCGTGGTGCTCGGCCCTGGATGATGGGCAGGTCAGGGGGCAACGTCCCGACGAGCGCACGGGCTGCGACACGGTCCGCGGGTAACAGCGGGTTGGTCACCTCGAATGCCGCACCGAGCCCGAAGGTCCAGGTCACATCCGAGATCGACTCAAGTGTCATGGGGGCGTGGGGCAGGATGCCTGCCGCACCACCGTCGTCGGAAAGGGCGATCAGGCGCGTACCGGCCCGGTCGATCTGCTCGACGACGCGGGCCTCGGTCGCCGCGGCCTGCCCCGTGGTCACGAGGATCGCGAAGCACACCGCGGCCAGCACGAGAACCAAGGTGATGGTGGTGGCGACTTGGGCGCGGGCAGCGGCGATCGCGTCAAGCAGAAGTGCCCCCACCCGCGGGGATCCCAGCCACCTGCTCGTCCTCACGATGTCTCCGGAGTACGGCGACCAGCCTCGGGGGCGACGGTCCCGGTAAGCCGCACCTCATGGTCAGAACGGGCTGCCAGAGCGCGGTCATGGGTCGAGACGACAACTGTGGCGCCCGTCGCGGCATGGTCGACGAGGGCCTGCCACACCACCGCGGCCGACGCATCGTCAAGGTTGCCCGTGGGTTCGTCGGCGAAGACCACCCGCGGACCTGTCAGCAAGGCCCGGCACATCGCCACCCGCTGGGCCTGCCCACCCGAGATCTCCCCAGGCCGGTGGTCCCCACGATGCTCGACCCCGAACCGGCTCATCAGCTCGCGTGCCCGGCTTCCCGCGATCCGGCGTGGCATCCCGGCGAAGAGCGCCGAGTCGCACACGTTCGCGAGCACAGACCGCGACGGGTCCAGCAGCGCGTCCTGGAAGACGAACCCGACATCCGTGGCCCGCAGGCGGGCGCGTTCACCGTCGGCGAGCGATGACGCCGCCACACCGTCCCACATCACCGTGCCCGCAGTGGGCCGGACCATGAGCGCCAGCAGGTAGAGCAGCGTCGATTTCCCCGACCCTGACGGACCCGTGAGCGTGGTCACTGCCCCCACGGGCAGGTCGAGTGTGAGATCTTGCAGCACAGCCGGGTTGCGCCGCGAGTACCCGAACGTCAGGTCCCTGGCCCCGACGGCGGTGCCCGCGCTCACCGGTCCCCCGGCTTCCCAGCAACCACCGCGATCGTGCCCAGGGCCACTCCGTCGAGCACCACCTGCCCATCGCCCTGCGCAACCACCGTGACTGGCAACGGTGCGCCATGCGCGCCCAGGAGGTACGCGCTTCCGGCCGCATCGAAGCGCAACGCCGCCGCTGGCACGCCTGGGCCTGTGACCGGAGCAGTCACCACCTGCCTGGCAGCGAACACCGCCTCCTGCGGGTTCAGCGAAACCAGGTGGCACATCTCACCGCACACAGGAGCCCCGTCCTCACGGGTCAGCATCATCTGCGTGTGGCCCCGCTCGTCACGTGTCATGGACGCCATCACCGCGGACACCGGTGCACCGTCGAACGTCACCTCCACCGGCAGCGACGCATCCACCGCCTTCTCGACCTGTGGCGCAGCAACGAAGACCGGGGCGTCGGAGAGCACGTAAAGCAGCACCTCGCCGTCGGCGACCCGGTGGCCAACACCAACCCCCTCGGCCACCACCACTCGTGCAGGCAGCTCTGCCGCGAAGAGCAGGTCTGAGGCCCGGACTACCCCGTCCACCGGCACTCCGAGGGATCGTTGCCAGGCTCGTACCGCCCCTGCCGTCGCCGGGCCGAAGTGGCCATTTGCCTCACCCCGGAAGTGGCCCTCACCGGTCAGGAACTGCTGAACCTGCTTCACGTCCACACCGCGCGCACCCGCTGCGAGATCGCGGAACGCCGGCACCTCACCCACTGCGGCCACCACCGGTCGCAGGTCCACGGTGAACAAGACTTGGCCCGCCTGGACCAAGTCAGCATCCACAACGTCCAGCGTGGTGACCGTCCCCGACGCCGCACCGACGCCGAACGGTGCCCGCTCCCACACCGCAGACACGGCCATGGGCACGGACCGGCCCACCGTCACCTCGGTGACCACCACCGTTGCCGGCGCCGTCGCCTGTGAGTCGACGCGCGGCGGCAGAAACGCCCACTGTCCAAACGCGACGCCCAGTGCGACCGCGACGACGAGCGCCACCGACCACCCCACCGCGGCACCGCGGCGCGCCCGCGCCCACCCGCGTGCAGATCCGCCATCAGCAGCAACGCCCGCCTCAGCCACCTGTCTGCTCCTCGAGCAACGAGCGCAGGACCTCGCCCTCCTCAGTGAGGGCGAACTCAAGCCGTGGCCCCTGGAGCCCGAACGCCGGGTCCTTCACCACCGGCTCCCCGTCATCCCATCGCAACAGACCGCTGACAGCGATAGCAGGTTCGCAGACATTCCCCATCCTGATCGCGGCCTCGACCTGAATCGCGCCGTGAACGTCAGCGGCACTCCAGTTGCCGACGGAGACCTCACGCGCGGTCTCGCCCAGACGAGTCATCTGCCCTTCGTCGAGCCACCACGAGAGTTCCCATCCCGGCAACGTGACGCCGACGCCATCACCTCGCAGCGCACGCTGGGTCCCGATCCGCAGGTACTCGCCGCAGTGGTCCTCCACAATCGTCAGATCGTCGTCGGCCCAAAGACTTACCCGCCGCTCTGGCGGCACTGGGTGAGCCGGCGACGGTTCGTGTGTTGGGGCCGGCTCAGTAACCAACCCCACACTGCCGGAGCAGGCGCCGAGCATCGTCGCCATCGCCACAATTGATGCCAGAGCACTCCATCGCGAAGTTCCCACGAAGGCCACCCCTAGTCGGAGAGCCCGGCCACGCCGAAGACCATCGGTCCCGGCTGTGGGCACATCTGGTTCAGGTGCGCCCATTGCGAGGCGGTCCACCGCGGGCCCGCCTCCGAGAACGGACGGGCGTCATAAACCATGCCATGCGGGTTCCACTCGCCGAGGCCTTCGACCCACACTTCGAAGGGTGGCGCCTGGGGAACCTCGTGACCGTGTGCAATCAGACAAGATCTCGAGTCCAACATCCGCTGGTGAGCATCCTCGTCAAGCGGCAGCGCCATCCAACCGAACACCCCGACACGCTCCATGCACGCCGCAATTGCCGTGTCGATGAGCTCCTCGAGTCCGGGCGGAGCAGGGTTCGTCACCACTGGCAGGTCCACACCACCACTCGGCGACGGCGTGACGGTGACGCCGTGCTCGTCGTAGCACGCGACGAGTTCAAGCTGGAACGACTCCATGTCCTGCCGGAACTGTGCCATCCACCCGGGCTCCACCCAGTGCTCATCCTGCGGATCAGCCGCGCCACCACGGCCGCACCCCCCGAGCAGCGCCGCCACGACGCCCGCCGCGACGACCACGACGCCGCGTCGACGACCACGACGCCCCCTCAGGGACCGCACGTTCCCTGTCCCCACTGCACGGTCTGGCCTTCGACACGCCAGGTGCCGCCACTGACGAAGGGCCGGTGATAGTGGGTGTGCGTCCCGCCGACATGCGGCGCGATGCTCCGTGAGGTGTTGATCGCGGTGAGCCTCATTTGAAAGCTACCCGCCCTGAAGTTGCCGCGAGCGCCAACCGTCCGGTTCGCTTCACACTGCCTGAAGCCAGACGACGACGCAGCCGTTGCCGGGGCAGCCGCGACCACCGGGCCAAGGGCCATTGCCAAGACCGCGCCCGTCGCTACGAGCGCGTGCCGAAGACCAATCCTCATTGCTTCCTCCTCGTAGCCGAGATTGGGGTACAAGGATCACAGGACCGAACACACCCGGCCGGAGGTCGGCGCAGACTGCCGCTGCCGACGGCCAGAGACCGTCTCATCACGCGCGCCGGTCATGAGCCCGCGCCCATCTGAGACGGCCGCGCGGGATGTGAGTGCTCGGTCGGCGCACTCGATCACCATGTCCGAATTCCGCTAGCCGCGGCGGCGTCGGGCAGGGCACGATGCTCACATGACCGGGACTGCACAGGCTCAACCAGCGTTCGACGAGCGCTACCGCGCCATCACCGCGCGTGACGCCCGGTTCGACGGCCAGTTCTTCATGGCCGTGCGCACCACCCGCATCTACTGCCGCCCCTCGTGCCCCGCCCGCACGCCGCGCCCCGAGAACGTCACGTTCTACCTCACGTCCGCCGCCGCGCACGAGGCCGGGTACCGCGCCTGCAAACGCTGCCTGCCCGAAGCCGCGCCCGGCACCCCCGCCTGGAACCTGCGCCGCGACCTGGCCGGGCGCGCCATGCGGCTGCTCGCGGACGGCGTCGTGGACCGCGAGGGCGTGCCGGGGCTCGCCGCCCGGCTCGGATACACGCCGCGGCACGTGCAGCGCCTCCTCGTCGCCGAGCTCGGCGCCGGCCCCCTCGCGCTCGCCCGCGCCCAGCGCGCGCAGACGGCCCGCGCCCTGCTGGTCGGCACGTCGCTGCCGCTCGCCGACGTCGCCTTCGCCGCCGGGTTCGGGTCCATCCGCCAGTTCAACGACACCGTGCGGGACGTGTTCGCCGTCGCGCCGGGCGAGCTGCGCGCCGGGGCGGGGCGCAGACCAGGCGTGGTTTCGACAGGCTCAACCACCGGGGGCGGCTCAACCAGCGGCGATCCGTTGCGGCTCGAGCTGCGGCTGCCCGTGCGCGCGCCGTTCGACGCGCCCGGCGTCTTCGCGTTCCTCGCCGTCCGCGCCGTCCCCGGCGTCGAGACGGCGTCGGCCGACGACGACGGGACGCTGCGCTACGCGCGGACCCTCACGCTGCCGCACGGGCCGGGCGCCGTCGAGGTGGCTGCCACCCCGGCCGGTTCCACGTGGAACATCACGGCCCGCGTCGAGCTCACCTCGCTCGCGGACGTCGCCACCGCCGTCGCGCGCGTGCGCCGCCTGCTCGACCTCGACGCCGACCCCGTCGCCGTGGACACCGCCCTGGCCGACGACGCCGACCTCGCCCCGCTGGTGGCCGCCACCCCCGGCATCCGCGTGCCCGGCGCCGTGGACCCGCACGAGCTCGTCGCCCGCGCCATCGTGGGCCAGCAGATCTCCGTGGCCGCCGCGCGCACCCACCTGACCCGGCTCGCGGCCGTGCTCGGCACCCCGTACCCGTCGTCGTTCCCCGGGCTCACCACACTGTTCCCCACGGCCCGGGCCATCGCCGACGGCGTCCCCGTCACGGTTCCCGGCACCCCCGAGGCCGCCGACCCGCACCGCCCCCTGCGCCTGCCCGCCCGCACCGTGGCCGCCGTCGTCGGCGCCATGCGGGCGCTCGCGGACGGCGACCTGACCGTCGACGTGGGCGCCGACCCCGACGTGCTGCGCGCCGACCTGACGGCGCTGCCCGGCGTCGGCACGTGGACGGCCGCGTACGTGGCCCTGCGCGTGCTGGGCGACCCGGACGCGTGGCTCGACGGCGACGTCGCCCTGATCGCCGGCGCACGCGCGGCGGGCCTCCTGCCCACGACCGACACGCTGTCCCCCGGCCGGCGTCACCGCGTCCTCGCCGACCGCGCCGCGACCTGGGCGCCCTGGCGCTCCTACGCCGCGATGCACCTGTGGGGCGCTGCGCCCACCGCACCCACGATCCGCCCGTCGTCCACGATCCGCCCCAGCACGACTCGCACGGAGAAGCCATGAGCACCGCCACCCGCCGCACCGCCGTCCACACCACCACAGTCACCCCGGACGGGCCGTTCACCGTCGTCGTCGGCACGACGCCCCAGGGCGACGCCGCCGTGCTCGCCTCCGGCTGGACCGACGACGTGGACGCCCTCGTGGCGCTCGTCCACCCCTCGCTGCGCCCGGACCGGGTGGTGCCCGCCGACGACGGCGCCGCCGACATCACGGGCGGCGAGCGCCGGGTGCTCGCCGGCGCCGTGGCCGCCCTCACCGACTACTACGACGGCAACCTCGCCGCGCTGGACGCCGTGCCCGTGGCCCAGCGCTCGGGCGCGTTCCGTGAGCACGCCTGGGACGTGCTGCGCGGCGTCGGGCCGGGCGAGGTGGTCACGTACACGCAGTACGCGCAGCGGGCCGGGCGACCGGCGGCCGTGCGCGCCGCGGCAGGGGCGTGCGCGTTCAACGCGGCCGCCCTGTTCGTCCCGTGCCACCGCGTGCTGCGCACCGACGGCACCATGGGCGGCTTCCGCTACGGCCTGCCCATCAAGGAGTCGCTGCTGGCCCGCGAGCGCGGGCTCGCCACGATCTTCTAGGCGCATACGTCTACTTTGTTCGACGAACGCCGACTAAGATAGACATATGAAGTTGCAGCAGCCTCTGGCCGTGGTCACGCCCACGCTCGACGGCACGGTCCTCGCCGTGCTCGCTCGCACCGAGACGGCGTTCACGGCCGGGCAGATTGCTCGGCTGGTCGTCGACGCCTCTACGGACGGCATCCGCAAAGCACTCAACCGGCTGGCGACCGAAGGCACCGTGGACATCGAACGGGCAGGCAACGCCTACCTGTATCGACTCAACCGGGACCACCTTGCTGCTGAACCGATCATCGCCCTGGCCCGGCAACGGGACACCTTGCTCGATCGCCTCTCCCAGGCCATGCAGCGGTGGAGCCCGCCCCCCACGTATGCGGCCGTGTTCGGGTCTGCCGCACGGGGTGAGATGCGTTCCGATTCCGACATCGACCTGTTCCTCGTTCGCCCCGACAGTCCCGGCGCCGACTGGGACGAACAGGTGAGCGACCTGGCAATCGGTGCCAGCCGGTGGACCGGCAACGACGTGCGCCCGCTGGTCCTGACACGCGCCGATATCGACACCGGGGCTGCCCCGACGGACGTGGGCACGGTCGAGCCCGTCCTGGCCGAGATCGTCCGTGACGCCATCACCGTGATCGGGTCGCCGACCTGGCTGTCCCGGCGCATTGCAGCAGCCCGCGGGAGCCACGCATGAGCCCCCGCACTGTTCCCACCGACGACCGTGCACGACGGGGGCGGCTGGCCAAGGCGCGGCAGTTCGCTGAGGCCGCGGACACCGTTCTTGCACTGGCCGACGACCTGGGCGACGTGCTCGATGCCTACGCAACCATGTGCATCCACTCCGGGATCGCGTCCGCCGACGTCGTGTGCGCCGCCACACTCGGTGTGCGCTCTCGCGGTGAGAGCCATACCGAGGCCGTCACTCTGCTGCGGCAGGTGGACCGGGACCTGGCAAAACACCTTGACGTGCTGCTGGGAATCAAGACCCAGGCCGGGTACGGGCACGAGCCGATCACCTCGGAGCGGGCAGTGCGCGCCGGCCGCGCCATGGCTGCATTGCTGACGGCGGCCGAACGGGCATAGAACTCAGCCCGGTGGATCCGGGCGTCAGTCGGCCTTGTCCGTGTAGTCGTCCACCTCGAGCTCGTCGGGGCTGACCTTGCGGGTGCGCAGCCCGGCGCGACCCACCATGTGCGCGGCCACGGGGCTGGTCAGGAGCTGGAACACGACCACGAGCGCCAGCATGGTGACGGCCGGCCAGCTCCGCAGCCGCAGGGCGACGCCCACCAGCATGAGGATGAGGCCCAGCACCTGAGGCTTGGTCACGGCGTGCATGCGGGCCAGCAGGTTGGGGAAGCGCACCACGCCCACGCCGGCGGAGAACGTGAGGAACGCGCCCAGCAGCAGGAACACGGCGGCCGCGACGTCGGCCACGGCCACCCAGATATCGGGATCGTCGAGGTTCATACCGCGCCCCCTTCGCCGTCTGCGTCGTCGGGCCGGGGCGGGACGGAGCCGCGGCGGCGGGCCCGGCGCTGCGCTTCGAGCTCGGCTTCGAGCGCCGCGATCTCGGCCGCGTTCTCGGCCGCGACCTCCTCGCGGGTGCGGATGCGCCGTTCGCTCTCGGGTTCGACGGCGGCGAACCGTGCGATGGCCACCGAGCCGATGAAGCCCACCAGGGAGAGCACCACCAGGATCGGGATCGACTCGGTACGCCGCGACCAGGCGGCCTCGACGGCGACGGCCCCCACGATGGTGGAGGTGAGCACGTCGAACGCGATGGTGCGGTCCAGCATGGACGGCCCCCGTTCGAGCCGCACGATGGCGAGCACGGCGGCGGCGGCGATCAGCACGGTCGCGACGGTGGCGGCGATCCCCATGACGCTCATGCGCCCTCCCCCGGTCCTGCCTCGGCAGCGGCCGGGCGCAGCCCCGCCCGCTGGAGGTCCTCGTGTGACGCGAACGCCCGCAGCACCCGCTCCTCGAGGTGCAGCGTCTGCGCGCGCACCCCCTCCGGCCCACCCGAGGCGGCCAGGTCCAGCACGTGCAGGTAGAGCACCGCGGCGCGGGCGTCGACCTCGATCACGAGCGACCCGGGGATCAGGGAGGACAGCTCGGCCGTCATGACGAACAGCACGTCGGGCGCGGGGCGCAGCTCGACGGCCACCACGCCGCCGCGCGGCACGGGCCCGGGGCGCAGCGCGGTCCACGCCACCTGGAACGACGCCGTGGTGATGTCGTACAGGAACCGGGCGGCGAGCACGGTCGCCGGCCACGGCCGGAACGCCCCGTTCAACCCGAGCGCGGGCAGGGGCAGCACGGCCACCACCAGGGCGCCGAGCAGCAGCCCGGCCACGACGGTGCCCGCCGCGAACGACCCCCACAGCAGGCACCAGATCAGGGCGAGCACCAGGATCATGGGCCACTGCTCGGCCAGTCGGCGGGCACGGCGGCGCGGCGGCCCCTGCGTGGCGGTGGCCCAGGCGGGTCCGGTCATGGCGCCACCGCCTCCGCCACGGCGTCGGCCTCGGGCGCCGACGTGCCCCACACGGCCTCCTGGTAGCTGTGCCCGTCGGTGAGCGTGTCGGCGGCGCGTTGTGCGTACCCGAAGATGGGCCCGGCCAGCAGGGTGAGCGCCACGCCCACCCCGATGAGGGCCGCGGTGGGCGCCACCATGCCCGCCGGGATGCGCTTCTCGCCCCATTCGCCGGACAGGATCTCGGGGGGCGTCACCTGCCAGAACGCCTTGTTCCACGCCTTGATGAGCGCGTACATGGTGAGCAGGGACGTCAGCACGGAGCCGACGACGAGCACCCACGCGAGCCCCGACCCGTCGCTGACGCCGGCCTGCAGCAGCGCGACCTTGCCCAGGAACCCGCTGAGCGGGGGGATCCCCGCCAGGTTCATGGCCGGCACGAAGAACAGCAGCGCGAGGCCCGGCGCCACCCGGGCGAGCCCACCGAGCTTGTCCAGCGACGTCGTCCCACCTCGCCGCTCCACGAGCCCGACGACGAGGAACAACGCCGTCTGCACGGTGATGTGGTGGATGGCGTAGAAGATCGCGGCCGCCGTCGACACGGACCCGGCGAGCGCGACGCCGAAGATCATGAAGCCGATGTGACTCACCAGCGTGAACGACAGCAGACGTTTGATGTCGTCCTGCGCGACGGCACCCAGGATGCCGATCACCATGGTGAGCAGCGCCAGCACCATGAGCACGTCGTCCACCCGGTGGTTCCCGGCTCCGGAGGCGGGGAACAGCAGCGTCTGCGTGCGGATGATGGCGTACACGCCCACCTTGGTGAGCAGCCCGGCGAACACGGCGGTCACGGGCGCGGGTGCCGTCGGGTAGGAGTCCGGCAGCCACGCGGACAGCGGGAAGATCGCCGCCTTGATGCCGAACCCGAGCAGCAGCAGGAGCTGGATGCCCAGGCGCACGGCGGGGTCGACGTCAGGCAGGCGCTCCGCGAGCTGGGCCAGGTTCACGGTGCCCGTGGCGGAGTACGCGAGCACCACGGCCATGAGGAACACCACGGAGCTGACCAGCGCGACGACGACGTAGACGCTGCCGGCCCGGATGCGGTCGAGCGTGCCGCCCAGGGTGAGCAGCACGTAGGACGCCGCGAGCAGGATCTCGAAGCCCACGTACAGGTTGAACAGGTCCCCGGCGAGGAACGCGTTGGCCACCCCCGCGGACAGCACCAGGAACGTGGGGTGGAAGATCGCGACGGGCAGCACGTCGCGGCGCTCGGCCAGGTCGGCGTCGCCGTCCACCTCGGTGGTGCGGTCGCCGTCGCCCACCACCTGCACGTCGTCGCCGCCGTCGGCGATGCCCTGCGCCATGGAGTACAGCAGCACGCACAGCAGCACGATGGCGCTGATCAGCAGCATGAGCGCGGAGAGCCGGTCGGCCACCAGGGCGATGCCCACGGGCACGTCCCAGCCGCCGATGACGACGGACATGGGACCGTGGTCCGCCAGGAGCACGAGCACGCCCGCCGTCGCGACGACGATCCCCAGGGCGGCCACCGAGATGGCCCGCTGGGCGCGCGGGTGACGGTACAGCGCGAGCGTGAGGCCGGCGGCGAACAGCGGCACGAGCACGGGCAGCGGCAGGAGGGTGGCGTGGGACCACGTCATCGGGCGGCACCGCCGTCCTGGCCGGGGGCGTCGCCCGTGTCCGGGATCTCCGGGACGTCCACGTGCAGGCTCTCCTCGATGTCGTCGTGCACGTCCACGGCTTCCTCGTCGAGCGTCTCGCCCGTCTCGGCGGTGTCGGCGTCGTCGTACGCGGCCTCGTTGCGCATGGCGAGCCGCGCGATGCGGCGGTCCTCGTCGTCGTCCTGGACCTCGTCGTGGCCACTGAGCTGCCACGAGCGGTACGCCATCGCGAGCACGAACGCCGTCAGGGCGAGCGTGATGACGATCGAGGTGAGCACCATGGCCTGCGCGAGCGGGTCGGAGAGCCGCACGAGCGGGTCCTCCCCCAGGATGGGGGCGGCGCCCGCGCGGCCGCCCGCGACGAGCAGGGCCAGGTTCGCCCCGTTGCCCACCAGGACGAAGCCGAGCAGCACGCGGGTCAGGGACCGCTCGAGCAGCAGGTAGACGCCCGTGGCGAACAGCACGCCCACCGCGAGCACCAGGGCGAACGAGGGAACGTTGTCGAGGACGATCACTCGACATCACCCCGCAGCGATCCCGCGAAGCTCGCGAACCCGGTGCCGTCGGGGTCGCGCTGCACGTCGATCTCCGCGCCCAGCGAGCGCAGCACGTCGAGCACCAGCCCGATCACCACCAGGAACACGCCCAGGTCGAAGAACAGCGACGTGACCAGGTGGACCTCACCGAACACGGGCAGGTGCAGGTCCACCAGGAAGCTCTCGATGGCGTGCTGCCCGGCCAGCAACGACCCGAGCCCGACGCCCGCGGACAGGAACAGGCCGGTGCCCAGGATGAGGCCGGGGTGCACGGGCAGCGCCTCCCCCAGCTCGTAGCGGCCGCCGGCCAGGTAGCGCACGGCGAGCGCCAGACCCACCACGAGCCCGGCCGCGAACCCGCCGCCGGGTGACGAGTGGCCACGGAACAGCAGGAACAGGGCGAACACCACCATGGCGTGGAACACCACGCGCGTGATCACCTCGAACATCAGGGAGCGCCGCTCGGGCTCCAGGGTGCGCCCCGCCCAGATCCAGGCGCGCCGCCGGATGCGGAACGTCTCGGGTGGGGGCGACGGGGGCAGCACGGGGCCGGACCCGTCGCGCACGCGCGGCGCGGGCGCGGACCGCTGGCGCAGGAACACCAGGGACGCCACGCCGGTCGCGGCCACGAGCAGCACGGAGATCTCGCCCACGGTGTCCCAGGCGCGCAGGTCCACGAGGGCCACGTTGACGATGTTGCGTCCGCCGCCCGCGAGCGCCGCCGCGGGGAACAGCGTGGAGATGGGGTCGAACGTGCGGGCCAGGGGGGCCGCGGTGACGAGCAGCATCATGGTCAGTCCGACGCCGACGCCGATGGCGACGCGCACCCACCGGCTGGCGGCGAGCGGGCGGTCGGAGAAGTACGGGGGCAGGCGGCGCAGCACCAGCACCATCACCACCAGGGTGACGGTCTCGGTGAGCACCTGGGTCAGGGCCAGGTCGGGGGCGCCGTGCAGCAGGAACAGCACGGCGTTGCCGTACCCGGTCACGCCGACGATGAAGACGGCCTTGAGGCGGCGTCGGGCGCGCACGGCCAGGATCGCGGCGACCGCGACGACGAGGACGACGACGAGCTGGGCGGGTTCGTCGAACGGGACCAGGGCGAGCGGGCCCAGGCGGAACGCGTCCTGCCCGGCGCCCTGGGCGCCGGGCAGGCTGGCGCCGCGCAGCCCCCACGCGAGGGCGAGGCCGGGCCCGACGACGACGGCGACCAGGATCGTGCCGAGGTAGAAGGGCAGCGAGCCGCGCTGGGTGCCACCGGTGACGTCGGCGGCAAGCTCGTCGAGCCAGCGCATGAAGCGGCGGTAGACGAGGTCCGCCCCCAGCGGCGACCAGAGACGCTCCTGGATCCGTTCGACCCGCTTGCGCTGCCAGAACGCCGTGACACCGCCCGCGAGCACCACCACGGTGATCGCGAGGGTGGGGGTGAAGCCGGCCCACAGTGCCAGGTGCCCGGGCTCGCCGGCCGGGTAGGTGTCCGCGTGCGGGGCGAGCAGCTCCTCGCCCCACCGGGGCAGCACGGCGACGACGAGGCCCAGCACGGCCAGCACGAGCGGCGGGACCACGAGCGCGAGCGGTTGGCGCTTGACGACGACGGCGGGGGCGGCGGACGGCGGGGCGACGGTGTCGGTGCCACCGATCGGCGCGGGCAGCACGGGCTGGCCGCGCTGCGCGGCGGGCGCGGAGCGTCGCCACCCGAACGCGCCCCACACGAACCGCAGGCCGTAGGCGACGGTGAGGGCCGAGCCGATGGCGACCACCACGAGGACGACGACGTCGAGCACCCCGCCGCCGTGCACCAGGGACTCGAGCGCCGCCTCCTTGGCGACGTACCCGGCGAACGGGGGCAGGCCGATCATGGAGGCGGTGGCGAGCACACCGGCCAGCGCGGTGCCGGGCAGGTGCCGGCCCAGGCCGTTGAGCCGCCGCAGGTCACGGGTGCCGGTGGCGCCGTCGACCACGCCCACCACCAGGAACAGCGACGCCTTGAACATGGCGTGCGCCCCCAGCAGGGCCAGGCCGGCGAGCGCCGCGGCGCGGGTGCCGTACCCGAGCAGCAGGACGAGCAGGCCGAGCTGGGACACCGTGCCGAACGCGAGCACCAGCTTGAGGTCGTGCTGGCGCAGGGCCCGGTACCCGCCCAGCAGCAGGCTCGCGGAGCCGAGCACCACGATGACCGAGCGCCACGCGAGCAGGTCGGAGAAGGCGGGCGCGAACCGGGCGATCAGGTAGATGCCGGCCTTGACCATCGCGGCGGCGTGCAGGTACGCGCTGACCGGGGTGGGTGCGGCCATCGCGGCGGGCAGCCAGAAGTGGGTGGGCACCTGCGCCGACTTGGTGGCCGCCCCCGCGAGCAGGCACAGGGCCGCGGCCGTGATGACTCCGCCGCTCGGCGGGTGCGCGAGGATCTCCGAGATCCGCCAGGTGCCCGACCCGACGCCCAGGATCACCAGCCCCACGAGCATGGCGAGCCCGCCCGCGGTGGTCACGACGATCGCCTGCATCGCGGCACGGCGGGACGCCTTGCGGTCCGCGTGGTGCCCGATGAGCAGGTAGGAGAAGACGGTGGTCAGCTCCCAGAACACGAACAGCAGCAGCAGGTTGTCGGCGGTCACGAGCCCCGCCATCGCGCCCGCGAACCCGACGAGCACGCCGGAGAACCGGCCCATGCCCGTCGCCTCGCGCGAGAAGTAGGCGCTCGAGTAGACGAGCACCAGGGCGCCCACCGCGCCCACGACGAGCAGCAGCAGCCACGACAGGGTGTCCAGGCGGAACGTCAGCCCCAGCCCGAGCGAGGGCACCCATTCGACGTTCTCGACCGGGAACCGGCCGTCCAGCACGGCGGACGTCTGGGACAGCGCGAAGCCCGCCGCGGCGGCGGGGCCCAGCGCGAGCACCCACAGCGCGCGGCGGCCCAGCCACGTCACGAGCGCGGGCGCGAGCAGCGCCAGGACCAGGTGGAGGACGACGACGGCGAGCACGGGCTACAGGTCCTCGGGGTCGATGAGGAAGTCGGACTCGTCGGCGATCTCCCCGCCCGCCGCGTCCCACAGCGCGCGCGCCACGCGGGCCACCAGCTCGGCGGCGCGGCGCCGGGCCACCAGGTGCGCGTGCGACGGGCGCTCGCGGTTGGCGTCGTCAAGGTCCGGGGGGAACCACACGATGCGGTAGGAGACGGCGCCGCCGCGGACCCAGGGCAGCTCCCGCAGCGCCAGCGGCAGCACCTCCTCGCCCGCGACCTCGGCGGCCACCCACCCGTCGGGTCCCAGGTCGATCGTGATGCCGTACCCGTCGAGCACGGCGGGGCCCATCAGGGCGGCGATGTCGAAGTCGTCGGCGGCGGCGTGCAGGGCGCGGCGCTCCTCGGCGCTCATCTCCTCGCCCGGGAACGCCGGGAGCTCCCCCATGCCGGGCGGCGGGCCCTGGTAGGGCGCGCCCTCGGTGGCCAGCACGGCCCGCGGGTGCACCGACTGGACCACCCGGTGGCACGCCTGCGGGTCGAGCCACACGTCCGAGTACACCGTCAGGTTCACGGCCGCGCCGGGATCGGGCGCCAGCAGCACGCCCGCGCCCACCGCGTGCCCCCCGGCATCCGCCGCCCACAGCCCGGCGACGTCGAGCCGCACGGATCCGCCGAGCCGCCGCGCGGCAGCCACCAGCCAGGTGATGACCCGCTCCTCCTCGCGGTGCGGCAGGCCCGCCGGGAACGACCGGGCGAGCCCGTCCTTGTCGCCGCCGTCGGGCGGCGCCGGGTCCGCCCAGCGCTCCCGCGGGCAGACGACGTCGAAGACCATCGCGGTGCCGGGCGGCAGGCCCGGATCGAACCCGTCCCCCGCCGGGGCGTACGGGCCCGTGAGCGACGAGTGCCGCGACAGGCGCAGCTCACCGGGCTCCCCGGGACCCGCCATACGGCCCACCGGCACGTCCGCACCGGGCAGGTCGCGGGGCACCACCTGCCACCGGGTGGCCACGAACCGGGACAGGGCCAGCACCTCGATCTCGTCCACGGCGACGTCGCCGGGGAGCGCGAGCAGGTGGCGCGCCTGGTGGCCGCGCGTGACCGAGCGGGGCAGCGGGGGAAGCGCCGCGGGCTGAGCCATGCGCTTGAGCTCCTTCCGGGAGGGCAGATCGGTGCCGCGCCGTCGGGAACCCTCGTGGCGCGAGCGGGCGTAACGGGGGGTGGCTGGCGTGCCCGGGGGGAGCTCGGGATCCATCGGCCGCGCCTACACCGTCGACCGGTGGAAGTTCTGCCAGGACCGGCTCGCCGTCGGCCCGCGCTGCCCCTGGTAGCGCGACCCGTTGGCGCCCGAGCCGTACGGGTGCTCCGCCGGGCTGGACAGCCGGAAGAAGCACGTCTGGCCGATCTTCATACCCGGCCACAGCAGGATCGGCAGCGTCGCCGTGTTGCTCAGCTCGAGCGTCACGTGGCCCTGGAAGCCCGGGTCGATGAACCCGGCCGTGGAGTGGGTGAGCAGGCCCAGGCGGCCCAGCGACGACTTGCCCTCGAGGCGCGCGGCGACGTCGTCCGGCAGCGTGATCGTCTCGAACGTGGACCCCAGCACGAACTCACCGGGGTGCAGCACGAACGGCTCGTCGTCCGCGACCTCGATCAGCCGCGTCAGCTCCGGCTGTTCCTGTGCCGGGTCGATGAACGGGTACCGGTGGTTGTCGAACAACCGGAACATGCGGTCCAGGCGCACGTCCACGCTGGACGGCTGAAGCATCGACGGGTCGTACGGGTCGATCACCACGCGCCCGGCGTCGAGCTCGGCGGCGATGTCGCGGTCGGAGAGCAGCACGCCCCTAACCGTACTGGCCACGCCTCCCACGCGCGGAACCACGACGTGTCTGCGCGGCCGAGCGGCGCCGAGCGGACGGCCCCGCGCAACGCCCGTGCGCGGTTGCGGGCCCCGGTGTGGTTAGAATCGGGGCGCACGCCACCGCCCCCGGGCGGCCCGGTGGGCATGCGCGGGTGTAGTTCAATGGTAGAACTTCAGCTTCCCAAGCTGACAGCGCGGGTTCGATTCCCGTCACCCGCTCCACGAGGAACGGACCCCTGATCGCCGGCAGAGCCGCGGGTCAGCGCGGTCGGAGCGCGCGCAGGGTCCTGCCTCACTCGTTCAGACGTCTTCTCCGGCATCGTCTCCGGGCCTGAGATCGCTCCTGGGCATGCCCGTGCTCACGATGGCGCCGGAACGTGCCCTGTGCTGGCGGGGCCGGCCTGCCACCCGCGCCCGGCTCGTACGATCGGAAGTCGTGCTCACCCCCTCCCGGCCCGCCGACGGCGTGCAGGCCGACGAGCCCCGCGGCGAGGCAGACTCCGCGACGACTCCCCCCTCGCACCTCTTCTCCCGTTCCGACGCCGCGACCTGGCGCCTGGTGTGGCGGGCCGCGCTGGTGGGCCTCGTGGCGGGGGCGCTGGTCGCCCTGTACCGGATGGTGATCCGGTGGGGACTCGTCGCCGCCTCCCACCTGTACGACGCCGTGCGCGAGCATCCGGTCTTGGTGGTCCCGTGGCTCGCCGGTGCGGTGGTGGCCGGGTTCGTGGTCGCGGAGGGGGTGCGGCGCTTCCCGGCGGCGTCGGGATCCGGGATACCGCAGGTCAAGGGCATCGTGCAGCACGGGTTGCGCGTGCGGGCCGCGGGCGTGCTCGTGGTCCGGTTCGTGGGCGGGGCGCTGGGCGCGCTCGCCGGGTTGTCGCTGGGCCGCGAGGGCCCGACGGTGCAGATCGGCGCGGCGGCGGCCCAGGGGGTGTCCCGGGTGACGCGGGCCGCACGGGCCGACCAGGATCACCTGATCGGCGCCGGGGCGGCTGCGGGGTTGTCGGCGGCGTTCAACGCACCGCTGTCGGGCATGGTGTTCGCCCTTGAGGAGGTGCACCGGACGTTCTCCGCGCGGGTGGTGCTCGCGGCGACCACGGCGGCCCTCACGGCGGACGTCCTCTCCTCGGTGGTCTTCGGCCTGCAGCCCGTGCTCGGCTTCGGCGTGGTGCCGTCGCTGCCGCTCGCGCAGTACGGCTGGCTGCTGCTGCTGGGACCGGTCGCAGGTGCGGTCGGGACGGGGATGAACGGGGCGCTGCTGGGAGTCCAGACGCTGTACCGGTCGTGGCTTCCGGCGCGCTGGAGGCCGGTGGCGACCCTCGTCGTCGCCCTGCCGTTCGGGCTGTGGCTGCCGCAGGTGCTGGGCGGCGGCGACGACCTGGTGCGCCGGTCGGAGGCCGCGACCGGAGGGCTCACGTTCTTCCTGCTGCTGCTCACGGCGAAGGCGCTGCTGACCTCGACGAGCTTCGGCAGCGGGTTCCCGGGCGGCATCTTCATGCCGATGCTCGCCGTCGGGGCGCTGACCGGGACCACGTTCGCGCTGGCGTTCCGGGGGGCGGGACTGCCGTCCGCCGACGTCGCGGCCTTCGCCGTGTGCGCGATGGCCGGTGTGCTCGCCGCGGCCGTCCGCGCGCCGGTGACCTCGATCCTGCTGGTCACGGAACTGTCGGGCGGCGTGGAGCACACGCTGCCCGTCGCCGCGTGCGTGCTGCTCGCCATGCTCACCGCGAGCGTCTTGCGCGGCGAGCCGATCTACGACGTGCTGCTGCGCCGCTTCCTCGCGAACGGCAGCGGCACTCTGGAGTTCGACGACGGCAGTGCCCTCGTCGCGCGCGCGACCGGCTGAGCCGCACCGGCAAGGACCCGGCGGCCGGGGCCGGCAGGCGGGCGCCGGCGTACGCCGGTGCTGGTCAGCGTCTGTGCTCGCTGCGCCTCGCGGCGCCTGCCTGGGGCCGCGCACGGAAGGCGTCAGGGCTGAGGGGGCCGTGCGGGGACCGACCACGGTCGGCGTGTCGGGGGGAGAGATGGCGACCGTGACCACGATGTCGCCTGTGATGCCCTGGTAGGTCCCGGTCACGGCATAGGTGCCGGCGGCGGTGAACGTCAGGGTCCGACGCCCCGCCGCCGGGTCGGCGCCCACCACGAGGCGATCAGCCACGGGCTCACCCACCGCTACCTCGACAGACGCCGGCGCGAGCCCGGTCTCAGGTGCCGTCGCGGTGACCGTGGCGCCCTACGCCCGTCCCGCGTTGCGCGGCCGCAGCCGGATCGGGGGCACCACGGGCGCCCGCAGCGGTCCTTCCGGGTAGCCGTCGACGACGCCGAAGCGCCGGGTACCCGCGGCGTCGGCGTAGCGGGTGGTGCCGTCGTCGGCGTCGGCCACCTGGCGCATCCAGTCCTCGCGCGCGGCGGCGACGTCGTCGTGCGAACGCCCCACGAAGTTCCACCACATGACGATCTGCTCCTCGAACGGGACGCCGCCGAGCAGGATCGCGCGGGCGGGGCCGGCCGGCCCGGCCGTGACCCGGAGCCGGGCAAGGCCCGGGGCCACGTACCCGAGCTGGTCACGCGGTACGACGGCACCCGCGACGGTGACCTCCCCGGCGTCGACCAGCAGGGCGTGCTCGAACGCGGGGTCCACGTCGAGGTCGAGCACGGCACCGGGTGCCAGGTCGAGCTGGGCGCCCACGAGCGGCGTGTACGCCGTCGCCGGGGAACGCAGGACGCCCAGCGAGCCCAGGAACACCTGGACGCGGGCGCCGTCCGCCTCGGCCACGGGCAGGTCCTCGTGATGCTCGAAGTGCGGCGCGACCCCCAGGGCCGACGCCGGCAGGGCCGTCCACAGCTGCACGCCGTGCAGCAGAGGCTCCCGGTCGGCGCCGGTGGTCTCCTCCGAGTGGGAGATGCCGACGCCGGCGGTCATGAGGTTGAGCTCCCCGGGGCGCACGGTGACGAGCGATCCCACGGAGTCGCGGTGCACGATCTCGCCCGCGAACAGCCACGTCACCGTCTGCAGGCCCGTGTGCGGGTGGGGCGGCACCTGCATCCCGGCGGAGGTGGTGACGTCGTCGGGCCCGTAGTGGTCGCAGAAGCACCAGGCGCCCACCATGGAGCGGGCCTTCTGCGGGATGGTGCGCCGCACCGTCATGGCGCGCACCCCGCCCAGCGGCACGTCACGCGCGGTGAGGAGCTGGACCCCGGCGCCCGCGTCGCCCGCGGTGCAGAGCTGCTCGGCGGGACGCACGTCCAGATTGGTCATGCAGGCACCGTACGCCCGGGGAACGGCGAGGCCCCCCGGGGGCGGCCGGGGGGCCTCGGATGCACCGCGCACCGCCGGTCACCGAGCAACCGGAGCGCCGTGTGTCGACGTCACGGCCCGGCAGCCCGTTCATCACGGACACCGGACGCGGGTGGTCTTCCGGCCCCGCACAGGCGCCTGCGTCGTCACCCGCAGTCCCGCGCGGTGGCACGGGATGGCCCGTCGTTATCCGGTCGACCCTGTCTCTCCGTCGTGACCTTCCAACCCGGACGGATTGGGACCCTCGCCATCGAGACCAACGCTGTCGTTTCTACGTCCAGATCCGCAGCCGCGCAAGGGGCTTAGCGCGTCTGGTCGGGCGGTGTCCACAACTCACAACGTCGTCCACAGGTTCGTCGGCCAGATCCCCGTGTTGTCCACATGCCTGGGGAAGAAATCTGTGGACGCGCTGCGAACGACCTCGTGGCGCAAGGCGACACAACGGGCATTACGCACGCGCCGCCCGGAGGTCCCCCGCCCGTCCCGAGGGCCGAGAAGCGCTCGGCATGCCCGGGCGAACCCGCGCCACGTGTGCGAAAATCCGCAGGTTCTCGCGGATCCTCCGGATCCGGGGTCCCGGGCGCACCCCGCCCGGGCGGCGTGCCGGGGAGGCCGACGACGATGCCCGGGTCATTCCGGCGTCACGTACCCCGACGGTGAGCGAAAGACGCAGGTGGGAGCGGAATTTCGCCGCCGTTGTCCACATCGCCCTGTGGATCGGGGCTGTGGATAACCCTCGGCCCGGGCTCGGAGCGAGCCGTCAGGCGGCGACGTCGTGCAGGTGGTGCACCAGGTCGTGCAGGAAGTACTGGCCCAGGGTGCGCACCGTGAACTCCGAGCCGTTCGACCGCAGCCCACGCCGCTCGAGCTGCTCGGGGAACACGGCGTCGAACCGGTCCGCCACCGCGGCACCGGCGGCCACCAGCTCCGCGGCCACCACGGCGGGGTCCTGGTTGCCGTAGTCCTCCGCGACCGCGGCCGCGTCCTGGTCCCAGTCGGGGAACTCGGGGTCGTTCTCCTCGATCATGAGCCGCAGCCGGCCGTCGAACACCCGGAACACGTCACGCACGTGGGCGGCGTACTCGAGGGGCGACCAGACGTCCGGGGCCGGACGCTCGCGCACGTCGGCCCGGGACAGCACGGCCTCCCAGCGCGGCACCACCGACCGGACGACGTCACCCACGGCGAAGGGGTCGCCGTCGGCGGCGGCGTAACCGCACTCCGGGCACGGGCGCTCCAGGACCCACGTCCAGTCCTTGGTGTCGGGCACGATCGCGTCGCTCATGACGCCAGAGTACGGACCCGGTCAACCACGTCTTAGGTGCTGACAACGTCCCCCTATGATGTCAGCATGCCAAAGATCATCGGCAAGAGCCTTCACGAACACCGCCGACTGACAAGGCAGCGACTCTTCACCGCCCTGTCAACCCTCATGGCCGAACGCGGTTTCGACACCATCACTCTCGCCGACATCGCAGCGACGGCCGGCGTCGGCCGCACGGCCGTCTACAACCACTTCCCGGACAAGGAAGCCCTGCTCCTCGGGTTCATCACGCACGAGACCGAGGAGTACGCCCACCGGCTCGAACGCGCGCTCGTCGACGTCGACGACCCCGTCGAGCAGCTGCGCACCTACATCCGCCAGCAGGCGCAGCTCTCGCGCACCTTCCACCTGGCCCCCGGGCCGGACCTGCGCACCGTGCTCTCGCGCCCCACGCTGCAGCGCCTGCGCGAGCACGCCGAGATCGTCGAGTCGATCCTGCGTCGCATCCTCACCGACGGCATCGCCGCCGGCGACTTCCTGGAGCAGGACATCAAGACCACCGTGCACCTGGTCAACGCGTGCCTGTCCGGACGCCTCATCCCCGAGGAGCCCGTGGCCCGCGAACGCGCCATCCGGGCGGCCGAGCAGTTCGTGCTCCGCGCCGTCGGCACCCGCCGCGCCGCCGCCTGACGCCCCGGTCAGGGGCGGGCCTCAGCTCGCGAGCTTCGACCGCAGCTCCGACGGCGTCGCCCCCGTCGCCGCCTGCACCGCGCGGCGCAGCGCGAGCGCGGAGCCGTACCCGCACAGCTCGGCGAGGTCCTCGAGCGTGACCGTGGCATAGCGCGGGTCGTGCAGGCGGGCGAGGGCGCTGCGCAGGCGCTCGTGCGCGATCCAGCCGCACACCGTGCGCTCCTCGCCCTCGAACAGGCGGTGCAGCGTCCGGGTGGAGACGCCGAAGTACTCGGCGATGCTCGCCGGACCCAGGTCGTTCTCCGCGTGGTGCGCGGCGATGTACTGCACCACCCGGGACCGCTCCACCTGCTCCAGCAGCACCGTGGTGCGGGTCTCGGGGCGGCTGGTGGCCAGCGCCCCCACGAGCTGCTCGACCACGCGCACCGTCTCCGCGCGCACCTCCGGGACCGTGCCCGGACGCACCACGAGCTCGCGCAGCGCGGCCGCCGTCGCGCTCGGCAGCACGACCTCGGAACCCCACACCGTCAGCGGCGCCTCGTCGAACGTGCCCCGCATCGCGGTGCGCTCCACGGCGACGTCGACCTCGACGATGAGCGCGCCGGGCGACGTCACCTCCAGGGGACGCCAGCCGACCGCGAGCGCGGCGGCGCGCGGCCCCAGCACCTCGATGGTCCCGGCCGTCTTGACCGTGAGCTCGCCGTCGAGCACCAGCATGAGGCGAACGGCACGCCACGGATGACCGAAGTTGTCACCGGGGATCCGCATGCTGAACGGGCCCGACTGCACGAGCGACACCAGGTAGGCACCGAACCGGACCGTGCGCCGCCGTTCCTTCTGGCCCTGGGTGATCATTGACGGCGCTCCCGGATGTTCAGTGGTCGACCGGCGCCGGGCGGCCCGCGGTCGGGCGGGGCGGCGCCCACGCGCGCGGGGGATGCCGCGCAGGCGCCGACCCATCGCGGCACGGGGCGGGCAGACGACGAGGGGACGGCAGCCGCCGCACCCGGGGATCGCTCCCCGCCGCGGTCTTTCAACGATCACCGCCCCGACCTGCCGAACAACGCCAGTGGCACCAGGTGAACGACGACCTGGCACCGATTGCGCACCTGATACACGATGTGGCCATGGCCACCCACGCGATCCTGCACACCGACGCTCGTGACACCGCCGTCAAGCACCTGGTCGCGGGCACGAGCGTCGACCTCCAGGGCCTGCCCGGGTCGGGCCGATCCATGCTGGCGCGGGCCATCGCCGCCGAGTTCGAGGACTCCGGCTGGCAGGTGGTCCACGCGCACGGTGTGCTCGCCCTCCAGGACCGTCCGCTGGAGGCCCTGGCGATCGCCGGGCTCATGGCCCGCCAGGGCGGACCGCAGGGTCCGGCCACCGCGGTGTCCGCAGCCGTGCAGGGCGTGCTCGCGGCGGTCCGCGGCGGCGGCACCCTGCTGGTGGTCGACGACGTCGACGACCTCGACGAGATCTCCGCCGGTGCCATCGCCGCCGCGCACGCCATGTCACCCTTCGCGTTGCTGACCACGTCACGGCACATCCCGCGCAGCCGCCGCACCGCCACCCGCATCCCCGTGGTGATCCAGCCCGGCGTGACGCTGCAGGTGGCTCCGTTCGACTTCGTGGACCTGCAGACGCTGCTGGTCGAGACGCTGGGCGGCCCGATCGACTCGCAGGCCGTCTCCCGGGTCTTCGCCGCGTCGGGCGGCCTGCCCGGGCTGGCCCTTCCCCTGGTGAACAGCGCGCGCCAGCACGGCTCGATGCGGCTCGCCGGCGGCGTGTGGACGGCAGGGCCGGAACTGTGGACGCCCGAGATGATGCGCGCCGTCGACCCGCTGCTGCACCGGCTGAGCACCGAGGCGATCGACGGCCTCCAGGCCCTCACCCTGGCCGGCACCGTGGACGTCGCCACGGCCCGGCGCATCATGTCCTGGGACGTGCTCGAAGAGCTCGACGGGCACCGCCTGCTGCGGTTCGTACCCCGCGACGACGAGATGCTCGTGAGCGTCTTCCCCCCGGCGATCGTGGAGTACTTCCGCCACCTGGGCGTGGGCGCCCGGCACCTCAAGGTCGACTCGGCGGTCACGGAGGCGTTCGGCGGCCTGCCCACGGCCCGCCCCTCCGTGGTGCACGCCCCGTGGCGCCTGGCGGGTCCGGCCGACGCCGGCGGGCCGGCCCAGGCGGCCGACCCGTCGCGCGAGGCCGACGTCATCGTCAACCGCCTGCTGCTCGAGCACTGGCACCGCGAGCTGCTGGTGCGTCGCACGGAGTGGGAGCGCAACCCCACGCCGCGGTCCGCGGCCATCCTGCTGCGCACCATGCTGGTCACGGGCGCCGACGCCACCGCCGTGCTCGCCGTGCGCGAAGCCACGCCCCGCACCGGCGACAGCCGCGAGCTGGTGGGCTTCGACGACTGGTACGCGCTGTTCCTGGGCACCGTGGAGCACAACATCGAGTGGGTGCACGCCGTGCTCGCCCAGGCCCGTGAGGACGCCGACGAGTGGCGTCGCCTCATCGACGGCATCGAGGCGTTCATCGTGCTCGTGGTGGACCACGCGCCCGACCCCGGCACCCTGCCCCCCATCGACGCCGACGAGGACGCGCCGAGCGACACCCGCGAGATCGTCGGCGTCGTGCGGGCCGAGCTGCTGCTCGCGCAGGGCCGCTCGGGTGACGCGCTCGCCGAGCTCGACGAGCTGGGCCCGCTGACCTCGACGTTCGCGCAGGCGCGCGTGTCCTCACGCCCGTGGGCCCTGCTCCTGGAGGGCCGGCTCGACGAGGCCCTCGCCGAGTCGCAGGACCTGCTCACCGAGGCGCGCCGCGAGCACGACGTGGAGGGCATCGTGGGGGCCGCGTACGTGGGCACCCAGGTGCTCTCCATCCGCGGCCGGCTCTCCGAGCAGCGCAGCCTGCTCAGCTCCGTGCTGTCGGCCGGCGTCATCCCCGCGCTGGAACGCACCAAGCACGTCGCGCTCCTGTCGATGGCGGCCAGCCTGGCCGCCGACGAGGGCCGCGCCACCACCGCGCGCGCCCTCGCCCAGCAGGCCCTCGCGCTGCGGGTGGGCCCGACGCCGTACCCGCTCGGCTCCCCCACCGCCGCGATCGCGCACCTCGACGGCGCCGGCCTGCCGCCCGCCCAGGCGCACGCGCTCGCCGCCGAGAGGTTGTGGGAGGAGTCTCAGGCCCTGCTGGCCCAGGGCTACGCCGTGTCCGGCTACATCTCCGGCATGCTCGCCGCCGTCGAGGAGCCGACGGCGGAGCGGGCCACCGCCCTGCACGCCGTGGCCGCCCAGATCCCCGCCCCCATCATCGGCGCGTACGACACGTTCGTGACCGCCCTGTGCGGCGACGACCCGGAGGAGCTCGTCGCCGTCGCGGACCGGCACGCCGACCTGGGGCTGGTGTGGACCGCGACCGCCGCCTACACCGCGGGGCTCGCCGCGCTGCGGGTGGCGGGCGGCGCGGCGCGCGCCGGACAGGTCCACAAGGAGGCCCGACGCCGCCTCGAGGCGTGGGGGGACGAGGCCGCAGCCGGGCTGCGGTCGGCCGCCGAGGGGGCCGAGCTCACCGCCCGCGAGGACGAGATCGCGCGCCTGGCGGCATCGGGCCTGACGAACCAGGACATCGCCCGGCGGCTGCTCATCTCGGTGCGCACGGTGGAGAACCACCTGCACCGCGTGTTCCGCAAGCTGGGGGTGGACAACCGCGCCGAGATGTCCCGCGTGCTGGCCGGCTGACGGCGCTGGGTCCTGCGACTGCGCGCAGGATGGCGCCGGGCGCCGCTTCGTCATCCTGCGCGAGCACAGCGAGTCGCAGGACCAGAAGGCCCCGGTTCCCGAGCAGGTGCTCGGGAACCGGGGCCTTCGGCTCACGGGTGGATCAGCTGGCGGGCCAGCCGGCCAGGGCCTCGGCGCGCAGCGCGGACGGCGTACGACCGGTGGCGGCCTGCACGGCCCGGCGCAGCGCCAGGGCGGAACCGAAGCCGGTCAGCACGGCCAGCTCGTCGAGCGAGGTGCCCGCGTAGCGCGGGTCGCGCAGGCGCAGCAGCACCTGGTCCACGCGCTTGGCCTGCACGAGCTGCGACACCGAGAGCTTCTCGCCCTCGAAGAGGCGCTGCAGCGACCGCTTCGACATGCCCAGGTGGGCGGCCAGGGTGGTCGGGCCGAGCTGCGGGTCGGCGTAGTGCGTGGCGATGTAGCGCACCACGTGCATGCGCTGGCTGCGGCGGTTCCAGTCGCCGCCGGACGGCACGGCGAGGGTGGACACGGTGCCGGAGAACAGCGACTCGAGCGAGTCGGTCACCTGGGCGCGCACGGCGGGGGTGAGGGTCTCGATGTCCTGGCGCAGCAGGTCCAGGGCGAACGCGGCGAGCGCGGAGAGCAGCGCGGTCTCGGAGCCGCCGACGACGAACGGGGCCGTCTCGGGCAGGCCCACCAGGGCGTCGTGGTCCGCAGGCACGTCGACGACGACCACACGGGCCGGCGCGGCGGCGGTGTAGGTGACGGGGGCCCACCCGAGCACCAGGGCGCCGTCGCGGCGACGCAGCGTGGTGTGCTCACCGTGCATGGCGTCACCGGTACGCAGCACGACCTCACCGTCGAGCACCACCACCATGCGCAGCGTCTTGGCCCCGTGACCGAAGTTGTCCGCCGACGCCTCGAAGCGCAGCGGGCCGTGCACCATGTAGGTGACGTCGAACGAGCCGAAGCGGGCCGTGCGCGACTGCAGGTGGAAGCTCTCGCCCTTCGCGGACGTCGGCACCAGGAGCTGGAACCGGGCGAGGTCCTCCTCACCGCGCCACTCGCGCACGGAGACGGTCGAACCGGGCTCCGGCTCGAACGGGCACGTGGTCGTGGTGGTGCGGGCGTTGCGGGCGGCGTGGGGGGCGGTCGCCGTGTGGGTCCGGCGGATGGTGGGGCTTGCCTTAGCGGTGGTGAGCGTCATTTCGGGGCCTCCTCGTCGGGTATAGGTAGACCCTGCAGCCCCCGGCGGGCACACCGCCGCGCATTGACGGCCATCTGAGTGTGCTCTGGCGTCAATGTGAGTACGTGGTGGTCACCTGCGCGTACTTTTCGCGCCCGACCGCCGGGGAACGCCGCGCTCGGCGGCGTCCGCGGCACGGACGTCCTGGGTGGCGGAGGTGCTCCGGTGGTGGTTCTCAGCCCGGCATCGGGGTCCCGAACTGCTCGGTGGCGCTGCGCAGGGCGCGCAGCAGCGTCTCGCGCGTGGGGCAGTCACGGTCCGGCAGGCCGAGCGCGTACACGAGGTCGCCGAGCGTGGTCCCCAGCGGGGACGGCGTCGACAGCCCCGGGAAGTAGCTGGGCAGCACCTCGATCTCGCGCGCCGACTCCCAGGCCTCCTGGCCGGGGGTGTCGAGGAGCGCGAACAGCACCGACCGCAGCCGGGTGTCCGCGGCGTCCGCGATGTTGGCGGCGGGCACGGCCGCGGCCGGGGCCGCGCCGAACGCGGCGTCGCACGCGAGGGGCGCGCCCTGGAACAGGTCCGCGTCGAACGGGTCCGTGCCGAACGGGTCGCCGCCGAACGGGTCCTGCGCGCACGCCGCCTGAGCACGCAGCGCGGAGATCTGGTCGAGCACCTCGGCGATCTCCACCAGGCGGTGGTGCGAGCTGACACCGGCAACACGCCGGCGGCTCGGGCAACTGCGACTCATGGCGAACCCTCCGTGTCCTGGTCTTGGGCTGAGGACACAACAGTGCCCCGGAAAACACGTAAACCCACTCAGTGGTGGCACGGTTGGCCGCTCCGGATGGCGCGGTTCTGGCCCTAGCGGCTGAACAAATCCGCAACCGCACTACCAGGCGTCGGCCGGAAGGTACCTATGCGACGGTTCCGGCGGCCGGTACTCGACCGGGTCCCGCCGCAGGTAGGAGCGGGCGAACAGGAGCGAGGACTCCAGGTCCAGGTGGCGTTCGTGGGCGGATCTGTCCCGCCGCGTCGAGATCTCGACCACAACGTCGCCGCCGAAGCCTCCCCGCGCCAGGGCAGTGAGCACGTCGGCACAGTCCATCGCGCCCCGCCCCGGGACCAGGTGCTCGTCCCGCGGCGCCCCGGACCCGTCGGCCAGGTGGAGGTGCGCGAGCCGCTCGCCGAACGCGCGCACCAGGTCCATGCCGCGCTGCTGCGCGGCGGCCGCGTGCGACAGGTCGAGCGTGACGTGCTCGTAGCCGAACTTCGTCGCGTCCCAGCCGGGCAGGTAGGCCACGTAGTGCCGGTCGCTGCGCGACCTGGCCCGCCACGGGTACATGTTCTCGACCGCGAGCGTGACGCCCGTGGTGGCGGTCAGCTCGCGCACCTGGTCCTGGAACCCGCGCGCATACCGGTACTGCCACCGGAACGGGGGGTGCACGACGACGGTGCCCGCCCCCAGCTCCGCCGCCATGTCCACGGTGCGGCGCAGCTTGGTGGCCGGGTCGCGACCCCAGACGTTCTGGCTCACCAGGAGCGTGGGCGCGTGCAGGGAGCGGATGGGGACGCCGTGGTGGCGGGACATCCGCTCCAGGGCGGCGGGGTCCTGCGTGGCGGGGTCCGACCAGACCATGACCTCGACGCCGTCGTACCCGAGCTCCGCCGCCGACTCGAAGGCGTAGGCCGCCCGGCGCGGGTACACCGACGCCGTCGAGAGCGTGACCGGGAACTCGGCAGGCATGCTTCGAACGATACGTCGGTCCTGGTCGATCCGTGGGTCGGCCCCGACGGTGCCCGCCGCCGCCCGCGTCCGGTCACAAGACCGTCTCGCTTTGCCGTGCCCTGCCGCACCCGGTACGTCCGGTACGCCATCATCGACGCATGACCTCGCTGCGTGGCGTACCCGTGAGCCCCGGGCGGGCCGCCGGCGTCGTCGTGACGATGCCGCCACCGGTACCCGAGCCGCCGCTGGCGCGGCTGCCCGAGAGCGCCGACGCCGAGGAGGCCGCACACCGCATCACCCAGGCGGTACGCACCGTGACCGCCGACCTGCTGGAGCGGGCCGACCGCGCCGCGGGGACCGCCGCCGACCTGCTGACCGCCACCGCGGCCCGGTGCGCCGACCCGGCGCTCGCCCGGTGCGCCACCGCCCTGGTCCGTGAGCGCGGGGAGACGCCGGAGCGCGCGGTGTGGGAGGCGACCCAGGCGCTCATCGACCAGTGGGAGGCCGCGGACGGCCACCACCTCGACCGGACGCGGGACGCCCGGCACGTGCGCGACCGGATCGTCGCCGAGCTCACCGGGGGCCGCCCGCCGGGCATCCCCGAGCCCGGGCACCCGTTCGTGCTGGTCGCGCACGACCTCGCCCCCGCCGACACGGCCACCCTGGACCCGGCCCAGACCCTCGCGCTGGTCACGGAGAGCGGCGGCCCGACGTCGCACACCGCCATCGTGGCGCGCGCGCTGGGCATCCCCGCCGTCGTCGCCGTCGACGGTGCAGACCGCCTGACCGACGGCGAGACGGTGCTGGTGGACGGCAGCGCCGGGACGGTGCACCGCCGTCCGAGCGCGGAGGCGGTCGCGGTGGCCACCGTGACCCACCCGTTCCGGGAGTTCTCCGGGCACGGCCGCACCGCCGACGGCGCCCACGTCGAGCTGCTGGCCAACGTCGCAGACCTGGCGTCGGCGAAGGCGGCCGTGGCCGTGGGCGCCGAGGGCGTGGGGCTGTTCCGCACGGAGTTCCTGTTCCTGGGCCGGGCGGAGGAGCCGAGCCTCGCGGAGCAGACCCGCGCCTACCGCAGCGTGCTCGACGCGTTCGGCGGGCGGAAGGTGGTGGTGCGCACCCTGGACGCGGGGGCGGACCGCCCGCTGCCCTACCTCTCCGACGGCGGGGAGCCCAACCCGGCGCTCGGCGTGCGCGGGCTGCGCGCTGCCGCCGCCCACCCCGACCTCCTGGAGCGGCAGCTCGCCGCGATCGCCGCCGCGGCCGCTGCCACCGACGCGCAGGTGTGGGTCATGGCTCCCATGGTCGCCACCGCCGACGAGGCCGACTGGTTCGTGGCCCACTGCACCGCGCACGGCCTGGACCGGGCCGGCGTCATGATCGAGGTGCCGGCCGCCGCCCTCGCCGCACGCTGGATCCTGGACCGGGCCACGTTCGCGAGCCTGGGCACCAACGACCTCACGCAGTACACGATGGCCGCCGACCGCGACCTCGGCTCGCTCGCCACGCTGTCGACACCGTGGCAGCCCGCCGTGCTGCGCCTCGTCGCGGCCACGTGCGAGGGCGCCCGGGACGCCTCGTCGGCGGCCTCCGGCCCCCGCCCCGTCGGCGTCTGCGGGGAGGCGGCGGGCGACCCGGTGCTCGCGCCCGTGCTCGTGGGCCTCGGCGTCACCTCACTGTCCATGGCTCCCGCCGCGCTCGGCGACGTCGGCGCCGTGCTCGCGACGACGACGACGGAGCGCTGCCGCGAGCTCGCCCACCTGGCCCTGGGCGCGCGCGACGCCGCCACCGCACGGGGAGCCGTGCGCGCAGCCCTCCCCGTCCTGGACCGCCTCGGCCTGTGACCCGCCGCCCCGTAGGCTTGCCCGTCATGGTGCGCGCGGTGGTGTTCGACGTCGGTGAGACCCTGATCGACGAGACCCGGATCTGGACCCGCTGGGCGGACCGGCTGGGCGTGACCCGGCTGACGATGCTGGGCCTGGTGGGTGCTGCCGCCGCGCTGGACCGGCCCGTCGCGTGGGCGTTCGAGGCGGTGCGCCCCGGCCTGGACCTGGACGCCGAGGAGGCCGCGTGGGCCGCCGCCGACCCGGACGGGCTGCGCTCCGGGTTCGACGCCGACGACCTGTACCCCGACGTGCTCCCCGCCATGACCGCGCTGCGAGACGGGGGATTGCGCCTGGTGATCGCGGGCAACCAGCCGCCCGCCGCGCTGGCCGCCCTGCGCACCATGAACCTGCCCGTGGACGCCATCGGCAACTCCGCCGAGCTGGGTGTGGAGAAGCCCGCGCCGGAGTTCTTCGCCGCCGCGGCCACGCTCGCCGGCGTCGACCCCACCGATGTCGCCTACGTGGGCGACCGCACCGACAACGACGTGCTGCCCGCCGCCGACGCCGGGATGCTGCCGGTGCTGATCCGCCGCGGACCGTGGGGCCACCTGCATGCCACCCGCCCGGAGGCGGCCCGCGCCCACGTCATCGACACCCTTCTGGACCTCCCCCGCGTGCTCAGCTACCCGGTTCCCTGAACCGGGTTGCGCACAAGCCTGCACATTCTCAAGTGCGCAGGATCTTGCGCGTTCCGGAATGCGCAAGCACGGTCACGGCGTCGCTGCGCTCCAGGCCTCCACAGCCGCTCCGGAAGGCGCCGGTTGTCCACCAGATCGTCCTGGATGCGTGCAGCAGACTTACCCTCAACTGTTCAACAGATGTTCCCTGAAACGTTCAATAGGAGCACTGGTCCTGCTAGATTGCCCAGGTGACGTACCAGCGGCGAATCATCGACGGCCTGCTCGACGACGTGTTCGGCGACCTCGCCGCCATCGCCATCGAAGGAGCCAAGGGCGTAGGAAAGACGGCGACCGCGACACAGCGAGCACGAACGGTCGTCAACCTGGCGCTGCCGGCCCAGCGGGCCACGATCGCCGGCAACCTCAGGCACGTCACGGAGCTTGAACCGCCCGTGCTCATTGACGAGTGGCAGCTCGAGCCGTCGGTCTGGGACGTCGTGAAGTCCGCGGTCGACACCGACAGGAGCGGCGGCCAGTTCCTGCTCGCGGGATCAGCCGGTGTGGCCCCAGGAGTTCGGATCCACTCGGGTGCGGGCCGGATCGTCAGGCTCATGATGCGTCCGCTCTCCATTGCCGAGCGCGGCATCGCCGACCCTACGGTGTCCCTGGCGACGCTGCTCGCTGGTGATCGCCCTGCTATCACCGGCCGATCGGAGGTCACGCTGTCCGGGTACGTCGATGAGATTCTCGCGTCGGGTTTCCCCGGGATCCGTGACCTGGCGCCACGAGCGCGCACGCTCCAGCTGGGCAGTTACATCGACCGCATCGTCGACCACGAACTACCCGAGAACGGCATCGAGGTGCGCCGCCCGGACGCGTTGCGGCGCTGGCTGCAGGCCTACGGTGCTGCGACGTCGTCTGACACCACGTACACGAAGATCCTCGACGCTGCGACGCCAGGCGATGATGAGAAGCCGGCTCGTGGCACGGTGATCGGTTACCGAGAGCATCTTGCCCGAATCTTTGTCCTGGACCCGCTACCGGCATGGTCGACGGCGTTCAACCCGCTCAAGAGCCTGACGAAGTCACCTAAGCATCACCTCGTCGACCCGGCGATCGCCGCGCATCTGGTCGGAGTGGGTCGCGCGGGTCTGCTCCGTGGTGAAGGTCAGCGTGTCGGAGTACACGTCGGTACCTGGCTCGGAGCGCTGTTCGAGTCCCTCACCGCACAGAGCGTCCGCGTGTACGCGGGTGCCGCCGACTCGCGTGTCGGACACCTGAGGACCTCGGACACCGACCGCGAGATCGATCTGATCGTTGAAGGGCCGGACCGCTCCGTCGTCGCGATCGAGGTCAAGCTCGCCGACACCGTCCACGACGCCGACGTCAAACACCTCAACTGGCTGGAGGACCAACTCGGTCCGCGCCTCGCAGACAAGATGGTGATCACGACAGGAGAGTTCGCCTACCGCCGCGCCGACGGCGTAGCGGTGGTGCCCCTCGCGCTGCTGGGACCATGACCGACGCGCGCTACGGCGTCACGACTCACGGTTCTGTGGGATGGAGTGGCTCCCTCGCGGGGCGCGGCAGGTGTCAGCGGGCGCCAGGGCGGGGCTCCGGGCCTGCCGGAGCGCGGCTCCCGGCCTAGCCTGCTCGTATGGCCGCGCCGGGGCGAACCGTCGACGTCCACGTGGTTGCCGATTCGACCGGTGACACGGGGGCGCGCGTGGCGCGGGCCGTCCAGGCCCAGTACCCCGACCTGACGGTCAACGTGGTGCGCCATCCGCGCATCCGGGACGCGCGCGGTGTCGACGTCGCGGTCGAGGCGCTGCACGAGGCCCCGCAGGACGCCGTCGTGTTCTGCACCGTCGTCGACGTCGCCCTGCACGCCCGGATCCGGGACGCGTGCGCGCGGCTCGACGTCCCGTTCGCGGACCTCATGGCGCCGGCGCTCGACGCCGTGACGGCGCGCACGGGCCTGGACCCGGCGCGCGTCGTCGAACCCGTGGGCCTGGCCGCCGACTACTTCGAGCGCATCCACGCCATGGAGTTCGCCGTCGCGAACGACGACGGGAACCTGACCGACTCCATCGCGGAGGCCGACATCGTCCTGGTGGGGGCGTCCCGCACGGGCAAGACGCCGCTGTCGATGTACCTGGGCTACCTGGGGTACCCGACGGCCAACATCCCCCTGGTGGCCGGGGTGCCGCCGCCCGACGAGCTGTTCGCGGCCGACCCGTGGAAGGTCGTCGGCCTCACGATCGACCCGGAGCGGCTGCTCGAGATCCGGCGTCGGCGCGTGTCCCTCATGGGGATCACGACGACGGCGGGCGGCACGCTCGGGGGCTACGCGGACCTGGCCCGCATCTTCGACGAGCTGGAGGCGGTCTCGCAGATCCAGCGGCGGCTGGGCTGCCCCGTGCTGGACACCACGAGCCTGGCGCTCGAGGAGGCCGCCGGCCGCGTCATCGAACTTGTCACCGCACGCCGTCGGGCGCACTGCGCGTCCGCCTCGAAGGAAGGACCACCCCCCGATGTCGACTGATGCGAAGTACGTGTACGACTTCTCCGAGGGCAACGCGGAGATGAAGCCGCTGCTGGGCGGCAAGGGCGCCGGCCTGGCCGAGATGACGCGGATCGGCGTGCCCGTGCCCGACGGGTTCACGGTGACGACGGCGGCATGCGTGGAGACGATGCGCGCGGGCGGCACGTGGCCGGCCGACCTGTGGGCGCAGGTCGAGGCCCGCCTGGACGCGCTGGAGGCGCGCACGGGGCGCACCCTGGGGGCGGCCGAACGCCCGCTGCTCGTCTCGGTGCGCTCCGGGGCGGTGTTCTCGATGCCCGGCATGATGGACACGATCCTCAACCTGGGCATCTCCGACGACGCCGCGGCCGCACTCGCCGAGGAGACCGGCAACCCACGGTTCGCCTGGGACTCCTATCGCCGGTTCCTCCAGATGTACGGCGAGGTGGTCGAGGGTGTACCGGCGCACGCGTTCGAGGACGAGCTCACCGCGCTCAAGGGCCGCCGCGGCGCCGCCGCCGACACGGACCTGAGCGTCGAGGACCTCCGGGAGCTCGTGGCCACGTTCCGCCAGGTGGCGCGCACGCACGGCGCGGACCTGCCCACCGACCCGCGCGAGCAGCTGCGCCGGTCCGTGAACGCCGTCTTCGCGTCGTGGGACAACCCGCGGGCGCGCGTCTACCGGCGGCTCAACGACATCTCGGACGACCTGGGCACGGCCGTCAACATCCAGCAGATGGTGTTCGGCAACCGCGGCGACCACTCCGCGACGGGCGTCGCGTTCACGCGCAACCCGGCCACGGGCGTCAAGGAGCTGTACGGCGAGTTCCTGGTCAACGCGCAGGGCGAGGACGTGGTCGCGGGCATCCGCACCCCGCGCCCGCTGGCCGAGCTGGAGTCCGTGCTGCCCGAGGCGTACGGCGAGTTCTTGGCCACGATGGACCGGCTGGAGTCCCACTACGGGGACATGCAGGACATCGAGTTCACCATCGAGGAGGGCAAGCTCTTCCTGCTCCAGACGCGCAACGGCAAGCGCACCGCCGCGGCCGCACTGCGCGTGGCCCGGGACCTGGTGGAGGCCGGCGTCATCGACCGCCCGACGGCGCTGCGGCGCATCGAGCCGGCCCAGCTCGACCAGCTCCTGCACCCGGGGCTCTCCCCCGCCCAGAGCCAGGAACCCGTCACGCGCGGGCTCAACGCCTCGCCGGGAGCCGCCGTCGGCCAGATCGTGTTCGACGCCGACACGGCGGCCGAGCGCGGAAAGGCGGGCGACGCCGTCGTCCTGGTGCGCTGGGAGACCACGCCGGACGACATCCACGGCCTCGTGGTCGCGCAGGGCGTGCTGACCGCGCACGGCGGCATGACGTCGCACGCCGCCGTCGTCGCGCGCGGCATGGGCAAGCCGTGCGTGGCGGGGGCGGGCGACCTGGTGATCGACGCGAAGGCGAAGACGCTCACCATCGGCGACCACGTGCTGACCACGGACGACACCATCACGCTCGACGGCACCACCGGCAACGTGTACATCGGCGCGCTCGAACTTGTACCACCGTCGATCACGGACGACTTCCGCGAGGTGCTGGGCTGGGCCGACGACGTGCGCCGCCTGGGGGTGCGCGCCAACGCCGACACCGGCCCCGACGCCGTCAAGGCGCGCGAGCTCGGCGCGGAGGGCATCGGCCTGTGCCGCACCGAGCACATGTTCATGGCCGCCGACCGGCTGCCCGCCGTGCGGCGCATGATCCTGGCCCAGACCCCGCAGGAGCGGCAGTCCGCGCTCGACGAGCTGCTGCCCATGCAGCAGTCCGACTTCGAGGCGATCTTCGCGGCGATGACGGGGCTGCCCGTCACCATCCGGCTCATCGACCCGCCGCTGCACGAGTTCCTGCCGGATCTGACCGAGCAGTCCCTGGAGGTGCAGCGCCTGGAGACGACGGGCGGTGCCGGGCTGGCCGAGGCGCGCGCCCTGCTCGCCCACGTCAAGCGGCTGCACGAGCTCAACCCGATGCTCGGCACGCGCGGCGTGCGGCTCTCCCTGCTGTACCCGGAGATCTGCGTCATGCAGACGCGCGCCATCATCCGCGCCGCGCTGGCCGTGCAGGGCAGCGGGCTGGACCCGCGCGTCGAGATCATGGTGCCGCTCGTCGGGTTCGCCGAGGAGCTGCGGCGGATGCGCGCGGTCATCGTGGACACGGCCACCGCGGAGATCGGAGACCTGGCGCTCGACTACTCGGTGGGCACCATGATCGAGCTGCCGCGCGCCGCGCTCACGGCCGACCAGATCGCCGAGCACGCCGACTTCTTCTCGTTCGGCACCAACGACCTCACCCAGACCGCCGTCGGCATCTCGCGCGACGACGCCGAGGGGTCGTTCCTGGCGTCCTACCTGGAGTCCGGCATCGTCGAGGCCAACCCGTTCGCGTCCATCGACGCCGACGGCGTGGCCGAGCTGGTGCGCATCGGCGTCGAGAAGGGGCGGGCCGCCAAGCCGGGCCTCAAGACGGGGGTGTGCGGGGAGCACGGCGGCGACCCGGCGTCCATCGCCATCCTGGACGGCATCGGCCTCGACTACGTGAGCTGCAGCCCGTACCGCGTCCCGCTGGCCCGCCTGGCGGCCGCCCGCAGCACGCTGGACGGCTGAGGAGGTTCGCGCGCCTCCGTCTGGTCGTCGGTTTGTGGTCTGGTCGTCCGGTTGAACTGACGACCAGACCACAAACCGACGACCAGACCGCCGCCGCTACCCGCCGCTACCCGCGCAGCGGGAGCGTGAGCAGCGCGTCCGCGGCCGGAGTGACCGTCACCGGGACGCCCCAGTCCTGCTGGGCGAGGTGGCAGGCGGGGTAGTCGCCCTCCGCGTCGCAGCTCGCGGCCTTGGCGGTCACGTGCAGCACGCCGCCGACGACGTCCGGGTTGATCACCAGGTCACGCGTCAGGTCGGTGCCCGGGCCCGCGCCGTCGAGCAGCAGCTCGGGTGGGGTGGCGCTGACGTCCAGCGACGTCGACGGACCCCACCGGTCGTCGAGCTTCTGCCCGGGCGCGGGCACGAACGGCACCTCCAGGCGCAGCGGCCCGGGGGCGACGGCCGTGGCGGGGCGCCGGGAACGGCCCACCCCGCGGTCGAGCGTCTGCGCGGCAGGCAGCGCGATCCGGGTGAGCCGGTGCGCGGCGGACTCGACAACAAGCAAGGTGACCGCCCCGTGGGCGCCAGGCTCCACCAGCACCCCGCTCGGCTCGGCGAGCCCTGTCGCGAGCGTGGTGACCCGCCCGGTCTCGGCCCGGGCGTCGTCGTCCCACCAGGTCTCGACGCGGCGCAGCGCGCCGTTGTAGGTGTCGGCGACGACGACGGAGCCGTCCGGGAGCGCGGCGACGCCGAGCGGGTGCTGCAGCCGCGCCTCGTCGAGCGGCCCGTCACGATGCCCGAAGTCGAACAGCCCCGCGCCCACCCACGTGAGCACGCTCGCCGCCTGGACACCCTCCGGCTGGCGGCTCAGCACGACCGAGCGCAGCGCGGAGGTCTCGGCGTCGCCCACCCAGAACGTCTCCTGGCCCGCGGCGAGCGCCTGGTCGCGCGTCCACACGCCGTCGTCGCTCATGAGGTACGCGTCCCGGGTGGACCGGGCGAGCCCGGAGGGTTGCGCGAACCAGGAGGTGTCGCCCACCCCGTCGACCAGCCCCTCGTTCATGGTTCCGGCCAGCAGCCGCACGGTGCCGTACGCGCCGGGGCGCGGGGCCGTCGGGTCGAACAGCCACAGGGTGTGCGTCCCCGCCATGGCCACCAGGAAGGCGCCGGCGACGTCGGACCAGGCCACGTCCCACGGGGAGGAGAGCCGCACGGCGGACGCGGGCAGCTCCTCGGGCGTCCGGCCCGCGGCGGTGCCGGACGCGTCGGCGACGAACGGCTCCCCGACGTCGTACGCGCGGGTGCGCCCGCCCAGGGTCACGTTCTCCTGGCCGCCCACCTGGTACTGGGCGCCGGTCCCGGCGATCGTGACCACGAGCCCGTCCGCGAGGCGCACCCCACGCAGCGCGTGGTTGCCCGTGTCCGCGACGACGACGTCGTAGCCCACGCGGGCGCGCAGGTGCTCGGGGACCAGGCACAGCCCGTTGGGTTCGGCGAAGCGCGCCTCGCCGGGGCCGCCGTCCGCGAGCCCACGGGAGCCGGACCCGATGCGCCGCACGAGCGTCTCGCCGTCGGGCAGCAGCTCGGCCAGCGAGTGGTGCCCGGCGTCGGCGACCAGAAGGCTGCCCCCCGGTAACGCGACCGCCTTCGCGGGGAAGCGCAGCGTGCCCTCGCGCGGGGGCGGCGGCACGTACGGCCCGGCCCCGCGGTGCAGGGTGCCCTTCGCGTCGTGCTCGGCCACGAGCTCCTCGACCAGTGCCGCGAGCGCCGACCCGTGCCCCTCCCCCGCCATGGTCGCCACGATGTACCCCTCGGGGTCGATCACGACGAGCGTGGGCCAGGCGCGCGCAGCGTAGGCGCCCCAGGTGGTCAGCTCGGGGTCGTCGAGCACGGGATGCTCGACGCCGTAGCGTTCGACGGCGGCGGCCAGGGCGTCCGGGTCTGCCTCGTGCGCGAACTTGGGCGAGTGCACGCCGACGACGACGAGCACGTCATCGAACCGCGCCTCGACCTCGCGCAGCTCGTCGAGCACGTGCAGGCAGTTGACGCAGCAGAAGGTCCAGAAGTCCAGCACGACGACGCGTCCGCGCAGGTCGGCGAGGTCGAGAGCCTTCCCACCGGTGTTGAGCCACCCCCGCCCGACGAGCTCGGACGCACGGACACGCGGGACACGGGAGACAGTCACGGGTCAAGTCTCCCCCAGGGGACCTGGTCATAGGTGGCGCAAAGGTAGGCCTCAGATCGCGCCAATGGCCGTGGTGTTACCTAGGGCAATCGCCCCAAACCCCCCGAGCCACTGGGAGTACGCCATGTCACCGGCACTGTTCTGGGCGGCCGACGTCGTCGCCGTCTCGATCCTCGCCTTCGCCCTGTACCTGCCGCGCCACCGGCGTCGTGACCTGGTGGTGGCGTATCTGGTGGTCAACGTGGGGGTGCTCGCGGTGTCGTCCGTGCTCGCGAGCACCGCGGTGGCCGCCGGGCTGGGCCTGGGCCTGTTCGGCGTGCTGTCCATCATCCGGCTGCGGTCCGCGGAGCTCTCCCACCACGAGATCGCGTACTACTTCGCGGCGCTCGCGCTGGGCCTGCTGGGCGGGCTGGGCTCGTCCGGTGGGGCCCTGGGCCTGGCCGGGATGGCCCTGGTCCTGGTGGTGCTGGCCGTGGCCGACCACCCGCGGCTGGCCGGCCGGTCGCACACCCAGCTGGTCATGGTGGACCGTGCCATCACCGATGGTGGCGCACTGAAGGGGTACCTGGAGTCGCTGCTGGGCGGCACCGTGCACTCCGCGTCGGTCCAGCGCCTGGACCTGGTCAACGACTCCACCCTGGTGGAGGTCCGTTTCACGCCGTCAGCGGCGCCGGCGCCCGCGGGCCAGACGCCGGCGCTGCACTCCCTGGCGGGCGACCGATGAGCGCGCTCGCCGACACCCCACCCACGGGGCTGCTGGACCGCATCGCCCCGGTGAGCCTCGAGGAGCTGAACGCGACGGCCGCGCTCCAGACGCGCGTGGACCGCAAGTACGCGGTGACCCCCGCAGAGGCGCACGACCTGCTGACCGCGCTCGCGCCCACGGCCCGGGTGCTGGAGATCGACGGTGCGCGCAGCCACACCTACTCCTCCACCTACTTCGACACCCCGGACCTGCTCGCGTTCCGGCTCACCGCCCGACGCCGTCGCCGCCGGTTCAAGGTGCGCACCCGCACCTACGTGGACTCCGGCGCCTGCTTCCTGGAGGTCAAGTGCCGCGGCAGCCGCGGGGTGACGGTCAAGCACCGTCAGCCGCACGACGACGCCGCCAGCCTCGGGGCCGGGGTGGGGTTCGTGGCGGACCGGCTGGTGGCCACCCACAGCGGCGGCGCCACCCCGGGCGCGCGCGCCGCCAGCCTCACCCCGGTGCTCGCCACCCGCTTCCGGCGCACCACCGTGCTGCTGCCCGACGCCCGGCTGACCGCGGACACGGGCCTGGTGTGGACGCTGCTCACCGGCCCCGGCGGCCACGGTCGATCTGCCGTGTTCCCCCTGACGGTCGTCGAGACGAAGTCCGCGGGCTCCGCGCCGTCGTCGGCCGACCGGATCCTGTGGCGGGCCGGGCACCGGCCCGACCGCATCTCGAAGTTCGGCACCGGACTCGCTCTGCTCGACCCCACGCTTCCTGACCACCCGTGGCGGCGCCTGCTCAACGACCAGGTGGTCGACACCGAAGGGATCTCGTCATGAACCGTCTCAAGCACACCACCCGTTCCACGCGTCGCACGCTCGCCGTCGGCAGCGTCGCCGTGCTCACCGCCGTGCTCACCTCCGGCCTCGTCGCGGCGTGCTCGGCCGACGACGCCGCGTCGTCGTCGTCGACCACCGACACGAACGCCACCGAGGTGTCCGACGCGGTGTCCCCGGACGCGAGCACGGACAACGAGGGGAAGTCAGCGGCCGAGGTCATGGCCGAGAACCTCGACTACTCCGCCACGGCCGCGCTGGTCGATCAGACGTGGGACGCGGCCGACGAGGTCGCGGTGACCCTGAGCGGCTCGAGCGCGACCGCGGACTCGGGTGCGGTGGACGTGAACGACGGCACGGTCACGATCACCGCACCGGGCACGTACCGCCTCACGGGCACGCTCGACGGCCAGGTGGTGGTGAACAGCTCCGACGACGGCGTGGTGCGGCTCGTGCTGGACGGCGCCACCATCACCAGTGCGACGTCGGCCGCGATCGCGGTGACGGACGCCGACCAGGTGTCCGTCGTGCTGGCCGACGGCAGCGACAACGCGCTCACCGACGCCGCCACCTACGAGGAGACGGACGAGGACAACGCCCCCAACGCGGCCCTGTTCTCCACCGCCGACCTGGCGATCTCGGGCGGCGGCACGCTGACCGTCACGGGGCAGGCGAACGACGGCATCGGCGCGAAGGACGGGCTGGTCATCGACGCGGACGTCAAGGTCACGGCCGTGGACGACGGCGTGCGCGGCAAGGACTACCTGGTGGTCCAGGGCGGCACGCTCACCGTCGACGCGACCGGTGGGCACGCCCTGAAGTCCGACAACGACTCCGACTCGGGTGCCGGGTACGTGCTCATCACGGACGGCACCATCGACGTCACGTCGGGTGAGGACGGCGTCAACGCCGCCACCGACGTGGTCGTCACGGGCGGCGCCCTGACGGTCAACGCCGGGGACGACGGCGTGCACGCCGACCTGGCCCTTGTGATCGAGGGCGGCACGATCACCGTGGAGACGTCGGAGGAGGGCCTGGAGGGCACCGACATCACCCTCGCGGGCGGCACCATCGACGTCACGTCGAACGACGACGGCGTCAACGCCTCGGACGGCACCACCACGGCCACCGACGCGACGGCCGGCGACATGGGCGGCGGCATGGGCGGTGGCCCCGGCGGCGGGGCGCCCGGCGACATGCCCAGCGGAATGCCCACCGACATGCCGACCGACATGCCCAGCGGAATGCCCACCGACATGCCGACCGACATGCCCACCGATATGCCCGGCGGCGGGGCCCCCGGCCAGAGGCCCACGGACCTGCCCGACGGGATGCCGACCGACATGCCGACCGATATGCCCACCGACATGCCCGGCGGCGGGGGAATGCCCGGCGGCGGCATGCCCGGCGAGGGGGCGACCGTCGCGTCGCTGACGATCTCGGGCGGCACGCTCACGGTCGACGCCGGCGGCGACGGCCTCGACTCCAACGGCCTGTTCACCATGACGGGCGGCGACGTCGTCGTGCAGGGCCCGACGAACGACGGGAACGGCCCGCTCGACTCGGCCAGCGGCATCACGGTCTCGGGCGGCACGCTCGTGGCCGTGGGCAGCGCCGGGATGGCGGAGACGCCCGACGCCGACTCACCGCAGGCGTGGGTGGCGGCGCGGCTCGACCAGGCGGCCGAGGCGGGCACCACGCTCACGGTCACCGGGGCGGACGGTTCCGCGATCGCGCAGGTCACGGTCGCCAAGACGGCGGCGGCCATCATCGTCTCGACGCCCGACGTCACCGCGGACGGCACCTACACGATCACGGGCGACGACGGCTCGTCCACCAGCGTGTCGGCCGGCCAGTCCATCGCGGGCGGGTTCGGCGGGTTCGGCGGGCGCTGATCGCCATCCGCCGTCGGCGCCCTCACCGCCCGGTGCGGTTCTCCTGGTCCGGGTGGGAGCCGGTGCGCTCGCCCCGGTCGAGGGCGTCGATGGCGGCCACGTCGTCGGCGTCGAGAGCGAACCCGAACGCGTCCGCGTTCTCGCGGATGCGCGCCGGGGTGGCCGACTTGGGGAACACGACGTCGCCGCGCTGGAGGTGCCAGCGCAGCACCGCCTGCGCGGGGGTGACACCGTGGCGGGCCGCGACCTGAGCGATCACGGGGTCGGCCAGCACGGTCCCGCGCCCGAGCGGCGACCACGCCTGCGTGACGATGCCGTGGGCGGCGTCGAAGGCGCGCACCTCGTCCTGGCGCAGGTACGGGTGCACCTCGATCTGGTTGACGGCCGGGGTCACGGTGCCGGTCTCCAGCACGCGCGTCAGGTGCGAGGGCTGGAAGTTGGACACGCCGATGGCCCGCGCCCGCCCGGAGGCGTAGATCTCCTCCAGGGCCGCCCACGCCTGCGGGTACAGGCCGACGGCGGGCAGCGGCCAGTGGATGAGGAACAGGTCCACGAACTCCAGGGCCAGCGCGTCCAGCGAGCGCTCGAACGCGGCGAGGGCGTCGTCGTGCGCGTGGAACGCGTTGTTGAGCTTGGTGGTGACGAACACGTCACCGCGGGGCAGGCCGCTCGCGGCGACGGCCTGGCCCACCTCGCGCTCGTTGCGGTACATCTGCGCGGTGTCCACGTGACGGTACCCGGCGTCGAACGCGGTGAGCACCAGGTCCCGCGTGCGCTCGGGCGGCAGCTTGTACGTGCCGAACCCGAGCTGCGGGATGCGGACGCCGTTGTTGAGCTCGATGTCGGGGATCACCAGGTCATCCTGCCGCGAGCAGCCTGCTCACGCGCAGGGTCCGGGCGCGGGCCGTCATGAGCACGGCCAGCGCCACGCCCGCCAGACCCCACACCACGAGGCTCACCACGGGGGCGACGACGCCGCCGGCACCGGGCACCACCAGTCCCACGAGCGCGCGCCGGGCGGCGCCGATGGCCAGGAAGTCGGCCACGCCGACCAGCCAGGCCGGGACCGTGGCCACGACGCCGGTGGCGATCACGAGCACCGCGATGAGCAGCGACGCGCCGCGCGCCAGGTCGCCCAGCAGCAGCGTGAAGCCCTGGTGCAGCGCCACGAACACCACGGAGACCACCGCGCCGAGCCCGATGGCGCCGACCCACCCGCCCACGGACAGGTGCTCGACCCCGGCCAGGATGCCGCCGACGACGGCGCCCGTCACCACGGCGACCGCCGAGGGGACCGCCAGGTCGCGCAGGGCGATGCCCACGGTGCCGCGCGTCGCCGCGAGCGCCCGGGCCCGCGAGGGCCGCACCACCGTGGTCAGGCCGAGCGCCCCGAGCCACAGGGCGATCACCGCGAACAGCGGGCCGGTCGAGCCCACGTCCAGGGAGTCGTCGCCGGGCGCCCTGACGGGGTCGGCGACGACGGCGGAGAGGTTCGCCCGCTCCGCGTCCGTGTACGAGGGGAGGCTGCTGACGGCGGTACCGAGACCGTCGGCCAGGTCGCCCGCCCCGGTGGCGAGCTGCTGGGCGCCGTCCTTGATGCCGTCGGCTCCGGTGGCGAGGCCGCCCGCGCCGGTCGCGAGCTCGCCGACGCCGCCCGCGAGGTCGCGGGTGCCGCCCGCGATGCCGGTGGCGCCCGTCGCGAGCTGGCCGACGCCGTTCGAGAGGCCGGCGGAGCCGTCAGCCACCTGCGCGACGCCGCCGCTCAGGGCGCGCGCCCCGGTGGCGAGGTCACCCGCGCCGGAGGCGAGACCGGTGGCGCCGTCGGCCACCTGGTTCGCGCCGCCCGCCAGGTTGCCGAGGCCGTCGGCGAGGTCCTGGACCCCGGCGCCGAGCGCGGTGGCGCCCTGGGCGGCGTCGGACAGGCCGTCCACCATGGCGTCGAGCTGGCCCACGCCGGCCTGGATGCTCCCCGCCACGGCCTGGGGGTCGTCGAGCTGGGCGACGCCCTGCTGGATGCCGGTGCGCAGCGCCACGAGCCCGGGCAGCAGGGAGCACGGCGCGTCGGTGTCGGCCTCCGTGCACCCCGCGGCGCGCAGGGCGTCGATCTGCGTGGTGAGCTCCGTGACCATGGCGTTTCCGGTGGCCTGGATGTCTCCGGCGGCGGAGATCAGCCCGTCGGTCAGGTCGGTGAGGGGCGGCAGGACGCCGGTCACGGTGTCGCGCGCGGCGGTCACCTGGTCGGACATCTGCGTGAGCCCCGCCGCGAGGTCCTGGACCCCGGTGGCGAGGTCCTGGGCTCCGGCCTGGCTGTCCGCGATGCCGCCCGCGACGCCGCCGGCCCCCGTGGCGAGCGCCGTCGCGCCGCCGGCCAGGGTGTCGGCCCCGGTGGCCAGGTCGCGCGCGCCCGACGCCGCCTGGGAGGCGCCCGCGGCGAGCTGGTTCGCGCCGTCCGCCGCGCTGCGCGCACCCCCGGCGAGCTGCCCGGCACCCGTCGCGAGCTGGTTCGCGCCCGACGCCGCAGCAGTGGCGCCGTCCGCGAGCTGGCCTGCGCCGTCGGCGAGCTGACCGGCGCCGTCGGACGCCTGCGTGGCTCCGTCGGCGAGCGCGGTGGCGCCGTCGGCGGCCTGGCCGAGCTGGTCGGACATGGTGGTCAGGCCGATGAGCACGTTGTCCACGTAGGTCTGCGTCAGCGAGGACCCCATGACGGAGGTGGCGGTGGAGGCGACGTACCGCGCGATGACGGCGTCGGCGACGCGTCCGCCGGGGGGCGTGGCGATGTCGATGGTGGCCTGGCGGGCGTCCGCGGCGTCACCGCTGAAGGAGGTGGCGGCGGCGGAGAAGTCCTTCGGGATGGTGACCACGGCCTCGAACGTGCCGTCGGCCAGTCCGGCGCGGGCGTCCGCGGCGTTGGTGATCTGCCACTGGTAGCCGGCGTCGGTGGCGGGTGCCGCCTTGAGGGTCTGCTCGGTGGACGGCGCCGCCCCGGAGACGAGCCCGGCGGCGAGCTGGCGACCGAGCGGCACGGTCTGCCCGTCGACGGTCACGGGTTCGTCGAGGTTCACGATGGCGGCGTGCACGGTGTCGAGCCGGTCGACGGGGTTCCACAGGGCGGCGAGCAGCAGCCCGAGCACCATGACGGGCAGCAGCGCGACGGCGATCAGGCGCGCAAGGCCCCCGCGGCGGTCGAGCCCGAGCCGGTGGCGGAGCCCCGGCCGGTGGTCGAGGCCGATCCGGTGGTCGGGGCGGGTCAGGGCGTTCACAGCGACACCTCCGTGTCGTCGAGCAGGGGGGCGTGCGCGGCCGCCGGGGACGCCGGTGCGGGCGAGACGGGTCCGGGGCCGTGCGCCCCAGGGTCAGGTGCGTTCCACGAGGCCATTGCTGGGAGCGATGAATATTGCGGTGAGCAATGGGCCCGGACCACCACCCCGGTGGGGACCAGGTCGCGCGCGGGCTCGTCGTCCGGGGCCACCGTGCCGAGCAGCACGGCCACCCCGGCACCCTGGGCGTCGCGCAACGCCGCGGCCAGGGCGTCGCGGTCGGCGCGCCGCGTGAGCGCGTCGGAGTGCAGCACGACGACGGCGCGCACCGTCGTCCGACGGCCCGTCCCCGGCAGCACCGCACGGACCGCGGCGGGCACGGCGTGCGGCGCGAGGGCCGCGGCGTCGACGACGGCGACGCGGCGGCGCACCGCACCGGCGCGTTCGGGCAGCACGTACCCGGCCACCTTGACCGCCCCCGCCTCCGCGTCCAGGTGCAGGCGCCCGGCGAGGGCGAGCAGCAGGGCGTCCACCGGCGAGGTGGCGTCGGCGTGCACCACGAGCGCTCCGCCGTCGGGCACGCGCACGGTGACGGGACCGGCGACCGGTGCGGCACCGGGACCGGAGGGCCCGGCGACCGTGAGCTGGTGCGCGACCACCACGTCGGTGGCCCCGGGTTCGGGCCAGTCGGCGAGCGCGAGCTCCTTGGTGACGCCCTCCCCCTCGACGTCGAAGTGCGGCAGCACGCGGTCGAGCCAGCGCGGGAAGTACCAGGCGCGCTCGCCCAGCAGCGCCATGACGGCGGGCACCAGCACCATGCGGACGACGAACGCGTCCACGGCGACGCCCACGGCGAGGCCCAGCGCGATGGGCTTGAGGTTCGCGTCGCCCTCGGGGACGAACGCGACGAACACGCCGAACATGATGACGGCGGCGGCGGTGACCACGGGCGCCGAGCCGCGGAACCCGGAGTGCACGGCCCGCCGCGCCCGGCCCTGCTCCGCGCCGGCCGAGCCCGTCGAGACCCCGCTGTCATGGACATAGTCCTCACGCATGCGGGAGACCAGGAACACCTCGTAGTCCATGGCGAGCCCGAACAGCACGCCCATGAGCACGATGGGCATGAAGCTGATGATCGGCCCGGTGCGGGCCACGTTGAGGAAGTCGGCCAGGAACCCGTGCTGGAACACGAGCGTCACGACGCCGAAGGCCGCGCCCACGCTCAGCAGGTAGCCGAGCGACGCCTTGACGGGCACCCACAGCGAGCGGAACACCATGGTCAGCAGCACCAGGCACAGCCCGACGACGACGATGCCGAACGGCAGCAGCGCCTCGCCCAGCTTGGCGGACACGTCGATGCCCACGGCCGTGAAGCCCGTGACGGCGATGTCCACGCCGTACTCCGCCTGGAGGTGCGGTCGCAGCGCGCGAATCTCGTGCACCAGGTCCTCGGTGGCCACCGACGTCGGCCCGCCCTCGGGGATCACCTGGATGATGCCGGTGTCCGCGGACTGGTTGGGGGTGGCCAGCGGCACGTCGGCCACGCCGGGCAGCGCCCGGATCTCGTCCGCGAGCGCGTCCATGAGGCCCAGCGGGTCGGTGCTGGTGACGATCGGGGCGGTCACGATGAGGGGCCCGTTGAACCCGGGGCCGAACTCGTCCGAGATGGTGTCGTAGGTGATGCGGGCGCTCGAGTCGCGCGGCAGCACCCCGGCGTCGGGCAGTGCGAGCCGCAGGCCGGTGGCCGGCCACGTCAGCGCGCCGAGGCCCACGACGACGACGAGGATCGTGACGATGGGCCAGCGCGTGACCCCGCGCACCCACGCTCCGAAGAACCCGCCCTCGCGCCGCTGCCGTGCGGGCTCCTTCGACCGCCGCTTCCGGGGCGCCGAGTCCTTCGCGGGGGCCTTCGCCTTCGGCCGCAGCCGGTCCCCCGCGAAGCCGAGCAGCGCGGGCAGCAGGGTGAGCGAGACGAGCACGGCGACGGCGACGGCCGCGGCGGCGGCCACGCCCATGACGGTGAGGAACGGGATGCCCGCGACGCCCAGCCCGACGAGCGCGATCATCACGGTCAGGCCCGCGAACACGACGGCCGACCCGGCGGTGGCCACGGAGCGCGCGATGGACTCCTCGACGGCCAGCCCGTCGCGCAGCAGGTCGCGGTGGCGCGACACGATGAACAGGGCGTAGTCGATGCCCACGGCCAGGCCGAGCATGACCGCGAGCATCGGCGTCGTCGACCCGATCGTGGCCACGGAGGTAGCCGCGAACAGCAGCCCCATGGACACGCCGACGCCCACCAGGGCGTTGACGAGCGGCAGCCCCGCGGCGACGAACGAGCCGAGGGTGAGCACGAGCACGACGAGGGCGACGATGAGGCCCAGCCCCTCGGTCACGGAGATCGCGGGGAACTCGGTGGCGAAGAGCTGGCCGCCCAGGTGGGCCTCGGCGCCGTCGGGCAGGGCCGCCTGGAGCGCGGCGGTCTCGTCGGTCAGGGCGTCCTTGGTGGCGTCCGTGATGGAGCCCAGGTCGCCGTCGAGCTGCACCTGGAGGATGGTCGCGGTCCCGGCGTCGTTGACGCTCGCGGCCATGACGTCGTCGCCCGGTGCGGTCACGGCGACCACCTGGTCGAGGTCCCCGAACGCGGCCACGGCGTCGTCGATGGGGCCGGACATGTCGGCGTCGGCGATCGTGCCGCCCTGCGGCGCGACGATGACCACCTGCGCGGACACGCCGCTGACCTCGGGGAACGTCGCTGCGAGGCGTTCGAGCGCCTCGTTCGCCTCGGTGCCGGGGATGGTCACCTCGTTGTCGAGGCTCTGCATCACCAGACCGGCGGTGCCGCCGACGACGGCGAGGATCACGATCCACCCGACGACGACGAGGCGGCGGGCACGGATCGCCCAGCGGCCGAGCTGGTAGAGGACGGAGGACATGCGTGCTCCAGGAGTGCGGTGCGGAGGGGTGTGCGGTTGATGCGACGACGGAACCCCGGTCAGATGACGACAGCCTAACGGATACACCACTGTATTCGATACACCCCTGTATGCGTACACTGGGTGACGTGACCGACGCCGCAGCCATCTCGCCCCGCCGCGAACGCACCCGCGAGCGCCTGCTCGACGCCGCCGCGCAGGTGTTCGCCCGCACCGGGTTCGGGGCCGCGTCGGTCGAGGCCATCACCGAGGCCGCCGGGTTCACGCGGGGCGCCTTCTACTCGAACTTCGCGTCCAAGGAGCAGCTCTTCATCGCGCTCTCCCACCGGCAGGCGCGCGTCCACCTGGCGGCCCTGGAGGCCGCCGTCTCGGGGATCGACGCCGCCGCGGTCCACGGCTCGGCGCCCGACCACATCGACCGCGACGTCATCCGCACCGTGATCGCGTCGGTGACCGAGGGCAAGACCCCCGAGTCCACCTGGTTCCTCATGAACGCCGAGTTCGAGCTGCTCGCCATGCGCGACCCGCAGGTGGGCGTCCTGTGGCGCGAGCAGCAGGCCTGGCTGCGCGCCGAGCTGTCCGCGGCCCTGACCCGCCTCCTGGCCGGCGTCGGGCTGCGCTTCACCGTCGAGCCGGGCACCGCCGTCGAGCTCCTGCTCGCCGCCCACGACTCCGCCTCGCGCGACGCCTACGCCGCGGGCACCACGGTGACGGCCCCCGAGGCGCTGGAGACCCTGGTGGACCTGCTGATCGCCCCGGTCTAGTCCACGTTGCGGGCGTCGCGCTCCGCCATCTTCGCCAGCATGGCGTTGTAGTCGGCCAGCTCGGCGTCCCCGGTGCGGTCGGCCTGCCGGTCGCGGCGCTTGGCCTCCCGCTCGTCGGACTTGGTCCACATGACCGCCACCGTGATGGCGAGCGCCAGGGTGGGCAGCTCCCCGATCCCCCACGCGACGGACCCGCCGAGCTGCTGGTCCACGATGGCCGAGTCGCCCCACGGGCGCCCCATGTTGCCGAACCAGGAGGCCGCGAGCAGCGTCGTCTGGCTCATGAGGGCCACCCCGAAGAACGCGTGGAACGCCATCGACGCGAACAGCAGCACGATGCGCAGCGGGTGGCTGGGCCGCTGCGGGCCCGGGTCGATGCCGACGAGCGCGTTCGCGAACAGGTACCCGGCCATCGTGAAGTGCACGACCATCCACACGTGCCCCACGTGGCTGCGCAGCGACCAGTCGAACGCGGGCGTGTAGTAGAAGAGGATCATCCCGCCCACAAACACGACGGCGGCCACGATCGGGTTCGCCACGAGCCGGCCCCACCGCGAGTGCACGAACCCGAGCGTCCATTCGCGCGGCCCCCGCGAGCCGTCCTTGCGGGCGGGGATCGCGCGCATCAGCAGGGTGATCGGCGCGCCCAGCACCAGCAGCATGGGCACCAGCAGGGCCAGGATCATGTGCCCCACCATGTGCGCGCTGAACAGCACCTCGCCGTAGACCGCCGGTCCGCCGTTCGTCACCCACGCGACGATGACGACGCCGGAGCACCAGGAGATGGTGCGGCCCACGGGCCAGCGGTCGCCGCGCCGGCCCAGGCGGTGTGCCCACATCAGGTAGACGACGATGCCCGCCACGCACGCGAAGGCGAACAGCGGGTCCAGCCTCCACTCGGTCACCCAGCGTGCACCCGTGAGCTCGGGCGGCAACGGCCAGCCCGTGAGGCGGAACGCCGGGGAGGTGTCGACCACGACGTCGTCGGGCACGGGCGGCGCCGACGACGCAAGACCGACGGCGACGCCTGACACGGCCCCCATGACCAGCACCTCGACGGCCGCGAGGCGCGCAAACAGCCGGGCGGCGGCGCCCCGCTGCAGGTCCCCGGCGTCCGCGGTCCCCCGGGTCCGCAGGCGGGCCAGGTGACCGACGACGCGGCGGCGGTGCACCAGCCCGAGGGCCCCGAGCCCGGCCAGCAGCACGGCCTTGGCCAGCACGAGCCACCCGTACCGCGTGCCGACCAGGTCCCCCACCGACCCGAGCCGGATCCACGCGCTGACCACGCCGGAGAAGCCGACCGCGGCCAGGCACCATCCGGCCACGACGCTGAACCGGGGCACGGCGGCCGCCCAGGCGTCGGCCCCGTCGTCGGCCCCACCATCGGCCCCATCCTCGTCGGCTCCGCCGTCGGGCCGCGGCCTGCGCGCGGCGACCACCATGACGGCGATGACGCCCAGCCCGCCCACCCACAGGGCCGCCCCGACCAGGTGCAGGAACATGGCGCCGACGGCGAGCGAGTGCCCGGCCGCCCCGGCCGCGTGCCCCGTGGACGCCTGGTACGCGAGCGCCACGAGCGGCATCACGGCCACGGCGAGCGCCCCGCGCGCCCCGCGCACCGCGAGCGCCGCCATCGCCGTGACGGCGGCGAGCACCACGATGATCAGGGCGGCGCGGCCCAGCTCGAACTCGGTGACGTACTTCCACAGCCCGGGGCCGAACGCGGCGTCGTCGGGCGGGGTCAACGACACCACGGAGTACTGCGCGACGAGCGCGACCACGCCCAGCAGCGCCCAGGCCGACGACGACGCGGCCGCGGTGGTGAGCGCGATCCTCTGGAACCGGCCCGGACCCACGAATCCCGCGGCGGCCACGAGACCGCCCAGCGTGAGCGCGGCCGCGAGGTTGCCGAGCGTCTGGGCCACCGGCAGCCCCCAGCGCACCAGGGCGCCCGGGTCGCTGAAGGCCCCGGCGGCGAACGCGGAGGTGAGCGCACCGGCGGCCACGACGAAGGCGAGCGCGACCACGGCCGCACCGGGCAGGGCACCGGGCAGGGCGCCGGGCAGCAGTCCGGCGAGTCGGCGGCGGGGTGCGTCGGTACCGGTCGAGGTGGCGGTCACGCGACCAGGGTAGGCGGCAGGGCACCGTGCCCGGGCGCCCGCACGCAGCCGGGACCAGGCGATCAGGTCACAGCGGCCCGGTCGGTTCAGGGAGGGAACTCCGACGGTCTCGCGTGCTGGGCAGGTCGCACCAACCAGTCGCACCGGGCACTAAGGTAAGCCTGCCCTAATTCGCACGCGAGAAATGTGGCAACCATGACCCGCACCACCACCCGCGCGCCGCTGCCCGCAGTGGGCCGCCGCGTCCTGACCGTCGACCGCGTCACCGACCTGGGTCCGCGCCTGCGCCGCGTGGTGCTCACCGGCGCCGACCTGGACGAGGGGTTCCCCTTCGCCCGGTTCGCGCCCGCCGACCACGTCAAGGTCGTGCTGCCCGACCCCGCCACCGGGCGGGTCTCGCTGCCCGTGCGCACGGCCGCCGGGCTGCGCACCCCCGAGGGGGAGGCGCCGCTCGTGCGCGACTACACCGTGCGCGACTACACCGTGCGCGCCTGGGACCCGACGGCCCGCGAGCTGAGCCTGGACTTCGTGCTGCACGAGCACGGGCCCGCCGGACGCTGGGCCGCCACCGCCCGTGCCGGAGACCAGCTCGGCGTCATGGGGCCGCGCGGCCACCTGATGTTCCCCACCGGCTACCCGTTCTACCTCGCCCTGGGCGACGAGACCGCCATCCCGGCCGTCGCCCGCCTGCTCGACGAGCTGCCCGACGGCGCCCGCGCGCTCGCCTTCCTCGAGGTCGACGACGCCGCCGACGAGCTGCCCCTCACCGCGCGCGACGGCGTCGAGGTCCGCTGGGTGCACCGGAACACCGAGGGTTCGGGCGGCCTCGAACGCGCCCTGCGCGCCTGGGCCCCGCCCGCGGGCACGGACTGGTTCGCGTTCGCGGCGGGCGAGGCGGGCGTGCTCACCCCGATCCGCCGCTACCTGCGCCACGAGCTCGGCCTGCCCCAGGAGCAGGTCGACGTCGACGGCTACTGGAAGCAGGGCACGGCCGGGCTCGACCACCACGGCGACCACGTCGGCAGCGACTGAGCGGAACTGCCTGGGCGCCGCGGCCGGCTCACGCCGTCCGGGTCACGCCGGCTAGGTCACGCCGGCTAGGTCACGCCCAGGCGAGCGCCCGGGCTGGGTCCTCCAGCACGCGGGCGACGTCGGCCAGGAACCGGGAGCCGAGCTCGCCGTCCACCAGGCGGTGGTCGAAGCTGAGCGACAGGTTGGTGACCCAGCGCGGCTTGATCTTCCCGTGGTGCACCCACGGCGTCTCGCGGATGACGCCGAAGGCGAGGATTCCCGCCTCGCCCGGGTTCAGGATCGGCGTGCCGGTGTCGATGCCGAAGACCCCCACATTGGTGATCGTGAAGGTTCCGTCCGACATGGCCGCGGGGGTGGTGCGGCCGGCACGCGCGGTCGCCGTGAGATCGGCGAGAGCCCGGGCGAGGTGGAGCAGGTCGAGGCGGTGGGCGTCCTTGATGTTGGGAACCACCAGTCCTCGCGGGGTCGCGGCGGCGATCCCGAGGTTCACGTAGTGCTTGTAGACGATCTCCTGGGCGGCGTCGTCCCAGCTCGCGTTGATCTCCGGGTGCCGGTTGATGGCCAGCAGCACGGCCTTCATGGCGATGAGCAGCGGGGTGACGCGCACGTCGGAGAACTCGCGGTCGGCCTTGAGCGCCGCGATGAGCTTCATCGTCTTGGTGACGTCCACGGTGTGGAACACGGTGACGTGCGGGGCGGAGAACGCGCTGGCCACCATCGCCTCGGCCGTGCGCTTGCGCACCGACTTGACCGGGACGCGGGTGCGTCGGCCGTCCGGGGAGACGGATCCCGTGGCGAGCCAGGGCTGGTCGGCGTCGGGCGCGTCGTCCGAGGGGTCCGAGGGGTCGGCCGGGTAGTTGCCCAGCGTGCGGGCCTTGGCCGCCTCCGCGTGGGCCACCAGGTCCTCACGGGTCACGATGCCGCCCGGGCCCGTGGGGGTCACGGACGCGAGGTCCACGCCGAGCTCCTTGGCCAGCTTGCGCACGGGCGGCTTGGCGAGCACGCGGCCCTGCGCGGCCGCGCCGTTGCCGTTCGCGGCCGGGACGGAGATGGCCCCGGGGTCGGGCGCGGTCGCACCACGCTCGCCGGGCGGAGCAGGCTCGGCCACCGGGGCGGCGGCGGGCGGCGTGCCTCTACGGCGGCGTCGGCGGCCCGTCGCTCCGGCGTCGGCGGTGCCGTAGCCGACCAGCACCGAGCCGGAGTCGGACGACGCGGTCTCGACAGGCGCGGTCTCGGCAGGCTCGACCACCGGGGAAGGCTCGACCACCGGGGCGGCCGCGGCGTCGGAGCTGACCTCGATGATCGGGGTGCCCACGTCCACCGTGTCGCCCTCGGCGACCAGCAGGGCGACGACCGTCCCGGCGAACGGCGAGGGCAGCTCGACGAGCGACTTGGCGGTCTCGATCTCGACGAGCACCTGGTTGACGGCCACCGTGTCGCCCACGGCGACGCGCCACTCGACGATCTCGGCCTCGGTCAGGCCCTCACCGACGTCGGGCAGGGGGAAACGCTGCGACATGTGCGAACAGGTCCCTTCAGTACGCCAGCGAGCGGTCGACGGCGTCGAGCACGCGGTCCACGGACGGCAGGTACTCGTGCTCCAGCTTTGCCACGGGGTAGGGGACGTGGAACCCGCCCACCCGGATGACGGGCGCCTCCAGGGAGTGGAAGGCCTCCTCGGTGACGCGCGCCGCGATCTCGGCGCCCACCCCGTGCACGGTCGGCGCCTCGTGCACGACGACGCAGCGGCCCGTCTTGCGCACGGACGCGACCACGGCGGGCACGTCGAGCGGGGAGATGGCGCGCAGGTCCACGACCTCGGCGGACGTGCCCTCGGCGGCGAGCGCGTCGGCGGCCTTGAGCGCCGTGAGCACCGTCGGGCCGTACGCGACGAGCGTGACGTCCGTGCCGGGCCGGGCCACCCGGGCGGTGTCGAGGATCCCGGCGGCCGGCGGCGCGTCCAGGTCCACCGGACCCTTGGTCCAGTACCGGCCCTTGGGCTCCAGGAAGATCACCGGGTCGGGGCAGGTGACGGCCGCGCGGATCATGTCGTACGCGTCCTGCGGCGTGGCCGGGGAGACGACGCGCAGCCCGGCGGTGTGCGCGAACAGCACCTCGGGGCTCTCGGAGTGGTGCTCCACGGCGCCGATGCCGCCGCCGAACGGGATGCGGATCACCACGGGCACGGTGAGGCGTCCACCCGACCGGTTGTGCATCTTGGCGAGCTGAGTGGTGATCTGGTCGAACGCGGGGAACACGAACCCGTCGAACTGGATCTCGCAGATGGTGCGGTACCCGCGCAGCGCCAGCCCGATGGCGGTGCCCACGATGCCGGACTCGGCGAGCGGGGAGTCCACGACGCGGTCGGCACCGAACTCGGCCTGCAACCCGTCCGTCACGCGGAACACGCCGCCCAGCGTGCCGATGTCCTCACCCATGAGGAGCGTCTTCGGGTCGGCCGCGAGCGCCGCCCGCATGCCGAGGGTGAGCGCCTTGGCGAACGTGAGGGTCTGCGTGCCGGACGTCGTGGTCGCTCCGGGACGCTCCATGAGCGCGGTCATCGGGTCGCCTCCTCGTATGCGGCGTTGTCGGCTGCGGCGTTCTCGTACTCGGCCTGCCACGCGGCCTCTTCCGCCACGGTCGCGTGCGGTGTGGCGTACACGTGCTCGAACATGGCCGCGGTGGGCGGCGCGCCCAGCTCACGGGTCTGCGTGCGGATGCGCGCGGCCAGCGCCTCGGCGTCCGCCGCCACGCCCGCCGCCCACGCCTCGTCCCACTCGCCCGACGCCGTGAGCAGGGCTGCGAGGCGGTCGATCGGGTCGCGGCGGCGCCAGTACTCCTCCTCCTCGCGCGTGCGGTAGCGCGTGGGGTCGTCCGACGTCGTGTGCGCGCCCATGCGGTAGGTGAACGCTTCGATGAACGTGGGACCGCCACCCGCGTGCGCGCGCTCCAGGGCTTCGAGCGTCACGGCGTAGCAGGCCAGCACGTCGTTGCCGTCCACGCGCACGGACGGGATGCCGTACCCGGCGCCGCGGGCCGCGAACGGCACCTTGGCCTGGCGTGCGGTGGGCTCGGAGATGGCCCACTGGTTGTTCTGGAGGAAGAACACCGTGGGGGCGTCGTTGACGGACGCGAACACCATGGCCTCGTGGACGTCGCCCTGCGACGTCGTCCCGTCCCCGAAGTAGACGACGACGGCGGTGTCCTTGTCCGGGTCCCCGGTGCCGACCAGACCGTCGCGCTGCACGCCCATGGCGTACCCGGTGGCGTGCAGCACCTGCGAGCCGAGCACCAGGGTGTAGAGCTGCGCGTTGTGCTCCGCCGGGTCCCAGCCGCCGTGGTCCTGCCCGCGGAAGAGCCGCAGCCGGTCGATCGGGTCCACGCCGCGCACGTGCAGCACCCCGTGCTCGCGGTAGGAGGGGAACACGTAGTCCTGCGGGGCCAGCGCGTGGGCGGACCCGACCTGCGCCGCCTCCTGGCCGCGTGCCTGCGCGAACAGCGCGAGCTCACCCTGCCGCTGGAGCGCCGTGGCCTCGTCGTCGAAGCGGCGCGTGAGCACCATGTCGCGGTACATGGCCCGGCGATCGTCTGCGCCCAGGTGCGCGATGCGCGCACGGTATGCGGCGTTCTCCGGCGTCTCCACGAGCGCTCCGGAGGGGTCGAGGATCTGGAGCAGGCCCTGCTCGTCAGCGACGGGTGCCACGCGGTCTCCCTCAGTCGGCGAACCTACGGTTTCGTAGCCTACGCAAGCGTAGGTTGCCGAAGTCCACAGCGCCGTTCCAAGGGTTGCCAATATCTGCGCACGCCGCTTGGAGGGATCCCACAACGGGCTTCCCGCGGCCGCAGGCGATGACGAGGCTCAGCGCCAGGTGGCCGCGGCCGCCCCGTCCGGCCAGGGCCGGCACCCTCTGGTCGTCGACGTGCGGTCTGGTCGTCGGCCTGAACCGACTACCAGACCGCACGTCGACGACCAGACCGTTCCGTCACTGAGTCTCGGGCGCCGAGCGGCGGGTCAGGCGGATCGTGCGGACGCCGTCCTCGATGCGACTGGCGCCGTCGGGCTCGAGTCCGTGCTTGCGACACCGTCGGCGGGCGGACAACGATCGGGCTCATCGCCGCACCGCACCGGCTCCCCGTGGCGCGCCCTCCAGGGTGCAGCTACCGCTCGAGCCAGGTGGCCGCGGCCGCCAGGAGTGCGTCGTTGGCCCCGGGCTCGCCGATGCTCACGCGGATGCCGTCGCCCGCGAAGGGGCGCACCAGCACGCCGGCGGCGCGGGCCTGCGCGGCGCACTCCAGGGTCCGCTCCCCCAGGGGGAACCACACGAAGTTGGCCTGCGACTCGGGCAGGTCCCACCCCTGGGCGGCCAGGGCGTCCTGCACCCGGGCACGCTCGACGACGAGGGCGTCGACGCGGGCCAGGAGCTCGGCCTGTGCCTGCGGGCGCAACGAGGCCAGCGCGGCCTGCTGCGCCACGTGGGACACCCCGAACGGCGTGGACACCGCGCGGATGCCGGCGGCCAGCCGCGGGTGCGCCACCGCGTAGCCGACGCGCAACCCGGCCAGCCCGTACGCCTTGGACAGGGTACGCAGCAGCACCACGTTGGGGTGCTCGCGGAACAGGGCGACGGCGTCAGGCGCTTCGGGGTCGCGCACGAACTCGAGGTACGCCTCGTCCACCACGACCATCACGTCGCCGGGCACGGCGGCCACGAACTCTTCCAGCTCGCGGGCGCGCACCGACGGGCCGGTGGGGTTGTTGGGCGTGCAGACCAGCACCACGCGGGTGCGGTCGGTCACGGCGGCGGCCATCGCGGGCAGGTCGAGCCGCCCGTCGGACCGCACGGGCACCTGCACGGAACGCCCGCCCGCGACGGCCACCGCGATCGGGTACGCCTCGAACGAGCGCCACGGGTAGACGACCTCGTCCCCCGCGTCGACCACGGCCGCGAGCAGGTGCGCGAGCACGGCCACGGAGCCGTTGCCCACCACCACCTGGTCGGCGTCGACCCCCGCGTGCGCGGCGAGCGCCTCGACCAGGTCGGTCGCGTACATGTCGGGGTACCGGTTGGCGTCGGCGGCGGCCTGCGCGATGGCCTCGACCACCGACGGGAGCGGCCCGTACGGGTTCTCGTTCGACGACAGCTTCCACAGGTGCTCCCCCGGCGCCGGGCGCGCGCCCGGCACGTACGGCGGCAGCGCCGCGACGGCGGGGCGCAACGGAACGTCGGTGGTCGTGTCCTGCGAGCGGGTTGGGCCTGTCTCCACGGCGCTCAGCATGCCACGATGGCACCCATGTACTTCGTCGTCCGTGTCCTCGTGACCGCCCTCGCCCTGTGGCTGACCAGCCTGGTGATCCCGAACCACGTCGACATCGTCGACGACGGCACCGCGCTGGGCACCGTGCTGGCCGTGATCGTGGTGGCCCTGATCTTCAACCTGGTGCACGCGTTCATCAAACCGATCGTCAAGATGTTCTCGCTGCCCCTGTACCTCCTGACCCTGGGTCTGTTCTCCCTGGTGGTCAACGCGTTCCTGCTGTGGCTGGTCGTGTGGATCACGGACCGCAACTGGTTCGGCGACCAGCCCTGGGGCCTGCACATCACCGGCGGGTTCTGGTGGTACGTGCTGGCCGCCCTGGTGATCGCCGTGTTCCAGGTGATCATCAACCGGTTCGCCCCGAAGAAGGCCCGCCGCTGAGCGGAGCTCACGGCTCAGCCACGCGCGAGGCCGCGAAGTAGCGCACCTCGGAGCTGCTGCCGGACATGAGGGGCTCGATGCGGTCCACGATCCCCTCGACCTGCACGTTGCCGCTCTCGCGCGCCAGGTCGTAGGTGCGGATCTGCGTCGGGTCGCCGTGGGCGGTGGCGGTGCTCTGGGACGCCTGCTGGTCCGTCGGGTCGTCCGACGCGGCCAGGCGCCGCGACACGGTGACCCGGTCCGGGGTGCTGGGGCTCTCCGCCCCGGAGCGGCCGTCCGTGTTCGCCACCAGGCCCTCGTCGTCGCTGAGCTCCAGCACGGGCACACCCTTCGGGGTGGTGAACGAGGCGGTCGGCGATCCGGCCGTCACGATCCCCCCGATCCGGTACCGGCTCCGGAACGATGCGGAGTCGGCCAGCGCGGCCGCCGCGAGCCCGCCCAGCGAGTGCCCGACGAGCACCACGGGCTCGTCCGAGCCCACCCCGGCCTCGGCGAGCGCCGCCTCGACGGCCGCCGCGGCGTCGGCGGTGACCGCGCCGTCGCGCGCCATGATCTCCAGGTCGCTGCGCCCGTCGAGCGGGTTGGTGCCGGACAAGAGCTCCTCGGTGCCGGGGATGAGCACCACCCAGCTCACGGTGCCGTCGTCGTGCGTCACCTTCTCGACGGAGATGGTGGCCGCCGGCACGCCGTCCATGTCCACGGCACCGGGGCCGCCGCCAGGGCCGCCCGCTCCCGTGGGCAGGTCCGGCCATTCCTCCTGGCCGTGGGCGTACAGCTTGTCCAGGTTGACGAGGGCAGTCCGGATGGTCCCGGACCCGGACCTGGTGAGCGCGTCCGAGCGCACCTCCGTCACGGTGGCGGTGGTCTCGGGCAGCAGCAGGGCCACCAGGCGGGACAGGGTGGTGGCGGCACCCTGGACCGAGAAGTCGTACCCGGACGCGAACGGGTGCGCGGCGGTGATCCCGACCGCCAGGCCCTGGACGGCCTCGTCGGTGTACGGGGCAAGCGTGCGGAGCGTCTCGCGCGCCACGCGGGCACCCACCACCTTCGCCGCCACAGTCGTCGCGCCACCCGTGGTCCGGTGGAACTGCCACCCGATCATGCCCAGGACCACGGCGTCGACGGCGATGGCCGCCTGCCCCGCCGGGGTCGACACGGCGACGCCCACCGCGGCCGCGGCCGCGCCGACGCCCGCTCCGATCAGGTGCTCGGTCGCGGACTCCGTGTACTCGTACAGCCCCGCCGCGCGCAGCAACCGGTCCCGCAGCGTCGTGCACTGCTGCGCCAGCTCACGCAACCGGCGTGCGTGGTGGCGCGCATCGTCGGCGAGCGTGCCGTAGCACGAGGCGGGTGAGGCGACGCACCGGGTCGGCACGGCATCGGCACCGAGTCCCCCGAGAGAGCCGGGTCCCCCGAGAGAGCCGTTGGGGGTGGACTCGATGCTGGCCGGACCGGCGGTGAACGCCGCGCCGTCGAACCCGCGGGCCGCCTGCGTCGCCCGGAACGCGGCCGCTTCCAGCCGCCCGGCGGCGTGGCCCATCCGGGCGGCGGCCTCGCGCACGGTTGCGGCGTCGACGCCGGTCACCGACGTCCCGCCGACGACCACGAGGGTGTCGATCGGGTCGCTCATCCCGCCACCGCCAGGCGGGTCGCGGCGAGCGCGGTGGCGTCCAGCTCCCGCGCCTCGCTCCACAGGTTCTGGGCGAGTGCGTCCGCCCAGACCCGGAACTGGTCCGCCGCCGTGGACCGCCAGTCGATCTCGGTGGCCCGGCGCAGGGCGTCACTCGCCTCCTGGACGGCGGAGTCGACGGCCGCGAGGTCCGCCCGGGCGTCCGCCAGGCCCCCGTCGACCGGCCGGATCCCGCTCCCGCCGAACCCACCCGTCGTGTTCCACCAGCCCTCGCCCATGCGGCGTACCTCCCCGTCTCGTGCACCGGACCCTGCACCGGCACGTGCACTCATCACGTGCACTTGCACGGCGACGGTAGGTAGCGCCGCGTCGTCGTCGTCGGCGGTGCGGGGCGGGGTGTGGACGCGGGGCCGCCCGGCCCCGCTGGGGACAAGCCCCGGGATGGGAGAATGCGGGGCGTGACCATCTCCGCACCCCGCGTGTCCCTGGCCGACGTGACCCCGCCCATCGCCCTGGGCCCGCTCGACGGGAGGTACCGCGGCGCGGTCGCGCCGCTGGTGGACCACCTGAGCGAGGCCGCCCTGAACCGCGAGCGCCTGCACGTCGAGGTGGAGTGGTTGATCACGCTGTGCACCCAGTCGGTAGTTCCCGGCGCCCCCACGCTGTCCGACGACGAGGTGGCCTACCTGCGCGCGATCCCGGCGTCGTTCGGGGCCGAGGAGATCGCGGAGCTCGCCGCCATCGAGCGCGAGACGGTGCACGACGTCAAGGCGGTGGAGTACTTCATCAAGCGCCGCATCGCGGCCGCGCCCGAGGCGATCCCCGGCACGAGCCTGCCCGCCGCGAGCGAGCTGGTGCACTTCGCGTGCACGTCCGAGGACATCAACAACCTGAGCTACGCGCTCATGGTCCAGGGCGCGATCCAGCAGGTGTGGCTGCCCGCGGCCACCGCGCTGGCCGACCAGGTCGCGGGCATGGCGCGCGACCTCGCGGACGTGCCGATGCTGAGCCGCACCCACGGCCAGCCCGCCACGCCGACGACGCTGGGCAAGGAGCTGGCCGTGCTCGCGCACCGGCTGCGCCGCCAGCTGCGCCGCATCGAGGGCGCCGAGTTCCTGGGCAAGCTCAACGGGGCCACGGGCACGTACGGCGCCCACGTGGTGGCCGTCCCCACGGCCGACTGGCCCGCGGTCAGCAAGGCGTTCGTGGAGCATCTGGGCCTGACGTGGAACCCGCTGACCACGCAGATCGAGTCGCACGACTGGCAGGCCGAGGTCTACGCGGACGTCGCGCGGTTCAACCGCATCCTGCACAACCTGGCCACCGACGTGTGGACGTACATCTCGCTGGGCTTCTTCACCCAGATCCCGGTGGCCGGCGCGACGGGGTCGAGCACGATGCCGCACAAGGTCAACCCGATCCGGTTCGAGAACGCCGAGGCGAACCTGGAGATCTCCTGCTCGCTGCTCGACACCCTGGCGGCCACCCTGGTCACCTCGCGCATGCAGCGCGACCTGACGGACTCGACCACGCAGCGCAACATCGGCCCGGCGTTCGGCCACTCGCTGCTCGCCATCGACAACGTGCGCCGCGGGCTGACGGCCCTGCACGCGAACGCCGACCTCATGGCCGACGACCTGGACCACAACTGGGAGGTGCTCGGCGAGCCCGTCCAGTCCGCGATGCGCGCCGCCTCCGTGGCCGGGGTGCCCGGCATGGAGAACCCGTACGAGCGGCTCAAGGACCTCACGCGCGGCCAGCGCGTGGACGCCGCCCGCATGCGGGAGTTCATCGGCACCCTGGGCCTGCCCGACGACGTCGCCGCACGCCTGGCGGCCCTGACCCCGGCCACGTACACGGGCCTGGCCGCCCGGCTGGTCGAGGACTACCTGGCCTGAGCGCCTACGCCAGCACCTCCACCTCGGCGGTGACGTCCACGGGCGTCGCCAGCGTGGAGGCGATGTAGCACTGCTCGTGCGCCTCCTCCAGGAGGCGCCGCACCGTCTGCTCGTCGGCGCCGCGCACGACGACGCTGACATGCAGCGAGATCGCCGTGATCCGCACGGGCACGGCGTCGCCGGGCATGATCGCGCGCGCGGCGTCGGTGTAGGCGACGACGTCGACGCCGGCGCGCGCCGCCACCGCGAGGAACGACAGGAGCTGGCACGAGCTCGCCGCCGCGAGCAGGAGCTGCTCCGGGTTGGGCAGGCTCGGGTCGCCGCGGAACGCCGGGTCGGCGCTGAGCGTCAGCGACGGGGTGTCGCCCATCCGCACGGAGTGCGTACGGTCGTAGCTGCGATAGCCCTGGCCGGTGCTGCCCGACCACGCGAGGTCGGTGCGATAGATGTGGACGTTCATGGCCGGATCATGGGCCAAGCAGAGCGTCCGCAGGAAGCGCTTTCCCGTGTCAGAGCGATGCGCCGGTCCATGGGTGACGTCCGAGCTTCCGGCGCGCGCGGTGGCAGGATGCTGGCGTGGCCGACACCTGCGTCTCGCGCGTCCCCATGTTCGCCGGCCTGACCGGTGAGCAGCAGGGTGAGGTGGCCCGGCACGCCCGCCCGGTGACGGTCGCGGCGGGCGGGGCGCTGTCCCGCGCGGGCGAGCCGTCGTCGCGCCTGTTCGTGGTGCACGAGGGCCGGGTCAAGGTGCGTCGCCTCGCGGCGGACGGGCGGGAGTCGATCGTCCGCGTCGTCGGGCCGGGAGAGGCCACGGGCGAGGACGCGTTCCTCACGGGCGGCCCGCCCGCGGCGGACACGATCGCGCTGGAGGACACCCGCGTGTGCTCGTTCGACCACGGCGACCTGGCCGGCCTGCTCGCCACCATGCCGGGGATCGGCGTCGGGATGCTGCGGGCGCTGGCCGAGAAGCTGGCGTCGTCGGAGCGGATGGTCGCGGCGCTGACGTCGTCGGACGTGGGGGCTCGGGTGGCCGCCTACCTGCTCGACCTCCCGGCCACGTGGGCGGGAGGTCGAGCGGTGGTGCACCTGCCGATGCCGAAGAACCAGGTGGCGACCTACCTGGGGACGACGCCGGAGACCTTCTCGCGGCGGCTCGGCGCGCTGGCGGCCGACGGGCTGATCGAGGTGCTGCCGGGGCGGCGCGTCGCGATCCTGGACCCGGCCGCGCTCGCGGAGCGCGGCGACCCCGCCGCCTGACCCGCACCCGCACCCCGGCGAGGGCGGCGCCGCAGGAGCCGCATCGCGTTGAGGATCACCACGAGCACGGACGCCTCGTGGACCAGCATCCCGACCGCCATGGTGACGCCACCGAACAGCACTCCCGCCATGAGCAGCGTGACCGTGCCGAGCGCGACGGCGATGTTCTGGCGCATGACGGCCACGGTGCGCCGGGCCAGCGAGACGGCCTGCGGGAGCGCTAGCAGGTCGTCCCTCATCAGGGCGATGTCGGCGGTCTCGATGGCGACGCCGGTGCCGGCGGCGCCCATGGCCACGCCGATGTCGGCGACGGCAAGGGCGGGTGCGTCGTTGACGCCGTCGCCCACCATGGCCACGGTGCGGCCCTGGCGCTGGAGGCCGGTGACGACGTCGAGCTTGTCCTCGGGCAGCAGCCCGGCGTGGACGTCGTCGATCCCGACCTGGGCGGCGACGGCGTTCGCGACGGGCGCGACGTCGCCGGTCAGCATGACCACCGTCGTCACGCCGGCGGCGTGCAGCGCAGCCACCATCCGCGCGGCGTCCTCCCGGATGCGGTCGGCGACGGCGATGACGCCGATCACCTGCCCGTCGCGGGCGACCACCAGCGGGGTGCGCCCGGCGGCGGCGAGGTCCTCGACCGTCGCGCGGGCGGCCTGCGAGGACGCGCCCTCGGCCGACATCAACGCCAGGTTGCCCACCGCGACACGGCGGCCGTCCAGGGTGGCGACGATGCCCTTGCCGGGCACCGGCTCGGTGTGTTCCGGCAGGCCGACCGTTCCCAGTCCGCGCTCGGCGGCGGCGTCGAGCACGGGGCGGGCCAGCGGGTGCTCCGACCCGGCCTCGGCGCGGGCCGCGACCAGCAGCACGTCGTCCTGGTCCAGGGTGTCGTCGAGCACGACCACGTCCGTGAGGAAGGGGGTGCCCTGCGTGAGGGTGCCCGTCTTGTCGAGCGCGACGGCGTCGATCTTCGCGGCCGTCTCCAGGTACTCGCCGCCCTTGATGAGGATGCCTTCGCGGGCGCCGCGGCCGATCCCGGCCACGATGGAGACGGGGATGGAGATGACCAGCGCGCCGGGGCAGGCGATGACCAGCAGGGTCAGGGCGAGCACCAGGTTCCCGGTGGTCAGGCCGACGACGACGGCCAGCACCATGATCGCCGGCGTGTACCAGGCGGAGAACCGGTCCATGAACCGGGCGGCCTTGGCCTTCGCGTCCTGCGCCTCCTCGACGCGGTGGATGATCCGGGCCAGCGTGGTGTCCGCGCCGACGCCGGTGGCCGTCACCTGCAGGAACCCGCCCGTGGCGACGGTCCCGGCGAACACGGTGTCCCCGACGACCTTCTCCACGGGGAGGGACTCGCCGGTGATCGACGCCTCGTCGATCGCCCCCGCGCCGGCCAGCACGACGCCGTCGACCGGCACCTTGGAACCGTTCTTGACCAGCACCGTCTCGCCCGGGGTCACGGCCCCGGCCGGCACCTCCACCTGCGCGCCGTCCCGCATCACGACGGCGACGTCGGGCGCCACCGCGACGAGCTCCGCGAGCGCCGAACGGGTCTTGTTCAGCGTGGCCGCTTCGAGCGCGTGGCCGACGGCGAACAGGAAGGTCACCGCGGCGGCCTCCCAGTAGTTCCGCAGGATCATGGCGCCGATCACGGCGATCGAGACCAGCAGGTCGATGCCGACGACGCGGGCCAGCAGCGCTCGGGCGGCCTTGACGAGCACCGGCGCCCCGGCGACGACGGCGGCCGCGGCCATGAGGGCGTCGCCCGGCCACCCGGCACCCGCCAGGCGGCTCACGACGAACGACGCCGCGATCAGGGTCCCGGAGACACCCGGGACGGTCCATGGATGGTGGAGGAACGACAGCTTGCTCATGGTGACCGGCGTCTCAGAAGGCGGCCGGGCGGGCGGTGTACCCGGCCTTGGCGATCGCCGCGACCAGGTCGTCCACGCTCGTCTCGGTGGTGTCGTGCGTGACCTCGATGCGCGACGTGGCGTAGTGGACCTGCACCGTCTCGACCCCGGGCAGGCGCCCCACGCGCTTCTCGATCTTGGCGACGCAGGACGGGCAGGTGAACCCCTCGGCGCGCAGCGTGGTGTCGACGATCTGGGTGGGTGCGGTGGTGGTCATGACGGTTCCTTCCTTCGCTGTGGATCGCCCGGTACGGGCTGATGTCACCGAAGGTACGCAGTTCGTGCGCGTCGGTCCTTGACCTGGGTCAAGCCCCGCCGCGGCCGTCTTCAGCCGGAGCGCTGCCGTCTCGGAGGTCATTTGCCGCCGTGACGCCGTCGAGTCCGCGCCTACCCGCGCGCCGCTGCCGCGCCCGGCCACACCATGCTGCGATGACCGCATCGAGCCAGCGCACCCGCGAGGCGCCACACGCACCGGCACGCCAGCACGCCGCGCCCGGGTGCACCTCGATCGACGTGACGCCGGATCCCACGGGACGGAAGTCGGCACTGTGGCTCGAGGGCGGTGACGGTCTTCGCTCGTTCTCCGGGAGAGCGCGCAGTGCCGTGGAGCAGGACGGCTTCCGGGCACGGATCGTTGCCGGCCGGTACGGGCCCGTGGACCTGTGCACCATGAAGTACACGCCGCACGAGCTCTCCGACGCCGACGCGAACTTCGGGCACAGCCACCCGGTCAGCCGCCTCATCATCATGCTCGAAGGCGGCGGCACCGTCTGGATCGGGAAGCACACCCTCGACCTCCGGCCCGGCAGCGGGGTGCTGCTTCCCGGCAACCTCCCGCTCAGCTATGACGTGAGCGAGACGTCCTCACGCGTCCAGCTCGACCTGGCGGCTGACGATCCCCTGTTCGCCACGCACCTGCAGGACGTTCCGCTGGCCCACTGGCCCACCCGGAACGCGGCGCTCGAAGGGCTGGCCGCCTACGGGCGGGCCCTGCTGCGGTACGACGGCTCGAACGCCCACCGGGCGGACCGCGTGCAGGCACGCCGCGGGCTCGAGTCCCTGGCCCTGGCCACCCTTGCCTCGGCGCCGCCGCTGGAGGACGGCGACCGGCAGGCGCCCCGGAGCTTCGTGCTCGACTACATCCGCCACCACTACACGGAGCCGTCCCTGACCACGAAGCGCGTCGCGCACGCGGCGGGGATCTCCGTGCGCACGGTGCAGCGCATCTTCGAAGGTGAACGCGGCTGCACGGAGTGGATCGCCCACTTCCGGCTGCAGCACGCGCTGACCCTCCTGGGCGACGAACGCCTCGCCCCGCTGACGAACGCCGAGATCGCCCTCCGTTCGGGCTACGGGTCCACCGTCTCCATGTACCGCGCCGTCATCGCGGCGACGGGCCAGCCGCCTGCCGCGTACCGGCGCCGGCGCACCCGGGCCGAGGAGTGAGCGGCCCCCGGGCACCGGCTCTCACCGCGCGACGAGGTCCAGGACCTGCGCCGTCGTCCCCGTCTGGGCGATGAGCGGGAAGACGCGCGTGACCGAGTGCTCGTGATCGCCCGCGTCACGGTCCGTGACGGCGTCGGTGGGGATCACCACGTGGTAGCCGCGTTCGTGGGCCTGCCGGGCGGTGGACTCGACGCCCTTCGTCGTCGCGATGCCGCAGATCACCACCTGCGTCACGCCGCGCCGCCGGAGCTGGACGTCCAGGTCCGTGCCGAAGAAGGCGCCCCAGTTGCGCTTGGTGACGACGACGTCGTCGCCGATCCCGGCGGGGCCGCCGACATCGCCGACGATGACGTCCCACCCCGCGGGCCGGGGTCCGGCCGGACCGGGAGCGTCGGTGCGCCCGGGCACGGCGTCGGCGCCGTCGGGCCGGAAGCTGACGTGGACGAGCACCACGAGCTGGCCGGCCGCACGGAACGCGTCGGCCAGGGCGGCACACCGGGCGACGACGTCGGCGGACGGGTGCGGGGCGGTGTTGCCGGCGACGATCCCGGCCTGCAGGTCGATGACGACCAGCGCGGCGTGCGGGTCGATGGCGGTGACGGTCATGGCGTGCTCCTGCTGTGGTGGGTTCCGGTGCGGTGGGTTCCGGCGGGTTGGTCTCCGGCGGGGTGCCCGGCGTCGCGATCGGCGTCGGGCGGTGCGGGGCGGCGTGGTGGGCGTCGGCGTCGGCGTCGGACCAGCGCCTCGACGACGACCGTCGCGAGGAGCAGCGCGGCGCACACCGCCGCGAACGCGGCCAGGGCGTGCAGGCCGGGGGTGTCCGCGGCCTCGCGGTAGGCGGCCGCCGTCGCGGCGGCCGAGGTGAGCGCACCCAGGTACATGAACGTGCGGAACAGGCCGGAGGCGGCGCCGATCTGGGCGGGGGTGGCCTGCAGGTACAGCGCGTACTGGTTGCCCAGGCCGTTGAGCGCCTGGGGCACGCCGAACGCGGCCAGGATCACCAGCAGCACCACGACGGGCGTGGCGTCGTGCATGGCCAGGAGGGCCACGCAGGCCGCGAGCTGGAGCCCCGACCCGACCCCGAGCCTGCCCAGCACACCACGCTGACGGCGGGTGAGCACGGTGGTCACCATGGCGGTGGCGAACATGGGCAGCAGCACCAGCCCCGTCTGCGAGGGCGTGAGGCCGCGGCCGTGCTCCAGCCACTGCGGCAGCCCGTACACCACCGAGTACATGACCACGCCGGTCAGGAGCTGGCGCGCATAGGTGACCAGCAGGGGCTTGTTTAGGCCGAGCACGCGCACGTCGAGGAAGGGATCGGGCACGCGCAGCTCACGTCGCACGAACGCGGCGCCGGCCACCACGGCGAGGGTCAGCAGCCGCCACGGCGCCGTCGTCGGGTCCATCAGCACGACCATGACCGCGACGAGCGCGATGGAGAACAGGGCGATCCCCGCGAGGTCCCAGCGCGGCCGGGACACGCCCGCGGGGCGGCGCCAGCGCGGCAGGTAGAGGACGCCGAGCACCAGGCACGCCACCGAGAACGGCACGTTGACCGTGAACACCGCACGCCATCCCGCGGCGTCCACCAGCAGCCCGCCGAGCGTCGGCCCCAGCACCGCCACCACCTGGTTCGCGAACGACAACGCCGCCAGGAGGCTGGTCGGCGACGCCCGCCCGGTGCGCTCGGCGTCGTGCTTGATGAGCGACATCGACGCCGGGTACCCCGCGCACGTCCCGAGACCGATGAGCACGCGCGCCGCCACGAGCACACCCAGGTGCGGGGCCAGCGCACCCAGCAGCCCGCCCACCCCCACGAGCGCGGTGCCGATCAGGTAGAGCCGGCGCGGCCCGTAGGCGTCGATGAGCCGACCCATGACCGGCTGGCCCACCGCGCACGCCAGGTACAGCGCGCTGACCAGCCAGGCCGTCTGTGCGGGAGGTGCGCCGAACGCCACCCCGATCGGGATCAGCGCCACCGCGAGCAACGACGTGTTCAGCGGGTTGAGCACCGAGCCCAGGATCATCGGGGCGATCAGGCGGCGCGGGAACGGGCCGGGGGCGCCTTCCGGCAGCGTCATCGCGTGACCCGCGCGATCAGGCCCAGGGCCGCGTCGAGGGTGCGCAGCTCGTCGTCGTCGAGACGCGCGCGCAAGGCCAGGGTCAGCCACTCGTCACGGGCCGCGATGTCGCCGTCGAAGGCCTCTCTCCCGGCATCGGTGAGGCGCAGGATCCGGCGGCGACCGTCGTGCGGGTCCGGCTCCCGGGTGACCAGGCCACGCTCTTCGAGCACGTCGACGATCGCGGCCATGGACTGTGGCCGCACGTTCTCCAGGGTGGCCAGGGCGCTCGCCGTGACGGCCTCCCCCTTGCCGAGCCGCGTCAGGGCCGTGGCCTGTGACGGGCTCAGCCCGTCGGCGGCGGAGACCGCCCGCAGGCTGCGACGCAGACGCAGGAACGTCGCCAGGAGCTCGTGGGCGATCTGGTCGACGTCGGGGGGCGCTGAACCGGGCACGTACAGACAGTAAAACTGATCAGGCAACCTGTCTACCTCCGTCCGGAATGGCGCGAACCGGAAAACGGAGTACGCTCAGTAATGAGCACGCTCCATAGGAGGTTCCATGAGCACCACCCAGCCCGGACGCCGCGAACGCAACGCGACCGAGAAGCTGCGCCGCATCCGCGCCGCCGCCGCCCGGCTCTTCGACGAGCGCGGGTTCGAGGGCGCCACCACCCAGGAGATCGCCGAGCGAGCCGACGTCGGTGCGGGCACGCTGTTCCGCTACGCGGCCACCAAGGGCGAGCTGTTCCTCATGGTCTTCAACGACCGGTTCTCCACCGCGATCGACGCCGGAGACCGTGCCGCGCAGAGCGAGGACGACCCCGCGCGGGCCGTCAGCGCACTGGTCGGTGCCGTCCTGACGCACGCCCAGCACGCCGAGAACTCGGCCGTGTACCAGCGAGAGCTGCTGTTCGGCTCGCCCACCGAGAAATTCCGTGCCGAGGGCCTCGCCCAGGTGGCCCGCCTCGAGACCCTCGTCGCGGCCCGGCTCCTCGCCGCGGCCCCCACCCCGGACCCTGCCGCAGCCGACGCGCTGCAAGCGGCCGCCGGCCGTGCCGCGCGCAGCGTGTTCGCCGTGCTCAACCTGCTGCTCGTCCAGCCGCTGACCGGCGTCCACGCCGAGTCGGACGCCGCCGAGGAGCTGCGCGCACAGGTCACCCAGATCATTGACGGCTTCCTGGCCTCGGCCACCGCCGCACCCACCCGCTAAGAACGTCCGCCGCCCGCCCACCAGGCCAGGGGCGGCACCACCACAGAGAGGTACACCACCATGCGCTACACCAGTGGGAACTACGAAGCCTTCGCCCGGCCCAGGAAGCCGGCAGGCGTCGACCAGAAGACGGCGTGGTTCGTCGGGGCAGGGCTGGCGTCGCTGGCCGGCGCCGCGTTCCTCATCCGCGACGGGCAGATGCCCGGAGACAAGATCACCATCCTCGAGGAGCTCGACCTGCCGGGCGGGGCCCTCGACGGCATCAAGCGACCCGCCAAGGGGTTCGTGATCCGCGGCGGCCGGGAGATGGAGGACCACTTCGAGTGCCTGTGGGACCTGTTCCGCTCCATCCCGTCCCTGGAGGTCGACGACGCGAGCGTCCTGGACGAGTTCTACTGGCTCAACCAGGACGACCCGAACTACTCGTTGCAGCGCGCCACCGTGAACCGCGGCCAGGACGCGCACACCGACGGCCGGTTCGACCTGACCGACAAGGCGCAGAAGGAACTCATCAAGGTGTTCCTCGCCACCCGCGAGGACCTCGCGGACAAGCGCATCGACGAGGTCTTCTCCCGCGAGTTCCTCGCCAGCAACTTCTGGCTGTACTGGCGCACCATGTTCGCCTTCGAGGAATGGCACTCCGCGCTGGAGATGAAGCTCTACCTGCACCGCTTCGTCCACCACATCGGCGGGCTGCCCGACTTCTCCGCCCTGAAGTTCACCAAGTACAACCAGTACGAGTCGCTCGTGCTGCCCCTGTACACCTGGCTGCTCGACCAGGGCGTCACCTTCCACTTCTCCACCACCGTCACCGACGTCGACTTCGACATCGACCCGGTCACCGGACGCAAGCAGGCCACGCGCCTGCACTGGGAGTCGCGCGCGCACGGCGCGCCCGGCAACGGCGTCGACCTGACGCAGGACGACCTGCTGTTCATGACCATCGGATCCCTGACGGAGAACTCCAGCGAAGGCGACCAGCACACCCCGGCGACGCTCGACGAGGGCCCCGCCCCCGCGTGGGACCTGTGGCGCAGGATCGCCGCCAAGGACCCGTCGTTCGGCCGCCCGGACGTGTTCGGCGGGCACATCCCCGAGACCAAGTGGGAGTCCGCGACCGTCACCACCACCGACGCCCGCATCCCCGCGTACATCGAGAAGATCGCCCAGCGCGACCCGTTCAGCGGGAAGGTCGTCACGGGCGGGATCGTGACCGCCCAGGACTCCCGCTGGCTGATGTCCTGGACCGTGAACCGCCAGCCCCACTTCAAGCAGCAGAAGCCCGACGAGATCGTCGTGTGGGTGTACGCCCTGTTCTCCGACGTGCCCGGCGACTACACGGGCAAGACCATCCAGGAGTCCACCGGCGAGGAGATCACCCGCGAGTGGCTCTACCACCTGGGCGTCCCCGTCGACCAGATCGACGAGCTCGCCGCCACCGGAGCGAAGTGCGTGCCCGTGATGATGCCGTACGTCACCGCATTCTTCATGCCCCGCGCGTCCGGAGACCGGCCCGACGTCGTCCCCGACGGATCCGTCAACTTCGCCTTCATCGGCCAGTTCGCCGAGTCCGCCCAGCGCGACTGCATCTTCACCACCGAGTACTCGGTGCGCACCCCCATGGAAGCCGTGTACACCCTGCTCGACATCGAACGCGGCGTACCCGAGGTCTACGGCTCGACCTACGACGTGCGTTCCCTCCTCGCCGCCACGGGACGGCTGCGCGACGGCGCCCCCCTCGAGCTGCCCGGCGGCCCGATCGCGCGCAAGCTCCTGCACAAGAAGGTCGCCGACACCCAGATCGGCGAGCTCCTGGAGCAGTACGGCCTGATCGACGCCTGACGGCCGGGGCACCCCACAACGCAGAAGACCCCCGATCGAGACTTTCGCCTCGATCAGGGGTCTTCGCTGGTGCGCCCGGAGGGATTCGAACCCCCAACCTTCTGCTTTGGAGTCAGCGGCTCCATGACCAGCGGCAGCGCCGCCAAGGTCTTGCCGTTCCGCCGCGACGTCGCGCGACGTCGCGTCGCGTCGCTGGTTGATCGGGCCGCGTAGATGGGTTCGGTACATCACCTCGGCATGAGCACACCTGCTTGCCCTGAGTGGGCCACCGAGATCTCGTCCTGGGCTGCCTCGCTGCGCGCCGGCGGGCGCGAGGAGTCCTCCATCCGTACCCGCACCGACCACGTGCGCTGGCTCGCCGCGTGGGCCGGTGAGCGCGGCCCGTGGGAGCTGACACTCGAGGACCTCGTCGAGTGGATGGGGTCGAAGACCTGGGCGTCGGAGACGCGCCGGAACGTGCGGAGCTCGCTGCGCGGCTTCTACACCTGGGGCGTCAAGATGCGCCGCATCACCGAGAACCCGGCCACCGACCTGCCACCCGTCAAGGCCGGCCAGCCGCTCCCCCGGCCGACCCCCGACATGGTGCTGCGCGAGGCACTGGCCGCCGCAACGCCGCGCGAGCGGCTCATGATCGAACTCGCAGGTCAATGCGGCCTGCGGCGGGCCGAGGTGGCACAGATCCACACGCGCGACGTCCTCCAGGACCTCGGCGGCTGGTCGCTGCTCGTGCACGGCAAGGGCCGCAAGGAGCGCCTCGTGCCGCTGCGCCCGGCAATCGCGGCGCGGATCGTCGCGCTCGGCCCGGGCTACATCTTCCCCGGCGACGACGGCAGGCACCTGAGTCCGCGCTGGGTCGGCAAGCTGATCGCGAAGCGCCTTCCGGGCGAGTGGACGATGCACAGCCTCCGCCACAGGTTTGCGACGCTCGCCTACGCCGTCGACCGCGATGTCTTCGTGGTCCAGGACCTCCTCGGGCACGCGTCGCCCGCGACCACGCGCCGCTACGTCCGCCTGCCCGACGACGCGAAACGGCGCCTCATCAACGCGATCGCCGACAACGCGGCGTGATCTGGACCACAAATCTCCAGATTTGGAGCCGCCAGGCTCCGAAGCACACCCGATCTGGGAGCCGGCCGGCTCCGTCCCCGTTCGACAACCGCGACGTCGCGCGACGTCGCAGGAGAGGTAGGACCCCGTGATGACCGAGCCCGAGCCCGACCTGGCAGAGCAGGACGTGTCGGTGTGGCTGGAACGCTGGAACGCGTCTGACGTTGTGCGACTCGGTTACGTGCTGCCCCGGCACCGGCACGAGCGTCAAGAGAAGCTCATCGCGGACCTCGCGGTGATGTTCGCGGTTGCCGCCGACGGCGGCGGCCGCTGGGTGGGGTTCGAGGCCGAGCTCCTGATCGCGGCCCGCGAACTGCGGCGCATGCGCGCGGAGGACGGGAAGCTCCGCGAGTTCGGCAGCGAGGCGGTGGACCGTGGCCTGTGACTCCTGCGACCACAGCGACGAGGCGTGGGAGCTGCGCGCGGGGTACTGCAAGGACCTGGTGCATGCCCTTCACACCGCCGCCGACGTCGTCGAGCTGACCACGTACGTGAGCGACGCCCTGGCCTGGGTGGCGTTCTACGCCAGGCACGACCAACCCGAGCACGCGGCCCAGCTCGCGACCCTCTTCGACAACGCGCGGCGAACCGCGATCAACGGATGGAGCAAAGCATGAACCCTTGGATGACGAAGGACAGGTACGCGCGCGGTCATGGTGTGTCGAAGCGCACTGTCGAGCGGTGGATCGAGGTCGGCGCGCTGCCGGCGGACGCCGTCGCGGAGATCGACGGCAAAACGATGGTCATGGCGGGCACGCCGCGACCGACCCGGGCGGACCTCGAGGCGGTCGCGGCGGGTGCGACGTCGCGCGACGTCGCACGTGTCGCGGAGCCGGTGGTCGGCGGGCTCGAGGGGGCCGCCTTGGTCGCGATCGCAGAGGCGCTGCAGCGGGCGCCGCGCGGGCCGCGGCTCGTCACCTACGGCGACTACGCCGCGGAGATCGGGACCACGGTCGGTGGAGTGCGGCGCATGGTGAGCGCGGGCCTGGTCGACGGCGGCCCGTTCGGGCCCAACGGGGCGCTGTGCGTCTGGGTGGCGCGCGGGTAGGGGTTCGAACTCCCAACCTGCGGGTTGGCAGCACGAATCCCCGACGTCGCATGGGGCGATGCGGGCGGTGGCTTTCCCGCGGGTAGGCGGGTCGCACTCTGCCTGGCGGTTCGCGCCGCGCACGCGTCATCGCGCGCCACCTACATGCGTCGCCGCTGCCACCTCGTGTACGCGCCACCGGGCCGAGTGGCGGGCGCGGCTGGCGGACTCTGTGAGCACGACATTCCACTTGGAGGATTCATGCGCAGGAAGTTCATGGCGGCCGCGGTCGCCGCGGTGGCGGCGGTCGGCCTGACAGCGTGCGCCGTCGAGGACGACGCGTCGGCGGAGCAGCCGGCCACCGAGCAGGCGACCGAGCAGCCGGCGGAGCCGGAGGTCGAGGAGGCCGAGGCCGAGGCCGAGGGCCCCGAGCTCACGGCGGCGCAGGAGCAGGCCCGCCGCGGTGCGGAGAGCTACCTCGAGTTCATGGGCTTCTCGCGTGACGGCCTGATCAACCAGCTCGTCGAGTTCGACCAGCACGCCGAGGAGGACGTCACGGTCGCGGTGGACTCGCTGGGTGTGGACTGGGTCGAGCAGGCGGGCCGTTCGGCACAGTCGTACCTCGACACCACGGGCTTCTCACGCTCGGGCCTGATCAACCAGCTCGTCGAGTTCGAGAGGTTCTCCGAGGAGGACGCGACGGCCGCCGTCGACGCGCTCGACGTCGACTGGAACGAGCAGGCCGTGCGATCCGCGCAGGCGTACCTCGACGTGATGGGCTTCTCACGGGCCGGTCTGATCACGCAGCTCGTCGACTTCGACGGGTTCACGCAGGAGCAGGCCGAGTACGGCGCTACCGGCGTCGGCCTCTGACACTGCCATGCCACGGCGCCCTTCCCCGTTGCGGGGAGGGCGCCGTCGGCGTGTCAGTCGTCGTCGCTGCTCGGGTGCGGTGGCAGCGGGTGCGCGTCGTCGTCGTCGGGCAGGAAGCGGTCGATGATTCGCCACAGGACGGTGATGGCGGCACCGACGAGCACCGCGATGAGCTCGGCGCGCAGATCGGGCGTCATGGAGTCACCTCGTGGCGGGTGGCAGCCAGGCGCCAGGCGGTCAGGGCGAGGACGGCCCAGGCGGCGTCGGGGATCGCGTGGCCGATGCGCCACCACAGCGTGTGGTCGCCGGGGGCCGCCAGGACGTAGACCGTGATGACCGCCCACACGAACCCGGCGACCATGAACGCCGACCCGCGACGTCGCGCGACGTCGCTGCCGAGGCGGGACAGGTCCAGGATCAGGCCGACGCCGGCGAGCAGGGCGAGGATCGACAGGGCGACCTCGAGGGCGTTGAGGTCCGGGTTGGCGGGGCCCGATGCGGTGCCGTACGGGATCGCATGGCCCAGGGTGGCGACGATGAGGGAGATCGTCGCGATCGTGCGCGGCCGCGGGTCGACGGGGCGGGCGTGGGCGGGCATCAGACCGTCCCCGCGTTGAGGCGCCGCTGGAGCGCCATGACCATGCGGGACTGCTCGGAGATGGTGCCGTCGACGGGAGTACCGAGGTCGGCCTGGAGGCCGCGGAAGTACTGCGGGCCGGCCTTGCCGTCGATCGCGCCGGCGTAGCGGCCACGCGCCTTGAGCCGCCGCTGGTGCTCGGCGATCATCTGCGATCCGCCGTCGCCCGCCTTGCCGGTCCAGTCCCAGCCCGTGGTCAGGCCCGGGTTCTGGCTGCGCCACGCGGCGGTCTGGTGGGACACGACGCCGTCGGCGGGGGTGCCGAGGACCTGCTGGAGCCGGGTGCTCGTCGCCGAACCCCAGAACCCGTCGACCTTGAGTCCCGACGGCGCCGGGGCCGGCGCCGGCGTGCCGCCCGGGTTGCCAGCGCGGATCTCGGGGAGGCGGGAGAACACGTTCTTGCCGGGGCAGGCGGTCACGGAGACGTCGCAGTGGCCGCGCAGCGGGGCGGTGATCTTCCACCACTTGCCCCTGCCCTCGTCGTAGATGGCGGCCGCGGTGGCGAGCTGGGCGGCCGTGGGCTGGTTGGTCTCGTAGTTCCCGACGAAGCAGATGGACCGGCTGGTGCTGTTGCGTCCGCCGGTGTGGGTGCCGCGGCGGTTCCACGACACGCCCTGGTAGGCGCGGCCGGACGGGAAGATGAGCACGTTGTAGCTGATGCCGGTGCCGAACCGGTTCTGGCCGGTCTGCTCGACCGCGCGCACCTGGGCGCGCTCCTGGTCGACCGTGGCGGTCGCCGGCAGCTGCGTGCTGACGGTGTGGTGGACGAACACCTCGGCGGCCAGGCCCGTGAGGGTCTTGTCGCCGTCGGCGTAGCGGGCGCCCCAGGAGGCGCGGGTGGCGATCGCGACCATCAGTCTGGCTCCTCATCGTCCTCGTCGGCGGCGGTCGCCTCGAGCGGGAGGCCGTCGTCGCTCAGCTCGTCGCCGTGGTAGTCGGTGTCGTCTGGAGCGGTCATGCGGTGATCGTCGCCGCGGTGGTGGACGTTCTGGGGGCGCGGCTGCCGAGAATGCTGTTTATGTGCGCTCCAGCGGGGCGTGGGCGCTCGAGTGGTCCGCCACCGATGCGTACACGACGACGCCGCCAGATGGGCTGGTCACGGCGCAGGACGGGTGGTCGGTCGAGGTTCGCGCCTACTGTGCCGTCAACCGAGTTCACAGCCTGGAGCTGCTCCTGCTACGCAACGGGGCGACCATCACTGCCGGGGGAACGGGCGACAACGCGAACGTCAACATCGCGCAGATCGCCGAACCCGTACGCCCGAACCTCGCCGTCCCCTGGGGCATCCTCGGATCTGGGCCCATGACGAACCTCTATCTGAACGCGCAGGGGATGCTCATCGTCTCGGCGATGCTGGCCAACGCGACATGGGACACCGGCACGTCGCGAACTGCCAGCGGAGTGTGGATCCGCGGCTAGGCGAGCACGAACGTGGCGAACCCGATCACGGCGTTTCCAGGCGGCCCAGCTGCGGCGTTGACAAGGCGGTACTGGATGGTCACGAGACCATCTGCGCCGATACGGCCGAACGCGGCGTGATCCGACCAGGTGACTCCCGCCTCGATCCCCGGCCGGAAGCCTTCCTCGATGCGACACAACTGTGTGTTCGAGCCACCTATAGCCACGTCGGGCCAGGTAGTGGCCTCGACCTTGAGCGTGCAGACCCCGTTGCGACGTCGGGCGTACGCGCTGAACTCCCACCCGGCCGCGACGTCGGTCACCAAGGGTGCCGTGGTATCCGCAGGCGGCGTTGGCCACACCTGCGCCCACGCCCCGCTGGAGCGCACATAAACAGCATTCTCGGCGGTGACCCACGCGTGGCGGCCGTCGACGGCGTGCGTGGGGTAGTCGGCGGCCCAGTCGTTGGCGTCGGCGAGGGTCGCGAAGGTGAGGGTGTCGTGGATCGAGTCGGACAGGCGGTTGTGCCAGGCGCGCTCGGGGCGGTCGTCGCCGCCGGGGACCTCGTGCTGGGTGCGCGGATCGATCATCGCTCGGCCTCCTCGGCCTCGGGGGTCTCGGGTGCGACGTCGCGCGACGTCGCAGGGTGGGCGTGGGTGATGTGGTGGTCGAGGGCGGCGACGACGGCGGCGCAGTGCGGGCAGATGGACTGCCAGGCGTCGAGCTCGAAGGGCAGGTCAGGCATCGGTGCTCCTCACTGGCGGACCCGGTAGGTGACGTCGAGGGCCATGCCGTCGGCGGCTGAGGTGCCGCGCACCGCCGCGTACCCGGCGCCGACGGTTGCGAGCCCTCGGATGGCGCCGGTGCGCCAGGCGTTGAGGTCGGGCAGCGCGGCTCGTGCGGTGCCGGACTGGCCGGGGGCTGCCGTGGCGGTGCCACCGGTCTGGGTGGGGGCGCCGCCGGGGCGGGTCCCGTTGGTGATGCCGCGCACGGTCACGGCCGGGAATGACGGTGCGGCGAGGCCGGCGCCGCGGAGCAGGACGGTGATCGAGACGATCTCCTCGGCGCCCAGGCGCACGATCTGGTCGCCGTAGAACGCGGCACCGATGAGCTGCCCGGACCCGTACCCGTCGCCCTGGTAGAGGGTGGACGCGCCGCCGTATCGGTCGACGTTCCATCGGTCCCAGGCGGCGCGCGGCACGCGGTAGGTGGCGGAGTCGTGCGGGCGGATCGTGATGGTGCGGGTCACCAGGGATGGCGTCGGGGCCGGCCATGTGGTCGACGCGCTCGTCGACCACGCGGAGGTGCCGACGGAGTTCTGCGCCTGGACCTGGACGAGGAGGGTCTGCCCCTGCCCGATCGCGGCGGTGGCAGAGGTGGCGGTGGTCCAGCCCGACGTCGACCAGGTGCTGCCGCCGTTCGACGAGACCCGTCGGCGCATCTGGCGGGCACCATCCGGCATGGTCCATGCGATGGTCACGGTGCCGCCGGCGCGGGAGACCGAGGGGGCCGTGGGGGTAGCCGGGGCGGCGGCGTCCGTCCCGATCCGGCCGAGCACCAGCAGGGTGCCGTCGGGCGCCCAGGACAGTCCGACGACGTCGCCCACGGCCGGCGAGGTGTAGGTCTGCATGCCGGTGCCGGTGAACTCGTCGCCGTCGGCGTCGACGACGGTGACCTGGAAGCCGGCGGACTGGATCGCGGTGACGCGTGCGATCCCGGGCAGCGCCGGCGACGCCGGCGGGTTGACGGGTGCGACGGCGAGCAGGGACGCGCCGGTGCGCTGGTCGCGCAGCACGTAGCAGGTGTGGTGCGCCTCATCCTCGGCGGACGCGATCGCGGCCCAGTCGACGTCGCCGGCGGCACGGATCAGGGCGCCCTCTCCCCCTGCGACGGCTACGGTCGCCAGGCGTGAGCTCGCGTCGTAGCCGAGCACGACGCCGGTCGTGACGGCGGTGCGGTCGGACTCGGGACGGAACCCGGCCGGTGCGAGGTGCATGTCGGCCAGGAGCTCGAGGTCGGAGACCATCACTGTCCCCCGATCCCCACGATGGTGGTCTGGGGACCGTCCGCGGCGGTGAGCGGGATCTGGGTGGCGACGACGTACCCGGTCCACGTCGAGTCGTCGCGGCGCGCCCGGACGGCGGTGTCGAGCATGATCCTGGGGTCGGGGGCGTGCGTGACCGTGATGGTGCGGGCGGGGCGCAGGAGGTTCGCGAGCCTCGTCGACGCGGCGGCCCGACACTGGGCCTCGGTGGTGAGCAGCGGACTCGCGTAGTACGCCGTGACGGGGTTGTAGGTGCTCGTGGCCAGCGGGCCCCGGGTCATCTCGGCGGTGGCCTGGACGGGTGGGCGGCCGGTGTCCTCGCCGTCGTCCTCACCACGCGCGACCACCTGGTTGTAGGTGCCGGCCCGTGTCGTCGACCGCGGGGCACTGACGATCGTGCCGTCCTCACCATCCGTGAGCGTGATCGTGGGGGTCACGACGTCGGGCAGCGGCGGCAGCAGGAGGAGGTTCCCGTCGACGTCCTCGCGCAGGCGCGCCGGCCACGCGTTCGCGATCGACAGCAGCGCGGCCATGCGGTCGTCCGCCCACTCCAGCGACCGCGGCACGGGCCGGTCGACGAGCGCGGGATCGATCGTGACGGCGAACCCGGCGGGCAGCAGTCGGCGGAACTCGCTGGCGAGAGTGCCGTCCTCGCGGGGCGCGACCGGCGTCGTCAGTCCGGCGTCGACGATGATCTGGAGGCGGGAGGACGCGTTGACCTGCACGGACCCGTCGTCCTGCTCGGAGGTCTCCTGGATCGCGAACCGGCCCAGGCGGCTGATGAAGCCCTCGCGGCGGAGCGGCGACCCGACCTCGACCGCCGCGGTGAGCTCCTGCCCGAACCGCTCGAGCGGGTGGTCGGCGCGGGTGCCCGGTGGGAGCCAGTCGATCTGCCGGCGGACGCCATCGACGTCGTCGACGACCGCAAACCGCGGAACGGTGAGCTCGAGCGACCCTTGCACGGTGCGTGAGGCGTCCCAGGTCACGGACCCACCACGAACGGGCACCTCGAGCGCGACGACCTGCCCCAGGTACCACGACGCGACCTGGGGCGACCAGGACGCCCACCCGGCCAGGAGCGAGTCGGGGGCAGCAGCGAGCATGCTCATAGCCGCTGCCCCCAGTCGTAGGCGTCGAAGTCGTCCCACGTCCGCTCGCGCCACTCAGCGTCGAAGTCGTCCCACGTCCGGTCGGCGTAGATGGCGTCGAAGTCGTCCCACGTGTGCACGACGAGCACGACGGACGGGTCGGGCAGGTCGACGAGCTCGTACTCGATCGTCCACAGGCGCGCGGTCGGGTCGGACGCCAAGGGCCGCAGCACCGAGGACAGGGCGGCGCACGCGATGATCTCGACGGCGGGCCAGTCCGCGATGCTGCCGTCCGTGCGGGTCACCACCACCTCGCCCGGGCGCAGCAGCTCCCGCCACGCCTCCCGGTCGCCGGACGCGATCAGGATCTGGAGCTGCCCCGTCCCGTCACCGGTGGGCGTGTACCGGCCGGGCCGGCGGGCGCGGCCCGGGACCGCGTAGCTCGAGGAGTAGACCTCGAGGGCCTCGGGAAGCTTGTTGTCGACCCACATGACCGGCACGGCACGCAGCCCGTCGAGCGACGCGAACACCGCACACCCCGGGCCGGTCCACGGGACCACGATGGGGGCACTGCTCACCTGCACGCCGTCGGGCAACGTCAGGACGTACGTGACCGGTGCATTGAGCGGCGCGAGCGTGTCGATCACGACGAGCTGCTGGTCATCGCCCGCGATCCCCTGCCCACCCGGCACCGCCCACGAGTCACCGGACGCCGTTGTGCCACGCAGCGTGTACGCCTGGCCCGGCTCCAGCCCCGAGACCACCACCTGCACCGCCTGCGGTTCGCTGCCCGCCAGGAGCCGCGCCTCAACGACCGCCGGCCACCACTGCCGCGCCGACGACGGCGATGCATTCGGCGTGCCATCCCACGAGTAGAACCAGCCACCTGTCGGCGTGTTCACGTCGGGGGTGTCGCCGTCGAAGTAGTCCTCGAACGCCAATGTCTCCGGCGTCTGTCCGTCAGGGCCGGAGACCACGATGCAGGCTGTGACACGGAACCTGAACGGGAACGTCTGCAACGTCGCGTCGGTCTGCTCTGCACCGACGAAGGCTCCGACGCCGGTATCACTCCCGCTGGTCACGATCGATGTCGTCGCCCAATACCAGCCCGGGTAGCCAGGGACGGGTAGCGGATCCCTGTTGCCCGTCGACCTCCAGGGGCGGGCCGATGCGGCAACGTTCAGGCGCGAACCCGGGTCGCCCGGGTTCACCCAGTCTGAGAAGAAGAGCGCGCCGAACGTGAACCGCGTTCCGGCCGGCAATGCGCTGCCATCTCCTGCGGGGTTGAGTCCGTCGCACAGGTACAGGCGCACGTAGTCACCGCTGCCCGTGGATGTCGTACCCGTGTGCGTCCTCGTGTAGGTGGTTGTGATGCGCGGAACCGGGGTCTCCACGCCCGTCTCAAACGCGGCCGTAGTCGTCCATCCACTGGATGCGGCTCCGCCGAAGATGTTCGTCGCACCGCCGCCCGGATTGCCCTGGCTCATCGCGGTCGGGCGCAGATGGTGGTTGCGGCGGACGACGTCGGAGATGACGACCATGGTCAGGCTCCCCACTGGGCGAGGCGGCGGTGGGCGACCTGGGCGCCGAGCTCGGCGCGCACGATGCCGCGCACGGGCTGCCCGTCGACGTCGACCCACAAGGTGATGCCGTCGAACGCGGCCGCGAGGGCGACGGAATCGAACGCGGACCCGACGCCGCCCGTCGCGCCCGGGTTGGCGTTGGCGCGCCCGACGACGGCGGACAGGCGACCAGGGCCGTGCCCGGCGATGTTCGTGGCGACGGTGTCGCCGACGAGCCGCGCGGTGCGGGCGAGGGTGCCGAGCTGGTCGCGCATCGAGTTGTCCAGGCCGGCCATGATCCAGCCGCCGGCGGGGCGCAGGAGCGCGAGGTCGTAGGACTTGGGGCCCTTGTGGGACGCGATCCATGAGCCGATCCCTCCGACGAAGTTCTTGACCGACTCGAAGCCGCGCTTGATGCCGTTCAGGAGCCCGTCGAGGATCGACTTGCCGGCGTTGAACAGCAGCGAGCCGACGGAGCCGAGGGCGCCGAGGATCCGGCCGGGGATGCCGCGTACCCAGGAGACGAGGCTGTCGAACGCGGCCTGGGCACCGGCGCGGGTCTGGTCGAACTTGGCTCGCACCTGCGAGACCACGCCCGCGACTGCGGCCGCGATCCGGGCGGGGATGCCCCGGAACCATGCGACGGCGTTGTCGAAGACGGCTTGGGCGCCGGCGCGGGCCTGGTCGAAGCGGGAGCGCACCTGGGAGCCGACGGCCGAGACCGAGGACGCAACCCGGGCGGGGATGTTGCGGAACCAGGTGACCACGGCGTCGAACACAGCCTGGGCGCCGGCACGGCCCTGGTCGAACTTGGCCCGGACCTGGGAGCCGAGCGCGGAGAGAGCCGAGGCGATCCGACCTGGAATGGCCTTGAACCAGGCCACGAGCTTGTCCCACACGGACCGGATGGCCGCGACGGCGCTCGAGACTGCCGAGGTGATCGCCTTCCACGTGGCGATGACGGCGGTGCGGAACCCGTCGCTCTTCTTCCAGAGGAGGACGACGGCCGCGACGAGGGTGGCAATCGCGATGATCACGATGCCGATGGGGTTCGCGCTCATGGCCGCGTTCCAGAGCCACTGGGCGGCGGTGACGGCCTTAGTTGCGGCCGCGGAGGCGAACTGGGCGGTCTTGTGCGCGGCCATGACGGCGGTCTCGCGTACCCATCCCGCGATCGAGAGGGCCTGCTGCTTGACCCACTGGCCGGCGTACATGGCGGCCAGCGCCGCGGTCTGGGCCTTGTCGGCGATCTTGGCCTTGGTGCCGAGCTTGGTCGCGGCCGTCACCGCTTTGGTCCAGGTGGCCTGGACCTTCATGACGGCGGTGTAGACCTTGGCGGAGGCGCCGGCGACGAGCATCGCGCCCTGCGATCCGTAGGTCGCCGCGGTGAAGCCGAGCTGGACGCCCTTGGCGAGCAGCACCGCGGCCTTGACCCCGGCGATGATGCCGGTGATGACCTTCCACGCGACGAACGCGGCGACGACGGACGTGACGAGCTTCTCGTTGGCGAGCAGCGGGGCGGTGAGCTTGATCAGGCCGGCGACGATCGTGACGATCGCGGGCACCAGGGCGAGGACGGCCGGGGTGATCGCGGGGATGAGTCCGGCGACGACGTCGAGCAGGGAGGCGACCGAGGGCAGCGCCGCGGTGAGCGCCCCGCCGACCACCTGGGCCAGGGAGACGAACGAGTCGACGAGCGAGGGCAGTACCGCGGCCAGGACGCCGCCGACGGCGCCACCGATCGCGGCGAGCGACCCGGACACGGAGCCCAGGGCGGGCATCATGCCGCGCAGCACGGCCCCGAGCGGGTTGAGCATGGTGAGCAGCCCGGACAGGTAGCCGGCGCCGGTGCGGGCGGAGTCGAGCGCCTTGCCGAGGTCGAACCGGGCGAGCAGCGAGGATGCCGTCTTGATCGCCGGGGAGAGCTTCGACGACAGGCTCGCGGCGACCTTGGCGAAGTCGATGCGGGCGACCCAGACGGACGCCCGCTCCATGGCGGGGATGAGCCAGGCGGAGAACCGGTCGGCGACGGGCTGGAGGGCCTCGCCGAGCGAGTCGACGGTGCCGATGACGGACTTGAGCAGGGTGGGGGCGCCCTCGATGGCCGGGGAGACGAACTTCTCGCCGAGGCGGGACAGCGCGGCCAGCACGTTCTTGAAGGCGCCGCGGGCAGTGTCGCCGCTCTTCTGCGCGGCGCCGCCGAGCCCAGCCTCCATGGCCCGCTGGAAGGTCTCGAAGTCGATCTTCCCCGAGCTCGCCATCTTCGAGGCTTCTTCGGCGGTGACGCCCATCTCCTTGGCGAGGAACTGGAGGGCGGGCACGCCGGCGGTGTGGAGCTGGTTGATGACGTCCATCTGGACTTTGTTGGACGCGGCGACCTTGTTGAAGATCTGCCCCATCGAGCCCATGTCCGTGCCGGCGATGGTCGCGGCGTCGGAGACGAGCGTGAGGGTCCGCTGGAGCGCCTCGCCGGGGGCGATCCCGGCGGCGACGGCGGACGCCGCGGTGGTGGCGGCCTCGCCGAGCCCGAACGCGGTGCCCTTCACCGCGGCCGAGGCGTTGGTCATGATCGCGGTCACGGACTCGGTGCTGTGGCCGAGGCCGGAGAGCTGGGCCTTGGCGTCCTGGATGTTCAGGGCGCGGGAGATGCCGCCCTTGAGGGCGAGGCCCGTGACCAGGGTGGTCACGGCGGCGATCGAGCCGCCGATGACCTTGAGGCCGGTCGAGACGACGGAGCCGACGGCGGTGCCGGCCTTGGACGCGGCGGCCTTGAACTTGCCGACGGCGCCGCCGGCGTCGTTGAGTCCCTTGGCGGCGGACTTGGCGTCCGCGAGGATCTTGACGGTGAGGTTCACTGCCTTGGAGGCCACCGGTCAACTCCTCTCGGGGTAGATCTCCAGCCAGACGTCGAGGTAGGTCTCGACCAGGTCGTCATCGATGTCGAGCCACCAGCTCGGCGGGGTCTTGGTCAGGACGGCGAGCGTTACCCGTGCTCGGGTGACGCTGCCGTCTGGGTAGGGACCGCCGTGTCGGCGTCGTCGTCGCCGCCGTCGATGTCGTCGACCTCGTCGACGAACCGGTCCCAGGTCACGTCGTCGGCGAGGACGCCGGTGCGCTTGAGGGAGTGCCAGCAGAGCCAGCCCAGGTAGGTGATCGGGCCGAGAGCGTCGTTGCCGGGCATGGGCCACTTGAGCTGGCGGGCGACGCGCTCGTAGGCGAGCTGGTCGACGGGGCGCACCGTGACGTCGTGCTTGGTGCCCTGCCAGGTGACGGTGGCGGTGATCGTGGCCATCAGGCTCCTTTCACGCCGCCGATGATCTGTTCGAGCCGGTCCATGTAGATGGGCGCCCAGGTGGGCTCCGTCTGCGCGGCCGTGGTCGTCAGGAACAGCGAGGCGGCGATGTGTCGTTTGGGCCAGCCCCAGTGGATGGGGTTGGCGTAGGGGACGCGCGCGGATCCCGCGCGCACGATCGCGGCGGTCTGGGTGGCCCCGGGCCGCACGGACTGGCGCAGCGCCCCGGTCACCTTGGGGGTGACCGGCGCGGCGCGGCCGGCGACGATCTGGGACGCCTGGAGGTGCGCCACGCGGAAGTCGGCCATGTCGACGCCGGCCTTCTTGAGCGTGCGGCGCAGCTCCTTCTCCCCGAGGATCTCGACGACCGCGCGACGCGCCATCAGGACTTCTTCGACGACGTCGTCGCGAGGGCGTCCTCGACGCTGGCGGCCGCGGCCGTGGGCGGCGTGATCTCCGGGTAGGCGGTGAAGGTCCACTCGAAGTCGGCGGTGGCGTTGTTGCCGATGTCCCCGGCGATGCCGAGGGGGTCCATCGTCACCGTGCCGGCGATCTTCGTGCCGACCTCGGTGTTCGGGACGTACTCGACCTGCACCTCCTGGCCCTTGTGGGCCTGGGAGTAGTAGAAGATCGAGTCTGGGTTTGCCAGGTCGAGCAGCACGGTGCCGCTGATCGCGGCCGTGTAGTCGGCGGCCGAGGCGATCTTGTCTCCGCACAGCACGGGGATCGGGTCGTCCTGGCTCTTGTCGGTGGTGTACTCCCCGGACGAGAGGTGGCACGACAGGTCCGGGAAGGTGCCGCCGGTGGTGCCGGTGATCTTGAGCGATCCGGGACCGAGCTTGGTGACGTTGATGGGCATGACGGCTCCTCAGATGACGACGGTGATGGAGACGGCTGGGAGGGTGGGGCCGGTGCCCCCGTTGGTGCGCAGCCCGATCGGCTGGGCGGGGCCGATGACCGCGCCGAGCTGGGCGAGCTGGGCGCCGATGTGCGCGGCGATCGCGTCGTCGAGGCCCGTGTCCTCGGGCATGCCCTGGGGCAGCAGGACGACGACGCCCCAGGTGGTGCGGTGCGCGTACGCGTTGACCCACTCGGTCTGCTCCCACTGCGGCCACGCGTCGAGCGGCTGCGGGGCCGGCGGCATGGTGGCGAACCCGCGGACGGTGCAGGTGCGCCCGTCGGGCAGGTCGAACTCGAAGCCGTCGAGCGCGGTGCGCACCAGGTCGCGGGTGTTGGACTGCTCGAGGACGGTCATGCGATCGCCACCACCCGGTAGGGGGCCTCGTATCGCTCGATCTCGGCGTCCCACCTAGGCAGGCGGGTGGCGCCGAGGTCGGAGTCGGTCGAGACGATGCCCAGGGTGACGCCGCGCGCGGCCGCGGCCCGCCCGACCCGGCGCTTGAGCGCCAGGTCGAGCGCCTTGGGTCGCGGCTGTGGGTCGGGTGAGGCGTCGCGGCCGGGCCAGGAGCAGATGCGTTCCTGGGCCTCGAGCTCGGCGACGACGAGTTCGGTGAGCAGCTCCTCGGGCACGCTCGACGGCGCGATCCACGTGCGGACCGCGGCGACGAGCGTGTCGTCGGTCGCCATGGCTACTTGGAGGACCGGGCGGCGACGGTCTCGGGTGCGGTCGCCTCGGTGACGGTGACCTTGACGATCGCGGGTGCCTCGGTGACGGCGAACGCGGCGCGGGCCTCGGCGAGCACGACCAGCTGGTTGCGCAGGAAGAAGTCGGCGTGCGAGTCGGTGACGAACACCGAGGTGTTGCCCCGGTCGAACCAGGTCACGGCCTGGGTGAAGTCGCCGACGTAGAGGGTGCCCTGCGGGAACGCGGTGGCCGGCGCGTACGGCAGCCCCCAGGCGCCGCCGGTGCGCACGGCGCCGGCGACGGTGTTCGCCATGGCGAGCAGGTCGAGGGTGGCCGCGTCGGCGGGGTTCACGCCGATCGCGTTCGGCGAGTAGCCGAGCGCCTCGAGCGTAGCGATGCCGGCACGGGCTCCCTCGAGGAAGGTCGGCGCGGTGACCTCGACGATGCCGGAGTCGGTGACGATGACGTCGGCGGCCGCGGACTGGAGCTTGCGCAGCACGCCGCGCAGGAGCCGGGCCTGGACGATCGACTCGATGCGGTCGACGTCCTCGAGGGCCTGGCGGGTGATCGCCTTCCAGTGCGCGTACGTCTTGAGCGCGATCGCCTCTTCCTCCGGCTCGAGGGTCGCCTCGGGCTTGAGGTCGCCCTCGGCGACCAGTGCCGCGTCGGTCGCCTCGGGCCACCGCAGCCAAGTTGCCGCCGAGGTGCTGATCTGCTCGCGGTTGAGCAGGTCGAGCAGCGGGAACGAGAACGCGGGGCCATTGGGGCCAGCGATCACCTGCGTCTTGAACGCGTCCGGCACGGTGCCGGTCGTGATCGCGGCGCGGAACTCCGCTGAGGCGGGACCGGGCAGCTCGGTCGCGCGGCTGCGGCCGGAGCCGGTGTAGTCCTTGAACTCGGGCGACTCGACGAACTTCTTGCCGAAGTTGAAGTCGGCACGGGTCTCGAGGACCTGCGTGTTGGACCGCGAGGGCGGGTCGTCGGCATCGCGACGCTCGGCGTTCTCCTCGCGCTCCGCAGCGGCGATACCGAGCTTGCGGGCCTTCTCGGACGACTCGGCGAGGTTGTTGTACCGCTCGATGTCGGCGTCGAGAACCTTGTTGCGGTTCTCGATCTCGCCGAGCTGGCGCTTCTCGTCGTCGGTGACGTCACCGCCGCGCTTCTCCGCGGCGTCGAAGATGCCCTGAATGAGGATGTCGTTGCGCTTGCGCTCGTCGACCTTCTGGCTGATGTAGCTCATCGCGGCCTCCTGGGGACCACAGATCGGGTGGGTGATCTGCGGGTCCCGTGCGGGGCCTGCGCCTCCGGTCCCGTGCGGGGCCGGCGGGCCGCCGCGGTCCCGTGCGGGGCCACATCCTGGCGACGAGGTGACGCTAAGAGCGGTGGTGGACGTTCAGGACCATGGATCGGGGAACTCGTGGATCTCGGGCGGCTCCCACGGGGCTGGCCGCTCGACGGTGGCGGCCTCGCGCACGGCCAGGAGGCGGGCGCCGGAGTAGGCAGGTTCGTCGACGAGGGCCACGTGGTGGAGCTGGGCCTCGAGGACCTCGCGGACGCCGTCGGCGGCCCGGCGCTGGCGAACCGCCTTGAACCCGACGGACAGGCCGCCGTAGGTGCCAGCGCGGGCCTCGGCGCGGCCCTCCTGCCCACTCGGCGTGTCGTAGAACCGCCACCGGGTCCACAGCCCGTCATCGCGGTCCTCGGCCTCGGCCAGCACGCCGTAGGGCCGGCGCACGAACCCCTCAAGGTGGGAGTCGACCAGGCGGATACCGGACGCAGCGCGGGCGGCCAGCGAGGCGGTGAACGCGCCGGCGATGAACCGCTCCCCGCGCGGCTCCCCCGCGGCGAGGTAGGTGACCTCCCCGTAGGGAACGGCGATGCCCTCGAGGTAGCCGGGCCCGTCGTCGACGAACCGCAGCTCGAGCGGCACGGACAGTGTCTCGGTGCTCATCGGTAGCTCCCGTAGCTGATTTCCAGTGCGGCCTCGTGACCGTCGGCGATGGTGGTCTCGAGCGGGCGGCGGCCGTGGGCGCGGGCCGCCCGCTCGAGGTTCTTGGCGTGCGCCTCGCGGGCACGGGCGGCGACCTCGTTACGCGCGATCAGCGTGTCGGGCGCCGCGGGCAGGTCCTCCATCGCGCGGACCTCCTCGACGTCGAGGAAGCCGGCCTCGATGCCGGTCTTGTGCGCGTTGTAGCGGGTCGTGGTGTCGGCGCGGCGCAGGGAGTCGAGGTTGACCTTGACCGACGTGCCGCGAGGAACCTGGGCGGACAGGGCCTCTTCGAGCCGGCGCGCCCACATGAAGAGGCAGAACTGCACGAACTCGATGAACCTGCTCTCCACGTTCGCGTAGGTCGAGGAGTCGCCGGGCAGGCCGAGCAGCGAGGGCGGGACCCCGAACATCAGGCAGATATCGAGGATCGAGTAGCGGCGCATCTCGAGGAGCTGCATGGTCTGCGGATCGAGCTGGAGCTCGTGGAACGTGGTGACCGCGTTGAGCACCGCGATCCGCTTGCGGTTGCCGGAGTGCGCGGCCTCCCATCGTTCCTTGAGCTTGTCGGCGGTCTCCTGGCTGAGGTCGGGCTGGTCGACCTTGAGGTAGCCGGCAGGGATGCCGCGGCGCAGCATGTTCCCGGCGAAGTCGCGGGCGTCGAGCGCGAGGCCAAGGTCCGCGAAGTGGTTCTGGATGACGCCGATGCCGCGCCGCTTGCCGGGGCGCACGTACCCGCGCGTGATGATCAGGTCCTCGAGGTCGAGCTTCTCGGAGTTGGTCACACCGTGCCCGTCGACCCAGTAGTGGCCGTGGTGCACGGCGACGTCGTCGGGGTTGAGGTTCCACATCGCGCCCGGGACGGGCTGCCCGGTCACGGTGCGCAGCGGGGCGTAGACGATGCCCTCCCCCTTCCAGAGCACCGAGGTCAGGTGTTGAGCCCAAAACTCGGGGCCGGTGAAGCGGACGTCGTCGAGCTCGGGCGCGGCGATGCGCCCGTCGATCCGCACGGCCTGCGGGTCGGTGAGCCAGTCGGGCACGTCGAGCACCTCGCGGCCGCGCAGCACCTTGAACGGCATGGACGCGAGGGTGTCCGCGATGATCGACGTGCACCGCGACACGGCGGGGATGCACGCGTACCGGTTGTAGCCGGCCGCGTTCGGTGGCGGGTTCCCGTAGACCGTCCCGCTGCCGCCGGCGGGGCCGTCAAACCACATCCATGGCTTGTCGATCTCCCACCCGTCAGGGGTGTTGACCAGCATGTCGCGGCCGTCGGTCGCGGTCAGCACGCGGGCGCCCGCCGCGAGGGCTCGCTGGTCTGGAGTCACCATGAGCGGCATCGTCGCGCGGGTGGTGGACGTTCTACCGGCGTCGGGTCGAACGCTTCGACATCGCCTCGATGGCGTGCCGGTAGTGCTCGGGGTGCGCGGCAAGGTCGTGCCGGTCGCGCACCTCGCGGGCCGCGCTGGTCGATGAGCAGACCTCGCGGTAACCGCAGCGGCAGACCACGACATGCGAGTAGGTGGATGAGTCGATCTGGGCGCGCGCGGTCACGGTCTCCCCCGTCAGTAGATCGCTGCCTCCTGATGGATGGGCGCGCGCCCCAGCGCCCACACCGCCAGTGTGGCCCCGAGGATCGGGGTCTGCGAGACGGCGACACGCCGCTCCCACTGCCACGCCTTCCCGCTCGTGCGCTGCGCGGCCGCCGCGGCCGCCGTCAGTGCCTCGTGGTAGTCGGACGCGCGCCACCGGATCGTGCGCTCGCGCAGGCCGGCGTCGAACCCGTAGCAGGCCGAGACAAGCTCGACGCTCTTGGTCGTGAGCAGCTTGCGCGCGATCGCGGGGACCTTCTCGAGCTCGGCGATCAGGTCGTGCCCGGCGCCGTAGTCGTCGACGACGACCCAGTCGACCTGGTCGACGAGGGCGGAGGGCCGGCCGTGGTCGACGAGCGCGTCGACGACCCACCCGGAGCGGGGCCGGTGGTCGAGCACCTCGACCAGCGCGACGTCGCGCAACGTCGCGCCGTCCGCGTCGGGGACGGTGGCCGCGGAGACGATGCTCGACGAGCGGCCGTACGGGTCGATGTCGACGCCCAGGGTGGTGAGCGTGCCGGCGGGTTGCTCGTCGAGGGTCCGCGCGGCCGTCCAGTCGGCCTTGGTCAGGGCGAGCCACTCGGCCGCGGCCCTGGCCGCCGGCCACCGGCCCAGGTACTCGGCCGCGAACGCCTCGGGGCTCATCTCGGCCAGGTCGTCGCGCAGCTGTTCGACGCCGACCCAGCCGCCGGCCAGCGGCGGGTAGTAGGTCCACCAGGTCTGCTCGTCGAGCGGGTCGACGTCGTCGGGGATCGTGTATTCGAAGTACGCGCGGCCGCGGCCCGTGCCCTCGGTGATCGAGGCGCGGCCGCGGTCGCGGATCTGGCGCAGCCAGGTGCGCTCGTCGGAGAACAGGCCGACGTTGCTGACCCGCCAGGTCTGGGCATGGCCGAAGAACTCGGCCATCGTGGGCCGGGACGCGGATGTCAGCAGGTCGCCCTCGGCGAGCGTCATCGTGAGGACCTCGTCGAACCCGAGGTGTAGGTAGCCCTCGCCGCGCACGCCGTCGTAGGTGGGCGGCACGACGATCGTGCGCTGGGCGTGCTCGTGCCGGCCGTCGGGAAGGACGCCGGGTGGGTGGTCGGCGAGGTCGATCGAGAGGGACGTCTGCGAGGCGGCGAGGACCTCGTGCACGCGCGGTTCCCATTCCTCGGGGGTCAGGAACGCGCGCAGCGGCTCGACATGGTCGGCGAGGAACCTTCGCCTCGCGGCCGTGAGGTTCTGCGCGGTGTGCGCGCCGCGGAACGGGACAACCTTGCCGGTCGGCAGGGTCAGGTCGCCCAGGTGCGCGCGCCACAGCGGGATGCCGAGCTCGAGGACCGTCTTGCCGAACCGCCGGCCCACGATCGTGTCGACGATGTTGTACGCCCACGGTGAGCCGGGCCCGTCGATCCGCTCGAGGCCGACGTCCGCGATCAGCTGCTGCTCAGCGCGCAGCGGCCGGCCCAGCAGGGTCATGAACTCGTTGAAGACCGGCCCGTCGGAGTACCGGTCAGGACGCCTCGGTGTGTGGAACGTCGGCCAGACCGGCTCTCTGCTGGAGGAAGGTCGAGAGCTTGGTAACGCGGTCACCGACATTCTCGGGCTCCCCCTCACCTTCGACGGCCGGCGCCTCGAGCGCGAGCAGCGTGTCGAGAATCCCCGTGAGCTCCTTGAGGAAGTTCGACGCGGCGACCCCACTCGACCACTCCGCACGGCGGGCTGCGAGCCGGGCCGCCTGGACCAGACCCTCGTGCACGGGCAGGATGCGGTTCTCCTCACGCAGCCGGGCGATCGTCTGCTCGACACCGGCCAGCAGCTCTGCGGGCCGCTTGTGCGGATCCGCAGTGCCGACGCCGTCGAGCGTGCCCTGGTGCATGTACCCAGGATCGGCGCTTTGTGGACAACCGACAAGACCGGGCCGACGTCGGCGCGTCGTTGTGGATACCGGCCGAGCCCGTTTTATTTGGCCGGATCCCGCCGGAGAACGCGCAAAGAGTGGCGGGGCTCGCAGCGCCCCCGGCCTGGCACGGAAAAACGGCCCGGCCGCCCAGCGCAGTCCCACACCGGACACGTCCTGCGCATGTATCCCTCAGCGGCACAGTCGCAACACCCGGTGCCGTGCCTCGCAGTCCCGCGCAAGACTCGGCACGGGGTACTGGCGGCCGCACACCGCACAGCACCACGGGTCAGTCGGCATGGCGCAGTGCTGCTGACTCGGCCTCGGCTACCGCGGCGACGTGGCCGGCCTTGGCCTGGGCTTCGGTGGCGTAGCGCCACGTCATCTGGTCGAGCGGGCCACCGAAGATCATCGTCTCGAAGATGATCGGCGGCCCATCGTCGGCGGCGTTGTAGTCCGTGCCAAGCCAGACGGTCGACACCAGGGAGTCGGCGACCTCGGTACGGCCGACCACCTTGTAGCGCTCGGCGTCTGGGACACCGGCGCGCAGATCCTCGACGACGCGATCGACCAGCGCGACCCATTCCTCGAGCGTGATCACCTTGCCCGCTCGGTCGTAGAGCATCACGACGGCACTCCGGTCCATCGCGCGTAGGTCTCACCGTTGACGTCGTGCCACTCGTGGTCACCGGCGTGCCCCGCACGCAACTCGCAGGAGACGATGCGGGACTTGCGCCAGTCGTCGCCCGCCCAGGCGAGGTGCAGCTCGTGCGCTGACGGGCAGGGGCCGGGCGCTGGCTTGCGTTCGAGTGCCGACGCGACAGCTCGGATGGCGTCGGCCAGATCGTGCACGCCTGTGTTGGTGATGCTCACGCTGCCTCCTCCTCGGCGATCGCCGCGGCCTGGTCGTCGGCGTGGCACGGGCAGGCACAGCGGGCCGGCTCGTCGGTCTCGAGGTCCCAGGCGTCGCCGGCGCACGCCTTGTGCTTGCCCTGGGCGCAGTCCGGGTTGAGCGGGCCGCGGGCGGCACGCTCGGCGACGACGTCGTCCCAGATCGGAGTCGACGACGTTGAGGCGCTCACCGCTGACCCCGCATCGCTTGGCCGAGGATCTCGTCGATGAGCTCGCCGTCGTTGCGGCGCGGAGCCCACGGCTCGGCGCCGTGGCAGGAGGTGGGCTCGATGCCGAGGGCTCGGGCGGTGCGTTCGGCGTGGACGTCGGACCGTCCGTTCCAGTAGCCGCGGCGGTACACGTTCCGTTCCGACAGGACCAGGGCGGCCATCGTGAGCAGCATCATCGTGGCGAGGGCGCCGGCCATGACGCCTTGCTGCCACAGCCACATCACCGCGGGGATGTTGCCGTAGACGGGGATCCACTGGGCCAGGCGCCAGCGGCGACGTCGCGCGACATCGCGGTGTGTTCGGGTCATGTGTTCCTCCATCGGTCGGACAGGCCGACGCCGGCGGGGCGGATCTCGACGTCTGGCTCGTAGGGGTTGACCTTGTTCTGGCGGGCGCTATTGCAGTGAGCACACGCCGGTATGCAGTTGGCGGGCGAGTCGTCGCCGCCGTAGGAGCGCGGCTGGTCGTGCTCGGTGGTGGTCGCGACCTGGGTGCACTTGTCGTCGAGCCGGCGCACGCACCGCGGTGCGGCCAGCGGGTCGAGTTGCGCGCGGCGGGCCAGGCGCAGCGTGCGCGCGGTGATCTCCTGCGCGTACGCGCCCCGCCAGCACGGCAGCACGGGCAGGTGCCGCTTCCTGCACCGCCGGCACCGCGGTTGCAGGATCCAGCCCGCCGGGAGGTCACTCATCGGCGGGTGCGACGTCGCGCGACGTCGCAGCCGCGAGACGGGACATGACGATCGAGCGTGCGGTGTCCAGCGCCTCAAGGCGGCCGTCGTCGTAGACGTTCTTCACAGCCTTCGATACCCGGAGGACGCGGTCGTACTCGGCGTCGAGCTGCGCGAGCGCGCCGGCCAATGCGTCCCGCCCGCCCTGGGCGTAGGCGGCGGCGATCAGGTCGGGCAGCACCTCGGCCGCGAGCCGGTACATCTCCCCAGCAGGCACGTCCGAGTCCGGGTCAATGAATCCGCCGTCCGTCGTGCCGAGCATGGCGACACGCAGCCGCTCGCCCGCCGTCTCGACCCGCTCGCTGGTCATGGCTGTTCCTCTCGGGTCTCGGGTGCGACGTCGCGCGACGTCGCGGTGGTGGTCTCGATGCGGGGTGTCGTCTGGAGGTACGGGAGGCGGCCGCGGACGCGACGGATCGTGGCCTCGAGGTGTCGGAGGTCGTCGCTCTGCTCGGCGCGTAGGCGGCGCTGGTTGTACTCGACGCCGGGCTCGTTGCGTCGGGCGTCGAGCCGGTCGTCGAGCGCGCGGGTGGCGGCCGCGAACTCGGCGGCGAGCTCGTCGTAGGCGCGGAGGTCGATGCCGTCGCTCATGGCTCGCTCCCGGTGAAGGCGTCCTCAGTCATCGTCGTCCCCTCCGAGCAGCGCGGTTGCGTGGCCGATCGCCTCGAGGGCGGCGGCGTGCAGGTCGTGGCGGATGTGGTCGAGGGTGTCGCGGTGCTCGTCGAGCACGGTGCCGACGATGACGGCGCCGTCGTCGAGGTGGTCGAGCGTGTTCGCCGCGGTGATCGCCCGGCGGGCGTCGCCGAGGTGGTCGAGCGCTTGCAGGAGGTCAGTCATCGTCTCTCCAGTCGACGTCGTTGGCGGCCGCGGACTGGGGGTCCCAGTACGGGTGGCCGGGGTGGCGGCGGCGCATCTGCTCGCGCCGCCACTTCTTGCGTGCCTCGACCCGGCACAGGGGGCAGGAGGGCCGGCCGTCGTCGCGCAGCTGGTCGCCGTCGGGCACGCCGTGGGGGCACTCGCTCATGCGACACCTCGCAGGAGGTGGCGGCGGACGACGCCGGCGAGGTCGGTGGCGGTCAGGTCGACGCCGACGATCCGGGCGCGTGTGAGCGCGTCGCGCAGCGCGACCTCGACGCCGTCGCCGTGCAGGGCCATCGCGACGAGCTCCTGCGCGCGGCGCGCTGACCCGATCTCGATCGCGAGGATGCCGATCAGGCTCGGGCGGCGTCCGGCTAGGAGGGTGATCTCGTCGTCGTCGGGGATCTCGACCATCACGAGGCACCACCGCCCGGGACAGGCGCGACGTCGCGCGACGTCGTCGCCGACGGACGCCGGTGGCGGTGGGGCAGGGCGTCAACGAGCGCGCGTAGCCCGGCGGGCATGGTCGTCGCGGTGCGGGTGGCGGTGCGGGCGTCGAGCTGGGCGCGCAGCTGGGCGCGTTCCTGGTGCAGCGTCGCGGCCCGTCTGGCCGACGGCGAGGCTGTGGGCTGCCCTTCGACGAGCCAGGCCGCCAGCCGGCGGGCGACGACGCGGTCCGCGTACCGCGGATCGATGCCGTGGGTCAGGCTCGAGTGGGGGTGTCGGCGGCGTGATGGCTGCCAGTCGATCGCCTCGCACACGTCGGCCGCTGACCAGCCCGCCTGGACGAACGGGCGCACGACGGTGGCCACGGCGGCGATCGAGACCAGCGATAGCGCCGCCACACGGGAGCGGACAGCGATAGCGACCGCCCGTGACCTGATCCGGGCTGCTCGTCGGGGGCCGGGACCGCCGGCCGCCGGCGGCGCCGGGCCGTCTACGGGGTCAGGCGCTCCAGAGGGTCGGCCGCGTAGCGGCTCCGCCTGGTCGTGCGCGGCGTTCGCGCGCGTGCGCTGGGGGTCTACGACCAACGGGAGCACCGTGGGTGTGCCAGATGTGTCCACAGCCGAACGAGGCACGCAGACGACGTACACCGCGGCGAGGTTCCCCGACCCGGAGTAGCGGGCCGACTGCCCCGACGCGACCACGCCGAGGAGGCGCTCGTCGCGCAGCCAGCGCAGCACCCGCGCGACCGTGCGCACCGAGACGTCCGACGCGGCCGCCAGCTCGGGCCACAACGGCGTGGCCACCGAGGAGCGCCACTCCGTGCCATAGCCCAGCTGGCGGGCCACGGCCAGCACGCTGCGCCGCCACCTCGGGTCACGCCCGACCAGCCGCTCCTCGACCTGGCCCATGAACACGGTCATCCGACGTGCCGGGACCGCCCCGGACGGGACCGCGTAGAGCACCCGCAGCCGGGACCGCTCCTTGGACACCGGGGGTCGCGGTCGGAACCGGTGCGACCCCGCGACACACCGCTGGGCGCGCCAGCAGCCGCGCTGGCCACGCCGGCACACGGGCGTGTGGGTGACGTCCCGCAACTGGCCGCCCGCGACGCCCTCGCCGGGGTCCACGCGCAGCGCGTCGACGTCGTCGACGTCGGGCCGATCTCCAGGCGCCGTGCTCGGCGCGATCAGGTCCGCAGTGACGCTAGCGTTTGCCATACCAGACCGACTTTCTGGTCAAGACCCCGGGACGGTGGGCGCCGTCGCCGGGGTCACATCTGTCTAGGGGTGGGAGCGCCGGGGCCGGCGCAGCATGTTGATGGCGCCCCAGCCCGCGCAGAGCTCGGCGGGTGAGCCGTCGGCCTTCCAGATCCGCTCGTCGCGCATGTAGGGCTGGTAGTCGCCCGGGTCGCCGTCGACGACGGCGCCGTCGGGGTGGTAGCGGCGCACCACCGCGGGCATCCCGGCGTGGCAGTAGAACGGCTCACGGACCCCGTAGTCGGGGTCGTCACCACGCTGCCGCTCGACGGAGTCCCGCCGGTAGGCGCAGTCCTCGCAGCACGTCCGACGCAACAACGCCGGCCCTTCCTGCGGGGGCGCCTGGGCGCGGTCGACCTCGACCGACCAACACGTGCACGATGCGCCGTACGTCGTCACGGCGGCCATGCAGCACGGGATCTCCGGCAGCGGCGCCGGGTACAGGTCAGCGGTCATGACCGCTCCCCGTGGCAGGCGCACTCGCACCCGTCACCGCGCCGCGAGTAGGACGGGTGCCGCAACGCGAGTGCTGCCCGGCGTTGCACGCCTCGGAGAACGGGAGCTGGTACTCCATCGCGCGGGCGGCCGCGACGCCCGGGTTGATGTCCCCGGTCCAGTCGTGGCACGCCCCGCAGTACCCGACCTCGACGTCGTGCGGGTCGTACGACGTGCGCAGGCACCGCGGGCACGTGAACGACTGGATCTTCATGACAGCCCCCTCGCGATCCGGTCGCGCGTCGCCAAGAGGTCCCGGCGCAGTCGATCTGGATCAGGCTCGACGTGCGTGAGGCATGGCAGACACAGCGGGACCGTGCCCGCTGGGATCTGCTCCGCGATCCACATGAGCTGCTGGCACCCGCACGGGCACCCACATGCCGACGTCGATGACGGCCCGTACGGGTCGGGCAGGTCCGCGACCGGCACGCAGATCAGGAACGCGGGCGCACTCATGGCGCCCCCAACGGGGATCGGACCCAGCCGCGCTTCGTCTTGGATGCAAGAGCCCGCGATCGCACGACGGCGAAGACTGCCTGGAGAACCGCAGGAGAGGTCGCCATCCACCGCCAGTCGTCCTCCGACGGCTCGCGCAGCGACTTGCCGAGCGCGTTGATCGTGAACACTGCTGGCGTCGCACACGCCGCGCAGATCGACGCGGCACCGTCGTACGGCTCCATGTGTTCGGCGTCGAACTTCGGGTCCTCCCGACCCTGGGTGGGGTCCCATCCGAGGAACTGAACGCTCGAGTCCATGACGTACCCGCACCACGGGCAGGCGAACGACACCCCTCTCATTGCACGACCTCGATCGCCACGAACTCCGTGCGAGGGCCACCCTTGCCACCGGTCAGCGTGATCTTGCCGTCGGCATCCCGGACCAGAACCTCGGCGGTGATCTCGCGCGGCTCAATCTGAATCGAGAGGACGTCGCGCGGATCGAGACCGAGCACAGCGGCGAACTCGACCAACCGTTCGAGGGCGATTGACTCGACGGCGCTCACGAGTCGGCGTCCTCAGGCTCGTCGTCCTCGTCAACGTCGTGCTCGGGGGCATCCTCGATCGTGAAGCGCAACTCGCGGCCGCTGGCCGTCGTCCATGAGACCGACACCGAGGCGCGCACGCCGTCGATGTCGCCCAGGGCCAGTCCGTAGAAGGCTGCCTCGGCGGCAGTTGCCACCTTGCCCAACTCGTACTCGTCGGCCATCAGGCGCACTCCTCGATTGCGGCGATCTGGTGGTCTTGGCGCCCGATGACGCGCGGCGCGGTCACGATGCGCGTTCCCCGAGGTGCGCGTGCTGCTCCTCGAGCACCCGGGCTCGCTCTGCGGCCAGCTCGCGACCAAGTGCCCGAACCGCGGCCGCATCGAAGCGAACAGCCTTCTTCGAGCCGGCGTACGCAACGACGGACAGCCGCCCCGACTTGGCCCAGCGCAGGACTGTCGAGCGGTTCACACCCAGGGTCCTCGCCGTGACCGATGGGCCTATCAGGTCGTTGCCGTGATCGTGCATGGGGCGAGCATGTGCCATTGGTACATCTCATGCAACTGTGACACGCGATGCGACACACCGGCGTCATGTGGCATTGCTACATCGACGCAACAACGGCATGATTGCGGCCATGACGATCCAGGCGGAGTTCACCGCGGCAGCGGACGAGTTCCGGCGGCCCGATCTTGAGTTCGATCTCGCCGACCGGATGCGCAAGTCCCTCCGAGTCGCCGACATTGGCGTCCAGGAGATGGCCGACTATCTCGAGGTGCAGCGCGCGACTGTGGGGCGCTGGATCAACGGCCACACGTCTCCGTCAACGGCGACGGTCAAGTTGTGGGCCCTGCGCACAGGAGTGCCGTACGAGTGGCTTCGGGGAACAGTGAAGCCCCGCCCGGCTGTGCCGAACGGGGCTGATGTGCGCCCGGAGGGATTCGAACCCCCAACCTTCTGATCCGTAGTCAGATGCTCTATCCGTTGAGCTACGGGCGCGTGGCCGGTTGACCGGCCGTCGAGAACACTACAACGAGTCCCGACGGTTCCCCAAACCGGGGAGCCGTGACGCGCCCCACGGGGTGCTCGACGGCGGCGCCATCGGCCCGGACAACAGAACTCGGCAACAGAAAAGGCCCCGGGCGCGGCAGCACCGGGACCTTCCTGGCGGAGACGGAGGGATTTGAACCCTCGAACGGATTGCTCCGTTACCACCTTAGCAGGGTGGCGCACTAGACCTGACTATGCGACGTCTCCTCGCGGCACGTAGACGCCGCGACCGCCAGGGTACCCGGCGCGGGCTCCGGAGCCAAAGCGGCAGCGGTCATCGCGCCTGCGCAGTCATCATGATCGCGCCGGAGACGAGGGCCAACCCCGCCAGCTCCGGCCAGGTGGGCAGCTGTGCCAGCACCACGGCGCCGACGACGACGGCGGTGGCGGGCAGCATCGCGGTCAGGACGGCGAAGGTCGCGGTGCCCACCCGGCGCAGCACCACCTGGTCGAGCACGTAGGGCACCACGGACGAGCACAGGGCCACGACCGCCAGCAGCGCGAGGGCTTCGCCGTCGGGCACGACGACGGCGGCGGTGTGCGCGAAGAACGGCGCGAGCACCAGGGCTCCGGCCGCCATGCCGACGGTGAGCGAGTCGATGCCGGACCCGGCACCCGCGACGCGCTTGCCGAGCACGATGTACCCGGCCCAGCACGTGGCGGCCACCGCGATGGCCAGGAGCCCGGCCATGGCGTCGTCGCGTCCGACGGAGTCCACGGTGACGCCGGCGAGCAGCACGACGCCCACGGCGGCGACGGCGATGGCGCCGCGCTCGCGCCAGCCGCGCCCGGTCACGGCGGCCACCGCGATGGGCCCGCAGAACTCGATCGCGACGGCCACGCCGAGCGGCAGGTGGTCGATGCCCAGGTAGAACGCCACGTTCATGACGGCGAGCGCGACGCCGAACGCGGCGGCCAGGAGGAGGCGCCGCGCGGTCCAGCGGCGCCGCCACGGCCGCCGCCACGCCGCGAGCATCACGGCCGCGAGCAGGATGCGCCACCAGCCGACGGCGGGCGCACCCACCCGGGCGAAGAGTCCGACGGCCACGGCCGCGCCCAGGTACTGCGTGAACCCCGAGGCCAGGAACAGCCCCGGGGCGGGAACCCGGGCGACACCGGCGCGGACGCCCCACCGGGGCGCCCGGCTCACAGGCGTTCGAGGTGCCGCAGGATCGCGCCTTCGCGCAGCGCCCACGGGCAGATCTCCACCTCGTCGACGCGCAGCGCCCGCATGGCCTCCGCGGCGACGACGGCGCCCGCGACGATCTGGCGGGAGCGGCGCGGCCCGATGCCGGGGAGCACGGTGCGGTCGTCGGAGGAGAGCTTGGCGAGGCGCGGCGTCCAGTCGTCCAGGTGGGCGAGCCGCATGCGGTACCGCTGCCCGGCCCCGAGCACGTCACGCGGCATCCCGGCCAGGCGGGCGAGCGATCGGAAGGTCTTGGAGGTGGCCACCGCGTGGTCGCCCACGAGCTCGGCGGCCCCGGCCGCGAGGCGCCCGCCCAGGGTGTGCCGCACGTGCTCGCGCAGGCGGGCGACGTCGTCGTTCGACGGCGGATCGGCCTCCCACAGGAACTCGCGCGTCATGCGACCGGCGCCGAGCGGCAGGGAGAGGGCGAGCTCGGGGATCTCGTCGTTGCCGGCGGCCAGCTCGAGGGAGCCGCCACCGATGTCGAGCAGCAGCAGGCGGCCGGCACCCCAGCCGTACCAGCGGCGGGCGGCCAGGAAGGTCAGCCGGGCCTCGTCGACCCCGGCGAGCACCTCGATGGGCACCCCGGCGCGCTGCTCCAGCCCGGCGAGCACCTCGGGCCCGTTGGTGGCCTCGCGCAGCGCCGACGTCGCGATGGCGAGCGTCTGCTCGGCGCCCTGCGCCTGCCCGATGGCGGCGGCACGGGTCACGGCCGCTTCCAGGGCGTCCACGCCCTCCGGGGAGATGGCGCCGTCGTCCTGGAGGAAGCGCATGAGGCGCACCTCCATGGACTCCGACGCCGCCGGCACGGGGCGCACACCGGGGGCGGCGTCGAGCACGGCGAGGTGGACGGTGTTGGACCCGATGTCGATGACTCCCAGACGCACGGGTCCACGCTATCCCTGCGGCATCAGCCCTTCACGGAACCGGCGAGCAGGCCGCGCACGAAGTACCGCTGGAGCGAGACGAACACGATCAGCGGCACCACCATCGAGATGAACGCGCCGGCGGACAGCAGATGCCACTGGCCACCGCGGGTACCGGACAGCTCGGCGACGCGCACGGTCAGCGGCGCGACGTCGGGACGCCCGCCCACGAACACCAGGGCGACGAGCAGGTCGTTCCACACCCACAGGAACTGGAAGATGCCGAACGCGGCGATCGCGGGAACCATGAGCGGGAACACGACGCGGAAGAAGATCTTCACGTGCCCGGCGCCGTCCATGGTGGCGGCTTCCACCAGCGACCGCGGGATGTCCTTCATGAAGTTGTGCAGCAGGAAGATGGCGAGCGGCAGCGCGAAGATCGAGTGCGACAGCCACACGGACCAGAAGGACCCGCCGATCCCCCAGCTCACGTAGGCGCGCAGCAGCGGGATCATCGTGACCTGGATGGGCACCACCTGGAGCGCGAACACGGCGACGAACAGCCAGTCACGCCCGGGGAAGTCGATCCACGCGAACGCGTAGGCGGCCAGCAGCGCGATCGAGATCGGGATGACGACGCTCGGCAGCGTGATGACGATCGAGTTGACGAAGAACTGCGCCAGGTTGGTGGTGCTGCCGTGGAGCGCCGTGTCGTAGTTCTCGAGCGTGAAGTTGGCGTCGCCGGTGAAGATCTTCCCGAAGACGGTCCACCAGCCCGACGCGTTGATGTCGGTCTGGGTGCGGAACGACGTGATGAGCAGGCCCAGGGTGGGCAGCGTCCACAGGATCGCGAGCACGATGGCGATCCCGGAGGCCCACGGGTTGGACAGGCGGCGCCGCACCTTCGCGGCGCGCTGGTTCAGGGTGAGCGTCTGGGCGGGCAGGGACGCCTGCGGGGTGGTGGTCATCGGACCTCCTCGGCGAGGCGGAGCTGGCGGACGTTGTACCAGATGATGGGGATGACCAGCACGAACAGCAGCACCGCGAGCGCGGCGCCCAGCCCGGTGTTCAGCGTGACGAACGACTGCCGGTAGAACTCGTTCGCGACCACGGAGGTGCCGAACTGGCCACCCGTCGTGGTGCGCACGATGTCGAAGACCTTGAGCGTGGTGATGGCGATGGTGGTCAGCACGACGACGAGGGTGGGCCGGATGCTGGGCACGGTGATGTACCGGAACATGCCGATGCCGTAGAGCCCGTCGAGGCGGGCCGCCTCCACGATGTCGTCGGGGATGGCCTTGATCGCGGCCGAGAGCAGCGTCATGGCGAACCCGGTCTGGATCCAGATGAGGATCACGATGAGGAAGAACGTGTTCCACGGCTGGTTGATGAGGAACTGCTGCGGCGGTATCCCGAGCCAGACGAGCACCTGGTTGAGCAGGCCGATCTGCTGGATGTTGCCCTGCACGGGCCGGAACGCGTAGACGAACCCCCAGATGATGCTCGCGCCCACCATGGAGATCGCCATCGGCAGGAAGATGAGCGCCTTCGCGAACTTCTCGAACCGGCTCCGGTCGACGACGACGGCGTAGACGAGCCCGATGAAGGTGGCGACGATCGGCACCACGAGCACCCAGATCGCGGTGTTGCGCAGCACGACGAGGAACTCGGGGGTGGTGAAGGCGGTGACGTAATTGTCGAGCCCGACGAACTTCGTGGCGTCCCGGTTGAGGAACGAGTTGCGGATCGTCTCGATCGCCGGGTAGACGAGGCCGAACCCGAGCCCCAGCACCGGCAGGCCCAGGAACCCGAGCGCCAGGAACCACTTCTTCGGGTTCTGCGGCCGGTCCACCAGGAAGAGGATCAGGCCCACGATCAGGATGAACAGTGCGATCGCGAGAAACATGAGGAGGAACTTCTGGGCTGGTTCCCCACCACCGGTGAGCCAGTTCATGCCACCCCTTCCTGGGTACGCGGACGAATGCGGGTGCGGCCGAGGGCCGCGCCGTGCGGGAGGGTGACCTCCCGCGCGGCGACGGCCCCCGGCCCAACGAGGTCCGTCAGGACGACGCCGGCCAGCTTGCCTCGATCGTGTCGGCGACCTGCTGCGTGCTCTGGCCCGTGAGCCAGTTCACGATCCCCGTCCAGAACGTACCGGCGCCCACCTCGGACGGCATCTGGTCGGAGGCGTCGTAGCCCGCGACCGTCTTCGGGTCGGTGAGCACGCCGTACACGTACCGGTCGAAGTCGTTGTTCAGCAGCGACGGGTCGAGGTGCTTGTTCGCGCTGACCCAGCCGGAGGCGCTGACCTTGGCCTTCTCGTTCGACCAGTCGGTGCTGGCCAGGTAGGTCTGGAAGGCCTGCACCTCGGGCCGGTCGGCGAGGGCGGCGATGAACGGGCCGCCCACGAGCACCGGGTGCTCGTCCTCGATCTGCGCGGGCAGGTAGAACGCCCACACGTCGCCGTCCTCGGAGATGTCGGTGCCCTCGGGCCACTGGGCGGCGTAGAAGTTCGCCGCGCGGTGCAGCCAGCAGGTGCCCTGCGTGATGCCGAGGCCTGCGCTCGACCACGCCGTCGTCGCGATCGAGCTGACGTCACCCAGGCCGGCGTTGACGTACTTGTCGCTCTTGAGGATGTCCCCCGCCTTGTCCCACGCGTCGATGATCTGCGGGTCGTTGAACGGGATCTCGTGGTCGACCCACTTGTTGTAGACGTCGATGCCGGCGAACCGCAGCACCATGTCCTCGACCCAGTCGGTGCCCGGCCACCCGGTGGCGTCACCGGACTCGACGCCCGCGCACCACGGCGGGTTGCCCGTGTCGGACTGGATCTTGGCCGTGAGCGTCATGAGCTCGTCCCACGTCTTGGGGACCTCGTACCCGGCGTCCTTGAACGCCTTCGGCGAGTACCAGACGAACGACTTGACGTTGGCGTCGTACGGGGCGGCGTACAGGGTGCCGTCCACCGTGCCGTAGTCGATCCAGGACTGCGAAAAGTTCTCCTCGACCTCCTGCTTCACGGCGTCCGGGACGGGCTTGACGGCGTCGAACCGGTTGACGAGCGTGCGCAGCGATCCGGGCTGGTTCACGATGGCGATGTCCGGCGGGTTCCCGGCCTGGATACGGACCGGGAGCTGCGCCTCGAACTCGCGCGAGCCCTCATAGCTGATGGTCACGCCGGTGCAGGCCTCGAACGGCTTGTAGGAGTCGATGTGGGACTGCGACTCGGGGTCGACGATGGAGGTGTAGACGGTGACCGTCTTGCCCTGCAGGTCGCCGAACTGGTCGAAGACGGAACAGTCGATGCTGCTCTCCGCCGCGGTGCCGCCCGCCGTCGGGCTGGCGCCGTCGTCGCCGTCACCACCGCCGCAGGCGGCGAGGAGCAGCGCCACCGTAGCGGTGCCCGCACCGAGGGCGAGTGCCCGCCGGCCGCGGAAGTCTCCGGATGTGCGTGTCATTGTGCGTCCCTCCTGGATGGTGCGCTGGCGTTCACGAAGGCGAGGCAGTGCGTGACGCACGCCTCTTCCCTGGCCAGGGGATCGCACTGGGAGCGCTACCGCAAGTGCAGTACGACCCAAATGCGCATTTTCATGACGGACCGCCCGAAACCGTGACCTGACCGAGACATGGCCGGACCGTTCGTCCGGACGGGCCGCCTCGGCCCCTCCACCGACGACGGCGCACCGAGGGCCGCCGGCGGCGCACATAGGATCGAGGGCGGAGACTGGACCGATGCGCTGGTGGAGACGAGGACGCACGATGATCGAGCTGAGGACCCCGCGGGAGATCGAGGAGATGCGGCCCGCCGGCCGGTTCATCGCGGACGTGCTGCTGGCCTGCCGGGACGCCGCCAAGCCCGGGGTGAACCTGCTGGAGATCGACGCGCTGGCCCACCGGATGATCAAGGACCGCGGCGCGACGTCCTGCTACATCGACTACCACCCCTCGTTCGGTGCGATGCCGTTCGGCAAGGTCATCTGCACCTCGGTCAACGACGCCGTGCTGCACGGGCTCCCCCACGACTACGCGCTGCAGGACGGCGACCTGCTCTCGCTCGACTTCGCCGCGTCCGTGGACGGGTGGGTCGCCGACTCGGCGCTGTCCGTCGTCGTCGGCCAGGCTCCGGACGCGCAGCGCGCGGCTGGTGACAAGAAGCTCATCACCACCACCGAGGAGGCGCTGGCCGCGGGCATCGCGGCCGCGACCGTGGGCCACAAGATCGGCGACATCTCGGCCGCGATCGCCGAGGTGGGGCACGCCGCGGGCTACGACATCAACACCGACTTCGGCGGGCACGGCGTGGGGCGCACCATGCACGGCGACCCGCACGTGCCCAACGACGGGCGCGCGGGGCGCGGGTTCCCCCTCAAGCCGGGCCTGGTCATCGCCATCGAGCCGTGGTTCCTGGAGACGACGGACGAGATCTACACCGACCCCGACGGGTGGACCCTGCGCTCCGCCGACGGGTCGCGCGGCGCGCACAGCGAGCACACCATCGCGATCACGGCGGACGGCCCGGTCGTCCTCACAGAGCGCTGACCCGGCCGACACCGGCCGTGACCTATCGACGTCCCGGTCAGTCACGGCAAACCCCCGGATGACGGTACGAACCGGGACGCGACTCCAGTCGGTGTCAAAGACCCTTGACACCCGGCGCCAGGTGCGGGATCTTGGCGTCAAGTTCGCTTGACACCTGCCCGCGCGACCCCGTTTCGAGGAGCCGTCATGAGCGCCACCGATCTGCCGCCCGCTGCGCCGTCCTCCGCGGACCCCGACGACGACGCCCCCGAACCACGCACCCCGCTGCGGCGGTGGCTGCTCGCCGCCGCGCTCGCCGTGCCCGTCGCGGCGGCATACGCGCTCGTGGTCCTGCTGGTCGCGAGAGCGCTGTTCCTCGACGACGAGGCCGAGGCCGTGCTCGCGGACCGAGTCACGCTGGCATCACCGCCTGCACTGATCTGGGGCCTGGCCGCGACCGCCGCACTGGGCGGGACCGTCGCCGTCCTGCGCTCCGTCCTCGAACCACGCACCACCCGCAACTCCCTCATCCCCGCAGGTGAGACTCGCCCGTGGGTATGGCACTGCGTGTGGGCCGGGTCGCTGATCGGCTCCCTCACCCTCGCCGCCGTCATCGCCTCCGGCACCAGGGCGGCGAGCCACATGACTCCGGGTGAGGCTGCACTCCTCTTCGCCGCCCTGGCGGGTTTCTGGGCGCCCTTGGCAGCCGGCATCACGGCGCTGCTCGCCATCCGTCACACCCTCAGGAACGTTCCGGAGGAACCCGAACCGCTCGAAGGCATCGAGGAGGCCTGGTTCCAGCAGGCGGCGGCGCAGTGCTTCTGGGACATCGTCAGCCTCACGGGGTTCACGGCATTCGTCCTGGCGGTGTGGCGCCTTGACCTTGACGCGGGGCTCGCACTCGCCGCAGTGGTCGCCGTCGCGGCGGTCGACTTCCCCATCCGGCTCAACCTGTTGCGCCGCCGCGAGGAGCGCGCCGGACGGGACGCCGCCTAGTGATGAACGACGTCGCCGCGCGGCGGCTGGCGCTCGGCTGGTCCCAGGCAGAACTGGGCCGCCGCCTCGGGGTGTCCCGCCAGACGGTCATCTCGATCGAGCGCGGCCGGTTCGACCCCTCGCTCCCCCTCGCGTTCCGCATCGCGCACGCGTTCGACGCCCCGATCGAGCAGATCTTCACCCCGGACAGCCCGCCCACCGTGGGGTGAGGGCCGCGCCCGGGCGCACGATTCGTGGGTTTGTCGACGCTTCGTAGGCTCGGGGGCACGAATCGTCGACAAACCCACGAATCGTCGTCGCCGGCGCCCGGGGCCGGGTTACAGCAGGGTGCGCAGGGTCTTGGCGGCGCCGTCGGCGGCCAGGGAGGCCGTGACCTCCGACGCCGCCTCGCGGACCTCGGCGCTGGCGTCGGCCATCGCGACGCCGCGGGCCGCCCAGCGCAGCATGTCGACGTCGTTGTCGCCGTCGCCGATGGCCAGGGTGCGCTCCGGGGGCACGCCGAGCGTGGCGCGCACCTTCTCCAGGGCGGACGCCTTGGTGACGCCCAGCGGCGCGACGTCCATCCACGCCGACCAGCCCACCGAGTAGGTGACGTCGGCGAGGCCCAGGTCGGCGACCGCCGCGTGGAACTCCTCGTTCGTGGCCTGCGGGGCGCGCACGACGACGCGGGTCACGTGCCCGCTCCACAGGTCTTCCAGGCTGACCACCCGGTGGTCGCCGTCGAGCTCTCCCTCCGGGAACAGCTCCGTGAGCCGGAACCCGACGCCTACGTCCTCGACCGCGAACCGGGCGCCGGGCATCTTCTCGGCCAGGCGGCGCAGCGCGGGCTCCGGGTCGAACGTCACCAGGTCGGCGACGGTCCAGCCGCGCGCGGCCGCGGCGTCGTGCCTCGCGGTGACGGCGCCGTTGGAGCAGACCATCCAGCCGCCGGTGATGCCCAGGCGGGCGGCCACCGGGATCATCGAGATCAGCGAGCGGCCGGAGGAGAGCACCACGTGGTGGCCGGCGGCGATGACGTCGGTGATCGCGGCGGCGACGGCGTCGGACAGGGAGTTGTCGAACCCGAGCAGCGTGCCGTCGATGTCGAGGGCCACCAACCAGGGGGTGGCGGGGTCAGCCACTGACGGGCTCCAGAACCTCCAGGCCCCCCAGGTACGGCCGCAGGCCCTCGGGGACGCGCACCGAGCCGTCGGCCTGCTGGTGGTTCTCCAGGATGGCCACGATCCACCGGGTGGTGCCCAGGGTGCCGTTGAGGGTGGCCACGGCGCGGGTCGAGCCGTCCTCGGTGCGCTCGCGCACGCCCAGGCGGCGGGCCTGGAACGTAGTGCAGTTCGACGTCGAGGTGAGCTCCAGCCACCGGTTCTGGGTGGGCAGCCACGCCTCGCAGTCGAACTTGCGGGCGGCCGACGAGCCCAGGTCCCCGGCGGCGGTATCGATCACCCGGTACGGCAGGTCCACCAGGGCGAGCATGTTCTCCTCCCACCCCAGGAGGCGCTGGTGCTCGGCGGCGGCGTCCTCGGGGCGGCAGTAGCTGAACATCTCGACCTTGTGGAACTGGTGCACGCGGATGATGCCGCGCGTGTCCCGGCCGGCCGATCCCGCCTCGCGCCGGTAGCAGGCGCTCCACCCCGCGTACCGGGCAGGGCCGTCGGCGAGGTCGATGATCTCGTCGGCGTGGTAGCCGGCCAGCGCGACCTCGGAGGTGCCGACCAGGTACAGGTCGTCCTTCTCCAGGCGGTAGATCTCGTCGGCGTGCGCGCCCAGGAACCCGGTGCCGCGCATGGTCTCGGGCTTGACCAGGGTGGGCGTGATGACGGGCGTGAACCCGGCGGCGATCGCCTGGTCCATGGCGGCGTTGAGGATCGCCAGCTCGAGGCGGGCGCCGATGCCGGTCAGGAAGAAGAACCGTGCCCCCGAGACCTTGGCACCGCGGGCCATGTCGATGGCGCGCAGCCCCTCGCCGAGCGCCAGGTGGTCGCGCGGCTCGAAGCCCTCGGCGGCGAAGTCGCGCGGGGTGCGCACGTGCTTGACGACGACGTAGTCGTCCTCGCCACCCGACGGCGCGCCGTCGATGACGTTCGAGATCTTCCACAGGGTGGCGTCGAGCGTGGCCGCGGCCTCCTCGGCCTCGCGCGAGCGCGCCTTGACCTCCTCGGCCAGGTGCCTGGTGCGGGCCAGCAGCGCCTGCTTCTCCTCGCCCTGGGCCTGGGCGACCTGCTTGCCCATGGCCTTCTGCTCGGCGCGCAGCTCCTCGAACGCGGCCAGGGAGGCGCGGCGGCGGGCGTCGGCGTCGAGCGCCGCGTCCACGAGGGCGGGGTCGTCACCGCGGGCCACCTGGCTCGCACGGACGACGTCGGGGTTGTCTCGCAGCGCACGAAGGTCGATCACGGGTCGAAGCCTAACCGGGGGCGACACCGCACGGCCCGGCGATATGCGCGTGAGGCGCACCGGTGGCGCAGTCCCGCTACGGTTCGAGCATGGGGTGGGAGCTCTGGCTGCTGGCCGTCGCGGTGCTGATCGCGTGCGCGGCCCTGACGCTCGCCCTGGTGCTGTGGCGCCGCACCCGCTCCCAGCACCTCCCCCGGCCCGCGGCGGAAGCGGAACCGGACGAGGCCGGTGAACGCGTCGCCGTCGTCGTCAACCCGTCCAAGGAGGGCGCGGCGGAGCTGGTCGAGATCGTCAAGCAGGTGTGCGCGGACGCGGCGCTGCCCGCCCCCCTGTTCTACGAGACCACGGTGGAGCAGCCGGGTGGCGCGCAGGCGCGCGAGGCGGTCGCGGCGGGCGCCGACGTCGTCGTCGCGGCGGGCGGCGACGGCACGGTGCGGGCCGTCGCGGGCGCGCTGGCCGGCGGGGACGTCCCCATGGCGATCCTCCCGGTGGGCACCGGGAACCTGCTGGCGCGCAACCTGGACCTGCCGCTCGCGTCCGTCGCGGACGCGATGGGCATCGTCATCGGGGGCCGCGACCACCGCATCGACGTCGGCTGGGCGCGGGTCACGGAGTCGGACGTGGGCCTGGACGGGGAGGTGCGCCCCGACGGCGCGACGCCCGGCGACACCCAGCTCTTCCTGGTGATCGCGGGCCTGGGGTTCGACGCCGCGATGGTCGCGGACGCGGACGCGAGTCTCAAGCGCCGCGTGGGGTGGATGGCGTACTTCCTGGCCGGCGTGCGGCACCTGCACGGCCGCCGCCTGCAGGTGCAGGTGGTGCTCGACCACGGCGAGCCGGTCGAGGCGCGACTGCGCAGCATCATGGTGGGCAATTGCGGCCGCCTGCCCGGCGGCGTCACGCTGCTGCCCGACGCCGAGATCGACGACGGCGTGCTCGACGTGGCCGCGATCGACACGCGCGGCGGGCTGGCCGGCTGGGCGCAGCTCCTGGGCGAGGTGGTGATGCAGGGCGCCGGGCTGCGCGCCGGGCTGCCGGGCAAGATCGGCCGCATCGACCACGCGCGGGCCCGGCACACCGTGATCCGGGTGATGGGGGGCGGCGAGCACGCCCAGGTGGACGGGGACCCCCTGGGCCGCCTGCGCGAGCTGGAGGTCTGGGTCGATCCCGGCGCGCTGCGTGTGCGCACCACGTGAGGCATCCACACGGCTTGATCACACGCCGCCCGTAGGGTGGTCCGGTGATCATTCGCGCCCGAGCCACGGCGGCGGCTCTCGCCGGCCTGCTGACCCTGTTGGGCCTGGTGGCGGCGTTGGTCGTCGGCATCGGCGTCGCACCCGCCCGGGCCGACGACGCCGCGCCGTCGGACCCCGCCGGCGACGCGTCGCCCCCGGTGGCGACGGCGTCGACGGACGAACCCCTCGTGGTGGCCGGGGTCGCCGGGCTCGAGTGGTCCGACGTCGACGCGGTGCGCACCCCGAACCTGTGGCGGCTGATCAGCGGCGGCGACGTCGCCTCCATCTCGGTGCGCGTGCTGGCGCCCACGTGCCCGGTCGACGCCTGGCTGACGTTCTCGGCGGGGAACCGGGTCACGGGCGGGGCGCTGACCCCGGAGCCGGGACTCTCCGGCGACGACTTGGCCGACGCCGACGCCGCGGCCAGCACCGACCGCGACATGCCCCCCGACCTGCGGTGCCGTCCCGTCCCCTCGGTCGCCACCACCGGCGCCGCGCACGCGGACGGTGCCGAGCCGGCCAGCGTGACCGGCTGGGCCCCCCTCACGGCGCAGGACGCCACGGCCACCGGCTCGTACGGGAGCCCCGGCACGCTGGGTGACAAGCTGCGCGCGGCGAACGTGTGCTCGACGGCGATCGGGCCGGGCGCCGCCATCGCGCTCGCCGGCGCGGACGGGTCCGTGGACCGGTACCTCCCCCACGTCGCCACCGATGAGGATGAGCTCGCGGCGCAGCTCACGGCGTGCCCGGTGACCGTGGTCGACCTGGGCGAGCTGCCCGACCCTGCCGTGGACCGCGGGGACGCGCTGCGCGAGCTCGACGCCAACGTGGGCCGCCTGCACCGCGCGCTGCCCCAGGAGGCGCGCCTGATCGTGGCCGGCATCGCGGACACGCCGCTCGGGCAGCGGGCCCTCCAGGTGGCCGTCGAGCGCGGCACCGGGGGGCAGCCCACGTGGCTCGCCTCGCCGTCGTCGCGACGCGAGGAGGGCGTGGTCCTCACCACCGACCTGCCCGCCACCGTCGCGGCGGCCGCCGGCGTGGACCTCGCCGGGTTCGACGGCAGCCCGCTCGAGCGCGGCCCCGAACGCCGGCTCGACACGCGCGCCACGGTGGACAACCGCCAGTACCTGCTCACCCTCACCGAGGTCGCGCCGCCCATGAACCACGCGCTGCTCGGGCTGCTGGGCATCCTGAGCGCGCTCGCCATCCCCGTGCTCGTGCGCCGGCGCCGGTCGCGCCTGGCCGTGTCCGCGCTGACCGTGGGCGCGTTCCTGCCCACCGCGGCCTCGCTGGCGACGCTGAGCCGCTGGTGGACGTCCCCCGCCCCCGGCCCCGTGCTCGCCGCCGCGGTGGCGGTGCCGGCCGCCGTGCTCGCGCTCCTCGTGTGGGCGCTCGACCGGCCGGTGGCACGCTGGATCCCCGATGCGGCCTGGCGCCGGCCCACCCTGATCGCCGGCCTCACCTGGCTGGTGCTCACGATCGACGGCGTCACCGGCACCACGCTGCAGCGCGGGTCGCCGCTCGGCCCGTCGCTCGCGGACGGCGCCCGCTTCTACGGATTCGGCAACACCGTGTTCGCCGTGTACTCGGTGGCGGCCCTGGTGCTCGCCGCCGGACTCGCCGCGTCGCTGACCTCCCGGCGGCGGACCGTGGCCGGCGCGATCGGGCTGGTCACCGTGATCGTCAACGGGACGCCCGACTTCGGTGCGGACGCCGGGGGGATCGTCGCGCTGGTGCCCGCGTTCGTCGTGCTGCTGATGCTGCTCGGCGGCACCCGGATGCGGCTGCGGCACTGGGCCCTGACCGCGGGGCTCACCGTCGTGGTGGTCGCCGCGTTCGCCCTGGTCGCGTGGCTCGCGCCGGGCGGCTCGCACCTGGGCCGGTTCGTGCAGCGGATCACCGACGGCGACGCCCTCGCGCTCGTGGTCGCCAAGGCGCACGGCGCCCTCGCCACCGTCTCCCACCTTCCGGGCGCGCTCGCCGCGATCCTCATCGTGCTGCTCGCCTGGGCCGTCCTGGCCCCCCACCGCCGCCCGTGGCTCCGGTTCGCGCCGCTCGCGGCCGCCTACCGGGACCGCCCGGTGCTGCGCACGCTCGTCGTCGCACTCGTGGTGGTCACCGCCCTGGGGTCCACGCTCAACGACACCGGCGTCGGCGTCGCCGTCGTGGTGCTGCTCGCCGCGGCGACGACGCTCGGGACCGGGAACTGGCGGGTCGCGGTGCCGGACGCCGCTCACGTCACGGCTCCGGCCGCGACGGTGCGCGCGCCGCGCCCGCCCCGCGGCGAGCCCCGCCGCATCACCATCGTCGGGGCCGGCGTGCTGCTGGTGCTCCTGGCCGGCACCGGCATGCTCCCGCCGTCGCTCGAGCACGGGCACGCGGGCACGCAGACGAACGCCTCCCCCCTGGCCCCCGAGTCCGTCGTCGCCGCACCGGGTTCGTCGCTCGTGGTGATCGGCACGTCCGGGCTGCGCTGGCCCGACCTCAACCCGGACGCGCCGCTCGCGCCGCGCCTCGCCCAGCTCCTCGCCGACGGCGCCGACGCCGGGGGCGTGTCCCTGCCGACCGGGCGCTCCGCGCGCTGCCAGGACGCCGGGTGGCTCGCCCTGTCCGCGGGGCAGCTCACCGAGGTCGCCGACACCCGTGACGACGCCGGGGCGTGGGCATGCCCCGAGCTCGGCGTCGACACCACCCCGGGGAACGACGGCGCCACCGTGAGCGGCTGGGACGCGCTGACGGCGCTCCAGGACGGTTCCTCGCTGGGCGCACAGCTCGGGCGCGTCGGCACCCTCATCGGCACCGCGCCCGTGTGCTCCACGGCGGTGGGGCCAGGCGCGGCCGTCGCCCTCGCGGACGGCAACGGCAACGTCGCGCGCTACCGCACCCTGGACGAGGCGCTGGCCCCCGGGACCGACGCGTTCGACTGCCCCGTGACCGTCATCGACGCCGGGGCCGTGCTCGGCAGCTCGGACCGCGCCGAGCAGGTGGCCGCCGTCGACCTCGCGGCGGCCCGTGCCGTCTCCGCCGCCCCCGCCGACGCGACCGTGCTCGTCGTCGACGTGGGTGCGGTGCCCGGCACCCAGCCGGCGCTCGGCATCGCCCTGCTCTCCCCCGACTCCGGCATGGACGACCGCCCCCGGTTCCTGTCCTCCACCGCGACCCGCACCGAGGGCGTAGCCCGCCTCCTGGACGTGCCGGCCACCGTGCTCGACGCCGTCGGCGTGCCCGTGCCCTCCCCCCTGGACGACACGTCCCTCATGCGCGCGGGGATCCGGCCCGCGGACACCGGGACCACGGCCGACGAGCTCGCGGACGTCACCGCGCGCGACCACGTGCGCCGCGCCGCCTACGCCTGGTTCGTGGACGACCCGTTCTACGTGGCGTTCGCCGCCGCCGCGGTCTGCTGGGTCGTGGGCGCGCGCACACGACGCAAGGACGGGACCACCGACCGGATCCGGCGGCGGTGGTGGAACCTCGCGGAGGGCGTCGCGCTCACGCTGGCCTCCCTGCCGGCCGCCGCGTTCCTGGGCGGCCTGACCGAGTGGTGGAAGTTCCCGAACCCCGTCCTCGCGCTCACCCTCGGCACCGCGCTCACCACGGCCACCGTGGCCGGCCTGGCGACCCTCGCACCCCGCGACCCCGTGTGGGCGCGGCCCGGGATCGTCGCCGGCATCACGTTCCTCGCGCTGACGGTCGACGGCGTGGTGGGCACCCCGCTCAACCGGACGTCGCCGCTCGGCTCGGCGCCCACGTTCGGCGCGCGCTTCTTCGGCTTCGGCAACCCGACGTTCTCCGTCTACGCCGTCGTGGGGCTCGTGTTCGCCGCCGCCCTCGGGCAGTGGCTCGTGGCGCGCGGCCACCGGCGGGTCGCCGGGATCACCGTCAGCGTCATCGGTGTCGTGGCCCTCGTGGTCAACGTGTGGCCCACCTTCGGCGCCGACCTGGGCGGCGGGCTCGTGATCGTGCCCGCGTTCGTGCTGGTGGGCTTCGGCGCGCTGGGCACCCGTGTCACGTTCCAGCGGTTCGTGCTGGTGGCCGCCGCGGGCGTGGGCGCCGTCGGCGTCATCGGCGTGCTCGACTGGCTCCGCCCGGCGGCCGAACGCTCGCACCTGGGCCGGTTCGTGGACCAGGTGATCAACGGCGAGGCGTGGGCGCTGCTGGCCCGCAAGGCGTGGTTCGCCGCGCGGTCGCTGCTGGGCGGGCTGCCCGTGTGGCTCACCGTCGTCGTGCTGCTGGCCGCCGCCGTGCCGCTGCTGGGCACCGTGGCGATGCGGGCCCGGTGGACGCCGCTGTGGCTCACCCGGGCGGACGCCGCCTGGCCGCTGTTCCGCCCGGCGCTGCTCGCCATCTGGGTGATCAGCGTGCTCGGGTCCGTGGTCAACGACTTCGGCGCGCGGATCGCGATGATCGCCCTCATCCCCGCGATCCCGTTGGTGCTGCTCACGGCGCTGAACGCCGCCCGGACGGCCCCCGACGGCCCGGAGCCGCTCGAGGCCACGACGTCGCGCGCGGGCTCAGGTGTTCGTTGAGTCGGCCTTCACGCCACGCACCGCGTCGAACGCGCTGCGCACGCGGCGGGCGTTGACCGCGACCATCACGTCGCGGTACTGCGCCGCCCGGTGCAGCTGGCCCTTGAGGTCGTTCGAGGACGGGCGGTGCTTGAGGTCGCACGGCACCTCGACGGCCACATAGCCGCGGCGCAGCAGGTCGATGGTCATGCCCGTCTCGACGCCCCAGCCGCGGGCCAGCGGCGTGGCCGCCTCGAACGCCTCGCGTGTCAGGCAGCGCATCCCGCTCAGCGGCTGCGTGGGCGTCCAGCCCGTCATGGCGCGGATCGCCCGGCGGGCGGCGCCCACCACGATCCCGCGGCCTCCGGCGCCCGGCTGAGGCGGCAGCAGCGCGATCGCCACGTCCGCCACGCCCTCGCGCACCGGGGTCACCAGCGGGGCCGTGTTCACGGCCGTGTCGCCCAGGTCGCCGTCGATGAACAGCAGCAGCCGCGGCGGGCGCCCCGGCGCGTCCCGCATCGCGACGACGGCCGCACCCGTCTCCATCGCGGCCGCCTTGCCCCGGTTGTGGGAGTGGCGCACGACGACGGCGCCCGCGTCCCGCGCGGTGTGCTGCGTGTCGTCCTCCGACCCGTCGTCCACCACGAGCACCAGGTCCACGTGCGGGATCGCGCGGGCGGCTCGGACGGTGGCGGCGATGCGCTCCTGCTCGTCCTTGGCCGGGATCACCACGGCGACCCGTTGCGCGTGGTGGCCGCGGGGGGCGTCCGGCTGGCGCGTCTTGGCCACCGGCAGCTCCAGGTGCGCGACGACGCCGTCGGACACCGCACTGGTCACCGCGTCGGGGGTCGCCGGGTCGGGCTCGGTGCGACCCCGCACATGATCCGCTTTCACACGTCCTGCCTGAAGCGTCGAAGAGATGGTGGTGGTAGGGCACCCAAGGGCAAAGTTTTACCCCTGGAACTCTACGCCAACGGTAGGCCAGTTCCCTGAAAGCAGGCCCGGCACGGCGCCCACGGTCAGCGCAGCGTCACCTGACGGGAGACGATGCCCGCCCGCGCCCGCCGCTCGTTCGCGTCGAGCGGCGCGTCCACGGCCAACGCCGCGGTCAGTCGCTCCCCGAGTGCCGCGGCCGGCGCCTCGACGTCGGCCGCCTCGGTGCCCGCGGGCAGCTCCCAGACCGGCACCACGAGGCCCGCCGCACGGAACATGCCCAGGAACCGGGCCACGCCGCCGTCGGCCAGCGCGAGCGCCGACTCCCGCCTGGCGTGCAGCCGGGCCAGGGCGGCGACGACGTCGTCCTCGTCCTCGGTGCGCACCCAGCGCAGGAACTGCTTGCCCATGTCGCACCAGTACGCGTGGTCCACCGAGGTCAGGCGCACCGTCGGGATGGTGGACTCGGCGGCCTCGGCCAGCGACTCGCGGATCTCGTCCGTGCGCTCCGTGCTGGCGTCCACCCAGAACTCGTAGTCGTCCTGGACCGTCACCGCGAACGGGACGCTCGGGTCCAGCACGTCCTGAAGGCGCGGGCCCTCGGGCTTCGGCGAGGCGAGGATCGCGGTTCCCGGCTCCGCGTCGATCGCCTCGAGCAGCGCCCCGGCCAGGTCGCGCGAGAGGTCGGCGGCGCTCAGGGCACCCTGCACGGCCAGCAGGATCGTGCCGTCCGGGCGGTGCATCGCGGCGTACCCGCCGGGCAGCATGGTCACCACGGCGACGTCGTGGCCGCCGTACTTCTTCGTGGTGCGGGCCGTGCCGGTCGCGGCGGGCACGATCTCCCGGAACGCCACCCAGTCGGGCTCCCCGGGGAGGCCTTCGAAGGGGCGCAGCACGAAGTCGGTCGGGGAGGTCTTGGCCATGGGGGCGATCCTAACGGGCCGGAAGGTCCTGGGTCCTGCGACCTCGCGCAGGATGACGCGGGTGCGCGGTCAGCGGCGGGGCGCCGGGGCGTCCGCAGCGCGCCGGGCGGCGTCGACCACGTCCTGCCCGGCGGCGCGGGCCTGGGCGACCGCCTCCGCGCGGGCGGCGACGATCCGGGCGTGCAGGGCGGTGTGGATGCGCTTGCGGATGCCCGTGGAGATCTTCTCGACGTCGGACTCGTCGGGCTCCGGCGCTTCACCACGGGCCCGCAGCTCGTCGCGCAGGCGATCCACCGCCGCGGCGACCTCGGCGTCCACCTCGCGTTCCGCCTCGTCGAGCAGCGCCATGACGGCGGCGTCGGCTGCACGCCCCACCTGGTGCTCGACGAACTCGCGGGCCGCTGCGTCCACCAGCGCTCGCGCGTCGGCCACCACGGCGGTGGCCGTGGCGGGCGCGTGCGCCTTGAGGGACTGCAGGTCGTAGAGCTGGACGCCCTCGACGTCGGCCAGCGCGGGGTCCACGTCCCGGTGCAGGGCCAGGTCGAGCACCACGAGGGGGCGCGGTGTGCCCCGCTCGGCGAACCCGTCGCGCGCGTCGGCGCGTTCCGCGGCCCGCACGCGCGCCCGCGCGACGGCGGCGGCGTCGAGCACGAACTCCAGGGCGGCCTCCGGGCCGGGCTCGCCGGGCTCCACCGGAGCACGGCCCCGGCCGCGGGCGCCCGAGACCGAGACCACCAGGTCGGCCTCGGCGAGCGCCTCGACGAGCGCCTCCTCGCCCACCGGGAGGGCGGCGACGTCGTGCCCGGCAGCGAACAGCTCGGCGCGGCCGGACTGGGAGTAGACGCGGATGTCGCCGGCGCCGCGGGCGCGCAGCGCGGCGACGGTGGCCCCGGCGTAGGAACCGGTGCCGATGATGATGGTGCTGGCGGCGTGCCACGGCGGCAGGGAGTCGGCGGCGAGGTCGAGCGCCACCTTGACGATCGAGCGGCCCGTGGTCCCGAGCGCCGTCGACGACCCGACGCGCTTCGAGGTGCGCGACGCCGTCTGGAACAGCAGCTCGAGGGTCTTGGAGGTGGTGCGCTCCTCGCGCGCGACCTCCAGGGCGCGCTTGACCTGCCCGGCGACCTCGCGTTCGCCGATCACCATCGAGTCCAGCCCGGAGGCGACGGCGAAGAGGTGCTCGGGCACCTCGGAGGCGACCCGCACCGTGAGGCATCGCGCGGCGGCGTCGACCGCCACGCCCGACGCCGCCGCCACGAGCTGCGCGGCGTGCGTGGTGGTGTGGTCGATCGCGGGGCCTGTCACGGGCGCCTCGACGTCCAGGTAGAGCTCGAACCGGTTGCACGTGGAGATGACGACGGCGCCACGCACGGGTTCGCACGCACCCGCGATGGTGCGGGCCAACGAGCCGGACCCGGTCGAGAGTCGTTCGAGCGCGTCCAGGTCGAGTTCCCGGTGGGACGCGGTCAGGGAGAGCAGCACCACAATGTCCGGACTGTATTTGGTCGACGGCGCAAGGGCAGAATCTGTGCCCGTGACCTCCCCCACTCCCGCCGCCGCCCCGCGCCCCGCCCCGGGCGCGCCCCTGCCCGCGGACCATCCGCTCAACGACGGGCGAACGGCGTCGTCGCCGCTGGTCAGGGCGTTGCGGGGTGAACGGTCCGCGCGGCTGCCCGTGTGGTTCATGCGGCAGGCGGGCCGCTCCCTGCCCGAGTACCGGGAGGTGCGGCAGGGCCACGCGATGCTCGACTCGTGCCTGAACCCGCCGCTTGCGACGGAGATCACACTGCAGCCCGTGCGCCGTCACGGGGTGGACGCGGCCGTCTTCTTCTCCGACATCGTGGTGCCGCTCAAGCTCGCCGGCGTCGACGTGGACATCGTGCCCGGGGTCGGCCCGGTCATGGACCAGCCGTACCGGACGGCCGACGACGTCGCCCGCCTGACCTCCCGCGAACTCACGCAGGAGGCGCTCCGCCCGATCCGGGAGGCCGTGGTGCTCACGGTCGCGGAGCTGGGGTCGACGCCGCTCGTCGGGTTCGGCGGGGCGCCGTTCACGCTGGCCGCCTACCTGGTGGAGGGGCGCCCGTCGCGCGACCACCTGGCGGCGCGCACGCTCATGCACGCCGACCCCGTGACCTGGGACCGGCTGGTGGGCTGGACGGCCCAGCTCACAGGTGAGTTCCTGCGCGCGCAGGTGCTGGCCGGGGCGTCGGCCGTGCAGCTCTTCGACTCGTGGGCGGGGTCGCTCGCGGCGTCCGACTACGTGTCCCACGTGGCCCCGGCGTCGTCGCGGGCCCTGGCCGCCGTGGCCGACCTGGGGGTGCCGGGCATCCACTTCGGCACGGGCACCGCGCACCTGCTGCCCGCGATGCGGGACGTGCTGACGGACGCGGGCATCGCGGACCGCACCGTGGGCGTCGACTACCGCACCCCGCTCGACGAGGCGGTGCCCGCGCTCGGACCGGGCGTGACCGTGCAGGGCAACATCGACCCGGCACTGCTCGCCGCGCCCTGGGAGGTGCTGGAGGCGCACGTGCGCTCCGTCGTCACGCGGGGCCGCACCGCGCCCGCGCACGTGGTCAACCTGGGGCACGGGGTGCCCCCCGACACCGATCCCGGCGTGCTCACGCGCGTCGTCGACCTGGTGCACTCGCTATGAGCACGGCACCAGCGGCGGAGCGGGTCGACGCCGTCGTCGTCGGCGGGGGGATCGGCGGGCTCACCGCGGCGTGGACGCTCGCGCTGCGCGGGCAGCGCGTCGTGGTGCTGGAGGCCGACGACGTGCCCGGCGGGCCGGTGCGCGGCGGGCACTTCGCCACGCTGCCGGACGTGCCGGTCGACGTCGGCGTGGAGTCCTTCGCGGTGCGCGGGGCCGCGGTGGCCGAGCTGGCCGCGGACCTGGGCCTCACGGGGGCCGCCCCGGCCGCCGCACAGGCCTGGGGGTTCTCGGCGGGGCGCACGTTCCCGCTGCCCGCCGCGGGGCTGCTGGGCATCCCGTCCGTCCCCTGGGCGCCGGACGTGCGCCGGGCCATCGGGTGGCCGGGCGTGGCGCGAGCGAGCCTGGACCGGGTCCTGCCCGCGCGGCTCGTCAACACGTCCTCGCTAGGAGCGCTCGTGCGCTCCCGGATGGGCCGGCGGGTCACGGACCGGCTCGTCACCCTGATCGCGGCGGGCGTGCACTCGGCCACGGTGGACACCCTCGACGTGCAGGCCGTGGCCCCCGGGCTGCTCGACGCGTACGCGCGCGAGGGGTCGTTGTCGAAGTCCGTCGGGTCGCTGCGCCGGAACGCCCCCGCCGGGTCGCTGGTGCGCGGCATCGACGGCGGCATCCACGCGATCGTCGAGGCGCTCGTGGGGCACCTCAACGCGTCCGCCGACGAATGGGGCGACCCCGCCGCGGCCGGGGTGCGCTGCGGGCGCCGGGTCGAGGCGATCGCCCGGGACGGCCGCGACTGGCGGGTGACGGACGCGGCCGGCGCCGTCGTCACCGCACCCCGCCTGATCGCCGCCACCCCGAACGTGGCCCCCCTCCTGGCCCCGATCCTGGGCGTGGAGCCGCCCACCGCCACCCCGGGCGCCCCCATCGCCCTGGTGGCCCTGCTGCTCGACGCCCCGGAGCTCGACACCGCCCCCCGCGGCACGGGGATGCTGATCGGCCCGGACTCGCGCGGGCACGGCACCCACCAGGTGTCCGCCAAGGCGTTCACGCACGCCACCGCCAAGTGGCCGTGGCTCGCCGAGCGGGTCCGCAAGGCCGCCGGTCCGGGCGTCCACATCGTGCGTCTGTCCTACGGGCGCCTGGGCGACATGGTCGTGGAGCCGGATGTCGCGCTCGCGACCCGCGACGCCTCGGTGCTGCTCGGCGTGGACCTCACGGGCCGGGTGCGGGACCACCTGATCCAGCGGTGGGACGGCTCGCTGCCCCCGCCCACGCCCGCCTACCGGGCCGCCCTGACCGGCTTCACCGACGCGGTCGCGGCCTGCGAGGGGCTCGGCGTCGTCGGCGGCTGGGTCGCGGGCACCGGGCTGGCGTCGATCGTGCCGCACGCGCGGGCAGCGGCGGCCACCATCTGACGGCGCCCGCAGCGACGGCCAGGAGCCCGAGAGAGATCTCCGCGGCGGCGACGCCGACCGGTGCGTGGCGCGTTCCCCTGCCGAGAAGGCTGTCCCCCGGCATTCCGCCGACGGCGTCGCTGGTCAGGTCGAGCTTCTCCTCTGCGGCAGCCTCCTGAGCGGCCTGGTGGGTCTTGTCGGCACGGAACTCCTCCGCATCGATGGGCTCCTGGCCGATCAGGGCGATTGATGCGGGGCTGAGGGCCGTGATGGCTGTCATGGAACCGTTGATGACGTAGGTCTCGTCATAGCGGCCGTCGGTCAGGATGATGGAGTCGGCGGGAAGCTCGTCGATGATTTTGACCGTTTCCTGAGGCCAGCCATCAAGTGCGCGGAACGTGCCGGCGCTATCCGTCTCGACCATGGAGTACGGACTGCTGTCCTGGTATTCCACACTGAGCCAGATATCGCCACGAGCAGTGGAGAAGTCGCTCGTCGTGAAATCCGCGTCACTCGATGTGGCGGGAGCGTAGTAGTAGTAGAGCCGTGGCACGCCGAACGTCAACACCGGGCTTGCCGTGCCCGCTGAGAGCGGAGCAATGGTGCTGTCCTCCGTTCCAGCATCGGTCGGCGTCTCCGCATTGAGCTGACGGACCTGAGCGGAGATCGGACCGCCCGGTTGCAGCGCGTCGAGGACGGCGGCCGGCGGTGTTGGCACCGGACTGGACGCCCATGCGGAGGTGGGTGCCATGAGGGCCAGCACGCCCATCGTGAGGGCAACCCCTCGAGCCGACCACGCGACCCGTTCCCTGTTCTCGGAGATGTTCACCCGTCACACCCCACTGAGATGTCGGTTTCAGGCACCCTGCCCGAACGTTGATCGCAGGGGTCGCAGGAAGCGGCGGCCACCATCTAACCAAGGGGTCGGCTCAGCGCACGCCCACCTCAGCGCAGGATCGCGGGCATCGCCAGGATCGTCACGAGCGCTCCCACCCCGAGCACCCACAGCACCACCCGGGCCACCCTCCACGTGCGCGACGGCGCCGGGTCCAGGCGTTCGAGCGTCGTGAGCCCGTCCGCGATCTCCGTGACGGCGAACTCGCCGCTGCCCAGCACGGGGCTGTTCATCTTCGCCATCTCGAACGGCGTGGGTCCGGCCATCGGCCACCTCCAGCGGTGTGGTCGTCCCTGTCGATGATCCCAGAACGGGCCGGCCCGAACCGTGCGCTGGCACCCGTTCGCGCCGGTGAGGGCGCGGTGCTGCGGGCACGGACGAGGATCACAGCGACCCGGCTTCGTCCACAGCCCCCCGGCGCGCGAGGATGGGCGGGTGACCGCACCCCTTCGCGCGCCCGGCTCTGCACCGATCCGGCTGGGCACCCGCGCCAGCCTGCTCGCCACGACGCAGTCGGGCCTGGTGGCCCGCCGGCTCGAGGAGCTGACCGGCCGCCCCGTCGAGCTCGTCCACATCCGCACCGACGGCGACGTGCTCACCGGATCGCTCGCCACGCTCGGCGGGACGGGCGTGTTCGTCGCCGCGCTGCGCGAGGCCCTGCTGGACGGCCGCTGCGACGTCGCCGTCCACAGCCTCAAGGACCTGCCCACCGCACCCGTGGACGGGCTGACGTTCGTGACCCCCGAGCGCGAGGACCCGCGCGACGCCCTGTGCGCGCGCGACGGCCTCACTCTCGACACGCTGCCCCACGGCGCCCGCGTCGGCACCGGCTCGCCGCGCCGCGCCGCGCAGGTGCGCGCCGCCCGGCCCGACCTGGACGTCGTCGACATCCGCGGCAACGTGGACACCCGCCTGAAGCGGGCGCTCGGCCCCGACGCCGACCTGGACGCCGTCGTGCTCGCCTGCTCCGGCCTGGCCCGGCTGGGCCGCACCGACGCCGTCACCCAGGCCCTCGACCCCGCGCTCGTGCTGCCCGCCCCCGGCCAGGGCGCGCTCGCGGTCGAGGCGCGCACCGCCGACGTCACCGGCGACGGCCCGCTCGCCGCCGCGTTCGCGGCGCTCGACCACCGGCCCACCCGCCTGTCCGTCGTCGCGGAGCGGGCCGTGCTCGCCCGCCTCGAAGCCGGGTGTGCCGCACCCGTCGGCGCGCTCGCGGGCCTCGCGGACGGGCGGCTCACGCTGCGCTCCGTCGTCGCCGCCGTGGACGGCTCCGGCCGCCTGGAGCGCAGCGCCGACACCGCCATTGACGACGCCGACGACGCCGCGTCCGCCCGCACCGCCGACGACGCCGCCGCCCACGCTCTGGGCGTCCGCCTGGCCGAGACCCTCCTGACCGACGGCGCCCATGCCCTCGCCCCCCTGACGGCACCGCCGGTGCAGGACTGAGCCGTGCCCGTCGCCGACCGTCCCGCCGACCGGCCCCTCGCCGGACGCACCGTGCTGCTGGTGCGCTCGCCGCAGCGCGCCCGCCCGCTCGCCGAACGGCTGGCCGCCCTGGGGGCCCGCGTGCTCGTCGCACCGACGACGGGCATCACGGGGCCGGATGACGTCACGGCACTGGACGATGCCGTCCGTACCATCGGGTCGTTTGCGTGGGTCGCCGTCACGAGCGTCAACGCGGTCGACGCGCTGGTCGCGTCAGCCGAACGCACCGGCACCGACGTATCCACAGTCCCGTTGTCCACAGGCGAGCACCCGCCCCGCTGGGCCGCCGTCGGGCCCGCGACCGCGGAAGCGCTGCGCGCGGCGGGCGTCCCCGTCGCCCTGGAGGGGGCAGGCACGGCCGAGGCGCTGGCCGCCGCGTTCCCCCATCCCGATGACCCCGAGCATCGCCGCGTGCTGCTGCCCCTCGGCGACCTGGCGCGGCCCACGCTCACCGACGGGCTGCGCGGACGCGGGTGGGACGTCCACCCGGTCATCGCGTACCGGACGGTCCCCGTCGCGCTCCCGGACGACGTCGCCGCCGCCGCGCGGGCCGGGCAGATCGACCTGGCCGTCGTCGCCGCCGGGTCGGGTGCCCGGGAGCTCGCGCGCCAGCTCGGGGAGGACGCCCCACCGGTGGTCGCCATCGGGCGCCCCTCCGCGCGGGCGGCTGCGGCGTCGGGCCTCGACGTCGTCGGCGTCGCGGACCACCCCACGGACCATGACCTGGCCGCCGCGGTGACGCGGGCGGCGCACCCTGCTGATCGAAGGAGCACCACGTGACATCCGGGATCGTCTACCGCCCACGGCGCCTGCGGGCGACGCCTCGCATCCGGCGGCTCGTCGCCGAGCACCGGCTGCACGCGGCGGACCTGGTGCTGCCGCTGTTCGTCAAGGAGGGGCTGGCGGAGCCGGCGCCCATCACGAGCATGCCGGGGCAGGTGCAGCACACGCTCGACACGCTGGGCGAGGCGGTCGCGGCGGCCGCGCGGGCGGGGCTGGGCGGCGTGATGCTGTTCGGCATCCCGGCGGTGCGCGACGCCGTGGGCTCGCAGGGTGACGCGCCGGACGGGATCCTGCAGCGCGGCATCGCGGCGGCCCGCGCGGCCGTCGCGGAGTTCGAGGCGGCCACCGGGCGGCCGGGCCCCGTGGTCATGGCAGACACGTGCCTCGACGAGTTCACCGACCACGGGCACTGCGGGGTGCTGACCGCCGACGGCGCCGTGGACAACGACGCCACCCTGGAGCGGTACGCCGCGATGGCCGTCGCGCAGGCCCGCGCGGGGGCCGACGTGGTGGCGCCCAGCGGCATGATGGACGGCCAGGTGGCCGTGATCCGCGACGCACTCGACGACGCCGGGTACCAGGACGTGAGCATCCTCGCGTACAGCGCCAAGTACGCGAGCCCCTTCTACGGACCGTTCCGCGAGGCGGTGGACAGCGCGCTCCAGGGCGACCGCCGCACCTACCAGATGGACGCCGCCAACCTGCGCGAGGGACTGCGCGAAGCAGACCTTGACCTGGCGGAGGGCGCGGACATCGTGATGGTCAAGCCCGCGATGTCGTACCTGGACGTGCTGCACGCCGTGGCCGAGCGGTCCGACGTGCCCGTGGCCGCCTACCAGGTCAGCGGCGAGTACGCGATGATCGAGGCCGCCGCCGCGAACGGCTGGATCGACCGGGACGCCGCCATCAAGGAGTCCGTGCTGAGCATCAAGCGCGCGGGCGCCGACGTCATCCTCACCTACTGGGCCCTGGAGATTGCGGAGTGGATTCGATGAGCACCAACCACGAGTCGATCACCAACCACGAGGCGTTCGAGCGCGCCCAGGCCGCCATCCCGGGTGGGGTCAACTCGCCCGTGCGCGCGTACGGCTCGGTGGGCGGCGACCCGCGCTTCCTCACGCGCGCCGCGGGCCCGTACGTGTACGACGTCGCGGGCCGCGAGTACGTGGACCTGGTCTGTTCCTGGGGTCCGGCGCTGCTGGGGCACGCGCACCCGGTGGTGGTCGCGGCCGTGCAGGAGGCGGCGGCGCGCGGGTTGTCCTTCGGGGCGCCCACGCTCGGCGAGGTCGAGCTGGCCGAGGAGATCCGCCGCCGCGTGCCCGCCGCCGAGCGGGTGCGCCTGGTGTCCACGGGCACCGAGGCGACCATGACGGCGATCCGCCTGGCCCGCGGGGTCACGGGCCGCCCGCTGATCGTCAAGTTCGCGGGGAACTACCACGGCCACGTCGACGCGCTGCTGGCCGAGGCCGGCTCGGGCGTCGCCACCCTCGCCATGCCGGGCACGGCGGGGGTCACGGCGGCGTCGGCGGCCGAGACGCTGGTGCTGCCGTACAACGACCTGGACGCCGTCGCGGCGGCGTTCGCGGCGCGCGGCTCCGACATCGCCGCCGTCATCGTCGAGGCCGCCCCGGCGAACATGGGCGTGGTGCCGCCCGCCCCCGGCTTCAACGCGGGCCTGCGCCGTATCACGCGCGACCACGGCGCGCTGCTCATCCTGGACGAGGTGCTGACCGGCTTCCGCGTGGGCCCCGCCGGGCACTGGGGGCTGGAGGGCGGCTTCACGCCGGACCTGTTCACGTTCGGCAAGGTGATCGGCGGCGGCCTGCCCGTCGCGGCCCTCGCCGGGCCGGCCGCGATCATGTCCCAGCTCGCGCCGGAGGGTCCCGTCTACCAGGCGGGCACGCTGTCCGGTAACCCCGTCGCGGTCGCGTCCGGCCTGGCCACGCTCCGCCTCGCCGACGACGCCGCCTACGCGCACGTCGACCGCGCGGCGCGGGAGGTGTCCACCGCCGTGGGTGCAGCCCTGGACGCGGAGGGCGTACCGCACCGCGTCCAGCACGCCGGGTCGCTGTTCAGCGTGTTCTTCGGCGAGTCGGCGGCGTCGGACGGCGTGCGGGACTACGCCGACGCCCAGCGGCAGGACGTGTTCCGCTACACCGCGTTCTTCCACAGCATGCTGGACGCCGGGATCAACCTGCCGCCGTCGGTGTTCGAGGCGTGGTTCCTCTCGACCGCGCACGACGACGCCGCCCTCGAGCGCATCGTGACGGCCCTCCCGGCGGCCGCCCAGGCCGCGGCGGCGGCCACCCGCTGAGTCGTCGCTACCCGATCCACCACCGCCGGCCCGTCACGGGTGCGGGACGTCGACCGTCAGGCGCAGCGGGTCGTGGGTCAGGGCGATCGCGAGCTGCGGCTCGTGGTGCCCGGTGACGCCCAGGAACACGTTGAGGTTGCCCTCCGACCAGAAGCGCACCGCCACCTGGGTGAGCGCCGGGCCGCCGACGTCGAGGAGCTGCGGTTCGACGCCCGCCGGCTCCCCGCCCACCGGGAACGCGACGCCGGCCAGGCGCAGGCGCACGATCTGGTCCCCCGCGATGTCGACCGGGTCGCCGGTGCCGTCGTCGGCGGCCGACTCGACCACCTCGGCCACCCATCCCGGTTCGCCGTCCCCGGCGAGGTCCAGGACGAGCCGGTCGACGCCGTCGAGCGTCTCGGCCCGCACCCCGGAGACGGTCACCGCGGCGTCGCTGCTCGGGGCGGTGTCGAGCCACCACCACGGGTCGGAGTCCCACGGTGCCGGGTCCGTGGGGACGTAGGCGACGTCGGCGGCGGGCTCCGGCGCGGCGGCGTCCTGGCCGGACTCCTGACCCGACACCTGACCGGCCCCGCAGCCCGCGGCGAGCAGGGCGACCGCAAGCAGGGCAACTGCGAGGAGGGCGGCGGTGAGCGGGGCACGGGAGGCGCGTCGGGGCGTAGGTCGCATCTCTGCTCCTCGGGGCGGGACGACGGTGTCCCCAAAACTTTACGTATTCTTGGTCTTTGTTCGACCCGCGGTCGCTACCCGTCGCGTCGCCTGACGCGGGACGGCGCATCGTGTCGCACGGGGAGGCGCGCGCCGCGCGACACGCTTGACCCCTACCCCCTAGGGGTATTGACTGGGGGCATGACGGAGCACCAGCACGACGGCCCCCACGGCTACGCGTCCGACAAGGAGGCGTACCTCAAGCGCATGCGCCGCATCGAGGGCCAGGTGCGCGGCATCGCCCGCATGATCGACGAGGACGTGTACTGCATCGACATCCTCACGCAGGTCTCCGCCGTCAAGAGCGCCCTGCAGGCCGTGAGCCTCGCGCTCGTCGAGGACCACCTGGGCCACTGCGTCGTCGACGCCGCCCGCCAGTCCCCCGACGCCGGCGCCGCCAAGGTCCGTGAGGCCGCCGAGGCCATCAGCCGACTCGTCCGCAGCTAGCCCCACCCGCACCCCCGGAGGAACAGCACATGACCACCATGACCACCCTGTCCGTCACCGGCATGACCTGTGAGCACTGCGTGGCCGCCGTGTCCCGCGAGCTGGGCGCCGTCGACGGCGTCAAGCGTGTCAAGGTCACCCTGGAGAACGGCGGCACGTCGTCCGTCGTCGTCGTCTCCGGCCCGCCGCTGCCCGAGGCCGCGCTGCGCGAGGCCGTCGACGAGGCCGGGTACGACGTCGTCGGCGTCGAGGTGCGCGAGGACGCCCTCGCGTCGCAGATGACGGAGCGCGCCGACCAGTACCGCGCCGTCGGCACGCGCACCACCGACGACGACGCAGCGCCCGCACCGGCGCCCGAGGAGGCCGAGAAGCCCCAGAAGGCCGAGGGCGGCTGCACCTGCGGCTGCGGCGGCCACGGCCAGCAGCCCGAGGGCAGCGGCCTGCTGCGCATCGTCCCCCTGGGCTGAACCACCCCTCGCCCGGACGCCCCTTCGACCCGGAAAGCCGTGCCTGTACAGCCATGAGCACCCAGACCCTTCGCGAGGTGGACCTCGCCGTCAGCGGCATGACCTGCGCCTCGTGCGTCGCGCGGGTGGAGCGCAAGCTGCACAAGCTGCCCGGCGTCGAGGCGACCGTCAACCTGCCCCTGGAGAGCGCCCACGTGGTGCTCACCGCGGAGGCGGCCGAGCTCGACGACGCCGCCCTGGTCGCGGCCGTCGAGGCGGCCGGGTACGAGGCCACGGTCACCGGTTCCTTCGACCTGACCGGGGCTGACGAGGCCGCCGCGCGCCCGGCCCCGGAGGGCGCGCACCTGCCCGACGAGGTGCGGCCCACCGGGCACCGGGGCTACCACGGGGACATCGACCTGCACGGGCGCGACCTGCGCCGACGCCTGATCGTCTCCGCGATCCTGTCCACCCCGGTGGCCGTGATCTCGATGGTCATGCCATGGCACTTCCCCGGGTGGGGGTACGTGGTGGCGGTGCTCGCGCTGCCGGTGGCCACCTGGGCGGGCTGGCCGTTCCACAAGGCGGCGTTCAAGGCGGCCCGCCACCGCACGTCCACCATGGACACGCTCGTGTCGATCGGCGTGATCGCCGCGATGGTGTACTCGTTCGTCGAGCTGGCCCGCGGGAACCACATGGGCGTCTACTTCGAGGTCGCCGCCGTCGTCGTCACGTTCCTGCTGGCCGGGCGGTACGCGGAGCACCGGTCGCGGCGCCGGGCGGGCGACGCGCTGCGCTCCCTGCTGGAGCTGGGCGCCAAGGACGCCGAACGCGTCGCGCTCGGACCCGACGGCTCCCCGCGGCGCAGGCCCGACGGCGCCTGGGACACCACGAGCATCCCCATCGAGGACCTGCACGCGGGCGAGGTGTTCGTGGTGCGGCCGGGCGCCACGGTGGCCACGGACGGCGAGGTGATCGACGGCGCGTCCGCCATCGACACCTCCCTGGTGACGGGCGAACCCGTGCCCGTGGACGTGACCGTGGGCGACGCCGTCGTGGGCGGTACCGTCAACACCGCCGGCCACCTGCTGGTGCGCGCCACACGCGTCGGCGCCGAGACCACGCTGGCCCGCATCGGGCGGCTCGTGTCCCAGGCGCAGACCGGCAAGGCCCCCATCGCGCGGCTCGGCGACCGCATCTCGGCCGTGTTCGTGCCCATCGTCATCGTGCTCTCGCTGCTCACCCTGCTGGGCTGGCTCGTGTTCTCCGGCGACGTCAACCACGCGTTCACGGCCGCCGTCGCGGTGCTGATCATCGCCTGCCCGTGCGCGCTCGGCCTCGCGACGCCCACCGCCATCCTGGTGGGCACGGGGCGCGGCGCCCAGCTCGGCATCCTCATCAAGGGCCCCGAGATCCTGGAGCGCACCCGCACCATCGACACCGTGGTGCTCGACAAGACCGGCACCGTCACCGAGGGTCGCATGGCCCTGGAGCAGGTCACCCCGACCGCGGGCGTCGACGCCGCCGAGGCGCTGCGCTACGCCGCCGCCGTCGAGGCCCTGAGCGAGCACCCCATCGCCCGGGCCATCGCCGCGGCCCCCCGCGACCCCTCCGACGTACAGCTCGAGGTCTCCGGCTTCCTCGCCACCCCCGGCGGGGGCGTCGAGGGCGTCGTGCGCGTCGCCCACTCCGGCCTGTTCCCCAGCGGTTCGCTCAACTCCCGCCGCGTCCAGGTGGGCCGGGTCACCTGGCTCGCCGAGGTGGGCGTCATCGTGCCCGACGACGTCGCCGCCGTCGTCGAGACCGCGGAGACGGGTGGGGCCACCACCGTCGTCGTCGCGTGGGACGGCACGGCCCGCGCGGTGCTCGAGCTGCGCGACCCGCCGAAGCCGACGTCGGCGCAGGCCATCACGGAGCTGCGCGAGCTCGGGCTGCGGCCCGTGCTGCTGACGGGCGACGGCGAGGGCGCGGCGAAGGCCGCGGCCGCCGCGGTGGGGATCTCCCCCGAGGACGTGGTCGCGCGGGTGCTCCCGGACGAGAAGGCGTTCGCGGTGGCGAAGCTCCAGAAGGAGGGCCGCGTGGTCGCGATGGTGGGCGACGGGATCAACGACGCCGCCGCGCTGGCCACCGCCGACCTGGGCCTGGCCATGGGCACGGGCACCGACGTGGCGATCGAGGCCGGGGACATCACCCTGGTGCGCGGCGACCTGCGCGCCGCGGCGAGCGCCGTGCGTCTCTCGCGCAAGACGCTGCGCATCATCAAGCAGAACCTGTTCTGGGCGTTCGCGTACAACGTGGCGGCCATCCCGCTCGCCGCGGCGGGCGTGCTCAACCCGATGATCGCGGGCGGCGCCATGGCCGCGTCGTCGGTGCTGGTGGTCACGAACTCCCTGCGCCTGCGCCGCGCGGGCTGAGCGACCCCGTCGCGCGTTGCGGTGTCACGGCAAACCACAGGTTGCCGTGACATACCGCAACGCTCGTCCGCAGGGCCGGGCCTACTCTGGGCCCGTGACCGTTGGTGCTGCCCGTGCGGGGGCCGGGGTGGACGATGCCGCGCGGCGTCGCATCGTCTGGGAGATCTGGATCCTGCTGGGCCTGAGCCTGGGGAAGTCCGGCGTCTACGCCGTCGTCAACATCATCGCCAGGCTCACGGAAGAGGTCGCGCTGGCCGACCAGACCGCGACCCTCAACGCGTCGCAGTCCCCCCGCCCGTACCTGGACCTCACCTACCAGGTGCTCGGCATCGCGTTCGCGCTGGTGCCCGTGCTGCTGGCCGTCTACCTCCTGGCGATCCGGCCGGGCCGCCCGCCGGTGAGCCGCGCGATCGGCCTGGACTGGCACCAGCGGTACAACCCGGACCTGGCCCGCGGGCGGCGGCGCCGCGACGTCGGCTGGGGGTTCGCGCTGGCCGCCGCGATCGGCATCCCCGGGCTCGCGTTCTACGCGCTGGGCCGCCTGCTGGGCATCACCGTGTCGGTGCAGGCCAGTGCCCTGGCCGACCACTGGTGGACCGTCCCGGTGCTCGTAGTGGCAGCGTTCCAGAACGGCGCGCTGGAGGAGGTCATCGTGGTGGCCTACCTGTTCGAGCGCACGCGCGACCTGGGCTGGTCGCCCACCGCCCGCCCGGACTGGCGGTTCCTGGTGAGCAGCGCCCTGCTGCGCGGCTCCTACCACCTCTACCAGGGCATCGGGCCGTTCCTCGGCAACGCGGTGATGGGCGTCGTCTTCGCGTGGTGGTACCGCTCGAGGTGGGGCCGCCACCGGGTGCTGCCCCTCGTGGTGGCGCACACGCTGCTCGACGTCGTCGCCTTCGTGGGGTACGCCCTGATCCCCGCCGACTGGCGGGCGGCGCTCGGGATCACGTAGCGAGCCTGGGTCCTGCGGCGTCGCGCAGGATGACGGAGCGCGGAGCGACGCAGGACCCAGGATGGAGCAGCTCAGCCCCGGCGGGCGCGCTGCGCCGTCGGGTCCGGGATGGGCAGGGACGCGAGCAGCTTCTTGGTGTAGTCCTCGCGCGGGTGCTCCAGCAGGTCGGCTCCCGGCCCCTCCTCCACGAGCTGCCCGTGGTACAGCACCGCGATGCGGTCGGCCAGCAGGTCGACGACGGCGAGGTCGTGCGAGACGAACAGGCACGCGAACCCCAGGTCGCGCTGCAGCTCGGCGAAGAGCTCCAGCACGCGCGCCTGCACCGACACGTCGAGGGCCGACGTCGGCTCGTCCGCGATGAGCAGCTCGGGGTCGAGCGCGAGCGCGCGGGCCAGGGAGGCCCGCTGCCGTTGCCCGCCGGACAGCTCGTGCGGGAACCGGTCGCCGTAGGCCCGCGGCAGCTGTACGGCCTCCAGCAGCTCGTCCACCCGCCCGCGCGCGGCGGCCGGGCTGCGGAACCGCCCGTGCACCACGAGGGGCTCGGCCACGCAGTCGGCGATGGTCAGCAGCGGGTTGAACGACGTCGCCGGGTCCTGGAACACGAACCCGATGCGCGGGCGCACGGCCCGCAGGTCGCGCCGGGACACCCCGTTCATCTCGGTGCCCAGCACGGTGAGGGACCCGCCGCTGACGGGTTGGAGCCCCGCGATGGCACGCGCGATCGTCGTCTTGCCGGAGCCGGACTCGCCCACCAGGCCCACCACCTCGCCCGGCAGGATGTGGAGCGACACCGCGTCCACGGCGGTGAAGTCCGGCTGCCGGAACCGGCCGGGGTAGGTGATGGTGAGGTCCTTCGCGTCGACCGCGGGCGTGGCGTCGGCCCAGCCCTGCGGCCGGGTGGCCGCGCGCGCCTCGGCCCGCGCCCGCCCCTCGCCCACGCGCGGCACGGCCGCCAGCAGCAGCTTGGTGTACTCCTCGCGCGGCTGCGCGAAGAGCTCGTGCACCTCGGCCTGCTCCACGACCTTGCCCTGGTACATGACCGCGACCCGGTCGGCCAGGTCGGCCACCACGCCCATGTTGTGCGTGATGAGGATGACGGCGGCGCCGTTCTCGTCACGCAGCCGCCGCAGCAGGTCCAGGATCTCGGCCTGCACGGTGACGTCGAGCGCCGTCGTCGGCTCGTCGGCGATGATGACGCCCGCCCCGAGCGCGAGGGCCATGGCGATGACGATGCGCTGCTTCTGCCCGCCCGAGAACTGGTGCGGGTAGTGGTTCACCCGCTGCTCGGGGTCGGGGATGCCCACGCGCCGCAGCACGTCCACGGCGGCGGCCTTGAGCTCACCGCGCGGCACGTGCCCGTGGGCGCGCAGCCCCTCGGCGATCTGCCAGCCCACCGTGTAGACGGGGTTGAGCGCGGTGGACGGTTCCTGGAACACCATGGCCGCGTCGCGCCCTCGCGCCGCGCGGAGCTGGGACGGCGACGCCGTCACGACGTCGAGCCCCGCACCATCCGACCCGGCGCCGTCGGCCGCCGACGACAGGACCACGGCGCCACGCACGGTCGCCGTCTCGGGCAGCAGGCCCAGGATCGTCTTGGCCGTGACGGACTTGCCGGACCCGGACTCGCCGACGATCGCCAGGCACTCGCCGGGCCGGACGTCGAGCGAGACGCCCTCGACGGCGCGCACGTCGCCGCCGTCGGTGGCAAAGGTGACCGCGAGGTCGCGGATCTGGACTGCGGGGGCGGTCATGCTCCGGCCTCCGGGGTGGTTTCGACGGTCTCGACAGGCTCGGCTTCGACAGGCTCCACCGCCGGGGAGGTGGTCGAGCGGACGCGGCTGCGCAGGCGCGGGTCGGCCAGGTCGTTGAGCGACTCGCCCATGAGCGTGACGCCCAGGGCGACGAGGACGATCGCGACGCCGGGGAACACGGAGGTCCACCAGATGCCGGAGGTGACGTCGGCGATGGAGCGCTGCAGGTCGTACCCCCACTCGGCGGCCTGGGTGGGCTCGATGCCGAACCCGAGGAAGCCCAGCCCGGCCAGCGTCAGGATCGACTCCGAGGCGTTGAGGGTGACGATGAGCGGCAGCGTCCGCACGGAGTTGCGCAGCACGTGCCGGGTCATGATGCGCCCGTTCCGCGTGCCGATCACACGGGCGGCGTCCACGAACGCCTCGCCCTTGACGCGCAGCACCTCGGCCCGCACGACGCGCAGGTACTGCGGGATGAACACCACGGTGATGGACAGCGCCGTCGCGCCGATCCCACCCCACAGGTTCGACTGACCCTTCGAGATGACGATGGCGCCCAGGATGGCGAGCAGCAGGGACGGGAACGCGTAGATCGCGTCGGCCACGAGCACCAGCACGCGGTCCACCCACCCGCCCAGGTACCCGGCGAGCAGGCCGAGCAGCACGCCCAGCACGAACGAGGCGATGATGCCGGCGACCACGACGAGCAGCGCCGTCTGCGCGCCGTACACGACGCGGGAGAGCACGTCGTACCCGCCCACGGTGGTGCCGAGCCAGTGCTCGGCCGACGGCGGTTGCTGCGCGCCGAACACCACGTCCCCCGAGCGGAGCTGGCTGTACCCGTAGGGGGCCAGCAGGGGCGCGAGCACCGCGACCAGCACGAACAGCACGGTCAGCGTCAGACCGGCCACGAGCATGCCGCGCTGGAGCCCGACGGCCTGGCGGAGCTGACGCACCACCGGCAGGCGCCGGTACCAGGGGTCGTGGCTGGGCGCCGCGGCGGCCGTGCCCACGGGCCCTGTCGAAAGAACCTCGGCCATGTCAGTACCTCACCCGCGGGTCCACCAGGGCCGCGATCACGTCGACCAGGAAGTTGGTCACCGCGACGACGACGGCGATCAGCGCCACGATGCCCTGCACGGCCACGAAGTCGCGGGCCTGCAGGTACTGGGCGAGCTGGAAGCCCAGCCCGCGCCACTCGAACGTCGTCTCGGTGAGCACGGCACCCACCAGCAGCAGGGCGATCTGCAGCCCCACCACGGTGATGATCGGGATGAGCGCGGGCCGCCACGCGTGCGAGGTCACCAGCCGCCGCTCGCGCACGCCGCGCGAGCGGGCCGCGCCCACGTACTCGCGCCCCAGCGTGCCGATCATGTTGGTGCGCACCAGCCGCAGGAACACCCCCGCGGTGAGCAGTCCCAGCGCGGTGGCCGGCAGGGCGGCATGCTGCAGCACGTCGCCGACGACGGCGGGATCGCCGGTGCGGATCGCGTCGATGAGCATGAACCCGCTGGTCCCGCCCGCGCGACGGATCGCGATCTCACCGCTCGTGGAGACGCGCCCCGCGACGGGCAGCCACCCGAGGCCCACCGAGAACACGAGCTTGAGCAGCAGGCCGGCGAAGAACACGGGGGTCGCGTACGCGACGATCGCCCACACGCGCAGGACGGCGTCGGGCCACCGGTCGCGGAAGTACGCGGCCACCATGCCCAGCGGGATGCCGAGCACCAGGGCGACGATGACGGCGTACACCGTCAGTTCGAGCGTCGCCGTGCCGTACGTGGTGAGCACCTCGAGCACGGGGCGGTTGTCGGACAACGTGGTGCCGAAGTCCCCGCGGAACACGTTGCCCAGGTACTCGACGTACTGCACCAGGATGGGCCGGTCGTACCCGGCGGCGTGGACACGTTCGGCGAGCTGGGCGGCCGTGAGCTTGCCGCCGAGCGCCGCCGTGATCGGGTCACCCGTGGCCCGCATGAGCCAGAACACGGTGGTGACCAGGATGAAGACGGTGGGGATGATCAGCAGGAAGCGCACCAGGACGTAGCGTCCCAGTGCGCCTCCTGCCGTGGAGCGATGTGCCACGGTGCTGGTCGTCAGCCCTGCGCGAGCGCGCCGTAGCGGAACTTGAAGGACGCGTCGAGCGTGTCGGCCGCGCCGGTCACGCCCTTGCGCACCACTGCCGTCTGTGCGCCCTGCAGGAACGGCAGGGTCGAGAGGTCGGCAGCGACCGTGTCCTGGATCTGGCCGATCAGCTCAGCCCGCTTGGCCGGGTCGGTCTCGACACCCTGCTGGGCGATGAGGTCGTCGACGGTCTTGTTGGAGTAGTGGTTGGCCAGGAAGTTCTCCGTGAGGAAGAACGGGGTCAGGTAGTTGTCGGCGTCCGAGTAGTCCGGGAACCAGCCGAGCTGGTAGGCCGGGTAGACGTCCGAGGAGCGGTCCTTGGAGTACTGCACCCACTCGGTGGTCTGCAGGTTGACCGTGAACAGGCCGGTCGCCTCGAGCTGGTCCTTGATGAGCGCGTACTCGTCACCCGAGGACGGGCCGTAGTGGTCGTTCGAGTACTGCAGGTTCAGCACCACCGGCGTCTCGACTCCCGCGTCCGACAGGGTCTTCTCGGCCTTCGCGGCGTCGGGGCCGCCCTTGCCGTCGCCGTACAGGTCCTTGAGGGACTCCGTGGCGCCGGTCAGGCCGTCCGGAACGTACGAGTACAGCGGGGTGTAGGTGCCCTTGTAGACCTGGTCGGCGATGATGTCGCGGTCGATGAGGTCCGCGGCGGCCTGCCGCACGGCGAGCGCCTTGGCGGCGTCGGCCTCCGGCGTCTTGGCGCCGTAGGGCATCGTGTCGAAGTTGAAGACGATGTAGCGGATCTCGCCGCCGGGGCCGTTGACCACCTCGACGTCGTCGTTGCCCTCCAGGGACTCGATGTCGGTGGCCGACAGCGAGCGGTACGCCACGTCGACGCCGCCCTGCTCGATCTCCAGCTTGAGGTTCGAGGCGTCCGCGAAGTACTTGACGTTGATCTCGGCCGTCTTCGGCGCACCGAGCAGGCCCTGGTAGCCGTCGTACGCCGCGTAGCTGACGAGCTCGTTCATGGTGTAGCTCGTGATGGTGTACTGGCCGGCGAACGCCTTGCCGTCCACGATGGTCTGGTCCGGCGTGACGGCGTCCGCGTCGAACACCTCCTCGTCGACGATCGGGCCGACGGGCGAGGACAGCACCTGCGGGAACGTCTGGTCGTTGCCGCTCTTGAGGTGGAAGACGACGGTGGTGTCGTCCGGGGCGTCGACCGAGTCCAGGTTCCACAGCAGCGACGACGGGCCGTTGTCGTCGGCGATGGCCACCTGGCGGTCGAACGTGAACTTGACGTCGGAGGACGTCAGGTCGTGGCCGTTGGCCCACTTGAGGCCGGGCTTGAGCGTGACCGTGTACTCGGTGGGCGAGGTGAACTCGGCCGAGGCGGCGATGTCCGGCTCGACGTCGGGGCTCCCGAGCGGCGTGTTCAGCAGGAACGGGTAGATCTGGTTCATGACGGCGAACGAGCCGTTGTCGTACGACCCGGCGGGGTCGAGCGAGGTGATCTTGTCGGTGGTGCCGATCGTCAGTGATCCGCCGGCAGCGTTGCCGTCACCGTCGTTCGAGCCGCCGCCGTTGCCGCAGGCGCTCAGGGTCAGCGCCAGCGTCGCGACCGACGCAACAGCAGCCCATGGGCGCGCGTGAAGTGGTCGATGTGCGCTCATCGTGTGATTCCTTCCGTGGAGCCGTGAAAATGAGTCACGGTTGCGAAGGTTTTATCACAGGTGTATAGGCCCATAAGCGTTACTTGTCGTGCCGCGCGGGAAACGTCATGACATCGTGACCCGCGCCGACGCCGATCAGGCGCGGGTGAACCACGCCCACCTAGACTGCGCAACATGCCCGAGACGGACGACGCCGGTACGGCTGCGCACACCACGGGTCCGCAGACCGCCACGCTCCGGGCACTGCTCTTCGACGGCACCGACCCGGATCATGACCTGGTCCGCATCGTCGACACCCCGGAACGCCGCGTCCGCCACCCCTCGGACATCCTCGGGATGGTCATCTCCGCGCTCGCCATCGCGTTGGTGCTCGTCCTGTCGGTGGTCGCCCACGGCACCACGGAGGGCGTGACCTCCGACGTGCAGCACGGGTTCGCCGAGCTGCTGGGCCGCATCTTCTTCTTCCCTGTCAACGTCATCGACGGCATCGTCACCGTCGTCGTGCCGATCGCCGTGCTCATCGACCTGGGCGTGCGCAGGTTGGGCCGCCAGGTGGTGGAGTCCATCGCCGGGGCGGCACTCGGGTTCATGCTCGGCGTCGTCGCGCTGCTGCTCGTACGCCACCTGGGCACGCCCGACTTCATCCTCGGCCTGTCGATCATCGACACCCACGGCGTCGCCCGGCTCGAGATCCCCGCCTACGTCTCCGCCGTGACCGCGCTGCTCACCGTCGCCGGCCCGCGCACGCGGCGCAAGACCGTGCGCGTCTCGTGGAACGTGCTGTTCACCGCGCTCGTCGTCGTGCTGATCTTCAACCAGGTGACACTGCCCGTCGCGCTGCTCACCCTGCTGCTCGGCCGCCTCGCCGGCCAGGCCGTGCAGTACGCCTCCGGCGTGCGTTCCGAGCGCGCGTACGGCCCCACCCTCCTGCACGCCATCCGCCGCGCCGGCTTCCAGGCCCGCGCCCTGGTGCGGGTGCGGGACCTCAGCTCCGAGTCCGGCATCGACGCCGCGACCTCCACGTCCTCCGACCCCGCCGCCGTCGCCCTGATCCGCGCGGGCGACAACCGCGTGTACGCCATGGTGGGCGCGGACGACGTCCGCCGCGACGTCGTCGTGCTCGACGGCGACCGGCAGGTGCTCGGCTTCCTGGAGCGGGTCTGGCAAGGGTTGCGCCTGCGCGGCCTCGAAGGGCGCGCCGCCATCTCGCTCAAGGCGGTCGCGGAGCGCACCGCCCTGCTGTCGTACGCGGCCACCGCGGCCGGCGTACGCACCCCTCGACTGCTGGGCATGGGCATGGCCGGCGACTCCGCCGTGCTGGTGCTCGAGCACGCGCGCGGCGCCGTCTCCCTGCGGGACCTGCCCGACGACGAGCTGGACGGCGAGCGCGGGGACGCCGTGCTTGCCGAGGCGTGGGAGCAGCTCCGGCGTGCCCACGCCGCCGGGCTCACCCACCACCGGCTCACCGCGGACGTCCTGCTGGTGCACCGCGACGACGACGGCGACCCGCACGTGTGGATCACCGGGTGGGAACAGGGCGAGATCGCGTCGTCCACGCTGTCGCGGCGGCTCGACCTCACCCAGCTCCTGTCCCTGCTGGCCCTGCGGGTCGGGGCGCGCCGCGCCGTCGCCTCCGCGGTCAAGGCGCTGGCGGACGACGACATCGGAGCCATCGGGCCGCTGCTGCAGACCATCGCCCTGCCCACCGACACGCGCGAGGCGATGCGGCACGCCAAGGGGCTCATGAACGAGCTGCGCACCGCGATCGTCGAGCGCCTGCCCGAGGCGGACGTGCAGCCCACCCGCCTGACCCGCTTCGGCGCCCGCACCGTCGTGATGCTCGCGCTGACGATCATCGTCGTCGTGGCCGCGGTGACCACGTTCAACTTCGAGCAGATCCAGGAGGCCGTGCTCGACGCGAACCCGTGGTGGGTGGGCGCGTCGTTCGCGCTGGCCGGTATGACCTGGTTCGGCGCCGCACTGACCCTCGTGGCGTTCGCCCCCGGCAGGGTGCCGCTGTTCCGCGCGACCCTCGCCCAGATGGCCGGCTCGTTCGTCGCCCTGGCCACGCCGGCCGGCATCGGGCCCGCCGCGCTCAACCTGCGGTTCCTGACCCGCAAGGGCGTCACGATGCCCATGGCGGTGGCCACGGCCGCCCTCATGCAGATCTCGCAGATCGTCGTGACCGTGGTGCTCCTCATCGCGATCTCGCTCGCGAGCGGGACCGGCTCCCTGATGCACCTGCCGTCGTCGGCCGTGATGCTCGCCGTCGGCATCGTCGCGATCGTCGTGGTCGCGCTGCTGCTGGTGCCCGGCATCCGGCGCTGGGCCTGGCAGAAGTCGCGGCCCACGCTCCAGCAGGTGTGGCCGCGCCTGTCGCAGATGCTCGGGCAGCCCACCCGGCTGGCCGCAGGCCTGGGCGGCAACGTCATCATGACGGCCGGGTACGTGCTCGCGTTCGCCGCCGCGCTCGAGGCGTTCGGGCAGTCGGTGAACATCGTCGACGTCGCCATCGTCTACCTGGTGGGCAACACGGTCGGGGCCCTGGTCCCCACGCCCGGCGGCCTGGGCGGCGTCGAGGCCGCGCTCGCCGGGGGCCTGACCACGGGAGCCGGGGTGCCGGCCGCCATCGCCGTCTCGGTGACGTTCCTGTTCCGCTTCGTGTCCTACTGGGCGCGCGTGCCGATCGGCTGGGTGGCCATGCGCTACCTGGAACGCAAGAACGACCTGTGAACCACAAGGCGAGGGCCCCGTCATCGAACGATGACGGGGCCCTCGCCTGCTGGGTGATCAGCTCACGCGGAGACGGCCTTCTTCAGGACCGAGCCGGCCGAGACCTTCACGCCGAAGCCGGCGGGGATCTGGATCTCCTCGCCCGTGCGCGGGTTGCGGCCCGTGCGTGCGGCGCGCTCGACACGCTCCACCGAGAGCAGACCCGTCAGCTTGACGGCCTCGCCCTTGGCGAGCGACTCGACGAGCACGTCCTGGAACGCGTTGAGCGCGTCCTCGGCCTGAGCCTTGGTGAGGTCAGACTTCGCGGCGATGGCCGAGACGAGCTCGGACTTGTTGAGCGACATGCGATTCCCTTCGTTGTCACGTTGGCTCTTCCCGGCTTCGCGCCGGGAGACCGGACCCACCCTAGGGAGTCCGCGCCGAAAACCGCGACTTCTCGCGGTTGTGTCTGTCATTTCCTGCCGCATGACGTCGGTGGGTGCGTCGCGGTGTCGCGGTCTCGTCCCGCTCGCAGTCCGGTGCGTCACCGTGCCGTCCCGCGATGGCCGGTCGGGTCGGCTCTCGCCCGACGACGCCGCCGCACGGCTCTGACCTGCGGTGACGTCGGCTCCACAGGGCTCCGGGGGTGCGGCGCGATCAGTCCTGCCCCGGCGGGCCGAAGCTGCGCGCGCCGTTGCGTCGGCGCAGCGCCACCGCCACGCCCGTCCCGACGACGGCGACACCGGCGATCACGGTGATCAGCGGGCTGCGACCGGCGGCGCCGTCCTGCGGCGCGGGGCTCGGGGAGGCCGCCGCGTCGTCGAGGGAGGTGTCGTCGGGGGAGGTGTCGGCGAGGGCAGCGTCGTCGGGTGCGGCCCCCTCGGCGGCGGGCGACGGCGCAGGCGCGGGCACGTCCACCGTGAACGCGAACGTGCCCTCGATGGGATGCCCGTCGGCGGAGACCACCCGCCAGGCGACGTCGTACCCGCCCGCCGCGGCGTCGGCCGGGAAGGGGACGCTCACGGTGGCGCCGTCCACCGTGGGGGCGGCGCCGTCGCCCACCGGGGCCCCGCCCGTGGTCACCACCACCTCGGTACCGGTGTCCAGCACCTCGGCGCTGAACTCCAGGGTGATCGCGGCGGGCCGCTGGGTGAGCGTGGCGCCGTCGGCGGGGTCGCTCGACAGGAGGTGGTCGTGAGCGGAGGCGGGGGCGGCGAACGCGAGCATCGCGAACCCGGCGGCGGCCAGGGCCACCACGGATCGGCCGAGAGGGCGGTGACGTGTCATGCCCGAAGAACCTAGCCTGCTTCCGCCACAGGGGGCTGCGCCCGCCGAGACGGACCGGCTGGCTGCGCCCGCCGAGACGCCCGGTGGTTGCGCCCGCCGAAACCACGGCAGACTTCAGCCATGAGCTCTGGCAGTTTCTGGTCGGCGTACTCCCACGGTTTCGCACGGGTCGCCGCGGTGACCGTGCCCGTCCGCGTGGCCGATCCGGCGGCCAACGCGGCGGCCGTGATCGAGCAGGCGCGGGCGTGCCACGCGGAGGGCGTGGCCGTCGCCGTGTTCCCCGAGCTGTGCCTGACGGGCTACGCCATCGACGACCTGTTCCTCCAGGACCCCCTGCTGGAAGCGGCCACCGACGCGCTGGCCGACGTCGTCGCGGCGTCGTCGGACCTCATGACCGTGCTGGTGGTGGGCCTGCCGCTGGAGGCGGGCAACCGCCTGTACAACTGCGCCGCCGTGGTGCACCGGGGGCGCGTGCTGGGCGTCGCGCCCAAGTCGTACCTGCCGAACTACCGCGAGTTCTACGAGCGGCGCTGGTTCGCGCCGGGCGACGACGTGGCGCGCGACGACCAGCATGCGGGGATGATCCGCGTGCTCGACGAGGACGTGCCGTTCGGCTCCGACCTCATCTTCGCGGCGTCCGACGTCGCGGGGCTGCGCGTGCACGTCGAGGTGTGCGAGGACATGTGGGTGCCGGTGCCGCCGTCGGCACAGGCGGCGCTGGCGGGGGCGACGGTGCTGGTGAACCTGTCGGCGTCGCCCATCACGGTGGGGCGAGCGGAGGACCGCCGCCTCATGGTCCGCTCCGCCAGTGCGCGCTGCGACGCCGCCTACGTGTACGCGGCGGCCAGCCAGGGCGAGTCGAGCACCGACCTGTCCTGGGACGGGCAGACGATGGTCTACGAGTGCGGCGACCTGCTGGGCGAGTCGGAGCGCTTCCCGGACGGGCCGCGGCGCACCGTCGTCGACGTCGACCTGGACCGGCTGCGCCAGGAGCGGCTGCGGGCGGGGACGTTCGACGACAACCGCCGCGCGCTCGGCTCCCCCGCGTTCCGGACGGTGCCGTTCTCGCTGCACCCGCCGTCGTCGGACATCGGGCTGCGCCGGCACGTGGACCGCTTCCCGTTCGTGCCCGACGACGCCGAGCGTCTCGCCCTGGACTGCTACGAGGCGTACAACATCCAGGTGGCCGCGCTCGAGCAGCGGCTCACGTCGATCGGCACACCGAAGATCGTCATCGGCGTCTCGGGCGGGCTCGACTCGACGCACGCGCTCATCGTGGCGGCCAAGGCGATGGACCGGCTGGGGCGGCCGCGCTCCGACATCCTCGCGTACACCATGCCGGGGTTCGCGACCGGGGAGCAGACCAAGGAGCGGGCGTGGCGGCTGGGCCGCTCGCTGGGTGTGAGCTTCGAGGAGATCGACATCCGGCCCGCGGCCACCCAGATGCTCACCGACCTGGGGCACCCGTTCGGCCGCGGCGAGCCCGTGTACGACGTGACGTTCGAGAATGTACAAGCCGGTCTGCGCACCGACTACCTGTTCCGCATCGCCAACCACCGCGGCGGGATCGTCCTGGGCACAGGCGACCTGTCGGAGCTGGCGCTGGGCTGGGCGACCTACGGCGTGGGCGACCAGATGTCGCACTACGTCATCAACTCCGGGGTGCCGAAGACGCTCATCCAGCACCTGATCCGGTGGGTGATCGCCTCGGCCCAGTTCGGGGGCACCACCAACGAGGTGCTGGCCGAGATCCTGGGCCAGGAGATCTCCCCCGAGCTCGTCCCGGCCGGCGCCGACGGGGCGCTGCAATCCACCGAGGCGAAGATCGGCCCGTACCCGCTCCAGGACAACACGTTGTACTGGACGCTGCGCTACGGGCTGCGGCCCTCGAAGATCGCGTTCCTGCAGTGGCACGCCTGGCACGACGCCGCGGCCGGTGAGTGGCCGCCCGGCTTCCCGCACGACGACCGGTCGGCGTACGACCTGGCCACGATCCGGCACTGGCTCGAGCTGTTCGTGCGCCGCTTCTTCGCCAACCAGTTCAAGCGGTCCGCGATCCCCAACGGGCCCAAGGTCTCGGCGGGCGGCACGCTCTCGCCGCGCGGGGACTGGCGGATGCCATCGGACGCCTCGGCGGCGGCCTGGCTCGCGGACCTGGAGTCGGTGCCGGAGCGGTAGGCCTCGCCCACCCCATCCCCCGTCATCGCGCAGCGTCGCAGGACCCAGGCCTCTTGACTTTCCTGGCGGGAAAGTGGACTCTCTTTCCTAACAGGAAAGAGGACTCGTCATGAGCATCACCCCAGAAGAAGCCCGCGCCGCGCTCGCCGCCGCCGACTCCGGCCGCCGCGCCGTGACGGACGAGGTCGGCATCCCGTCCTGGTACTGGTGGGGCCTCGGCGCCGCCTGGATCGCGATGGGCGTCATCGCCGACCTCGACATCGCCTGGCTCACCATCGCCGTCACCCTCGTGTTCGGCGCCGCCCACGCGCAGGTGTTCGGCCGGTGGGCGAGTGGGCAGCGACGCACCGGCCAGGTCCAGGTGAGCCGCGGCGCTGCCGGCAGCCGCACCATGCTCCACGTGTGGCTGCTTCTCGTGGCCCTCATGGTCGTCACCGTCGCGTTCGCCCTCGCCGTCGCGGCAGACGGGGCCCGACACCCCGCGATCATCGGGTCCGTGCTCCCCGCCGCGATCGTCGTGGCCGGAGGGCCGGGACTGGTCCGCTGGTCCGCACGCCGCCAGGCGAGCCGTCCCGGCACGGCAGCATGAGCGCCGACAGCATGAGCCCCGGCGCCGTCGAGCCCCGCTTCGACGAGCTCATCCACCCGGCCACGCGCCTCCAGCTCGTCGCCGCACTGGCCGCCGCCGACTGGGCCGAGTTCGCGTTCCTGCGCGACAAGCTCGCACTGTCCGACTCGGCCCTGTCCAAGCAGCTCACCGCCCTGGAGGACGCGGGCTACGTGGCCACCGACCGCGTCCTGACCGGCGGCCGCCACCGCCTGCGCGCAAGCCTCACCCCCACGGGCCGGACCGCGCTGGCGGCCCACCTGGCCGCCCTCAACCAGCTCCTGGCGGGCTGAGCACACCCGACGGTTCGTGGATTTGTCGTCGGTTCGTGCCCCCGAGCGCACGAACCGACGACAAGCCCACGAATCGAAGGCCCGCGGTGACGGCTCGTCAGGCGTCAGCTGCCGGTGAGGAAGGCGTGCATCAGCGGGCCGGACGTCGTCGAGCCGAACTCTCCCTCCTCGACGAACACCGCGACGGCCAGGTCGCCCGCGATGGCGATCATCCAGGTGTGCTGCTGCGAGCCGTCGCCGAACTGCGCGGTGCCCGTCTTCGCGCCCACGATGCCGGGCACGTCCTGCAGCATGGTGGCCGAGCCGACCTGGACGACGCCGCCCATGAGCTCGCGCAGCGTGGCCGCCTCGGCATCCGTGAGGGCCGACGTCGGCACCTCCGCCGTCGGCGACGCATCCGGCGAGGGTGACGCGGAGGCGTCGGACGGGGCGTCGGAGGCGGCATCGCCGGCGGCAGGCTCAGCGGGCCGCACGAGCACGGGGTCCACGCGGTGCCCGGCCGCGACGGACGCGGCAAGTCGGGCCATGGTGAACGGGGAGGCCTCCACGCGGTCCTGCCCGATGAGCGTCGCTGCGTGCTGGGTCGCGGTCGCGTCGGTGGGCACGTTGCCGTAGAAGACGGGGGCGCCCACGGGGGTCTGGACTCCGAACCCGAGGTCCTGCGCGGCGTTCGCCAGATCCTGCTGCGAGACGACGTCGCGCTGCGCGATCATCGCGGTGTTGCACGAGTGCGCGAAGGCCGTGCGCAGCGGGATGTCGCCCACCGCGCTCTCCGGGTAGCCGGGCACGTTCTGGAACTCGCGGCCGTCCACCGTGATGGTCGGGGTGCAGGCCACCGGCGTGTCGGGGGTGATGCCCTGGCGGCCGAACGCGAGGGCGTCCGCCACCTTGAACGTCGAGCCGGGCGCGTACTTCCCCAGCATGGCCGTGTCCAGCCCGTTGCTGCCCGGACCCGACGCCGCTGCCAGCACCTCGCCCGTCGAGGGCCGGATGGCCACGATCGCGGAGGCGGGCCCGACGTCCGCGAGCACCTGTTCGGCGCGGGTCTGGAGCCCGACGTCGAACGTGGTCTCGAGCGGCGTGCCGTCCACCGGGTCCTGGCTGAACAGCACGCGCGGGTCCCCGTCGCCGTCGGGCACCGCGGCGGTCACGGACACGCCGGGCGACCCGGCGAGCTGGACGTCGTACTGCCGCTGGAGCCCGGACAGCCCGGTGGTGTCGCCCTGCTTGAGGCGGCCGTCGGATGCCTCGATGAGCTCGGCCGTCGCCTCCCCGACCCGGCCCAGGATGGGGCGCGCGAACGTCGCGGTGGGCGCGAGCGCCATCTCGTCCGCCAGCACCCCCACGCCGGCCAGCCGGCGTGCCGCCTCGACGTCCACCTGCGGCGCCTCCTGGCGCACGGTCACCAGCTCGACGAACGCCTTGTCCCCCGCGTCCTGCACGCGCTGCGCGTACGCGTCGGCGTCGACCGCGATCCCGCCGTCGGACACGAGCTGCGCGAGCGCCCGCGCCGCGCCGTCGAGATCGGCGGCGTCCACGTGCGTCTTGTCGATGCCGATGCGCCACACCGCACGGTTGGTGACCAGGGGCTGACCGGCGCCGTCCAGGATCTCGCCGCGCGTCGGAGCCACGGTGCTCACGGTGAGGCGCTCCCCCGGCTGAAGGTCCGGCACCAGGATCTCGGGCGTCCACGCCGTCGACCAGGCACTCGGGCCGCCGGATCCCTCGGCCGGTTCCGTCAGGGTCAGCTCGGCGGTGGTCTGGTACGCCCAGACGGTCTCCCCGCCCAGCGGCCACCTCCAGTCGAGCGTGGCCGTCGCCGTGCGGCCGGCGTCGTCGCCCTCGGACGACGTCGCGAGCTTCGCGAGCGACACGTCGGGCTGCTGCGCCCCGGACGCCGTGAGCAGGGGCTCGAGGATCTCGGTGAGCTGGGTCTGCGGGTCGCCCGACGTGTCCTGGGTGAGGTCGAGCCCGTCGACCGACCCGGAGGTCAGCGCGCTCACCAGGGCCGCGGCCGCCGTGTCCGGGGAGGGCGTGTCGTCGCCGGTGCACCCGGCGAGCGGCAGCGTCACCAGCGCGGTGGCCACCAGGGCAGCGAGACGACGTCGGACGGGCGGCTGAGTACGCACGTCGGCAGGCTAGCCGACCGCAGGGACACCGCGGCCCGGTCCGGCGCGCCGGCCGCGCACCACCAACGGGTCAGCGAGCGGCCGCCGGGCGGACCACGGGTGCCCAGGCGGCGGGGAGCAGCGGGGCGGCGTCCTCGTCCGTGCGCCCGGCCCATCCGCGCACCTCCGCCACGGTGTCCGTCAGCAGGTGGCGCAGGCGGGCGTCGACGTCGGGCACGAACGCCTCGGAGATGCCCTGCACGGCGGTGGAGACGACGGACGGGGCGGCGTCGCGCACGAACCGGCGCGGCTTGAGGTGGACGTCGGTGAGGAAGGTGCGGGCCCACTGCGCGGTGCGCGGCACGGCGGCGAGGGCGGCGACGCTGGCCTCCCCCATGGTGTGCGCGGGGCGGTCGTCGAGAGTGTCGAGCATGCGCTCGCACCCGTAGATGGCGACGGCGAGGGTCTGCTGGCGGTCGGCCGGGCTCACGGGCAGCGCGGTGGCGGCGGCGCGGAGCGCGATCCGCACGGACCAGCGCGGGTCGTCGCTGTTCAGGCCGATGACGCTGGGGATGAGCGGGGCGAGCTGGGGCCGCGCCTCGTCGGACGTGAGGTCGTTGACGGCGCGCGCGAGCATCGCGAGGAGCGGGTGGGTGCACGCGGGGTGGTCGCTCCACCTCTCCCCCGCCAGGAACGACGCCAGCTCCATGAAGCAGGCGCCCTTCTTCGGGTTGCGATGCTTGCCACGGCCCAGCATCGGCAGCGCGTCGAGGTTCTCCATTGCCACCACCACCAGCGTCACGAGGTTCCGAAGGTGCCTCCCAGTGTGTGCACGGTGTGACGTAAACCGCAACGGGTGTCCCGGAGGCGGGATCGGCACGCACTGGGCAGGATCGACCCGTGCGCCGCTCCACGACCGTGCCCCTGGTGGCCCGCGAGGCCGAGGTCGAGACGTTCCGGCGCGCCTTGGCGCGAGCCCGGGAAGGGCGCCCGGGGGTGCTGCTCCTGGGCGGCGACGCCGGGGTGGGCAAGACCCGGCTGGTCACCCACCTGGCGGAGACGGCCCGCCGCGAGGGAGCCCGGGTGGTGGTGGCGCACTGCGTGGACCTGGGCGACGTCGGCATCCCGTACCTGCCGTTCTCGGAGGCGCTGGCTCAGCTGCGTGGCACGGCGGAGGTGGACGACGCCGTCCGCGAGCGCCCGGCGCTCGCCCGCCTGCTGGACCCGGGGGTCGCGGCCGACGCCGCGGCGGCGCGGCCCGACGACGTCGCCGAGCGGCTGCAGCTGCTCGACGGGCTGCGCAGCACGCTCGCGGCGGCGGGTTCGGTGCAGGCGCCGCTGGTGCTGGTGCTGGAGGACCTGCACTGGGCGGAGCCGTCCACGCGGGACGTGCTGCGCTTCCTGGTGGCGCGGCTGGGGCAGGAGCACCTGCTGCTCGTGGGCACGATCCGCACCGACGACCTGGACCGCCGTCATCCGTTGCGCCCGGTGCTCGCGGAGCTGTACCGGCAGCCGACGGTGGAGCGGGTGGACCTGGGCCCGTTCACCGCCGCGGAGCTGCGCGACTTCACCACGGTGCTGGCCGGGGCACCGCTGCCGGACTCCGAGTTCGAGCTGGTGCGCAGCCGCTCGGAGGGCAACGCGTACTTCGCGGAGGAGCTGCTGGGGGCGGCGTCGGGCCTGGCGGAACCCGGCCGGGCGACGTTGCCGTGGTCGTTGACGGACGTGCTGCACGCCCGGTTGGAGCGCCTGGACCCGCAGGTGCACGAGCTGGCCCGGGTCGCGTCGGTGGCGGGACGGCTGGTCTCGGAGGACCTGCTGCGGGCGGCGGCCTCGCGCGAGCCGGCGTTCGCCGACCCGGTGGTGCTGGACCGGGCGTTGCGGGACGCGGTGGCGGGCCGGGTGCTGGAGGTCGAGGCGGGCAAGCTGGCGTTCCGGCACGCGCTGCTCGCGGAGGCGTTGTACCTGGACCTGCTGCCGGGCGAGCAGTCCCGGCTGCATCGCGCCTACCTGGCGGCGCTCACGGACGATCCCGGGCTGGGGTCGGCGGCCCAGCGTGCCCACCATGCGATGCGGGGGCACGACCTGCCGACGGCGGTGGCGGCATCGCACGAGGCGGCGGAACGTGCCGCGCGCATGCTCGCCCCGGGCGAGGAGCTGCGGCACCGCGAGAACGTGCTGGCCCTGTGGGACTCGGTGCCGGGTGCCGCGGCGCTGACGGGGGTGGACCGCGCGGAGGTGTCGCTGCTGGCGTCGGAGGCCGCGAGCCGCGCCGGTCTGTTCACGCGCGCCACCCAGCTCACGCGGGGCGCCGTCGGGCTGCTGGCGGGGGACGCGCACCGCCAGGCGGTCGCCCGGGACCGGCTGGCGCGCAACCTGCTGGACGAGGACGTCCTGGAGGGCGCGGGCGAGCAGGTGGATCTCGCGGTCGCCCAGCTCTCGACGGAGGGGCCGTCGGAGGCGCTGGCCTGGGCCAACGCCCGCCGGGCCCGGGTGCTCCTCAACCTTGCGCAGGACGACGACGCCGCGGCCGCCGCCCGCACGGCCGTGGAGGTCGCGGAGGCGGTGGGCGCCCCGGGCGCCGTGGCGGACGCGCTCACCACGCTGGCGATCCTCGACGTGGGCGACCCGCAGGCCGCCGCGCAGAAGCTGACCCTGGCCCGCGATCGTGCCGCGGACGCCGGGGAGCTGGTGGCGGAGCTGCGCACCACGCAGAACCTCACCACCACCTACTTCTACGCGGGTGACCTGGACCGCGCGGAGGCGGTGCTCGCCGAGGGGATCGAGCGGGCGGACTCCTCCGGGTTGAGCTGGTCGTCGCCCGGGCTGCAGCTGCACGTGCTCGACGAGCTGTACCGGTACGTGCGCGGCGACCTGGGCGTGCGGCCCGCGCCGTCCGGCCTGCCCACGGCGGCGACGGGGATGATGGCGGCGGTGCGGCAGTACGCGGCCGTCGCCCGCGGGGACGCCGGCGCCGTCGCGCGCGGCGAGTCGCTGCAGGAGTTCTGGGAGCTGGACGGGCAGCTCGCGCTGTACGCGGGCGGGACGCTCGTCGACGCGTACGCCTGGGCGGGCCGGTACGACGACGCGGTGGCCATGGCGGTGCGGCTCACCGACCACGTGGGCGCCGTCTGGACCGAGTACTTCCTGGGCCGCATCTGGATCAGCGCGCTCGCGCTGGCCGCGCTCGGCGACGCCGCCGAGCAGGTGCCGCCCGGTGTGAGCGAGCGCGAGCTGACGGTGGCGCGCGCCACCCTGCTGGAGACGGGCGACGCGCTCGCGGAGGTCGCGCACACGACGGCGGTGCGGGGGCGGCCCCGTGGCGGGCAGCTCGGGCCGGAGGGCCGCGCCTGGCTGTTGCGGGTGGACGCCGAGCACGCCCGGTTGCGCGCGGCGGCGTCGGCGGCGGCGCCGGACCCGGGCCTGTGGGCGCGCACGGTGGACGCCTTCTCCTTCGGGTACCGCTACGAGCAGGCCCGGTCGCGGTTCCGGTGGGCGCAGGCGCTGCACGCGTCCCCGGGCGACGGCGGCGCCGCCGACGGCCCCGCCGACGCCGCCGACGCCCGCGGGGCGGCTGCGCGTGAGGCCGCGACCGCGCTGACCGAGGCGACCGCGATGGGGGCGGAGCCGCTGGCCGAGGCGGTCCAGGACTGGGCACGCCGCGCCCGCGTCCCGCTGCCCGGCCCGGAGCGGCACCGCCCGGCGTCCTCGCTCACCAGCCGTGAGCAGGAGGTCCTGGAGCTCGTGGCCGCGGGCCTGTCGAACCGGCAGATCGGGGAACGGTTGTTCATCAGCACGAAGACGGTGAGCGTGCACGTGTCCAACGTGCTCGCGAAGCTCGGTGTCTCGGGCCGCGCGGAGGCCGTGGCCGTGGCCCACCGCGCCGGCCTGCTCGCGTCGTGAGAGCGGCAGCGCCGTACCGCCGCGCGCACCGCTGTGCACACGATCTGTCGCGCCCTGTCCGTGATCCCGCTCACGCGACGACCTGGCGGTGGAGCGCCCGGAGCGCATACCCCATTCTTGGGACATGGCGACACGCGATCCGGCTGCCGAGGGCCTCCGCCCCGGCCTGGCGCGTGCCGACGACGCCTTCGACCGGATGGCACGCCTGGTCTGCCGCCACCTGGGGGTCCCCGTCGCGGCGGTCGCCCTGCTCACCCCTGACGGGCTCGTGCTCCCCGGAGCGGTCGGGCTCCCCGACCGGGAGCAGGCGACCCGCCGCCTGGTCTCCCACCCGACGATGACGCGGCGCGTGGTCGAGACGGGCGTGCCCCTCGTGCTCTCCGACGTCACCGAGGACCCCCTGGTCGCGAAGGCGTGCGAGGGCTTCGGGGCCGGGCGTGGCGCGGTCGCCGTGATGCCCATGTACGCGACCGAGGAGCGGCCCGTCGGCGCGCTCGTCGCGATGGCCCCCGCACCACGGCGGTGGACCGAGGACGACCTTGCCACGCTGACCGACCTGGCGGCGTCGTGCTCGGACAAGGTGCGGCTGCGCGCCGAACGGGAGCGGGCCCGGCAGGCCGAGCTCGCGGCACGGCGTGAGCAGCACCGGTCGGCGCTGCTGCTGAGCCTGTCCGAGTCGTTCGCCGGCGCGACCACTCCCGCCCAGGTGGAGCGCGCGCTGCGCAGCGTGCTCGCCCGGGGCACGGGCGCGTCCGCCAGCTATCTGGCGCTCGTCCAGCCCGACGGCCGCGGCATCGGCTTCGTCTCCGGGGCCCCGCACCAGCTCGGGCCGCTGCCGCGGGACGCGCCCACCCCGTTCGGGCAGGCCGTCGGCCTGCCCGACCCGCCCCCGCCCATCCGTGAGGCGATCCAGCAGGGGCACCCCGTGTACTGCGGGAGCATGGCCGAGCTGGTCGCGCGCTACCCGGAGCTCGACGGGCGCCTGACCTTCGACGGCGCCTGCTCGGTGCTGCCCGTGCACTCCGACGGCCGGGTCGCCGCCGTCATCTGCATCCTGTGGGAGATGACCCGCCCGCACGACGCCGAGGCCGCGGCGCTCGAGGCGACGCTCGCGCCCTACGTCGCCCACGCCCTGGACCGGGTGTCCCTGCTCGAGGCACGCCGGGAGGTGGCCACCACGCTGCAGTCGGCACTGCTCACCTCCCCGCCCACGGTCGCGCACCTGGAGATCGCGACGACGTACGCGCCGGCCATGCGCACCGACCAGGTGGGCGGCGACTGGTACGACGTCGTCGCCGTCGACGACGTGACCACGCTGCTGATGATCGGCGACGTCGCGGGGCACGACATGCAGGCGGCCGCGCACATGGGTCAGCTCCGCTCGATGCTGCGTGCGCTCGCGTGGAGCCACGACGAGACGCCGTCCGTGCTGCTCACGCTCCTCGACCGGATGAACGACCAGCTCGGGCCGCAGGCCGGTGCCACCGCCGTGGTGGCCCGCCTGGAACGCCTGCCCGTGGACGAGGCCCGGCTGCCCGGCACCTACGCCGTCACGTGGTCCAACGCCGGCCATCCGCCACCCCTGGTGCTGCGCCGCGACGGCACCGTCGAGATGCTGCGGCCACCCACCGACCTGCTGCTGGGGGTCCTGCCCTCGTTCGAGCGCCAGGACCACACCACCACGCTGCTGCCCGGCGAGACGCTGCTGCTCTACACGGACGGTCTGGTCGAGTCGCGCGGCACCATGCTCGCCGACCGCATCCGGCTGCTGGCGGACGTGTTCCGCAGCGCAGCGGACACCGCCACGGCCGCGCTTCCCGCGACGCTCATGCGCGCCCTCGTGCCCACGCCGCAACGGGACGACATCGCCGTGCTCGCCGTCCGGGCGCGCGAGTCAGCCACCGCGGACGAGACCGTCACCGTTCCAGCCCTGAAGGGAGCGACGGCGCTGGTCGCCGGCGATGCCGCCGACCGGCACGACGGCGCCGACGACGGGCCGGACACCGCGGGCGACGAGGCGCCGTCACCGCTGCGCGTCGAGCGGCGCGTGCCGCACTCGCTGGCGGTGCTCGGGCCCACCCGCCGGTGGATCGACGACATCCTGGAGACCTCCGGCGTCGGCACCCAGGAGCGGCGTACCGCGATGCTGCTCTCGAGCGAGCTGCTCACCAACGCGCTCGAGCACGGTGCGGGACCGGTGGTCGCGATGGTCGAGGTCGACGCCGACCAGGCGCTGGTGCGCGTGGGCGTCCGCGACACCTCCCGCATCCCGCCGCGGCTCCAAGAGCCCGCCCCGCACGAGCTGTCCGGGCGCGGCATCCTGTTCCTGGACCGGCTCGCCACCCGGTGGGGCGTGGACGATCACGAGGAGGCGCAGGCCGTGGGCCGCCACGGCGAGTACCTGTCCGGGAAGACGGTGTGGTTCGAGCTGTGCCCGGACGGGCCGCAGCAGAACCTGCCGTAGCCCGCCCGGCGGCCGGTCACCTGTCGCAGTCGCAGACGGCGTTGAACTCGACCACCTGCTCGCCGTCCTCGGGCCGCGCCCACGCCTCCGCCGCCGCGCGATCCGCGAACGTGCGGCCCGCCAGGCGGCCGTTCGCCAGCAGCACCCCCACCGTGATGAGCTCGCGCACGTCCTGCGTCGCCGGGATCTGGATCATCCGGAACCTCTCCCCTTCCACCGTCGCTGTGGACAACGCGGTAGGGCGCGCGCAGATTCCCCCGCGCGTGGGCGTCCCATGGCACGCTGACGCCGTGAGCCTTCTGCTGCTGGACACCGCGTCGCTGTACTTCCGGGCGTTCTACGGTGTGCCCGACTCGCTCCGCTCGCCGCGCGGGGAACCGGTCAACGCGATCCGCGGCCTGCTCGACACCATCGCGTTCCTGGTCACCGAGCACCGGCCCACGCGCCTGGTCGCGTGCTGGGACGACGACTGGCGTCCGCAGTGGCGCGTCGACCTGATCCCCTCGTACAAGGCGCACCGGGTGGCCGAGTCGGGCGGGGAGGACGTGCCCGCGGACCTGGCCCCGCAGGTCCCCGTCATCGCGTCCGTCCTGGAGGCGATCGGCGTCGCCCGCGTCGGCGTGCCCGGGTTCGAGGCCGACGACGTCATCGGCACCCTGGTGGCCCGCGAGGTCGCCGCCGGACGGCGTCCGACGTCGATCATGACGGGCGACCGCGACCTGTTCCAGCTGGTGGACGACGACGCCGGGGTGCGCGTCCTGTACCCGGCGCGCGGGGTGCGCGACCCCGACGTCGTCGACCAGGCGCGGCTGGCCGAGAAGTACGGCGTCCCCACCGGCGACGCCTACGCCGACATGGCGGTGCTGCGCGGTGACCCGTCGGACGGGCTGCCCGGCGTCGTCGGCATCGGGGAGAAGACCGCCGCCGGGCTGCTCGCCCGGTTCGGCACCCTGGACGGTGTGCTCGCCGCGCGTGACGCCGGGTTCGGCCTGACCCCCGCCCAGCAGCGGCGGCTCACCGAGGGCGCCGACTACCTGCGCGTCGCACCCGCCGTCGTGCGGGTGGCCCGGGACGCCCCCGTGCCGGACCTCGACGACGCACTGCCCCAGGCGGCCGCCTTCCCGGAGGCGCTCCAGCACCTCAGCGAACGGTGGGGGCTGCGCAGCAGCCTGACCCGCGTGCTCGCGGCGCTGGCCCGCTGACGACCCTGGCCCGCTGACGCTCACCGGCCCTCGAACACGCAGAACTCGTTGCCCTCCGGGTCGGCCATCACGGTCCAGGCGATGTCGGTGTCGGGTGCGCGCAGCACGGTCGCACCCCGGGCCACCAGGTCGGCGACCTGCACACCGTCCGCCAGCAGCACGTCCCAGTGGACGCGGTTCTTGACCGTCTTGGGCTCCGGGACGGGCACGAAGTCGATCGACTCGAACGGCACGCCCGCGCCGTGGTCCAACCACCACTCCTCCTGCTCGCCCTCACCGGCGTGGCCCAGCTCACCGCCCAGCAGCCCGAACCAGAAGCGGGCCACGACCGCCGGGTCCGCGCAGTCCACCACCACGTCCTTGAGCCGGTAGCCGGGCACGTCGTCGTCCGCGAACACGCAGAACTCACCGCCCTCCGGATCGGCGAGCGTCGTCCACCGGAACCGGCCCGGCTCGCTGACGCGCGGCGCGTCCGGGAACTCGTCCAGGGAGCGCGCCCGCACGTCCAGGTGCACGCGATGCTTGACCGTCTTGGGTTCGGGCACGGTGTTGATCCACACGGTCTGCTCGGGGCTCGCGCCGCGCAGCACGGCCCCGCCACGATCGTCGAACGTCTCCAGGTCCAGGCCGAGCGTGCGGCCGTAGAACGCGCCGAGCACGGCGGCGTCGTTCGCGTCGATGCACAGGTCCTTGAAGGTGCAGAGTCCTGCTGAGGCCACGAGGGGCTGGTCCGCCATGCTCCCCGACGCTAACGGCATCTTCCCGGGACGGCGCGACGTCCCGGGACGGCGCGCTTGCGGTCCCGCCGGCACGGTGCCGTACTGGAACCATGCCCACCCGCGGTCCGGTGCCCGACGGCGCCCCGATCTGGTTGGACGTCGCCACCGACGACGTCGATCGGACCATCGACTTCTACAGCCGGCTGTTCGGCTGGGAGCACGAGAGCTTCGGTCCGGCGGCCGGTGGCTACGGCCGCTTCCACCGGGACGGCCGGAGCATCGCCGGGGTGGGTCCGACGATGCCCGGGCGGCCCGCCACGTGGGGCGTCTACCTGCGCACCTCCGACGCCGACGCCAGCGCGGCCGCGGTGCGCGAGGCAGGCGGCACCGTCCTCGACGGGCCGCAGGAGCTGCCCGGTTCGGGGCGGTTCGTCGCGTGCGTCGACCCCGCCGGCGCGGCGTTCGACTTCTGGGAGCCCGGCGGCAGCGACGGCTTCGCCCTGACGGGCGAGCACGGCACGCCGGTCTGGTTCGAGACGTGGTCGTCGGACTACGACGCCGCGGTCACCTTCTACGCGCGCGCCGCAGGCTGGCCCGCGACCACCATGGCCGACACCCCCGAGTTCCGGTACACGACCTACGGCGAGGGCGCCGCCTCCCTCGCGGGCATCTTCGACGCCCGCTCGTTCCTGGCCGGGACCGGCGGCACCTCCACCTGGGTGGTCTACCTGGGCGCCGACGACGTCGACGCGCTCGCCGCGCGGGCCGTCGAGCTGGGCGGCACGACCGACGCCGAGTTCCGCGACACCCCTTACGGCCGCCAGATCGGCGTCGCGGACCCCCAGGGCACCCGGTTCCAGCTCAACAGCGTCTGATGCACCCGCACCACCGCACACGCGGAGCGGCCCACCACGCGGAGCGGCCCACCACGCGGAGCGGCCCACCACGCAGGGCCGGGCCGGTGGGCTCGGTCGCGAGATGGGCCGCTTCGCGGGGCGTGGTGCGTCAGCCGGTGTTCTGCAGGCCGGCGGCCACTCCGTTGACGGTCAGGAGCAGCAGGTGCTGCCAGCGCTCGCGCCGCGCGGCGGCGTCCTGCGACGGCTCGGAGGCGCCGTCGGTGCGCAGGGCACGCAGCGCCCGCACCTGGAGCAGCGACAGGGCGTCCACGTAGGGGGCGCGGAGCTGCACGGCACGGCCCAGCACGCGCCGGCCCTCGAGCGGCCAGCCGTGCTCGGTCACCTTGAGCACCCACTCGCGGGTCAGGCGCAGCTCGTCGAGCACCTGCTGGGCCAGGTCCTCACGGTCGCCCAGGCTCAGGTACAGGCGGGCGATGCGCTCGTCCGTCTTGGCGAGGCTCATCTCCACGTTGTCGAGCAGCGTGTTGAACAGCGGCCACTCGTGGAACGCAGCCTGGAGCTCGGCGAGCCCGTCGGGGCGGGACTCGGCGTAGGAGCGCAGTGCCGACCCGAGGCCGTACCAGCCGGCCAGGTTGACGCGCGCCTGCGACCAGGAGAACACCCACGGGATGGCCCGCAGGTCGTCCAGCGAGTTGACCGAGAGGCCACGCTTGGCCGGGCGCGAGCCGATAGCCAGCATCCCGATCTCCTCGAGCGGTGTCACCTGAGCGAACCACTGCGGGAAGCCCTCGGAGCGCACCAGGGCGTGGAACCGTTCGCGCGACGAGACGTCGAGCGCGGCGGCCAGGTCCTGGAACCGCTCGGTGGAGGTGGCGTTGTGCTCCTCGACCGACGGGGCGCCCGCGAGCAGGGTGGCGGCGGCCACCTGCTCGATGTGCCGCGTGGCGATGGTCGGGTCGCCGTACCGGGCCAGGATGACCTCGCCCTGCTCGGTGAGCTTGAACCGGCCGGCCACCGAGTGCGGCGGCTGGGCCAGCACGGCACGGTTGGCGGGGCCGCCCCCGCGGCCCAGCGATCCGCCGCGGCCGTGGAACAGGGTGAGCTCGATGTGGTGCCGGTCGGCCCACTCGGCGATGCGCGACTGCGCGGTGTGCAGCGCGAGCGTCGCGGCCACCGGGCCCACGTCCTTGGACGAGTCCGAGTAGCCGAGCATGACCTCGACCTTGCGGCCCGTCGCGGCCAGGCGTGCCTGGACCTGCGGGAGCTCGAGCATCGCCTCGAGCATGTCCACGGACGCCACGAGGTCGTCGAACGTCTCGAACAGCGGGATCGCGTCGATGACGGGGCGGTCGTCGGGGTCGGGGAACGCGAGCTCGGCGAGCTGGTAGACGGCGGCCAGGTGCTCGGGCTTCTGCGTGAAGGACACGATGTACCGGCGGGCGGCGCGCTCGCCGTACTTCTTCTGCACGGCGGCCAGCGCGTGATACGTGTCGAGCACCTCGCGCGTGCGGTCGTTCAGGTCGGGGCTGTTGATGCCCTTGGCCGCGATGTCCGCGAGCGCTTCCTCGTGCACCTGGGAGTGCTGGCGCACCTCGAGCTCCGCCAGGTGGAACCCGAAGGTCTGCACCTGCCAGATGAGCTTCTGGAGGGAGCCGTAGGCCAGGCGGGGCGCCCCGGCGGCCACCAGGGACTGCTGCACCACGCGCAGGTCCGCCTCGAGCTGGTCGGCCGTGGCGTACGCGAGGTCGGCGTCCCGGCGGCGCGTGGCGGCCACCCGGGCGGCGATCACCAGCAGCACGGCACGGTGCGGCTCGTTGGGGGACTCCGTGGCGGCCGTCGCCGCGGCTTCCGCGGAGAGCTGGCGCTGGCGGTTCCACAGGGCGAGCAGCGCGTCCGACGGCGGGGTGTCGTCCGCACCGACGGTGAGCTTGCGGGCCGTCGTGTAGGCCTCGTTCTCCAGGGCCACGAGCGCGTGCTCGGAGGCGACGGCGGCCGCCTGCCGGGTGACGTCCGCGGTGACGTTCGGGTTGCCGTCGCGGTCGCCGCCGATCCAGGTGCCCAGGCGCACGAACGCCGGGACGATCGGGGTGGCGCGGCCGGCGTCGTCGCCCAGGAGCCAGTCGTCCAGGCGGCGGTACACCTCGGGGAACGTCTGGAACAGCGTCTGGTCGAACACGCTGATGGCGGACTTGACCTCGTCGATCACGGTCGGCTTCGCGGGGCGCAGCGGCTGGGTGCGCCACAGCACGTCGATCTCGGCGAGCAGCCCGCGGTCGATCTCGGCGAGCGCCGTCCCGGACGGGCTGAGCTCGTCGCGGCGCACCAGCATGTCGCCGATGCGGCGGATCGAGCGGGAGACGGCCCGGCGTCGCGCCTCGGTGGGGTGCGCCGTCAGGACGGGCCGGAACTCCAGCTCCTGGACGCGGCGCAGCGCCTCGTCACGCCCGACCTCGGAGGCGAGCTGCTGGAACGCGCGCGGGATGGTGCCCTCGATCTGCGCCGTCCCGACCTCCTGGTCCCGGCTGCGCAGCACGCGCACCCGGTGGAACTCCTCGGCCAGGTTCGCCAGGTGGAAGTAGCACGTGAAGGCGCGTGCGACGTCGTTCGCCCGGTCCAGGGTCATGGCGTTGACGTGGGCGGCGGCGGCGTCGAGGGCCGCGGCGTCGTCGTTGCCGAACGCCTTGATCGTCAGCTCGCGCAGGTGCTCGACATCGTCGAGGAGGCTCTGCCCCCCGGCCTCTTTGAGGATCGTGCCGAGGAGGCCGCCCAGCAGACGGATGTCGTCCCGCAGGGGATCGGGCATCTCGTAGCGGGCGACGACGCGCTCGGTGGCTTGCGGAAGGATCTCGCTCACGCCAAGGAGGGTATGCCGAACCCCGGGGGGTCCGTCGAACCCGTCCGCCCCGTGGTCGCCCAGGGACCGGCCCGGGGGTCGAGGTCGGGCCTCGATCCGCGTCCCGGTATGTCACGGCAAACCCTCGGATGGCGTGACGTTCCGCAACACGCACCGGGCATCCGACCGTGTAGACAGGGGCCATGAGGCATCCACACTGCGCCACCAGCGGCCGCGTCGTCGTCACCGGGTCCAGCGGGCGGCTGGGCCCCGCCGTCGTCGCCCACCTGGCCGAGCACGGCTGGGACGTCGTCGCCGTCGACCGCACGCCGCCGCGCGAACCGCAGCCCGCGAAGTTCGTCCGGGCCGATCTGACCGACCTGGGGCAGGTGGTCGAGCTGCTCACGGGGTTCGACGAGTCGGCCCCGGCCACCGCCGTCGTGCACCTGGCGGCGATCCCCGCCCCGGGGCTGGCCCCCGACGCGGCGACGTTCGCGAACAACGTGCCGGCGACGTACAACGTGTTCCGGGCCGCACGCATCGCGGGTATCAGGAACGTGGTGTGGGCGTCGTCGGAGACCGTGCTGGGCCTGCCGTTCGACGTGCCGCCGCCGTACGCGCCCGTGGACGAGGAGTACCCGGTGCGCCCCGAGTCCACCTACTCGCTCGGCAAGGCCGTGGAGGAGGAGATGGCGCGGCACCTGACCCGCTGGGACCCGGAGCTCAAGCTGGTGGGCCTGCGGTTCAGCAACGTCATGCTGCCCGAGGACTACGCGATGTTCCCCACCTGGCAGGACGACGCCGCGCTGCGCCGCTGGAACCTGTGGGGGTACATCGACGCGCGCGACGGCGCCCAGGCCGTGCGGCTCGCCCTCGAGGCGGACCTGACGGGGTGGGAGGCGTTCGTCGTCGCGAACGCGGACACCGTCATGGAGCGGGACTCGGCCGCGCTCATGGCCGAGCACTTCCCCGACGTCCCGCTCACGCGCCCGCTCGTGGGGCGCGAGACGCTGCTCAGCATCGACAAGGCCCGCCGGGTGCTCGGCTACGAGCCGCGGCACGCCTGGCGCGACCAGGTCTGAGGGTTGCGGCGGCACACCTGGGTCCTGCGGAACCGCGCAGGATGACAGGGCCTCGCGCAGGATGACGGCCCATCGCCGTCGTGCGCACGCGGCGCCTCCGAGCCCGGTGGTCGGTGGGTGCCTAGGCTGGGCGGCATGAGCATCCGCATCGGGGCACATGTGGACGGCGCGGACGCCGTCGCGCAGGCCCGCGCGATCGGGGCCGAGGTGGCGCAGGTGTTCCTCGGCGACCCGCAGTCGTGGAAGGTGACCGGTTCCGGCTACCCGCGCGGTGAGGAGGCGCTCAGAGACGACGCCGCGGACGCCGGTATCGCCCTGTTCGTGCACGCCCCGTACGGCATCAACGTGGCGTCCACCAACAACCGCATCCGCATCCCGTCGCGCAAGCTGTTGCAGGCCACGCTCGACGGCGCGGCGGCCATCGGGGCCCGGGGCGTCGTCGTGCACGGCGGGCACGTGACCGCCAAGGACTCCCCGGAGACGGGTTTCGACAACTGGCGCAAGGCCATCGACTCGCTCGACACGGACGTGCCCGTGCTCATCGAGAACACGGCCGGCGGCGATCACGCCATGGCACGCCACCTGGACCGCATCGAACAGCTGTGGACAGCCGTGCAGGCAAGCTCCAACGCGAACGTCGTCGGGTTCACGCTCGACACCTGCCACGCCTGGGCGGGTGGCATCGACCTCGCCACCGCCGTCGCCGACATCCGGGCGATCACGGGCCGCATCGACCTGGTGCACGCGAACGACTCGCGCGACGACTCCGGGTCGGGCGCCGACCGGCACGCGCACTTCGGCGAGGGCCGCATCCCGCCGGACCTGCTCGCGGGCGTCGTCGCCGCGGCCGGCGCCCCCGTGGTGTGCGAGACGCACGGCGACATGGGCCCCGACATCGCCTGGCTGCGCGCCCGGATCTGACCGCATCTCGCCGTTTCACCAGACCCTGCTCGCCGTTTCACCGGCCTGTGCTCGCCGTTTCACCGCGATCATCTCGCCGCTTCGCCACCCGCTCTGAGCGGCGGGCCGGGCTCTCAGCCGCCCGCGGCGCGCTTCTTCATCTCGACCATGATCTGTTCGGCGTCGAGCGCGGCCAGGGCCTGTTCGAGCTGGCGGGAGTCGTGCACCCCCGTCGAGCGGGCGGCCAGGAGCGCGTCGCGTTGCACGTCGATGGCGCGCAGCCGCAGCCCGCGGTACCGGGCGAAGCGTTCGGCCGTCTCCTGCTCGTCGACGTCGTCGACGGCGTAACCGCGCACGACGTCGGCCCGGACGCGCGCGATGACGTTGGGCTCGTACTGCTCCCTGAGCTCCGGGTCGTCGAGCAGGTCGCGGGCGGCGGACTCGACGATGCGGCGCACCACCTGGTACTCCTCGCGCGTGGGCGCCCCCTGGCCGGACAGGCCGAGCCGGCGCACCACCCACGGCAGGGTGCCGCCCTGGAGCAGGAGCGTGCCCGCCGCGACGCCGAACGCGACCAGGACCACGAAGGGCCGGTGCGGGAAGTCGTGGGGCAGCGACTGCGCGGCGGCCACAGTGACCACGCCGCGCATGCCCGCCCACACGAGCAGCCCGCCCTCGCGCGGCCCGAGGGGCTTCGCCGTGAGGTAGTCGATGTCGGCGACGCGGCGCACGAGCCCGCCCTGGAGCCGGCGCAGACGGGCCACGGGAACCAGCCGCGGGCCGCGACCGGGATGCCCGACGGGTGGTCCGGGGGCGGGCGGCATGCGGACGACGCCGTCGGCGTCCGCGTCGGCGAGGGTGGTCTCCAGGCGCTGCTGCACGCCGGTGATGGTGCCGCGCAGCGCGGCACCGCGCCGCGCCCGCCGGTCCAAGGAGGCGACGAGCGGGGTCACGTACGCGGCCCGCACCAGCAGGACGACGGCTGCGGCGAGCGCGGCGACCCCGGCGCCGAACCACAGCGAGCCGTGCTCCGCGCGCACGTCGACGACCATCTGCGAGAGCTCCAGACCCATGAGCAGGAACACGCCTCCTTCGAGCAGCAGCTCGACGGTGCGCCAGTTCGAGTCCTCGGAGACACGGTCACGGGGGCCCAGGTAGCGGGCGGAGCCGTACCCGGTGACGAGCCCCGCGGCGACGACGGCGACCAGGCCGGAGGCGTGCAGGTGCTCGGCCGGCAGGTAGGCGGCGAACGGCACGATGAAGGAGACCGCGGTGGACAGCGGCGCGCTGCGCACCAGCCGCCGCACCTGGAGCAGCAGCTGCCCCACGATCGCCCCGACGGTCACGGCCCCGACCACGGCCCACAGGAAGTCGCCCGCGACGTGCCCGAAGGACACGGAGGCGGACGTGGCGGCGACGGCGGAGCGCAGCAGCACCAGGGCGGAGGCGTCGTTGAGCAGGCCCTCGCCCTCGAGCACGGTGACCACGCGCGGCGGTGCCCCGAGCTTCTTGACGATCGAGGTGGCCACGGCGTCGGTGGGCGACACGATGGCGCCCAGCGCGATCCCGCCCGCGAGGCCGAGCCCCGGCAGGAGGGCGGAGAACACGAACCCGAGCAGCACCGCGGTGATGAGCACGAGCACCACGGACAGGCCGCCGATGGTGGCCAGGTCACGCCGGAAGTCCATCGTGGGCATCGAGACGGCGGCCGAGTAGAGCAGCGGCGGCAGCACGCCGGCGAGGATCACCTCGGGCGACACCTGGACGTTCGGGACCGCCGGGATCGCGGTGACGGCGGCACCGAGGAGCACCAGGATGAGCGGCGCCGAGACGCCCGTGCGGGGTGCCAGTGCGGTCACCGCGATGACGGCGACGGCCGCGAGGAGCCCGATGAACAGCGGTTCCATGCCCCTATCTTGCCGGGTGCTCGGTGGCGGGTGCGCGGTCGTCCCCGGGCGCAACCAGCAGCCGGACGAACCCCTGGGTCCGGGAAGCGGTCTCGCCGTCGGGGAGGTTGTACATCTCCATGCCGGGGGTGACGTCGTGGACGAGCACGTTCCCGTCGACCGTCCACAGGGTGGCCCCGCTCGCGAAGCCGGGCAGGGACCACAGCGCACCGGTGCGCACGTCCACGCCCACCAGCACCATCCCGGCACCGTCCCCGTGGCCGGTGTAGGACGTCAGGGCGACTACCACCGTGGTGCCGTCGGTGACGGCCGAGCCGACGGCGAAGTTGCCCGGCCCCGGGGTCGTGCCGGCGGACGGGAGAGGGGACGACCACGTGACGGTCCCGTCGGCCAGCGAGACCGCCTCAAGGGCCGTGCCGTCCGCGGAGAGCCCGATGACCTGCCCTCCGGCGCGCGCCACGACCGGGGACAGGAGCTGGTCGCGCGCCGCCCAGACGGTGGTGCCGTCGGCGCCGACGGCGGCCAGGCCCCCGTTGGTGGCGTAGGCCAGCCGGACGTCCGACGGCCCGTCGGTGGCCAGCGGGAGCGCCGGGTACCCGCTGATCGCGAACCGTTCCCGCCCCTGCTCGTCGCGCATCACGACGGGGGTGGCGTTGAAGTCGACGAACCCGCCGTCGGGGTCGGGCATGCGGTACACCCACGGCACGGCGCTGCCCGCGTCGGCCGGGAACCGGGTGCCGTCGGGCAGGTAGGTCGCCTTGACGCCGCAGCCCGAGACGTCGATCAGGGTGGGGGTCGCCCGCGCGGAGACGTCCAGGCTGACGCCCACAACTCCGTCCTCCCCGAGGTTGATGCCGCACATGGCGATGTCGCTCACCGGGGTGAACGCGATCTCGTCGGACCAGCGCTGCTCCCCGGTCACGGCGTCCTCGACCGTGACGACGGCGCCCTGCCCGGCGGCGAGCCCGTCCGGGTAGGCGTCCTGGAGGGCCTGGGGAAAGTCGTCCTGGCCGCCGGCGTCCACGGTCGGCTCCGGCACCGGGTCGCCCGTGCGCAGCACCGTGAGCACGCCGGTCTCGGGCGCCGGGTAGACGCCGAGCCAGCTCGTGTCGCCCAGGTCGCGTTCGGCGACGACGCCGTCCGGGCCGAGCACCGTGACCCGGCGTGCATCATGGGGCCCGGTCACACAGACGAACTGCGTGGCTGCGGGCGCCCGCTCCGCGCGCTCCGGGTTCGGCCCGCACTCCAGGTTGCCGCCGAGCTCGACCCGCCACGCCTCGGCGCCGTCTGCGACCCGCAGGGCCACGCCGTCCCCGCCGTCGGCGACGACGAGCAGCCCCGGCAGCGTGCCCAGCACGGGGCCCGTCACGGGCGTGCTCCACGCGGTGACCAGCGGGCCGCCGCTCACGTCCCGCACCCCGCCGGGCGAGGCGAGCAGCGTCGCGACCCGCTCACGCTCGGCCGCCGCGGCCTGCAGCGCCCGCACCGCGAGGGTGCCGCCGACGGCGAGGACGACGACGGCTCCGGCCGCGACGAGCGCGCGCACCACCCGGCGGCGCGGCTGGCGGGCCACGAAGGCCCGCACGGCGCCGAAGGGGTCGGCCAGGGCAGGCAGCTCGGGGTCGGCATCACGGGCCGGACCTTCCCCGGCGGGGGTCGTCGGCACGGCGGCGTCGTCGTCCTCGGGCTCGAGGTCGAAGATGACGGCACCGTCGCGATCACGCACGATCCCAGGCTACGGGCCGGGGGCCCGGTCGCTGTCGCCCTGTCACCCACGAACCGCACCGACCTCCGGCCGCGCCGAGCCGTGCGGCAGCCCGATCCGTGCGGCAGTCTGAGCCGTGCGGCAGTCTGGTGGGGAGCAGCCCGCCGACGCCTCGCGGAGGTCCCATGAGTGTCACGGTTAGCAATGTCACCGTGTGCGCCACCTGCGGCGTCGAGCACGCCACGCGGCCCAGGGTGTGCGCGATCTGCGCGGACGAGCGGCAGTGGGTCCCGACTGACGGTCAGCGGTGGACCACGCTCGACGAGCTCGCACGCGCGGGCGCCGGCATCGAGTTCACCGACCTGGAACCGGGCCTGTGGGGCCTGACCGTGACCCCCGCGCTGGTGGGGATCGGGCAGCAGTCGAAGCTGCTGGTCACCCCCGCCGGGTCGCTCCTATGGGACCCGCCCGCGTTCGTCGACGACGACGCCGTCGCCGGCGTGCTGGACCGCGCGGGCGCACCCGGGGTGGTGGCCGTGGCGGCGTCGCACCCGCACATGTTCGGGGTGCAGCTCGAATGGTCGCGGCGGCTCGGCAGCCCCGTCCCGGTGCTGGTGAGCCGCGCCGACCTCGACTGGGTGGCGCGCCCCGGCCCGGAGCTCGCGGCGTGGGAGGGCGACCGGCAGGTGCTTCCCGGCGTGACGCTGACGCAGCCGGGCGGGCACTTCCCCGGCTCGGCGGTGGCGCACTGGGCGGGCGGTGCGGGCGGGCGCGGGGTGCTGCTCAGCGGCGACACGATCTTCGCCAACCCGGACCGCGTGTCGGTGAGCTTCATGCGCTCGTACCCCAACCGTATCCCGCTGTCCGGGCGGGTGGCCCAGCGGGTCGCGGCCCACGTGGCCCGGTTCAGCTTCGAGCGCCTGTACGGCAACTTCGACGGCGTGATCCCGCGCGACGCCCGCGACGTCGTCGTGCGCTCGGCCCGGCGTCATCGCGAGTGGACGGACGGGGCGCACGACCACCTGACGTGAGCCGGCAGAACCCACCACACACCGCGGCCCCCTCACCTCCAGGAGGCGAGGGGGCCGCGAGCCGATCGGGTCAGTGGCGACGCAGGGTCGTCACTTCATCCAGCCGATGTTCTCCGGGTGCCAGTTCAGGGACTTGAAGCCCGAGGTGCCACCCTGGTCGCTGACGCTGAAGTTCGCCAGCGTGGACTTGGCGGCCACCATCATGGGGCCGTTGTACAGCGGGAAGGTGCCGTAGAGCTCGAGGGCTGCCTTCTCGGCCTTGTTGAGCGCCGCGATGGCGTCCGCGGTGTCCTCGATCTCGCCCGGCGCCTTCATGAGCTTGTCGACCTCGTCCGAGCCGATGTACGTGAAGTTCGAGCCCTCCGGCGGGTAGGACGCGCAGAAGAGCTGGCAGCCCGAGGTCGAGTAGCCGAACGGGTCGGAGGCCGACCAGCCCATGATGAGCATCTCGTACTTGCCGCCGAGCACCACGTCCGAGAACTTCGAGGGGTCCTGGTTGTCGAGCTCGATGGCGATGCCGGCGGCCTTGCCCATGGCCTGGACCGCGTTCGCGATGGCCGTCTGGCTCGGCGAGTCACCGAAGAAGGTGTACTTGATCGTCAGCGGCTTGCCGTCTTTGGCGTAGATGCCGTCGTCGCCCTTGGTGTAGCCGGCGGCCTCGAGCGTCTTGCCCGCGTTCTCCACCGAGTAGGTGGCGTCGGCCGGCATGTTGTTCTCGTAGCCGTCCTGGAACGGGAACATGATCTCCGAGCCCAGGGCGTCCTCGTGCCAGTTCAGGCCCTGGAACTTGATCTCGGCGAGCTTGCCGCGGTCGATCGACTGCGTGAGCGCCTTGCGCACGGCCAGGTCGGTGAGCGACTCGGCCTTGGCGTTCAGCGTGACGACGGCGGAGGTCATGGCGTAGTTGACGCGGATGGACGTGTCGTCCATGCCCTGGGCCACCTTGAGGCGGTCCGCGGAGGTGACGTCGGCGACGTCGATCTCACCGTTCTGGAACGCGTTGATCGAGGCCGAGGCGTCCATGGCCTTGAACTGGATCTTGTCGAGCAGCGGCTTGGTGCCCCACCACTTGTCGTTCGGCACGAACGTCGCCTGCGTGTCGTCGTGCGAGTCGACCACGAACGGGCCGGCGCCCCACTCGTTGTGCGGCTCGTTGATCCAGCCCTCGGTGTACGTCGTCGGGTCGACGGCGTCCGGGTGCTCCAGGTTCAGGAACAGGAACTGGTACGGGTAGAACGGCGTCTCGAACGTGACGACGGCCTGCTTGGCGCTGTCACCCTGGGTCACCGAGGCGACCTGGTCGTAGCCCGACGTCGAGGGCGGGTTGTAGCCCTCGTTCTTGCCCGACTGCGTCTTCCAGGTGGCCTCGAAGGCCGTCCAGTCGATGGGCGTGCCGTCGTTCCAGGTGGCCTTCTCGTTGATGTCGTACGTGACGACGAGCGGGTCCTCGGAGGTGACCTCGACCTTGGTCAGGTAGTCGGGGTTGGGCGTCGGGTTGCCCGAGACGTCGAAGTCCCACAGCTGCGGCATGTAGAGCTGCCAGAACTGGGCCATGTAGGCGGTGTTGCCGTCCGTGGAGAACGAGTTCCAGTTCGGGCCGATCTCCGAGGTGGCCAGGGTCAGCGTGCCGCCCTGCTGGAGCGCGTCACGGTCCTGCGGGTTGTCGTACGCGACGCCGTCCTCCGGCATCGGGTAGTCCGAACCCATGGTCTTGGCCTCGAAGCCGGACAGCGGCTGCTTCGCGGCGGTGCCGGTGCTCGAGCCGTCCCCGGCGTCGTCGCTGCCGCCGGACCCGCACGCCGACAGCGTGAGCGCGAGGGCCGCGACGACGACGGTGGCCTTGGCCCCCGCGTTACGCATGCTCTTCATCAGTTCTCCTTGGTTGGCAGTCCCGGGTTCTCCGGGCTGACGGGGAAGTGGCAGGCCACGGTGTGGTCCTGGCCGGTGAGTACGGGAAGCTCGGTGTCGCAGCGCTGCTGCTTCTCGGGCGGCAGCAGGGCGCGCGTGGGGCAGCGGCTCGCGAACCGGCACCCGGTGATCTGGGCGGCCGGGCTCGGCAGGTCGCCGGTGAGCACGATCCGCTCGCGGGTCCGCTCGACCTGCGGGTCGGGCACGGGCACCGCCGAGAGCAGGGCGCGCGTGTACGGGTGGCGCGGCGCGGTGAACACGGCTTCCGTGTCCCCGAGCTCCACGACCTGGCCCAGGTACATCACCGCGACCCGCGCGGACGCGTGCCGGATCACCGACAGGTCGTGCGCCACGAACAGGAACGCCACGCTCAGCGTCGCCTGGATGTCCTCCAGCAGGTTGATCACGCCGGCCTGGATGGACACGTCGAGCGCCGAGACGGGCTCGTCGAGCACCACGAGCTTGGGCTCGACGGCGAGCGCCCGCGCGATGGCGATGCGCTGGCGCTGCCCGCCGGAGAACTGGGACGGGAACCGGTCCACGTGGTCCGGGTTGAGCCCCACCAGCTTCATGAGCTCGGCGATGCGGTCGTTGATGCGCTGCTTCGACCAGCCGTGCACGTGCAGCGGCTCGGCCAGCACGTCGTAGACGGGCAGGCGTGGGTCGAGCGAGCTCATCGGGTCCTGGAACACGATCTGCAGCTCGCGGCGCAGGGCCCTGCGCTCGGCGCGCGGGAGCTCGGCCACGTTCTTACCCAGCACGGCGATCGTGCCGCCCTGCGGGGCCTCCAGCTTGAGGATCTCCAGCAGCGTCGTCGTCTTGCCGGAGCCGGACTCGCCCACGAGGGCCAGCGTCTCGCCCTCGCGCACGTCGAACGTCACGCCGTCCACGGCCTTGACCGCGCCGACGGTGCGGCGCAGGATGCCCCCCTTGGTCAGCGGGAAGTGCTTGCGCAGGTCGGTGACCTCGAGCACGGGGGCGCGCTCGGCGCGCGGCACGTCGGCCAGCACGGAGGGCGCCGACTCGTCGACCGTGAACACCTGGTCGTAGGTCACGCCCTGCGCGGCCAGCTCGTCGGCGCGGATGCAGGCGGCGAGCTGGTCCTCGTTGCCGGCGACGGGCACCAGGTCGGGTTCGGCGACGCGGCACTCGTCGGTGGCCACCGGGCAGCGCGGGGCGAACGGGCAGCCCACCGGCAGGTCCACGAGCGAGGGCGGGGTGCCCTGGATCGGCACCAGGCGGCGGTTCTCACCGCGGTCGGGGCGTGGCACGGCGCCCAGCAGGCCCATGGTGTACGGCATCGCGGGGCGTGCGTAGAGCTGGTCGACGGATGCCTTCTCGACGGGACGCCCGGCGTACATGACCAGGACGTCGTCGGCCACCCCGGCCACGACCCCCAGGTCGTGGGTGATCATGACCACGGCCGCGCCGGTCTCGCGCTGCGCCGTCTTGAGCACGTCGAGCACCTGCGCCTGGATGGTCACGTCGAGCGCCGTCGTGGGCTCGTCCGCGATGATCACGTCGGGGTTGTTCGCGATGGCGATGGCGATCATGACGCGCTGGCGCATGCCGCCGGAGAACTGGTGCGGGAACGACTTGAGCCGTTCGGCCGGGTTGGGGATGCCCACCAGGTCCAGCAGCTCGACGGAGCGGTCGCGCACCTGCTTGCGGCTCAGGTCCTGGTGCAGGTCGAGCGCCTCGGCGAGCTGGTCGCCGATGGTGAACACCGGCGTGAGCGCCGAGAGCGGGTCCTGGAACACCATGGCCATGTCGTTGCCGCGGTACTTGGACAGCTCGTTCTCCGTCAGGCCCAGCAGCTCGCGGCCCTTGAGGCGGATCGAGCCCTCGACCCGGGCGTTCGCGTCGAGCAGGCCCATGACGGACAGCGACGTGACGGACTTGCCGGAGCCGGACTCGCCCACGATGCCGAGCGTGCGGCCGGGCAGCAGGTCGAAGCTCACGCCGCGCACGGCGCGCACCGTGCCGGCCTCGGAGGCGAAGCTCACGTGCAGGTCGCGCACCGAGAGCACGGGGTCCACGCCGAACTCGCCGGGGCGGATCAGGCGGTCGGCGGGTTCGTTCGCCGTGACGATGGCGTTCATGCCTTGCCTCCCGAACGCGAGTAGGGGTCGATGGCGTCGCGCAGCCCGTCACCGATGAGCTGCATCGAGAAGGTCAGCGCCACCAGGAAGAGCGAGGGGGCGAGCAGCACCCACGGCGAGGTGAGCACCACGGACTGCCCGGCCTGCAGGATCGTGCCCAGCGACACGTCGGGCGCCTTGACGCCCAGGCCCAGGAAGGACAGCGCCGTCTCGGAGTTCACCGCGGCGACGACGCCGAGCACCGTCTGGATGATGAGCACCGAGCCGAGGTTCGGGATCAGGTGCCGCCGGATGATCGTGAACGGCCCGACGCCCATGTACTTCGCGGCGTGCACGTAGTCGAGCTCGCGCAGCGACAGGGTCAGGGTGCGCAGCACGCGCGCGTACCCGACCCATCCGAACGCCGTCAGCGCCGCGGCGAGCACCAGCCAGCCGCCCTTGCCGCTCGCCGAGCGCGTGATCATCGCGATGAGCAGGAACGACGGGATGACCAGCAGCGTGTCGAGCACCCACATGCCCACGCGCTCGAACCAGCCCTCGAAGAACGCGACCATGGTGCCCAGGAGCGCGGCCACGAACGTGATGGCCAGCGAGGACAGCACGCCGATGAGCAGCGAACGGCTCAGGCCGCGGGCCACGAGCGCGAACACGTCGGACCCGCCCGTCGTCGTCCCGAACCAGTGCTCCGCGCTGGGCGCCTGGGCCAGGGCGAGGAAGTCGGGCTCGTCGTACCCCCAGTTCGCGACCATGGGGCCGAACACGGCGAACGCGATCAGGAACAGGAGCAGGAACGCGCCGACGACGGCGGAGGGGCGCCGCACGAAGCGGCGCACGATCAGGGCCAGGCGGCCGGTGCGGTGCAGGTCGCCGTCGTGCTCGTCGGCGACGACGTCGGGCGCGGTCGCCCCGGCGAGGGTGAGCTCGGTGTCAGCCATGGGTTCCTCTCAGCTGAGCCGGACGCGGGGGTCGATCCAGGCGACCGCGACGTCCGCGAGCAGCGCCGCGACGAGCGTGCAGGCGCCGGCGAAGGCGGCGATGGCCACGGAGGCGTTGATGTCGTTCTGCACGATCGAGGTGATGAAGTACCGGCCGAGCCCGTTGATCGCGAAGACCGTCTCGGTGATGACCGCGCCCGTGAACACGCCGGCGACGGTGAACGCGACCTGGACCGTGGTGGGGATCAGGGAAGGCCGCAGGGCGTGCTTGCGGATCGCGGTCATGAGCGGCAGGCCCTTGGCCCGGGCGGTGCGCACGTAGTCGGCGTTCATGGTGTCCAGCAGGTAGGTGCGCTGGGTCAGGTGGTACGTGACCCCGGTGATGATGCTCAGCACGATGGTGGGCAGGACCAGGTGCTGGCCCAGGTCGGAGAGCTTGAGCCAGAAGTTGCTGCCCGAATAGCTATGGAGCCCGGTGACGTAGAACAGCCGGAACCCGAGCGCCTGGTTGATCCAGATCGCGGCGATGACCACGCCCAAGGCCAGCACGGGGGTGGGCACCACGAGGAAGAACGTGGAGAGGCTGCCCAGCACCCGGTCCTGCCATTTGTACTGGCGGATGGCGGTGTACACGCCGATCGAGATGCCCAGGACGATGCCCAGCACGGTGGCCAGCGTCATGAGCTGCACCGAGGCGCCGATGCGGGAGCTGATCGCCCCGCTGACCGGCTCCTGGGTGGGGCTCAGCCCCCAGTCCCACCGGGTCACGACGCCCACCAGCCAGTGCCAGTACCGCTCCAGGACGGGCGTCTTGTCGTTGATGTTCGCGGCCGTCAGGGACGCGTCGATCGACGCCATCGGCGGGCGGGGGTTGCGGGCCAGGTAGTTGGACCGCGGGTCCATGAAGAAGGACGCCATGAAGTACGTCAACGAGGTGGCCACGAAGAGCATCACCACGTAGTTGGCGAGACGCCGGAGTATGAACCGCACGGCCCGAACCTAAACCGGCCGTTCGTCCGTCCTGAACGCGCCATGGCACCCAACGCCCGCCCGCCGCCGGCCGAGCGGAGATGTCGATGCAGGTCCAGACTGGTTTTGTTCACCTAGGTATCATTTTCGTTACGTTCGCCCGGGCCGGACCTGCCGGGCGGTGCCGTCGCCGCCAGGACGACCGGCAAACCTCAAGGCAGAACCATTACCCTGGCAACCCTGAACCACCTGCCTGGAAGGTCGTCGCCATGATCGAGCGCGTCAACCCCCCGTCCCTGTACCAGAGCCCTGCGTTCTCCCAAGGAACGATCGCCCCGGCGGGCCGGACGCTGTACATCGGCGGCCAGAACGGCAACGACGCCGAAGGAAACATGGTCACCGGCATGCCGGCCCAGGTGAAGCAGGCCCTGGCCAACGTGCAGGCGGTGCTCGCAGCAGCCGGGGCGACGCCGGACGACGTCGCCAAGCTGACCATCTACCTGGACCGCCGTGTGGACCCGCGCGAGGCCTACGCGGCCGCGGTCGAGGCGTGGGGGCGCCACCGCACCGCGCTGACCGCCATGATGGTGGCCGGCCTCGCCGTCCCGGGCGCGCTCGTGGAGATCGAGGCGATCGCCTCCCTGCCCGCCTGACGCTCGAGACCCGTTCCCCCGGGGACAATGAGAACCGTGCAGTGCCATCACTATGACGCCGGTCGCTGCCGTTCGTGCACCCTGCTCGAGGTTCCCTACGCCGCGCAGGTCGCCGGCAAGGAGGAGCAGGTGCGCGCCCTGCTCGCGCCGCTCGCACCCGATGCCACCTGGCTGCCCACCGTCACCGGACCCGAGTCCGGGTTTCGCAACAAGGCCAAGATGGTGGTCACGGGCACGGCCGAGCGGCCCGTCATCGGGATCGTGGGCGCGCTGCCCGCCGACGCCGCACCCACGGGCGTGGACCTCACCGACTGCCCCCTGTACCCGGCGGAGCTCCAGGCGGCGTTCGGCCCGCTCGCGGAGCTCATCACGCGAGCCGACCTGCGGCCCTACGACCTGACCCCCGCCCCCGGCCGCGTCACCCCGCGCGCCGCCGCGAGCCGCGGCGAGCTCAAGCACCTGCTGGTGACCCTCTCCCCGGACAGGGAGCTCCTGGTGCGGGTGGTGCTGCGCTCCCAGGAGCCGGTCGCGCGGCTGCGCAAGCACCTGCCGTGGCTCCAGGAGGCGCTGCCCGCGCTGGCCGTGCTCAGCGTCAACCTCCAGCCCGAGCACAAGGCCGTGCTCGAGGGCGAGCGGGAGATCGTGCTCACGGCGCGGCAGACCCTGCCCATGACGCTCCCCCTGGACCCGCCCGTCACGCTGCACCTGCGCCCACGGTCCTTCTTCCAGACCAACACCGACGTCGCCACGGCCTTGTACCGGCAGGCCCGGCAGTGGGTGGACGACGTCGCGCCCGCCAGCCTGTGGGACCTGTACTGCGGGGTGGGTGGCTTCGCCCTGGCCTGCGCCGCCCCCGGGCGCGACGTCGTCGGCGTCGAGATCTCGGCCGACGCCGTGGCCAGCGCGACGACGACGCGGGACGACCTCGGGGTGTCCGCCACGTTCACGGCCGAGGACGCGACGGCCTTCGCGCTGCGCCACTCCCCCGCAGACGCTCCCGAGCTCGTGATCGCCAACCCACCGCGCCGCGGCATCGGCGCGGACCTGGCCGGCTGGCTGGAGGCGGCGTCGGCGCGCTGGGTGCTCTACTCGAGCTGCAACGCCGACTCCCTGGCCCGCGACCTGGCCCGCATGCCGTCGCTACGGCCCACCGCGGTGCGGCTGCTCGACATGTTCCCGCAGACCCGCCACTACGAGGTCATCACGCTGCTCGCACGCACCTGAGCCGCGGCCACGAGCGAGAACAGGTCCTTCGGGTCGGCCGGTTCCGCGATGAGGTCCAGCCACTGCACCAGCTCGTCCGGGACGCCCGTGCCCAGCAGGTCGTCCGCCACGAACCGCAGGGTCGCCACGTCCTCGACCGCGAACCCCACCGAGTCGAAGATCGTCACCTGGTCCGCGTCCCGGCGGCCCTCGGCCTGGCCCGTGACCACCCGCCACAGCTCCGTGACCGGGAAGCCCGGCGGCCGGTTCTGGATCTCGCCCTCGACGCGCGTCTGCGGCTCGTGCTCCACGAACACGGCGGCGCGCGCCACGGTCGCCGGGTCCAGCTCCGTCTTGCCCGGGCAGTCGCCGCCGATGGCGTTGAGGTGCTGCCCGGCGCGCACGGCGTCGTCCGGGAGCACCGTCGCGTTGCGCTTGTCGGCCGTGCACGTGGTGACGACGTCGGCGCCCCGGGCGGCGTCCGCGGCGTCGGCGCACACCGTGACCTCGAAGCCCAGTCCTGTCGCGGTGCGGTGCAGCTTGGCGACGGCGGCGTCGTCGACGTCGAACACGCGCAGTCGGTTCAGGCCGAGCTCGGCGCGCAGCGCGAGCGCCTGGAACTCGGACTGGGCGCCGCAGCCGATCAGGGCGTGCACGCCCGCGTGCACCCCCGGGCCGACGGACGGGCGGCGGGCCAGGTACCGGGCCGCGAGCGCCGACGTCGCCGCGGTGCGCAGGGCGGTGAGGATCGTCATCTCCGCGAGGAACGACGGGTAGCCGTTGTGGACGTCCACGAGCATGCCCAGCGCGGTGACGGTCTGGTATCCGCGGGCGGGGTTGCGCGGGTGGCCGTTGACGAGCTTGAACCCGAACGTGGTGGCGTCGGCGGCGGGCATGAGCTCGATGACGCCGTCGCGCGAGTGGGAGGCGAGCCGGGGGCGGGTCTCCAGCTCGGGCCAGCGGGCGAAGTCGCGTTCGACGGCGTCGGTGAGGTCGGCGATGACGCGCTCGGGGCCGCGGCGGGCCACCCAGGCGGCGGTGGCGGGGACGTCGAGGTAGGCGACGCGGGTCATGTGGGCCTCCCGGGTGCGTGCGGACGCAGGGTGAGCGTGCAGCACTTCACGGCGCCACCGCCCTTGATCAGCTCGTCGATCTCGATCGGCACCGGCGCGAACCCGTGCCCGCGCAGCGTGTGGGCGAACGCGGTGGCGGCGGCGTTGAGGTACACGTGCCGCCCGTCGCTGACGGCGTTGAGGCCGAACGCGGCGGCGTCGTCGGGCGTGGCGAGGATCGCGTCCGGGAACAGGGTGCGCAGCGTCTCGCGGGACGCGGGCGAGAACGCGTCCGGCAGGTAGGCGACGAGCGGGGCGTGGCAGCTGTCTTCGAGCGCGCCGTCGTCGAGCACCGCGAGCGCCGTGTCCAGGTGGTAATAGCGCGGGTCCACGAGCTCGAGCGGCACGAGCGAGATCCCCTGGGCATCCAGGCGGAGGCGTGCGGCGACCTCGGCGTGCCCGGCGGGGGTGGTGCGGAACCCGGTGCCGGCCAGCAGGTAGCGGCCGGCGAGCAGCAGGTCGCCCTCTCCCTCGTCGATCTCGGTGGCCTGCCCGACGCTCTCTCCGCCCGGCCCGAGCACCCCGGCGCGCGCGGCGGCGGCGAACCAGCGTTCGTAGGCGGGTGACTCGGCCCACCGCTGCTCGTACCGGAAGCGGGCCGCGAGGGCGCGTCCACCGATCACCAGTCCCCCGTTCGCGGCGTACACCATGTCCGGCAGCCCCGGGACCGGGTCGACGACGTGGACGGTGTGGCCGCCGCGCTCGTACGCCTCGCGCAGGCCCTGCCACTGCGCGAGCGCGCGGTCGACGTCGACCGGCCGCCCCGGGTCCATCCACGGGTTGATCGCGTACACCACGCCGAAGTAGGTGGGCGGGCACATGAGGAACGTGCGCGGCGTGGCGGTGCGCCGGGCTGTGCGCGTCGGATCTACCGCTGGGAGGGTCATTCCTCCACGGTAGGGATCCGATGTTGTGCAACGAAGTCTCATCTGTTGCGTCCTGTGCGGCGATACGTTGCACCTGGCACGCGCACAACAACGATTCGTTCCTATTCTGGGCGGATGGACGACCTCAACCGGCAGATCGTGGGGTACCTGCTGCGCGACGGGCGGGCCACCTTCCAGGAGATCGGCACCGCCGTCGGACTGTCGGCGCCCGCGGTCAAGCGGCGCGTGGACCGCATGCGGGCGCGCGGCGAGATCTCCGGGTTCACCGCCGTCGTGGACCCGCACGTGCTCGGCTGGGAGATCGAGGCGTACGTGGAGATCTTCTGCCGCGGCAACGTGCCGCCCGACGCCCTCGCCCGCGACCTGGGCGAGATCCCCGAAGTGGTCGAGGTGGTCACCGTGACGGGCGACGCCGACGCGTTCGTACGGCTCACGGCCGCGTCCATGGCGGGGATCGAGGCATCCGTGGAACGCATCCGGGCCCTGCCCCGGGTGGAACGCACCCGCACGTCCGTGGTCATGTCACGCGTGATCGACCGCCCCGCCCACCCCGGGGCCAGGGCGCCCAGGTAGCGTCGTACCCATGGCCGACGACGCGAACCGGTCGGGCAGCACCCCGGCCCGCATCACACCGCCCGCACAGCGCCGGGCCGACGCCCTGAGCATCGGGGTGCGCCGCAGCCTGTGGCCCGTCCTCGCGATCGCGCTGGTCATCGCCGTGCAGGCGTTCCTCCAGTTCCTGACGGTCGCCCCGGAGCACGCGGGCATGTTCGTCGTCTACTCGCTCCTCATGCTCGGCGTGCTGCCCGTCCTGGTGACGTTCGGGGCCAGCGGCATGACGGCGCTGCTCACCTCGGAGCCCCTGCCCGCCTGGCTGGTGGCCGTGTTCGCGGGCGTCATCACGGGCGCGTGGGTGATGTGGATCGCCGCCTCCGGGTGGGTGGGCCTCGTCATCGGGGTGCTCCTGGGCGGCACGGTGGTGGGCGCGGCCCTGGTGCTGGGCCGGCGCTGGTCCCTGCTGGTGCGGCTTCCCTCCGCGGTCGGCATCGCCGTCGTCGGCTCCGTGATCACGATGCTGGCGGCCACCGCCGTGGCCTGACACCCCCACCCCCGCACACCCCTGCGCGCGGGCAGCGCCGTCGGCGCGCACGCAGGCGCCGACGCGGACAGGATGGGACGCACGACACCGGAACTACGGGAGGATCACGATGGCGAAGACGCCGCAGGCAGGCAAGAAAAAGTGCGGGGGGTTCGGCCGGATCGTCAAGCTGGCCGCCCTCGCGTTGACCGCGGCCGCCGTCATCAAGGAGGTGCGGACCCCCGCGGACGAGCGCACCTGGAACGGGACCGTCGCCTCCGTGGTGCCGTACGACTTCCGGATGCCCACCGTGGAGCGCGTCAAGGAGCGTCTGTGGAACCCCGAGGGCGAGCACTACGTGGGTCCGCGCGTGTTCGGGGTGGGCTGGACCGTGAACGTCGGCAAGATCGCGCACGTCATCCAGGAGAAGGTTCAGGAGCGGGCCGCGGCGCGGGACTGAGCACACGGGGCCGCGCCCGCCAACCGGGAGTCCGCCGGGCCCGGCACCCGGCGGCATTCGAACCGTCGGGTCAGGCGGCGCCGGCGTGGCGGGCGATCGGCCACCAGTGCCGGTCGTGGAGCGGACCTCCGCGGTCCGTGAGCGAGAGCCACTGGCCGTCCACGGTGGGTTCACCGTGCGCGGCCCACACGCTGAAGTGCGCGGTCGGCGTCGGCCAGGGGTAGCCCGCGCCCGGCGCGTCGACCACGTTGCGGACGAACCCGACGAGAGTCACGTCGGCGGGCCGGCCCAGCACGTCGGCCGCCAGGAGCTCAGCGGTGGAGCGCCCGTCGTCCAGACCAGGCACACGGCGGGTGGGCAGGTCGAGCTTCCCCGTGCCGTCGCGCGCCACGCAGAACACGTGGTCACCGCGCCGGACGAGGAGGCGCACCAGGCCGGTGGGCGCGGGAGCCTCACCGGCAGGGGCATAGACGGCTTCGGCCCGGCTCCCCGGTGGAAGCCAGGGCGCGTCCCGGATCGTGGCGATCAGTTCCGGCATGGCGCGCGGAGCGGCCCCGCCACCCGTCGCCATCACGCGCGTGAGCAGGGGCAGGAGGTTCACGTCCGCCAGCTCGAGCCGTGCCGCCTCGGCCAGCGTCACGAAGGCCAGGTCGTCGTGCTCGCCCGGTGCGCGGTTGCCGATGGTGCCGTCCCACGTGCGCACGACGAACACGTCCATCTCGTAGTCGTCCGTCACCACGCGAGCCGCGGGCCCGTCTGCGTGAGCCACGATTCCGAGCTCCTCGCGGAGCTCACGTGTCAGCGCGGCCGCCGGAGACTCGCCATCCTCGACGTGACCGCCGGGAAGATCCCACACGCCGGGGTACCACCCCCGGGAGCGTGAACGCAGGCAGAGCAGCACGCGGTCGTCGTCGAGCAGGACGGCCGCCGAGATCCGGTCTCTCACCCGCGAAGTCTGGCACCCCGAGCACCCGGGCACCCCAGACGCGGGACTCGCGTGCCGGGGCGCAGCCCGGGGTCGACGACGACGTTCGAGGTGGTGACGTTCGAGGTGGTGACGTTCGAGGTGGTGACGTTCGGTGCGACCACGAGGTGGCGGCAGGTCGGCTCGACATTCGAACATGTGTTCGATATTATGGGTGTGTGAGGGAGCACAGCACCGGGTTCCACCCCGGGGTCGTCGAGGGTGCAGGCACGCACGCCGCATCCCGTGATGCTGTGCCCCCTCACGCCACCTCGCCCCTTCCCGCGCCTTTGCCGGGGCCGGTCGGTACAGCATCGTGGGCGCCAGGACGAGAATCAGAGCCGAAACCGCTGCGCCATCACCCGGTTCCCGGCGAGGCGGGGCACGGCGAGTCGCGGCACGGCGAGGCGGAGCACGGCCAGTCACAGCACGCTGAGCCGGAGCACGCCGAGTCGAGACACACCGACGCGGAGCACACCGAGTCGAGTCACCCTGAGTCAGGGCACGCTGGTCTACGTGATCGGCTCGCTGCGCTGATCAGGCCGCATGTCGTCGACGACGGATCGTTCGCATCGCGGCTGGCGGGACAGCCCCGACTGGTCGACGCCCTGCTGGGCCGCTCGCTGCTGTGCCTGGACGTGCTTGGCCCGGACGCGCCAGGTCAGGAGGCGAACACGCTCGGCGCGCTCATCGCGGACGTCCTGGATGTGCGCGGCCAGGTCTCGGTTCACGATGCGAGCGCCACCCTGGACGCGCTCGAAGCGGTGCACGCCGTCCGCAACGCGATCGAGGCGTTGGAGGGCCTTCTCCTGGAGCGGGCGCGACGCCAGTTCGTGCGCGCGGAGGCGGTGCTCGACGACGCGGACCCGATGGTGCGCGCCGCGCACGGGCCGCGCCGCCGCGAGCTCGCCGCACGTGCGGCGGTTGCGGACGCGGCCACCGCGCTGCACCTCACGGAGCACCAGGCCCAGCAGCGGATGATGCAGGCGCAAGCCCTGGCGGCGCGTGCGCCACGGACCCTCGCCGGAGCCGTCGCCGGAACGGTGCCCTGGGCGAACGCGGGCAGGGTGGCGGACGCGGTCGGCGAGCTGGACGAGGCCACCGCAGCCCGCCTGGACCAGGCCACCGCGACGGCCGCCGCATGCCAGAACTCGCGCCGGTTCGCCCAGACCGTGCGCCGCGAGGCCCGGCACCTGTGCCCGATACCGGCCGAGGTGGCACACGCGGAAGCTGCGACCAAGCGGGCGGCCTGGTCGTCCCCCGCCCGCGACGGCATGGCCTACCTGACTCTCTTCGCACCGGCCCCGGCAGTCCACGCCATCGCCGACCGTCTCGACACCGTCGCGCGGACCGTGCGCGGGGACGGTGACGGACGCACCCTCGACCAGCTCCGCACCGACATCGCCTGCGCCCTCCTGCTCGACGACGGCACGCTCGACCTCACCGCCGTTGCCGGTCCCACCGACACCTCCGCCGCCCAGCCCGCGGCCACTCACGTCTCCCGTCCCACAACGGGTCCGGCAGACGGAGCCGCACCTGAGGCCCCGCAGAGCACCGCGAGCGCCGCTCCGTTCGCCGCGCGTCCTGCACCGTTCGAGCGGACCGCGTTCAGCCTTGCCGCGATGGCCCGCTCCGTGCGTCCGCGGATCTACGTCACGGTGCCCGTCCTGACGCTGCTCGGGCGGGCGGACGCGCCCGGCATGCTCGACGGCACGGTCCCCATCGACGCCGACACGGCCCGCGAGCTCGCCGGGCTGGCCACCTCGTTCACCCGGTTGCTGACCCACCCGGAGACGGGGCGAATACTCTCCGTCGGCTCGGAGGCGTACCGCCCACCAGCCGACCTGCGCCACTTCGTCACCGTGCGAGACACCACCTGCCGGTTCCCCGGATGCTGCCGACCCGCGGCCCGAGCGGACGCGGACCACACCGTCGCGCACGCCGACGGTGGGCCCACCGCTGCCGGAAACCTGGCGGCCCTCTGCCGTCGCCACCACGTCCTCAAGCACCAGGCGTGCTTCACCGTCCGGCAGACGGGCGACGACGGCACCCTCGAGTGGACCACCCCGACCGGGCGCGTCCACCGCACCCGGCCCGACCTCGTCCCCGCGACGATCCACCGCGCAACCGACGGGGAACCCGACCTCGAACCCGCGCCCGCCCCCGCTGTCATGCCCCAGATCGGACCCGAGGACGACCCGGAGAGTCCGCCCTTCTGACAGCAGGCGGCGGGTCAGCGGGTGGCTGAGTCAGCAGGTCGCAGTGTCAGCGGATCGCGGCGTCAGCGGGTCGAGGCGACCTCGGCGGCGAAACGGGCGGCGCGCTCGCGCAGGCCTTCGATGCGGCGCGCGGTGAGTTCCGCCTTCGCCTCGGGTGTGGTGGCCTCGGCGAGCAGCGGCACGCGTCGCACGTTGCGCGAGCAGCGGAAGTCCGTGCAGATCAGCGTGCCGATCGTGTTGCCGTTGCGGCCCGGCGCACCACCGCGGCGCGCGACGTACAGGGAGACGTCGGCGGTGGCGACCACGTCCTCGCACCACGCGCACACGCCCTTGCGCCGCGGTCGGCCGCCCTTCGCGTCGCCGGCCCGCAGCAACACCCCCGTCACGCCGCCGGTCACGCCGCCGGTCACACCGTCGGTCACACCGTCGGCGTCGACGTCGTCGTCCACCCTGGGGACGATGACGTACGCGACCAGCGGTGCCTTGCGGTCCCGCCAGCCCAGGTAGTCGAGGCCGTCCCAGTTGATGGCGGCCAGGTCCGGCAGGGTGGCCTGATTGGCCTCGCGCTTCGAGGCGTTGACGAAGCTGGCGCGCACCTGCTTCTCGGTCAGAGGAGTCATGAGGGGTACCAATCCTAGAGAATCGGCCGCGGAACGGATCACCAACAGGTCACCCTCAAGCCGCCGACCGGGTGACGGTACACGGCGATGGGAAGATCGAGGAGTGAACTCCTGGCTCGACGCTCCCCGCGACCTCCGCCTCGTCGTCGCCGACATGGACGGCACGCTGCTCGACGAGAACAAGCACATCCCCGCGGACTTCTGGCCGCTGCTCGACCTGATGCGTGAGCGAGGCATCGTGTTCTGCCCGGCCAGCGGGCGGCAGTACGCGACGCTCGCCCAGATGTTCGACTCCCACCTGGCGGGTATGCCGGTGGTGGCGGAGAACGGGTCGATCGTCATGCGCGACGGTCAGGCGCTGCACACCACTCCCCTGGCCCCGGCGGTGGCAGCCGAGACGGTCCGACGCGTCCGCGCCGCGGTGGCGCAGACCCCGCGCGACGCCGGCATCGTGGTGTGCGGGCGGCGCGGCGCCTACGTGGACCGCGCCGACGAGGCCTTCTGGAACGAGGCCGACCGCTACTACAAGGCGCTGGACCTGGTGGCCAACGTGCTGCCCGTCGCGGCGCTCGAAGCCGTGGACGACGAGATCCTCAAGGTGGCCGTGTTCGACTTCGAGGACGCCTCCGCCGTCGTCGCCCCCGCCCTGGAGCCGCTCGGGGCCGACGGTCGCGCGCAGGTGGTGGTCTCCGGGCAGAACTGGGTGGACGTCATGGACCCGCGCGTGTCCAAGGGCACCGCGGTCGAGCTGATCCAGGCCGACCTGGGCGTGACGCCCGCGCAGACGGTCGTGTTCGGTGACTACCTCAACGACCTGGAGATGATGCGCCTGGCGCACTGGTCGTTCGCCATGGAGAACGCGCACCCGGCGGTGCTGGAGGCGGCCCGGTACACGGCGCCGTCCCACCGGGACCACGGCGTGGTGCGCACGTTGGCGGAGCTGCTCGCCTGAGCGCCGGGCGTTGACGACGAACGTCCCGCGTCGTCGGCCTCCAGCGGGTGGAAGCCGACAACGCGGGACGTTCGCGCGGTGGGAGCGGGTCAGGCCAGGTCGAAGCGGTCCGCGTTCATGACCTTGACCCAGGCCGACACGAAGTCGTGCACGAACTTCTCCTGGGCGTCGTCGGCGGCGTAGACCTCCGCGAGGGCGCGCAGCTCGGAGTTCGAGCCGAACACCAGGTCGGCGCGGGTGCCCACCCAGCGCTTCTCGCCGGTGGCCCGGTCGACGCCCTGGTAGGCGTGCTTGCCCGGGTCGAGCGCCGTCCACTGCGTGCCCATGTCGAGCACGTTGACGAACCAGGCGTTGTCGAGCACGCCCGGGGTGTCGGTGAACACGCCGTAGGTCGATCCGCCGTGGTTGGCGCCGAGCACGCGCAGGCCGCCGATGAGCACGGTCATCTCGGGTGCGGACAGGCCCAGCAGGTTGGCCCGGTCCACGAGCGAGAACTCGGCCTTCATCGGGGAGCGGCCCTGCCAGTTGCGGAACCCGTCGGCCACCGGCTCCAGCCAGGCGAACTGGGCGAGGTCGGTCTGCTCCTGGGTGGCGTCGACGCGGCCCTGCGTGAACGGGACCTCGACCTCCACGCCGGCGGCAGCCGCGGCCAGCTCGACGCCCACGCCGCCGGCCAGGACGATCACGTCCGCCACCGAGGCTCCGGCGTCGTCGGCGATCTTCTCCAGGACGGGCAGCACCTGCTCGAGCTGCGCCGGGCTGTTGACCTCCCAGGAGCGCTGCGGCTCCAGGCGGATGCGGGCGCCGTTGGCGCCCCCGCGCTTGTCGGAGGACCGGAACGACGACGCCGAGGCCCACGCGGTGCTCACGAGCTGCGCGATGCTCAGGCCGGACGCCTTGACGGCCTCCTTGACGTCAGCGATCTGCGCGTCCGTGAGGTCCGCGTGGGTGCGGGCGGGCAGCGGGTCCTGCCAGGGGAAGTCCTCCGCCGGAACCTCGGGGCCCTTGTACCGCGCCTTGGGGCCCATGTCACGGTGGGTCAGCTTGAACCAGGCGCGGGCGAACGCGTCGGCGAACGCCTCCTGGTCGTTCTTGAACTTCAGCGCGATCGGCCCCATCTCCGGGTCGAACCGCAGCGCCAGGTCCGAGGTGAGCATGCGGGGTTCGCGGCGGCCCTCCGAGTGCGCCATGGGCACCATGTCGGAGCCGCCGCCGTCGACGGGACGCCACTGCTTCGCCCCGGCCGGGGACTCCATGAGCTCCCACTCGTACGCGAACAGGATGTGGAAGAACTCGTTGTCCCAGCGGGTGGGGTGGTAGGTCCAGGTGACCTCCAGACCGGAGCCGATGGTGTCGTCACCGTGGCCGGAGCCGTACGTGCTCTTCCAGCCCAGGCCCTGCTCGGCAAGGTCCGCGGCCTCCGGCTCGGGACCCACGTGCTCGTCCGGGTTGGCGGCACCGTGCGTCTTGCCGAAGGTGTGGCCGCCACCGATCAGGGCGACGGTCTCCTCCAGGTCCATGCCCATGCGGCGGAACGTCTCCTTGACGTCCACGGCCGAGGCCAGCGGGTCCGGGTTGCCGTTGGGGCCCTCGGGGTTGACGTAGATGAGGCCCATCTGCACCGCGGCGAGCGGGTTCTCCAGGTCGCGCTCTCCGGTGTACCGCTCGTCCGCGAGCCACGTGGTCTCGGGGCCCCAGTACACGTCCTGGTCGGCCTCCCACACGTCCTTGCGGCCGCCGCCGAAGCCCAGGGTCTTGAAGCCCATGTCCTCCATGGCCACGTTGCCGGCCAGGATGATCAGGTCGGCCCAGGACAGCGCCCTGCCGTACTTCTTCTTCACGGGCCACAGGATGCGGCGCGCCTTGTCCAGGCCCACGTTGTCCGGCCAGGAGTTCAGCGGGGCGAAGCGCTGCTGCCCCTCGCCGCCGCCGCCGCGGCCGTCCCACGAGCGGTAGGTGCCGGCCGAGTGCCAGGCCATGCGCACGATGAACGGGCCGTAGTTGCCGAAGTCGGCCGGCCACCACGGCTGCGAGTCGTGCAGCACCGCGACGATGTCCTTCTTCACGGTGGACAGGTCGAGCGCCTCGAACGCCGCCACGTAGTCGAAGTCCTCGCCCATCGGGTTGCCGACGGCGGGGTTCTTGGCCAGCATCCTGAGGTTGAGCGCCTCGGGCCACCAGCCCTGGTTGCCGGCGCCCTGGGTGGGGTGCGTCGCCCGTGCGGAGTCGCCGTGCACGACGGGGCAGGTTGCCTCGGGGTTGTCGGTCAATTCGCTTCCTTCCGAAAGTCATTTCTGGGGTGGGGCGGTTACGGAGGGGGGCTCGCGTCACCATCGGCGCACCGGGGGCAGAGCCCCCAGTACACGACTTCCGCCTCGTCGATGCGGAAGCCGTGCGTGTTCGACGGCGTCAGGCACAGGGTCTCGCCGATGGCGCAGTCCGCATCTGCGACGGCGCCACACGATCGGCACACCAGATGGTGATGGTTGTCCCCGACCCGCGTCTCGTACCGCGCGACGGAGCCGGCCGGCTGGATCCGGCGCAGGACACCCAGGTCGCTGAGGGTGTGCAACGAGTCGTAAACAGCCTGGTGCGACACGTGCGGGAGCTCCGCACGGACCGCCGCGATGACGGACTCGGTGTCCGCGTGCGGCAGCTTGTCGACGGCGGCGACGACGGCGAGACGGGGCTTGGTCACACGCAACGACGCCTGGCGCAACATGGCGCTGACGTCGTCCGGGGTGAGCATGGCCCGATCCTGACCCGCTATCTTGAACGAGTCAAGTTTGGCGCTGTGAGTCGCTCAGCCCTCGAGCGTCGCCACCACCACCAGGTTCTGCAACGACCGCCCTTCCGTACGCTGCAGGCACGTCACGATCACCAGGCGACCCGGCTCGTCGGTCCACAACGAGTCCACCGAGGGCAGCTCCGTCTTCGCGATCAGCTCGGCCGACTCGACGCGGTACACCAGGTCACCGATCCGGACCGTGTCGCCCGCCGCGACCGTGGGCGCCCCCGCCTCGACATCGATCAACGCGTTCCCGGGCGCACGCCCACCGCGCACCGAGTGCATCGCGACGTACACCGTGCCCTGCGCGGCGTCGTCCAGGCCGACACCTCGGTTGCGCACCCGGTAGGCCGCCGTGAACCCCGGCGGCCGGATCATGTTGTCCACCTCGTTGACCTCGCCCAGCGGCGCGTCCAGTCCCACCTCCGGGATCCGGATGCGCACTCCGGCGTCGTCGACCAGGTCCATCTGGTCGACCTCGGCACCGGTCGGGACCGAGCCCGGATCGGCGACGACGGCGTTGCCGTCCATGTCCGGGAGCGTCACCACGGACGGCGGCGTCACAGACTGCGTTCCCGTCGTAGCACCGGTCGCGGAACCGACCTCCCGCGTCGCCCCGGCCGACAGCCCCGCAGTACCCACCGCGAGCCCCGCGGCGGCCAGCGCCACCACCGCCACCGCGACCGGACGCACCACCAGCAGCCGACGCCGACGGCGATCACGACGGCGGAGACGGCGACGGACTTCCGCGACAGCCGGCGCCTCCGGTGCGGTGGGCGCGCGATACAGCGACACCGCACGCAGCACCGCCCCCACGGCGACGAGAGCCAGGACACCGGCGGCCGGCCACCGCCATGCGGTCCACGCCGCAGCAACCGAGCCGGCATCCGACCCCGAGCCGGCCAGGGGCGCCACCTCGCTCGTGGCCGCGCCGACCACGCACTGGATCGCCGTCGGCGACCCCTGCTCCACCGGCTCCGCCGCGGACCGCCACGGTTCGGTCTCACCGGCCGCGACGCTCACCGTGACGCTCGACCGCGCCACGACGGTGCCCTCCCCGGTGATGTAGAAGATCTGGACGTCGAACACGCGGTCCGCATCCGTCGGGTTCATGACGCGCCCTCGCGCCGCGGGCTGGTCGCCGCCCGGAGTGCAGTCGTCCACGGTGACGTGGTCACGGGGGGAACCCGCGGGCTCCGCCGAGGTCGCAGCGGCGAACCCACCCGTCCCGAGGACCAGCAGTGCCGCGGCCGCCGCCGCTCCGATGAAGCGCCTCACGTTCTCTCCTGTTCGTCGACGAGTCACAGCGCCACGCGCCGCACCGGGCCCGGCCCCCGGCGGTGAGCACCGCGGGAGGCCGAGCCCGGCCGTCCGGTCAGCCCGGGATCACCGGACCTGCCACCGGCGCAGGCCACGCGGGCTCCGCGTCAGCACGGCCACCAGGACCGCAGGCCCGTTCCCGGCAGGCGCCGGGCTGGGGACCGAGCCGCCACCGACCGCGGTGCCGCCGGTGCCGAACGACGGACCGTGCGCACCACTCGTCCGAACGGTTCCCTGACCGGATCGACCCGCATCGGATCGGCCCGCCGGGTCCGTGACCGACGAGCCAGCGGCCCGACCGGTGCCCGCACCCGGAGCCGGGGTGGTCCGGGGAGCACCGAGAACACCGTCGCCGGTGCCACCGGTGCCGGTCGTGCCGGTGCCGGTCGTGCCGGTGCCGGTCGTGCCGGTGCCAGTCGTGCCGGTGCCAGTCGTGCCGGTGCCAGTCGTGCCGGTGCCAGTCCCGCCGGTCTCGGTCCCGACGGCGCCGGTCCCGTGGTTGTCACCGTTCGGAGAACCGGTGTCGCGCTTCTCCAGGTCGGACGTCCGCTCGTGCCCCAGGAGCTCGAACGCGTCGCCCGTCGGCACCACCACGGTGGACTCCCCGGCATCGACCCGGTCACCCGCCGCGGTCGCGAGGGTGGCCGTCGCGGTGTTGACCACCAGGCCCGCCTCGACGTCGTGCCACGTGACGGAGTACGACGCCGTGCAGGAGAGGGTCTGCCCGGGGGCCACCGTCTCGTCGGGGCAGTCGACGTCCGCCAACCCCGGCAGCGCGTCGGCGATCCGCGGGTCGCCGAGCGTGACACCGCCCGTGTTGAGCACGGTGTACACGTACGTCACCAGGTCGCCTGCGTGGTCGGCGTGACCGATGGTCACCGTCTCGCCGCCCTCGGTGCGGGTGACCCGGGCCGAGACCGTCAGGCGGGCTGCGGCGGTGACGCCGCCGACCGCGACCTGGCCAGAGGCCGTGTTGGACGTGACCGCCGCGACCTCGACGCCGTTGGCATGGCGGGCCTTGCCCGTGGCCACCGCCTCGACGGCCACGTGGCCGTTGTCGATGTCCACCTGCGTGACGTCGTACGTCGCCGTGCAGGTGATCGCTCGACCCGCCTCGACCTTCCAGGCCGGGCACGCGATGTCGGTCAGACCGTCCGCATGCCCCATCGGGAACGCCGAAGCGATCTTCAGGCCGCTGACCGGCTGGTCACCCGTGTTCGTCACGGTGAAGGAGATCCTCACCGTGTCGTTCACCGACCCCAGCGCCTCGACGGTGCGGCCATCGCTGTCCTTCGCGACGACACCGACCGTCAGGGTCAGTCCGGGGTGATCCACAGCACCCAGAACCACCCCGGTACCCGGGTCGGACACGTTGCCCGCGGCGTCGGTCGCGGTGGCGGAGACCACCTCTCCCGGCGTCAAGGGCCGCTTCGGGGTGACGGACCAGGTGCCGTCCTCACCGACGTCGTACGTTCCGAGGACCTTGCCCCCGGCGTCCTTGACCACCACATGAGAGCCTGCCTCGGCCTCACCCGTGATGGTCTCCCCGCGCGGCGGGTTCACCACGGGCGCTTCCGGAGACTGGCTGTCGGTCCGGAGCTGGGCGGGTTCCGAGACGTTCCCGGCCGCATCGCTCGCCGTGACCTCCAGGTCCGTGCCGTCGGCGACGGCGGGCGTGAGGGTGCAGGTGAACTCGCCCGCGTGGGGACCCTTCGCCGTCGTCGGCACGGTGCACAGCACCACGCCCTCGGGCGTCGCGACCGTGGCGGTCGCCCCAGGTTCGACCGTGCCGGTGACCTTGTCACCCCGCGACGGGGACACCGCCGGTGTGTCCGGGCGCTGGCCGTCGACCGTGACCGGGACGGACTCGGACGAGTTGCCCGCCGCATCCGTCGCCACCACGTTCACGGTCGTCCCGTCCGGGATCCGATCGGTCGGGGTGCAGGTGAACGCACCCGTCACCGCGGCGGCGCGACCCGTGCACAGCTCGGAGCCATCGCTGTCCGTGACCGTGACCGTCGAGCCCGGTTCGGCCGTGCCCGTGACTGCTGTGCCGTTCGAAGGATCCACGGCAGGCCGCCCAGGCGCGGTGGCATCCACGGTGACCTTCGCCGGCTTCGACACGTTGCCCGCGCCGTCCTGCGCCCAGACCTCGAGGTGCGTCCCATCGGGGATCGGAGTCTCCGGCACGCACTCGAAGTGACGTTTTCGGACCAGCCGTGGTCCGGCACAGCACCCGGTGAACGTCCTTCGCGTCGGTGATCGTGACCTCGGCGTTCGCCTCGGTCGTACCGGTGACCACGGTGCCGCGCGTCGGGTTCACGTGCGGCTTCCCGGGCGCCGCGGAGTCGGTGAAGAACTCCAGCGGAAGAGACACGTTGCCCGCCTCGTCGGTTGCCGTCGCCACCAGCTTCGTACCGTCGGCGACCGCGGGATTGAGCGTGCAGGTGAACGTCCCGCCCGCTTCATCACTCGCCGGCACCGGGGCCGCGCACAGCTTCGTGCCGTCCGGGGTGGAGATCGTCACCGTGGACCCAGCCTCCGCCGTGCCCGTCACCGTGGTCCCGTTCGACGGGTTCACGATGGGCTTCTCCGGCGCGGTGGCGTCGACCACCTTCGTCGCCGGCTCCGAGTCGGTACCGAACGGATTCGTGACTATCACCGTGATGGTGTCGCCGTCCCCCGGGACAGGATGCGGTGCGCACGCCCAGGTCAGGTCCGCGCCGATCGTGGTCTCGCACAGGTTGCCGGAGTCGTCGCTGACGACGACGGTGTCACCCGCTTCGCCGCCCGTGCCGGTCACCAGGTCGCCCTTGGTGGGGTTGACCACCGGCGTGTCGGGCGCCTGGGCGTGCACCTCCACGTGGGTGGGGTGGGACTCGTTGCCGACGGCGTCGGTCGCCGTGACCAGCACCTCGGCGCCATCGGCGACACTCTGCTGCGGCGTGCAGATGAACTCTCCCGTCACCGCAGCGGCCTCCGCACGGCACAGCTCGGTGCCGTGAGAGTCCTTCGCGACAACTGTCGACAGGGGCTCGGCCGTCCCCGTGAACACGGTGCCGTTCGACGGATCGACCTGCGGCGCGTCCGGTGCCTTGGCGTCGATCGTCACGATCGCGGTCGGGGACGAGTGCTCGCCCACGGTCGCGGTGACGCCGACGGAAGTCGTGTCCGGGATGGGGTGGTCCGGGAGACACGTGAACTCACCCTGGCCGCCCACCTTCACCGCGCACAGCTCCTCGCCCTTCGGGCCGTTGACCGTGACCGTGGAGCCAGGCTCCGCCGTGCCGGTCACCTCGGTGCCGTTGGACGGGTGGACCAGGGGCAACGCCGGGATGTGGGCATCGGTGAACGTGATGACCTCGGCCTTGCTGGTCACGGCCACACCGTTCAGCGCGAAGGAGACCACCGCGTCGCCCGGCGCGGACGAGCGGATCGTCGTCGTGTACGTGCCATCGTTGTGGTCCACCGTCGGCGCGACCACTCCCTCACCGGACAGGCGGTAGATCTCGACCGCTCCCCCCGATGCGGACAGGGCGTTGCCCTGGACGTCACGCAGGCGCACGGTGATCGTGGCCGTGGACGTCGCGTCGGCCGGGACCGAGACGGGTGCCGCCCTCAGGTCGGACCGTTCGCCCACCGGAGCTCCGACGACGAACGTGACGTCCCGGTTCCCACCGATCCGTGCACCGCTGATCTCAGCAGACACCCGGTAGGTGGCGGCAGTCGTCGAGGTGATCAGCGCCGTGTAGGTGCCCGGCACCTCCGAGCTCTCGATGACCTTCGTGATGGCGACGCGAGCGTCGTCGACCACCGAGGCGACCGTCAGCTTCTCCGCCAGTCCCGCAACCGGGTTGCCCAGGGAGTCCTTGGCCCTGATGGTGGCGGTCCACGACTGGGTGCCGTCAGCCACGACCGTCGGGGAACCGCCGGTCCGTGCCACCGCGAACTCCGAGCCGAACAGGTCGATCCGGCCGGCGACGAACGTCAGGGCGGCGTCGGACGCCACCTGATCCGCTCCCAGCGCGGCGCTGATACCCGTGTACATGCCGGCCTTCGTCGACACGAACAGGACATCAGCCCTGCCCTGCTCGTCGGTGGTGACGGCCACGGCGCCCGAGTCACCGCGCGGGAGCGACGTGCCCCCGCGCACGACCGTCACACCGTCGGGCACTGAGATGAGCACCGTCGCGTGAGGGGCGATCTTGTGCTCGGACGTGTACGCCTGGAACGAGCCGGGGTAGCCGTCGACACCGTCCGCCACCCTGGTGCCTTCGGTGTCTACCGACCAGGTGGACGTCTTCGCGTCCGCTGCTCCGTTGGCGAACGACGCCGTGACCGGGTCACCGGTCAGGCTCCCCGCCGTGATCGACGCCGTCACGGCGTAGTCGCCTTCCACGGGCGAGGCGATACGCGCCGACGCGTGGCCGGTGTCATCGGTCGGCACCGTGAGCGTCGTCGAGCTGCCCGAAGTGGACGTGCCCGAGAAATGAGCCGGGGCGGGCACCACGAACGTCACGGCCTCGCCCGCGACCGGGTTGCCGTGGGCATCCCGGACCGTGGCGGTGACCTGGTGCGTCGCCGCGTCGTCGGCCGCGACCTGGTCGGCCGTGACCTCGTAGCGCGACGCCGAGAGCGCAGCCGGGCCTGCCACGAACGTGAACGGCAGTGCCTCCGGTGCGATCCGCTTCGCCGAGCCGACCGTCACCGACGCCGAGGCCGTGAAGGAGCCCGCCGTCGCGGACGTCAGGTCCACGGTGTAGACGCCGACCTGTCCGTCCACGGGGCGCGCGGCACCCGCGGTGACCGACGGGGACGACGGCGTGACCGTGACGGTGCCGGCCACCGCGTTGTCGGTGGCGTCCACGAGGCGGATGGTCGCGGTGATCCGATCCGTGCCGTCGGCGGTCGCTGACGTGCGGTCGAGCTCCCACGTCGTCCCTGAGCGGCTCACGTCCGGATCGGTGCCCACGAACGTGAGGAACGAGGTTGCGCCCACGGGGGTGTCACCCAGGGTGGCCCGGACCTCGTAGCCCGGAACGGTGTTCGCCTTCGTCGAGACGAACCGCACCTTCGCGGTGCCGTCGCTTCCGGTGGCGACCGTCACGGTGCCATCGATCTCCGGATCGATCCTCGACGGAGCGACCTGGTCCGAATCCGGCACGGTGTACACCGCGACGACGCCCGGCACGTGGATGATCACCGCCTGGTCCGCGACGCTCCTCCCGCCCTCGTCACGAGCCGTGAAGGTCCCCACGTAGGAGTCGCTGCCGTCGGCCTTCTTGGGCGGCAGTCCGGTGATCTTCCACTGCGACCGCGTCGCGTCAGCCTTGCCGGAGCTGGTGAACCGTGCCACGTCGAGCGGTGAGCCGTCCTTGGTGGCTGCGGGGACCTCGTCACGGCCGATGGCTGCGGTGACCTGGTAGTCCCCTGCGGTGCCGGACGTCACCGACGCGCGGGCGAGGCCGGACGGGTCTGTCGTCACGTCGCAGGTCCGGGCGTTGCTCGCGCACGACCCGGCGAACGCCAGCCCGGACGGTGCCGTGAGCGTCACCGTCGTGCCATCGCCCACAGGGTTGCCGAACCTGTCGTTGACGGTCACCGTCACCGGCTGTGTGCCGTTCAGGGGCATGGCGTCCCCCGGGATCCTGATCGTCGAGTTCGACGCGGATGCCGGCCCCGCGCTGAACACCGCGTCCTGGGCCGGACCGTTGCTCACGCTGTTGGTGATCGCCGCCTTGGTGCCGGCAACGTCGGCCGCGACGGTCACGGCATACGTGCCCGCGACGGTCGTCGTGAGGTTCGCCGAGTACCGGCCCTCGCCCAGCTCCGTCACCCCGGACACCTTCACCGCGGAGTCCGTGGTGACCGCGATCGTCCGGGCGACGCCCAGGACCGGACTCCCCGCTGCGTCCTTGAGCGTGATCAGCACGCCGATGGTGCCGCCGACCGCCATCGGAGAACCGTCGAGAGCCCACCGGGTCCCGCCGTGGTGCGGGTCAACGGCCGTCGAGACGAAGGTGAGCGTCACCTCGTCACCGACGCGCTCTGCCGAGTTCACCAGCGCCGCCACCGCATAGGCCGAGGCGGTCCTGGTCGTGTAGGTCACGACCACCTGGCCCTTGTCGTCGGCAGTCGCCGTGATGTTCATCCCCGCGCTGCCGGCGTTGTGGTGCTCCGATCCGTCGACCGTGGCGGTCAGACCCGCCGGGATCTGCAGCGTGACCGGCGCCTTCGGCACTGCGACATCGTGGGCGTCACGGACCGTGACGGTGCCCGTGAACGCGCCCTTGTCCGTGGCCGGCTGCGTCGACGACGCCGGGTCCGGCGACACCGTGAAGGTCGAATGACCGGCGGACGGCGCGCCCACCACGAAGGTGGCGACGTCGTTCGACGCCTTCAGTGGTGTGCCGCCGAGCTCCGCCGAGATCGTGAAGGTACCCGGCGTCGCCGAGAGCACGGCGACCGTCGCCTCACCCTGGTCGTTCGTCGGTACCGTCACCCTCGCGGCCGCCGGCTCGTCACCGGTCTTGATCAGCGCACCGTGGGGGGCGTCGACGGTCACCTGGCCGGCGACCGGGCGCCCCATGACGTCCTTCGTCCTGATCGTCACCGAAACGCCCTGCGCGTCGTCCGTGGAGACCGCGGTGCGGGACACGTCGAACGACGACGTCTTGGCCGAGGCGGAACCGCGCGTGAAGCGCACCTCCTGGCCGAGCCCGATCGGCTTCGGTTCGCCGCCCACGGTCACGAACGCCTGGATCGCGGCGGGGTCGATCTCCTGCTCGGACGTGAGCGTCGCGGTGTACGTCCCGTCCTTCTTGTCGACGACGGCGGAGACACGCACGCCCTCAGGCGCCGTGACGCTGACCGTCGCGCCCGGCACCGGGGCGCCCGAGGCATCACCGACGGTCACCGTGGCGGTGATCGGGTCCTCGCCATCGGCGGCGGCGGAGCTCTTGTCCACGGTCCAGGACGAGTGGTCCGGGTCGGCATCGGCGGTGTACGTGTACCGGACGGTCAGGTCCGCCTGCTTCGGGAGCGCAGTGCCCGGAACCGTCACCGTGTGGCGCGCGGGGTTCACCGTGGCACCCGTCACCACCGCGCCGGTCACCGTGTCGACCACGTCAGCAGACGTCAGGCGCCATCCGGCGGGGACGGTGTCGGTGATCGTCACGTCCTTGCCCACCACCGAGACGGCGTGCGGTGTGGACGATGTGGTCATCACACCGGCCTGCGCGGGGCGCAGCACGTCCTTCGTCGAGGAGGGGTTGGTCGACGAGACTCCCGTGAGGGTGTACCCGAAGTCCGCGCCGGCCACGGAGGACGTCTGGGCGGCGATGCGGACCACCGCGTCCGCGACGTAGACCTGGTAGTCCTCCACCTCACCGAGGCTGGTCCACGGGATGTCCCCCGCAGAGCCGGCCGCGGGTGCGTACTGACCGCCGGCGTTCGACGGGTCGGTGATCGCCGACTTCTTGTCGGTCGCGGTCGCGCGCAGCCAGGTCGGCGCGACTCCTCGGGCAGGGCTTGTCTCGGGCACCGTCACGTGCACCAGCGCGTCGGTGTCCGTGGCATAGGCATAGGCCCCAGCGGTCCCCGCGTCGGCGGTGACCTTCTGAGACCCGTCGAACGTCGTCGGGTTGTTCGTCTGGGCCATCCAGACCGAGAGTCTCGCGTCCGCGGCGCCCTGACCTCGCAGCAGCCCGATCAGGTCGTACGACTTACCGGCGGCCAGCACCGCCTGGGATCCGGTCAGCACCATGGGGCCCTGAGGACCCGCGATGACCAGCCCGTCGTCGGTGGCGGTGTGCTCGTTCTTGTTCGCACCGTCTGTCTGGTCGCCGCGGACCGCACCGAGCCGCAAGGACTCGTCGGTCCCCGTGAGCACGGGGCCGTTCTGCTTCTTCGTCGACTGGAACGCGGCGTCACCGAACGACGCCTTCCCCGTGGTCACACCCATCGTCACGGTCGAGACCTCGTTGGCCGTCCGCACGTGCACCGTGGTGTACGCCGGGAACGTGCTCAGATCCGCCTTCTGGTCCATCGCGCCAGCCGGCGGCTCCACCGTCCCGGCCGCCGACGACGCCGCCTCGTTCCGGTGGTTCTGCGCGTTGTTCACCGTGCTCGCGCCGGCACCGAACTTCGTGGTGGCACCCGTCTGCCAGGCGTGGATGCCGTTGATGGCCGGCTGCACCACCCGCACCGTGTAGTCGCTGTCCGTGGAGTCGAGGATGAAGCTGTAGCTGCCCGACCCGTCCGTGGTCCGGGTGCCGCGCAGGACGCCGTCGGCGTCGTAGATGGCGACCGTCTGACCCTTGACGCCCGGCTCGTCCGTCTCCTGCCGCGTCCCGTCACCGTTCCGGTCGTCGTACACGACGCCGTCGATCACCGGAGCCACCTGCATGGCCGACAGGTCGTACTTGACGACCACCGGGTCAGCCTTCGTGACGGCCTCCCGGCGCAACGAGAGCGGGTTCCACCGGGACGTGTCGGCGTAGGCCGTGTAGAGGTCCCCGTTGAGGTACGCCGCTCCGTACGTCATCGAGTTCGTGCCGACCGGCTTGCCCTGCTCGTCGGTGAACATGCCGACGACGTTGTAGGGCCAGAGCTCTCCGTCCTTGCCCGGGACCACCCGCACCAGGTACATGTGCGTGCCCGTATCGGTGGACCAGTCGTTCCGGCCCGAGGCCGGGACGAACAGGTAGGCGTTGCCGGCGGCGTCCAGCACCATGTCGGACCCGATGTTCCCGGCCCCCGGGCACGGCGCCACGGCCGAGCCGAAGATCTTGTCTGCTGGGGTCGCGTTGGTCAGGCCGCTCGCCGTCTTCTGCGTCCCCGTGGCCGGGTTGAAGATCGACAGCGTCGCGCCACTACCCCCGATGCCGGTGCACTCGCCTGGTGCCAGGTAGATCTCGCCGGTGAGCTGGTTGACCTCACCTCCCGACCAGTAGTTCGGTGCGCCGGACACTGTCGATGCCCGCTGCGGCTTCTTGACGAAGTACATCGAGCCGGTCTGCGAGCCTTCCTGGTACGCGGCGATGCCCACGTAGTCGGCGGCCGGAGTCGGCGCGCCGGTGGGGCGCCCGACGTTGGTGCCGTCGTGCTGCCAGAGGTAGATGGTCCTGGGGCGGACGCCGTTGCCACCATCGATCGCGAGAGTGTTCCCCCAGAAGCGGACTCCGTTGTACTTCGCGACCTCGGTCATGTCGCCCGTGACGACGCCGGTCGCGGGGTCCATGGGGAACTCGAACAGCTTGTCCCCGTCAACCTGCACGCCGTACAGCGCGTTCGGGTTGAGTGACCAGCCCGGCGCCGTGGTCATCGTCTGAGCGTCGCCAAGAGGGAGGGCCGTCCCCTCCTCCGCGCCGGCAGGGGCCGCCATCGCCGTCGCCGCAGCCACCATGCCCAGCGTCGCCACCGCGAGCGACGTCGCCGCAGCGACCACCCCCCGGAACCCCGTCGGCCGTGCGTCTCGCACTCGTCGTGAACTCATCGAGCTACTCCGTTTCGAAGGACTCGGCCCCGCCCATGACGAGTCGGAAGCCAGACTTGCCAAGGGTCGGGGCCCGCCCGCCCGAGTGAGGGGCTACTCACGGGTGCGCGTCCGCGCCCGAGAGGCCGTCCTGGGTGGAACTACTCAGATCCGCCGCAGGTGCTGTCCGTGGCTCCGGAACGCCTCAGGTGGCGATACTCAGGAGCGGTGGGCCGGGCTCGGTTGCCACGTCGCGCAAGGCTGCACCCAGTGCACCGCGCGTGGCTACGCCCAGCTTGCGGAATGCGGCGTGCAGGTGGTTCTCGGTGGTGCGCACCGAGATCTCCAGTCGGCGCGCGATCTGTTGATTGGACAGGCCGGCGGCCGCGAGCTGGGCGATCTCGCGTTCACGGCCGGTCAGGGCGTCCCGATGGACCGCGGGGCGGAGCGCGGCAGCGGCATCAGGGCCGGTGGCCCGCAGCCGGGCGAGCACGGCGGCGCCCTGCGGCCCGTGGCTCTGCTTGGCCCGGGTGCCCCCCTGCACCCACCGGGCGGCGGCGCGGACAGCCCACCAGGTCAGTCCGGCATCAGCCAGCGTCTCGATGGCGGAGGCGGCGTCGTCGAGGCTCGGCGCGCACAGGGCGTCGATGAACGTCTCGACGTGGCGCACGAGGCCGGCGGGGACGTCTCTCATCCGCTCCCGCAGGCGCAGCGCACGCTCCCTGTCGAAGGGTGCGCTGACCGCCATGACGGCGGTCAGCGCGGCGGCCATGACGTAGCCGTTGGCCTCGCGCCTCTGGGCGTCGAGCCAGAGCTCTTCGGCGGCAGACGGGTCGTCCGGGGGCAGCGGACTCGTCGGGCTGAGGACCGTACGGGCCGAGGTCCACACGGGCGCGGAGAACGGGATCGGCCCGCCCGGCACCGCCAGCCCGTGAGCCTGGTCGAGGAGCGCCTGGGCCGTCCCGGTGCGTCCGTCTCGCATCGCGAACGCGGCGCCGACCGTGATGTTCGCTCCCGAGTACGCCCGCTCGAGCGAAGGCATCAGGCCGAGCGCCAGCGTTGCCCCGAGATGGTCGCGCAGCTCTGTCCAGCGCATGGTCAGCAGGAGGCCCAGAGTGATGACGAACGCGTGCGCCTGGAGGCCGTCGGCGTCGAGGCTGACCCGCGCGTGGTCCAGGTGCCGGCTCGCGTGCTCGATCGCCTCGTCGATGCGGCCCTCGAAGAGGGTCGCCATGCCCCAGACGAGGTCCCGACGTCGTCGCACGTCACGGTCGGCGGGATGCACGTCCTCAAGCAGGGTGAGGGCAGCGGCGGGTCTGCCGCGGGCTGCAGCGAGCTCCGCGCGGACCACGGCGACGACGTCGCGTTCGTCCGCGTGCGCGTCGCTGCGCGGTTCGGGAAGCGCTTCGGGGTCAGCCGCATGGTGGCGCAGGTAGGCGGCGTGCTCACGCACGGCGGCCAACAGGTCTGGGTGCTCGGAGCCGTCCTCGAGCGCCTGCCAGTACGTGAGGTCGGCTCCGGCCAGGTCGCTCTCCACGACGCCGCGGAACACGATGTGCCACGCGTCGAACAGCGCGATCTGCCCGGCCGCTCCCTGACGGGGGGTGGACTCGATGACACCGCGGGCGACGGCCGGGTCGGCCCCGGTCACCAGGAGGGCACGCACGTATCCGACGGCGGTCTTGGCAGACGGGTCGCTCTCCCACTGTGCCCGGCGGTCCTGCACGCGCCGGTACCAGTGGTTGAGCAGCAGGCGGTTGTACACGGCTTCGGCGTCGTGTGCGTCATCGGTCGCCGCGGTGGAGCTCGGGGGCACCGAGAGCAGGCTCCACGTGTCGGGGGTGTACGACGGAGGGCGCACGTCGCCGGAGCACTCCTCCCCCAGCACCTCGGCGAGCTCGGTCGCGGCGCGCAGCCGCCCGAGCATGCCGTGGGCGCGGAGGAAGTACTCGGCGATCACGGGCGGGAACACGCCCACCGAGGTGCGGCCTGCCTCCGGCACCACGCGGAGCAACCCGTAGCCGTCGAGCTCTTCGAGGGTCTCCCAGCCCACGAGGTCGCGGGCGACCTCCAGCGGGATGACGCCGGCCAGGGCGAGGCTGCGCAACGCCTGGGCCCCGTCGGCCGAGATGTCCGCGATGATGTGTTCGACGAGGGGGGCCAGCTCGGGCGTGTACATGGTGCGCCCGGCGCTCCACGTCCCCTCCGTGAAGGTGAGGGCGCCGGCAACCCGGGCGGTGTCGATCGCGGTGAGCACGAGCGCCGGCAGACCGCCGCACGCGGTGTGCAGCCGGACGGTGACGGTCGGGTCGACGGGCCCGGGGAGATGACCCGTCACCAGGGCCTGGGTGTCCGCGAACCCGAGCGAGGGCACCGGGATCGCCACCGAGGGCGGGGCCTGCGAGGGCAGATGATGACCGGTCCTGCGTCCGAGCGGCACCGGCGTCGTCGTGGTGAGCAGCTGTACCGTCCCCCGCGCCCGCAGTGCCGCAAGAACGCCGACGCTGGCGACGTCGAGCTGGTCGGCATCGTCGACGATGACGGCGTTGCGCGGCAGGTCAGCAGATCTCACGTGCCGTTCGACGGCGGCGAGCGCCGTGGTGGCGCTGACGGGCCCTCGCGCGTCGCGGGGCATGAGCCCGGCCAGGGCAAGCGCCTCATACGGGCGGTCCCTCAGCGCCGGGTGCCCGGCGACGATGGCGGCGCGCGCCTCACCGAGCCCGGCGGCGATCTCGGTCAGCAGCAGGCTGCGCCCGGAGCCGCGCAGTCCCACCAGGTCCACGCTGCGGCCCTGGTCCAGGTGTGTCAGCGCATCGTGGAGTACTCCCCGGTGGAACGTGACAGGCTCCGTCACAGGGCCTCCCCTGGGAGCGGGACCTCGGCAGGAGCTGTCACGCTGCACAGTCTGTGGCTGCTCTTGCACCCGCGGCGCTCCATGCTGCGCGTATTGATCCGTCGGCGTGCGGCGGGTCCCGGGGCGGGGCACAGTGCGGACAGAGGACCGCAGCAGCCACCCAGGGAGCCCGCCCATGACGCCGCCGACCGCGCCCACCGCATCCGCGGCCGCAACGCCGCCCGGCGGCGGCAAGCCCGGCACCTCGTTGCGCGACCTCATCGAGCAGGGCGCGTTCGCCACCGCGCAGGACTGGGCGCGGGAACGCCAGGTGTGGGAGGTGGTCGACGAGATCGACCGGATGCGCCCGGTGGATGCCGTGGCCGCGTTCCGCCTGCTCGACGCCGACCGGGCCTTCGACGTGTTCGAGGATCTGGAGCCGGCCGGCCAGCGGGCCATCCTGGAGGTGATGCGGGGCGCGGAGTTCAGCGCGTTCGTGGACTCGCTGGACCCGGACGACCGCGCGCGCATGCTGGGCGAGCTCCCGGCCAAGGTGGCGCGGCGGGTGCTGGCGGGGCTCAGCCCGCAGGAGCGGGCGCTGACGGCGACGATGCTCGGCTACCCGGAGAACTCGGCGGGGCGGTTCATGACCCCGGAGGTGGTGGTGCTGCGCGAGCACCTGTCGGTGGCGGCGGCGCTCGCCCATGTCCGGGAGCGGGGTGCGGACGCGGAGACGATCTACACGCTCCCCATCGTCGACACGCAGCGTCACCTCACGGGGGTGGTCGAGCTGCGGGACCTGGTGCTGGCCGACGCGGCGTCGACCGTGGCGGACCTGGTGGGTGACGCGCCGCGGTTCGTGCGCGCCACGGAGTCCGCGGAGCGCGCGGCCCGGCTCATGGCGGACGAGAACATCCTGGACCTGCCGGTGATCGACGCGGAGGGTCGCCTGGTGGGCCTGCTCACGTTCGACGACGCGGACGAGGTCATCGAGGACGCCGACTCGGAGGACGCCTCCCGGCAGGGCGGGGCGAAGCACTGGGACGGGCACTACATGGCGGTGTCGGTGCTCCAGCTCGCCCGCACCCGGGCGGTGTGGCTGGTGCTCCTGCTGATCGTCTCGCTGCTCACGGTCACGGTGGCGCACCATTTCGAGGACGCCCTGGAGGAGGTCGCGGCCCTGGCCCTGTTCATCCCGCTGCTGGTCGGCACGGGCGGCAAGGTGGGCACGCAGGCGTCGTCGGCGTGCGTGCGCGCGCTCGCCATCGGTGAGGTGCGGCCCTCCGACCTGGCGCGGGTCGCGGTGCGCGAGGCGGCCTCCGGCCTGCTGCTCGGCACGGGGCTCGGCGTGCTCGCCGTCGTCGCCGGCCTGCTGTTCACGGGGCTCGACGTCGCCACCGCCGTCGGGCTCTCCCTGCTGCTGATCTGCCTGCTCGGCGCGCTGGTGGGCGGCATCTCGCCGCTCGTGGCCCGGAAGGTCGGGATCGACCCGGCGCTCGTCTCGGCGCCCGTGGTGACCACGGTGGTGGACGTGCTCGGGCTGGTGATCTACTTCCTGGTCGCGAGCGCCGTGCTGGGCCTGTGACGCGACGCGCACAGCGCCGTCGGCGGGCGCACCCCGATCCCGCCGTGGTGCACTGACGTGGTGTTGCCGTTCCTGCTGCTCGCCACGCGCGAGCACGATGCCGCCGCGGCCGGCGAGTACGCCGCGTTCCTGCGCTACGGCGGGCTGGAGCCGTCCGAGCTGCGCCACGTCCGCCTGGAGCGCGAGCCGATGCCGCGCCTGGACCTGGACGAGTACGCGGGCGTCATCGTGGGTGGCGGGCCGTTCAACTCGTCCGACGACGAGGAGCTGAAGTCGGCGACGCAGCGGCGCGTGGAGCGCGAGTTCGCCGTCCTGCTGGACGAGGTCGTGGATCGCGACTTCCCGTTCCTGGGCGCGTGCTACGGCGTCGGCACGCTGGGCGTGCACCAGGGTGCGGTGATCGACCGCACGTACGGCGAACCGGTGGGTCCGGTCACGGTCGAGCTCACGCCCGACGGCGCGGCGGACCCGTTGCTCGCGGGCATGCCGCAGCGGTTCGCGGCGTTCGTGGGGCACAAGGAGGCGGTGCGGAAGCTGCCGCCGGACGCGGTGCTCCTGGCGACCTCGCAGGCGTGCCCGGTACAGATGTTCCGGGTGCGCACCCACCTGTACGCCACGCAGTTCCACCCGGAGCTCGACCTGGCGGACCTGCGCCAGCGCATCGACGTGTACCGCGGGCACGGCTACTACGACCCGTCCGAGTACGACGACGTCCTGGCCCGCGCGGCCTCCCGCGACGTCGGCGACTCGCACCGGGTGCTGCGCGCGTTCGTGGACCGCTACCGCGACGGGCGCTGATCCCCCGGACCGAGGGGTCCGACGACGGGTTGACCCGCCTGCCCCCACGGTCGTACGAGCCCGCCGCCGCGGCCCGCCCACGGCCCGATGTGCGGCCCGGCTCCCCTCAGCAGACTCGGTGGCATGACGTCCGCAGCAACCCCACCCCCCTTCTTCGCCGCCCGTGCCGAGGCACCCGAGGAGCCGGGTCTCGCGACGGCGGCGGCACGGTTCGCCGTCGTGTTCGGCGCGACCCTGGCCGCGGTGAGCGTGGCCGTGGGACTGATCGCGCTCGCCGCTCCGGTGGCCGTCCAGTCCCTCCTGGGATGGGCCTCCGCGATGCTGTGAGCCCGCGGCGACCTGACGGGCCCTCCACCTGCTGGGCCGGCAGACACGTGCCTATGCTCGCCGCGTGTCCCGCCTGACCGACGTGATCGGCGCCCGCGCGCTGCGCAACCGGCGCCTGGTTCGCGCGCCCATCTGGCTGTTCCGGCACGGGCTGGGGTGGCTGCTGGGCACCCGCATCCTGATGCTCGAGCATGTGGGCCGCACGTCCGGCCTGCCCCGGTACGTGTGCCTCGAGGTGGTCGAGCGGCCCTCGCCCACCACGATCGTGATCGTCAGCGGCTTCGGCACGTCCGCCCAGTGGTACCGCAACCTGCGCGCCCACCCCGGGTGCCGGGTGAGCGTCGGGCGGCGGCGCGACGTCCCGGCCCGGGGACGTCTCCTGCCCGACGCCGAGGCCGCCGCCGCGCTCGACCGCTACCGCGAGGCGCACCCGCGGGCGTGGCGGCAGCTGCGCGGCGCGATCGAGGCGGCCGTGGGGCACCCGGTGCAGGGCCTGCCCATGGTCGAGCTCACGCTCGCCTGAACCCGGGTCTCCTACCGCAGCGGAGCGTCGACGTCGGGCTCCGGACCCCACCACGCGGCACCGCCCAGGAGCAGGCCGCCCAGCACCAGCACGGACACGATCGCGGCGGTGTGCCCCACCACTTCCTGCAGCGCGGGGAGCCACAGCGGGTACAGGGCGGGGACCACCAGCGACAGGCTGTACCCGACGCCGTACCCGCTGGCCCGCACGCTCGCGGGGAACCGTTCGGCCAGGTACGCCGCGACGGGTGCGTAGCCGGTCACGGTCACCACCTGGAGGGCGGCGGCCAGGGTCACGACGGCGGGCAGGCCGTCCACCGCGAACACCCCCAGCCACACCGCCGGGGCGGCGACCACGACGACGGCGGCGAAGGCGACGAAGAACCGGCGCCGGCCGGTGCGCGTGGACAGGTGCCCGGCGGCCTGCATCGCCACCGCGGAGACCACCGTGGCGACCAGGAGGGTCGCCGAGAGCTCCTGCGCACCGAACCGGCCCCCGGCGCGCAGCTCGGCCATGAGCGTGGGCACCGCCATCTGGGTGAGCAGCCACAGGCCGCTCATCAGCACGAACACCTGCCACAATGCCCGCCGGTGGGTGCCGAACAGCACCGCGCGCAGCGGGCTCGGACGGCGGGTGGTGGCCACTGCCCGGTCCGTCGCCTGCTGCCAGGCCTCGGAGTCAGGCACCAGCGTGCGGTAGTACAGCGCCAGCCCGGCCGCGAGCGCCGCGCCGACGGCGAACGGCACGCGCCACCCCCAGGACGCGTAGGCGGCGTCGGGCAGGGCGGTGCTGAGCAGCAGCACGATGGCGGACACGGTCGCGTTGGCCCAGGGCGACATGGCCATGACCAGGCCGCTGAGCCCGCCGCGTGCGCGGGGCCGGCTCCATTCCATGGCGAGCGGGATGGCCGCCGAGTACTCGCCGCCCACGAACACCCCGCCGAGGAACCGCAGCGCCACGACGACGGCGACCGTGCCGCCGCCCAGCACGGTGTGCCCGGGGACGGCGGCGATCAGGGTGGTGGTCAGGGCGATGCCGGCGAGTGCGACGCGGGTGGCGGCGGTCCGCCCGACCCGGTCGGCGATCGGGCCGAACACCATGGCGCCCAGGGGGCGGCCCAGCAGGGTGGCGACGAACACCCACCCGGCGGCGGCGAGCGCGTGCCCTGACCCGAACACCTGGTCGGCCACGGGGGTGAGCGCTGCGACGGGCAGCATGATGTCGAACTGGTCGACGTAGTTGCCGAGCACGCCGCCGCGCACGGCGCGGCGGCCTCCGGCCCGGTGCTGTTCTGAGATGGGCACGTCAAGGGCAGTAGCCATGGCTCGCACTTCCTCCGCCGGTATGACCCGGGATCAGGTTCGACGGTCGGAGCGGCGATAACTCCCTCTCAGCCCCTGCCGGGGCTCCCGTGTGACGCGGTGCAGCGTAGTACGGGACCGGGTACTACCGCACGGCCGCGGGGTCGGCCGCCAGGGCCTTGAGCAGGGAGCGCATCGCCTGGGAGCGCGCCTCCGTCGTCGTCATCCCGGAGGCGGCGGGCGCGTGGTTCGCCGAGAACAGCACGGACCACACGAAGGACTCGCACCACTGCGGCGACAGGGCCGGGTCGATGCTGCCGTCGGCGATGCCGCGGGCGGCGGCGTCGAGGACGGCGGGGTCGGGCTCCCCGGTCATGTCGTCGATGCTGCCGCTGTGCAGTCCCTCGACCAGAAGGGCGGGGCCCAGGAACCAGGCCAGCACGTCGAGCCGGTCCATGAGCTCGAGGGCGAGGCGGCGCAGGGCGTCGAGCCCGGTGCCCTCGGTGAGGTCGGCACGGTGCAGCGCGTCGTCGTGCTCGGCGGTGACGAACTCGGTGATGGCCGCGGTGAGCGCCGTCTTGTCGGCGAAGTAGCGGTGCAGGGTCGAGCGGGCGACGCCGGCGCGCGACGCCACCTCGCCCAGCGGCGCCGACGGGTCGTTGCTGAGCACCTCGATGCCGGCGCGCAGCAGGGCGGCCCGGGTGCGCTGCTGGGTCGGCGACAGGTCACGTTCGCTCATGGGCGCCCATTCTAGCCATACGTGCGACGCGATTCGATCCATCGGTTGAGTTTTTTAGGACGCTCATGTTTCATTTCGGATCGTGAGCGACACCACCGAGACCGCGCCCGAGAAGGCCCCCGTCAGCGACCTGTTCCAGCCCGCCCGCCTGGCCGTGCTGCTGCGCTACCTCAAGCCCCACTGGCCCACCATCACGCTGGGCGCCGTCGTCGGCATGATCGCCACCGTCACCGGCCTGTGGACGCCCCGCGTGGTGCAGGACGTCATCGACGCGGTCATGGCCGACACCTCCGTGGCCGGGTACGTCACCACCCTCGCGATCCTCACCGTCGTCGGCGTCGTCGCGAGCTGGCTGAGCTGGGTCGTGCTGGGCCGCACCGCCGAGACCGTCGTGTTCGACGTCCGCCGCTCGCTGGTGGAGCGCTTCCTGCGCGGCCGCGTGCTGCACGTCGCCGCGAAGCCCGCGGGCGAGCTCGTCTCACGCACCACCTCCGACTCCCAGCTCCTGTCCACCGCCGTGAGCTCCGGGTTCGTGTCCATCGTCAACGGCGCCGCCGGCATCATCGGCACCGTCATCCTCATGGGCGTCCTCGACCCCGTCCTGCTCGCCATCACGCTGGGCGCCGTCGTCGTGTTCGGCGGCATCATGGCCGCCCTCATGCCCGCCGTGGGCCGCCACCGCGCCCGCGCGCAGGAGTCGATCGGTCACCTGGGCGGCGAGCTCGAAGGGTCCGTGCGCGCCCTGCGCACCGTCAAGGTGGCCCGCGCCGAGAGCCGCCGCATCGCCGACGTGCTCACCCACGCCGCCGACGCCCGCGCGCACGGCATCCGCGCCGTCAAGTCCGAGGCCGTCGCCTGGACGTTCGCGTTCGGCGGCATCCAGGTCGCCATCGTCGTCATCATCGCGCTCGGCGCCTGGCGCGTCTCCGCCGGCTACCTGTCCATCGCCGCGCTCGTCGCGTTCATCATGTACATCTTCAACTTCGTCGGCCCCGTCATGGAGTTCGCCGACGCGCTCTCCTCGCTCCAGTCCGGGCTCGCCGCGTCCAAGCGCATCATCGAGGTCGAGCAGATCGAGATCGAGGCCACCTCCGAGCCCACCTCCGCGAGCGCCGACGACGCCGCGTCGTCGTCGGGCGCTGTGCCGACGACGCCGGACGCCGTGCTGGAGTTCGACGACGTCACCGCGCGCTACACCGACGACGGCGAGGACGTCGTCCGGAACCTCACCATGGCCATCCCCCGCACCGGGCACACCGCGTTCGTCGGGCCGTCCGGGGCAGGCAAGACGTCCGCGCTCGCCCTCGCCCTGCGCTTCCTCGACCCCACCTCCGGCGAGGTCCGCGTCGACGGCGTCCCCTACCGCGACCTGACGCCCGCCCAGGTGCGCGCCACGTTCGCGTTCGTCGAGCAGGACACCCCCGTGGTGCCCGGCACCATCCGCGACAACCTGCTCATCGCCAACCCCGACGCCACCGACACCCAGCTCGCCCGGGTGCTCGACACCGTCCAGCTCAGCGAACAGATCGCCGCCCTACCCGACGGGATCGACACCTCCCTCGTGTCCTCCGCCGTCTCCGGCGGGCAACGCCAGCGCATCGCCCTGGCCCGCGCCCTGCTCGCCGACGCCGACGTGCTGCTGCTCGACGAAGCCACCTCGCAGCTCGACGGCCGCACCGAGTCCGCCATCCAGTCCGCCGTCACGGAGCACGCCCGCGACCGCGCCGTCATCACCGTGGCGCACCGCCTGTCGACCGTCGTCGACGCCGACCGCATCGTCGTCATGGATGAAGGCCGCGTGCGAGCCACCGGCACCCACGCCGAGCTCCTCGCCACCGACGCCCTGTACGCCGAGTTCGTCGAGGCGCTCACCATCGACCGGCCGGAACCGGCGCTGGCGGGGGCGGCTGCCTAGCACGCGGTCCAGCGGGGTGGGCCCGCCCCCGGGTCCGTCACTGGGCCACGGTGCGTTCCGCCATCGGGCGGCGGCGCAGCGCGGCCGTGGTGACGGCCGGGGGCTGGTAGGCCACGTCGAGCGGTCCGACGTCGGTGCCGGGCGGCACGATCGCGTCGATCTGGTCGAGCACGTCGTCGTCCAACACGGTGTCGGCCCCGGCGAGCAGGTCGTCGAGCTGCTCCATGGTGCGGGGTCCGAGCAGTGCCGCCGTCACTCCCGGGTGCGTGACGGCGAAGGCCAGGGCCAGGTGCCGCAGCGGGGTCCCCGCCTGCTCGGCGACGACGGACAGCGCTTCGACGGCGTCGAGGCGCCTCGGGTCCACCATGTGCCGGAAGCCGAACCGGGCGCGGTGCGTGTCGGCAGCCTGGCCCTTGCGGTAGCGGCCGGTGAGGAGCCCGCCCGCCAGCGGCGAGAACACGAGCGCACCCATCCCGAACTCCTGCACCACAGGGAGCACCTCCCGCTCGATCCCCCGGTCCAGGATGCTGTACGGCGGCTGCTCGGTCCGGGGCCGGGCCAGGCCCCGGCGTTCCGCGACCCACTGCGTGCGGACGATGTCCGACGCCGGTGTCGACGACGTGCCGAACGCGCGGATCTTGCCCTCACGCTGCAGGTCGGTGAGCACGGCGAGGGTCTCCTCGATGTCCGTCTCCGGGTCGGGCCGGTGCACCTGGAAGAGGTCCACGTAGTCGGTCCGCAAGCGGCGCAGCGACGCCTCGAGCGCACGCGTGAGGTAGCGCCGGGACGCACCGGACGTGTTGGGGACCGGGGCCGCGGGCGCGCCCGGCGGGCGACCCATCGGGAGGCCGACCTTCGTGGCGAGCACGACGTCGTCGCGCCTGCCGTGGAGGGCCTTGCCGACGATCTCCTCGGACTCGCCGTCGGAGTAGAAGTCGGCGGTGTCGACCAGGTTGATCCCGGCGTCGAGCGCCCGGTGGATGACCTTGATCGAGTCCTCGTGGTCGGGGTTGCCGATGGCGCCGAGCATCATCGTGCCGAGCGCGTACGGGCTCACCTGGATGCCGGTGCGGCCAAGGGTGCGGTACTGCATGTGCTCCTCCTCAAGGATCGGGACCAATTCAGTGTTGGCGAACCGGGACGTACCGTGAATAGTTGTCAGGCCGGGATTCTTGAGCGAGAGTACGGATCATGCGCGGTGATCACCTGTCCGAGCTGTGCGACCTCGTCGAGATCGCGAACCTCATCACGGGCGGCATCGTCGCGCGGGGCGGATGGCGGTCCCAGAGCCCGATCACGGAACCGATCAAGTTCTTCGCCGTCGTCGACGGCCACGCGACCCTGCACGCCGACGACGTCGACGGGCCCGTCTCCCTCGCGGCGGGCGACGTCGCGATCCTGACGGGCCGCACCTGGATGGACCTCGCGGGAGGGCCCGAACCCCGCATCCCGATCGGCCCGACGTCGGACTTCGCCGCCCCGCCCTTCACCGCGCGGACCCCCGGCGACGACGTGGTGCTGGGGGGCTGCATCCGCCTCAACGACGCCGGCCGCTCCCTGGTGGCGGGATCGTTCCCTCCCGTCGCCGTCGTCGCCGCGCACGCCGCCGACCCCCACGGGCTGCGCGACCTGCTGCGCCGCCTGCTCGACGAGGCCACGACCGCGCGACCCGGCGCCGCCTTCGCCGTCCGGCAGCACGCGCAACTCCTGGTGCTCGGCCTTCTGCGGGCCTACGCCGGCCAGCAGGACCTCCCACCCGGACTCCTGCGCCTGCACGCCGACGACCGGCTGCTCCCGGCGCTGGACCTCATGCACGGGCGCCCCGCGCACCCGTGGGGGCTCGACGAGCTCTCCCAGGCGGCAGCCATGTCCCGGACCACGTTCGCCGAGCGGTTCCGCGAGACGTCCGGGATGCCCCCGCTGACCTACCTGACGCAGTGGCGCATGCTCCTCGCCCGGCGGATGCTCCGCGACCCCGACGTCACCGTGGGTGAGGTGGCCCGCGCGGTGGGTTACGGATCGGAGAGCGCGTTCAGCACGGCCTTCAAGCGCGTGGTCGGCGAGTCACCCCTGAGGTACCGCACCCGGCGGCGGGCCGTGGCGGGCGTCGCAGCGTAGGAGGTGCCACAGGCCGCGTTCACTTCAGCGCCGCCACTCGGATACTGGCCTCGTACCGTGACTCCCTGGCCATCGAGCTCGGCACCTCACGGATCACGCAGGTTCAGGTCATCCGCACGCTCATTGGGCGACTGGGGGCTGACCAGAGTGTTCGCGATGCCGTGCGCAAGGCCATCAGCCGGCACCGGGCTCGTCAAGAGGCCGGAAACCATCGGCGAGGCCTCAGCGGTGGTTCTTGATCGTCTCGTTCGGGTGCCCGGTCGTAACCCGCTCCAACGCCACGACTCCTGCGTGGCCCGCGCCTTTGGCTGCGGGTAGCACGGCGTACCAGATGCGCCCGCCGCTCGTCGGCTTGTACTGCCAACGGGTGTACTTCACACCGCTGATCACGACGACACCCAGCTCGTCCTTCAAGGGGTAGCAGTCGTCGCGCTGGTCGGTCGGCGTGGACGTGAGGAACTCCCATGCGGTCACGCTCGCCCCGCGCGTCGTGGCGCACAGGTCGCGCCAACCTCGCTCGGCCTCACGGGTCGCGAACCGGATCCGGTAGTCGCTCTTGCGGTAGGGGCGCGGGACGTCGGAAGAGTTCTTGCTCACGCCGGCCGCTCGACGTCGGTCCACTGCGAGGCGTCGATCCAGTCGAGGGTGGCGTCCGCGGACAGGCCGGCGGCGAGAGCCTCGGCGGTGCCCTCCCATGAGCGGAACGTGCCCAGCAGAGCGCCGTACTCACCGAGCTCGGTGGACGACCACACGAGCCGGTCGATCTCTGCAGCCATCCGTGTGCGCGCGTCCTCGGAGAGCAGGTGGGTCCACGCGAAGGCGTCCTCTAGAGCGAGGCGCATGTTGCCGCCGGTGTGGAAGGCAGCGCGCATGATGCGGCTCGCGAGGGCGATGCCGTCGCGCTGGCCTTCAAGGTCGCCGGCGCGCACGAGGACCAGATCTTCTGCGTCGCGGCGGGTGATCCGTACGGCACCCTGCTCGGTCCGCTCGACGACATCCTTCGGCTTGCGCAGGAGGTCGGTGAAGGTGGCTGTGCTCATGTGAGCACCCTACATCAGAGGTTCATCTGAGATATCAGGAAGTCCCCGACCAGCGCGCGCAGCGACCCGTCACGCGAGCACCCAGTCGCCCGCCCGCTCGCGCAGTCGCCAGTAGGCGGCGAAGCGCCCGTCGGCGGCCAGCAGCTCGGCCAGCGTGCCCTGCTCGACCACGCGTCCGCCGTCGAGGAACACGATCTGGTCCGCGCTCGCGATGGTGGACAGCCGGTGGGCGACGACGACGGTGGTCGTGGTGGCGGCCGTGTGCTCGGCCAGCGCGGCGACGAGGGCCTGCTCGGTGCGCACGTCGAGCGCGCTGGTGGCCTCGTCGAGCAGCAGCAGCGGGGCGCCGCGCAGGATCGCGCGGGCGATGCTGACGCGCTGGCGTTCGCCACCCGAGAGCCGGTCGCCGCCCTCCCCCACGCGGGTGTCCCACCCGTCGGGCAGGCGGGCCGCCACCTCGTCGAGCTGGGCTGCGGCGGCGGCGGCGCGCACCGCGGCGGCGTCGGCGTCGGGCCGCCCGTCGCGCACGTTCTCGTCGATGGTGCCGTCGTGGAGGAACACGTCCTGGTGCACCATGGCGACGCGCCCGAGCAGGTCGTCGAGGCGCAGGTCGCGCACGTCGACGCCGTCGACCAGGATGGCGCCGTCGTCGACGTCGGCGGTGCGGGTGATCAGGTCGAGCAGCGTGGACTTGCCGGAGCCGGACGGGCCGACGATCGCGGTGGTGGTCCCGGCCGGGACCACCAGGTCGACGCCGTCCAGGACGGGCTGCCCCGGCCGGTAGCCGAAGCGGACGCCGCGCAGCTCGACGGCGGCGGCCGCGGCCGCCGAGGACGCCGGGGACGCCACCGGCTCGGGCAGCACCTCGGCGTCGAGCAGCAGCCGGATGCGGCCCAGCGCCTGCCGGAACAGCTCGACGGCGGGGGCGAGCTCGGACAGGGTCACGAACGGTTCCAGGAACCGCACCAGCACCACGATCAGCGCCACGGCCTCGCCGGGCGTGATCGCGCCGTCCAGGAACAGCCGCACCGTGACCACGGCGACGGCCAGCAGGGAGAGCTGGTGGACGACGCCGAACACGATCGTGCCGGGCACGCTCCACCCGAGCAGGCGCAGGGTGGCGCGCTGGTGCTTGCCGAGCGCGGTGCCCAGGGCGCCGACCGACGCACCGGCCCGGCCGTTCGCGCGCAGCACACGTTGTGAACGGGCCAGCTCGACGATGCGCGCGCCCACCTCGTGCGAGCTGCGCGCGAACGCCCGGTCGGCGTCGCGCAGCAGCCGCCCGCTGAGCCAGTACGCGGCGGCACTGACCAGCCAGCACGCGAGCGCCGCGGCGCCCAGCCAGGGGTTCACGAACAGCAGGCCGACGCCCACCAGGAACGCCGACCCGATCGAGCTGATGGCCGGGGAGACGATGTAGGCGACGGACTGGCACATCTCCTTGCCCACCGAGGCGAGCGTGGCCTGCACCTCGGAGCGCCGGGTGTCGTCGAACCAGCCGACGGGCACCTGTTCGAGGCGGCGCCGCAACCGGCGTTCGACGCCGGTGAGCAGGTCGAAGCCGATGGTGAACCCGGCGGCGACGAACCGCTGCTCGGCCAGCCAGCTCGCGGCGACGAGCGTCACGAGGGCGGCCAGCCAGGGCAGCGCGGCAGCCGGGGTGGCGGAGAACAGGTTCCCGAGCAGCGGGATGAGCACCAGCAGCACGGCGGCGCGCACGACGACGGCGGCGAGGGACCACCACCCGTAGCGGCGCACGGCCGCGCGGTCCCCGATCAGAGAGAGCAGCCCCTTCACCGTGCACCCACCTTCGCCAGATCCGTCGCGTCGCCCTGCGCGCCGCTCTCGATCGCGGCCTGGTCGGCGTCCCACAGCTCGCGGTACAGCCCGCCGCGGGCCAGCAGCTCGTCGTGCCGTCCGGAGTCGACGATGCGGCCCTGGTCGAGGACGACGATCCGGTCGGCGCCGGTCAGGGTGTGCAGCCGGTGCGAGACGACCAGCACGGTGCGGTCGCGCACCAGCTCGGACAGCGCGGCCTGGACGAGGTGCTCGGACTCGGGGTCGGCGTGGGCGGTCGCCTCGTCGAGCACCAGGATCGCCGGGTCGGCGAGCAGGGCGCGGGCCACCGCGACGCGTTGCGCCTCCCCGCCGGAGAGCACGGCGTCCTCGCCGACCACGGAGTCGTACCCGCGCGGGAGCCGGCTGATCCGCTCGTGCACCTGGGCGGCCCGCGCGGCCTGTTCCACCTGCTCGCGGGTGGCGTCCGGGCGGCCCAGCGCGATGTTGTCGTGCACGCTCTCGCGCACCAGGGAGCGCCCCTGGAACACGAAGGCGACGGCGCCGTACAGCTCGTCGGTGGCGAGGTCCCGCAGGTCGACGCCGTCCACCGTGATGCGCCCGCCGGTCACGTCGTGGAACCGGGCGAGCAGGGTGGCCAGACTGGTCTTGCCGGCGCCGCTCGGGCCCACCAGTGCGGTCACGGTTCCCGGTTCGAGCGTGAGGTCGACGTCGTGCAGCACCGGGTGGGCCTCGTCGTACCCGAAGGTCACGGACTCGAAGACGACGCGGCGGCCGCGCTCGCGCACCACCGGGAGGGGCGTGGGGTCCGCGGGCTGGGCCAGCACGGGCTCGGCCAGGGTGGCGGCGATCTCCCGGGCCGCGGCCAGGGCCTCGCGGATGGGCACGAACCCGTAGGCGACCGCCATGAGCCGCGCCCCGAACGTGGTGCCCACCAGCAGGAACAGCACCAGGTCCCCCGCCGAGATCCACCCCAGGACGTGCAGGGGTACACCGAGCACCAGGAGGTAGGCCAGCATCGTCGTCGGGCGCGTGACCAGGTCGTTGGCGGTCTTGAGCCCCGTCAGGGGGCGCTGCCACGAGTCGAGGAACGCGGCCCGCGAGGTGAGCACGCGCCCGAGCCGGGCGTCGTCGCCGCGGTCGTAGATGCGCGCGGTGGCCTGCGCCGCCAGGTGTGCACCCGCCGTCTCGGAGACCTCGGCGAGCTTCGCCTCGAAGGTCGCGATGCCGTACGACGACGCGTTGAACATCCGCATCGACAGGATGTATACCGCGATCAGCGGGATCAGTAGCAGCGCGGCCAGGCCCGGGTGCACCACGAACAGCGTCACGAGCACCGCCACCGGGGTCACGACGGCGGCGACGGCGTCGACCACCGCGTGCGTGGTCAGGTGGTGCAGCCCGGCGACGTCGTCGTAGACGACCTTGTGGACGGCCGCAGAGTTGCGGTCGGTGAACCAGCCCAGCGGGACGCGGGCGATGCGGTCCACGAGCCGACGCCGCAGCGCCAGGCCGAACCGGGCATCCATGAGGTGCAGCGCGAAGAGCAGCACCGCGCTGACCACCGCCGCGGCCGCCATCAGCCCGATCGCCCACAACCCCAGCGTCCAGAACCGGGATGGGTCCCGTTCGCCATCGAGCAGCCGCGCCGCCAGGATCGCGAGCAGCACGAACGGCACCAGCTCGGCCAGGCTCACCAGTCCCTGGACCACCCCTGCGATCACGAGAGTGCGCTTGAGCGGGGCCAGCAGGGCAGCGCCCGACGACGCCTGCCAGCGGGATGCGGCGGGGGTCACGGCGGGAGTCGCGACAGGCTCGACCGGCGGGGCGGGCTCGACCATCTCGTCCACGGCTTCCGTGTCGCGCGAGAGGCCCATCTGCTTGCCGGCGCTCCAGTACCCCTGCGCCTTGAGGTGCGTCTTGGGGAAGCCCCACTCCTTGAGCCGGCCGCGCACCGCCTTGGTCGCGGCGGTCTCGACGGTGACCCACGCGAACCAGTCGGACCAGTCGCGCGTGCCGTCGGCCTCGATCGCGCGGACCAGCACGTCCGGGTCGCCCGTGCGGCGCACCCAGGTGGTGCGCAGGCCGGGGGCGGCGGCGGTGAGCAGGGTGCGGTCGTCGTCGTGCGTGTACTCGAGGTAGACGTCCACGGGCGGGCGACCGGGCAGCCGCCCGATCTCCTCGACGATGGCGTTGATCGCGGGGATGCTCGCGGGGTCCCCGACCAGCAGGTACCCGGCGGGTGCGGGCACCGGCGGCTCGAACCGGGGGGCGCCCCAGCGGGTCGCGGCGATCTGGTCGCCCACCTGCACGTTCGCGGCCCAGTGGCACGCGGGTCCGGCCGGCTCGTGCAGCACGAACTCCAGGGTCAGCTGCTCGGCGGCCTCGTCCAGCGCGGCGATCGTGTAGCCGCGCTGGTGCTCGCGGGCCGGGTCGTCCGGGTCGGGTACCCACAGCCGGATGAAGGACCCGGGGCCGTACGGCGTCCCGTCGAACAGGCCGGGCGCGTCCACGACGATCCGCCGGTAGTGCTCGGTCACGTCCTGCACGGAGCGGACCGTCAGGACCCACTCCCCCGCCCCGAACGCGCGCATCATGGCGCCCGTATAGCCGCGTCTGGTGCCCACTGCAGTCTTCTCTCGGCTGGGGTCGGCGATGAACGGAGGTAAGCCTAACCTCACCGCCGCCGCGCCCGCGCCGCGGCCTCCGCGTCCGCATCACCGAAGTACCCGCCCGCCAGCGTCTGGGCCGCGGTGTGCAGGATCGTGGTCAGGGGCGCGTCCCAGGTGCGGGGCAGGGCCTGGGCGAGCCGGTCCTCCAGGTCGCGCAGCTCGATCGTGCACTCCCGCAGCACACGCCAGCCGGCGGTGGTGAGCCGCACCAGCCGTACCCGCTTGTTCGTGGGATGGGGTCCGCGTTCGATCAGGCCGACGTCGAGCAGGTCCCGGCACACCACATGGGACGCCTGGGCGCTGACGAAGATCCGGCGGGCGATCGCGGCGTTCGAGAGCGCCTCACCTTCGCCCAGCACCTGCAGGGCCAACAGCTGCGGCAGGGTGATCCCGTGCGCCGCGGCCGTGTGCTCGGCGGCACGGTTGAGGGAGCGGGCGAACCGGTTGGCCGTGTACAGGAGCCGGTCGGCCGCCGGGGTAGGGCCGGAGGACTCGTCCATCGTCGCCGACCCTACCCGCGGGGTTCACCGGGCGGTGTCGAGCGCGGCGAGGTCGAAGCATCCGTTCTCGATGGCGATCTCGCCGTCGGCGCCCCGCGAGAACTGCGAGAGGAACGCCCACGCGATCTCGCTCTCGATCGGCAGCGACTCGTGGCCCACGCCGTTCGCCTCCGCGAGCACGGTGTACACGTTCCCGTCGTCGCTACCGAACGCCTTGGCCGTCACCGACACCTCGGGGAACAGGTGGTCCGCGACGTGGACCTGCGCGTCGGGCGCGATGCCCCAGACGGGGTCGACAGCCGCGTCGAACACGTAGTCGTCGGTGACGCCGTTGCGGGCCAGGACTCCGGCCACCCGGGCGTCGATGTTGTTCGGCGCGCCGTCCTGGTGCGGCCGCTCCGGGAGGGTCGAGTCCATGCCGGCGAAGTAGATGGTCGGCACCAGCTCCCCTGACGGCCGTTGGGGCGCGAACGACCCGCTCATCGGGGCGACCGCGGCGAACCGGTCGGGGAACTGCTCGGCGAGGTCGAACGACTTCACCGACCCCATCGAGAAGCCCGAGGCGTAGATGCGGCTCCGGTCGATGCGGGGGTTCTCGGCCAGCAGGTGGTCCAGCAGCGTCACCATCTGCTCCGGCGTCCGGGCCACGTGCTGGTCGACGGAGACCACCGTGAACCCGTGCTCGGCCGCGGTCTGCGCCCACCCGGTGGACCACACCATGAACTCGGCGTTGTCGCTGCCGCCGTGGAACACCAGCACCAGCGGGACGGTCCCGGCCTGCTGGCGCGGCGCGTAGGTCCAGTACTCGAGCGGTTGACCGTCGACGTCGAGCACGTCCTGCACGACGCGCAGCCCGAGCGCCGCCGGGTCGGGGATCGGGAAGATCTGCGCGGGCAGGGTCCACCAGCGCCGCATGGCGTGCTCGATCACCCGGTCGTAGCCCTTGAGCAGCGCGGCACGGTGGAACCCGGGGCTCCGGGGACCCTTCGCCGTGCCGAACAGGTGCGACCGCTCGTTGAGGCGCGCCAGCGACGCCTCGAGCCGGTGCGAGCCGTTGACGACGTACGTCGGCACCTCGATGTCGCTGCCGTGAATGTCGCTGTCCGGGAGAACGGTGTCCGGCCCCGGGTTGGACAGGTAGACGGCCGTCGGCGTCCACGGGGTGCCCCGGTCGTCGTCGGTGTCGAGCCCGGGCACCACCTGCTCGACGATGAAGTCGGCTCCCGAACGGTCGCCGAACAGGTAGACGCGCGAGTCGTTCCCGGGGAACTTGCACACCTGCTCACCGGTGTCGCCCATGACGCAGCGCTGGCCGTCGTGGTCGTAGGGCTCGCCCGTGAACCCGTCGAACCGGGCGAGCGCCGCCGGGATCGCCGCGGTGTCGCTCGGGGCCCACGCCTCGCCCAGCGGGTTGAGGAACGCGACGACGCCATGCTCCGCGCGGGCGATGTCGGCGAGTCCCGACGACGTCGCGAGGGCCCGTGCGCCGTCGGCGGTCAGTGCCGCGTCCGCGAGCACCAGGAGGATCGGCGTCGAGCGGGCGCGGTGCCCGGTCAGCGGGTCGTCGGGAACGTAGACGTTCCACCGGTGCCCGGTGACGAGGCTCTGCTCGACGAGGGATGCCGCCATGGAATGCCTTTCGCGCGCCTGGTTCTCAACGGTGGCCGACGCTAGGCTCCGTCGTCGTACATGTCAACGACGTTGATAACTTTCCGTCTGGAACAACCCCGTGCGTAAACTTCGGGCCATGGTTCATCGTGTCGCCGTGCTCGCCCTCGACGGCGTGATCCCGTTCGACCTCGGCATCGCCGCACGGGTGTTCCGGGAGGCTCAGGGGCCCGACGGCGAAGCGCTCTACGACGTCGAGACCTGTGCGCTGGGCGGGCGGCCCGTGCGCACCAACCAGGACTTCGTCGTCCAGGTCAGCCACGACGAGAGCCTGCTGTGCGAGGCGGACACCGTCGTCGTCGCCACCCAGGAACCCACCGCGGAACTGCTCGCGACGGGCGCCCTCCCCGGGGAGCTGCGGGAGGCGCTCGGCGCCATCCCGGCGACGACGCGGATCGTCAGCCTGTGCACGTCCGCGTTCGTGCTCGCGGCCACGGGCCTGCTCGACGGCCTGGAGGCGACCACGCACTGGGCGCTGTGCGGCCGGCTCGCCGCGCGCTTCCCAGCGGTCCGGGTGAACCCCGACGTGCTGTTCGTCGACAACGGCCGCATCCTCACCTCGGCGGGCGGGGCGGCCGGGATCGACCTGTGCCTGCACCTGGTGCGGCGCGACTTCGGCGCCGACGTCGCCAACGGGGCCGCGCGCCGCTGCGTCGTCGCCCCCTGGCGCGACGGCGGCCAGGCTCAGTTCATCGAGCGCCCGCTGCCCGACGACGCCGGGGCCTCGACGTCGGCGACGCGCGCCTGGGCGATCGACCACCTGGACCACCCGCTGACGCTCACCGACCTCGCGGCGCACGCGCACATGAGCGTGCGCACCTTCTCGCGCCGGTTCCGCGCCGAGGTGGGCGAGAGCCCCACGCGGTGGCTCATCCAGCGGCGGGTCGACGAGGCGCGCCGCATGCTGGAGACCACCGACCTGAGCGTCGACCAGATCGCCGCCGCCGCCGGGTTCGGCAGCGCCACCCTGCTGCGCAAGCACCTCCAGTCCGCTGTCGGACTCTCCCCCGCGACCTACCGCCTCCGGTTCAGCGTCCTGCACGAGAAGCCCTCGGCGACGACCCGGCACCTGCACGCCGTCTCCGCCTGAGCGGGGCGGAGAACCCGGCACGCCGGCCGGGTGGCCGGATGTTTACGCAGGATGACCTCTGCGCCACTTACGGGGACCCGTGGGCCGCTGCCACAGTTCCCTTCATGAACAACGCAGCACCCACCATGAGAGCAATCACCCAACAGCGTCTCGGCGGCGCGGACGAGCTGATCCTGACCACGAAGCCCCGCCCCGCCCCGCTGCCCACGGAGGTGCTCGTGCGGGTCACCGCCGCGGGCGTCAACCCGGTCGACTGGAAGACCCGCGAGGGCAACGGCATGGCCGGGGTGCTCGGCGAGCCGCCGTTCGTGCTGGGCTGGGACGTGGCCGGCGTGGTCGAGGAGGTCGGCTTCGGGGTGACCACCCTCGCGGTCGGCGACCGCGTGTTCGGCATGCCGTGGTTCCCGCGCCAGGCCGGTGCCTACGCCGAGTACGTCACGGCCCCGTCGCGCCAGTTCGTCAAGGTCCCGGACGTGCTCAGCGACGTCCAGGCCGCCGCGGTACCGCTCGCGGCCCTGACCGCCTGGCAGGCCCTGGTCGACACGGCCGGCGTGAGCGCCGGGGACCGCGTGCTCGTCACCGCGGGTGCGGGCGGCGTCGGTCACCTGGCCGTGCAGCTCGCGAAGCACCTCGGCGCGCACGTCACCGCCACGGCGAGCGAACGCAACCACGCGTGGCTGCGCAGCATCGGCGCCGACGACGTCGTCGACTACCACGACCCCGAGTACCTCACGACGGTCAAGGACATCGACGCGATCATCGAGCTGACCGGCGCCGACCAGGTGCGGATCGCCTCGACCCTGCGCCCCGGCGGGATCATCGTCGCCGTCCCGGGAGGCGTCTCGGCCGAGCTCGGTGCCGCTGCCACCGCGGCGGGCTTCCGCACCTCGGCGTTCCTGGTCGAGCCCGACGGCGCGGCCCTGACCACCATCGCCGGGCTGCTCAGCGCCGGCCAGGTCACGGTCGAGGTGGCCCGCACGTTCCCGATCGCAGACGTCGCCAAGGCCCACGCCCTCGGGGAGACCAACCGCACCCGCGGCAAGATCGTGCTGGAGGTCGCCCGATGAGCGCGTTCTTCGAGATCCGCCGCTACCAGACCCGTCCCGGGCGGCGCGACGAGTGGGTCCGCTACATGGAGGACGTCGTCGTGCCCTTCCAGAAGTCCAAGGGCATGACCGTGGTGGCGTCGTTCGTCGACGAGGA